>PBMB01000001.1 GCA_002722455.1 Chloroflexota bacterium
CTACGTCAACTTCGATTACATTACCGTTTAAAGTCCAAGCGTTAGAACGAACTTGTGGAACTTCTTTTAAGTATTCACCGCTATCTACTAAATCTGTTTGTAAATTAGAAACAACAACTTCGTCGATTTCAGCCATAGTAACAGCAGCTTGAATTTGCTGACCTTGGTTGATTACTGTAGAAGCTTCTGATTTAGCAGTACCTTCTTGGAATGCATCTCCACCGTAGTAGATTGAAGCTAGTGCTAGTGCTGCAACAAGTGCGATTGCGATGATTGAAATAATTAAACTAAACATATTTTTACTCCTTTAAATATTAATATATGTTATTAAAAATAAGATTAAGCACGTTGTCTTAAAGACTGTTTCCTTTTGTGCTTACCTGTAATCAAATTAACACTATAATACTATGCGTCAAATATATTTTGTATTTTATTATATTTTTAATGGTATTATGATATTTGTTTTTTCTATTACTTATTGATAAAAATATCTAATTGTTTTTTTATAATATTTTTTTTAATAATAAGAAAAAATATAATATTTTAGAATAAATAGATTATATTATTAAAAAAAAATAATTTGATTTTATTTTTGTTAATGGTATTTTTTATCTATTAAATAAAGGAGAAACAGACAATGGCAGAAAAAAATATTTCATTAAGAGATTTTAATGCAAAAATTGTTTTAAAAAGAATAGAAAAGAAAAAAGCATTGTGTCCTTCTTGTGAAAGAAGAATTAAGCATGCTGGTGAGCTTAATATTTTTAAGAATAAAAAAACTAATGAGATTCTTTATTATATTACTTGTAGAAAGTGCGAATATAAAAAAGACAAACAAACAAAAGAAAAACAAAAAGAAACAATATTAGTCATTGAAAAGAGATTAATAGAAAATAGATATCCTTATTCTTGTGAAGTTGTTGAAGACCCTAATATAGAAAGAATGCTAGACAATGTTGTTCATGGTAATCAAAAAATGCAAATGAATGTGTTTGAAGAAACACTAGGTATTTGGCATAAAGAAGATGAACAATTCTTTGAAGATAACCCTGATCGTAAATTCTATGCACGACCATTATATAAAGGAGAACTGGAAGCTGTTCATAAAGGTGACGAAAAAATGGTTGAAGTCGCTATCAAAAATAATATTTCTTTTACAATGATACATAGAGTTGCGAAAACTCAACGTGCTTATGAATATGTGTCTGACTTAACAGGTCATCCTTACAATGAAGAAGCTTTTGTTGCTGCTTTATTTATGATTAAAGTCAATAATGCTTTCGGGGTAGAAGATTTACCAGAATTATATCAGAAAATTAAAGAGAATAAACAAATTGTTGAAGATTTTAAACTAGATAAATTTTCAAAATAAAAAAAAAGACTTGATTTTCTGTCAAGTCTTTTTTGTTTGTCTTTTTATTATTTTATATCATCTAAGAATATATAACTTTGAGTTGTTTCTTTCTCAGTTTGTTTAAAGTTCATGGTATTCTTTTGTATGTTTGCACTTATGTTCTTATTTTTTTGATAATGTTTAAATACTTCTTTGAATTTTTCTTCTGAAAATATTTTATTACCTACTTGATACTCTTCAAACTGCATAAAGCATTCATCGTTAAATTGATCAACCCATTCTAATAAAATAGCGTCAGTCCAATCCTCACCCTTAAGTCCTTCTCTAAAGAATCTTAAACGTAAGAACATATCTTTACCTTCATTATTTTTTGCTGTCAGTATATGACCTTTTTTACTGCTTGTTTCTGTTAAACCACCAATGCTTTGTTTTGTTTTCTCTATTTGTTCGTCTAAGTATTGAATTCTGTTTTTGAATTGCTCTACTGTTGTTTCTAATGAACTATGAAAATCAGCGTCTCTTAGTAAATTTAATCTTTTTAAACCTTCTGATACACATGCAAGTGATTCTTGAAGATCAGTCCTTTCTTCTATTAATAATTCTAATTTATTCATTCCTAATGTTTCCTACTATATTTTACTCTACTAATTTAGCATTTTTAATTTTTATCTATAATAATTTAGATTTCCTAAAAATGCAAGAAAAAGAAAATCTTTTTTTATTATATTATAAAGACTGACATCTTTCGATAATTGCTTCTGTCAATTCTTTTTTAAATTTAATTTTTGTCTTTTTGTTTTCTGTTTTGTTTGTTTTTATTAAAAATTTAGCCAATAGCTTTTTTTCTTCATCTTGTAAATTTAACCATGTTTCTGATTTTTGAATCTCTTCAAGTAAGAGAGCTGTCTCGCCTGTTTTTATTGACATTAAATTATCAAATTCTGTTATCATTTTATATCCGCTTTCCATACAAGAAGATTTTTTATCTACTTTTTTAACAACTAATTCATTTTTTTCAGATTCATCTTTTTTATAAATATAATTATTTTCTACATTTTCAATTGCTTGCTCTTTAATTTTGTCATCTTTAAATTGTTTAACAGGTATATTACTTGCAAAAACAGAGGTAGTTGTTAATGCTAATGTTAAAATTAATAATTTCATTCGGCTTATCTTCCTTTTTTCTTTATACATTTATATTAAATCATTTTCTAGATAATAGGTCAAAAAAAAGACTTGATTTTTTTTATTTAAATATGATAATTAATAATGATATTTTTTTGAAGAGGAACATATGGATAACGATAAAAAGAGAGATTTGTTAAAAAAAATAGATCATTTTATGGGGCAAGGCAATATAGATGAAATTGATAAAATTTTAATAATAATAAGAGAAGGTTTAGATACGCATACAGTTGAATTTGGGAGATTTGTTTTGGGTTATACAGGAGCATTTAAAAAAGATTTAAAAGAATGGGTTCCTTTATATGATAAGATAGATGAAGAATAAAAAAAGTCGCACCATGCGACTTTTCTTTTTTATCTTTGATATATTTTAACCCATTGTTGAGATCCTGAATCGTATCCGCCGTCATAGAACCAAGGACCTGTTCTGTATGAACCCGAATATTGATCTTGTAAGCAATATGTCCAAGTAGAACCATAACTAGCCATTGCTAATGTGCATCGGGCTTTCATATCTGTTTCACCATAAGTCGCCATTGCTAAACCTTTCCAAGTAGTAGCAGAAGCATGACTTGAATAATAAAAGTTACCACCTGTTTGAGTAAAGGAATTGTTCGTTGGATTTTCTAAATATGAGTTTGTTTGAGTAAATATAGCATTTCTTTTAATACTAGAACTATCATGAATGAAAAATTCATATTTATTATTTCTTTTAATTTCCTTAAATGAATATAACAATGAGTAATTAATATTAGACCCAACATTCCAGTCGCCATTTGCTACTGTTGATTGCGACACATTATCTGAATTACTATAAAATACCAAAGTCCAGCCACCACCTTCAGTTGTCATGTCACAGTAAGCAGATATTTCTTGATTGCCTTTTGGATTTATATTATACATTCCATCAGTATGATGACCAGCATTTTTCCAATCTAAACATGTTTGATATTCGTGTGTTCCTATTTCTTTTTGATTATGATTTATTATTATTGTTCTTGTTTCAGAGTTTAAGCCTTTTGTTCTTTCTTGATCTTGTTTACAGTTGTAAGTTTGATCAAATTCAACGCCTTTATCTATATCAGATGCTAATGGTGAATAGTTATTGCAATCATATTCTGTATTTATATTATACCAATTTGTCCATCCGTTTGTGTAATCGTTGTTTTCTTTATCTATTATTACGACATAGTTTGCTGCTGTTGCAGTTAAAGAGGATAACAATATTGCAAACAATGTTAGTTTTCCTTTTTTCATTTTAATTCCTTTTGTTTATATCTATTAAAAATCATATTATATTTTGATATAAAATCAAAAAAAAAGACAAGTTTCCTTGTCTTTATTAATGTTATTGCTTTATTTTAATCTGAGAATTCATCTACATTTATTACTTTCAACATCAAATCCTGATATTCTTTTAATTTAGTAAATTCTTCTTCATTTATTATATTTTTATCTCTCGCTATTTCAAATGGATTAACTAAATCTGTTATTTCCGCCCTTTTAATTTTTTCTAAAACCTCTTTAAGTTCTTTCTTCATTAAATAAGCTTTATGCATTGTATTTACAGAAGTTCTTTCATTTTTCAAATCAACCAAATTCAACATTTGACTTTGAAGACTTTCATTAGAGTAAGCTTTTAAAACATTTCTGTTTTCACTTGGGTAAGGATTAAAATCAAATCGCCCAAGTGGTGTTGTTACAAACTGAAGAGGCTTTATTGCTAACTTATTAGGAAATAAACTATAGAATTCTTCTAAACTGTTGTTTATTTCTTTCATTAACAGTCTTAATGAAGAAATAGCTATAATTTCATTTTCAGTAGATTTGTTTTTCTCATAATAAGAAACAACAGCTACACCCATATATAAATAACTTAAAATATCTCCTAATCTAGCAGATACATTTTCTTTAAATTTTAATTTACCACCTAACGTTAACAATGAAACGTCTGAAAGTAAATAAAATAAAGAACTATAATAATCCATATAAGATTTTAATCCTGACATTGATCTTTTTGAAGATAAAGCTAATGACGGATATTTAATTATAGTTTTAGCTAATTTTTTAGAAAAGAATAATGCATGCTCCTTTAGCAACTCATTGAAACGGTCTTCATCATTGTTATCGAATGTTTCCATTTCTTTTAAAATAAATGGATGACATCTTATTGCTCCTTGACCATATATTATTAAGTTTCTTGTTAATATATTCGCACCTTCAACTGTGATTGCTATAGGCATCCCTGTATATGAATCCCAACTTGGGTTGTTTTTACCCTGAATAATAGATTTACCAGCCATTATATCCATCGAATTATTTAAAATATCTCTTGCAAATTCTGTTGTATGATATTTCGTAATTGCTGTTACTATTGCGGGTTTAATTTTTTTGTCTAAACCTGCTAATGTTAGTGTTCTTGTTGCCTCATTTATGTAAGTTTTTAAGATCATTTCTGATAGTTTTTCTTCTACACCTTCAAATTTTGAAATTGGAGTATTAAATTGTTCTCTTACCTCTGAGTAAGCAAATGTTTGATATGTATTCATTTGGCTTTTAGCTGTTGCTAAGGCAGGAAGTGATACTCCACGACCATCTGCAAGACAAGCCATTAGCATCTCCCAACCTTTACCTATGTTTTCTTTTCCACCTATTACATAATCAATTGGAATAAATACATTTTTGCCCTTAATTGTTCCATTCCTAAAAGCCATATTCATTGGTTTATGATAATCTTTTGTTGATACACCTTCTGTTTCAGAAGGAATTAACGCACAAGTTATACCAAGATCTTTATTTTCACCGAGTAAGCCGTCAGGATCTTCAACTTTAAATGCTAAACCTATCACTGTTGCAATTGGGGCTAATGTTATATACCTTTTATTTATTGTTAAAGATATCCCTGTTTTTAATTCACCGTCTATTTCTTTTTTGACAACAATACCTTTGTCTGGGATTGAACCTGCGTCACTTCCTGCGAATGGAGAGGTTAATCCAAAACAAGGAAACTCTTCACCTGTTGCTAATTTAGGCAACCATTTTTCCTTTTCTTCTTTTGTTCCGTATTTTTTCAGTAATTCAGCAGGTCCTAATGAATTTGGAACCATAACAGTGACAGCCAAGCTTGAATTTAAACTTGCTATCTTGGATACTACAACGGAGTTTGCATAGGCTGAAAAATCTAATCCACCATATTCTTCTGGAATTATAAAGGAAAAGAACTTATTTTTTTTCATGAAATCCATTAAGTCAAGAGGTATTTCTTCTTTGTTGTTTATTTCATAACTGTCTACCATTGATAAGAATTCTTCTAACTCATTATCTATAAAAGACTGTTCTTTTTCTGTTAGTTTTTGTAAATCTATATTTTTATAAGAGTGCCAATCTATTTCATTTTTAAATAAATCAGCTTCTAACCAGATATCACCAGAGTCTAATGCTGCTTTTTCTGTTGCTGATATTTTTGGCATGTTAGCTTGTAAGGTCTTGAATATCTTATTATTCATAATTTCCTCCTGATTTTACTCATTTTCAAACAACTGTTTTAAATAGATTGTATACTGATTAGACCAGTTTATCAAGCTAAATGTTTCATAAATGTTAAAATAATTAATTTTGTTATTTGTTTTTTTTGATAGTTGCAAAAGTCAATTAAGTGTGTTAGTATAACTTTAATAAATAAATTAAGAGGTTTATCATGGTTTACAATACTGACAAATTTTCACATACACGACCAAATGCTGGTGTAACAATCGCACCTTTTATTTATAAAGAAGGTGAGGTTAAAGTCTTATTATATAAGAGAGCAAAAGATGCTGCTGTTTATCAAGATGTTTTCTGTTTACCAAATCGATTTTTTGACATTACTGAATTTGATACAATGGAAGACGCTGCTCATTATGCACTTAAAGAAAAAACAAATGTTTCTATTTCAAGAAGTTTAGTTCAATTTCATGCTTTTTCTGGTAAATACATTGATCCTACTCGAATCACAACCATTAACTTAGGATTTTATTCTATATTAAGAGAATCAGAAGTTTCAGAGTGTTCGGAGGATCAACCTTTTGAGACAGTTTGGATGAAAGTTGAAGACGCTTTAAAATTAAATCTTGCCTTTAACCACAATGAAGTCCTTGAAATGGCTTATAAGAAATTAAAATACGCAGCAGAATATACAACTTCGCCAATTCATTTTTTAGATGAAAAATTTACTATTAATGAACTAAGAGAACTAACAGAATTTTTAATTGATCAAAAATTAGATAATTCTAGATATCGTTCTCGTATTCAAAGTTCTGGCATATTGATTGAATGTGAAGGCGAAAAAGTAAAAAAAGGATCTTTTAGACCTTCTCAATTATATACTTATAATGAAAAATACACTGGTTGTTTTTATCCTAAAAGTGTTACTTCTGCTCGATAGTGGTAGCTATTGTTTATTTCTAAAAGCCTTGTTCTTACAAGGCTTTTTATTTGCATTTTTTTATTGTTTTTGATAAAATAATATTGAGTTTTAATTAGGTATTATATGTATTATATAAAAAGAAAAGATTTAAATAAAAAAATCAATAAGATTCACCATTTGTTATTTGGTTCTAAAAGTCAAATCTCAGAAGATATTAAGCTTGCAAACAAAAAAACATATTATTCTTATTCTATGTTAATGACGAAATCAGAAAGAAAAAAATTAATCGCTGAATGTATTGTCAAAGCTTTTGGTTTCGAGTCATTAAAAGATTACACAAAAAACACAAGATATCTTATTGATATAAAAAAAATGCGACCTTATGAAACATTGTCTCACCATGACCTAAGAAATATTAGTGATAAAATACAAGAAAATGTTTTTCTTGTTCTTAATATTCAGATAAACCATTATTTAAAATTTCAATGGCTATTTATAGAGGAACTTGATGGTAGGATTTACACTATAAAACATAGTTATAAAAACAATCAAAATAATGAAACGCATCAAAATTTAATTAATGGTGTCGTTTCTTTTTACAACAAAAAAACGAGATATTCTATTCCTGAATATGGTGACATATTATTTAAAGATTCATATCTAGACAATGAGCTATTATCTATCTTTATTGATAAAGTTTTTTATTATTCAAATTTAAAACTTTTAAATGACACTCAAAATAAATTAAAAAATATTAAAAAACCATTTTCTTATAAAAATATAATTAATGATTATCGTGTTAATGGTGGTGTAAAGAATATTAATTTTATTAAAAAGATAAAATATTCACTTGATCTTTTCAATATTAAAAATGATTTATTTAAATTAAACAAATCTGATCTTGTTGTTTTAATGACAACATTATCTGAATATAAACGCTATGACCTCGTTCATTTAATTAATGAATTATGTGGAAATCCATATAACGAACCTTATTATAATTTTTTAATAGATTTTAAAAAAATATTTTATTGTCACAATAAAAAAACATTTGTTAAAAACGAAGAGAATATTTTAAAATATAAAGCTTTCTTGGTTGAGAAATATGATTTTTATGATAAAATAAATCATAGTAATTAAGAAAAAAAAGGAATCTAATGAAATATTATTCAGGTGTAGGATCACGTGAGACGCCAATGTATGTTCTTTATATGATGTCTCAACTTGCCATGATCTTTGAGAAGCAAGGTTTTGTATTAAGGAGTGGGTGTGCTCTTGGAGCTGATGCTGCTTTTGAAGACGCTCTACTTAATCCAGCTAAGACAGCAGAAATCTATGTTCCCGATAGAATTTTCCCTAGTAAGATGGGAACCAAACACAAAAATCATTATATATGCCCACAAGAGCAATTTAGTCAAGGTGGATTTAATAGTTTGTTTAGACAAGCAACGAGATTAATTCATAAACATGAAATTCACAGAGCTTGGAGAAGGCTAAGTGAAAGAATAATGTTGCTTCATAATAGAAATATGTTTCAAGTTTTAGGGCAAGATTTAAAAACAAAATCAAATTTTACTGTTTGTTATACAAGGGCTGGTGAAACTAAATATGAAGAAACAAATCAAAGTACAGGTGGTACAGGCACGGCAATTAATGCTTCTGATATTTTTGGGGTTGAAACTTTTAATTTAGGTAAAGATGAACACTACATTAGATTAAGTAATTTTATAAAAAAATATGACCACTTGATTGATTATAAACGATTGAATAAAATTGTCCCAAGAAGTGATTTTAATAAAAAAGGAAAATACGAAGTTGATTTTATTACAGATTACAATGGACATATGGAAACAATTAAAAATGACAAAAGAAAACGAGATATTAAAGTTGGTTTAATAAAAGAAGAAAATGTTGTAAAAAAAAATAAAACAAGAAAAATGAGACCGTAACACGGTCTTTTTTTTGTTTAAAATAAAGCTAAGAACCCTATTCTTGGCTTTTTTATCTAAATTGTAAGCATTATAATATTTATCTAGACTTTAGTTTTGAATTGTGTTAGCAGTAT
Organism: Chloroflexota bacterium; assembly: GCA_002722455.1. Taxonomy (GTDB): domain Bacteria; phylum Chloroflexota; class Dehalococcoidia; order Lucifugimonadales. Next base: position 9,010 of record PBMB01000001.1, read on the forward strand.
TGACTTAATAGCAAAAGTGAATTAAGATGCAATTATAGTTAATAGCAAAAACAAAATAAGTCGTAGGAGGCAATTATGATTATTAAACTATTAGGTATTGATCCACAATATGATTTCTGTGACGTTCCAGAAAAATTTCAAGTTAAACAAGTTAATATAGTAGATAACTCGGAAGAGTTGATAGCACCAGCATTACCAGTTCCAGGTGCTTGGGAAGATTCAATTCGATTAGCTAAATTTTTAAGAAAAGCTGGTCATTTAATTGACGAAATCTCAATAACTCTTGATACACACCAATTATTTGACATTGCACATCCTGATTTTTGGTTAAGTGATACAAATGAAAAACCTGCACCATTTACTGAAATCTCACATGACGAAGTTAAAAATGGTAAATGGAGAGCTGTTCACCCACAGTTTCAAGATCATGCTCTTGAATACACTAAAAATTTAGAAGACAATGGTTCGTTCAAACTAATGATATGGCCAGCCCATTGTTTAGTTGGAACAGCAGGTCACAATGTAATTCAACCAATTGCAAAAGAACTTCAAAGTTGGGAACAAAAATATAAATCTCGTGTTATTTATATTGCAAAAGGACATAACCCTTTAACAGAGCATTATGGACCTTTCAAGGCTGAAATTCCATTAGCACAAGATCCAACAACAACACTAAACTTAAACTTAATTCAAAACTTTGAAAGTGCAGATCTTGTTTTACTTACAGGTCAAGCATTAAGTCACTGTGTTGGTGAAGGTATGCAACAATTAATCGACAATTTTGGTGAAGAATCTATTAAAAAGTTAGTTTTGCTAAGAGACACTACTTCTCCTGTTGCTGGTTTTGAAAATATTGCAGAAGATATGTTAGAAAACATGAAGAAAAAAGGCTTACAAGTAGTTAACTCTACTGACATTGTTATTCGTCAAAATGAATTAGTAATTAAATAAGAGGATAAAATTATGAAAAATTTCCCAATGCAAAGCAATTTTACAGATAGTCAATTTCAATTTTCAACTATGCCAATTGAAAGACTAGGCGCAACAGAATATACATTAGTTACATTAGCTATTGACATGAGTGGAAGCGTTAGTGGTTTTGAATCTGAATTGACAAGTTCAATTAAAGAAGTCGTTAATGCGTGTAAAAAAAGTTCTCGTGCAGAAAATTTATTGTTAAGATTAGTAACATTTAATAATAATGTATATGAAGAACATGGTTTTAAATTGATTAAAGATATTCAGGACTCTGATTACAATCAAGTTATTCAACCCAACGGACTAACAGCACTTTACGATGCTACTATTAATTCAGTTGATTCAATTAAAGAGTATGGTAAAACACTTGTCGAACAAGACTTTGATGTTAATGGTATTACTATTGTTGTTACTGACGGTATGGATAATCGTTCTCAATATAATTCTTCAAATGTTAAAGATTCTATCAGTGACATTAGTTTTGAAGAAGTCTTGGAATCTATGGTTACTATACTTGTTGGTGTAAACACAAAAAGATCTGATGTTCAGCAGTATCTAAATGATTACTCAAATGAAGGTGGTTTTACACAATATGTTGATGTTGAGGATGCAGACGCAAATAACTTAGCGAAACTTGCTAACTTTATATCCAAGTCTATCAGTAATCAAAGTCAATCACTAGGAACAGGCGGTCCGTCTCAACCTTTATCGTTTTAATAAAAAGAGGAAATGAAAAAAATGAACACAGATAGCTTTTTCCGTAAAGGATATTCACACCAAATTTGTGAAGATTATGCATTAAATGAAAATCAAAATTTATTCACATTCATTGTTTCAGATGGTTGTAGTAATAGCGAACATACCGATATTGGTTCTCGTTTATTGTCATGGTCTGCGAAAGAAGTTATCAGTTCTGTTGGGGAGGAGATCATTAATTTATCTCCTTCTCGAATTGGTAATATGATTATAGATAAGGCTTTTATATCTGTTAAAAATCTTAATATCCCTGCTCGTTCTCTTGACGCTACTTTACTATTAGGGTTTTATAATAAAAATGATAATAAAGTGCATGTTCTTATCTTTGGTGATGGAGCAATATTCTTTAAAAATAAGAATGAAGATTTTGATTACAAAATTTTTGAGTATTCCAAAAACTACCCCTTTTATTTAAGTTATCTTTTATATAGTGACGGATTAGATAAGTTTAATGAAAAAGAGCAAAAGAAAATTATAAAAACAAAAAATTCAGAGAAAGAATGTGATTCTTTATATGTTTCGAAATATTCATTTGACGTTGAATGTTTAGAATGGCTTTTTATTTCTACTGATGGTGTTGAAAGTGTTTTTAACATTAAAGATTTTGACAAAATAGAAGAAGATAAACTTTACAATGAATTAACGTCTTTTAAAAATTATAATGGTGAGTTTATTAAGCGAAGAATGAAAAGAGCTTTCAAAAATTTAAACAAAGAAGATTTTGATAGTGAAGATGATTTTTCAATTGCTGGCATTAATATTCAATAGGTGATTATATGAAAGTATTAGTTGATAGTATTGGTCAAATTGAACTATTAGATAAGGACTTTGTTGATTCTGGTGGTGAAGGTAATATATATATCAAAAACAATGTTGCTTTTAAAATTTACCATGATAAAAACAAAATGATTCCTGTTCAGAAAATTGAAGAACTTCAGTCTTTAACTTTAGATAATATTATAAAACCTGAAAAGGTAATTTACAGTGTAAATCGTGAACCTGTTGGTTACACGATGAAAGTATTAAAAGATTATTATCCTTTATCAAGAATTATTACAAATGATTTTAGACAACAACATAATATAGATAATGATAAAATTTTAAATCTTGTTATTAAGATGAGACAAACGATTGAACACATTCATGAAAAAGGTTTTCTTTTCGTTGACGCCAATGAAATGAATTTTTTAGTGTCCAAAGATTTTTCTGACGTTTATTTTATTGACGTTGATAGTTATAAAACTAAAAAAAATCATGCTACTGCATATACTGAATTAGCTCTTGACCCTAATATCGACATTAATAATCATAAATCATTTACAAAAGAAACTGATTGGTATTCGTTTGCAGTTCTTGCTTGTAAAATATTTTCTGGTATACACCCATTTAAAGGGAAGTTTAAAGATAAAAGCAAAATGAATGTAAAAGATAGAATGAAAAATTATATTTCTATTTTTAATAATAAGATTTCAATTCCAAAAACAGCAAGAGACCTTAATGATATACCTAGTAATTTTAAGAAATGGTTTATTGAGATTTTTGAAAAAAATAATAGAATTCTGCCACCCTCTAATATTGAGGCTATTTATTATAATAAAAAAGAAAACAGACTTATTCAGGATATTCTTTCTTTTATTAAGATTAAAGATTTTTCAGATAATATTAATTATATAACTTCTTTTGATAGTCATTTGTTTGTTAAGACTCGTCATTATATTGAAGATGTCAACAGCCACTATAAGCCAAAAGATTTAGATAATACATATCCATTGTATTCTTTTATTCACGGTGATTTGTTTGTCAAAAAAGAAAATAAAAAATTAGTATTGTTTAGGATTAAAGATTCAAAAGTATTTAATAGTGAAGTTGAAGTTGATGACTTCTTTGTTAAAGATAATCTTATTGTTGGTGTGAATAATGACAAATTGCTTGAAATAATATTATTTGAAAATAATAACAAATTAAATTTAGCGGTTAAAAGTGCTACTAATATTTTTAAAAATTCATTGAAACGTTTTAATAATGTTTATATTAATAAGCTTTATGAAAAAAATATTATTATTGTTCCTATTGGTAATGGTGTTTTTTTGAAAGAAGCTATCCCAGAATTAGAACATTGTTCAATATTAAATGCCAAATATCAAAATCATATTTTAGGTGTAACATATTTCAATATTCATAAAGAGCTTGTTACTGAATATTTTAGATACAACACTTCTTTAAATAGAAAAGAATCTATTCTTAAATTAAAAGAAAAAGAAATTGATTTTGTTGTTAATTTCAGTGGTGTTGTTATTATTAATGATAAAGAAAAAATTATTTTATTTAGTAATAAGTTTGAAAGTAATTCAAGTAAAGAAGTTGAAGATAAAAACTTATCACAATTCAGATTATATTCTGACAATCAGAAGATATTTGCTATTTCTAATAATTCATTATACACTATGACAATGAATTAAATAAAGGAACTTCAAATGTTAAACACTAAATTAGATATCTTTGTTGATAAATTGGATTCTTTAAGTAGCAAACCTATAAAAAAAATCTTCAACACAACCAGAGATCTGTATATTGATAAAGATAAATTGTTAGACAAATCAGATTTAATTTTTAATGAGTTTTTGTATTTTTATTTAAACGACCCAATTGAAGGGTGTGAATTCAGCGTGTTGTTTTCAGGTTATGAAAACGAAGTTGAATTATTAAGAGACGTTATTGCTATATCTTCTGAAAAGAAAACAATTGCGGAACTTGTTAAAAGTGCTCAGAAAATAAGAATGAATATTGTTAAATTGCATAAAAGAGAAGACGAAAAAACATTAAATCACTTAAATCGTTTTGTTTTTATGTGCTTTTGTTTTGATGACGAAAGATATGTTGATTATCTTGTAGAGCATTTTGTAAAAACTGAAAAAATATCTCCCGATGATTTAATTCATAAAATCAATACAAGAATTATGAAGAATGAAAATATAGTGTTAAAAATTAACGACGAATAAATTCAAATAATTAACTATTTTTTAATAGACCAAATAAAAAACCACTTTCAAAGTGGTTTTTTTGTTTATTTTAATTCATTTTCTTTAATTGTTTCTAAATTAAATGTTTCACTTTTTTCTTTTGTGTAAACTGGATTTTCAAAACTACCAGAAACTTTAAACTCTGTTCTTGTGAATGTTTCACTTATAAAGTCTCCTGCCAATTTATCTACCAACCAAATTACACCTACTACTTCTGGTGCTACACCTGCAAATAGTGCAATTGCTGGTGCTTTGTTTAAAAGTGGAACTATTGCGTCGATATCAAGATCGTATGTGTTTTCTATATAGTTTATATTTCCTTTAAATTCTAATATAAAAAGGTCACTATCTAAAACAATTCGTGGTTCTATATTTACAACATTTTTATTCACTTTAAATCCACCTTTTATTGAATTAAAATGTAAGCCAGATTTGATTTCTTCAAAATTAAATGTAAACATTTTTAACCAAGAATCAAAATTAAACAAGTTTATTGTTTTCAAAAAACCCACTCCTGTAAAGTTTTTAGGAATGTAACCTTTTTTTACTTCCAGACTTAAACTACCATTCATTGTTTTACCCATTTGCAATGGTTTAAATCCTAGCCAAGACAATTCCCCGTCTAGAATAACTCCCTCTGTTTCAAATTGATTTTCTACAAGACCATTTAATTTTTGCAAATTTTGTATATTTTTTATTTCTATTAAAGGAATTTCTTTTGATAGTTTTTCTAATTTACTGAAGTTTTTTACTGAATCATAAGTATACTTTGTATTTATATCAAAATTATTATCTTTATCTGTTACCAATATTTTTTCTAAAATAAAAAAACCGTCCTTTGTATAACCATTGGCTTTCAATGTATGGGAATTCTCTTCTTCACCAACATATAAGTCTTTTATGTTTATGTTTATTTTATAATGTTTATTGAAAATGTTTTTATAATCTACTGCTTTCATTGTCTCAATTGCTTTTTCTTTATCAATTTTATTTTCAATAATATTTTTTGCATCGTCAGGAATTACTCTCATTTTATCTAGCATTATATCAATTTCATTTGTTATTTGATTAAAATATAAATAACCACTTGCAAGTTCTTCGTCTATTGTTAGTGCCAATATGTTATTTTGATAAGAAAAGTTTATTTCTTTATACGTTTGAGTTTCTATTTTTGCTTCAAACAAAGATAAGTTTATCTTTGTTTCAAAATCATTATCTATTTGTTTATCATAACCTTTAAAAGATTCATTTGTTTTATTTAAGTAATCTACAAGATCAAAAACTTCAACATTCTTAATTTCTCCAAACACAAAGAATCCTTTTTCTGTTTGTTTTCTTGTTGATTTTTTATTTATCCCCACTCCTACATTGTAAAATTTTCCTTCTATGAAGTTTAATTTTATTGAGTTCTCTCCTTGTGATATGTCAAAATTCATTTGTTCTTTATCATGATCAAAATAACCATTTAATTCAAAACCTTTTGTTGTTTTAAATGGTGGTTTATTTATAAAATCAATTTTTTCAAAATCGCTTTTAACATATAATTTGTCTTTTTTGTTAAAATTCAGTTCATAGTAACCTTTGAAAGAGTCTTTTCCTTTTAATATTTTATCTAATGGGAATTGAGCTATTTCAGATAATTTTTTTATGTCTGCTGACGTTTCAAAGTTGAATGTTATGTTATCTTCATTTTTTTGTTCGATTTCTAAATAGGTTTTTCTTTTATTTAGGTTTCCTTTTATTTTATTACTGTAAAAACCTTTTTTATCATAATATAGATTACCTATTGTATTTGTTAAAGTGATAGAATCATAGGCTTTTAATATTACTTTATTTCCATTTAAAGCAAGATCTATTTTATAATCTGTGAATTTTTCTTTTGATATGTCATAATCAAAGTTTACACTTGCTTTTAAATCTCCAATAATGTTGTATATCTCATCAAAATATATGAAATCAAGTAGTTCTTGATTTCCAGATGATTTAAATATTTTTTTTAAATAAAAGTTGTTTGTTTTTATTTCTGAATCAAAAGAAAATATATCTTCTTTTATTTTATGTGTTAATTGTATTTCAATTTTATCTTTGTAAGATAATATTGTATAATTTGAATCTTTTTCTTTTGATATCTTTAAATCTGTTAAGTCTATTTTGTTTGAGGGCATTTTAAATGTTATGTTTTCAATATTTAAAGATAGCTTTTTTATTTTATCCAAAACGTTTTTTATTCTTTGTTCTTTTTCTTTTTTTAACGATTTTTCTTTTGTTTCTTTTAATAAAACGTTTAAATCTTTTATTTTTATTGACGTTATTAATATTTCTTTATTTTTTATTGACTCTATTGTTTTGAAGCCAAGTTTTATGTCTTTTGCTTTTATATCAAAATCTTCGTTTTCTATTTTTAATTCAGGTACTATTATTTTTGAAGTATTTAATCCCCATTTTTCTTTAATTTCGCTGAAATCAACACTTATATCTGCTGTATTTTCTATTGTTTCTATTATAGGAACTTTAAATTTTTCTATTAGACTATTGTTTTTATGCCAAACAGAAAGATACCCTCCTATTAGAAGGGTTATTAAAATCAATGATATAAATATAAATCTTGTCACAAATCTAATGCAAAAGCATAAAGATTTTATCATTTTATAAATTCCTTAACTAAACTAAATACGCCTGAGTTCCATATTACTTTATTTCCTACAATATAGAAAGCTTTTTTAGCTCTTGTTGTCGCAACATTTAAAATATTAGGTTCTTCGCACACCCATTTTATAGCACCAGGTCTAGAAATGTTTCCACCAAGAACTAAGAAAACAACATCAGCTTCTTCCCCTTGGAATGAGTGTATTGTCCCTACTGATTTATAAATCCAATCTGTCAAATCTTTTTGATTTATATTTTTAGGACACCATTCCGATCTTCTTTTTTGTAATAATATTTTTAGAGAGAAAGATATGTTTTTAAATGGTGTTATTATGTATAAATCTGGTAATTTATCACCATATTCATAATTCTCAGAAGAACAAACTTTTGAAAGCATCTTTAAAACTTCTTCTCCTTCTGCTGGAATCCAGTGACTATTATTGTCAGGATCGCCTTGTGTTTCTATCCATCTTGTTCTACCTAAAATATTTTCAATATCTGTTGTTGATCTTTCTCTTTTCTTACCGAAAATCATTAAATTATCGTAAGCAATTTTATTTGAAACACTAAACATAGGATCGTCACATCTACGGTGAACTCGTAATGGCATACCTACCCATTTTTTATCACCTAAATCAATAGTCGTTCCAAAAGGATTAACTCTATCAGCAATTTCTTGTGCTGAAAGCATTGTGCTATTCCAATATTGTTCTGTTTCATTCTTTTCTAAAAGAACATTTGATAACTTATCTTCTATTTGTATTACTGGTTGAACTTGTAGAGGATCACCTACAAACAATGCTCTTTGAGAACGCCATAATGCGCCTATTGGAGCTTGTGGTGTAGATTGACCTGCTTCATCTATCAGTAACCAACCTATCGACCTTTGCATTAAGTCCGAAAATAAATTTCCAAATGAAGAGAAAGTAGTCGATACAACAGGAACGATTAAAAATAATGTTTGCCAAACTGCTTTTGCAAAATCATAATTTTCAGAAAAGCTTCCATTTAAAACTTGTTTAAATGCATTTAAATTTGCAACTATTGGTTTTTGATTTTCTATTATGAAAGCTTTATGTAGAGCCATAGAAGCCAAAAACAATTCTGCTCTTGCATTGTTTAATTCATCTGTTAACCAAGGTGACGATTTTTGAATTTTCTCATATGATTGTTCCCAGAATTTATCAAAAGGAATATCTTGATTTGGTTTTAAAACATAATTTTTCTCGAAATCTTTAAACTCAGTAAGCTCTGCCGCTTTTTTTAGAAATCTTACTTTCGCTGATTCTATCTCTTCTTTTAATTCTCCAAGCATTAATTTTTTACTTGCCATGTCTTTTGATAAAACTCTTAGTTTTAGTTGTATCTTTTGGCATTCTTGTTTTAATTCTTGTTCTTTTGTCTCTAACGAAGCTCGGATCTTAAACATACTTTTGTTATCCAACTCTTCTAATGCCATTAAATGTTCTTCATGTTTAAACTTGTATTCTTCTTTTAATTTTAAGAATAAAACTTTGTCTTTTTTAGCTTTAACGAATAGCATTTTATATTTCTTGTTTAGATTTACATGAGTGTTTTTTTCTTTAAGAGCATCAGCTTTAATTTCACCAGAAGATACTTCTAACATTTTATTATATTCTGATAAAGCTTTTTGTTTTAACATTTTAACTTTAGCTCTTTTCTCTTCAAAGTCTTTGCAAGCATCTACCCAGTAAACTCTTTTTTCTGTAATAAAGTGATGATTCGGTTTTAATATATATTCGAAAATACTCTTTGTGTAATCTTCTGTCCCTATGTTTTGAGAGAACAAAAATTTACTAAAAAAGTTATAATTGTTATTTTTGTTTCCAAGAGACGCTGAAATCATCCCCCAAGAATCTTTTCCATTAATTACTGTTGCTGCTTCTTTAAAGTAAAAAGCTTCTTTTTGCCATTGTGGATCTATTTCATTAATTAAAGGCAATTCTTTTGTTATGTTTTCTACTGCACCATTGTTTGAAGATGCAACAACAATTTCATGACCACAAAGATCTTTATTCATTTTGAATATTTCTTGAACACTTTTAGAGTTCACTTTTAAAGACGTTTCTCCCAACTTTGTAAATGCTGCATGAGGGTTATCTTTATATCTATAAATCTCTTCTGCTCTTTTATAAATTATGTTTGCTACTATATCTTTTAATAATGTTGTCTTACCCGTTCCTGGGGGTCCATTTACAGATAAAACTGATTCTTCTTCAATATGTTTAAAGAATTTATTTACTGCGAATTGTTGTGAGGAAACTAGTTTATAATTTCCAGTGAAAGGCCAGCATACCATTGGTAAGTCATCAAGTTCTAATCCATTTCTTAATACTGTATTTTTATTATCGCCTTTATCAATAACGTTGATTTTTTCAGTCATTTCAAAGTTATCAGAAAGATATCTTTCTAATGGCGCACTAGTTTGTCCTGTTTTTAATTTTCTTTTTACTTCTATTAAATCATCAACGATCATGCTTGAAGTAATATCGTCAGTATCAAATTTTTGAGTTGATTCTTCTTTTAATATTTTCGTATTCAAGGACTCTGTATAAGCTAATGAATGAAAATCATGATTTTCTAAATAAGCTTCTGTTAGATCACTCCATTCTAGCTCTTTTAAAACAATAACCAATAAATCATTTAATTCTTTGTGAGTTAAATGTTCTTTATCTTTTCTTATTCTATGACCCCAAGTTGCATATATTTCTTGAAGTCTTAATTCAAATTCTTTTCCTGCTTTTTCTGATTCTATTGTCGATAGAGCGATTGACTTTAAATAATCAGGAACAACTAAAGTGTTTTTTATTGGTAAACCATGACCGTCAACTTTAAAAGATACAAGACAAGTGTTGTGAGATCTTCTTAGTTCTTCTATATCTTCTTTTGTTGAGAACTCTTTTATTACATATTTTGTGTTATATATCCCAAGAAAAACTTTATGTATCCATTCTTTTGGCTCTTCTATTTCATCAGACAGTGGTTCCGCCCATAATAATTCTCCCTTTTCTCCAAAAGAAACTGTTTGATTCCATTTTGAGTCACTTTTATTGGAAAAATGAGAAGTTTTTATATTCGGGGGTGTCGATGATTCGATATCAATCCAATAATTAAGAGTATTGATTTTCTTTGATTTTTTTTCGCTCATCAAATCTTCCTTTACTTTTTCTTTTCTATAATATATCATAGCAAATAAAACAAAAATAACAAATCAAAAATATAAAAAAGGCACTATAATGTTTAATAATTTACTCTTTAAAAAGAAAAAAAACTTTTCATTTATATGGTTTCTGATTATCATAGAAGTCTTTGTTTCATATTTTATTGCGAAAGAAATAATTAATTTTTTTAAACCTGTTATTTTATTCATCGAAAAAATCATTTCTTTTTTCTAAAGTTTAAAAAAAATAATCATATTTCCTTTATTTGACTATAATTTTACTTTTGTTAAAATATGTTTTAGAATAATAGGTTAAATTTTGGAGGTTTAAATGAAGTTTTTCGATAAATTAAAAAATGTATTTAATTCGAAAGAAACAAAAGAAATGATAAATAAAGTAAAAGAATCTAGTGAAGTATTTATTAAAGAAACAACAGAAAAGGTCGAACAGAAAACAAAAGAAACGATTTCTGTAATTCAAGAGAAAAAGAAAGAGTATGACGAAAAGAAAAATACTCCTCTTGAAGAGACAAAGGAAGAATTTAAAGAAAAAGTTTCGGAAGTTGTAGAAGATGTTAAAGAAGAATTGGAAGAAGCAAAAGAGAAGGTTTCAGAAGTAATCGAAGATATTACAGAAAAAACGGAAGAACTTATTGAAGAAGTTAAAGAAGAGTTAGAAGAAGCAAAAGAAAAAGTTGTTGAGGTAGTTGAAGAGGTTAAAGAAAAATTTGAATCAGATACCAAAGAAAATATTGATTCTATTTTACTAGAAGACTCTAATTTACCTGCTGGTGCGGTTAAGGCTTTAAAAGCAGAAGGTTACAAAACTCTTGAAGAGGTTAAAGCTAAAACCGACGAAGAATTAAGCAAAATTAAGGGCGTTGGTAAAGTTGCATTAGAAAAACTTAGAAATTAAAACACATTAAAAAATAAAAATCCCTTAATTGGGGTTTTTTTTGTTGTTTTTTTTATTAAATATGTTATTTTTATAGAAAAAAGGAAATTATAAAATGTCAAAAGAAACACCAATGATGAAACAGTATCTTGAAATAAAAAATGAAAACAAGGAACACTTTTTATTTTATAGAATGGGTGATTTTTATGAGCTGTTTTTTGAAGACGCAGTGAAAGCGTCAAAGATTTTAAATATAACACTAACCAAAAGAAGTAAAACATCAGAAATACCTATGGCTGGAATACCATTTCATGCTGCTGATAATTATATCGCAAAAATCATTAATGAAGGTTATACTGTTGCTATTTGTGAACAAACAGAAGAAGCAAAAAAAGGAAGTTTAGTAAAAAGAAAAGTTACTAGAATAATTACTCCTGCCACTGCATCAGAAGATAATTATGTAAATTCAGAAGATAGTTTACATCTTTGTGCTCTATCATACACAAAAAATAAATTTGGATTAGCATCATTAAATATGTCTAATGGTGAGTTTATCGTTTATAACCCAGAAACACTAGAAGAAGCCACAGAAATATTAAGAAAAATAGATGCTAGTGAAGTTTTATTAAGCGAATCACTAAAAGGAATTTTCTCAGAAAATTATTTTAAATCTATTCATTATCTTCATAATGATTTTTTCAATCTTTCTAAGTCTGAAAAATACCTTACGAAAAAAAATGTTATAAGTAAAGAATTAAAAAATAATGATTGTTTTAAAGAAAGTTTAAAATCTGCTGGTGCTATTTGTAATTATATTCAATACACTCAAAAAGCAGAGTTATCTTATTTAAAAGAAATAAAAACAAATATAGAATTGAACCAATTAAAATTAGATAGCACTACATTAAAAAATTTAGAATTAATAAAGAATAGTAACGGAGAAGTGCATAAAACACTTTTTACTACATTAAATGAAACCGATTCTGCTATGGGTGCTCGATTACTAAAAGAATGGATCTCAAACCCACCATTAGACAGAAAAGAAATAAAAAGTCGATTAGATAATGTTGAACATATTATTAATGAATACCTTGATGAAGATCTTTCTATTTTTCTTTCTGAAATCTATGATATCGAAAGAATACTCACGAGAGTTTCATTAAAAACAGCAAAACCAAGAGATCTTTCAAATTTAAGAAATTTTTTAAGATTAACACCTAAAATAATAGACTTTCTTAAAGAAAATGGTTTGTTTGAAAATGAAATAAATCAACTTGATGATTTTTCTAGTTTAAAATATCTTTTAGAAGAATCTATCGTTGAACATCCACCTGTTTTATTAAGGAATGGTGAAGTAATAAAAGAAGGTTTTAATAAAGAACTTGATAAGTTAAAAGAATCTCTTGATTCTTCCAATGATGCTATTTTTGATATTGAGGAAAAAGAGAAAAAAAGATTGGGACTTTCCAAGTTAAAGGTCTCTTATAACAAAGCTATTGGACTTTATATATCTATTTCAAAAAATAAAAATATTAAAATACCGAAGAGTTATATTTTAAAACAAGAATTGAAATCTGAAATGAGATACACTTTATCTGAGTTAAACAAGATTGAAGAAAAGAAAATTACAGCTAATAGTAAGGCAATTACTTTTGAAAAAATTATTTTTGACGAAATTTTGGATAAAATCAACAAAATAATAAACCCTTTAAATGTTTATGCAAATTTTTTTGCTAAAATAGACGTTGTTAATTCTTTTGCAAAAGTTTCCAGAACAATGAAATATGTAAAACCTAGTTTTGGAGATAAAACAGAAGTGATTAATGGGAGACATCCTGTAATAGAAAAATATTCAAAAGATAAATTTATTCCTAATGATTTTAATTTAAAGAATAACAAGTTAATTTTACTTACAGGAACAAACATGGGTGGTAAATCTACTTATATGAGACAAAATGCTATTATATTTATTATGGCTTATATGGGATGTTTTGTTCCTGCTGATAAAGCTTGTATTAAATATATAGACCGAATATTTACTAGAATAGGTTCTGGTGATAATTTGTCAGAAGGTGAGTCAACATTTATGGTTGAAATGAGAGAAATGTCTACTATATTAAATAACTGCACAAAAAATAGTTTTGTTCTTGTTGATGAAGTAGGTCGAGGAACAAGTACTTATGACGGATTATCATTGGCTGATTCTTTTGCAAATGAACTTGCCAATTTTTGTGATACTATTTTTTCAACTCATTATTTTGAATTAACTAATTTAGAAAATACTCACAAAAATATTATTAATATGTATATGGACTCTATGAAATTTCGTGATAATATTATATTTTTACATAAAATTGAAGAAGGATCAGTAGATCAAAGCCACGGCATTGAAATAGCTAAAATGGCTGGAATACCTAAAAATATTATTAGCAACGCTAATTATAAGTTGAATCAATTGAAAAAAAATGATAATATAAACGGGAAGTTAGGTATTGAAGAAAACTTAGAAATTATTAATAAAATTAAAGATATTAATCTTGATTTATTGAGTGAAAACGAAGTCCTAAAACTTTTAAAAAATATACAAAATAATCTTAATGAAAGGAGTTAAATATATGTTATTTAAGAATAGAAGGAATAAACCTTCTTTTTCAGTTAAAGTTGTTCAAGATGCAACATTTTTAGACGTATTAAAAGTCTTACTTCTTGTTGCTGTTGTTGCAATTGGTGGATTACATTATTACCAAAAAAATATAAGTGAGGGCGGTGGAGCTAATGGTGTCGTATTTAAGAATATGTCTAAAACATACTCTAATATGGAATCTAGCTTTAATAGTGTAATGATTAATAAAGAGCAAGAAAAGATTGATTCTGGCAGTGTTGTTGTTGACCACACTGGTAAACACAATGTTTTCTATGTTGAGTATAATGGAACATTAATGGCGAGTGAAGTCGTTTACCTTAAAGAAAAAATTGATGCTATTATTCTTAAAAGTAACCCAGAAGATGAAGTTTTAATCAAAATTACTTCCCCTGGTGGTGCGGTTTCTGGCTATGGTTTAGTTGCTTCACAAATTAATAGACTTAAAGTTGCAGGTATTAAAGTTACTGCAGTTGTTGATACTGTTGCTGCGTCTGGTGGCTATATGGCGGCTGTTGTTGCTGACGAAATTGTTGCTGCTCCATTTGCAATGGTTGGATCTATTGGTGTTGTTGCAAACGTTATGATTTATGAAGATTTCTTAAAGAATTTTGGGGTTGAATCAAGAGTGTATACAGCAGGTGAATCTAAGCGTAGTGTTGTTCCTACAAGAATACCAACACCAGAAGAAGAAGCTAAATTAAAGAAACAATTAGAAGATATTCACACAAACTTTAAAAACCACGTTTTAGGTTACAGACCTGACGTAGACGAAAGTAAAGTATTTACTGGTGAAGCATTCTTAGCTTCTGACGCTTTAAATCTTGGTCTGGTTGATAGAATAGGAACAAGTGATGAGTTACTATTAGATATGTATAAAGATGGACAGCGTATCATTAAAGTTCAATTTATTGTTCAAGACGATTTCTCTTCTTCTATGGCAAAAGAAATTTCAGCAGCATTTGTAGACACTATTAAAACTGAGATTTTCTCTAATAATATTATTTATCAATAATGTTTATTGTTAATAAATATTAAAAAACAGAAGCGTTTGCTTCTGTTTTTTTTGTTTTTTATTATTAAATTATTTTCTTTCTTTCCCAAATTAATTTTAAATAAACCTTGTTGGTTTCATTATTGATTTTTGCTATTTTAAATTTAACATTATCACCTAATTTAAATTCTTTCTTAGATTTTCTACCTTTTATTTTTCCTTTGTCTTCTAAATAAATAAAGTAATCAGGTAAATCAACATAACTAACAATTCCTTCTAATACAAAATCGTCAAACTCAACAAATAAGGCATTTTGAGTTAAATGTGTTATTTTACCATTAAATACTTGACCTATCTTATCTGCTAAAAAGTGACATTTAAGAGAGTCATAAACTTCATTACTTGCAGAATCAGCCCTTCTTTCAGTCATTGATATATGTCTTGCCACCATTTCTAGCTCATTTATATCATAAGAATAAACTTCTTTTATTTTTCCCTTACCTGCTGATTTTCTTGCAACATACTTATCTCCTTCATTTGAAGCGATTACGGCTTTTATTGCTCTATGAACTAGAAGATCAGAATACCTTCTTATTGGTGAGGTAAAATGAGTGTATTCTTCATAAGCTAATCCAAAGTGTCCTTTGTTTTCTACTTGATAAGTTGCTCTTGGCATACTTTTTAATATTGTTGATTGAATAAACTCTTTATCGTTTCTCTTAGAAGCAAGGTCTAACATTTTCTTGAAATGAAGTGTTTTTGTTTGATCTCCACCTCTTAAAGTTAAACCTATGTTTTTTAATATTTCTTTAACGCCTTCTAATTTTTGTTCTGCTGGTTTTTCATGAACTCTATATACTGAGTTTATTTTTAATTTAGAAAGCAGTTTAGCAGCACAGATATTTGCGCAAAGCATTGCTTCTTCTATCATTTTATGAGAATCTTTTCTTTGATAAAATTCTACATTTTTGATTTTATAATTTGTTTCATCAAATGTTATTTTATTTTCTCTCTTTTCAAATTCAAGAGCACCACGTGCTGACTTGTTGTTTTTTAATATTTGATATAATGATTCAAAGCTTTTTAGATCTTTATATATATGGGAAAACTGATTTATTGTTTTTTCATCTTCATCATCAAGCATTGCTGATACTTGATTATATGTTAATCGTGCTTTTGAATTAATAACAGCATTCATAAATTTAAATGATTTAATAGTGCCTTTTTTCGATATGTTCATTTTGACAACCATTGAATATCTATCTTCATTTGGTCTTAGAGAACATAAATCATTAGATAAGTATTCAGGAAGCATGGGAATAACTTCATTAGGGAAGTAAACAGAGTTACCTCTCGATATTGATTCTTGATCTAATTGAGAGCCTTTTTCAACATAATGACCTACGTCTGCTATTGCTACATATAATTCCCAACCAAAATCACTTGTTTTTGTGTACACTGCATCATCAAAATCTCTTGAATCTTCACCATCAATAGTAACAAAATTAAGATCTCTAAAATCAAACCTATCTTCTGCATTAATATTTCTTGTTATTTTTTTTAACTCATTTTTAACTATTGTAGGGAATACATGGGGGATTTCGTGTTTAAATATTGCAAGTTTGTTTTCTATTTTAGGTGAGTTTTCATGTCCTAAAACTTCAACAATCTCTGCTTCTGCTCTTTCTTTTATTTCTGGATATTTTGTAAATTTAAATCTAATTATATCAGCACCTTTGCCTTGATAACCTAAAATTTTTATTTTCTGAAAATTATTTAACTGAACATAATGTTCACCGTTTCTATCTGCCAAAACCTTACCAACAGATTCTTTTTTTCTTTCTATTATCTTGGTGATAACTCCACGGCTTCTTCCTTCTTTTTCATGAACTTCAACTTCGACTAATTCTCCATTTAAAACCCTTACTGCTTGATTTTTTTGAAGGTAAATATCTTGTTCATCTTTTACCTCTATGTATCCATATCCACGTGAAGTGATTGTTACTTTTCCTGTAACCATTCTTTTACTCATTTGTTTTCTCCATTTATGTAAATCGAAGAAATAAGAAATTCTTTGAACTCTTTTAAGATTTTTTGGTTTTTACTTTCCTTGGTCTTTAAAGAAATAACGAAAAATTTCTTATTGCTCCTTATTAGATAATCCCTATTATATCTTTCATTTAACAAATATTCAACAGCAAAAGCCTTTTTATTTTTAAATTTTGTCTCTTTCCCTTTTTCAATCTTTAAATTATAGGAATATCTATCTTTTAAAATCTTTTTATAATCTTCAAAATCTTTTGCTTTTAATACATAGATGTTTACCTTATAATCTTCTTTCTCTAATACAATTTCTTTATTTTTTTTATCTTCATAAGCACCCGATTCTATTTTTACTTCTAATGTTTTATTTATAACAATTGAATAACCATTGTTTTTTATTTGTATTTCTTCATAATTGCTTAATAATTTTTCTTGACGTAATAATTCACTATAATTATTAATACCAGCGAAAAGAACTATTATTGAAATTATAAATAAATTCCAACTAAATAATTTTCTTGATTTTAATCTTTTTTCATCAATATTTGGGTTATAAAATCTAAAGAAAAATGCATTTATTATAAATAAAGCAAAAAAGACTATGTTTACATAGAATCCAATTTTTATTTCTTGTAATTCTTCTATGTTGAAATCAAAAATAGGCATATATTGTGGCTTATCGGAAATAAAAGATAAGATTAATAAAATAAAATCAAAAATATAGTCTAAACCAAAAAAATAAGTTTCTATTCCAAGAATAAAAACCAATAATAAATACACTGACATTAAAATTAAACTTATTATATATAACATTTTTTTAACCTTTTTTATGTTGTATTATTTTGACAATATTTTTTGAAGATATTTCTTGTGTCTTCCCACGTATACTTACAGAAAAGAAATCTGCGTCACAAGGGGTTTTTATTTTATATTGAAGATCCTCATAAGCTTCTTTGTAATCATTTTCATTAGCTATTCTCATCTCTTCACCATTAACTCTTCTGTTTATTAATTCTTTAAACTTTTTATACTTGATAGGATCTGTTATGACAACAGATCCATCTATCATATGTAATTCTAAAGTTATTTCTTTAAAAAGCTTTTTTTCAAATAAATTATTAAAAAATGATTTAAACAATTTTATTTTCCCTTAATTTTTTGGACTAATGAAACAGTTGCATAAAATAAACCAGAAATTAAGAAACAAAGAGCAATTAATGTCATGTAGTGATGCATTTCAAGACCTAAGAATTCCCAATCTATTTCAGTGCATATACCTTTTGCTACAAATAATCCTGTTAAAATTTCTGATTCTAAAATCCAAGGGAATATATGCTCTAAACCTAAACCACATTGTGAAATAAAGAATGGATTTTTTTCTGCTAATATGCTCTCATGCCATTGAAGTGCTGCTGCCCATAGAGTATAACTAGAACCTGTAATCCAAAGTATGTAAGCGAAAAATTTAGATACTTGGTTTTTTAAGCCGAATAATTGTGGAAGTAATGCTCCTACAAATATAGTAATTGTTCCAATCCTTTGATAAACACAAAGAACGCATGGTTCTAACCCCATCCCATGTTGAAAATAAAGTGCTGATAAAATAAGAAACACTGGAATTAAACTTAGAATCCTCCAAGACCAAATATTGTCTTTGAATTTTATTATTCTTTCCATAAATAAAAATCTCCTTATTCCTTTTTTTATTTTTACTTTTTTTATCATATATTACTAAAAAAAATAATCAATAAAAAAAGACAACCTCTTGATTGTCTTTTTTTATTTTTCTTTATTTACTCTATTATCTGTTGATTAAGGAGTAACTGTTTGACAACAAACAACCGAAGAAGGCATAATAGAAGCACATTGTGGAACCATATCTAAATCACCAGTCGCCTTGGATAAATCTAAATCGTCGTCTGTTTGGATTGTATTGTAAGCGTCAACACCAATGAATTCCATCATTTCGTTTGCTCTAATACACTCGTCTTGTGGAACTGTTTTAACCAATGCAGAAACATCATTATCAGCATCACCATCACTGAATATTACCGCCATTGCCCATTGCTCATCTTCTTCTGAATTACCCGCAGGAGCCGAAGATAAGTATTGAGAGTCGATTAGTACTTGTAGTGGCTCACAACTGTCATCTGATGGATCACATTCGTTTATCACTGGTGGCACACCTTTTTCTACGTTGTAAGCCAAGATTGCACCTTCGATTTGTTCTGTTTCAGAGATTATTTGAGCTGCACCAGCCTCTATTTTTTGCTCTTCGTAGATGTCAGTACCGTACCATACTGTTGCAATAGCTAGAGCTGCTACTAATGCTATCGCAATTATTGATATAATTAAACTAAACATATTCTTTCTTCCTTAAAAAATTTCTATCCATTATATTATGTTATTAAAAATACACATTAAAAACCTTCATTTTTATCTCTAATATGAAACAAAATAAAGCTTACATTTAATGCTATTATTATTTATAGCATATAAAAACACCAGTGCAAATATTTTAATGCTTGTTATTTCTTTGCTCTAATTATTAAAATATGCTTTTTCTTTTGATTGAAAAGGTTTTTTAATAGCTCAATGAAAATCATTTTTTTATTTTTTTTGAAATTATTCAATATTATGATATTCTCTTTTTTTTCTTATGTTAAACATATTAAACTTTTTTATATTATAGAGATATTTATTTTTATGTTTTTATAATTCTGATAATAGGGAATTATCTCCAAAACCCTACACTTTAAGTTTTTTTTCTTACTTATTAATAGGTGTAGTGAAAATTGCATAAAAAAGAAGTTCTTCCTATTGTCCTTTTTTCTTTTATTTCTTTACAATCTATAAAAATGGATTAATCTATTAAAAAGATAAACATTTAAAAAGGATTTGAAGATGAAGAAACTTAAAATATTATGCTTTTTTATGGGGATTGCCTCAATAAATCAAGCATATGCTGAGACAAATTTATTTGCTCCAAAAGGTGATTCTATCTCGAAGGAAGACTTAAATAATGTCGTACAAGAGAAGTTAGAAGAACAAAAAAATCAAATGGAAAATCAATTCAGAATTGAATTAGATACTATAAATACAAGTCAAAATGCACAACTTCAAGCCATATTAGAACAAATAGAATTATTAAAAAATTCAAATGAAGAGCTAAAAAATAATCAAAAGAATTTGAGTGATAAAACAGAAAGAATGGCAAACGAGATTCCAGCAGGAAGCTATTCTGGTTTTAACGAACCAGGCAATTCATATAGCATTGGTGAAGTCGAAGATGAACTGAATGCATTAATAATTCAAGAAGAAAATCAAGAAACAAGCATACTAACGAAAGAAGACACAGAAAGATTAAATAAAGAGTTTGGTGAAACTTCTCTTATTTTTATCGGTGTGATAGACGATAAAAAAATGTATAGAAATCCAGAAGGTGAATATATCATTAAAGGGTTGGATTTCAAATACGAAGGTAGTTTTGAAGAAGAAGAAGCAGACGATTAAGGGAGTTAATTTTAAACATGAGACAATTTAATAAAACAAAAGTTGCATTAGGAATTATGGCTGCTTCTATATTGAGCGGTTGTACAGGATTATCAATACCTGATGCAGAGCAATATAATGAAAAACAAATTATTCAACCTGTAATGGATAAGTTTGAAAAATCTGAGCCAGCTATCACGAAGATACGTTCTCAAAACTTTACAATACAAAAGCCAGATGAATTACCACAATTATTAAGAGATAAAGAAATAAAACTTAACCTTTCTAAAAAATCAAATGTTTCCGATTTAGCTATGGCATTAAACCTTCTAGGCGTAAGCACAGTTGTTGCTGATACTGGTGAAACTGCTTTGAGTGAGCAGTTAATTTCTGTTCGTAATTATAATGGCAAATTAGGAAACTTACTAGACGTTTTAAGTTCTGTTTATGACCTTTCATTTAACTATGAAAAAGGTGGAATTATCACAATCCAAGAACAATCTACATATATCATAAACATTATTCAGAATGAAGATATTATAGAAGATGTTACAGCAACATTAGAAAGACTTGGTGCTAATGAGATAGAAAATTCATTAGTTGGTGGTAACTTGATTTATAAAGCTTCACCAAAAGTTCACGAAAAAATTAAAAAATATATAGAATTCTATTCTAAGAATGCGGCAGTAATTGGTTTACAAGTTTCTGTTGTTACTGTTCAATTAGATAAAACAAGTAATAAAGGTTTTGATTGGTCTACATTAAATGTTGTTGCTGGTGATCCCAACTTGTTTGATAGTGGTAATGATACAGGAAGCATTATAGGTGATATTATCGGTGACGGAAGTGAAAGTGTTGCTTCAGAAACTGCAGAGATTGTTGCAGAAGGCTTAGGTTTAAGTGCAAGCGGCACAAGTATGGGTATTAAGTTTGTAAATGGTGACTTCAACTTTGATGGTGTTATTAACTATTTAAGCACATATGGTAAGACAGAAGCGAACCAATCTACTTTAATGAAAATTATCTCAGGTAAAGAAGTGTCTCTTGTTTCCACTCAATCTATTCCTTATGTTGAAGAAATTGAATTAACATTAGATGACGACGATGACTCAGAAGGTATCACAACTGCAAGTGTTGATATCGGTCTTGATTTAACAATCACTCCATACTTTGATTCTAAAACAAATATGGTTACAGTAGATTTAAATTTAGATTTAAGTTCTCTACTTGCTATGACAGAGATAACAACAGGTTCAACTAAAATCACTCAACCACAGACACAGAACCAAACGTTCACTAACTTAATGAAATTAAAAGCAGGTGAGTCTAGTGTTATCGGTGGTATTATGTATGATACAGTTTCTGACAATAGAAGTGGAATATCTTATTTGGAAGAGATGGATATTGCAAGTCAAAGTAAGAGTATGACAAAGAATGCTGTTTTCATTATCTTAAGACCAACAGTTACATTGTTTGGGGACTTTGAGAAAGAAAAAGAAGTTATTCAAAAACTATATTAATTTAAAAAGGGTTAAATAAATGGAAATTTTCAACAAAAGAAAAAAACCTTCAATGATGAAGAAGAAATCTGTAAAAAAGGATAAAAATAAATTATCCAAATATCTTCCATCAACTCTTTTTATAGGTGTTCAAGAAGATATCAACGAAAAAGCTCTTGTTAGTTATATCACTTCTTTGGCGCAAAGCGCATTTGCAAATCCAAAAGAAGCTAAATATTCTATCAAGAAAATGGGTAAAAATAAATTTATCTATGAAATGCACAATGGTTCACAAGATTTGACATATTTACCACTTGTTATTGGTCAAATGATCGAAGGTGGTGAAACAGAACTAATTTTAAAAACTAATGGTCAGAATGTTAGGGTTTTAAGAAAAACATCTGTTAAATTAGAATCAAATGTTTTAATTGCTTCAAACAATAGAGACGAAGATGCTATTGTTGACTATGATACAAAAGGTAATCTTAAACATATTATTAAACAAGGTAGTGAAATATTTATCATTTCAAGTCTGTCTGCAATCATTACTGGATTTATAGCGGGTGCTTCTTTTGTAAGTAAATATTACATGCTTAACGAAGATTATTCATATAATCCAGAAGTTAGAAAGGCACAAACTGCTGTTGATTTTCTAAGAACTATCGCTCCAGAAGAGCATACTAAATACAGATATTTAGAAAGTATAAACTATATTAACTATACTTGGGTTAAGAAATTTACAGAAATAACACCTCCACCAGAACCAGTTAAAGAAGAAGTAATGCCAGAGGAAGTTGTAGTAGAAAAGACAGCCGTTAATGTTGAAGCAGATTCTTTACCAGTTGAATCTACTAATGAACTTGAAATTTCTGTTGACGAGGCTATTACCTACCCTAATGAAGTAGTTTCAGAAAATGTAGTTCCAGAAGAAGAAGTTAAAGGTATCGACTTATCTGTTGAAATGGATTCTCTTGAAAAAGAATATAATATGGAAAACCTAGCCAATAAGAGTGAAACACCAGTTGTTAAAGAAAAAACTGAATCTACTCCTATTGCAGTGGAAGAAAAAACAGAAGTTAAGGAAATTAAAGACGACGATTTTGAAATTCCTATTGAAGACAAACATATCGATGGATATGTTTCCGTCAAGGAAGAGGACGTTAAAAATTTAAACGCTACTGATTTACCACAAAATGTTGTCGTGGTTGAAGAAGGCGAAGGTGGTTTCTTTGGTAATGACTTTGAAATCTTAAATGAAGAAAATATAGAGTCACTAGACCTATCTAATCTTCCTGAAAATATCATTTTGGAATAATTAAGGAGTAAAATAAAATGATAAAATTATTTAATAGAAAAATAATGTATGCATTGAGTGTTTTATTTTTTGGTCTTAGTTTATTCTTTATATATATTATAGTGTTTAACTTGGATTCGCCAGAAAATTTAGTTGAAACTTCAATGATTAAAGAAAATCTTGTTAATGAATGTGCTACTAAGGCAAGAGAGTTAGGGATAGAGCAGGTCACTCCTGTAATAACTGCAAAAAGAAAATCGCTTGTTCTAAAACAAAAATATATCGCAGATCCTATGAGGTTTGCAATAAAAACTTCTAACTTACAAAACTATTGTAAAGAATTAGAACTTCAAAGTTATTGTTTAGGTAATGAATGTCGTAGAAACCCTAATGAGACTTCACACCAATTCAATATGACATTGGTGGTTAAATAAAAAAATAAAAGGAAAAGCATAAGCTTTTCTTTTTTTTTGACTAAAAGTTTTTTAAATGTAGAATATTTATAATACTTTTAAGGATAAATTTCAAGGAGTGATAAATGTTAAGAGCATTACTGAAGATTAATGAGTTTGTCAACTCAAAAGCTATGAAAATACTAGATTTTACAGGTGCTATCGGTATATTGTTATATGCTGTATATCTTTATAATCAAGGAAGTGAAAACTATGTTTACTGGGCAATTGGTGGCGGTTTAGGGTTATTGTTCGCAATAGTTCGACCAGCTCGTTTCTTTACAAAGAAAATAGAAACACAGGTTCCACAAAATAAATAAAAGAATTAGGAGAAAATAAATGTTTACTATAATTCTTACGTTTATTGGTTTAGTTTTATTTGCTGCTTTATTATATGGCGGCATAAATTATATTAATTATGAAATCTACGATCAAAAATTTGAAGAAAGCAATGTTGTTTCTGGATTTTATAATTATGAAACCGCAATAGATTCATATAAGAAAAACTTTAATGTGTACCCTGATACTGCAGATTGGATTACTGAGTTGGGGAAAATAGGAATACTATTACCTAACAATCAAAAACATGATTTTAAATATGAATATAATACAACAAACAACACTGTTGCTGTTTGTTATGATAGTGTTGCCAAAACTGAAGGTGACTACAAAATCATCGAAGATATTTTTAAACAAGGACAATTTATCATAAGTGAAAATTGTTTTTCTAAAACAAATGAAACAATTGATCAGAGTTCATACCCTGTGAAAGTATCTTTGACAAAATGGATTAAAAAATAAGGATTAAACAATGATTGCTACTATTATAATGGTTATTATGTTTTTAGGGTTCGCTGCGATGATCACTTTTAATGTAATGTCATTTAACCATAATATTTCAGTTTCAAGCGAAATTAATATTATGGATAATGAGTTGAAAATTATCAAACAAAAATTAATTGTAGATGCCAAACCAATTGCAGGTTCTGATGAATATGCTTTGCCATATGGCACAACTTCTACAACAAATCATAATTTACCTACTCATTTATCGTTAGCTCAAACAAATTTTAAAGGTTATGATTTTTTATATTGCCCTTATGGTGTTGTTGACTCAACAATAAAAGATAAAACTGTTAATCAAAACAATGGTGGTTCTTATAATGTAAAGAACATTGACGTAAATGGTGTTGAATATACAGCTTACAGTGACGCTCCTGTGAGTTTTTCTGGTTCACCAGAAGTAAATGCATTTATCGTTTCTAAGTTTGAAGATATAGATTTTAATTGTAGTGACATTTTATATGACACTAATGCAGCAACTTATTATTCAAAAGAGGTTAAAGTTGTTACTATTACAAAGGATGAAATTAATGATTACTTTAAACTTAATGATTTATCTGGTGTTAAAGAAGAATTAAGTGTTAATAATTTAAATATCACAGAAACATTGTCTGTCTTAGAAAATGATGAATCAAATAAATCTTATGAAATAACATTAAGTGAAAATGTTTCGCTTGATAGAACATTTAATATTAAAAAAGATTTAAACAAGAAAAACACAATTCATTTTGAATTAGGTAACTATCATTTAACAGGGGATCACACATTCTCTGTTGAAAATGCAAACCTTTCAATTCAAGGAAATAATAATAACACACCAAGTGAGACACTAGCTAAGATTAAAGTTATTAATTCACTAATTAATATTGATAATGCAACTATTGGTGGATTAGAATTAGTTAATGCAACTGCAAATTTAAGTGATTTCAATATTCATTCTGGTGATTCTCAAAAAACATTTAATGCGATTGGTTCTAAAATATTTACTAGTGGTTTTAGTGATATAAGTAAAGATTCAAATGGATCTCATGATGTTGTTACATTAAAAGATTCTAAATTTACAAATGAAAGTGGTGTTTTAACTATAAGGGGTAAAAACGGCTCTCCTAATTATGGTGTTGCTTTATATAATAGCAACTTATCTAATTATGGAACATTAGATTTCACTTACACTGGTGGTATACCAACAAATGATATCTTTATTGGTAATACTAGTGTTGTATATGTGAATGGTGGAACAGTTAATCTAAGTGGTAAAAACAGTGATTCTGGTATTTTTGTTTCTGGCGGAACATTGAGTTCAGAAGGTTCTATTTCTAATATTAATATAAAAGCAAGTAATGTTGATCACATTATTGCTATCGAAGGTGGTTCTATGATTGTTGATTCTTTAAATGTTGGCTCTAATGGTAATCGCTCTAAAAAAGAAACAATTTCAGAAGAGACATTTTCAAATAATGAAGTAGGTATAAATTTAATAAAAGGTGATAATGTTAATATTTATGGCGAAATTAACACATGTTGGACTGGTGATACATTTAAAAACAAAGACGGTTCAATAAAGTTAGAGCTAACAAATAGTGGATCTGATAGAACAAATAATATTTCAAACTGGGATTGTTTGCAATAATTTATAAAGTAAAGGGAAGAAATAATAATGAATAATGAACATGAGTACAATCAAAAAGCCAAATCGTTAAACGAAGAGCTTTCTAGAATACTTCTTGAAAGAAAAATAGTCCCAGAAGAGGCTATTTATATAGCAAAAATGGATAGTGAAATCAGTGGTGATGATATCACTAAAATACTAGTTAGAAATGGATTTGTCACACAAGATAAAGTTTTAGATATTATTATCGATTTAGATAGTGAAACGTTAACAAATGAAGAAGTAATAATTCCTAATATAAAACCAGAATTATTAGAAAATCATAAAACAATGATTAATGCAGTTACAGACAAGATTGTTTTCTTTTCTACTGTAAATAACAATCAAGCTGACGAAATCGCTTATTTATTACAACAAAATTACTTTCCTAAGCACGAAGTAAGACAAATACCTTGTAATATTGCAAAACTTAATGAATATTTGGAAAAAATAAAAACAATTTATGAAGATGACGGCTCTATGATAGAACGTATTGTTCGTAAAGCAATTAAGCAAGAAGTTTCAGATATTCATATTGTGCCACAGTATGATACATACACTGTGTTATTTAGATATCTTGGTGTTCGTTACCCTGATAACATGGGAACAAAAGAAGAATTTAATCAATTAGCTGCTCGTATTAAAGATTTATCTAAAATGGATATGTCTGAAAGGCGTAAACCACAGGACGGTGCATTCCAAATTGATTACAATGGGCGTTATGTAGATCTTCGTGTGTCAACAGTTCCAACTCCTGATGGTGAAATTATTGTAATTCGTATTCTTGATCCTGAAAAAGCTCAACTTAGTCTTAAAGGTCTTGGTATTTCTGGATTGGATGAATGGCGTAAAGGTGCTTCTCGTTCTGATGGTCTATGTTTGATTTGTGGACCTACTGGTTCTGGTAAAACAACAACTTTAAACTCAACTCTAAGAGAACAAGATAGATTTGGTAAAGCAATATTTACAATAGAAGATCCAGTAGAATACCGTATACCTTACATTGGTCAAGTAAATATTAATACAAACGTAGGACTTGATTTTGCAAGAGCAATTAAGGCATTTATGCGTTCAGATCCTGATGTTATCGTTGTAGGTGAGGTCCGTGATAACGAGACAGCTCGTAACGCAATTAAAGCTGCTGAAACTGGACACCTTGTTTTTGCGACTTTACATACAGGTTCAATACCTGGTGCTGTATCTCGTTTAAGAGACTTAGGTGTTGAATCACACGAATTGAAATATGTTCTTCGTGCTGTTATGGCACAACGACTAATGAGAACAATTTGTAATCATTGTCACGGAACAGGTGTTTCACAAGAAGTTGAAGGACAAGAATGTCAGAAATGTCAAGGCAAGTCATATGAAGGTCGTACCGTTGTTTCAGAAGTTAAATATTTTTCTGAAATGAAAGAGGTTTTAGATATCATTGCAAGTAATGAAAAAGATATTGAAGTTACTTGGAGAACAATGATTGAAGATGGCTATGATAAGTTCAACAAAAAAATCACTTCACCTGGTGAATTTATTCGTTTGTTCGGTGCAGAAGCAGAAAGAATATTAATAGATCAAGGTTATGACATCGACAAAATCAATGAAAAAGGTTTTTTTGAACAAGAATAAGGGAATATTTAAATGGCAAACTATAGAGTTACCGTAAAATATAGAAACGGTAAAATAGAAACAATAAACATAAATGCTGATAATATCAGTGATGCTCGTGCCTATGCGAGACGAAGAGGAACTCTTATTTCTATTAAAAAGGGTTCTGCATTAAAATTATTTGAGATACCTTTACTTGCAGAAGAACGACAAATGTTTTTGCACCGACTCGCTTCAATGCTTGCTTCTAAATTGGGTACTTCTGAAGCACTAGACGTTATACGTAGTTCATTTACAGGTAACATTAAAAAAATTGCAAACCAAATATTGGAATATATGGAATCTGGCTCTGATTTGGTTGAATCTATCGAAAAGATAGGACCTCCTCACTTTCCTACAACTACAATTGCATTAATAAAAGCAGGTTCTAAAGGCGGTGATACTTGGAAAGCACTACGTGATGCTGCCGAATTTGAAGTTGAAATGGAAAGAGTTCGTAAAGGTGCAGGTAAAGGTCTTTGGGCTGGTATTGGAGGCTTCTTAGTTGCTGCTATAGTTACTTTTGCTGCTAAATTTTATGTTGCACCAAAGGTATTAAATTCTAATTTTTTTAAGATGACTGCTGGTAGTGTTGATTTAACATTTATTCATGTTTTATCAAATATTGTTGGTTATTCAATGTTAATATTTTTTATTGTTTTTATGTTCTTGTTCTTATTGGGAACTCTTGGTAGAATGATTATTCCTACTCAAGCAGATGCATTTATATTAAAAATACCATTTTACAAAGATCTTGTTTTAGCTCGTGGTAACTACATTGTCTTATATGGATTAGCGGTAATGATTAACTCAGGTGTATCTATGGAAAAATCTTTACAATTATCTGCGAACAATACTCGACGAGGTTCTTTAAAAGATGACTTAGAAAGGGCTATTGAGGCGATTAAAGTTGGTAGACCTTGGGCTAAAAGTATGCATACATTCCACGCTACTGACCGTGCAGCATTATCTGTATCAGCCGATAAAGAACAAATTGCAAGCACACTAAATGCCCTTGCCTATCAATACAGAGAAGATTATAAACGTGTATTAGGATCTTTCGGACCTTCTATGCAATTAATCGCAGCACTATATCTGGTTTTATCAGCAGGGATATTATTTGGATATACAATATTACCGATGCTACAAGTTGCAGCTTCAGGTGTTTAAAAACAAAAAAAAGGTCGTTCAGACCTTTTTTATTTTAAAAATTATCTTTACTTATTATGCTTTTTAAAACTTCCTGATTGATATCTTCTTCATTAAAATTAATTTTTGCTTTTTCTAGCTCTATATCTATTCGATCCCACTCCGAAAATCTTTTTTCAAATCTTAAATTGTCTTCATGTTCCATCAAATCAGTTAATTCACTTACATCAAACATAAGTCCTCCTTTTACTTTTATTTCTTTATATTAAAAGAACCGATTGTTTCTTTTTTCATTTCAAAAAAAAAGTATTGCACATTTTTCTTTTTCTTGACAGTTTAAAAAAAATACATATAATTAAGGAATATTTTATTTTAAGGAGAAGATTTATGTTGAAATCATTAAGCGTAAAAGATTTCGCTTTGGTTGAAAAAATGAACCTTGATTTTAATAAAGGGATGATATCATTAACAGGTGAAACAGGCGCAGGTAAATCTATATTGCTTGGTGCTATTGGATTACTTAGTGGTGATAAACCTAAAAAAACTGCAGTTAGAAGTGGAACAGATCAAGCTATTGTTTCTGGTGTATTTGATATTAGTTATCTATCAAAAGTTAAAGCATTCTTAGACGAAAGAGGGTTAATAGACGCTGATAATGAAGACGAATGCATTATTCGAAGAGTGATAAGAAAAGATGGTCGTAGTAGTTCTTTTATTAATGATTCTGCTACTAATCTTAAAACTATCGTTGAATTAGGTGAAATGTTAATAGAGATTCATGGACAACACCAACATCAAAATCTATCAAAAAAAAGAAAGCAATTTGATATCCTCGACTCATTTTCTGGATTAAAAGATAAAAGAAAAATTGTTTCAGAATATTATCGTGTTTGGAAACAAAAAGAAGAAGACGCATTAAAAATAAAAGAAGACTTTGAAGATAATTATAATAAATATCAACTTTTGAATTATAAAAAAAATGAGTTAGAAGCATTAGAAATAAAAGAAAATGAAGTTGAAGATTTAGAAATAGAGCAACAAGACCTTTCTTCAGCAGATTCTATTATTAGTGATTGTGAAGAATCAGTCTCTATATTAAAAGATGGTGTCGGTGGCAATGACGATGTTATATCTCTTCTTGGTCGAGTATTAAGTAATATTGAAAATCTTAATGATGAAGAAAGAACAAAAGATATACTTGAAATGTTAGAAACTGCAAAAATAAATGCAGAAGAAGCTTCTGATTCTATTAAATTATATCGTGATAATTTTGAAGTTAATCCTGAAAGACTAATAGAAGTTGAGGATAGACTCAGAACATTAAATAAAGCAGCAGAAAATTTTCATTGTCTTCCAGAACAATTATTTTCAATTCTACCTAGTATAAAAAAAGAAATTGAAGAACTTAATTACTCAGAAGACGCTGTTAAAGAAGCCGAAGACGCTGTTGAATCTGCTTATCAAGAATATTTAGAAAAAGCCAAAGAACTAAGTAATCTAAGAATGAAAGGAGCTTTGGAACTTTGCAAGAGTGTAAACAAAGAAACAATAAAACTAAATCTTGCAGAAGACATATTAAAGATTGATTTTAAATTTTCCCACAAAACAAAAGAGTTTGACTGTTCTGCTTATGGCATAGATACTGTTGATTTCTTAATAAGACCAAACTTAGGTCAAGAATATCAAAGCATATCTGTCATTGCTTCTGGTGGTGAATTGTCACGCTTGTCTCTTGCCGTTCAGGTCGTTTCCTTTAAGAATGAAAAGAAACCCACAATGATCTTTGACGAAGTTGATACTGGTTTGAGTGGCGAAACTGGTAATGTCGTTGGTGATTTATTAAGAAGAGTCGGTGAATTAGGTCAAGTTATGTGTGTGACACACTTACCACAAGTTGCTGCACAAGGACATTCTCATTATTTTGTTTCTAAGAATAATGTAGAAAGAAATGGTGAAATGATTACATTATCAAACATTAGAGAATTATCTAAAGATGAAAGAGTGGCAGAGGTTGCCAGAATGATTGGCGGTGATATCAATTCAAAAGATACATTGCAAAGTGCTAAATCAATGCTTTGTGATTAATTTGTTTGTTAAAAAAATATAAGAAGCATTCAAAACTTGAATGCTTCCTTTTTTTTTGATATAATTTTGATAAATCGGAGAAAATTATGGAAAATATTTTTAAAAAATTATACCCAAAAGCAAAGAAATATTTGGACGACAAAAAAAGATTAAAAAAACTATTGTCCAAAGCTACTGATAAAAGTTCTAAATTAAAAGACAAAGACACAAGAGATGAAATCAAAGAAGACGTTAAATTTTCTGTATCTCTTCTTAAAGATTGGAGTAACAACGAATATCGTGAAATACCCAAAAAAAGTATATTATCTATTATTGCGGCAATTTTGTATTTTGTCATACCAACAGATTTGATTCCAGATTTTATTCTGGGAACAGGTTTCTTAGATGATGCAGCAGTATTGTCTTATATGTTTTCTATTATTAAAAACGATTTAGAGCAATATAAATTGTTTAAAGAAAGCGTTAAGATTAAAATAGAAATGAAAGAAAAAATTTTTTCAGGGTTTAGTAATATGTCGAAACATTTAGATTCTAAAATACATTCTTCTTTTTTGATTTTTTTATCTTATTTTATAAAAAATGATTTTGAATTAGAAAATTTTAGAACATACATAAAAAGAAATGAAGCGACATTTAAATTAAAAACAGAAGATCAGACTTCTTTTTCTTTATTAATAGATAAAAATAAGATTGCTCGTGTAACAACAAATAGTTCTTTTCTTTTAAATATATTAACTGCATATTCTGTTACCCATTACAAAAAAAACGACGAAGACTTTTTTAAAGAAATAAATGATATTGTAAAAATGTCTTATCACAATGAAGAAGTTGAAGAAATATCCGCTTTATATGCTTCTATGGTTAAAAAAATAATGAACAGCGAAAAGGATAAATTAAAATTTCTTTTGCAACATAATTATGATTTTGTAAGTTTTAAAAGTAAAAGGGCATTTGAATTAGGGTTGGGCAGCTATATAAAGAACTACAAAACAGAAGATAAAAAGAATAATATTGCTGACTCTTTTGAAATTATTGCATATTACTTATATCAATCAAATTCGTTTTGTGATATTATAAATGGCGATATTGAAAAAGAATTGCCTAAATCATATTTGATATTTTTAAGTGCAATACTTTTTAATGTTCAAAAAGAAGAAGATTATTTAACAAAAATACAATATTTATTTAAGTAAGGAAAAAAATGATTGATAAAAATAAGGCAAAAGGTGCTCTATATGGTCTTTATGTTGGTGACGCATTAGGTGCGCCATTAGAGTTTTTAAATTTGGATGGAGTTGATCCTGTAAAAGATTATATTGAAGGTGGCGTTCACAACGTAAGAACTGGTCAATTTACAGATGATACTTCTATGACATTAGCGTTAATGCATTCTATTGTTGAAAAAGGTTTTGATAAAAAAGATCAAATGGATAAATATTTATCTTGGATGATGAATGGTGAATATTCTTCAAAAGGGTTTTGTTTCGATATTGGTATTGCTACTCAGAGAGCTTTAAACAATTATAAAATTACGGGGATTGTTGAATCAGGTTCAAAAGAAGATTATAGCTCTGGAAATGGTTCTTTAATGCGTATTGCTCCTGCTTTACTTTATTCTTATAAAGACGGAGAAGCTGCAATGATTGATATGGCTAAAGAAAGCTCCGTCACTACTCATGGTAGTCAAACTGTTTTGGATTCTTTAACTTATTTTACAAGTATCTTTCATAAAGTTTTGTCAGGTGAAAAAGATAAAGATAAGCTTTTAGAGTTTGACCCAAGTAAATATGGGATAGACGATTTGATTCTTATCGAAGATTTGTTAAATCTAGATATTAAAACTTATGATAAATACGATCTTAAATCGTCAGGATATATTGTTCATACTATGGTTTGTGTTTTGTGGTCTTTTTATCATACTGATAATTTTGAAGACGCTATTGTTAATGCTATAAATCTAGGTGATAGTCAACAAGCTGATCCTGATACTATTGGGGCAATTACAGGACAATTGGCAGGAGCTTATTATGGATATGACAATATTCCAGAACGTTGGTTAAAAGGATTATCTAATCAAGATATGCTCGACGGATATACAAACGCTTTTCTTGATATTTTATAATTTCAAAATAAAAATAGGCTTTTAGCCTATTTTTTATTTGATTATTTTTTTATTTTGAACTATAATGATTATGTTCTATTACTAATGGAGGTTATTATGAACAATTTATTTAAAATAAATATTAATGAAGATATTAATAAAATTAAAGAGCAATATAACGAAACAAAAAAACAATTTCACTTCTGAAATTCTCTCCTTCAAATCAATTCTCTGATCGAGAAAGAAGAAGAAATTGATTTATTCCTAGCTACTGCTAATTACAAAGAAGATTTATCTTCTTATTTCAAAAACAAAAAACAAATATCAAAAATAATAAGCTTAAATAAAGATATATATTCTTTATTAGAAGAGAATGATTCTATTTATGAATACTTAGAAGAAAAAGATTTTTTTGAGATTTTTTGTCAAAATTTATTACTTATAAATGAAAACCTTAAAACTCTTTATATTCATCGATTAAAGTTTGATTCATATTCTAAAAACGATTGTTACATTCAATTTAAATCCTCAACAGGAGGTAAAGAATCAGAGGATCTTGCTTTTATTATGTTTAAAAATTATTTAAAAATGTTTTTAGATAATAACATTGAGCATGAAATAATTGAAATTGAAGAAAATGGAACAGGTTTTTTAAAGAATGCAATTGTAAAAGTATCATTTAATTATGCTTATGGATTACTTAAATACGAAAAAGGTATTCATAGATTCACAAGAGTGTCTCCCTATGGAAATGGAAAACTCCATACTTCTTTTGTATTTATAGATGTTTATCCTGCGATTGAATTCGATGATAACATATCCATTAATAAATCTGATTTAAGAATTGATACTTTCCGTGGATCTGGTGCTGGTGGTCAGCATAGAAATGTTACCGACAGTGCTATTCGATTAACTCATAAACCTACTGGTATTGTTGTTAAAATTGAAAACGAAAGAAGCCAACATAAGAATAAAAAAATGGCTTATGATATACTTGCGTCAAAGCTCTATGAACATGAAGTTAATAAAATAAATAATGAAAATGATAACAATAAAGGAAAAGATAGCTTTCAAGATTGGGGTTCTCAAATTAGAAGTTATACTATTGAAAAAAATAGAATAAAAGATCATAGGACTAATATTTCTTTCAACTGTAATTTTGATTATTATTTTCATGAATTGTTAAATAAGATTTTCAACTATAATTCAAGTATATTATTCTCAAAAGAAATTAAATAATTAAAAGGTAGCAGGTGCTACCTTTCTTTTTTATTTTTATATGGTAGTATTATAGTATATATATGGAGATTATTATGAGCAACAAAGAAGATAAAAATTATGAAGAAAGTATTGGTAAATTAATTGCTGACAAAAATAGGCATAAAGAAGAACATTTAAGAGTAGAACAAGGTAATTTGCAGCTTGATGATAATACGCCTAAAACTACTGTTTTGAAGGGACGAAACTCTAAGCCACGTGGTTCTAAGCCAGCGAAACAGAATTTAGATAATACAAGACAATATAATATTAAACCAGATAGTGCTGACGATGATTATGGACAATCTGTAATTGACTCAACAAGAAAAGAAATAGAAGAAAATAAAATTAAAGAGCAAAAAAAGAAAGATTTAGATAAAAAGAAAAAAAGAGAAGAAAAAATAAATCGTATTAATCGAAGAGCAAACTTATTAAAAAGAAAATAAAGAACATTTGTTCTTTATTTTTTTTATATTATTATACCAATAATAAGAATAAAAAGGAACAATGTATGATTAAAAACTTTTTTAAAAAAAATCTTTGCTTTATTTTTTTCGGTATTATTTTTGTTTGGGCTTACCAAACTTTATCTTTGTATCCAGTAATTATTAATAATATAAAACCTACTGTTTTCAATACAACAAATGAATTTGAAGTTAATTATTTGAATGTAGACAATAACAAAATTAAAACTATATTTTTTAAAAGTTATAAAAAAGACAGTCCTGTTTTAGTCTATTTCCACGGAAATTATGAATTAATTGATTATTATGTTGATTTGTTTAATCATGTTCGTAAAGATTATGATTTAAATATATTAATGGTTGAGTATAATGGTTATGGTGATTCAGAAGGCTTTCCTTCTTTAAAACAAAATGAAATAAATTTAAATAAAGCAATTGAATATTATAAAGAAAAAGATTATCTTAAAAATGAATCCAATCAAGAATACATTTTTTTTGGTAGAAGTCTTGGGACAGCACAAGCATTAAACTTTATTTACAAAAATCCTGATTATAAAAGCAAACTCATTATGCACTCTGGCTTTATGAGTCCTGTTGATGCGATAACTAATAATGAATATTTAAATCCTTATTTGTCATTAATGATTTTTGAAGACTATATGGCAGGTCATAAGATTAAAGCAATTGCTGGTTATGAAAATTTTAAGTCTGTTGTTATTATACATGGCACAAAAGATGATTTATTTGATATAAAAGTTGCTAGGAATATGAAAAAAGCTTTTGAGAAAGAGGATGTTAACACTCAATATATTGAATATGAAGGTGGACATAATTTTTTCTATGATTTTTTTGAAGATTATTTATAATGAAAAAGGTTAAGCATTTGCTTAACCTTTTTTATTTTCTTTAAATTGATAATTTTTCTTTTAATTTTTGAGCATAATCTTCTAAATCTGCCAAAACTGAAAGTTTAAAATCATCTCCTTCATTTTCTTTCTTTAAGAAATCTATATCAGCTTGAAATTCTTCAAATGTCATAGAATAATGAGAATCAGGATTAGTAATTCTTTCTTTACACATTTCCATCCACTTTTCATAAGCCTTCATATCCAAATCCTGTTCATAGTTTCTTGCTATAAATCTGAATATCATTTCAGGCACTCTTTCTTTATCATCAAACTTTTTAGCTCTAATATTGTTTCTTAAATAATCCAACATTTCTACTGAATTTGTTTTTTTCAATAATGCGAAATGATTTTGGTCTGTTTTTGAGAAGAAACCACCTGAATATATTTGAGTATCTACATCTGGGTCTTTTTCAGGATAATCATTCTGAGAAAATACAGCTTCAATTTTTTGTTGAAGAACAATAAAGTTGTCTTTTATTTTTTGAATGTTCTCTCTCAATACATTGCCGTCAATACCTAAAGCAGCAGCAGTTTCTTTATTTAGTAAGTTTGAAGGTGCTAATACAGGGCATTGATTTATTTTTATTGTATGAAGTGGGATTCTTTCTTCTCCTTCTCCAATATAAATAACATTATTTGCCTCTTGTTTTTTGATTTTGTTTAAAATTGCTCTTTTATCACTAGGTAAAATAGCTTCTTCTGGTAGTTCAGGTTTTCTACTTTTAAACATGTTTGTTTTAAGTGTTTCTGCATCTTGTGTTAGTAATGAATCTAAATTTTTTGTAAGTTTAATGCAATAAACATTCATTTTGTTTGCATAAATTGGGTACAGAACTTCTATAAAGTCTTGCTCTCCTCCAAAAAATGAATCAGCCATTAGAAATGGTTTAAAGTTTAATGTGTTTGAATATGCTCTTGGATCATATCCTTTAAATAAGAAATCACCAACACCTTGTTTGTTTCTTTGTTTAAACTGTGACTCCCAAAATTCAGGTTGAGCATCTTTTATCATTTTAGCTAATGCTATCGTAGCTCGAACATCAGATAAAGCTTCGTGAGCGTTTTCATGAATAATACCATTTGCTGGACTTAATTGATCAAGCTTAAATACTTTCTTTCCTGTTTCTGGATTTAATGGCACATTAATAATACCTGGATATAAAGCAGAAGCCATTCTTACAACATTTAATAAATCCCAACGAGAACATTGATTTGCCCATTCTCTTCTATATATGTCAATAAAGTTTCGATAATTACCATTTCTTGTGACTTCATCGTCAAATGAAATATTGTTGTAACCGATGCCGCAAGTTCCTGCCTTACCAAGTTCGTTATCTACTCTATGGAAGAAAGTTGTTTCATTAAGACCTTTTTTTTGCACTTCTGAAGGTTTTACACCTGTTACCATACAAGCCATTGGGTTTGGTAAACGATCTGGTGTCATTTTACAATATAGATCAACTGGTTCATCAATCTCTTCTAAATCTAGATTTGTTCTTACTCCAGCAAATTGAGAAACACCATCTAGTTGTGGGTTTGTCCCGAAAGTTTCATAATCATGCCAGAAGAAACTTGGTTCTACTTTTTTTACCATTGGTTTTATTCCTTTCTAATTCAATTCAATCTAAGTGATTATAGCATTGATTTACAAAAAAATAAAGTCTTTTTTCTTATTTTCTAGCAATAAAACCACAAAAACCATAGCTTTTCCAAAATATTTCAACAAAAGAAAACATTGATAATTCTTTTTCTATTTCTTTTGGTGTCTTTAATTTCATAACACTCGTTAACTCTTGTTGTTTTTGTAAAATTTCTTCATCTGTAAAATGTTCTCTTTTGTATTTATAATAAATAGAGTTTGTTATGCTTTCAAGACAAGGATCGTTTGAATGTGTTTTTTCACATACTATGAAATACCCACCGTCATTTAAACTATCATAAGCTTTTTTTATTACTTCTTTTCTCTTGTGTCTAGGTAAAAACTGAAGAGTAAATATTGACGATATTACACTTGTATTTGTCGGAAAATCTATTTTTGTTATATCAGACTTTTCAAAGTTGACTTCTGTTTCTAATTCTAATGGTAAAAGATTACTAATATCATATCCAAAATAATTACAACTTTTGTTTCTATCTAAACTAAGTAACAAAGAACCAGTGGAGCAACCAAGATCTAAAATGTTTGTCTCTGATTCTGTTAATGCCTCGATAAGAAATTTTAAATGATTACTTAAAAAATCATAATTCGGAATTGATAGGTTAATATGTCTATCAAAATCTTTTATTTTATTAAAGTTAAAGTTATTCAATTTACACCTCTTTTTTCTTCATTATATTACAAAATTAGAAAAAATGAAGCTTAAAACAATAAAAATTCCTTGAAAAAAAGTGAAGAATGTATTATAATTGGTTAAATATTTATAAAAGGATAAAAAACGATGAAAACTAATGTTAATGTTGAAGCAAGGAGTTCTCAACGAAAAAAATTTAAAGGTGTTGTTAAAGGTACACGACAAAGATTCGGATTTCTAAACATCAATGGTCACAATGATATTTTCATTAAACCTCAAGAAATGGATAGGGTTTTTTCTGGTGATATTATTAATGTAACCGTTAATGATTACGGAACAGACAGACAAAGTGTTTCTATTGACGAAGTAGTAGATTCAAAATTTAAAACTTGTATTGGTATTTTTAAAGAAGACGATACAGGATCTTATGTTTTACCTGACAATTATGGTTTCAATAGAATGATTCGTATTCCGAGGTCTTACCGTCGAAATGCAGAAAATGGTGATTATGTTAAAATTGAAATTATTGAACATCCCTTTCAATCTAAAAAACCAAAAGCGAAAGTTATACAAGTGATAGGTAAACCAGATTCATTAGGGGTTGAAGCTGAGTATTCAATTGCGAAAAAAGGATTATCTACACGTTTGAATCCTGCCATTCATGAAGAATGTGACAATCTAATTTCAAATTATGATAAAATCAATGACGGTCTAAAAAGAAAAAATCTAACAAAACTTAATTTTATTACAATTGATGGTGATAATACTGTTGATATTGATGACGCTGTGTATGTTCAGAAACTTAAAAATAAATGGAAATTGCTTGTTGCTATTTCAGATGTTTCAGAATTTATTGAAGAAAATAGCTTAATCGACAACGAAGCATATAATAGAACTTCTACAGTTTATTTGTTAGGTCGTACAATTCCGATGTTACCTTCTGAATTGGCACACGAATATCTTTCTTTGAAAGAAGGTGAAAAAAAAGCTGTCTTAATTGCTGACATGACATTAGATCTTGACGGTCGATTAGATAAATATGAATTTTATGAGGCATTTATTGAATCTAAATCTAGATTTACTTATAATGAAGTTGATAGTTTTATTGAAACTGGTCGATTAGACGAGAATAAATTAAAGCATAAAGAAGACATTAAAAACCTTCGTGATCTTCAGGAGTTATTAACAGAAAAAAGAAAGATACACAGTGTTATTCCTGCAAAACGAAATGATTATAAATTTTTGCTTGATGAAAATAAGCAAATTGAAAATATTGAATTTTTATCTCAACAAACTTCCTATAAGATTATTGAAGAAGCAATGCTGCTTGCCAATCGTTGTGCCGCAGATTTTATTTCTGATAATAAACAAGGTGTCTTTAAAGCACAAGAAGGTATATTAGATTCTAAAAAGAAAATGTTATCTCAATATTTAAGACAACATATTTTCTTTGAAAATTCAATGTTCGAAAACTTTAAAGATTTTAAACATCTTTATAAATTAATTGAAAATAGAGAAAATTCTGAAAGTATTAAACAAGTTTTATCCTTGAATCTTAAAAAAAGTTATTATGTTACGGAAAAAAGAAAACATTATGCAATGGGTTTTGACGGATATACTTATTTTACTTCTCCAATTAGAAGATATGTTGATATTCTTGTTCATAGAATGATAAAGTCTAAAATCAATAAAAAGAAATACACTATTTCAAAACCAGACTATATTTCTCATTTCACGAAGAAAGAGAAAGATATAAGGGAATGCTCTTTGTCCGTAGAACAATGGCTTAAAGCAAACTATATTGCAAAACATTCTGATATTGAATTTGAAGCTAAAA
The DNA here is from genome assembly GCA_002722455.1 of Chloroflexota bacterium. Taxonomy (GTDB): domain Bacteria; phylum Chloroflexota; class Dehalococcoidia; order Lucifugimonadales. Next base: position 49,125 of record PBMB01000001.1, read on the forward strand.
TTATTAGCATCTCTAATTTTGGTTTACATATTAAAATTGGAATTAATGGAATTGAAGGTTTTATCCCAATTGGTGATCTTGGAGATAAAAAAGATGTTTTTAAAAAAAGTGATTTAGAGATTGTTATTAACAAAAATAGTTTTAAAATCAATGATACATTTAATGTCAAATTAAAAGAGATTCAAGAAGAAGCCTCATTAGTATTTAAGAAATTATAACAGAAAAAGGGAAAGTTTCTAAAGCTTTCTCTTTTTTTATATTAATTTTATTTTAATTATCGCACTGACTAGCTCTATAATTTCAACACAAAAAAAAGACCATTTATGGTCTTTTTTTATCAATTAACTTTCTTTTTCTTTTGTTCTATTATATTTTCTTTTACTTTTGCTTCATCTGGATTATCTTTATATAACGGAATATAAATTGTTTGTCCTGGGTATATATAGTTCATCTTTATAACATTTTTATTGATTTTTACTAACGTTTTAATTCTTGCAGATATTTCACTCCAAGTTGGTTTATAATTTTTTGGATAAGTATTCATTAGTATTTTCTTTAAAGTATCATTCTTTTTAACTTTGTATTTTATTAAAGGTAGAAATTTCCCATTTTTCAACTTTACTTTAACTATTTTTGAATCATCGTTTAAAGACATTTTAATAGCCAAAGCAGCCTCTCTTATTTCTTTTTTAATATCACCATTTTTATCAAATTCTAGCAAATAGAGCGTTTTTGTATCTTTTAAATCAACATAAAGTTCTTTTATAAGGTTTTTACGAATTTCTATTTGTTCTGAAGTTACTTTTAGATCACCCAAATCTCTTTCTAGATCTGCAATTATTTTATTTAACCTTGCTTCATCTTTCTCACTATTTGCTATTTCTTCAATGTAATAATTTGTAATGTTGTTTAATTTTTCAAGAGCTATATCTTTATCCGTCTTGTTGTCTGCAAAAACGTTTGTACTAAATATTGTGATTAATCCCAAAACCAACAATGATTTTTTCATTTTTCATTCCTTCATATCATTTAATTCTAATGTATCCAATGTTACATCTAAGAACTTTTTAATCTTTTTGTCAACAAATACTTTTATTGTTTTGTTTATAATTTTTGAGAATCCAAAATCAACGCTTGCTTCGAGTTTTACTGCCAATATCGTTTTATCTGAATTTTCAGGGATTGCTCTAATTTTTAAATCTAATGATAAGTTATCATCTTCTTCATTTATCGAATAAATATTTAACAACCCTTTTTTCTTATTTACTTTGTAAGTTAATGTAGTTTTTAAAAATAACTTTTTTCCCACTACATTCTCTTCTTCTGTTTTTATTGCATAAACATTTTCTTTTACTTCTTTAAAAGTCTCTATCACAGAAGATTTTTCAGCAAGCTTATTTAAGTCAAAATCTAGTGCTGCTTGAAAATCTTCAATCTTATTATTAAAAACTCTTTTTTCCACAATCGTAAAATCTATACTCATTTTTAATTTCCTCTTAAATAAAACCCTATTTTACAGCATTATTATTAAAAAACAAGTTTTTTTAGTTCACACACTTTTGAAAATCTTTAATTTTTTCTTTGTTAGAACAAGATATAGATTTTAGATTTGCATTTATAAAATCTTTTTTAACAGGGGCTAAACTTTTCTCTATGCAATAATAAATATTTTGTTCATGTTCATACTCTTCAGCACAATCTTGATATGCCTCATTAAAATACCTTTCTCTGTTTTTTTTAAATATATTTTTTGCTCTTTCAAATGAAGCTGTTAATTCTTGAATTAATCCTAATAGTTCATTGTTCTGCATTCCTTGATTCTTAATTCTTTTTACACAAGAGGTTATATCTTTATTTGCTGAATCTGTATTAAAAAGACAATAATTTTCTATCCAATAATTTTTATTTTTTCCTTTTTCTAAAAACAAATAGTTATTGTAAAAACATTTACTTATTTCAATATTTGAATTCTTATTGCAATTTTTAATGTTTGTTTTAAAAGAAAGTTCTTTTAGTGGTGTTATATTTCTTTTTATTTCATACTTTGAAACAATCAATGGGTTGTATTTGTATGTTAAACAGTTTGATAAATGTTCTATATTGTTTGTTGATTCAAAACAATGTTTAATAATTCCACTTTCTCTTGCTTTTTGAATTAAAAACACTGCTTCTTTTTCACATTGTGATTTGTTATCTGAAAAAAAATCACAAACTATACCAAGCTTTTTCTTATTGAAAACTTGGGTTTCTTCATTAGTGTTTGCGTTTGAGTTTGTTGCAAAAACTAATGAAATTAAACTTAGCAATTTAACTGTATTAAAAAAATTCATGTTCTTTTCCTTATTCTTATAACTATTTTATTGAAAAAAAAGATTTAAACAAGGAAAATGATAAAAAAATAATATTAATTCTTTTTTTTGCTTATTTTTTTTCTTTCTAAATTAATAAAACAAAGACTTTATTTTATTTTTTTTTTTTTAATATATTGATAAAAACGATTTTTAGATTAAAATAAAACGTATATATTTTTTAAGGAGATTATATGTCTACTAAACACAATCAAAAAGGGCAAGTTAAGTGGTTTAGTCAAGAACGTGGATATGGGTATATCACAAATAACGAAAAAAAAGATTTGTATTTTGGTGTTAAAGACATCGAAGGTGCAGAATTACCTGAAAATGGTGATATTGTTTTTTTTACTGAATATATTGGTAAAGAAAACACAAGTGCTGCCACTGACATTAAAATCTTTGAACGTAAAAACCCTAAATTGAAAAGAGTTCATTGTAAAGGCTGTGAAAGAAAAGTAGAGCCTAAACCTTGGTATTATGGCGGTTCTGATTACACAACTGTTAGTATTGTTTTGCTTTGTCCGTTTTGTGGGTATCGAATATCTAAAAAAGGCGGTGGTTTTAACACTTTTGCTAAAATTATACTTGGCGTTTTCGTTTTGGCTTTAAGTTTTGTTTTCTATAAAATAATTTGATTTTTTAGAAACTTTATAGTAAAATAAGTCTTCTAGTTGAATGGAGGCTTATTTTTTTTATGGAATCATACTTAAAAGATCAGATAGAAAAAATTTCACGAATTTATGAGTTTATATATAAATATGAGGAATCAATTAAATATTCGATTGAAAATTTAAAGAAATCTAATATTAGTGAATTTTTTGATTATTATTATAAGGAAAATCAAGAATTTCACGACCTTTATGAAGCTCTTGTCTTTTTTTCTTATAAAGGGGAGTTTATAAATAAATCGAAGATTAAAGAAGATTCTATTATTGTCCAGCATAAAATAGAAAAATTTGTTGATAAGATTTTTAATAGGAAAGATTTTTATGAATTTTTCCAAACTCTCAGTGTTAGCAACAAAAAAGAAAAAGATCTTAAAAAGAAATTTCTAACTTTTTTTGATACTGTCTCTTTAGGTAAAAATAAGCAAGAGAGTGTTTTAGAATTAATGATAAAGTTGGAAAAAAAACAAAGTTTATATGTTGACAATGTATATAATCTCGACTTCATTTATGAATATCGAATCTCAAAAGAAACTTTAGAAACTCTTGACTCAAAAGAAATCGAACTTTATTTAGAAAAAGATAAAACTGCTTACTATTTTAAAAATAATAAAAATGTATTACTTGAAGCTATTAAAAATTCTAACAGTGAATTTTTAAGAAAAAAAGCATATTCATTAATTTGCAATGTTGGTGTTAACAATAATGAAGAACAAAATAATTTACAATTAGCTACTGATATTATTTCAATAGAACGTGAAAATGCTAATCTTTTAGGTTTCAAAAATCATTTGGCTTACACCATTAAAGATAATTTAATTTCAACGAAAGAAAATGTTTTTAGTTTGTTAGAATACAACAAAGCAATGAACTATGATAAATCTGTCAAAGATTTTGAAACACTCCGAGAATATATTAAAGATAATTTTGATATAGACAATATCAAACATGAAGATTTATTTTATTATGTTACAAAATATAAATTAAGTTTAAGAGATTATAAAAATGAGATTTTCCAATCATTCTATCAACCAGAAACGATTTTAAATAAATGTCTTGAAAAGTATGAAGAACTTTTTGAAATAAGATTTGAAAAAATAGATGAAATTGATATGACTAGAATAGATTATGGTCATAGATATTACAATGTTTATTATAAAAATGTTTTTAAAGCAAAATTAATAATTGATGCAGAAGACTATGATTATAAGTGTATAGACCCTAGTGTCTCAACAATAAGAAGTATTACAAAAAATAATGCTGGTTTTTATTATTTAAATCTTAGCCCTATCAATAAAATACATTCACCAGATCAAGTTGTGGATTATTCAGCAGAAATTATGCATGAGTTAGGGCATGTTGTAGAATTTGTTTTAAATGAGCCAGAGTATTTGTTTGACGGATTATATGATATTTTTGAAAAAGATGTTTGTGAAATTTTTAGTTCAACTATGGAATTATTTAGTGAAGATAAATCTTTTTTAATTGAGATTTCTTCTCATTCTACTACTAATGAAAAAATAAATGGTAAATATTGGGAAGATTTTTTTAAATCTTACTATTTCTTTGAAAGTTATTTATCATTATATGATGGTGTTTTTGCGGTGTTTGACGCAAGAATCCATTCAGAAGATAACGCAGAAAATAAGTTTTTTAAAATAAAAGAAGAAGTTATTAATGAATATATCTGCTATTATGATGAAATGCAGAATGAATTGATTTATGATTTTATTCATTCTTTTGATTCTTGTTATTCAGGTAATTATTATAGCTATGTTCTTGGAAAATATTTTGCAAAAATACTTTATGAAGACGTAATGAAAAATGAAAAAAGAAGAAAGGCTTTTAAGCACAAGGTTTTGAAACATTGTGAAAATAATGATTTTTATAATTCATTATTAGATTTTTATGAGGGTGAATTCCCCAAAAAGTTATCTTTTCTTGTAAAAAACAATGATTAAAAGAGCAATCTTTGCTCTTTTTTTTAAAAATAACTTGATTTTATTTGCCTATTTTGTTATGTTTTTAACTCATATTAGACTTAGGAAAATCGATGAAGGAAAAAAGAAGAATACAGATATCGTCAAAGGGAAAAGATACATTAAACATATTTAATGACAAAAATCCAGAACCTTTATCATTAGTTCAAAATATTGATAAAGAACCACGGTATTATCAAATCAATGGAATAAGAAAATTAAATCATTTTTTAAAAGAAGGTCATAAGAGGCTTTTGTTTATTATGCCTACTGGTACAGGTAAAACATTAGTCTCCAAATTATGTGCTTTATCTACGGATATTAGAGAAACTTTAAAAATAGATAAAAAGAAAAAAATTAGAGTATTATTTGTTGTTCATAAAAAAAGACTTCTAAGACAGGCTGCTCAAGAGTTTGCTGGCTGTCCTGACGTCGAACTCATCACTCAAAGCACTTATAAATCTATTCCACAAGAAGTTATTGACGAAGGTTGGGATATTACATTTATTGACGAAGCTCACCATGAAGCAATGATGTCTATTCAAAACTTGTTAGATGAATTAGGTGATATTCCTATTATTGGGTTTACTGCAAATCCAGACCGTGGAGATTCTCTTGTTATTAAATTCGAAAAATTTATAATGCCTATATCAAAGGAAGAAGCAATAAAAGAAGGCTATATTTCTGAGCCTGGTGTCAACACCGTTGTTGATACAGGCAAAATTGACAAAACAGACCTTACAATTAGTTTAGTGAAAAGATATCATAAGCATATGGGAAATTGTATTGTATTTTTTAGAACAAATAATGAATGTGAAAAGTTTTTTCAATGGTGCATAAGAAATACGCTTACTGCACAATGGTTAAGCACAGAATCAACAGAAGACATGTTAGATCAAGCATTGGATAATTTATCAAAAGGTCACATTCAGTTTCTTATAAATTGTAAAAAAGTAGACGAAGGTATTGACGTTTTAAATTGCACAGACGTTATTCTTGCAAGACAGTTCGGTTCAAAAGCAGAAAAAGAACAATTGGTTGGTCGTGCTATAAGACCTGATACTCCTTGTACAATATGGGAATTTCAAAATCCTTATAATGATTCTGTTGAAGCAGTTCAAGTTATCGGCTCATATAGATTTAGAAGATTGTTATTTGTTGAAAATCGTATTTGGGATGATTTTATTATTGAAGGGTTCGATGACGAATGGGGGTTGGCTTCTGACTTAAGGTTTGAATATATAAAAAGAAACTTAGGTTATGACCCAAGATTTGAAACAGAAGAAGAAGCATTAATAAGAAAAAGAGAGCAAGCGAAAGAAGATAAAAAAGAATCTCCTGTGCTTAATTCTTCTACAAACAACATTAAAACAAAAGAGAAAGTAAAAAGAAAAGTCAAAGTTACTGGACGAATGATCTATGAAGCAGCAGAAGATCATATTAAACCATTAATTAAAACAATGACAAAAGAAGAAATTAAAGAATTAGCTAAAAGATTAATTAAAGAAGGCAAACTATAAGGCTTAGATATATTTATGATAAAATTTGATCCCACATTATTTCACATTGATTACGTAAGATTGAAAAAGATTACTAGCACTTACCTTTATGTTTCTTCTGATATTGATGGACACCCTTATAAAACAGAAAAAACGATTGAAGGTACTTACAAAAAAAGAAAAATTAGTAAAGTTAGAATCCATGAAAGTGTTGCTAGACAATATTTTAAAAATAATAGCATGAAAGAATTTCAAGATTTAGGTAAGTTTGCTGCTATTGCTTATTATGGTGATATAGTGGTTTCAATTGAAGTTCAGAATTTGTTTTTAACCAATACTGAAAATAAAGTTTGGGTTTCTGTTACAGAAAAAGTTATGGACAATATCGCTAGAATAGTTCCTCCACAGCAAGATGTCTATATTAATGGTAAAGATATTTTTTGGATAAACAAAAATGATCCCAGAAATAATTCTGATACTTCTTATCTTTCCGAAGATAAAGCTTTTAAACTTCAAAATGCAAACTATTTGTCTTTATCCAAAATTGGTGCTGAGATTAGCAACGAAAAGACTAATGACGCTGGGAAAAGTGAATATAAAGATAACGAGGAATCAGCCATCAAATCACAGGAAGATTCTTTTGATTCGGTTGTTGTCATTAAAACAATTGGATCTAAACGAAATATTTCTTCTCAGGCTATCAAAACACTGGATTTTTCAGTTAATTATGCTAATTTTGAGCAAGACACAAGAGCTGTCGCTTTATTGAGAGAAGCCAAAATTTTAGAATATTCACCTAATCGAGATTCTGATAATCCTATTTTTTGTTATTCGCCTGTTCTTGCTTTTGAAGAAAGTGTTGATTCTAAAAAGAACGAAGAAGAGTATATAAAAGTAGTAAATTGTTTACACAGTATTACTTTTGAAGAGAATCCTTCATATTTAAATCTAAACTTTGTTTTACACGCTGGTAAAATGATTGGTGAAAAATATGGTTATGAAGAAACTGAGATTTTAAATATTCCCAAAATAATAAAAGAAACAAAAATGATTTCTTTTGAAAAGATTTATGAACATTCTCGTTCTGGTTATCCTATAGAACTTCATCCTTTTACTGGTTTAGCATGGTTGTTTAGATTTATTCATGCTGAAAAAGATTTAAATCATATGAGAGATCTTACTGCTTTATTTTCTCAAATATTTAAATGTGGATTTATTGAAAAAGAGAAAGTTAAATCTGCTTTTAGAAACGGTAAAAGTGAAGATGATATTATGATGGTTAAGTATCGTAGTTTAAGAAATAAAGAAGGCTTGTAAAAGCCTTTTGATATGCTAAAATAAAAGTTAATGTTTAGTAACATATTTAGTAGTATAAGTTAGGAGGAATATATGTTTGAAGTGTTAAAAAATGCCAGATGTAAAGTTTGGTATGACGAGAATCACGGTGATTCTGTAAGATTGGTCTTAGCAGTAGAAGAAAAGAAACCACACACATTCCCTTTTGGAGCTTCTGAAAATAATTTAATTACACAAATGAGCTTAAAAACCATTGAAGAAAAATTTAACGGTGGAACATACATTTTTAATGGTGATAAATTAATTCAATATAAAGATTCTACATATGGAAATGGTTTTGTTAGAAGTCAAGAAGATATGAAAATTTTGTCTGAAATCATAGGTTCAACTTCATACCAAGGTAATCACAGCAAAGGTGTTAGTGGTATGTTTGAAAAATTCAGATGTAATAATATGGATAAAAGTGAGTTTTTAGGTGGTGTTGGTGAAACATTCGAACTTGAAGTCGATGGTTTAGGTGATGGTGGCGTTTTTGAAAATAAACTTGTTTATTCTTGGTCTCCTTTTAGTCAAAATTTGTTAATAAATCTTGAAGCCGAAAGATTGGTTTGTAATAATGGTATGGTTGGAAATGCGTCATTTGTAACAAAAGCTGTTCCTCTTGTTAATAGATACCAAGAGCATTTAGATTTCATTTCTGTTCAGTTGGAACCACAATTTAATGCGATTTTAAGCAATCGTTTTAAAGATATGTCTCATCAACCTGCAAATCTGCAGTCTATGATGACCGCACATAACTTAATAAATAATAGATTAAAACAAAATAATAGTTTATTAAGAAAAAGCACTCAATATGATATTGAGGTTGTTCAGATGGTAGAAAATTTAAGAAGTATGAATAATGTATTAAACGTTAAGAGTACATTGAGAGATCATTATAAACCAAGTGCTTTTAGTAATAAAGAGCAAGCTAGGCATTTACAAGGTAATCTAACTCAATATGACGTTTTCAATATTTTAACAGAAGCTGTATCTCATTCAAATGGTGATTCCAAAAACGATGAGGGAATACAAAGAGCAATTAATGGTATTGTATTTGACGAACTGAATGATAAGAAAAATATTAAGGGCAATATCCCGAATCTTTCTAGTGATTCAGACCATAATAGAATATTTTTTGGAAAAAATTAAAAAACAGAATCTTGCTTTTCTAGCAAGGTTCATTTTTTAAAGGTATTTATATGTCAAGAAAAATAACACAAATTGAAGATTTAAAAAAATTATTACCCAATTGCTTAATTTGTTTAAGACAAGAAATTAGACAAGGTTTTTTGGATTTAGACCAATATACATATGTAACTAAAAACAAAGATTTCGCTGCAAGCTACAACGCTGAAATTTCAGGCGATAATCTTTTTGATTTTATTCAAAATGATAAAATTACCTTTCCTGTTTTTCAAGGCTTCTATGGTGAAGTTTTCAAAATAGCTACTATTGGATCGCCAAAATATCATACTTACATAAGAATATTTGAAGAAGAAAATATTCCTGTTAATTATGAACTACCTATATTTTTAATTACATCGGAAGGATTTAAAAATGTTTCATTTCAAAAAGAAGAAAATGGTTCTTATATTGTATTTACTGATTACGGAGATTCCTTATCTTTAAATGAATATGGTAGAAATGAAAAAGGAGAATGGCTGATAACAAACTTCAACGAAAATAATGTTCAAGAACTTTTTTCAGAAAGAGAAGGTTATTTATTATTAGGACAGAACAATGAACCAAAGTTAATTTCTAATAATGTTTATTCTTACCTTTCAGATAATAAAGTAAGAGAAAAAATTTTAAAAGAATTGGGCTTTTTTAAAAACGAATATATTAAAGTTTTACCTGTTTTAAATATTTATTGTCATGAAGCTTTTTTAGATACTATTTTATTAAATAGTAATTCAAATATTACTTTTGGAGTTAAAAAAGAACGTAACAGCTTAGAAGGTTATGAGTTGTATAGTGAAGATACAATAGATGGAAAATCAGAAAACCCACACGAGATAGAAATTTCCAATGATATTTTATCAGAAAATATTTTTGAAGATGATTTTATTATCGATATCGATGATTCAGAACTTGAAGAAATAGAAGATATTGAAATTGCTGTTGATGATTTTAATCAGCCAATTGAAATTGAAATCGAAATAAGTGATGAAGAAATAGAACATTTTGATCTTGATGAAGAGATTGAAATTGAAGTTGAAGAAGAAATTACTTTTAATTTAGAAGATGAAATTGAGTTGGAAATTGAGGACGAAGAGGAAGAAGATTAATGGCTATTTTATTTTTATATATTAATCCAGACAAAGGTAATAAAGTTGATATTAAATTAATTAAGCATAAAGGTGAAAAAGAAACTGATTTATCTTATCAATGGGCTAGATCTGCATTGGGACAAGCTATTCAATTAAATTTTAATAGTATAAAAATAAATCCTTACACCGAAGATCAAGGTGCAAAAATACATTTTCTTACTAAGGATATATTAGAAAACAATAAACTTAATATTTATGGTTATCCTTATTTGTTAGAAGACGAGGATTTAGAAATTGAAGACGATGAGGGTTATATTTTTAAAGAAGAAAGAGAGTTTATTGACCTTGATATAGAAACAGAGTCACAAAACATGATTTATGATAATCCTGAATATGTGCGTGTTTCTTTAGACTTACATGACGCTTGTTCTGTCATAGGTGGATTAACTGTCCCAACGGCAAAAGTTGCTACTGCCTTGTATTCTAAGTTAAAATATGACGCTTCTAAACCAAAATAATTTTATTTTATTGTCTTATTAAAAAGTCAGATTTCATATCTGGCTTTTTATTTATCTTTTTTATGTTACTATATATATAGTAATTAAACCAAAAAAGGAATTTTGAATGATTAAGAAAATCAAAGAGAATGTTGTTATGGATAATGGCTTTGTAAGAGTTTACAATGATCACGTAGAATTTAATGGTGGAATCAAAGGTCAATATTTTAGAATGAGTTTATCAGAAAGATTGCCAAATTATGGTGTCGCTATTATTTGTGAGTATAATGGTAAATTTATTATTATGGATAATTATAGATATGCTCATAATGGTTTTTTGATTGAAATTGTTAAAGGTATGGGAATGAATGATAAAACACCAGAAGAAACCGCAAGAATTGAAGTCGAAGAAGAAATTGGTGGTCGTCTTGAGAACTTAATTTCATTAGGTGAAGTCAAAGGAGATCTTTCAGATACTATTATACATTGTTTTCATGCCAAGATATCTTCATTTATTGACACAAATCATGAAGAAACAGAAACGATTGAGAATATTCGTCTAGTTTCTATTGAAGAAATTAAAAAATTAATTAGAAATAATGAAATTCAAGACACAGTTACATTATCTTTGTTCGCAAAAATATTGTAATCTTTAAATTAAAACAAAAAAAAGAGAGCGAAAGCTCTCTTCTTTTTTTTCTTTTTTACTTAAACTATTATAGTTTAAAGTATGCAATATTGCTAGAACCGTCATTGTAACAACCAAATGCGTGTTCGTTCTTAGAACCTGCGTCTGCTTCGTTACCGTCAAACAATGCTTCTGTTTGCTTACATAGATCAGAAAGAGTTGCTTCGTTGTCTAGATCTAAAAGAAGTGCTTTTGGATCAGAATCATCATCGAATGCCCAAGTAGCAGTTTCAAACTTTGGGATCTCTTTTAGATAAGTAGGTGCTAAATCAGCAACTGAAGCTAGTGTCACGTCATCGATTTCTGCCATAGTAACTGCTGCTTGAACTTGTTGACCTTGGTTAACAATTGTTGAAGCTTCTGCTTTAACTGTACCTTCTTGGAATGCGTCTCCACCGTAGTAAATTGAAGCTAATGCTAGTGATGCTACTAATGCGATTGCGATGATTGAAATAATTAAACTAAACATGTATATTTCTCCTTAAATATTTATTTACAATGTTATTAAAAATTAAGCTAGACTGTGTATGTCCCTGTCTGCCTATATCATAATGTTTAACACGGTATCATAATGTGTCAAACATTATTGTGCTGATTTTTCTAATATTTATTATAAAAAAACATAATAATACTTTTAAATAGCTAAAAATATTTTTATATTTTTTAAATATTTTTTTTTCTTTTAGTTAAATTATTATTAATAAACAAAAAAAAGAAGTTGCCTTCCGAGCAACTTCTTTTATCTATGTTTTTATTTAAAAGTTTATTATCAAAATATAATCTTCATATATCACATCTGACTTTAAATCATTTAATTCTCTTAATGTTGACATCTTTTTATTATATTTCTTTGAAATCTTAAATAAATTTTCTCCTTTACCTATTTTATGAAGAATTGTTGTTTTGTTTGCAACTAATATATCTTGATCTACTTTTAGAGTACTATCTTTTAAATTGTTTATTTTCTTAATTAAAGTTATAGAAGAGTTATATTTATATGCAATATCACTTATTGTATCACCTTTTTCAACTTTATGTATTATATAGTTGTCAAATGTTATTTTTCTTCCTTCTTTAAATTGACGTCTTTCCTTGGGTTCAGATTTTCTTTGATTATTTGTTTTTTTAATTTTAATTGGTTTATTTTTATTTGTTTTATAAAAAATTGTATTTTCTTTTAATATTTCACAAGTAATATCTTTTTCACAATCTAACTCATCTACGTTTTTAAAGGTTTCTGATTCACTTACTTCTTTTAATGTTATTTCATACTCATAATTTTTGTGAGATATGTAAACAGGTTTTGTTGGCAGAATTAATTGTTCACTACTTATATTAAATTCAAATTTAGAATTAACACCGTTTGATTCTGAATAATTTTCTGAGTATTCAATCTTATACTTCGAATCAAATTCTGTTTCTTTCAAGTTTGGTGTCAATTTTGTTTTAAATTCGAAGAATACTTCATATGGAATATTGTTTTTATCTAACGTTTTGTAAACGTCTTCCATTTTAAATGTTTTTGCTGAATTCAACGAAAGGGTAGAAATTGAATCAGTTATTCTTATTTTTCCTTCATGGTGATATTGTTTTACTTGAATTTGATAATTGTTTTCAAAAAATCTAAAATCACTTTGACTTATTATTTGGAAATCAAGTTCTTTATTTTTATTAAAAACAGTATTTTTATCTGCTTCTTTTGTTTGTTCTATTACTTCTGTTTTGTTATCTAATTGTTGTGGAGCTTCACTATCTATTAAGTTATACCCTAACAATATTAACAACAAGGCTATTCCTACTTCCATTTTTATTCCTTACATTAATTCATTTATGTCTCTTTTTATTCTTTTTACTTTTCCTTTACCATAATGCTTAATATCAACAGGCTTTTCTTTTTCTATGTAATCAAGAATATTTAGATAAAAGTTTTTTTTATAACAACCTTTATCGTTCATAAATTTTATTATTTGCTTATTTTCTAGAATGTATTCTATATCTTTTAACTTAAAAAACAATCTATTTTCATCATTTAATTTATTTAAACGCTCTAATTCAGAAATAATTACATTTTCTTTTAAATCATTAAATAAGTTTTGATAAAAAGTATCTTCTATTTTTTTATTAAATGATTTTTTATCGATAGTCCCAAATAACGTAGAAATCTTAAAAATGGAATTTTGAATAATACCATTTTTTTTCTTTTTAAATCTTAAAAGTTCTTTTTCAGACTCTAATATTAAATCAATTTCGGAAAAAAAATTGTTATCGATGTTTTTTATTTTAACACCGTCTATTAGATCTCTTGTTGTGTTTTGTGCGTAATTTTCATTTTTGAAATTTATATTATCTAATAACATTTTTGTCCTAATATTTGTTTTATCTGTAATCTTATGTTTATATAATAGACTAAAATTTATTTTTTTCAAATTATTTTAGAGTTAATCAAAAAAAAACTTGCAACGATTTTGTATGTATAGTATTATTGTAAACGATTTATTGAAAAGGAGAAAACATGCTTAAAAACAACTTAAAACTAATTGGTATTGTTCTAGCCGCACTACTTATTCTTAAAATGGGGTTTGGTGGTGAAACAAGCCAAGCAAGTGCAGGTTCAACAGCTAATTCAGAAGTCACTAGTTATGACGAATTCGCTGAGTTTGCTGAACAGAACAATATTAAATCTGCAACATTTTCAGATGTTAATATCTTTTACACTACAAGAAATGGACAAGAATATAAAACAAGAATACCTTCTGTTGGTGATGACGATATCCTTAATATCTTACTTAAAAATGATGTGAAAGTTGTAGATAAGCCTAAGCCAGAAGCTGGTTTTTTTTCTAAGTTAATTATTAACCTTCTTCCGACTGTTTTATTTATTGGTTTCATTTATATGATTATTTCTAAACAATCAAATAAAATGCAAGATCAAACAGGGTTAAATAAAAAGAAAACTTTTCACGCAGAAGACCGTAAGCCTGTATTTTTTGATGACGTAGCAGGTTGTGACGAAGCAAAAGCTGAAGTTGAAGAAGTCGTTGATTTCCTTAAAAATCCACAAAAATATTGGGCATTAGGTGCTAAAATTCCACACGGTGTTCTACTTCAAGGTCCTCCTGGTAATGGTAAAACACTACTTGCAAGAGCAGTTGCAGGTGAAGCAGGTGTTCCATTCTTCTCAATTTCAGGTTCAGATTTTGTTGAAAAATATGTAGGTGTTGGTGCAGCTCGTGTTCGTGAATTGTTTGAAGAAGCAAGAAAAAATGCTCCTTGTATTATATTTATCGATGAAATTGACGCAATGGGTAAACAACGTTCAAGTGGCGGTAATGGTGGACACGAAGAACGTGAGCAAACTCTTAACCAAATGTTAGTTGAAATGGATGGTTTTGGTTCAGAAGACGCTATTATTGTTATTGCTGCAACTAACCGTTCTGATATTCTTGATAACGCTCTTGTTCGTCCTGGTCGTTTTGACCGCCAAGTAAATGTTGGGCTTCCAGACGTTCGTGGTCGTGAACAAATTTTAAAAGTTCACGCTCGTAATAAGAAAGTTTCTAATGATATTAATTATCAACAAATTGCACAAGGCACAGCAGGTTTCTCTGGTGCTGATCTAGCAAACCTTGTTAATGAAGCAGTTTTATGTGCTGTTCGTTCTCAAAAAACTGAAACTGATAAGATTTCATTTGATGAAGCAAAAGATAAAATTATTATGGGTAGTGCGAAGAATAACTTTGCTATGAAAGAAAAAGAAAAGAGTTTGACTTCTTATCACGAAGCTGGTCATGCAATTATCGGTCATTTAATGAAAGAAGAAGGTTTGCATGATCCAGTTTACAAAGTTTCTATTATTCCACGTGAAAGAGCACTAGGCGTAACAGTATATCTCCCAGAAGAAGACCGTTACAGCCTAAGTAAAGGTGAAGCAAAAGCACGTATAATGACTCTTCTTGGTGGACGTATTGCTGAAGAGATGGTTACTGCAAAAGATGGTAGTGGAGTAACAACTGGTGCTTCCAATGATATTGAAAGAGCTACACAATATGCAACCAAAATGGTAACTGCTTGGGGATTGTCAGATATTGGTAATGGTATTCGTCAATTAGGGAAGAGTGACGAACATAGTCAAGAACCATTGGTTTCAGGGAAAACTCGTGAAGCTATTGATGCTGAAATTAATAAGATTCTTTCTGAGTGTTACGAAGAAGCACAAAAGCTTCTTTACTCAAAAGGTGAAGTTTTAGAAGAAATGCATGATGCATTGATGGTTCGTGAAGTCATCACAAGTGAAGATGTAGAAAAACTTATGAACGGTGAAAAGCTTGAAACATATGAAAACTATGAAGGTAGCTTTAAAGAAAAAGATCGTATTCATGACATTAAAGAAGTTTTAGAAAAACCAAAATCTAAACAAGTTCTACCGTCTGATCTAGCAGTAGAATAAACATTAAAAATAATAAAAAAGACTATCTTTTGATAGTCTTTTTTTTGTTGTTTTTATCTTACAATTGAAAATCCTTTTATTTTTTTAAGAGCTTCCAGTATTTCACATATTGGAATTTCATAACAGTCTTTGTTTTCTAATATATTTTCTAATTCTATTTCAAAATCTGTATTCTCCTTTTTTAACAGCTTGTTTAATTCATTTATGTCATTTTGCAATTCTGCTTTTACCAACAACAGTTTTTCTTCTTCTCCTTCAAAAATATTGTTTTCATTAAGCATTGTAAATGTCTTAACACCTTTAATTACTTCTTTATAAGCAATGTATATATCATTTATTCTTTTTTGTCTCTTTTCACCTATATACTCAAAAGACTCTTCCTTCATTGTTTTGGACACTTCTCTAATAAAATTTTCAGCCTCTGTTATATTAGTTCCCTTTATTAGAACTTCGATAGCATCATTTATTTCTTCTTGTTTGCTCATTAAGTATGATTTCATTTCTTCTTTTTCTTTCAGCAATGAATTGATTACTTCTAATTTTGTTTTTTTATATGAATCTTCTTTTTCTGGAATCTCATATTCATAATTAATTGCTATTTTTATCATTTTATTCTCCATTTATATTTCTTTATATTGTTATTTAAATGAAATCAAAAACTATAAATTACTTTCATTTATTATATTCTTTTTATTTAGGAGATTAAAAATGAAAGTAAGTGTTATTGTTCCAGTAGAAAATGAAGAGTATAAGGTTCAAAATATTATTGAACATATACTAGAACAGAAAGTTAGT
This sequence comes from Chloroflexota bacterium, assembly GCA_002722455.1. Lineage (GTDB taxonomy): Bacteria > Chloroflexota > Dehalococcoidia > Lucifugimonadales. The sequence goes on from PBMB01000001.1 coordinate 65,654, forward strand.
TTTAATTATGAAATTGTTGTTATAGATAACAATTCAATAGACAACACAGCTTTAATTGTTAGAAACTTATCTACCAATTACCCTAATGTTGTTATTGTGGAAAATAAAAAAGAACTAAATTACAATCAAATAAGAAATCAAGGATTACATTTAGCAAAAGGTAAGTATGTCACATTTTACAATCAGAATAGTTATTGGCGAAGGAATAAACTTCAAAAGCAAGTCAACAATTTAGATAAACACAACAAAAGCGTTTTATGTTTTTCTAATATCGCATTAATTGATAATGATAAAGGCATCATAGGTAATCATTTTTTAAAATATCCTTTTTTTAGAAAAATGATTAACGGTAGAAAAACTTCACAAGTTTGTAAAAATATATTTGATGTTATTATTAAAGAAAATTTAATTGATTTTGACAACATTTTAATCAGAAAAGAACCTTTATTGAAAAAAGGTGGTTTTGATGAAAATTTAAATAAAGATCAAGATTGGGATATTTGGCTAAAAATGGCTAAAAATTATAAATTTTCTTTTAACAATGAAATATTAATGGACAAAGAGTTGTTTGGAGAAAATACATTCAATGAAAAAACAGTATTAAATATACTAGAAAAATATAAAAAAGAATGCAACCCTAGAACGTACAGTATAGCAAAATCTAACTGCTATGCTTATATTGCAGATGAATTGTTTTTTTTAAACAAGAAAAAAGAAAGCTTTAAATATTATTTAAAATCACTTAAAGCTTTTTTTCAAATTAGAGTATTTAAAGAGTTTATGTTTAAATTAGCTTGGGTTCAGAACTTTTAAAAACTCTGTTTTTATCTTTTTTAAAGCATCTCTTTCATCGTTAGATAAATAACTTTCAACATTTGATTCTCTGAGAGAATCATAGACTATCTCAGCATTGCTTTTAGGGTTTTTGAAATCTTTCGGTGATTTTTCACCTGTAATATATGGGTTTTTTTCACCTTGATATTTTGCTTTTAGATTATGAATTCTAAGTTCTTCTTTAGAAACAGGATCTGAATTATTCCAAGCAGTATAAAGTTTTAAATCTTGATTACTTAATCTTAGTTTATATTTATCTGCCATGTAGAAATATGTTCTTGCAATATCACCTCTAATTTCATCTGTTGGTTGAGCTTTTTTAGCTTTAAAATCAATGACCATATCACATTGACCATATTGTGAAGCTATATTGCTTGAAACCATTGTTAATGAAAAATTAGATCTATCACCATTTACTTCACCAATTGCTGGAACTAAATTATGAAGATTTGCTTCCATTTTTTTAAAAATTGGATCTTTTCTACATTTTTTTCTTCCACCTTCTTGCCAACACATTCTTTGGTGTCCAAAATACCAAGCTGGAACTACGTGCTCCCATTCGATTCTAGCGGCTCTTTTTTCTTGTTTTCTAGGTTTAAACCCACAGGCTTCATGACTTGGTGTTAACCAAGGTTTACCTTTTTTGTCTGCATAATACATATCACAACCACAATAAAAAGTTTCGTCATTATCTGTGTAAATTTTCGTTGCTAATGTTTTTTTTGCATTTGAAAATGAGGTAGGTTCTGACATTGCCGTTTGTGATAACGATAATCCTAATGTTACAAGTAATAATGTTTTCAATGTTTTCAATATTTTCATTTTTTTTCCTTATTAAGTTTTGTTATATTATAGCATAATAGTGTTGTCGTTATCAAGTCTTTTCTTAAAAAAGTTTTTTTTCGATAATATAAATTAGAAGAATATAATTAAAGGATTTGATACGTTTAAAAAAATATATCAAAACATGTAGATTCTTGGGCAAATTTCTTTTTTTCTATCGAAAATCTCCAGAATACTCCAAGTTTCTTATTTATGTTTTCTCGTAGAAGTTGAAATTGATAAAAAATTACATATTATTAAAAAAAGTCTCATTAAGAGACTTTTTTAAACGAAAAAGAAATCTATTGAAACTTTTGGTAATACATATTTATAGTTTAAATTATTCAATGTATTTATTTCTATAATCTTTTCTTTCTTAAACCTCACTGCTTTTGGTTTTATATCTGAAATAGATAAGTTCATTTCAAAATCTGTTTTTAAAGTAGTTAATGTTTTTGATAGTAATAAAACTTCTGGCGTTTCTTTTACTTGTTGTATTATTTTTTGAGTTTTCGTTTCACTTCTTGCTGTTTTTCTTATGCTGGAGTAAATATTTTCGGCAGGTGCTTCTATTAAGTTTTTAATAGAGCCAAAATCATTTATTATTTTTAAAGCTGTTTTTTCTCCACAGCCTTCCAACCCAAGTATATTATCAGCTTTATCACCTTGCAATGCTAATAGATCTATTATTTCTTCTGGTTTATTAACCCCAAAACTTTCATTTAAATTTTTAATGTTTATTTCTCTTTTAAACCTTGTATCTACAAGCCTTGTGTTTTCATCTATTATTTGTGCAATATCTTTATCACCAGTAAGTATTGTTGTTTTCCATTTTTTTAATTGTGCTTTTTTTGCTAAATAACCAATAACGTCGTCACCTTCAACGCCTTTTTCACAAAAATAAGGTAAACCAGAAGCTTTTACATAAGTATGTATTTCTTCAACCTGTCTTAAAAATTCTTTTGTTTTTGGTGGTCTGTTAGCTTTGTACTCTGGATAGATTTCTTTTCTAAATGAATCACCTTGAAAATCTAACACTATAGCCAAATATTCTGGTTTTCTTTCATTTATTTCTTTTGTTATCATTGTCATAAAACCTTTTATCAAAAAGTTTTTTTCTGTTGAAAATCTATCATTTTTATAACCGTGATAAGCTCTATGAATAAAAGAATCACCGTCTATTATTAAAAAACTGTTTTCCATTATATTATTTTCCATACATTAATTCTAAATTTTCCATTTGTTCTTTATTTAATTTTAATTCGTCGAACAATAAGCCTTTCATATTGGCAATTTTTAAAAACTCTTCGTCAATAAAGCTTAAAGTATATCTTTTTGTGTCATATTCTTCTGTTAATCTATCTTTTGTGCAATGTAAACAATCATTTTTTAACACATATGATTTTTCTACTGTTTGTTCTAATATAAATTTATTAAATCTAATATCTTTTTTAGAGATAATCATGTACTTTTTGTCTCTATTTTTGCTTTCATGAAAATTAATTTTTTCGTCAATTAAAGTATGTTTGTCAACTTCTACTATACCCCAACCCTTTTTTTCAAGGAAGGAATAAATAATATTTAATAATTTTTCATTTCTTAGTAAGATTTCATTTTCAATATTTAAATGTATTATTCTTTGATTAAAAAAAGAGTCTTTGAACATTTTTTTCTCCATTTATTTTTATTATATCATTAAAGAAAAAAAATAGCTATCTGAGAAGATAACTATTTTTATTATTTGTTTTTTTAATTGCTTATTCTTCTATAATATTAACAAGTTGAACTCGACCTTCAAAACTGTCTAACTCAATATCAGAACCTTTACTTAGATAACCTGTTAAAATATAGTCTGTTAGGCTGTCATCTATCATTGTTTGAATCTTACGTTTAAGTGGTCTAGCACCATATTTAGGTTCATAACCTGCTTCCACAACCAGATCTAAACAACTATCTGTTATTTCAATATTAATACGTTTTTCTGCTAGTTTTTCAATTGTTGGTTTAACCATTAGTCTTGCAATTTTACGTAAAGAATTTTTATCTAACGCTTCAAAAACAATTTTTTCGTCAATACGGTTGATTAGTTCTGGGCGCATTTTTTTCTCAAGTTCTTTAATTACAGCAGCTTTCTCTTTTGGTGTATTCTTCTTAATGTGTTCAGAACCTATATTTGAAGTCAAAACGACTATTGTGTTTTTAAAATTGATTTTTCTACCTTTACCATCACTTAAATGACCTTCATCTAAAACTTGAAGAAGTAAGTTTAGGACTTCTGGATCAGCTTTTTCAATTTCATCAAAAAGAACTATTGAATAAGGTTTTTTACGAACAGCTTCTGTTAATAGACCGCCTTCGTCAGCATTTTGATAACCACTTGGAGAACCAATTAACTTTGATACTGTACCTTTTTCCATGTATTCAGACATATCCATTCTAATAATTGCGTCTTTTGAACCAAACATTTCATAAGCAAGTTGCTTACATAGTTCTGTTTTACCAACACCACTAGAACCTAAAAACAAAAATGAACCATTTGGACGATCTACGTCTGATAAACCTGCCATAGAACGTTTAATTGCACGATAAACAGCATTTACGGCAACATCTTGACCAATGAGGTTTTTTCTTAAATTCTCTTCTAGGTTTAGAACCTTTTCACGATCACTCTCAGCCATTTTGTCTACTGGAACACCTGTTTTTGAAGCTATTACTCTCAATACGTCTACTGTTGTTAATTTTTTTACTACAACTTGTAGTGGAATATCTTTTAACATATTTAACTCAGAACGTAATACTTGAATATTATCTTCTTCAAACTTCATTCTTTCTTCTAAATCTTGAATTGTTTCTGCTTTCTGTTCTAATTTTTTTATTTCAGATTCACATTCTGTAATTTTCCTTAAAACTTTATTGTCTAGCTGTTCTTGTTCTAATATTTTTTGAAGATCTTCCTGAAGAATTAAAAGATCTTTATTTAGTCTTTGTAATTCAAATTCAGCTTCTTCTGAACCATCAAGAGAAATAGATTTCTTTTCTAGTTCTTTTTGATAGATTTTGTTTTCTAGTTTTTGAATTACTACTGGCTTTGAATCCAAACTAATTCTTACAATAGAAGAAGCTTCGTCAATAATATCAATTGCTTTATCAGGAAAATTTCTATCATTAATATAGCGACCTGACAGTTTTACAGCTTGAATAATTGCTGAATCTTCAATCTCTATTTTATAGTGATTTTCGTAATGAGATTTTAAACCACGAAGGATTGAAATCGTTTCTGGTACACTTGGTTGCTTTATCGAAATTGTTTGAAAGTGTCTCGCAAAAGAAGCGTCTTCTTCAAACCCTTTATAATGCTCATTCGTTGTAGCACCTATAACTGTAATTTCAGAACGAGATAACGCAGGTTTTATCATATCTGCCAAATTCATTTTATCCTGTCTATTCGCATGAATGTTATGAATGTTATCAATAAACAATATCGATTGACCATGTTCTTTTTTTAATGTTTCTATAACTTGCTTTAGTCTTTTCTCCAACTCACCTTGATATTTAGAACCAGAAAACATTGAAGAAATATCTAATTCTAAAATTTTTTTACCTTTAAGACTTTCAGGAACTTGGTTTTTAGCAATTTTTTGTGCCAATGCGTCAATAATAGTTGTCTTACCAACACCAGATTCACCAATTATAATAGGGTTGCTCTTTGTTTTACGTTGTAAAATTTGATAAATATCTAACAATTCTTCTTCACGACCTACAACTTTTGCCAGCTCTCCATTTTTTGCTTTTTGAGTAAGATCTGAAAGCATTGAAGATACTGGAAGAGATTTTGAGTCACCAAAAGAAGCAAATTCTTTTGCAAAACGGTTTCCGAATGAAGATAAATCATTTTCTTCACTATAACCTTCACCTGAATCTAATAAACTTTTATTATAATTCTCTTTAATTTTATCAAATGTTGCATAACAATCATCAAGAAGAGATTTTACAGGATCTGTTTTAATTATAGCGAAAAAGAATTCCTCATAATTTTTTCCATGAGCTATAATAATTCTTTTAAGTGGCTCTGATATTTGAGAGCCTTTGTATTTCTCAATTAGTCTATTTTTTTCTTTACCATAGAAATCAGTAAGCAAAACAGAATGAGTAATTGTTGCTTTTATTTTTTTATCTTTATTTTCTAAGGCTTGAAGTATATGGATTGTGTCAATACCTTTTGTTTTAGAAATTTCTCTTGCTTCTATTAAAACTTTTACTACTTCTTCACATGCTTGTGAGCTTTTGGTTTGGTTTTTCGCAGTTGTCATTTTTGTCTCCATTAATTTATTTGCCTATTTTATCAATATTAAAGTAATAATACAAGCTTTTTTATTCTTTTTTTATTCTTTTTTTATTCTTTTTTTATTTATTGATTGTGTTTTTTTTCTTGTTATTTCTTTTATTTAGTGTTATTATGACTAGATATATAAACGTAGAGGAAAAAATGAATATAAAACATCTTATTAATGTAGCAGCGAGAAGAGCCAACATCGTGACGAGTTAACCCCGTCTTGCGAGAGGTTAGTTCGTTCATAAGAATGACCTCTCATTAAACTGCATAATTAAGTCTTTGAGAGGTCGAACTCACAAAGACTTTTTTTATGCTTGTTAAAAGTAGGGTAGTGTAATACCTAAAGTTTTTTTAAGTATTTGTTTTATTGGGTTTTTTTTATTAATTTTTTTTAAATAAAAGTGTTGACAAGTAAAAAGCTTCATACTATACTTATAAACATAAAGTGAAAACATAAATAAAGATAAAATTTTTGGGGATATAGCTCAACTGGTAGAGCACTTGCTTTGCAAGCAAGAGGTCAAGGGTTCAACTCCCTTTATCTCCACCAAAGATACTCTCTTAGCTCAATTGGAAGAGCAACGGTCTTCTAAACCGTAGGTTGTTGGTTCGAATCCAATAGGGAGTGCCAAATTAAATTGGGGAATTATTTCAATTGGTAGAATACTGCCCTTGCAAGGCAGAGACACGAGTTCAAATCTCGTATTCTCCACCAAAAAAAAATATGGGGGGTATAGCTCAGTTGGGAGAGCATCTGCCTTGCACGTAGAAGGTCAGGAGTTCGAACCTCCTTACCTCCACCATATAAATCAATACTTTTGACATAAATTTTTAATTGTATGATTGGGGAATTAGTTTAATTGGGAAAATATCGCCCTTGCAAGGCGAAGTTATGAGTTCGATTCTCATATTCTCCACCAAAAAAAATGCTTCCATAGCTCAACAGGATAGAGCAGTGGTCTTCTAAACCATAGATCGGGGTTCGAGTCCCTGTGGGAGTGCCAAATTAAATTGGAGAATTATTTCAATTGGTAGAATACTGATCTTGCAAGAGAGATACACGAATTTGAATCTCTTCTCCTTCTCTATAAACAGACATGCAATAAATAGGAGGTTGCCTATGTCACCGCTAAACGCAATAAACAAAACAAAACAGATACTGTAAAACTTAAAAATAAACATAAACCTAAAATATATGGAAAAACGATTGAGGATAAAAAAGTCGTTGGAAATTTATTTTTTATCATTGAGAGTCGTGGAGTTTTATTAGAAGAAGCAATTAATATTTTTTATGATAATGGTTATGTCATTGATTGGTTAAATTTTTATAATGATGGAATAAATAAAAACTGGAATGGTTTGACTATAATTAAAAAAATAGAATATAGTTTTGATGAATCAGATTATAAACATTTAAAAGAAAATACAATAAAACGATTAATTTATTGTATAGATAAAGAAAAGAGTTTTTGACTCTTTTTTTATTTTTGTTTTTTGATATAATGTTATTACTTATTTACAAAGAGGTATGAAATGGAAGATAAAAAATTTAAAATTGATGTTGAGGGAAAAGAATTTGAATACGATCCAACCTCAAACACGAGCATTCTTTCTTTTTTAGAAAGTAAAAACATATCAATGAAATCTATGTGCCGAGATGGTTTTTGTGGTGCTTGTCGTTGTAAACTAGAAAAAGGAGAAGTTGAAGAAAGTCCTGACGCTATCGGTTATAAAGAAGACGACGAGTTTTTACCTTGTGCCTCAAAACCAAAAAGCAATATAAGAATAAAAAGAATATAAAACAGTTATTTTTTTTGTGTTATAGTGTTTAATTTTAATTTAGAGCTACTTAGCTCTATTTTTTTTTGTTTTTCCTCTTGATTTTTTTTTAAACTGATGATAATTTACTGCAAGATTTTGGAGGATTTATTAAAATGGATATATCAAGTTTTTTTGAAATAATTTATTCAACACCAATTGCTTTTTATAGCATACCTTTCAGTGTTTTATTTGTTTTGCTTTTTTTTGCTGCAACAGGTTTAATGCCAGATACTAGTATTGATATAGACGCTATTGAAGTTTCAGATGGTTTGAAAGTTTTTTTTGCTCATTTTCACGTTTCTAAAGCACCACTTATTGTGTTTTTGTTTCTATTCTTTATGTATGGAACATTATCACTAGTGTTTGTTAGAGAGACATTTAATAATGAGTTGTTAACAATTTCATTAGCTTTCGCAAATATTTACTTATGTGCAAAAGCAGCAGGTTTAACGATTAAACCTTTCTTAAAATATGCTTCGCAAGAAGAAGAGATTATAAGTTACATTGGTCTAGAGGGTGTTGTTTCTTCAGCAACAGTTTCTGAAAAAGGTGGTTTTATTAATTGTGATGTAAATAATGACGAACACCAATTAAATGCTTATACCGAGAATAATCTTGTTTTAAATAAAGGTGATAAAGTTTTAATTTTAAGAAATGATGAAAATAAGTTTTTAGTAGAAAAGTATGATTAATAAAAAAGGAGAAAAATATATATGAGTGCAACTATAATTATGATCTTGGCGTCTATTGCTGGTTTAGTTTTACTAGCAATATTCTTTGCAAGTAGATATAAGAAAGTTAAGGAACAGGGCTTTGCCATAATCATTAACAGATATAATAAAGTTGAAGCGTCTTTTACAGGTGGTTTTGTATGGCCTGTGATTAACAGCTTTGAGTTTATGGATATTACACGTAAGAAGATTTCTATTATTCGTATTGGTGCTTCTGACGGTGATACAGAAGAAACAGAAGGTTTACACTGTAAAGATAACATTCGTGCTGACTTAAAAGTTGATTTCTATATCGGTGTTAATCCAAATGTTGAAGACGTTAAAAAAGTAGCGAACACTTTTAAACCAAGTCAAGCAAGTGATATTGAAGTTCTTAAAGAGCACTTTTCACCTAAGTTTTCAGAAGCTTTGAAAACAGCTTGTAAAAAGTTCGATTTTGTTGATTTATTTGAACAAAGAAATGAATTTAGAACAGAGGTTATTAAAGTAATCGGTGAAGAAATGGACGGCTTTAAAATCTATGACGTTGTTATCGATAAAATTGAGCAAACTGCGTTAGAAGCTCACAATAAAGATAACGTTCTAGATTCAGAAGGTATTGAAAAAATTGCTCAAATCACTTCTCAAAGAAATGTTCAAACGAATGTTATTCGTCAAGACGAAGAAACAAGAATTAAAGAGAAAAATGTATCAGCAGTTGAAGAACGTCTTCAGTTAGATAAAGCACAAAAATTAGCAGAAGCTGTTAATAAGCGTGAAGTTGATATTATTAACTCACAAGAAAAAGCTATGGCGGCTGAGAAACGTGAAGAATTCTTACTTAAAGAAAAAGAAGCTCTTATTAAACGTGAACAAGAAGAAGGTATTCTTGAAGAGCATAAGAAACTTGAAATCCAAGTTGCTACTTTAAATAATGAGAAGAAACTTAAAGTTCAAGCAGAAGATGTTACTCGTGCAGAGGAACTTGAAAAAGTTGAAACTTCTAAAAGAGTTGCAGAAGGTAACATTCAAAAAGATCTTGTTGTAGAACAAGGTATGAAAGAAGTTGCCGATGTTCAATCTCAACGTGTTGAAATCGAACGTAAAATTGCAAAAGAAGAAGAAGAGACAAATAACTTACGTGCGTTTGAAAAAGCAAATCGTGAGAAGAAAGTTCAAGTTACTGATGCAGAAGCTGCTGCAGAAGCTAAACAAACCGAAGAAATCACAAGAGCAAAAGCAGAAAGATTATCAGCAGAAGAGAATGCTGCACGTGATAAGGTTAATGCAGACGCTAAACTTTACAAAGATACACAAGAAGCAGAAGCAATTTCAGCACTTGCAGAAGCAAAACGTAAAGATATTTCAGCTACTGGATTAGCAGAAGTTGAAGTTGAAAAAGAAAGAGCAGAAGCTATTAAGCTTGTTGGCGAAGCAGAAGCGAGTAAAGTTGAACTTGTTGGTAAAGCAGAAGCGGAAGCTAAAGAAGCAGTTCTTAAAGCAGCAGAAGCTGGTTCAGCAGAAAGCCGTGAATTCGATAAGTGGCAACGTCAAATTGATATGGAAGAGAAAGTTCGTCTTGCTCAAGTTGAAAGTGACAAAGAAGTTGGTATCGAAAGTGCGAAAGCTATGGGTGACACATTATCTAATGCTGATATCACTCTATTCGGTGGTGACGAAATCGCTGCAATCAAAGAAGCTATTTTAGGTGGTAAGAAATTAGACGCACGTATTAGTAGTTCTGAGCACTTGTCAAAAGCTGCTGAACGCTACAAAGACGGTGACGAAAACCTAATCAACGATATTAAAGAAGTTCTACAAGCTTCTGACGTATCAACAGGTGATTTAAGTAATGTTGCTATTGCACAAGCATTATCTTCAAATCCTGAAATATTTAACAAATTGAAAGACGTATTTGGTAAATAATAATATAATAAACCCCTTTGGTTAGGGGTTTATTACCAAAATTATAAAAAAATAAGCAAGGAGTTATTTAAAAAATGAGCAATGAAAATGCTGTAAATGACGCTGTTAAGAGTGGTGGCTCATATGAAATAATCAGAGATAGATTATTAGAACAAGGCAAGAAATTATCTACAAAAGTAGAAAAACTTAATGAACAAAGAATTAAAGAATTTGGTGGTTCTAAAAATGAAATTTTAAGTAAAATAAAAATTAGAACAGAGAATAATTGTGTTCCTATTGATATGGCACAAGTTAATGGTCAACTATTAGTTGGCTATCAAGTTAGTGTTGGTATGAAAACAAGTGTTCAGGTTGAGGACGTTTTTTATCTTTATGATTTAGTGGAGGAAGCTGGAAATTATAAATTAGTTCAATCTGATATTAAACAGAGTTTCCTTTATGACTCCGAGTTTGTTTCTGCTTTTAAAACATTAATGACTTACTATAAAGGTAATCAATTAACTCAGATTTCAAGAAAACAAAACAGTCTTTATCTTTCATTTCAGATTGGTTCTAGTTATTCAGATAGAAAAGTTTTTAAATTCAATATTAAAGATGATCAAGTTAAGTATGAAAACGATAGAGCACACGAAGAATTTACTTCTGGTGATAATTTCTGCTTTGATTGGATCGAAACAACAAGAAAAGATCATGTTTTAGGCAATAACCCACATGTTTCTATTTTAGACAAAGTTTTTGTTGAAACTATTGGTGGTGATCTTTCTATTAAAATAGAAAATAATACAGAAGTTGGCGGTGAAATTTACAAAGAACCTGTCGAAGATAAAATGCAAGCACTGGAAGACGGTAAAATCTCTTATGCAGAAGTTGGTGATTTAATTCTTTTAAAAGTTAAACCATATAATGAAGACGACAGATACTTTATTTTTAATACAATAACAGAAGACGTTATTCGTGCCGATTCACTAGCGAAAGCTTGTGTCGAACTTCCTGAAAATCATGGCGTTATCTTTCCTGACGGTTATTATTTAACCAATGGTGTTTGTAAATTTTTTGAAAATGAATCAGAAGGATTAGAATATTTTAGTAAAATCCGTTCTCCTAATGGTGAAGACCATTTATTCATCTTTTTTGATCCAACAGAACAGTGCTATGTGCTTTACCCATATAATTTAATAAATAAATCGGTTGATAATCCTATTCATGGTCATGGTTACAGTGTCTATGAAAATGGGCAAATTATGATATTTAGACATAGTGATAATGAAGTTGCTTCAAAAATACATCCTTTAACAGTTTGGAAAACTCCCTTCTATTCTGAAGAATATTTTCTAGAAATAGAGAAATTAAGAAATTTAGAAGAAAGAGATCGTTTTTTAATAAATATAGGTAATGCAGAGTTAGTTTCAGCTATTTCTGAATTGTATGATATTATTAACTTCTCTAAGAAAGAAGAAGTTTCTACTTCTATTTATGAAGGTTTAATAAAGTCAAGCCAAAAAACAATCGATGACTACCATTGGCTAAAAGATGAAAAAGTTCAATCATTAGAAGCTGACTTAAGAGAATTAATGGCTACTTCTGAGCTTATTATTGATGAATTCGAAAAAGTAAAAAGCATTCAAAAACAAGCTGAAAGTGTTCTTAATGAAACAAAAGAAGTGCATGATGAATTAATTAGTAGAGTTAAACTAGCTTCTCCTGATAAGGCAACTGAGTATGTTGTTCTATTGGGTGAAATTAATCAACATATTGGTCACTTGATTTCAATTAAATCTCAACGATATATCGACGTTGACGCTATTGAAACAATGAAAAGTAAAATTGAAGAAGTTAAAGTTTCTGTTAATGACAAACTATTGAATCTATTACAAGATAAAAAATCATTTGATGATTATTTCAAGAGTATTGAAAAAATTGAATTAAAAATGAAGCAAGTTGAAAAAGTTGTTGATGTTGAACCATTAAATGAGGAACTTGAAAAAGTAAATCAAAACATCTCAACGATAAACAGTGAGATTAATGATATCGAAGCTAAAGATTCAACAATTACGTCAATGATTCTTGATCACGTTTCAGAAGTTTTTTCTAAACTAAACCAAACAACGGCTAAACTAAAAACATTAAGAAAAGGTTTCTTATCAAAAGAGGCAAAAGTTGAGTTCGCTGCTCAATTTAAATTGCTTTCTCAAAGTGTTTCTAATGGTATCGGAAATGCAGACACTCCTGACGCTTGTGACCATGAACTTTCAAATGTTATTGGACAAATTGAAAAATTAGAAGCCAAATTTTCAGATTTTGATGAATACTTAGAAGAAATTTATGTAAAACGAGAAGAGGTTAGAGGTGCGTTCGAGTCTCATAAACAGCAACTTGTTAATAACATTCAAAAACGTATTTCTAATTTAGTTCGTGCTGCTAATGTTAATCTTAATAGCATAACGAAAAAAGTAGAAAGCTTTGACAATTTGGACGCTTTGAATACATATTTCTCTTCTGATTCTAGTGTACTTAAAGTTCTATCCTTAATTGAAAACATCAAAGAAGTGGGTGGTGAGGTTCAATCAGAAGAAGTTCAAAGTCAATTGAATAAAATTAAAGATATGTCTATGAGATCTCTAAGAGATAATAAAGATATTTTTAAAGAAGGTGGTAAAGTTATGGTTATGGGTAAACATGACTTTGCTGTAAACCATGCTCCACTTGATTTAACTATTCTTAATAAAGATGGAAAAATGGTTTCTCATTTGACTTCTACTGAATATTATCAAGAAATCAATAATGACAAAATTAATGAATTAAGTCATTTGTGGAATAGTGAGTTACCTTCTGAAAGTGACGAAGTTTATCGTTCTGAATATTTAGCATACCTTGTCTTAAATGATGCCATAAATAACAGCAATGAACTCAGCATTGAAAAACTTAAAGAAGCGAAAAAAGACGGTAATTTAGGTAAAATCATCAATGAATATTCTAGTTCTAGATATAAAGACAGTTACATTAAAGGTGTACATGATCATGACGCAGAATTGTTCTTAATTCCAATTTTGCAAGCTTATATTGGAGCTGGTAGTATGACTTTACCACAAAAATGTAGAAGTTATGCATTGGCTTTATATTTTTCAAAAACAGAAGAGTTTATTAATGAATATAAAGTTAAAGCTAAAAATGCAAATTCATTAAGAGTTTTATTGAATAACGTTGAGTCTTGGAATAGTTTAATTCAAGAAGTAGCTATTAAAAGCACGAACGAACTGCCTAATTTAAATGATTCTGATTTAAATACTAGCATCGAAGCATTCTTAGGACTTCTTGTTAGCTCTAAGTTTGAAATGGCTAATAACTCGCAAGAGTTATTGAGAGGTTTTGAAGGATTCTTAAAAAGAAAATCAGTTGAAATAATTTTTGATGGAACATACATTGATTACTTTGAAGACGTTGTTTTATGGATTAGCAGTTATGTTAATTCTGAAAATAAAGTTGAGCTTAAGGATTTCGTTTATGAAGCAGCAGCATTATTTATTCAAAGTCATGGAGAACAAAAGAAAGAAAAATCTTCTGTTCAAGTCGTTAAAAAAGAAATTGACCTTAACATTAAAGTAAAAGGTTTGATTGGAGAGCATAGAAGTGTTGAAGAAGGTAGTAAATCAATTACATTGGATGGTTTTCTAGATCGACTTAAATATCACCATGACGTTTTTTACCCAAGCTTCGAAGCTTTTGTTGAGTTAAGAAAAGAAGTATCTGAATCTGAGAAAGAAAAATTATGCTTAGAAGATTTTAAATCTAAACCATTAACTTCTTTTGTAAGAAACAGGTTAATTTCAGAAGTTTATTTCCCTATGATTGGTGATAACTTAGCAAAACAAATTGGTACTGTTGGTGACACTAAGCGTAGTGATTTAATGGGCTTATTATTGCTTATTTCACCACCTGGTTATGGTAAGACAACATTAATTGAATATGTTGCTAACAAACTTGGTTTAGTTTTTGTTAAAGTTAATTGTCCTTCTATTGGTCATAGTGTTACTTCATTAGATCCAAGAGAAGCTACTGACTCTACTTCAAGAAAAGAAATAAATAAAATTAACTTATCTTTTGAAATGGGAAGTAATGTTTTGCTTTATTTAGATGACATTCAACACACTAACCCAGAATTCTTACAGAAGTTTATTTCTTTATGTGATGGAACAAGAAGAGTTGAAGGTGTTTGGGAAGGTAAAACTAAAACTTATGATATGAGAGGAAAAAGATTCTGTGTTGTAATGGCAGGAAACCCTTATACTGAAACAGGTGAATCATTTAAGATTCCTGACATGTTAGCAAACCGTGCCGATATCTATAATTTAGGTGATATCTTAGGTGGTAAGGTAGACGTATTTAAGTTAAGTTATATCGAAAACTCATTAACTTCAAATTCAGTATTGGCTCCACTTGCTACTAGAACAATGGAAGATGTTTATCGATTCGTTAAACTTGCAAGAGGTGAGAATATTCCATTAGACGAGTTTGATTTCAATTATTCTCCTGCAGAAGCTAATGAAATCACAAGTGTGCTTAAACATATGGATTCAATTCTTGAAGTTGTATTTAGTGTTAATATGGAATATATTAAATCTGCTGCTGCTAATGATAAATATCGTGTAGAACCACCATTTAAACTTCAAGGTTCTTATCGTAATATGAACAAAATGACTGAGAAATTGGTTTCTGCAATGAATAGCAATGAAATTACAAATTTAATTGTTGATCATTATACAGGTGAATCTCAAACATTAACGTCTGGTGCTGAATCTAATATGCTTAAATTAAAATCATTAATGGGGCAATTAAATGAGCATGAAGAAGAACGTTGGGATATGATTTGTTCTGAGTTTAATAAAAATAGAAAAATGGGCGGAGATGACGCTGATTCTATGCAAAAAGTGGCTATGCAGTTAGCTGAAATGACTGAAATTCTTAAACTTGTTAAAGATAATAAACCTAAGAAAGAAAAGAAGGTTAATGAAGAAAAGAATAACGAGCTTTATCTAGCACAATTAGAGCATTTGATTGAAAATATTAAAGAAAATCAAAGTGAAGAAAAACTAATTGAATTATTCTCTAAGAGAATTGAAGATATGCAAGAAAACTTCATTAAAATTATTTCTGAAAAGGATAAACAATTTGCTGAAGTTTTTGACCCTATGGTTAAATATTTTGAAACTGCCTTGAAAAAGCATGAACAAAAGAAACTTGAAAGTCAAAATAAAAAATAATTAAAATATAAAAGACTCCTCCGAGGAGTCTTTTTTTTGTTGTTTCTTATTCTTTATATGAGAAAATGATATTATTAAACAAATGTTAAAAAGGGTTTTAAAATGTTTAAAGTGGATAAATATCTTTTTTTCTTCATTCTTATTAATGGATTTATTTTATCTCCATTGTTTTTTCTATTTGTTAATTTTTTTGTTATAGAGTTTATCAATCAAAATAATAATATATTTACTAACTTTTATTCTAAGTTTGGTGTTTTTTTACTTTCTTTTAGTTTTTCATTATGTGTTTCTTTTTTTATTTCCAAATTATTATTGTCTTTTAAAATTCTAAACAATAAAGATTTTGCTGTTGAATATTTAAAAACGATAGACGTTTATTTTAAAAATAATATAAATTTAAAAACAGTAGATCAAATAAAAGATATTGTATTTATGGATCTTAAGCCTAGAAAGACTTTTTTATATGCTTTTAATTTTTTATTTTTAATTAGTTCTACTTATCTTTTTTTTGTTTCTATGTCTAAATTTGAGTATTATAGTATTGGTTTTCTAACTTTTTTGTTTTTTATTGTTAGTTTTTTTTGGTATTTTGCATGTGGAAGAGAAATGAAAAAAGAATTTTTAAGAAGATATTTGTTTTTTTACGATTTTGATAGGGATTTTGGAACTCTAAATGTTGAGTTAGGACTTAAATAGATAAAATAAAAGTCAGCTACGAAGCTGACTTTATTTATTATAATTCTAATTCTTAGAATGGGATGTCGTCATCATCATCATCTACTGGTGGAGCCGATTGTGGTTGTGGTGCTGCTTGTTGTGGCTCTGGAGCCGATTGCGGTTTAGCAGGTTGTGACGGTGCTGCTTTTGAAGGTGCTGCTGCTTGCTCTCCGTCTCTACGTCCACCAATGCCTTGTAGCTGACCTCCACTCATAGGATTTATCATAACTTCTGTAATGTATACGTCTTTACCTTCATTGTTTGTGTATTTACGGTGAGTTAGCATACCTACAACTTGAACTGGTTGACCTTTTTTAAGGTAACTTGCGAATGTTGCTGTTGAACCAAAACCAACCACTCTGTGGAATTGAGGGTTTTCTTTGATTTCACCTGTTTCTTTATCTTTCCAAGTTTCGCTTGTTACGACACTTAGTGTTACTGCTTTGTTTCCTTCCTTGATCTCTCTGATTTCTGGATCAGAGGCAAGATTACCAATAAGAATTACTTGATTAAAACCTTTTTGCATAATTTTTTCTTCCTCTACTATTATTACGACTAAATTTTACGTTTTTGATTATGCATTTAAAAAAAATAAAAGTCAAACCTTTTTTCAACTTTTTTGTCCTTTTTATATGCTTGATTACTATAATACTATAAAGCCAGAATAAATCAAACTTATCCATTGCTTTTTTAATAATTAAAGCTATCATAAATGAATAAATAAAAAAATCAAGAGGAATTTTTAGTGAAAAAAATATTTATTTTACTTAGTGTTTTTTTTTCATTGCAAGCAAACGCACTTACTAAAGAAGAGTGGGTTAATTTTATTATTGATAGTGTTGAAACAAAAGAAGATTTAACTTGGAGTTATGATACCACAAAGTTAAAAACTTATGCTAAAATGGCTAAAAATGAAGATATTAATACTCTAGAAGAAATAGCAAGTGGCGATGATATTCAGGTTAAAAATGCTTCAAAGTACTTACTTGCATTACTAGGTGAAAAAACTAACAAGTTTTTAATAGATAACTATTTAGAAGATAAAGATATAAAAAATAGTTTATATTATTTGAATCTTAATTTTATCAACACTCCTGACAAAAAAAGTTTTTGGCAATATCTTTTATCTAAAGAAAATGTTTCAAAAAATATTGTTTTAGATTCATTTGAAGAATGCAGTGATTTTGAAGATGTCAATTTGTTAGGTGGTCAGGTGTTTGAATTTAATTCTTATGATGATTTTTATAACAAAAGGGATTTGTTATCGAATTATACTAACTTGGATTTAATGCATATTGAATTTGAATTATCAGACGCTGAATATCCTGTATCAATTACTTTGTTTAGTAACAAGTTTACTGTTAATAAAGAAAGCGATGATCTTTGTTTAAAGGCAAGTGAAAATGTTGATTATGTTTATTTACAAAAGATTGGAGCATTATACAAACAATATCAGAAAGAAGATTTTTTAAAACCTATGTGTGACAGTTTAGAATCGAACATGCTTTTAAAATCAAAATTTAATTATCTTTGTATTTAATTACAATTAAAGATAAACCGTAAAGAGTTATCTTTACGGTTTTTTTTAGTTCTCTTGTAGTTCTAATTGTTTTCTAATCCAACGCATGAATTTTATAGCATTATCTTCTGGTAGGAAGGAAGCGTTTCCTGTGTCTGATACTGGAATTGGAAACTCAAAACCACATTCTGTTTTATAAATTAGTTCTCCTGCTCTGAAATGAACAAACTGAACTTTTTTATTTTTTACCATATCTTTGATATTTTTCATACTATAATACTCCTTTTGTTTTTATGAAATTTTACTATGGTATTCCCGACGAGAATCGAACTCGCACTACATGATTGAAAGTCATGTGACCTACCGTTAGTCTACGGGAACATTATTTTGGTACACCCAACGGGAATCGAACCCGTACCATAAGATTGAAAGTCTTATATCCTAACCATTTAGACGATAGGTGTATTTTATTGGTACTCTTGTCGGGTTTCGAACCCGATTCTCCTGCTTGAAAGGCAGACGATCTAGCCAAGTAATCTACAAGAGCATTCATATTTGGCACTCCCAACGGGTTTTGAACCCGTTT
The DNA here is from genome assembly GCA_002722455.1 of Chloroflexota bacterium. GTDB lineage: Bacteria > Chloroflexota > Dehalococcoidia > Lucifugimonadales. The sequence continues at coordinate 84,180 of PBMB01000001.1, forward strand.
CTCCTGCTTGAAAGGCAGGTGTTCTAACCAAGTAAACTATAGGAGTAAACTTTTTGGTACACCTAGTGGGAATCGAACCCACACCGCAAGATTGAAAGTCTTGTATCCTAACCGTTAGACGATAGGTGTATAATGCTAAAACTGATAGGAATCGAACCTATATTTTCATTTGTCAACATTTCTTACGTTAGAAGACAGTTTAGCATTTTTGGTACACCCAACGGGACTCGAACCCGTATCACAAGATTGAAAGTCTTGCATCCTGACCATTTAGACGATGGGTGCATCTTAATTTTTGGCACTCTTGTCGGGTTTCGAACCCGATTCTTCTGCTTGAAAGGCAGATGATCTAACCAAGTAATCTACAAGAGCATTTATATTTGGCGATCCTAACGGGATTCGAACCCGTGTTACAAGATTGAAAGTCTTGTGTCCTAACCTACTAGACGATAGGATCTTTATATTTTTGGTACTCCTGACGGGAATTGAACCCGTTCCCTCTGCTTGAAAGGCAGATGATCTAACCAGTAATCTACAGGAGCATTTATATGGTGTTCTCTATGGGATTCGAACCCATGTTTCAAGAGTGAAAGTCTTGCGTCCTAACCTACTAGACGAAGAGAACAAAAAAAACGCCTTAGAATCGATTCCAAGGCGTTTTTAAAACAATACAATCGTTTTTTAAGCGTCTTGGATTCTATCACCGTCACCAAGACTATTATTATCTTAGTTAGGTAATATAAATTTCCTCTCGTTCTTCAAATGTAATAAATAAAATTTTCATAATTGTAATCTCTCTTTTAATTGAATAATTAGTGTTTAAAAATGTTAAAAATAAAAAAACGTCTTGATTTTAAAACCAAGACGTCTTTAAAACTGTTGTTTTCATAAGTGTCTTGGTATCTACCACCGTTCCAAGACACATGTGTGAATTGTTTAGGTAGTATAATTTTCCTCTCGTTCTTCAAATCTAACAGTAAACATAATTTATTCCTCTATATATAATTAATTTTGGTAAAGCTGAAACTTGTTGTTTTGTGTTTCTCACTTTATGTTTATAAGTATAAGACATTAATTTATTCTTGTCAATACTTTTTTAAAATTTTTTTTATTTTTTTGTTTTGTTTTCAACCACTTATGTTTTTTTAATAGTATACCCTACGCAAGTTTAGCGCATAAAAAAAGACCTTTGGTTCTTCCAAAGGTCTAAAATAATTTTTTTGTATTTTATTTTTGTCTTTGGAAGTTTTCTTTCACGAACAACTCCCGCAAGACAGGGTGTTCATGTCTACGGTTCTTCTTCCTCAGATTCAAATTTAAATATAAAATTAATATTCATTGTTTTTTCCTAAATGTTTTTTATATGATTACTAAATTATAATCGTTTTTCTTTTAATAGTCAATGATTTTAAAATAAAAAACATTAAATATTTGTTTTTTAGATTTATCATAAAAAAAGAACCTTCTTGTGAAGGATCTTTTTATTATGTTTTATTTATTATTCAGAAGGTTCAGCACTTGCCGCATCAGAAACAATATCATTTACTGTTGATAATCTGTTTTCTTCTGTATACCAGTCTTGATCTAATGTCCCACCTGATTCAACAAAATTTCTGAATTTTGGATAAGCATCTGTAATCGGTAATCCAAAACGTGGTGGATACCATTCATGACTGAATAATAAACCCCAAGGCATGCCATTATCATCTAAGAAGAAAGTAGTTGAACCATTACTTCTATCTGCACTACTACCAAATAATAAACTAGATTCAGAGTTCACTGTTTGATCCTTGTTTTTCAAATGAATTTCTAATTTTCTATCTTTTACATCAACAACGTCGTTATAACCTAAAAGATCAGAATATCTTAAATCATTTGGTGAAGAAAAAATAAATGGTTTCAATAAAACTAATGCATCATTTTTTGATATTTCTAAATCTTTTATTGGAATAGAAACACTAAATGTCAAATCATCACCTGCAAGACCACAAAGTTGACTTGTTCTATAGAAAGCATTTTCATCGAATATACAAGTATTATCAAAACTTGGATCATCGATTACTTCTTTTATATCATCAAATATTCTTACTACTGCTGGTAAGGTATCATTTGTCACGTCTTCTGGAACTATTATCTGTCTTCTTATTGTTGGTCTATCTAAACCATGATCTACGTCCACTTGAATTTCTTCCGTATTATGTCTTAATACAACATTTGGTAAAGTTTCTGAAGGTCCGCCTATTTTTGAATCAAATACTTTTGATTCGATTTGAGAAGTAGTTATAAAGTTTGTTGGATCATCATATTGCATTAATTCAAATCCAAATCCATTATTATATTTAGCACCATAATGAGCAACTTGACCGACAATATCTATTCTTCTTAAATAATTATTTTCAAACATAAATTCTTGTCTGTATTTAATAACCACGTCATTGAAGTCATAGTCTGCTTGCTCAGGCCATTTATCTTCAAAAGCTACTGTTGCAAACCCGTCTTTTGAAGGAAAATAAATATTTTCATGAATTGTATTGGTTAGATTTATTTGATAATCCTCTACTTCACCTGGACCAGAAGCACCGTAAGGTGACATTTTCATATCAACATCACTAGATCTAAATCTTACCCAAGTTGTTCCTAGTTCTACACCATTCGGAACATCTATGTTAAAGTTTGTTTCACCAGTTGTTATTATTTCATCACCGTCTGTTGTTATTATTTTGTGACCTTTTGGATAAGCTAATGCTGCGTCTAAAACTTGCTCACTATTTTCAAATATTTCATTGTTATTGAAATCAATCCATCCACTAACATAAGTTAAGCCACCACTAACTTTAACTGTTATTTCTGTGACCATATCTTCTTCCACATTTGCGTTCTGTAAAGTGACTCCAGAAGCCAAGAATACACCGTCATCACCCGAATCCTGACCGTAATCGCTATCTATATTTACGATATCACTTAAATCAACTTCAACTGATTCACCTAATGAATAGGTTGGTGCATATCTTGATTTAGAAAAATCAAGACCTGATAAAGATGAACTTCTTGGTGCATGACCATAATCAAAATCTTCTGTTGGTAGTGCGGCTTGTTGACATCTTGCACCGTCATTACCCTGAGCACTAAATCCATTTGCAGATAACGTTATAGCGTCAGAAGGATTCGTTCCTGAATTTATGGATGGAATATCTATTTTATAAACATTACCTGTTTTATTGTTAGCTACATATAAATTACCGCTATTATCAAAGTATGTTGCACCAAAAAAACCAGGGTCTGAAATTCCAAGATTACCAAGATTTGTATTTTGACCTGTTGTTGGGTCTATTCTAATCAAATCAGCATTTCCACCTTTTCTACCTGAACCTACACCATAAAACATATTATCACCAGTAACGTCTTCTTCACCAATTATTTCATTGTATGCCATATCACCCAAGTAATTACTTAAATTACTACCTGAACCTACAACTTCTAAATTGTATTGATCAGCACCTTCATTTAAATTTATTCTTATTAGGGTATTCGGATTTGAAAAACCATACCAGTAACCACTAACAACATCTGCTACATATAGACGATAATTTGTACCAACCAAATCAGGCAAAGGTATTCTTTCAAGTTCATAATCTATTGGAAGATCTACGTCATCTGAGTTATTTTTCTTTATTATTATTTTTAATAATTCTTTAGTTGACATATCCATTCCATAATAATGATTATCAAGTGTGTTATAACCTACACCATTAATTCTTACATAAGGTTGATATTCAAAGTCATCCACAACTTCACCCGTTGCTAAAGACATCGCTCTTAAAAATGTTTTGTTATTTGATATTTGTGTCATTAGCCCATGTTCTCCACATTCTGCTATAACTGCACCATCACTATAACTATCATAATCAATTGCCAATGTAGGAAAAGAGCAAATCATTGTGCTTGTTAATAAAGATAATTTTATTTTATTCATTTTTTACTCCTTTGTTAAATCAATTATTTGTTTTTTTGAGCCATTGAAAACAACTAATGCTTTTGAACTATTTAATTTTATATTCAATAACATTTCAGTTTCACACGGACCTACTTTTTCTGATTCTAATATTATATCTGAAGACTTTGGAACATATGAAGATTCACTAATTTCTGGTGGAAGTTCGTAGACAACCATAGAACAGTTGACACTATTATCACCTATATTTAATGAAATTTGCTTGGAAGAATCAAAGTTATAATTATCAGGAACATTTAATGACGTTTGACCTGCTCCACTATCGTCATTATTATCTTGTGTATCGTCTATTGAATCGTCTTGAGAATCGTCTTGTGATTCTTCTTGCATTGATTCTGCACTTTCACCACTACTACCACCGCCACAAGCTGTTAATCCTATAAGCATCGAGGTAATAAGGAAATATTTGTATTTTTTCATAAGGCCTCCTTAATTTTCTGTTTCACAATACCTAAGAGGGATTTAATGTAAAAAAGTTTCAGGTTTTTTTAGTAAAAACATATTCATTTATTGCTCCATTTTTTATATTTATCATAATTTGAATAATAAAAGGCTTTTATTGTTTAATTTCTTTAATTATTGAATTTTTGTTCATCAATTTTAAATATAAAATTATTTATACTTTTAATTTTTTCTTTTTTTTGTTGAATAAATAATATTTTTTATGTATAATTCCTCCTTTTATAATGAAATGGATAAATTAGTAATGTTAGAGAGTATAGATTTTAATAATATAACTAAAAATGAATTTAAGTTTTTGCTTTTTCTATCAAGTAAGGATAATGAAGCGAAAAACTTTTTATTTAATAATGTTTCAAAAATTAATTTTGATTTTTTAGACCTTGATGACGACAATACAATGAGAGAGTTTGTCTCCACTCTTTTTAATGAATTTACGGAAAAAGATATAGCTTTATTTTTCAATAATGATTATGAGAATATAATGTTGCTTTTTAAAGTCAAAGAGTTTGCAACTAAAGAGCAATTTCAAAAATTAAAAGAAAATATTTCAAATGAAAAAATACTAGATAATATTAAAAAGTCTGATTTTAAAACCGAGCAAATACTGCATGATTTAAGTATGAATTTAAAAAAAGAAGAGGGTTTTCTGGACGAGAAAATTGTTGAATTTTATCAAGATTTTGAAAGAGTTTATTTAAAGCTAGGAAATCTACTAATAGATAGAGCTTATTTTTTGGCTGATAAATATCCATTTACTGGCTTTACACAGGAGATTCCATTTTATAAAATAGAAAACTTCATTAAAATAAAAAACTTAAATTGTTTAAAAGCCTTTTACTCTTTTTATTCTATTTTTGTTTACGATAAAGGTAGGTTTTATTATTACCGTGACATACCTTTTTTATTTGATTCTACCCATGAAAATAAACATTTTACACCTTCTTTTTTTAACTTATGCAGATTTTTATCAGAAAAAAAAATTAAATCAGAGACAGAGATCTTGTTATTTGAAAATATTATTAATGATAATTCTAAACTTTATAATCTTTATGATTTTAAAAACCTCAATACAATTAAAGAAATTAAACGAGATATATCTATCACTAAAGAAGATTTAAATAGAAGTAAAGAATCATTTGATATCCTTTTAAATGAAATAGATAATGATTTATACGATCCAGACATTGAATTAGAAAATCTTGCTTGTGACGTTTATTGTTTTGACACAATTTTTTTGGATAATATTTTTTTATTAAGATCAAGCTTAAAAAAAGAAACCTATGGTAGATTTTATGATTCAGTTTTATGTAATCCTTATTTTTTAACAATTGTTTTTCACTCAATTTTAAAAATTAATTATACAGAAGATAAATATAATTCTTATGAAGGTAAAATAACGGATAAAATTGATACTTTTCTTCATTTTCTTAAACACAGTATTAAAAAAGAAAATAACTCTGCTGTTTACGAACAGGTTTTAGAATATTATCCTGAGATGTCTTTTTTAATTGACCTTATCAATCATACTTGTATTCAAACTACAAAAGATTTTTTGTTCTCTTTAATTGATACTGGTGTTAATCTTCGAACTTTTGTTTCTGATTATCAAACCATAAATAATCAAAAATCGTTTTTTGATTACCTTATTTTGAATCTTTTACCATTAATTCAAGAAAAATGTAAATTTAAAAAAAATAAAATTATTTTTAGAGAGGTTGAATATGATTTTAACCTTGATTTCTTTAAGATTTTTTATAAAAAGGCTTTAAATGTTGAACTTAATTTATATTCTAATAAAGAAAAATTAACATATGTATTCTACAATAGTAGCTTCTTTTCTAGTTGTGATTTTAAAAATGAAATCTTTAAATATTACTTGGAATTAAATAAAGAATATAATGTTAAAATTAAATCTTTGTTTTTTAATTATAACAACATATTGACAAAAGATTCAGAAGAATTTTATATTTATAAAAAAATAAGAGGAAAGTATTTTTTCCAAGAAGACGTTTTAGTTTTGGATTATGATTTAGATCATAATAATTATTTATATTATAGAATATTATCTTTTCAAGATTTCAACAGCATATCCAAAATTACTGGTTGGAATAAATATGATTTCTTCAAAAAAATAAAAAACATAGATTATTTAGAATATGATAAAAATGGATTTTTGACGAATGATTTTTATAATATATTAAAACTCAATTTTAATAAATAGATTATAATTTTTTCATTTATATTGAAACTAAATTCAATAATTAAAAAAATCGAGTGTCAACTCGATTTTTTTTGGCGTTTCCACAGGGATTCGAACCCCGAACCTTTTGTTTCGTAGACAAATGCTCTTCCAATTGAGCTATGGAAACATTCTGGTATTTCTGATCAGAATCGAACTGATGACCTTTGCCATGTCAAGGCAACGCTCTAACCTACTGAGCTACAGAAATATATGGTAGTCGTTATAGGATTTGAACCTATGACCTCTTCCATGTAAAAGAAGCATTCTAACCAACTGAACTAAACGACCTTTTTTGGAACTCCTACGAGGACTCGAACCCCGATCTGTGGTTTCGTAGACCACTGCTTTATCCCGTTAAGCTATAAGAGCATTTTTTATTTGGTGATCATTACAAGACTTGAACTTGTAACCTCTTCCTTGTAAGGGAAGTGCTCTCCCAAATTGAGCTAAATGACCTTGTGTTGTTTCTTGTTAATCATAATAATACACTTTAAATGTATTGTCAATGCTTTTTTTTAAATAATTTTATTTTTTTTCTTTATTTTTCAATGTTTTATATTTGTTTTAGGTGTAGTTTAACCTGCAATAGAAATGCATAAAAAAGCCCTCTTGAGATACAACTCTCAAAAGGGCTTGGAACTTTAACTTCCTACGAGAGTTGCATGAGCAACCCTCGCTTGATAGGATTGCTATCTACGATTTACCACTCGAACCACTCGGAAATTAAAATTTAATTTATTCATTTTTTTACCTTTTTTCAATTATTTAAACATTATACTATCATTAACTATTTTTTGCAATAGTTTTAATTTCTTTTTTTAATTTTAACAAATAAGAGAAAAAAACATAAGAAACAATTAATACAGCCATTATTATTTCTATATTTAAAACAATATGCATAAAATTATTATGACCAGAAAGTTGTTCTGCCCAGTTTAAGTATAATCTTAGTCCTGTTGCGCTTATCACCAATGGGAATGTTAATGCTGAAAAACCATAATTAAAACCATTTTTTATTATTTTAATTAGAAACAAATAAACACTAAATGTCATTAATAATGCTATTCCAAACAGTAAGTTTGTAATAAAGAAATTTGGATTTTCAATTAAAGATAGATACCCTGTCAATGTTAAACTTGCAGGAGCAGCCATTATCCCTGTATTGGCTAAAAGATCTTTATTGATTTCAGGATAAAAGAAAAACCTTTTTAACATTATTGGAAGCATTACTAAATAAGATATAAAGCCAAACCATAAAAGCCCCTCTGCTAAAATATGAAAGTCATTGCTTGGTAATGTGGTTACACCAACAATTATGCCTATCGGTGGAACAAACCAGCTTGGTATTATATGTTCTATATCAAAATGATTTAATCTGCCTTTTATAAAGAAAAATAAAAATATTAAATGTAAACAAATTGAAAATAGCCATAAATAAGTTCCAAATAAAAATCCATTTTTTGTTATTGCATAAGATATGACCATTAATGACATTGCGAATGTTGGTATAACACTACCTATTGTTGGGTGATGGAGATCTTCGACTAATAAATTTGAATGAATTACATATTTTACTATAACTGGCACTAATAGAAAAAATGCAACTATTGCTCCTATTGTTTGAAGCTTTGTATTTAATTGAAAAACATTATCAAGCAACCATAGTAAACTACCTACCGATAGAGAAAGACCTGTTATTGGTGTTGGAAATTCCTTCATTGTTTACTCCTCGATTTTTTTATTTTCATCTTATTTTAATTATTTTGTTTTGTAAATCTAATAATTTTAAACAAGGTTTTAAATAAAACTTAACAAGTTAATATTTGATTCCAAAATAAATCATCGAAAGTAAAATAAATAATAATATAAACACCCTTATAATTCTGAGTTCTTTTTTATTTAGTTTTTTATGTTCTATAATTCTTTTCGTTTTTCTTTTATTTTTAAGGTAAATGGCAAGCAACGCTCTTTTCCTGTCTGCTATATTTGCCTGTTTTGCATAACGTCTTCTTTGTTCTGCCGTCATTTCTATTTCTTTTATTTTTCTATGTTGTGGTTGATATCTTCCTCCAACTGCCATACTTCCTCCTTTTTATACTGTTATATACAAGACACGTTTATCTTTAAAAAACATTCTTTTTTTGAATAAAAAAAACTTAATTGTAAAAAATAACTAAGCTTACTTGACTTTTGCTATTAAGTGTATTATTATAGATTACAAGAAAGAAAATGGAATGATCAAAAACTAACATTCCTAAAAATTTAACAATACTGAGGAAATGATTATGCTTACAAATGAACAAGAAAAACTTAAAAAAGAAATTTTAGAAATCGCTGGTGTTACTCCAATGTCTAGGTTTGACGTTAAGAAAGCTATTCGAGATCGAATTGACTACTTAAAGAATTATGTTCGCAAATCAGGAATGAAAGGTATTGTTTTAGGAATTTCTGGTGGTGTTGATTCTACTACTGCTGGTTCTTTATCTCAAATCGCAATGAAAGAATTAAGAGAAGAAGGTTATGAGGCTCAGTTTATCGCTGTTAGACTACCATATAAAGTTCAACTTGATGAAGAAGACGCACAAGAAGCTGTTAAATTTATTAATGCCGATCAAATTGTTGATGTGAATATTGGTAATGGCACAGATGGTATCTTTAACTCAGTATTATCAGCTTTATATAGCTCAACTATGAATGAAGAAAAAGAATTAGCGACTAATGATTTTGTTAAAGGTAATGTAAAAGCAAGAATGAGAATGATTGCACAGTATGCAATTGCGGGTAAATTTGGGTGTCTTGTTTTAGGAACAGATCATAATGCAGAATTTACTGCGGGTTTTTACACTAAACATGGGGATGGAGCTTGTGATTTAACTGTTCTTAATGGTTTAAACAAACGTCAGGTTCGTGCTTGTGCAAAAGAATTGGGTGCGCCTGAATGGTTATGGTCAAAAGTTGCTACTGCTGATTTAGAAGAAGATAATCCACAAGTATCTGACGAAATTGCACTAGGATTTAAGTATGATGATATGGACGATTTCCTAGAAGGCAAAGAAATTGAAATCGAGGCAGAAAAGCGTATTATTCAACAATATAAAATTACAATTCACAAACGTGAAATGCCTGTAGGTTTTGAATAATAAATAAAAAGGAAGAGCGATCTTCCTTTTTATTTATTTAAAAGTAACAAAAGCCACATAGTTGTGGCTTTCGACAGCAACTTAACTTTTGCTGTTCCAGAACGTCCTTACCGCACACTGGCTTGACCATAAATGGTGACGGGACATCATGCAAGCATGTCTGTTGTGTCCTACTTGTCCTATATTATATCTTAGTTTTATTTTTTATTCAATCTTTTTATTTTAAAAGTTGATTTTTTTTCTGTCTTTGTAATTAGATCTTCAATTTTAACCATTGATAAAGTTTTATTTTCAAGAACTTTTGAATTATTTAAATTTATAATATTTGAAGTGTGATTTTTTACAATTTTTTCAAATTTTTCTATTTCAAATAACTGTGTTGCTATTATAACTTTAATGTTGTTTTTTGAGCAATAATCTAAAATTTCATTAAAAAAACTATTTTCTAGATTATTAATATCTAAAATTCTATTTATTTCATCTATTGCTAATGTTTTGGTTTTTCCTTTTTTTAATTCATTTAATATGTTAATCATATGAAAATCGTTTATAGTTTTATATATCATCTCTTTGTAATTTCCTTTGAAATCATATTTTTTTATTAATTCCAATTCATTATAGGGTTGAAATCTATCACTTCCTTCAATGTTTGCTATTAAACATTCTTTTGGTTTTTCATTCTGTAATAAATCTACTATGAAAAAAGATTTTCCACAACCAGGTTTTGCGTGAATAATAGTTAGAGGCTTTTCTTCGTATATTGTTAATTTTTCTTTTTTATCTTCCATTGTGTTAAAAGATAAAACTTCAATTACATTGCCATTTTTAAATAGATAATTTTGCATTGAATCCCAAGATTCAAAGTCTGTTTTTTCTTTTGTTATGATATTTCTAGCTTCTGACAAAGATATGTTTTTTGCTTTTTTTAATTTTTTTGCATCTTTTTTGATTTGTTGGATTGATAATCCATTTGGTGTGTATTTTGACATAATAATTTCCTCAATTATAAAATTATACTAGTCTGCGAAATATAACTTTGAGTAAATTACATTTATTTAAATCATTTATGCTTTATTCTTATCCGAATTTTGTCTTAAGCAGACTAACAGGTTTAAGCAAAACCTTTATCAATAATACTATCATTTCATTTTTCAGTCAATCTTTTTATTGTTTTTTTTGAAAAAAAGTATATTACTAAAGTAGTGATAAATAAAAAGGAAAATTATGAAAAAAAATATTATTTCTATTTCAATTCTTTTATCTTCTATTGCATTTGCGAATAATTATAATGTTATTATTGTCAAAGACGGTTCTTATGCAGTAGAACAAAAAGGTGTTGAATATTCTGAATGGATTTTTATTGACTCTACATGTGAAAACAATTTTGAGACGAATGATTTGTATTATGGAGAAATAGCCACTCAGATTTCTACTTGCTCAGATAACTATGAAAGAACAAAAAAGACAACAACTGTTGATAAAGATGGCACAGTTACCATAAAAGAAGAAACAGAATACAGAGCAGATAAAACTTCTGAATCTACACAAATTATCACTGGGACTCATTTAGAAAATAGTTGTTTGGATATTTTAAATAACAATTATTCAAAAGGTAGTGATTATTATTTTGTAGAATCAAATTCAAACCCAGAGGAAGTTTATTGTGATATGGAAACAAATAATGGTGGCTGGACACTGGTTACAAGATTAAATACCACTGATGAAAACACTAGAAAATGGGATGATTCTTTTTGGACTACTTCAAATCAAGTTGGAGATCTTAAAAACAATAAAGATTATTCTTCTCTCTATAAAAACCACGAAGACGCTTTCTCAGAAGTTTTGTTAGAATTTAATTATAATAATGGTGTTCTAAAAACAAGTTTTGTTAGTAATTCTAATAGCTTAAATTTTTATGATTCTTTAAATCAACCTATCAGTAAAAATAATACTGATTTTAATAAAGGGTATTATAATACTAGTGAAGCTGATTCTTTTTTTGGTGATATTTTAACATTTCAATTAGATGGTGCTATTAATGGTGGCTTCCCTGATTACTTTAGAATTTGGTATAATAAAGCATTTAAAGACCAATGTAATCAAACTGGTGGTATAGGTTCTTTGAGCGATTTTGATAACACAATGCATTGGTATACTGAAGCTGGCTATCCTAGTAGTTATGAAGGTTGTCAGGAAAATATTTATAGAAGCTATTTGGGAACGAACAAGGGTGGAACACATGCAGTAATAAATCTTCCTGAATATGAAATTGCTATTGGAAATCCTGATTATTATACAACAGATATTATTAATATCTATATAAGATAAAACAAATTAGATAAAAGATTGATAGCTATTCAATCTTTTTTTTGTCTATATATATGGTAAAATAATAATAAACAAGATTAAGGTAAGTATTAATGAAAGACATAAGAAGTTTTTTACAACAAGAGTTAAAAAATATTAAAAGTGAATTGAGTTTGGAAAGTTTAGTTTCTATCGCTTTACATGAAATATCTAAGAATGACTATTTTAAAGAAAATTATAGCCATTTTGATTTGATAGAAAATAATGGTGAATATAGAGTTTTAGCAAATTGTTTAAATGATATTTCTGGCATTACGAATAATTATCTCGACGCAGAAGTTTTAAACCCTGTTGCTAATTATAAAACAGATACTTCTTTCTATTATGAAGAAAAAGAAGATGAACCAGAGCTAGAAAATGACAATGATAATGATAATGAAGATGATGATTATTACTATGATTATTATGAAGAAGAAAAGGTTGATATTCACGGTTATAAACCATTATTTTCTGAAAGAAAATCTAATAATATAAAAAGATACTTGGAAATATTATCGACTTCTAATAATTTTAATGAAATTAACACAAAAATAAAAGAAGAAAACCATTATATGTTGTTAGACGTTTTTCAGTCTAGGAAATTTATTCTTGATAGAGTTAATAATGAATCAAGTTCTTTAAAAAAAATAAATAACTTATTATCTAACTTTTTAACTTATGATATTAAGGAAGGTCATTTTAAGTTTAAAAATAAAGAAATGTCTTTTGGATCGACATATTCAAGAGATTATTTTAATGCTAACTCTTTAGAAGCTTTGTGTGGCACATTTAAAAAAGAATATATTAAACGTATTATTAATAATTCTTCTCTATGGAATTTTTCTGCTTTGTTTGGAGACGAAGAAGGAAATACTCCAAAAGAAGTTATCGATATATTTAAAGATGACAATGTAGAAAATTGGGAAGCTGTTAGATTTTTTGCTAAAAACAACAAAGACGTCTATAAAAATAAATTGTTTAATATTGCTTTTGTCACTAATGAACAAATTAATAAAAAAGAATTAGCTTTTGATTATTTCTTTAAAAAAGAAAAAAATAAAATACTTAAAGAAATTGAATTTGTTAAAGATATATTTACACCCAAAGAAACTATCATAAGTAAAACAAAAAAAGAAATAGAACCTATATTGAATAAAGTAAACAAACTTTACTTTAATAAAAATTCAATTGAGAACATTAAAGTCGAAAATTATTATTTAAAAGAAGAAGATAATAACTATAATTATCTTGCTCCACAAGTTGAATTATTAAATGACGAAAAAAACAATGCTTTTAATTTTTGTGGTGAAAAATTTATTGATTCACCAGTTAAAGGGTTCTCATATTGTGGGCATGATATGTTTAAAAGTGTTGCTAAAAAAGACAATATTCTTGTCGTTTTAAGGAATGAAAATGAGATTGTTGCTTATGGTAGTTTATACCCCTATCAAGATGAGTTTCTTCAAGTTAATATTGTTAATGTTGCAAAACATATGAGAGGAAAAGGATTGATTCAGCCTATTTATAAAGAGTTCGCTAAATACGCAGAAGAAAAGAATATGCCTATTGTAACAACACATTATACAGATTTAGGAAGACAAAAGATTCCTGAATTTAAAAGGGAACTTCTTGAAAACAATAAAAACATATTATGGCTAGATAATTGCTCTAATCCACATCAAACAGAAAAAGAAATTCTTTTATCTGATATTAGTGGAGCTATTGTGAGTAAATTTAAAACAGTTAAAGATCAAATTAATCTAAAAGAAGCAAGAGAAGTATATGATAAACTTGTTGACAAAATAGATGACGAAGTCTTTTCAAAAGAAAATGAAATGAATTTTTCTTTAAAATGGGAAACAAAAGAGAAATTTGTTGAAAACTTTAATAAAAAAATTGACGATTTTATTTTGAATAAAAACAAAAAGGATAATAAAAAACAAAATAGAATGAAAAGAAAACCATAAAAAAGAGAGCATTCGGCTCTCTTTTTTTAATAAAAGTATTTCGAATTTATTATTTCAGGTTCCAACAATTCAGGATATTTATCAGGCTGTTCTGTTTTTAAATTGTTTATTTTCTTAACTATGGTTTCAGCTAAATAATATTCTTCAATTGTAGGTAAGGTCTTAAATTTTGCGTATATTTTATTTAACTCATAATTAAAATCTTTTACCTCATAAGAGTCTTCAAATAAATTAGGATTAGTGCTTCTGTTTATTTTAATTAAAAAATCTTTCCCTCTATTTCTTAATTTGAAAAACAATATGTTTCCTGAAATTAGTAGTGAAAACAAATGACTGTTTTCTATTTCTAGATTTTCTGAATATTTTTCTAATTCTACAATGTTTGATATTTGAGAAGTTTTTATTCCCATTTTTTCTTTAAAATCATAAGATACTCTAAATTTAAATTTTTTATCCCAATTATTTGCATTTTCTATATACAGTTCATTAACATCATTATCTAGATGCTCCAATATATCTATATCTAAACAAGAAGCTCTAATAGCCTCTTTTAAAGAATTATATTTTTTATCTTCAAGCTTTTGTAAATAAAAAGCTATTTTTTTTATGTTTTTTCCTTTTGATATTAATTTTCTTGCAAAAACTTCATTTAGATTAATTATTTCCAACTCTTCTTTAGAACATTCTGTTATTTTTTCATTTCTGTCTAATAAACTCATTATATAAGTTGAATTGTAAATTTTGCTTAATTTAAAATCTAATTTTTTTATTTCTTGAATATTTTTCAATTGGTTTAAAAAGTTTTTGTTCATGTAGTGAAATAAGAAATTATTATGGTGTTGTTTATAATTTAAGCTTTTTGTCAACGCCATAAAACTATCCATTGCAGGTTTGTTTTTCGCCAATTCTTTTTCTTCAAAAATAATAATATCAGTTGCATTTTCTTCTTTCTGCCCCGTATTCTTATTTTTAAACACCACAGATTTTTCTACTTTTTTAAATTTTGATTCTATATATTTTTTAATATTATTAGAAAATTGGTTATATCTTTTTTTACTTAATCCTTTGCCTCTAAAATAGAAATCATATTTATAATATTGAGATTTCATTAAAACATATTCTGTTTCTTCTTCTTTATTTAACGTTGCGCCTTTTGTAAATTCTTCTTTTTCGAGCAATCTCATTAATGAGGTTATTGGAGAAGTGTAGTTGGATATTTCGAGTTTTTTATGTCGCAGAAAATTTTTAAAGTTTTGTGTTAGATATAACTCATTTGTTGATAGATCTAATCCTATTTGGATAGAGTTTATATCAAAAGTATCAACAACAGACTTTACATATTTAAAATCTTTATTTATTCTTTTTGCATAAATTAAATTGATCATTCCTTTTTGACCTGTCTGTATTATTTCCAAACCTTTTGTTTGTTCTTTTGAAACAAAACCATAAGATGTCTTATGAACAGTTATTTCTTTTTTTCCATAAGTCCTCATTGTAAAAGATCTTTCTTGATCAAAAGAATTATATTTTTCTAATTCACATTTGCTTTCATTAAAAATATCTATATCTTTTATTCTTGTATGTATGTCTATATCATTAACTCTAAAGTAAGCTTCTGCTACAGATTGACCTGCTATTACACCAGAATTATTAAATTCAACACCTGACTTTTCTTCTAAAAATTTTCTTATTTTCAACCCTGTTTCTTTTGACATTTTATATTATTAACTCCATAATTAATTTTTTTATTTTGTTTTAATATTTGTTAATTCTTTTACAAAATCTTCATTTGTTGGAAGTAGATTTACATTGTAAATCTTTAAAGCCTTTTCTTTTTGTATCTCAACTTCATCAAGATCATAATTTTCTTTTTCTATCGTTTTAAACGGGGCTTCTTTAAACACCAACAATGTCATTTCGTCTAAATCTAAAATATAAAACCACTGACACCAAGTATTCCCCATTCCTGCACTTGCTTGGTGAAAAAGAATTGGGAATTCATTTTCTTCAACATACTTAATTATTTCTGCACCCATGTCTCTATCTAATTGTGGATAACGTTTTTTAAATCTTTTTGATTCTTCCAATGTTATGAAGTCACCAGTTTTTATCCCTTCTTTTTTATATAAATCCTTTAAGCTTTCTTCGTCCAATTCTTGTATGTTTTTTATATTATTTTTTAACTTTTTAAAATCTAAACCTCTTAATATTTTTAAAATGTTTATTCCTTGACCATCAGGATATCCATCCCATTGACAATATTTTGCAACTTTTATTTTGTTTTCTGATTTTATTGATATTAAATTCCTAGTACCCATTTTTATTTTATCCTTTTATATCTATTTTTAATTAAGTTCTTTTTTATGAAGTATTTTTGGTTATTAAAAGAATCTAGTTCTTTTTTTATTGCGGTCTGTGTATCGAGACCTCTTATAATCCAACGATAAATGCTTCTTTTCATTTTAGATTGATAATTTTTTGTAAAACCTTTATCTTTTAACCCTGCTTCAACCTCTTTTTGATCTTCTTTTGATAATATTTTTAATAAGTCTTCTTCATTTAATTTTGATAAATCATCTGTCCAACATTTTAGTTTATTCAAATCTTTTAATTTCCCTTTATTCGCTTTTTTTACATTTAATGGTAAAAATGTTTTTTCTATGTGTTCAGGAGTTTTTTTGTAATTCAAATTTAAATAATCAAAGTTTTCATTTTTTATATCTTTAATAACTTCTTCATTGAACATAAAATAATAACAAAATTCTTGAAAGTGTTTTTCACTAAACTTATCAAGAGTTAATAAAAATGAATAATGTTCATCTTTTATTTTTTTGTCTTTATTTTCAATTGTAATATTAAATAGATAACCATTGTCTTTTGTTTCTTTATAGTTTGGTCTTCTTAATATCCTAAACTTATAAAATGCATTTTTTGTTTGATTTAAAAAATTTCTTGTTGGTGTTGAGTATATTAGTTTTCTTTCTCTGAAAGAACAATATTCTATCTTCATAAACATCCTTAAATATTTTTTTTGCATAATAACAAAGAGAGTTATTGAAGTAAAGATTTTTCTTTATTTTAAGTTTTTATTTTGATATAATGTGCTTCTTATTACGGAGAAAATAGATGAAATTAAATATAAAAACAAGTGTTTTACTTTGTTCTGCATTAACTCTTTTTGGTTGTAAAGATAGAAGCGAGGTTGTAAATTATGGTCAGAATCTTGTCGATTTTTCTGACGGTTATGTTCAGAACATGCCAACAACCATTTCCAATTCAGAAAAACGAAGTCAAGGTGATTTAGATTGTGATGGCATAGAAGATATGTTTGAAATCAATGATACTAAATTTTGGGGACAAGAATATAAAATTAATTTTTATAAGGGGTATATGGATGGTAATAAAAGAATGTTTGAAGCACCAAAAGTTATTGATTTAGGGTTAAAGCTTAATAACTGGTCAAGTCAAGTTAAAATGGATTCAGCATATCTTGATTATGACCAATGTATAGACATTGTTTTTGTTGACGTTTCAAAAAAGAATATAAGAATGGAAGTTGCCATGAACCAAGGTAATTTGAAATTTACGAAAGATACAATGAAAATGAAGGTTAATCCAAGAGTTGAATTTTTAGGTTATTTTAGAGATTTGATTGAAGAAATTTCTTTAAGTGAAGATGAATCTTTATCTGACTATTTGAAAATGGATTGGGCTGACTGGGACGGGAATGGAACTGACGATTTTCTTTTATTTATGAAAGATGGACGTTCTTTACATATTGGTATTTTCTATACTGAAAGTTCTTCTGGCTTAGTTCCTGAATTTGCAAGTTTTGAAGAAGAATGGGTTCAGGATTTCTTATATAATACACCTATTAGAACTCTAGATACAGGTGATCTTAATGGCGATGGTAAGTCTGATGTTACTGCTCTTTATAATGAAAGCAACTCAAAAGGTGTTCATACTGCAAAATATGTCATTGCCGTTCAAGACAAAGAAGGTAATATTGTTATACAGCCTGATAAAACATTACAAGCCAAAGTTGATTTAGATTTCTTTAAATCCGTTTCCAAAAGAGATTTGACTGACGAAAATCATGACGGCAAAGATGACATTATCTACATTACAGAGGAAAACAATATACCTATTCGAGTAATTTGGTACTCTGAATAATTTTAAAAAAAGAAGTCTCTCGGCTTCTTTTTTTCTTGTTGTTATATTTTGTATTCATGTATTTTAAAAAATAAAAAAAGACTCCGCTTGAGTCTTTTTTTAATTAAATATGACAATCTATATTTACTAATATTGAATCTTCTGGAATAGAATCAAATATTTTACGCCACTCTACAGCCCAATCAGACTTTTCATCTTTTGTAAGTCCGAAATAAAGCATTTCACCTTTTTCTACCCAACCTTTTTCACTCAAAACGGCAAATGTACCAAGAGCGTGATATTCAGTTTCTGCTAAAAATGCTTTATAATCTCCTGCTTTAAAGACATCTTTTATATCCTCAAAAAATAGCCCCATTTCTTTTGAGCTTTTTTTTATTTCATCTATCAATGGTTGCTCATGATATTTTTCACGGATAACATCCATAATTAGATTTCTTTCTTTGTATTTCATTTCTTTTAGTTCTTTTTCTGATAGATTTATTTCTTTTAAATGTGCAAGCTTTATTTCATTAAATGAAAATATTTCTCCTTTACTAGATAAATCTTCCCATATTCTCCAGTCTTCTCTAGCTTTATTACCTGCTTCTTTTAATATTTCTTTCACATTAATGTTTTTCTTTTTTATTGTGTCTGATTTTAAACCTGTTTCTTTATTTAACCATTTTCCAGACCAACGACCACCTATTTTCCAATAATCCCATTTTGCATTTTCATTATTATAATAACCAAAG
The DNA here is from genome assembly GCA_002722455.1 of Chloroflexota bacterium. Lineage (GTDB taxonomy): Bacteria > Chloroflexota > Dehalococcoidia > Lucifugimonadales. The sequence goes on from PBMB01000001.1 coordinate 103,253, forward strand.
TCATGCTCTCCTGTTTTTTCATTTGTTATTATTTCATAACCATACCAAGAAGTTACAAAATCAAAAACATCTTTGTAATAATCAGTTGGTTTAATATTTATTTCTTCATATTCTTCTGGTAAGACAAATTTTCTATCAAATCCAGAACCTTGTTTGCAACTTATAATAAAATCGTTTTGACCGTCATAGCGCATTGCTATTACTGTTTTTGATTCATCTCCTTTTTTTACAATTACAGGAACCATTTCTTTTTCATAGTCCTCTAAAACTTCTTCTCTTTTAGATTTGAAAGTTACGTAAGGAGAATCTTTATCTGAAAGTTCTTGGTAAGGAGCAAGCATTTGAGTTATTTTCTCATTTATTTCATATTCTTGTGTGTTTTTATCTAGGACTAATAATACGGTATAGTGTGACATTTTTGTTTATCTCCTGCCTTAATCAATTGCCTATTATAACATATTAATGAATTGGAATCTATCTTTTTTAGAATTAAAAAAAGAGCTTTACAAGCTCTTTTTATACAGGACGAACAATATATTATAAGACTTTTCATCTTAATTGATGTGTTTCAATTACAATAACGTATTTAAATTAAAAATAAATATGTATTTGTTTAATCGTAAATTAAGTTTTACTTAAATTGAAATATAAAAAAATAGTTTTTTATTATTTTATCCATATTACTAATTTTGTAAAACCTATCTTTTCATCATTGTAAAGCTGGTTTAAAGCAAATCTTGCAGAAATATTTTCTGTTGTTTCTGGCACTTTACCTGATAAAATTGTTAGTTTTCTTTGATTATTTGCCGCTATTTCTGTTGCTGTATAATCACCTGAATTTGCTAACCATTCTAATCCCGCTCTTGTTAAACCCGTTGTTGTTCTTGTTAAACTATGAATGTGTTTTCTGTTTCCTTGAATTCCATATGTTATGCTTATTCCATCTAAATATTGTCCGTTTACTGTTGTTGAGTCTCTGCTTGAGGTCGCTACGTTATAAGAATCAGGTGTTATCGCTTGCAGAGAATCTATATCTATCATTGATTCAGTCCAAGCAAAATTATTTGTTGGAGCAATAATTTCTTCCCAGATAAAGGAAGAAGCATCAGCACTTGTAACATCTTTTCTATACCAACCATCTTTTAATGTAAAACTTGCACCTGTATAAGTTGTTAATGTTCTATTTACTGTCTTTACAAACCCATTTGGAGTATTGTCTGGATTTTCAACGAAATTATAATTTGTTATTCGCATCCAACCACCACCATTTCTTGTCATATCACAATAAACATCAGATCCACCATTAAAATTAATTCTATAATTTCCATCTCCATAAGAAAAACCGTTTGACAATACTTCTTCACAAGTATTTTCTATGTGTGTTCCTGTTAGTTTTATTGTATTTGATTTTACGTCTATTTTTGTTTCTTTCGTTTTATTTATTATTTCTTCTCTACCGTCACCATAAACCACTTTTGTCGTCGTTATTCTTTCTTGTGGTTCAGAACAAGTTTCTGTTTGATCAAATTCAATTCCATAATAATAATCTTCTGCTAAATTATCTTTGGAACACGATTTTTCTCCTGTTGCCAACCATTCACCAACTATAACTACTTTTTCACCGTAATTATAATTATTTGCTTGACTCGATATTATTACTTTAAAATTAGCAAAAGTATTAGTTGTTAATAATGTTGACATAGCTATTGTTAATATTTTTGTTTTCATTTTGTTTTTGTCCTTTTTATTTTACCCATAATATATATTTTCTAAAGCCTACTGTTTCGTCATTCACATATTGATCAGCCATTGATCTAAATCTTATTTTTTCTAAACCTTGTGGTTTTACTTTTGTTATTATTTCTTTTTCAAATTTAAGATTATATGTATACCCTGAAACATTTGTAGACATAAATGTATATTTCATTTCTTCTCTATTTAACCAAGATAATTGATTATCTAATATATGGGAATCATTGTCATAACCTACTGGCAATGAAAATAAATGATTTAAACTTCCTAGTTCACCATATGTAAAATTATAACCGTCTAAATATTCAGATTCTAAATGAACATTGTCTGTTAATTCCGAAGTATCAACTGGTTTAAATCCGTCAAGAGAACGGAATACAATTCCTTCAAAATCAATAAAAGCTTGTTTCCAAGGTGTTATTGGTTGGGCTTCAATTTCTTTCCAACGACCAATAGTTCCTCTTGCTATGTCTGTCCAATCGTCTACCCAAAAGCCGTCTATTACGGCATAATTTTTATCTGTTGTATCTTTTATTATCTTGTTTGTTGTTGATTGATAACCAGTAGGAGTGTTATTCTTGTCAGAATACCAATCATAAGAAATCACTTTTGTCCAACCACCACCGTGACGAACCATATCACACTCTACCACTGGGTTCCCATATAACGATAGTGTATACTTACCAGAAGGTAATGTGCTTTCAAAATCTTGAATTTCTTTACATGAGTTTTCTAAATGTGTTCCATTTTTGGAAAATTGATTTATTGTTGTTTCTATTTTTGTTTTTTTGTCAACGTCAACAATTATTTCAGAACCATCTGATATTACTTTTTTTGTTGTTATTGTTTTTTCTTGACTTTGATTACAAGTTTCTGTTTGAGTAAAATTAATATCATAATAAACCTCGCTTTGTTCTTTATCAAAAGAACAAGTTTCAGAACCTACATTTGTCCATTCACTTTCTGTTACAGTCAATTTTCCTGAAGTGTAAGCGTTCTCCTCTTGACCTATAATAATTTTAAAATCAGTTGAATAAGCCAATGAAGTCGTTGATGACATTAATAATACTAATATTATTTTATTTTTTTTCATAAAAATCCTTTTTATATTATCTAATTAATATCTTATATCTTTTTTTTAAAGTATCAATAAAAAAAGAAAGCAATCAATTGCTTTCCTTTTATTTGTGATATTTTTATCTTTATTAAGTTTTTTATTTTATCATTTTTTTTGCATTCATTTTATCACATTTAGATTCAAAAATATTTAAATTTTTACTTGAACCTTTTAGATTAAATGTAAAATGATAATTTTGATTGTTTTTTGTCTTTAATTCTAAATTAACTTCATGAAGAAGCTTAAAATAGCTCATTATACTTTCTTCTGTTTCACCAATTAAAACGTCAAGTCTTCCGTCTTCTGACACTTTAAAATTACCTTCTATTACTTTTTTTATCTTATCTTTTGAAGATGGATAAAATTTCAATGTTCCTTCTGTTTCATCGGTCATTACACCTGATAGTGTTAATACTTTTGTATCAAGGCCACTTAAACATGCGAAATCAATTTTAACTTCACCAGAGGTATCCATTGTTGATATTGAATGGTATGTTGAGTTTGATTTTGGGAAATCAATGTGACTCCAACTCCCTGCAAATGCAGACGTTGATAATAGTGCTGTTATTAATATTGCTTTTTTTAACATTTTTAATATCCTTGTTTTAATTTATTTAATCTAATTTTATAACAAATATTTTTTTTGACAAGAGTCTTTTTTCTTTTTACTATAAAAAACGAAATTCAATTAATGAAATATTTATTTAAAAAAAATATAATAAAAAAAATCTTTTTCTTATAAAGGAATATCTTGTTGTGTTTTTTTTGTGGTTTGTGTCACATTCTTTACAATCGTTTTTTATGTAGTATCATCAGCTTCAAGAAATAATTAATTTCAATTGTTATAGGAGAATGTATATTATGATAAAGACAATAAAAAGAAAAATATTTTCAATGGTTGCTATAACCTACGCTTTCACTTCAGTTCAAGCTATGGCAGAAGTTGAAGAACAATATTTTGAAGAACAAAATGATTTTATGAATGGCGGTGAAAATATTAAATTAGCACTTGATCAATATTCTTATGTAAGAACAAGAGAAGTTTTATCAAGTGATTTTGAAGACGGTAGTTCTTTTGAATGGAAAATGAATAATGAGTTTGATATATTTAATACAGCAATTCCATTTGGCTACAATGATAAAGGGTTGACTATTCATAGTAAAATAGACAACGAAGGAACCCTTATTTCAGAAGACGTTTTTACAAGAAAAATAAAAAGCAATGATTTTCCTACTTGGATCTTGAGTAAATATACAAGTATTGATGAGATTAAAGACGGTATCTCAGATATATCTATTTCAAATGAAAGCAATCTTGCGTTATCTTATGAAATCACAGACGCCAAAGAAAACACACTTAATCTTGTTGTTAGAAATGGTGATTTAATCATTGTTTAGTTATAATCTTGATTATTGAGAACTAAATATTTTTGTTCTGCATAGGTACGTTTTCAAACTTAAATCAAAAATCATATACAGAGTGATATGGCGACTTTTCGATAAGAATATAAAATCAATCCTATCCATTAGGACAGGATTTTTTTACAGCAAGATCATCAAACGATTAAGGTATACGAATCTTTGAATACAAGATGAGGGGGTGGGAAAGCAAACCTTAAAAATTTGTCTTCAGGTTGTAAGTGGTTTCGGCTGCTTTAAGACTATTTTTCTTGCTTGCATTTTACTTTAATAAGTCGAAATACAAAGTTATTTTAAGTAAAAAATACTGTCCGTTATAGCGGTGAGTATCACTAGTATTTGCTTGAAGCTTCTTTTATATGACTATCTTTTGCAAAAAATAATTCTAGCTGAAAAAGTATTCCATAATTTGGTTTATAATTATAAGAGCGACTAAAAGAAATTTCTGGTAGCACTTTCCCGTATAGCCAATCAGAATACAATAAACGCCTGTATCTAGTATTGATCCAATAACTATTATTCATTTTATGTTTTTTCCAAGCAATAGAGAAACCCACTGTATTTTTTAACGTTGCTTTTTGACTTATTTTTCTCCATTTTGAAAATTGTTGTGAAAATTCTATTTCATTAGATTTTTTTTCTAAATATTGAATGTAAGTATTTGATTCATATTTTTTATTTTTTTTTCTTATTATGTAATTTAAATTGGATTTAGCACCAAAACCTTTCTTTTCATATATAAAAAATTCTTGATTAAAATTTTGGCTTAAATTTTGAGATAAATTTTTTTCATTATAAAGCTTAACTTTAAAAAAAGGATCAACAGGAAAATCTAGTTTAACTCCAAAACCATATTTTTTATTCCAATTTTTATTAAAATCTTCAAAAGCTAAACCTATAATCGAAGATTTTGTTCTATCTATAAAACTATCTTCATCAACAAAGCTTTCTTTTGTTTTATCTTCTAAGGGTAAAAAATCAGAATCATTTGTATCTATGAAAAGATTCCATCTTTTTTTTACATAGGGTAAATGAGCTTTAAATTTAAACTCTATATCATTATTATTATTATATAATGAGTTGAAACTTTGTCTTATGTTTAAAACTGCATAACTTTTGTTTACCTCTTTCGTTGTTTCTTCGTTTTTTGCGATTATTTCATCGATATATTCAGTATTTTCATTTATGTAGGTCGATATTTTATTATGATAATGATCAATGTTTTTGGAAGGCTGTTCTTGTTCAGAAGCCAAGCTGTTTATTGATATCAATGAAAAAACTATATAATATGTTATTTTTTTCATATTTTTATTTCTCCATATCTTATTATAAATTAAATCTTATTTTATTGCTTTTTTGTTTTTTTATTCTAATTATTTTTATAATTCTATATAATAAAAGAAAAGCTCGGATGAGCTTTTCTTTCATTACAAAAAATTAAATCTCGAATAATCTCTTTTTGAATTTATTTTCTTTTCCTTTTCTTTTTTGTTTTTTATTTCTTTTTTTTGTTTATTCTTCGTGTGATGAAAAAAATTTATCTTTTTTACTATTCTTGTTTTTAACAACTCATCTGGCTTCATTGGTTTTCCTTCTAAATTATCATAATCTTTAGGATTTACTGATTTATGGTGATAAAGAATAGCATTAACTATTTTTTCATCTTCTGCTCTTTTTACTTCTATTTCTGATATTTGATAATTATTCAACTTTAAATCAAAATTTTTTTTCAATATTTTAGATATTTCACTATTTTTTTTCCAAAAACCATTTTTTTTATATTCATTAGAAACATCAACAGAGGTAAAAGATATTTTATTTTTAACAAAATAATTTGTTATATTTTCAATCTCTATATTCATTTTCCACCTTTTTATAATTTTTTTCAAATTCTTCTTTTGTTATTGCTTTTTGATCTATTTTTAAATAAAGATTTGGATTCATTGTTTTAGGGCAATATACTGTTGCTGTTAAAACTTCTTTATTGACTAAAACTTCTATTTCAGTTGAAGAAAAATCCTCTAGTGATTTTTTTTTATTGAACTCGTTAAACAAAAATGTTGATACTTCTTTATTTCTTATCCAAAAACCACTTCTTTTTAAATAATTTGAAAAATCTAATGAAGTAAATGGTATTTCTAAATTTTTAAATATAGTCAAAGTTTTTTCTAATTTTTTTTGTTTCTTTTGTGTGTTTTTTATGTGCATTGTTTTTCCTCTTGTTTTTAAAGCCTTTTCTAAGGCTTTATTCAAATTCTACTAAATAAGATATTGTCGTTTGATCTGTTTTTGGAACTATATACTCATTATTTTTTAAATCATAACCACCAAGTGCAAAAATACTGTTATATCCAGAAGGAACGCCTGATTTCAAACTGCTCCCACTTTCATATACTTTTCCAAGTGCAAATCGAGTAATAAAACAGAAGATACTTTTGTTTTTATTGGCTTTTCCGCCCCAAAAACCAGCAGAATAGTTTAATGCTTTTGTTGATATATCAGCACCATAAACACCATTACCAAACATTCTTCCCGTTACATGTGGTGCATTTGAAGGTGGAACATAAAAACCATTCATTAAGATTGATAATATATTAGAGTTTCTTGAACCATGAAATAAATCAACTTCTTTATAATCTAGTTTGTGATTTTTTCTGCTTTCTTTATTAACTTGAAGAGAATCTGCATATTTTTCGAAAGCAAATCTTTCCTTGTGATTCTCAACTTCATATATTCTTTTAACTTTAAATCGATCAAGATTTCTATGGTTTCTAGTTTTGTTTATTTGTTTTTCTATTTGTTTATGGATCTCTGAATTAACTAATTTTATATCGAAACCCAACTCAAAAGAATCATTCGAATCTTTCATATCTGTTATTTGTATTGCAGTTTCCATTTGATTAAGTAGGTCATACTCACGAATAACTTTATCACCTGTAATTATTAGATCACTATCTATTATTCTTTGTCCCATATTTCTAGGGATTAGAGATAAGTATTCATTGTTTAATAATTTTAATCCATTGCTTACTTTCGTTTTTTGTTTTAAATCTTTTATTTCCGAGCTTATTTTCTCTAAAACATCTTTTGCTTTTGAAAGGTGCGTAAAGGTTAAAGGACCTAATGGTGTTTGTAAACCATTGCTTGTATATGTTAATGTTGTTGAATTTGTAATATCATGAATGTTTTCATCTTCTAATATTTTTAGTAATCTTTGTTCTGTATTTCCAAAATCTTTAAACACTTCTTTATTAAGAGCATTCTTTTTGTTTACAACAGAAGTCTTACTTTTTATATTTGAAGAACCTACACTTGAAGAAATAACGTTTACTTCTTGATATGATTCAATGTAAGTTGTTCCAGCTCTTGTTTTTTTCTTTCCTCTTTTCTTTTTGTTAAGTATTGAATTAAATTCTTTTGTTGCGATATATTCAGAAGAAAGATCTTTTCTAATTTCATAGATTCCTCCTGTCACTACATCTCCATTTATTCTTCCATAATGAGAAAATAAAGCATATTCTCCATTTTTTGATTTTTGAATTTCCAAAGAATAAAACTTATTATTGTTTCCTAAAACATTACTACACATCAAAAGTGTATGTTTCAATGTTTCAGTGTATATACCAGAGTCAGAGCTATGTAATTTTGTTGGTCTTGTCATTTCTACTCCATTTTATTGTGTGTTGATTGTGTGTAAAAGTCTTCGTCAAAATGTGTGTTTTTTATTTTGTTTTTGTGGCTTTTCTATGAGATTATTATAAGTTTTTTTTTGATAAAAGTCAACGTTTATTTTTACTTTTTTTGTTTTAAAATTCTTTGTTTTTCAATAGTTTATGCTTTTTATTATAGTGTTGTTTTTTTTGTTTGTCTTGGGTGTTATAATGCTATTTTTGTTCTTTTGATAAAAAAAAGACTCCAGTGTTGGAGTCTAATTTGTTTTGTTTTTTTTAGCTAATTCTCGTAGACATTCTTTCGTTAGTCCTAGACTTTTAGCCATTTTATCAGAGTTTTTTTCAAATCTCTTTGCTTCTTTTTTGTGAAATTCTAAATTTTTTTTGTTCATGTTTTTTCCTTATGGTGGCTCCTGCAAGACTTGAACTTGCGACCTACCGATTATGAGTCGGGTGCTCTAACCAACTGAGCTAAGGAGCCTTNTTTGGCGGTGTATACGGGAATCGAACCCGTATCCTGAGATAGACAGTCAAAGATAATTGCCATTATACTAATACACCTTAATTATGGCGAGACTGATGGGATTTGAACCCACGACCTTCGCAGTGACAGTGCGATATTCTAACCAACTGAACTACAGCCCCACTTATTTTTGGCGGAATATGAAAGAATCGAACTTTCTTCTTGCCCCGAACTAGGACACATAATACCAATATACTAATATTCCAATTTGGCGGTGCATACGGGAGTCGAACCCGTATCCTAAGATAGACAGTCAAAGATAATTGCCATTATACTAATGCACCTTATTTGGTGGTTCNTNCNGGACTTGAACCNGNNACCTCTCNGATTATGAGNCGNNNGCTCTNACCAANTGAGCTAANAAACCANTTTTTATGGCGNGACTGATGGGANTCGAACCCACGACCTNNGCAGTGACAGTGCNNTNTTCTAACCAAGCTGAACTACAGCCCCNTTTNNTTTGGCGGTGCATACGGGAATTGAACCCGTATCCTGAGATAGACAGTCAAAGATAATTGCCATTATACTAATGCACCTTAATTTTGGCGAGACTGATGGGGTTCGAACCCACGACCTCCGCAGTGACAGTGCGGTATTCTAACCAACTGAACTACAGCCCCACTTATTTTTGGCGGTGTATACGGGAATCGAACCCGTATCCTAAGATAGACAGTCAAAGATAATTGCCATTATACTAATACACCATTTTTATTTTTAATTATATTTCTCTATTGTTTGATCTAATTTTTTATTAAATTCAATCATAAAGTTTAAAGAATCTTCCATTTTATCAAGAAGTCTATTTATTTCTTTTAGCTTTGCTTCTTCTAAAAGTTTTTGTTTACTTTTTGTTTTTGCTTTCACTTGAAATACATATTCATAATTATTTTTCAATTTCAACCTTTTTTATATTTCTTATCACTCTTTGCTCTTTCACTCTATGTTTATAAGTATAATCTATTAATTTAATCTTGTCAACACTTTTTTTTAAATAATTTTATTTTTTTTCTTTAAAATCAAATGTTTATTTTACTTTAAAGGGATACCCTACGCATGATTTTGAGCGCATAAAAAAACCTTGAGATTTTCAAATCCCAAGGTTTTTTAAAATTACGAATACTTTTGTAACCAAGGGATTAGTTAATTTCGTGACTAACCCCTCAGTGGCGTTAGTCACTAAGTATCGATTATATCTATCATTACAACAGAAACAGAGAACCCTACTACATTTGTAGCATTAATTCCTTTGTTTGATTGTAATAATTCTTTATTCATTTTTTTACCTTTGTAAGTTGTAATTAATATTATATTTTATTTTTTTATATTTATCAAGTCTTAATTTGTATATTTTAACTCTGCTATTGATAACATTTCTTTTAGATCTTCTAAATTAATATTTGTGCTTTTTATATCATAGCAATTTTCTTTTAAATAAGCCTCTCCAAAAGATTCGATAAAATGTTCTTTTAGAGTATCCACTCTAATAGTGTGATAAATTTTTCTTTTTTTATTTATTCTATCAAGTAATTTAAAATCTATTTTTTCTCTTATTTTTCCTTTATAGTAAAGAATTACAGGATGAAATATTATATCATAATAATTTATACCTACAGTATAATCCATGACACCAAAACCTATTTCTTTATTTATGTCATTAAAAATTAATAAGTTTTTGTATTTAGAACCAAAAGTTGCTTTTACATATTGATTTAGTTTTGAATTATAAGATATAAATACTTCAATTTTTTTATCTGGTGTTAATTTTATTTCTTTTATTTCGTTTTCACTTATTAAATAATAAAACATCTCGGATTTTTTTTCTACCAAAGCAAAAAAACGATAATCTATGATTTCACCGTCTTTTATTAATGGTTTTAATCTTAATTCAAAATTGTTTGTGTTAACTATAAATGAAGGCGATTCAATATCTTTTTCTTGTACCTCTTTTGATATGACTTTTTTTCCGTCTTTTATTTCATACTCAATTTTATCTTCTGCAATTTGAATCGCTATATTTTTTAATTTTGTATTATATTTTATTAGACTTTTAAAATATTTTGAAAAATGTGGTTTTGTTTCTTCAAGTTCGAATGACGTATTTTTAAATTCAGATATGATAAAATTTCTAGACGAAAATATTTTATTTTTGTCCATTTGTTTTAAATTATTTTTTCTCAATTCTTTTGCTAATTCGTTTATTTTCTTTTCTATTGTCATTCTATTCCTCTTTTGGTAAAAAAAGTGGCGAGAAGCCACCCTTTTTATTTTAACCTATTATATAGTGCTTGATTGTTACCGCATCTTTCTTTTAACTTATCTAGCCAAGCTTTATTTTTCGTTTTAAAATAATCATGGCTATTTTTTCCAATCATTCTTTTACCTATAACACCTTCAAAAGTCATTCCTTCCAGTGTTCCATTCCAAACAGATTCAAAAAAATCTTGATTTGGTTTTCCTACATATAGTAATTTTGGTATTTCAATGTTTGAATTTTCAAATAAATTAATAAAATCTTTTGGAGGTAAGAAACCTTTTTTGTAAATGTTTAAATCTATTAACACTACTTTATGATCTTCTTTTTCATGGTTTCCTGCAAAGGAACTTTCTCCAAAAAATTCAAAAAATGCTACGAATCTATCAACTTTTTGTTTTTTTGCAAAATCTAAAAAATCTTTTTCGAATTCTTTTATTAAAGTAACTGCTTCTCCAAGACCTTCTTCTTTTTCTTCTAATAAACGTTTTCTTGTTCCGAATTTATAAAAACCTTTCTTTTTACTCCATTCAGCACGTATGTTTGAACCGTCTAACTTATCAAAGAAATAATAAGTTTCTTTTTTTGCAAATTTTTTTTCTATACTTGGGTAACTCTTCATATAATCCTCAATTTATGTAATTAATTTTTTTGAGGATTTTATTTTTTTATTTTATAAAATCCTCGGTTTTTTTGTTTGAGAATTGCTTAACTTTGATCATCTTCGTCTCCTTATTCCATCTATTATTAAAATCCATAGTATTATAATCCTTTTGATTGTTTTCGTCAATCTTTTTATTTAATATTTATGGAATCTTTTTTAATAATATTAATCTTATATTTTTGATTTTTTATTATCTGTGTGTATAATAGTGATCAATCAATCTCAAAAAAGGAATTAAAATGAAAAAAATAATACTAGGATCGTCTATTGCTGTCATTCTTGTTGGTGCAGGATATTCAGTAGTCGATCACAAATATAATGAAATTATAAAAGAAGAACTTAATGAATTTTCAATGAAATTAGAAAAACAAAATATTGAATTCTCTTATGGTGAAATTGATGCTCATTTTCTATTTAATGATATCTTAATTAATGATATCAATCTTTTTGTAGATAAAGGAACAGATCAAGAACTTTATTTCTTTGTTAAAAAAGCATATACAAATGAAGATACTTTTACTCCCGATGAATTAGGTATGTTCCCAAAAATGCATGTTTCATTAGAAGAAGGTTATTTTCAAGGGGGTGATGCTTTTCCAATTCAAGGCAAAACATATTTTGAATATTCACAGTCTTATTCTTATGACGATTCAAGTAAAAATATGAATACAAGTTTCTCATTGGATATAAAAGGACTTGCAAAATTAAATACCTCTACTAGTTTTGAAAATGCAGAAGATCTCTGGTTTTATTTATCTACTATAAACAAAGAAACTGGGGAACCTGAATATAAAGTTGATAGTAAAGAAAGTTTTCAAAAAGCCTTCGGTGACTTCAGTGTTTCAAATATAAATATTGAATTAACTGACGATGGGGTTTTAAATTCTTTAGCTTCATATGGGGTTTCTCTTGGACATGCTGAATCTGTTCAGCAAATTAGAGAGCAAGGAGCTTTACAAATGGGAATGGTTGAGTTAAATTTTCCTAGATTTAATGGATCTTTGAGTAAAATGATTAAAGAAGGTGGAACATTAAAGCTTTCATTAGAGCCAGAATCTAGCGTTAAACTTTTTGATTTAATGTCAGAAGTTGAAGTTCAAAAAACTGAAATGGACGCTGCCGCAAAAATTCTGGATACTTTAAATTTCCAACTTCAACACTCTAAATAACTGACCTGAAAAAGAAAGCACGAAGCTTTCTTTTTTTTGGTACGAGAGACGGGAATCGAACCCGTATGACCTAAGTCGTTGGATTTTAAATCCAGTGCATATACCAATTTCGCCACTCTCGCATCATTTTGGTCGGGATAGTGGGAGTCGAACCCACAACCTTTTGATTTTGAATCAAACGCCTCTGCCAATTGGACTATATCCCGAAGTTTTGGTGCAGATGGCGAGAATCGAACTCGCACTTCTTTCGAAACCAGAACCTAAATCTGGCGTGTCTACCTATTTCACCACATCTGCATTTGGTACGGGAAACGGGACTTGAACCCGTAAGACTTTCGTCGGGGGATTTTAAATCCCCTGTGTTTACCAAATTTCACCATTCCCGCAAAATTTTATGGTAGGAGTAATGAGATTCGAACTCATACTGATAAGATTCTTAGTCTTATGCCTCTGCCTAGTTGGGCTATACTCCCATTTTTGGTGCGAACAGAGGGATTTGAACCCTCACGCTTTTCAGCACTGGAATCTTAATCCAGCATGTCTACCTATTCCATCATGTTCGCATGTATTGGTGCGAGAGACGGGAGTCGAACCCGTATGACCTAAGTCGTTGGATTTTAAATCCAGTGCATATACCAATTTCGCCACTCTCGCATTTTTGTGGTAGGGTGAGAGAGATTCGAACCCTCACTTTATGGATTTTAAGTCCATTGCCTCTGCCTAATTGGGCTACCACCCCATTTTTTTGGTACTGATAGTGAGATTCGAACTCACAAACTCTTGATTCTAAGTCAAGAAGGTATTCCAGATTCCCGTCATATCAGCATTAATTTTTTTGGTGCGAAAGGAGAGATTCGAACTCTCACTGACTAGTCTATCTTAGCGTATACCAATTCCGCCACTTTCGCATAAAAAAAACCTTTGAGTTTTTCTAGCTCAAAGGTTTGAATTACTTAAATCAATCTCTTTGGCTGTAACTTACCCTTCACTTGATAACTACAGCCGATAACACTATAACTATCTATGAATACAATAACAGGTTTAATAGCAATATTTGATTGACGTTCATTTTTTTTATTCCTCTATATATAATATTTAATTTGGGAGAATGTGGACTTTTATCTCTTGTCTCTCACTCTATGTTTATAAGTATAGAACATTAATTTTATCTTGTCAATACTTTTTTTAAACTTTTTTTGTTTTTTTTGTTTTTTTTCATAGGCTTATGTTTAGTTATTAGTATACCCTACGCAACATTGGCGCATAAAAAAACCAGAAGATTCGACTCTTCTGGTTTAGTAAATCTTTATTAGATCTTGAAGAGTCTTGTGAAGAACTCTGCAAGAATTTTTTACACAGGCTCTCCTACTTAATTAATAAGCATAACAGTAGAAGAGATAATAAATTGTAATCTTTAAAATTATTCATTTTTTCATTCCTATGTAAATATCTTTTCATTATATAACAAAAAGAAAATATTGGCAAGTTTTTTAGACGGTTATTATATAGCAATATTTCAATTAATCAAGACTGCTTTTTCTTTTTTTTGTAAAAAAAAATCTCTTATCTTTTTGAAAAAAATTAAAAGGCTTATTTTTTAACCTTTTTTTGTTTTTTTTATAATATTTTTATTTTAAAAAAATCTTTTTTCTTTATTTAAAAGTAAAAAATTGAAATCTTATTTTTTTTAAATTGACATAAGTAAAGAAAAAGATATATTTTAAGTATACACAGGGAGTGTTGTAAAAAGGATTTATTTAGAAACAAAGGATTGGTTTCTAGCCAAGGATTGGCAACAAGGAAGAATAGAAGGAAGACAGAACAGGAAGTTCTTATTCAAGGAAGAATAAAAGAAGCATTCAAAAGGAATTTGAATGCTTTTCTTTTTTTTATTTCTTATAAGTAAAGATTTATTTCTTTTACACCTGTTCTTTCTTTAAGATATTTTTTCGACATAAGCTCTTTTAGTTGTTTTCTTGCTCTAAACACTCTTGTTGATATTGTGTTTTCATTAATGTTTAATAAATCACTTATTTCTTTAACTTTATATCCATATACAGATTGAAGTAGAAGTATTTCCTTATATTCTTCTTCTAATAGTAAAATTAGATTTATAACTTCATTTAATTCAGCTTGATTATCAAGATCGAAATCAGAAGGTAATAAATATTCTGAATCTGATAATTCGTCTTCTTTCCTTCTTTTAGCTTGCTCTATTTTTCTTAAGAATTCTCTTCTTACTATTGTAAGAAGCCAAGATTTTGAACTTGATAGGTCATTTAGATTTTCAATACCAGACCATGCCCTCAGTAAAGACTCTTGAACGATGTCTTCTGCTTCTGGTTTTGACTTTGATAGATTTAATGCATATCTATACATGTCTTTATGGTACTTATCATATATCTCTTTGTAAAGAGATTCTTTTTTTCTGTTTTTCATAAAACACTCTCTTATGTATATTTTTTAACAACATTATTCTATCCTTGTTTTTTTTTATCCTATTTATGAATATATTGTTTGATTATTTTCTTATTATGTGTAGCCTATCACATAATTTTGAAAAAATCAAGTTGATTTTGTTAAAATTATGTTATATATGTATGCATCTGATTTTATATCATTAAAAATGTGATTTGATTTATTTTCTTTATCTATTATAATTAATATATTGTGAACAATGGAATAAAAATCATTTTATTTAATTTATCGATAGAGAGTTTAAAAATGAGAATATTAAAATATTTTGATATTAAAGTAGAAGAAAAGAAAGAAGAAAAAGGTGTGGAGAAATTAACAGAAAATATTAGACGTATAGATATTTCAATACCTTGCCACTTTAACATTCATTTTACAGATGAAGAACCAAGAATTTCTTTCAATATTAATAAAAGATCAATTCACTACTCTGTTAAAGACGGAGTTATTCTAATTACAAAAAGAAGTGATTACACACAAGGGTTTAATACAAATGAATCAATAGATTTATACCTTTCAAAGCAGCTTAGTAAAATTACACTTAGAGGTGATACTATATTTGAAGACGTTAATTTTGGATTATTTGACCATTTGGAAATGACAAATAGTGCAAAAGCCACAATTAATGATTTCAAGAAAAATGAGATAAGTATTCACACTATAAACAATGCTATCGTTAATATTGATTCTGAAAAACCATTTATTGAATATTTAGAAATCTCAGCATCGAGCAACAGTAAAATATATGCTAAAAATCTTAATGCTCTAAAAGTTCATTCTGTTTCTGCTTCTTATGCACAAATCGAAGTTCACGCAATAGAGGAATTAAATGCAGAAGTAAAAGGAACCTCATTGCAAACAGTATATGGAAACCCACCTGCAATTGACAAAAAAATAGAAAGTATTGGTAATTTAAAAATTGTAGACTAATTAATTGTTTGAAATTATAATAGAATAAAATCGTGACACTGTCATGATTTTTTATTCTTTTTTATTTCTATCTTTATGCCCTTTATATGCCATATAAATCAAAATCATTATAATTATTTCTATTGCTGCTCCCGCTATAACCAATATTGTATCTAAACTAGATCCGTACTTCATTAAAAAATCCATTTCAATTCCCTTTTTTATTTTATATTCTATAATTTTTTGTTGCATTCGCAAGTCTTTCTTATTATAATATAAAGATAACTTTAAGAGGAAATCATGTTAAATCAAGAACTCAAAAGATTAAATGAAGAATATATTGAATTAAAAAAAAGAAGTTTTTCTTATTATTTTAATTATAACAAAGGTAAGAATATAACATTAATGATCTTACTCCCTTTTGTGATCTTGTTTGTCGCAATTTTTTTCAAATTCTTTAAAGACGTTTATCTTCCTGATTACCTTTTGTCATATAATAACTTTATTGTATATTTTTTATTTTTGTTGACTGCATTTTTTTGTCTATTCTTTTCTATTTATCAAGCTTATTTAAGATATTATTGTTTCTACCATTCTTTGGTTTTGTTTGATTTTAAAACTCCTAAATATAAAAATTATTCTGAGTATTGCTCTGTTCTATCTGACAAAAAAGAAAAAGCACTTCGGCTATATCAAATGCTCAATAATGAAAAGGAATCCAAATGAGTTTTTTATGTAATGTTTCTAAGTTACCAATAAGAGAAGGAGAAAAATTTAAGGTCTTTCTTTTAACAACTTGTTTTAAAGATAAGAATGTCAATGAGATCTATCAAAAAGATTACCCCTTTTTAGTTCTTGACACCCCTATTTCTGCTATCCTTGTTAATGGTGAAGTAGTTGTCACAGAAGAAAAAGAGAATCTTAAAATAAATAAATTCAATAAACACATTAAAACAAATTATGTAGATATAAATGAATTATTAGCTTCATTATCTATCAATACAGAATATATTTACAACAAAGAAACAGGAACGTATAGCTCTATTTCTTTTTCTTTTGTAAAAGAAAGTGTATTTGAGTCTTTAAGCAATATAGAGAATTTTATAGGACTCGCACAACATTACAGTGAAATTATAAATAATGATTTTTTTAAAGAAGATTATATTGCATTAAATGATTTTGGTTTTATTAAATTATTTAACCCACTTAATGAAGAGCTTTTAAACACTGTATTATTTTTACATAATCTGAAAAAATTTGGAATTAAAATATTCCCTTCATTTTGTTACAGTAATAATATAAATGAATATTTAGATTTGTTTGAAGATTCTAGATGGGTGGTTAAACAATCAAATACAAAATATTGTCATAAAGATTCTGTTGGAAATATACTAGAAGATAATGATATTTATTACACTTTTTTTGCTACTTCTGCTGATAGACATTTATATTCTAGTAATGATAAGAAAAAAGAATTGTTGCATATTCATAACACTGGTTTTAAAACAAAAAATAATATTCTTTGTTTGGATGAGGTTGAAGATGATATAAAAAATTTTAAGCTTCTATTTTACAATCTTTGTTTTCAAAATGTAAATCTTGGATTAGTGGATTATAATACATATGTCCACAATGCTTATTTTGAGTCAGAAATATCAAAAAACAATATTGTTAATAACATAGATTCATTAAAGACTTTTTATGAACTTTCGTTAAAAGGAGAGTTATATTCAGTAGCTTTCTCAAAGTCTCTTAGTTTTTCTAATGTTTGTTTATACACTATAAAAAAAGAGTTTTATGACAAAATTATAAATTCCGAAAAATTCATAGGATCTCGTTTATTCTATGATAAAAACAATTCTTTTGGTGAAATAAATCTTCAGATCTCTGAGGTTGACTTCTTCTTTGAATATATAAGATTAAATGGTATCAATCCATTGCCCTACTTTGAAAAAAAATACAAAATTGATGATTGTATTGAATTTAACAATATTATTAACGAAATTAAAAGGTGACTTAAATGTTAGAACGTTTTATTTATTATTTTGACTTAATCTTTTTTGGTTTTTCCAATATCTTTAAATTAAAAAAGACGATTAAAAGGAGAGGAGATCTTTACATTTATTCAATTCCATCTTTTTTTATGATTTTGTTTATTTCTGTTGGTGGCTGTGTCTTTTTCGCAGAACTTATAAATAAATATAAAGCTCTTGAAGATCAATTTATGATTATCTTTTCTGTTTTAGGACTCATTGGCTTAATTCTTTTCTTTGTTTTGACAATGATTAGCTATTTAATTCTTTTTGATTGCTCTTACTATGATATTCCTAAACTTCTCAAAAAAGCAAAGGTAATGAAAAATAAAAGATTTCAAGTTTCCTTTATTGACCACTGTATTAAAGATTTTGATTGTCGTTACAATTATTTTTCTACTGGTCTTAAATTAGAAGATATTTCAGAAAAAAGTTATCATTTTTGTTTAGAAGAATATAGAGAAATGCTTCTCGAATTAGAAAAATTAGGCTATAAATATGAAGAAAATAGATTAAATTATTTATCGGACAAAGAAAGATTGATTTCTATCCAGAAGAGAAAAAACAAATTAATAGAAGAAGAGGAAGAAGTGTTGAGAAAAATCTATAAAAACGATAATAAAGAAGCGCAAGAATATATACAAAGCTTAAAAAATATAGAA
>PBMB01000002.1 GCA_002722455.1 Chloroflexota bacterium
GAAGTATATAGTGAAAAATGTGTATATTCCAAGTGACTGAGTGAATTAAGCCCGTACCTACGGGCTTTTTTATTGATTAAAAATACATACACACTTTCGAAAATGTGTAAGGAATGTATGTATATTTGAAAATTTTCTGTATTTTGGTGTGTATTTTAGCGAAAAAATACATATTATACATAAAAAACACTATGTATATTCAAAGAAAAAGACCAAAAAAAAGTCCCAAGATGGGACTTTTTAAACGAATATACACATTAAAATCTACTGTATATAACCTTTCGGGACTTTTTTTATATTTTGTTTTTTGCTCTTTTAGCTTTACGTTTCTCAATCGCTTCTCTTTTTATATTTTTTTTCAATTCAGAATTGGTAAGAGGAATATCTACACCTTTTTCTCTTAAGTTATGTTTCTGTTCTTTTGAGAGGATCTCAACTAAAATTTCACCAAAATTTTTACCTTCTTTTGAATGGGTAAGAACTTCCATTTTAATTCTAGGGAACTCTTTTGGGTTAACTTTAACTTTGTGTTCTTTAACAAGACTAAAGAATTTACCAACAACAAGAAGATCTTTTTTATGTTGTTCATATTTTTCAATGATAAGATCAGCTTGAGTGTAATTGCGTTTTGCAGGAACAATTTTACCGTCAACTGTCATTAAACGACCAATAGCGTCAGCTTTGCAAGTTATTAATAAATCTTCCAAGTAACGATCTTCACCATTTTCGTCAGCTTTTTGACGTGGTTTCAATTCCTCAAATAGTTTAGTCCAGCCACTTGTTTTTTTCATATTATTAATTGCGTGAAAACGTTGATGAAAAACAGCAACATCAAGACAAAAACGATGAACAAAATCAGGAAGCTTATATTTTTCTTGAAGCTCTTTTAATAATGGTTTTACAACTACAGAATTATCATGACCAGTATGACTACCTTTCATAGAACCATCTTTATGAAATAAAAGGTCTTTTGAAGTTTTTGTTTTTCCTACATCGTGAAGTAAAGCACCCATGCGAATCAACAACATGCGATCTTCATCAAAATCTTTAGTAAGTTCTGTTGCTTCTTTTAGAACCATCATTGTGTGAATAAAGACATCACCTTCTGCATGGTAATCTGCACGTTGTGGAACACCCATCATATTATGAATAACAGGAAAAAGAACTTCTAATGCTCCAGTATCTCTAAGAACTTCAAAGAATCTATGTGGAGCTTCTGATTTCATAGCACGATGCCATTCTTTCCATACACGTTCAGAAACAAGTTCGTTAACCATACCGTCTTTAACCATTTCTTGCATAAATGCCATAGTTTCATTGGCAACAGTAAATTCGGGCATACGAGAAGCAAAACGTGCGACACGAAGAATGCGAACAGGATCTTCTTTGAAAGCTTCTGAAACATGACGTAATTTCTTACTCTTAATATCTGCACGACCACCATAAGGGTCAATTACATTACCATTTTGATCTTCTGCCATTGCATTAATAGTTAAGTCACGACGAAATAAATCTTCCTCAAGTGTAACGCCTTTCCAATCTGTTTCAAATCCAGTATAACCTTGACCACTCTTACGTTCTTTACGAGCAAGAGCATACTCATCTTTTGTTTCTGGGTGTAGAAAAACGGGAAAGTCTTTACCAACATTTTCATAGCCGAGAGAAATCATTTCTTCAGGAGAACTGTTGACAACGACATAATCTAAGTCAGCCGCAACTTCTTCAATAGATTTTTGTTTGCTTTTTTCTAGTGTTTGGTTGATTAATTTATCTCGAACAGCACCACCAACCAAAAAAATTTCTTTTTTAGACATTTTTTTTCCTTATGTTTTTAAAATTTTGGGATTACAATACCAATTATAGCATAAAAAAACAATTTTTTTAATGTTTTCTTTTGTTAATTCTATCTTTTTTTCTAATTTTTTTACATACACTATTGTTTTTGATTTTAACGTTTCGAGTTTTTTTACTTTGTAGGCAGTAAAATAATGTAATGCTTGATAGTAGCATGAATGTCGAAACGAAGATAAAAGTAAACATAAAACTCCTTTAGTATTATCTCTAAATTACATTATACCACAAAAAAAAGATATTATAAGTGTTTTAAGTTTGTTATAAAAAAAGTTAGATATTTAAACGTTTTTTTAGAGAATTTATTTCTAAGTCTAATCGTTTTAGCTCTTTATTATTATCTTTTATTTTTTTCTTTTTATTTTTTTTTCTATCTCCACTGGAAGAAGTGTGTGAAACTGAATCGTCATAATCCCATAAAAAATCAATTTCCATCATATCCATTTTAATCACCTTTAAAATTTATAATGTTTACTTGAACCATTAAGTTTGGCTATTTCTTTTTCCATTCTCTTAACCTGATCAATTAATTGTTCACATTCAATTGTTTTTTTTTCAAGTTTTTGAAGGCATTTAATGTAATCTTGTTTTTCTTGAATGCGTTCTTCTTGTTCAATGATTAAATTGTCGAAAAAATCTTCTTCTTCAGCATAATTATAGCTTTCAAGATTGTATAATTGCATATATTAACCTCTTAATTTAAAAGTCATAATATCAAATAAAAAACATAAAATCAACAATAAAAAATTTGAAATAAAAATACTTTTTTGATATACTAATTTTAATTATTAAGGGGCTTTTATGACAAACAATCAACTTTGGTATCTAACAGCTAAATCAGTGTCAGATTCAATAGAAAAAAATAAGACGGTCAGACAAAGAATTTTTGAAGATTATACAAGACACAAAGTAAAAGCTAAAAGAACACATAATCGTAAGATTCTTCGATCATTAGAAAAAAAATCATACACAATGAATCATTTGTTTAGAGTGGAAATAGAAACTATCTTTTTCTATATGGAACAAGATAAAGGTCATGAATTAATTGACTCTAACGAAAAAGAACATTTTGCAGGTCTATTGCTAAAATATAAAGATTTTTTTGAAAAACATGATGAAGTAAGAACTGATTTTCAAAATCTATCAACACATTTTTTAAGGATTAAAAATGACTAAAAAAGCAATAGTATTAGCACATGGTTTATTTATGAAAAAAGGTATAATGACATATCTAAAAAGTGCTTTTGAAAGAAGAGGATTTGTTGTTTACAATTTTAATTATAATACAACAAAATATTCAGCAAAAACATTATCTGATTTTCACGCTTTTTTGAAAGAAGTAAAAGAAGAAGACGTTAATTTTGTAGGTCATTCAATGGGTGGTCTACTCATCAGAAATTACTTTGATAAATATAAACCAAAATACAAATCAACTTCAATTGTAACATTGGGAACCCCACATAAAGGCAGTTCTCTTGGATTAAAAGTGAAAGAGTCTTTTGTAGGCTTTATCTTAGGTAATGCACCTGAATCTGGTGTGACTAGCGATTTGGAGTTACCAGATTGGTCTGGTGAATATGATTTGGGTGTTATTATTGGTATTTATAATGTGGGACCTAACAATATTTTTAACTATGGTCGTGGTGAAGGTGATGGAACAGTTTTGGTTTCAGAAGCTATATTGAAAAATGCAAAAGATACAATTTATATAGGCGCAAATCATACAGGTCTTGTTTATTCAAGAAAAGTAGTAAAACAAGTTATTAGCTTTATAGAAACAAGAAAGTTTAATCAATGAAACTTGAAAATTCAATACCTTCTATGATATAATACTTTGATATTATGAATAGAGAGTTTTTTATGTTTGAAAAAATTGAAACCATTATTATTAAGAATGCTGAAAATGTTGAGTTTTCTGTTGCGAAAAAAGAAGAGGCTTCTTTATTCTGGGGAAATATTTCTGGAAAACTACCGAAAGGAACAAAAAAAGAAAAAAGCAAATATAAAGATCAAATTATTTATAATTTTAAAGGTGGAACAACCGATAGTTTGATTTCTTTTCATTTTCCATATTTAAAAAAAATTGTTTTCTTGGATTCAAAGGTGACAATTTCAGGATTAAATAGCAGAGATACAGTTGAAGAAGTGTTTGTAAATGGAACTATTGCTAATTTTGATCAATTGTTTAAACATGATTTTAAAATAAATTCTGTTGATTCAACATTAATTATGAATAATTATGTTATTGAAAATCTTCGTCTTGTAGAATATTCAAAATCAAAATCATATTTAAAAAGAGGTTTTATTTTGAATGCAAGTATTTTTGCAAAAATGTTTTCTGGTATAGAAGAGTCTTCGAGTGACAGTTATATCTTTAACGTAACAGATTCTTACTTTAATCATTTTCCTTCGTTTCAAGGAAATGTGATTAATGATTTTAATACAATAATCAATGATAGACCTAGATATGTAAATCCAAAGAGATTTTGTAACATTAATTTTATAGATAGTTATAAAGATGGTCAAGATTATGATAAAGTAAAAAGTTCTTATTCTTGTTTTACCAAAGAAAATATGGATTTAGAATACAGTGATTTATATTTATTAGAAATCATCAAAGAAAAATATGATTCTGGTGAATTGCGAATAAACTGTATCGAAGCTGACGTATCTTCTGCAATTGCTTGGGAAGGTATTGAGGGTAATATAATGCCTATGTTTTTAAATTCAATAGAAGAAGATTATGACAAATTATTGAAAGATAAATTGGATTTAAAAAAATTAGATTATAATAAAAATGTAGAATTATTTTATACTGAAAATGAATGTATTGAGGATAAATTAAACAATATAAAAGCTCAACAAGATCTTCATACAAAGCTCCACTCATTCAAAAGAATTGAAAACAGGATTCTGGAATTAAATAAAGAAATTAGAAATATTGATAGAGAATTAAATGGAATAATTGAACTTTCAATAGTTAAAGATATCTCTTTTAATTTTAATGAGCATAAAGATATTCATGATAATTTTAAAAAGTTTTATTTTGACTTAATAACAAAATGTCATAATTTCAAAAATTATTTAAAAAAAGAAGAAGAGAAGAGAAAAGAAAAAATAAAACTTCAAAATAAGGTAGTTAAAAATGAGCAATTAATTTTAGGATTATTAGATAAAGAATTTCCTACTGACTATATAAATGAAGAGAATAGAGAAGCAATAATTGAATTATTGAACCAAGGTTTTCTTAAAGATAAACCTTTGAGTTGTCTACAATCAAAAAACTTAAAAAAATTGAATTTACTGTTTGAAGTAAAAAATCCAGTGGTTCAATTTTAATAAATAAAAATATATAATATTGTAAATATTAAAAATAGAGAGTTTAAAATGTTCAATAAGATTAATACTGTTGTAATAAAATTTGCGAAAAATCTAGATTTAAAGCTTACTTATAACAATAAAGCTTTGTTTAATTATTCCAATATGCCTTCTGGTGTAATAAGAAAGAAAGACGGAAACTTATTAACATTAGACTTTTCTGAGGTGGCAGAAGGTTCTGAACTTCATTTAAATGAGAAATATTTATCATATCTTGAATTAATAGAATCTTCTGTTGAAAATTTTTATTTAAATGAAAAACATAAACTAAAAGAATTTAATTTAGTAGATTCTAAACTACATATTCAAGAAATATACAAAGAAAAAATTAAATTTAAACTAAATAGTTCAAAATTAAAAATAGACACCTATTTAATATCAAAATTGGAAACATTTGGTTCTTTTTCTGAAATCAATCTTGGAAAGGGTTATATTTTAAATTTAATAAAATGTATGAATTTTTCTTCTATGGTTCAGAATGAATTTAATGGAATAATTTTAAATGCAGAACAATTAGTTTTAAGTCGTCCTACTTTGGTTAAATTAAATATTATAAATAAATGTAACTATATCTTCATGGATAAAGATGTTGGAAATGTGAAAATATATGGCAATCCTAATACAATAGCCTTGAAAAAATATAAAGATGTAAATGAAATAGAAAAAGTAGTGTCAACGTCTTTATATAAAATAATAAGTAGACCTGAATTAGTCAATAATGTCAAAAAGGAAATGCCAATTAATTTAAAGATAAATAAAGAAAAATTATTAAATTGGTCAGACGAAAATAATATTGAAATTTTTGAAACAGATTTAGTTTTATACATAAAAAATAAATCTTATGAAAATATTTTAACTTATAACATTTTTGACATTTTAAAGATGAATGAAGATGATGAATTAAAAATTATATTACATACTTTAAAGAGAAATGCCCAAAATTATTTAAAACGTTCCAAAATGAATGAAAAAGAAAATAAAGATAAAAAAGAAAAACAAAAATCAGAAGAGTTGAAAAAAGATATCATTCTGGTTAAAGAAATACTTGGAATGGATTATCCGACAGATGGAATTACAGAAGATAATAGATCTGTTGTACTTTCGGTTTTGGAAAACAAACAAATGGAAGAAAATGCTTTAACAGAAAAAGAATCAGATAATTTAAAGAAATTGAATTTTATGTTTGATATTAAATTGAATAAAACAACAGTTAAATTTTAAGTATAATAAAACAAAAACCCGCAAGTGCGGGTTTTTTTTGTTAATATTAATTGATAATTATTACTGTTCATAAAGATATATTTCTTTAACACCCATATTGTTGTCACCAGGAATATTAGCATCATGAGTAAATCGTATAATCATTTTTTTATTGTTGCCATTGTGATTGTTTGATAAATCAATAGAGTGTAATACAGGAGAGAGTAAGTTATATGATTTATCTATTCCATCAACAGTAATAATAGACGAATTACCATTATGTGGCGTTCCAGCATAATTATAAGTTACGTATTCCATATATGCATAATTTTCTTTGTTTAAATTAAAATAAACAGTATCGGTATAATTAGAACACCATTCTGCACGAGTATCTTTCCAGTAAGTGCAGCTACCTAACAATGTGCGATCTGGGTTATATAGATGTGTTCTTTTATATCCACTTCCATCTTTATAATCCATATCACAATAGACATTACCTTCTGTTGTTTCATAAACACCATTGCCATTTTTACCATAATGATCAACAACGTCTTTACAAGAGCTTGCTAAATAAGTTCCTAATGCAGAATTTGTTTCATTTATTGAAATTGTTTGGTTTTCTATTTTTGTTTCTATAAATATTTTATGTTCGCTGCCAAGACTTTTATGGTAAACATTGACTTCCCTTTTTTGATTTTGCTGACAATTAGAATCTTGTGAGAAAGAAACGTCTTTGTAGTAATCATTATTCAAAGGAGAGTAAGAACAATTATATTTAGCTCCATTGTTTTGCCATTCCCCTGCCTCCTCAATCACTTCAAAATATTCTCTAGTTTTTATATTTTCATCATCAACAACAACTACAAAGTTTTGTCCAAATGAAAAAGTTGAGAGTAAGCAAAGTGTAATTAAAATTTTCTTTTTCATTAAAATCATCCTTTTTAATTCCTTTTAAAAATATTTTAATACAAAAAAAGAATAATAAAAGAGTTAATAAATTATAAAAACAAAAAAAGCCATTAACAAATGGCTTTTTTTTATTTGTTTTGCTTTATTAATGAGAAAGTTTCTTTCTTTTTATCTTCTTTTTTTATGATTGTAAAATTAGGTTTATTTTCTTTTAACTTGGGTTTTTTGATCATAGTAAAATTTGGCTTTTCTTTTGTTTTATCTTCTTTTTTTTCAAACTGAACGCCTAAAAAATTAGCGAAATCATTGTTTATAATATTTGCCAATTCTTCTTTTGAGCTTTCATTAAATGTATCCATTGAAACATAAATATGAATAAGGTCAGTTTTTTCAACATAATGATATAGATATTCAATGTCTTTTGATTTTAAACTAGTATCTTCTTTGAAATAAAAAGTTTTATCTTTATTTGTACATTCTGTTATTGTATATTTATATTGTTTTAATATTGAAAATTCTTCACATTCACTATTTTCTTTTAACCATTGTGGTATTTTATATGTTTCCACTATGATTCCTTTTTTAAAATCTCTCGCTTTAATTTTATATTCATATTCATTAATGTTAAAAATAACAAAACTTAATCCCATAAATGCAGTTAAAATTAAAAATGAAAGTATTTTTTCAAATAATTTGTCCATGAAAATCCTTATTTATAAATTATATCGTTTATAAGCAGAATTAAAGATTTCCTTTTGTTTTTCAGTTCCATAAATGCTAGAACCTTTTATATTTGGGTAATTTTGCATTATTTTTATATGAAAGTTTTCAATGTCTGAATCTTTTATTCTTAAATCTCTATTGACTTCTAAAACAATAAATTCAATAAGAGGGTTTAATTCATGCTTATCAATATCTAAATCTTCTATTTCTTTTATATTACAAAAATAGAAAGATTTATCAAGTCTTATATCATTAACTTTCTTTTTGTAATACTTGGTTCTTTCAATAACACCTCTTAAACTTTTCTTTAAATCGTCATTAAATAATGAAAGACAAGCTGAAAGATCTTCTTCTTTAACTTCTTCAATATTAAAATTAGGGAAAAATTTTTCAAGATTTTGATTGTTCAAAGAATTTAATCCTTTTATATGTTTAAAAAAACTATATTCCTCAAGAATCATAGGGTAGACTTCAAATTTATTTTTATTAAAAATAAATTTATCCCCTAAAATTGATTTGATTGTTAATTCAAAAGGCTCGTCTTCAAAATCAAAAAGAGTTAATGCAGGAGAATGATAAACACAACGAGCAGTATTCCAAATATTTTTAAGATGTGGAAGGTCTCCACCATAAGGTTTTATATAAATAGATTCGTGTAGTTCATTTTTTGAGATACGATTAGAACTAGAATTAGGAACAAATAAAGAATTATTTTCTCTATCATAAAAACAATAAGAAGTTTCTTTTTCAAACATTAATAAATCCTCATAGAAATAAGGATTTATTATATCATTAAATAGAAAAACAAAAAAGATATTTATCGAGTAAATTTATTTTTTCTAGAATTATTTACTTTTTTTGTTTCTGTATTGTTAGGCTCGATTTCTTTCTTAATATCGTCTAATAGTTTTTTTCCTTGGTTGTAAACACCAGTGCTTGCTTTGGCTTCGTTTGGTGCAACACCATTATCTTCGGGTTCGTCTATATTCCAGTATGCTGATTCTTGGTTAGGATCAAGGTTGGGCCAGTCTATATCATTATCCTGCAAATTTTCTTGCGTTAATTCATAATCAATATCTTCTTCCTGATTTTCTTTAAATAATAATCCTTTTAATTTATCAAATAAACCCATAATGACTCCTTTCAAATAGATTAATTAATTATAAATTATCATAATAATTTAAAATAACAAAAAAAAGACTTTTTTTATCAATAAACAAAGAAAATATAAAAATAAAAATATAAAAACAAAATAAAAAAAGACCTTCTCAGGTCTTTTTTTGATTATATACTAACATTTCTGTAAAGGTGCTGTTTGTAGAATCTTTCTACTTCACGATTATATCTTTTTATCAATAGTTTTACTTCTGTATCATTAATAAGTTTTTTATCTAATAAATGTTCAAACATTTTAACAATAAGAACTCCATTATTAGTGGTATTATCTTCCTCTAATAAATAATAAGCATAAGAAATGAAGTCGTATTTTTCAATATCTTTTGTCTTTTCAAAAAAAAGCTCTGGTTCAACATATTCTGAATCAAAAACAATCTCTCTTCGTTCGACTAAAAATAAATCCCCTTTGTTGATTGCTTCATTTAAATTATTAGTTTGTCGTGTTTTTTCATGTTCATTGTTAATATATTGAAAATGTTCTTCTTCTAAATCTAACCTTTCAGCAAGCAATTTTAAAGTAGAATCGACTTCTTTGAAATCAAGAGAAACAGCTAAAAGTTCACTTTTTAAGATTTCTTTTGCTTCTTCTTTCAAAGGTTCTCTTTTGTTAACTGTATATTCAATTTTCGCTTCTGGAACATAAACTTTCTTTACGCTTTTCTTTTTAATATCATAAGCTTCGATACCGTCTCTATAAACTCGTTTGGACAATATATTATGTTTGTTCGTGCAAAGATTTTCTTTTTTATCAATTTCTTCTGCAATCTCAAATAAAGAATCGACAAATTCCATTTCATCACAAATAATTAGCTCTTCAAAATTAATATTCATTACTCTTTCTCCTGACACAATTTATTTAATTTTTCTATTTCACAATGAAAAAAATGATTGGAAAAGTCTTTTTCATTATAATTTTTAACAAATTCAACGAAAGTTTTTGTTTTCTTTCCTTTTTTAATAGAATCAGCTCTCGCAATCGCTTCTTTTAAGTTTTTTTTGCCTTCTTTATATTCATTGAAATTTTTATTCATGGCTTCTTTTAAAATTTCGTTTTTAAGAAAATCAATGTTGCCAGAATGGTTTATTTCTTTAAAAATAAGATTGACTCTAAAATCCTCATCTTTTTTTAAAAGTTCTTTAAAGAAAATCTCTTGAAATTTATAATAACCTTTTTCATAAAATTGTTCTTGATCATAAGTTGAAAAACCGTTGCCAAAATGTTTTTCAAAAAGAGATTTTGGAAAAATATCTTTTATCGTTTTCTTTTTGACAGTAAACAAAATAATATTTTCATAAAAATCATTAACAGCTCTTGTGTAATTAAAATTATATTTCATAAAAACCTTCTGTTGAATAATTTTATGATTATATCAAAAAAATATAAAAAATAAAAGAAAAAACTCACATACGAATGTGAGTTTTATTGTTATTTTCTTGATTGAAAGAGAAAAACTTCATTATTTATAGAAATATAGTTCTATAATTTTAATTAATTCACCTTTCGATAATGAAGGATTGCCAGCAGTATTTTTGGCTGCTTTTTGAAATTCTTGATAACAATCCTTAAATGCTTGAATTAATAACTTTTTGTCAATGAAACCTTTTGTTTTTAAATAGTAATGTGAAGCTTCTTTGTATTCTTCAAAATTTTCTAGAACTTTACCAGAAAGACCACCTACTCTTCTTATTGCAAAATCACCGTCTTCTTTTTTACAAAAATCAAATAATTCACTTGTCTTTTTTTCTATTATCTTTTCTCTTTTAAAATCTTCTTTTTTCCATATTTGAAAAACACAAGGAACATCATAGGCTTCACCATTATGAAGAAAGCTATTTTTAGGTAAATCTTCTTCAAAAACCAAATGTAGATTAAGATTGATTTGATTTTGTGTAGAGGTTTTCTTAAAGGTTTTAGGAAGGACAAAGGCAACATAATCAGAATACGTACCTGATTTATTTAGAAACTTGATTGCTAATGACGAATTTTTACCAAATGGAGGATTACCAATGGTAAAAATAGGTTTTGAATTATTTATAGATTCGATAGAGAAATCAAAAAAATCAGATTGTTTTATATAATCTTTTTTTGGTTCTAGATCCATAGCAATAGAATCTTTGTGAAATAAAGAACTGAAGCTGCCTTCGCCAGCACTTGGTTCTATTAAAAAGAAACTTGATAAATCATATTTATCATTTAAAAATTCATAATATTTTTTTGCTAAAGTTGGGTTTGTATAAAATTGATCCAATTCTCTTGATTTACTCATTTCCATGTCCTTGTTAAATCTAAGTTTGATTATAAATAACAAGTAAAAAAAATCAAGTAAAAAAAATAGCATAATAATATTAAAAAGCTCGCAGGTTGCGAGCTTGAATAATATAATTATTTAATGAATGTTATTGATATCAATTTTAACATTTCGAATATGTTGTTTAGTCAACAAATCGAAACTCGATACACCACAAGAATGTGCAATTCCCATAATATCTTCTGTTAAATGTTTGTGATATTGCATAACACGAATAGATTTATTTTCAGGAACAAGACCTTTTGTGTATTTCTTTTTATGTGTAGTAATGCCAGTAGGACATTTATTTTTATTACACAAACGAGCTTGAATACACCCTAATGAAAACAGAAATCCACGTCCAATATTAATAGCGTCAGCACCTTGTGCAAAAGCCCAACCTGCTGCTGAAGGTGTTATTAGTTTACCACTAGCAATAACCTTAATATCATTTTTCAAATTATATTTATTGAGTATTTGACTAATTGAAGGTAATGCTTCTTTTAATGTCATACCCATATTATCCATGTGTGCTAATGGAGCAGCACCTGTTCCACCATCTGCACTATCAATAGTAATAAAATCAGGATAATAATGATCTGCATTTTCACCTTTATCTTCTAACTCCATTATTTTTGATTTAAAAGCATTAATTATTTCATCAAATTGGTTAATATTACCAAGACATAGTTTAAACCCTACTGGTTTCTCAGTGATTATTTTTACTCTAGATATAAACTCAACCAAATCATTAACATTTTTAATTTCTTTATGAGCGTTAGGAGAAATAGACGCTTCTCCAACAGGAATACCACGAGCTTCTGCAATTTCTTTTGTTACTTTGTTTTTTGGTAAAATACCGCCTTTTCCTGGTTTTGCACCTTGGCTTAATTTAATTTCAAACATTTTGATTTGTGCATTAGAAGCAAGTTTCTTAAGTCTTTCTGGATTTAGGGTTAAATCTTCATTTGAACAACCATATTTTGCAGTACCAATTTGATAAATAATATCTGCACCACCATTAATATGAAATTTAGATAATCCACCTTCTCCTGTATTCATAAGGAAGCCACCCATTTTTGCACCTTGGCTTAACGACAAGACAGCAACGTCTGAAAGCGCACCATAACTCATTGCTGAAATATTAATTCTAGAACCACTAGTATATGGATTCTTTGTCCTTTTTCCATAAACGATTTCATTAGGAAGTTTTTGTTCGCCAGAGTAGGGAAATTGTGAATTAACAAAAGCAAAATCCATATCTTTTAGATCTAATGTGGAACCAAAGGCTTCATTTCTGTTGTTGCCTTTTGCTGATTTATAAGCATAAGTTCTTTCAACTTTGTTAAATGGTTTATCCTCTCTGTCTCCACTAACCATGTAGTAATGAAAAAAATGACCTAAATATTCAAAAAGCCAACGAAAACGAGCAAGAACAGGGTAGTTTCGTCTTAGACTATGTTTTTCTTGAAAACGATCTTTGATAGCAATCCAAACAATGGAAGCTATAAGAAAAAAGAATGCGAAACCAATAAATACAACAAAAGTATTGGATAAATTTTGAAAAAAATTGGATAAGTTAGGCACAATAAAACTCCTTTATTTTGGAAACACTATAATAACATTATTTCAATACATTTACAAGAAATATAAGTTTTTCTTCAAAAAAAACATTTGAAAATAAAGAGTATGTATTATAACTCACAATGTATTTCAAAACATAATTTTTCATTTTTGATCGTTGTGTCAAAAATGCAAAAAATGTAAAATAAATGTTCTATATTAAACAAACACAAAAAAAGGAAAAAAATGATTTGGGAATCTTTTACCAATATATTAACACAATTGATAACACTAATGACAATGGAGTTAGGAGTAAGCTCTGCTATTGTATTTTATAATACCTTTAAACCAAGTGGATATTAAAGGATTAGTATTGTCAGCACCAACAAGTTTCAACCAATAATTTGTATTGGTTTCTCTTTCCATTAAGTTATTAATTCTTTCAACTTTCTCTAATTTTTTTAGATCATAAATACAATTCATTTTTTAACCTCAATCATTTATCAAATCTTTTTTTCGAATCCGTCAAAGCCCTTCAGTATACGGCAATAAGGCTCTTCAATATCTTTCTCTACACTGACTATAATTCCGAATGGCTTATTGTGAAAATAATGTCTTCTTGGAGAATAGAAGCTTACTGAAAATCCGTTCCTCTTTACATAAACATTCATATTTTGTATGAATAATATTTAACCTTTTTAACTTCAATAATTTAGCAATTATAGCACAAACAAGAGTTTTTATACAAGAAAAATAATATTTTCTTTAAAAAAACAATATCAAGGTTTTAAATATATGATATAATAAGATTATACTTTAAGGAGAAAAATATAATGTATAAAGATATACTGGATAATGATGATATAAAAGCACTGGAAATGCTTTTAAACGAAGAGAAAATGTCTGTCGCAGAAAAGAGACATTACTTGTTGGGAGCAGGTTGGGATTTAAAATTAAATTTACTAGAAGAAGATGACCTTTTTGAAGAAAATGATCTAAAAGCAATTAAAAAATTAGTTAATCAAGAGCCATTAAGCCCAGCAGAAAAAAGACATTATATATTAGGTTCAAATATAAAAGAGAAAGTTAAAGAACTATCAGAAGAAGCTGAGTATCAGCATAATGTTTCTAATATCATACACAAAAAAGCTAGAAATGTGCCGAACATAGAAGATGTAAAAGTTGGCGATCAAATATTAATGAAGTTTGAAGAAAAAGGAATGAAAGACCATTATTGGTGTGATGTAAAAGAAATTGACACAACATTTACCAAAGATAATAAACCAATGTTAACAGTTTCAATTAATACAGATTTAAATAAAGAAGATATGACAAAAATAGTTACTTTTGGAATGGATGGTAGAAACTCTTCAACATTATTAACATATTGTAAAACAAGATATGATAATTTAGAGATAGGTGAAAAAGCATACAGTAAAAGAACGTTAGAAGTAAAGCCAGCGCAAAAACCAAAAAGAAAAAACAGAATGAGACCATAATTAAAGAAACGAAGCTCTTGCTTCGTTTTTTTATTTAAATTTTTTGTTGACTTAAAAAGTGTTATAATGTTAGTATATAAGAAATCAACTAATAAATCTAAGGTAAAGAGAAAAAGACAATGCTAAAATTTCATTTTGTTCCCTCGTGGTAGAATTT
This sequence comes from Chloroflexota bacterium, assembly GCA_002722455.1. Classification (GTDB taxonomy): domain Bacteria; phylum Chloroflexota; class Dehalococcoidia; order Lucifugimonadales. Next base: position 14,745 of record PBMB01000002.1, read on the forward strand.
AATATTTTTATTCGACAATAGTTCGAACGCTTAAAGTATTCTAATTTTACAATTTGATTAAACGAGGAAAATAAAATGAAACAATCAAAATTAGCAGTGAAAACTCGCAAGGAGTTTTCATCGAAAGCATTTAACATTAGCCATAAATGGTTAGAAAGATCTGGATTTATCACTCAACACTCTGCTGGTGTTTATCATTACGGTCATTTTATGACAAAAACAATCAATAATATTGAAGGTTTAATGAATAAACATTTAGAAAAAATCGGAGCAACACAAGTCCAATTATCATTATTACAAAGCACTGAATTGTGGAGGCAATCAGGACGCTTTGACCTTTATCAAGGTGAAAATTCTGGTGCTATGTTTACAACAAAATCAAGAGAAGATAACTTATTCACATTGGCAGCTTCTGCAGAAGAAGTGGCAACGGAATATATTAAAAGCTGTGATTTTACAGCAAAGAACTTCGCCTTAAATAATAATAACGTCACAATATTCCAACATGGAATAAAATTAAGAGATGAAATTAGAGCTGCTGGTGGTGTTCTTAGAACTAAAGAGTTTAAAATGATGGACGCTTATTCTTTTTCATTAACAGAAGAAGATATGAAAAATGCTTACAATGAGACAAAGAAAGCATTGTCAGACTTTTTAGACGAATTAGGTTTAGAATATTCATTCGTAAAAGCTGATAATGGAGATATGGGTGGTTCTATATCAGAAGAATTAATGGTATTCACTGAAATAGGTGATGATATTATTTGGACAGATGAATCAGGTCAATCAGCAAATGAAGAAGTTGCCGACAAAATAAACTGGGTTGGAAGTATCAAAAAACGTAAAGTTCTTGAAGTTGGTCATATCTTTCAGTTAGGAACAAACTATTCTGAAAAATTTGATTTAACTTGGGATTCGAGTGAAGGTAAGAAAATACTTCATATGGGTTGTTATGGTATAGGAACAAGCCGTTTAATTGCCGCTTATATAGAAAAAAACAATGACGAATATGGAATGATATTTGATAAATCAATATCTGCTTATAAAGTGCATGTTTTAAAAGTGGGTAAGTCAGAGGAAATGGAAGCAATTCTTTCAAGTTTGATATCAAAATTAGAACAATTCAATATTTCTTATTTGATAGACGATAGAAAAGTTCGTGCTGGTGCAAAATTTATGGAAGCTGATATGTTAGGAATGACAAAACAAATTGTTTTAGGTGATAAAGTCGCCAAAGAAAATAAAGTTGAAGTCAAAGATAGACGAACAAATGAAAGAACCTTATTCGATATTGAAGATTTTGAATTAATAAAAAATATAATTTAAAACAAAATAATGGTTAAACAAAAGTTTGTTTAGCCATTTACTTTTGCTTGTGGTATAATATTTTAATAAGGTTAATAAAGAAGAGAGAAATTACTTAAATGGATATACTTAATAGTTATAAACAAGGTCAAATATCACTAGAAGAAGCAATAAAAAACCTTGATTTGGCAAATACAACAAATGATAAAAAAACAGAAGGTGTTATCTACACCCCAAAATACATTGCTGATCATATTGTCTCAGGTTTAGGATATAATCCAGAAAAAACTATTATAGAACCCTCTGTTGGACACGGTGTATTCGTGTTTTCTCTTATTGAGTATGTAGAAAAAACTTTTGAGTTAAAAGGTTCTAACTTAAAAGAATGGTTCGAATCAAAAGTATTCTGTTTCGATGTAAATGCTCGGAATATAGCAGATTTTAAAAACCTACTAACCATTTATTTTGAAAAGAAAAATATTCTAGATGTATCTTATGACAACCTTCAAGTTTCAGATACATTATTCTTCAATTTTGAACATGATTTCGATTTCGCCTTTGGTAATCCACCATACATTAGAACAAAGAACTTGGAAGAATCTTATTTAGAAAAATTAAGAAGCAATTATAAATCTTGCGAAACAGGTAATGTAGATATTTATTATGCATTTATGGAGTTAATGAGTAAAATTTCAGATATATCTTCATTTATTGTTCCAAATAGCTATATTTATAACAAGTCAGCAAAAGCATTAAGAAAAGAACTAAAACCAACCATTGAATCTATTATAGACTTTAAGAGCAAGTTGATATTTGATAATGCTAGAACATACACTTCAATCTATAAAACAAATAAACTAGCTGATACCTCAAAGGTTAAATATAAAGAAGACTTAACAGAAAAAGAAAGATCAGTAAACAAAGAATCACTTGAAGATAATCACTGGTTCTTTTCAGAATTAGATTCAAACAAAGAAGGTAAATCTTCAATTGTCGATCTTTATAGCTGTTATGGAAGTATTGCAACACTTAAAGATAAAATCTATTTGATTGAATCACCAAGAGAAGAAAAAATTGGTGAACAAGAATATTACATACAAAGATATAATGATGTTGATTATAAAATAGAAAAAGAACTGTGCGTTGATTTTTACAAAATAACAAAAATGAACAAATCATTTAAAATCATTTACCCTTATAAGGATGATAAAATCTTGCCAGAAGAAGAATTGAGGTTAAAATTTCCTTTTGCTTACGAATATTTCTTGGCTATGCGTCCAGAATTAGATCAAAGAGATAAAGGTAAAGTCGATAAATATGAAAGCTGGTATGCTTATGGTAGAAAACAAGGTCTAAATAAGAAAAAAGAAAAATGTTTTTTGTTTTTACCATTAATGGCAACACAAGAATATGTTTGTCATAAAATATCAAAAGAAGAAGAGTTTATGATATCTTCGGGTTTCGTATTAGGTTTTAAAACAGAAAAAGAAGCTGATAAAATCAAGAAAATTCTAGAATCGGGAGAATTTTTTGATTATATTAAAATGAAAGGAAAGCCTTGGGCGGGGAAAAATCCATATTATTCTTTTAGTAAGACACATTTAAAAGACTTCTATGTTTAAGCGACAAATTAAAAAGATTCCGAAAGGGATCTTTTTTAATATGTTTTTTTTATGATATAATGTAATTATTAGATCAGAGGAGTTAAAAATAATGAGTGAAAAAGAAAAATTAAAGAATGCTCTTGAAAATGGAACAGGATTTGAAGATACAAAAGAAGGAAAGAGACTAGGCTTCAAAGAAGATGAAATAAAACTTCATGTATTAATGAAAAAAAACGATTTTCTTCAACCATTAAAAGGTATAAGAAGAGAATTAGAAAAAGAAGAATATGATTTCAACCATATAAAGGAAAATCTTGAAGAAAACCAAGATGAAGTAAGAGAATTTGTTAGAGAAAATCTAAATGTTTCAAAACCCTCAACAATAAGAACTTCGGAAGTAAAAAAAGCACTAAAGGAATATTCAAATAAAGCAACAGAAGCAGAGTATAGAAGAAAATATATTTGGCTTAAAGCTTGTGTTTCAATAATGCGTGGTGAAGAGTTCGGCATAGAAGAAAGATTAAATTCTGATGTGAAAACAATTATTGGTAACAACAAAAAAATAGCTGATTATATGACAGAAGAATTGGCTGAATTAATATCAAAACGAGATTTAGATCTTGCAGATATACTGTCTGTTTCACCAATTAAAACGACATTAGAATATGATAATAGACAAATGCAAGCAGAATTAGATTATCATTATGCAAGTGAGGCTGCTGCAGATAACGATATTAAAGAAGGATTGGAAAAAGCAACAAGAATAAACTTTCCAGTAGAATTAAAAACTTATATAGAGGCTTTTGATTTTCGTTATAGAAAAAATAATTATGAAGATTTTCATAAAATGATGACAAAGTTCGCATTAGAAAATAGATTGGTGGAAATAGAACCTAAATGGGAATCTTGGGAAGCGTTAAAGAATGATAGCGAAGGTGAGTTATTAGAATTCCAAAACGAAAGAAAAAAAGAAGATGACTATTATGAAAATGTTAAATACGTAGTAAGGAAAATAGGCGAAGACGTATATTCTACGAAAATAAAACTATCAGGTGATTGCGAAGGTGAAAATTATTCTGAAGTTTGGTATAAAAACGGAGAAAAACATAGAACAGGTGGATTACCAGCAGTAAAAACGTATTCACGTCATAAAATACTGGAAGAAACTCATTTGGATGACGCTTCACAAGAGTTTTGGAAAGACGGTGAAATGCAATATGTTAATGACACAACTTATGAAGACGTTCTTGTGAAAAAGCCATTAGCCGCAAGACAATCAATAGGTTGCGATATAGACGAAGGTGATGAAAACCAGTCGTTTGAAGAAGAAATATCTTATTCAAAACAAAAATACATTGAAAAGAAAGTAAATAAATATAAAGAAAAAAATGGTTTGGACGGAGTTAAGAAAAACAATAACAATGTTCGCAAATTGAGATAAAAAAAGAGAACCTTTTGGTTCTCTTTTCTTTTAAGCTTTTTTGTGAATAAAAAAAGAAAATATCAAAATAAAAAAAAATAAGTCAACAACAAAACATTATAATATTTACAACAATATTATGGTTATGAAAAAAACAAAAAAAGATAATTGTATATATATATATTTCTGTTATAAATAATCTATATAGATAAAAAAGGAATTCCATGAAATACAATATATTAAGAATCACTACATTTATTATTTTTTCAATATGTGTGATAGTTGCTTTAAACAGCATATCAAAAGCCAATAAAAAAGAGCTTGAATACAATTACAATCAATTCTTGATTGATACAAAAACAAATAAAAATAAAGAATTTAATGAAGAACACTTATTAATAAAAAAACACCTAAAAGATAAAAATTATGATCTCATATTTAAAAATATAGGAAAAAGAGATTTCAAAGAAATAGAGTCAATAAAAAATTGTTCAATAGAAAAATGTTATAAAATTTCACAAATAAATATAGAAAAAGATTCAGAAATAAAAATAAAAGAGCTATATAAAGATTTAAAAAAAATAGAAATAAAAGGTTTAAACCCAAAAGGAGATAGATATTTAACAAAAGTAGAAAGGTTCTTGAAAAAAACAAAGTTAATAAATGCAGAAAATACATTATTGGGATTTATAATAATAACCTTAATAATGTCAATTATAAATACGAACAAAATAGAAGAAAATGTTAACCAAATATTAAAAGGCTTCTTATATTTGATGTTTTTTTGGGCTATATCTTTTTTAATAAAAAGTTATATTTTTAATATTTCAAATAAAGAACCTTCTTATGTTATAATAACAGCAATTATGGGATCGATGTTTTTTATTATAAGAAAAAAAGTAAATGAAAATTTTATTCAAAACGAAAAAGAATTATATTGTTCAGCAAAGAAAACGGAATATAATAAACTGGAAAGTACATTAAGTTATTTGTTTTTATTTGTTCTAATCTTATTTAAATTTCAAATAATAGAAAATATTTTAAGTTCAGCTATTTTTAATGTTGGAGAAATAGTTAATATTTATTTTTTATTAATAATAGTTAGTTATTTTCTTCTAGTAACAATACTTATGGCATATAAGAAAATAGCGATAATGGAAATAGAGTCTATTGATATTAATAATTATAAAATAAATAACGATTATAAACTATCTCTATATTTAAGAATTTTTTTATATGAAAAAGAGAATGGGAAAAAAATATTTGAAGAAATGGCTTTTAAAAACAAAGATCATAAAAAATATTTATCAGTAAATAAAGAAATATTAGGTCATTATAAAAACAAAGAAAAAGAAACAGGTAAAAACTATGAATCTATTTTTTTAAAACTAAAGAAAATAGAAGACTTGATAAATGAAGATTTAAAAAGAAAAAATGAACTTGAAAATTTTAAAAACGTATAAAAAGAGAAGCCGTGAGCTTCTCTTTTTTCTTTGCATTCAAGGAAATTTTCATAAGCAAAAGCCTTGAAAGGCTTTTATTTTTCAGGATTTTATCCTATTTAGAATCAACAATATAATCTTCTGAATTATAAGTTTCTACATTTAATGTGTTATTTGTTTTAGCAGTAATTAGTCCAGACAACATAGATCCTGAAATATTAAGTGCAGTTCTTGCCATATCAATTAATGCTTCAATAGAAATTAATAGAGCGACTATCGAAATATCTAAACCCATAATAGTAAGAGCAGCTATTGCAGCAAACGTTGCACCCCCACCAACTCCTGCTACACCAAAGGAAGTAATGGCTATAACAAAAACTAATTGTAGGATAAAGAAGAAATCAATAGGAATTCCCATAACTTGTGCAGCCATAACAGCTAACATAGCAGGATAAATACCAGCACAACCATTCTGACCAATACTTGTTCCAAATGTAGCAGATAAATTTGCTGTTTCTTCGTCAACACCTAATGCTTCTTTTTGTGTTTGAACATTAAATGGAAGTGCCGCCATACTTGAACGAGAACCAAAACCAAATAATAGAACTGGTGAGATCTTTTTAGCAAATAATGTAGGAGATAATCCAAATGCACCAACAATAATAAAATGAATAATAAACATTACACCAATTGCAAAGTAACTAGCAATAAGGAAAAATCCCATTTCAGATAAAGCAAATAGATTATTTTTCATCATAAATGTTGTCATTAAAGCAAACACAGCGTAAGGTGTTAATTTTAATATTTCTCTAACCATTGATAACACAACCTCTTTTGCACCATTGATGAAATCAATAAAAGGCTGAATTTTCTCTGGGTTATATTGCTTTGCTTTTAATATACTAAACCCAACAAACATACCAAAAAGAATAGTAGAAAGTGTAGCAGTTCTTTCAGAGCCAGTTAACATTTCAAAAATATTACTTGGTATAATTGATAAAATTAAATCGCTGACACTTGTATTGGATAAAAATGCTTGCGTTGCAATTAATTTATCTTCACGATTTGTAATGGCTTCATTAATACCAGCAGCACTAATAAGGTTAGAAGCTTCTATATTGAATAAATAAACTGTGGCAACCCCAACCAATGCGGAAATAGAGACAGTTACCATTAAGACACCAATGATTTTAGGTGATATCTTTGATAATGTTTTTTGACCATCAACATTCATTATAGCGGCAATCATAGCAACCAATACCAGTGGTATAACTATCATTTTTAATAATTTAATATATCCACTACCAAAAACAGAGATCAACTCTGAAAATTGTTGCACGACTTGGTCGTTAGTTCCAAAAAAGTATTGAATAACACCACCAAAAAATAAGCCACCAGCTAATGCACTAAAAACTCTATAATTAAAACTTTTTTCATTCTTTTTCATTTTAAATAAAACAAAATAAAAACTTAAGAATACAAAACTTAATCCTATTAATATTAAATCCATAATATCTCCTATATATAAATTATTACGTTAATTAAATATGCATTATAAAGAATTAGGAAAAAGCACAAGAAAACTAGGGGTTTAAACAAGTAAATTTTTGAGCGAAAATAGGGTTGTTTTTTATTTTTGACGGGATAAAAATAAAAAGTAAAATATAAATTTGAAGTATAAAATTGAAAATAAACAAAATATGAAAAATAATGAAATCTTTTATTTTAAAGTATAATAAGGAACTAACTTATAAATAAAAAGAAATATAAGAATAAAAGAATTTCTTCTTATTTTTTTTTGTAATATCTTATTAGCAAAAAGTTTATAAAACCTCAAAACAATATTCTAAAAAGAAATAAAAAAAATAAAAATATAACAAAACGAAATATACAAAACAAAAAAGCCTTGGTTGATCCAAGGTTTTATATTTTATAAATTTTTAAAAAATAAAGGCTCGTTGAGTTTATTTAATTATATTGTTTAATCCATATCGCTATCAAGCCATTTTTCAAAATCTTCTTCTGATTCGAAATGTGGAATTTCTATTTTTTCAGAAGCCAATGCTTTTTTCATGTTTTCTAAGTCAAAATTAAAAGGTGTTTCTGTTTCGTTTTCTTCTTTTTTCTTTGTCATGATAATCCTTGTTAAATTTATATATAAACACAAGAGTATAATAAAAAAGCCCTTCTGTAAAGGGCTTTTATTTTATCTTAGTTTATCAATTTCATTTTTTAAATTCTCTATTAATACAGGCTCAAAAAGATATGGCTTAGAGTTTGTAGTTTCGTAAGATATTTCTATCTTTTGTTTTAAGTTTTTGAAGTTGGTTTTACCATTCTAAAGGTATGACCAATATTTTTAAGATCAAACGTTCCGATACATTTACCAATCCAGCCCATTCCAGCGTCTAGACATTGATTAAAAGAGAAAAACTCTTCAAAATATTCATAATAACCATCTTTATTAGAATCTTTATTTTTTGGATAAGAAGAACGAAGTACGGTTTGGATAATGTCACTATCAATTGTAAGATCACAGCTTGAAAATCTTATGCCTGAAATGATTTTATGAATTTCTTCCGTGTAGGGCGTGTCCTTAACAAAAGCGTCTTTAAGAATAAAATATTCGTCTTTACCAACAGCTCTTTCAGAGCGTAATAATATTTCGTCGTTAATTGCAAGGATAAAACAACCAGTAGTTATACCTTCTTCGTCATACAATCTCAAAGTCGTTATACATTATCTTCACATTTTCATAAAAAACAAAGAAAGTTATGTTTGTCTTTTTTTGTTTGTAATGTATCTTAATAAAATATTAACATTAATATTTAACATAAGGCTAAATGGATTTTAAATATGAAAGAAACAACTAGCTTAAAAAGAGCTATAAAGGAAGGTATTCCAGCCGTTGACGGACATGTAACATTATATACAGATAACTTTAATGAAAATGTATTGGACGCAATTGACGTTCAATTTAACAAAACTTTATTTAACATCAAAAGAAGTGAAATGTATTTTTTATCAAAAGATTTAGAAGTAGAAAAAATTAAAGATCATCTAATATCAAAAGGAATAGAAGAAGATAGGATAGAAATTATTGAAGATTGGGATAAAATGCCATTGTCGTGCAATGATTTAAACAGAGATCTTTTAATTGAAATATTCGTTTGGTCTTTGGTTTACGAACTCGACTTGAAAGATGAAAAAGATCGTGGAAGAATGGCTGTATTATTTCACGCTTTAATGAGAGACGCACTTAATACAAAAACAGATTTAAGAACAATCCCTGAATATTTGATTGATAGTGTTCCAGATAACTTTGAAATAACAAAATATTTCATAAATGAAGAAGCTGAATACGAGACGTTATCTTATTCAAATTTAAATGATTATTTCAAAACAATAAATAAAATCACAAGAATGTTTACTGTAGATAATAAGTTAGAAGAAAATAAATATTATTTATTAAAACCAAAAACAACAACAGAAGAAATGATTCTTGCGGCTTATATAAGAAAACTGGACTCTAATGCAAAAACTCATGAAGAATATGAGACTTGGGGAACAGAAGAATATTCGGGTTTAGAGGTAAGAAGAATGCTTCGAGCGGCATTTGTAGACTTTAAAGATTTCATGTTAGAAGGCTATGGGGTTTTAGCAGCAACTGAACGTGGTGGAGTCCGTTTAAATTTATTTTTAAACCAAGATTCTTTTTCAAAAGGATTATATGTTGAAGAATCTTTAAACCCATTAAAAACAAATGCAGTATTAAAATACGGAAAAGAAAATACACCGTTAAGAAGATTTATATTTGATAAAGGTTTTGTTAATTATTATTATTCATTGAAAGGAAGAAAACATAATTAAAAAAATAAATAAAAGCACTTTTCTAGTGCTTTTATTATTTTTATATTTATTAATTTTTAACTTGATTTCATGTATTGGGTTTGATATTCTTATACAAAATTAAAACATTAAAAGGGTAAATTTATATTAAGTAAAGAAATAGCAAAATCGATAAAAAAACATTTGGAAACATTAAAGTTCGTCACTTTCGTGGACGAAACTTCAATGGAATTTTATGAAAATTTCGACGAAAATGGAATTATAAAAGAGGGTGAAATCAATCAAATTGATTTTTGTTCTGTTCAAACAGATGACCGTCATGATGTAATGGACAATAAAAAAGTAGAATTATTACAGGATTTGTTAAAAAAAGATGAGACTATTCCAGAGGTCGTTGTAAGATTCGAACGTATGGACGCTTATCCAGACGGTAAAGCTTCATACATGGTCACTATCTATGAACCTTTTGAGTAAAAGAGAAAAGTATATTGAAAGAATTATTTAATCTGCCAGAACTTCAAAAATATATGTATCATAACTATGGATTTAGAGTAAGGCACTCTATGGAATTGGCAGACTCTCTTTATGAAATGGGAGCAATAACAGATCCTAGAACTTCGCAATCAAATTATCCGCTTGCTTTTGTTGACAAATATTTAGAATTATTAAATGCTGTAAAAACAAACATTGAAAATGAAGAAGATTTAAGCTTTTTGAATAAAGGTAAGGCTTTGGATATGGTTATTAGCGGAAAATCAGATGAACATGCAATCCTTCCAACCAAAAAACTTTTTAATATTAATGATTTGAAACATGATGAAAAGATGATGTATATAGCAATAGCAAAAAACTTTTTGGAATATTAAAAACACAGGAAGAAATTAAAAATAAAAAAGCACTATCTATAAGAAATAGTGCTTTCAATATCATTATACTTTTTCTTCTGGTATGATTGTTATAATTTTTTCTTTTCGATTGCAATCCAAACCACGTGTGATTTTGAAATATAAACCACCTTTAACACCATTGAAAACACTATTGATATTATTATAGTATCTAACATTTATCGTTTTTTATTTGTTTTCTTTTTTATATTTTTATTTTAAAAGATTACAATTCAAACAAAGTCTTTTTTCCAGTAAAATATAAGTCTTTCAAATCTGCTAAATAATATACGTTATTTTTATAATTGTCTTTGTCCTTTAATGACATTTCAGCTATCTTGTTTGTTTTACATTGGGTTGAAAGACCATCTCTCATATCAATATACGTTCTAATGTAATAACTAAAATCATCAAAGTCATTATTATTTAGATTTTCTTCTCTTAAAAAATCTTGAAAATCTTTTGAACAAATAACATCTAAATAAGATTCATTTGATATATTTTGATACATCTTATCAATCAAACAAGGTGACACGTCCTGATCTTTAAAATATAAAAATTCAATTTCAGATTTAGATTGCAATGCTTCTTTTGCAAAAGTATAAAAATAAGCTTCAGGTCGAGTATCCTCATCATTTTCATTTTCAAGATAATATCCTCTTACATAAGCTTTAGGATCTATATAGTCATTTTCAAAAGCAAACATAAATGATTTTAGTATCGGTTCTACAGAATCTTTATCTAAAACTATCATTTTACTAAGTGTACTATCAGATAAATCAGCATTATCTATTAACATTAAAAATGCTGGCAAAATAAAATCTTTTCTTTTTGCATACATTAAAGCTGTATTCAAATACTCTTCTGTATTATTAATTCTAAATATGATTAATGCGCTCCAAATTCGATCTGTTAATTTTTTATTTTTATCTCTTTCTAGTATGTAACTATTGCTTTCTTTGACTTTACCTTTTAAAAAATTAAAAATATCTTCTTCATTATTATTAAAATCTTCCATTAATCCATCATATAATAGTTTTTGGTATAAAGCATCTGTATTCAAGAAATCTTCATTAGACATCATTTCATTAATGTAAAGTCTGCCTTTCATTCATTTATCCTCTATTAAATTTGTTCTATTAATTATACGTTTTTTGTCTGTATTTTGTCAATATGTCAAAAATAGAAACACCATGTGTTTTTGATTTTTTAGAAAATTCAAAACTATCAATTTGATATTCTTTTTCCATTATGATTTCTTATGAGTTTTAATTATGAAAAAATATCATAAGTTGTTTTATTTTTAAAGATATTTAAAAGAAAAAAGACTTTAAGGGAGTGATACTCACCGCCCTAAAGAACAGTGCTTCTTGATTCAAAGAATTTTGTATTCCGACCTGTTAAGGTTGGATACGCCATAAAATGCAAGCAAGAAAAATAGTCTTCAAGCAGCAGAAGCTACTTTACAACCTGAAGACAAACCCTTAACGCTTGCCATAGCTTATGTTTAATGTTATTTAATATGAAATTGTTCTGTTAAATCTTTTGCAATGATAGAAGTAATCATTTCATCGATTGTGCAAATATTCTTAAACTGCTCAATAGTCTTTAAATACAGTTCTCGTGTTTCTTCAATGTAAGCAGAAATAGCGATGTTAAAAAGTTCAAAAGGAGTCAAGGAATAGCTTTGAGCATCTTCAATTGAATCCATTGCCTTTTTAGAACCGTAAATTAATCGAGTATAATCTTGTGAAATATGGTGATAAATAGAACAAAGAAAGTCAGAATAGTCGTTTTTAAAAAAATGAGGTTCTGATTTAAATTTCTTAAGTAAACAAGAGACAAATTGTTTTGTTGAAGAATTGTGATTGCTAATAAATTCAAAGATAACATTGTAAATTTCTTCTTTTGTCATGTCATAAGACTCATACTCTTTACCTTTTAATGAATCTGTTTTAATGAAAAGATTTTGAGTATCTTTGTCAATATAGATATATTTGTTTTTTTCTTTTAAGTCATTATTGAACATTGTCAAAATTTGATTCTTATCTGATCTTGAAAATGTTGACTCATTTAGTAATGATTCAAAATGTGTTTTCATGTTCGCCTCTTCTATTTAATGCAAAACATCATTATATCAAACTATATTATAAATTACAAAAGATATTTATGGATTTTTTAACAACAGAAAAAACGATTCTTAACTTCATCTAATTTTTTCGATTTTTTTTCTAAATCAGGAGAGATGTCGTAATCATAAACTGAATGACAAAGTTTATGAATACGAGGGGTATTATTAAATGGTGGAAGGTGTCGGTAACGATCTGTTATGTAAACCACTTATAATATATAAAAGAAAAAGCCCCGTTTAATAGAGCTTTTAAATATTCTAAAAAAATAATAGAACTATAAAAATCATCAAAAATCATTATTTTAAATAAAATTGAAGATATAAAAAATGAAAATTTTATGGCTTTAAAAACAACAATTTCAAAGTTTTATAAAGAAATAACAGAAAATAATGAGTGGGATAAAACAGTATGAAACAGAATACAATGAATCAGTATCTATTCAAATAGGTAAAATAATAAATCAAATACAAATAAGAAAAAGAAATTCCCCAAATTATTCAAAAGATTTCTTTAAACAATTTGAATCATTGCAAGATGTATTTGTCGAAAACATTTACCTTAATCTTCAAAACAGAAGAATAAAGATTATATAAAAATAAATAAGTGTATCTATTTATAAAAAAATCTTCTGAGACTTTTTTTCTTACTTTTGAATATACATAGTGTTTTTTATTTATAAAACAAATCTTAAAAACAGAAATACCTCCGTACTTACGGAGGTATTTCTATTTTAACACAATCGTTTAGTGTTACACATTAATTTCATGAAGATTGTAACTTTTTAGATTGAAAATATTACTCATATTATTACCTTTTTAAATGAAATACGTCAGAATAAAAATAACATAAATAAAATATATCTCAAGAATAAAAAGAAAAGTTTAAAGAGATTGTTTTAATTGTAAATAATTATTTAATTTCATTAAATAAGTTCATCATGCCTCAAGAGATGGAGTTGAAACTTTTAAATTTAATTTTTTGCATAAAGTATACTCTTTAAAAATTCTTGACACCCTCCTCAATTTTTTGATATTATCTATGCAAATAAAAATAAAAAAGAGTCTATACAAAATGAAGTCCTATATCAACAAAATCAAGAAAAATGAAAGTATTTCATATGCAGCATTTTTGAAAAAATGCACTAAGCATAAAATAACTGATACCAAACTTCGTAGCATCTTTTCTATTGCTACTTCTCCTTGCAAAAAAAAGAACAAATATCTTCTAACAATCAAAGATGAAGAAGCTTTTAACAAAACGTTTTCTAAGTTCATGACAGAAGCCAGTGATGTTAAAGTGGAAGCGGCATTACATGGTGACAGCAAAATTGTCAAAAGTGAAAGGTCTTTGTTGATTTGGAAAGAACATCATTATTCTATCAACAGTGTAGGAATTGAGTTTGATAAATCAAACTATAATTTTCATACGCTTAAAAAAAACAAGTTGATTATCATTGAAAACCTTAACAACTTTTTAAACATAGAATCAAATTTCGATAATGACATTGATTTATATGAATACAATTTTGTTTGGGGAAGTGGGAACAACGTCACAAATAAACACTTTGTTGAATTCTTAAATGAATACAAAGAAATTGTTTGCTTGTTTGATATTGATTTAGGTGGCTTGAAGTTCTACAAGTCATTAGAAAAACAAGTAAAAACTAACCTTCAATTCTACTTTACTCCAAAAATGGAATTGATGGTTAAAAAATTTGGTAAACCTATTAGCATCAGTGATTATGAAACACTAATGAAACACTACACAAAAACAAATGGTTTAAAATACATTGTGTCTTTTATTAAAGAGACAAAAAAGTTCGCAGAACAAGAAATATTTCAGTACAATAATTAGAGGTGACGAAAAATGAAAACAAATTTAATATTTAAACTAAACAAAATCGCATTCAATAACTCATGTAACAGTAATTTCGTCTCTTTATCATTTGATGAAAACACTCATATTTCTGGCAAAAATGGTTCTGGTAAATCATCCAAACTTAATGGTGTGCAATTAGGATTCTTACCACCCACTTCATTCAAAAACTCAAAAAAGAACTTTTATTTTAAAAGTTCGAAAGGCAACTACTATTCTGATCAAGATTGTTATGATTTTTATTTTCCACATAATAACTCATTTATCGTTTATGAGTTCACCAACCCTAATGGTACATTCTGTCAAATCTTATACAAAGGGAAATCAGAACTTTCGATTGAGAGAGGTTTTGTTCCTTTGACATTTGATGAAATCGAAGAATGGTTCTGGACTTTCCCAGAAGGGGATGAGCTTGGTTATCCAACAAGAATACAACGTTCTGAATTGATTGATAAAATCAAAGCAGTTAAAAACTCTAAAATCGTCAAAACGACAAAAGACGCATTAGAGACTTTATACAACAGTGACTTTAATGACGATTCAAGTCGTTTTGCTATTGCAACCGTTAATGAGAATCGAAAAAATAACGTTGTTGACATTTTTAAATTAACAACAAATGCATCTGAAATTGATGATGAAATGCTTCGAAAAACCATTACATCACTATTAAAAACATCATACAAAGACAACAAGAGAGATCTGGTTGATTACAATCCTGTTCAAATCATGCAAGAGTTTGACCGTCTTGAAGATGAAAAAAGAAGCATTAACAAGAAAAAGAACTTAGAGGCTAACTTTAATTCTCTAAATAGTCTTTTTTCTGATGTTATTGGTTATTCACAAGAGCTTAAAGAAAAGTTCCAGTTATGTCTCGATTATAACATCGACTTTATTGAGAAAAATAAAGATGTTCTTAAAAATGCAAGAATTAGCAAAGAAGAAGCAATTGCCCAAAAGAAAAGTTTACAAGCAGAGGGTACTGAATTAAATAAAAAATCATCCATGAAAAAAGGTGAGCTTAATATTTTGAAAAAAAATGTTGCTAAATTAGAAGAAAAACTTGAAGAATATAATGCTATTTTTGCTGAGGACCATGATTCTGGTCTTTCTATGTGGAAGAACAACCCAGAAGATGCAATAACTTATTTACAGACTCAAATTAGTGAAGACTCTAATGAGCTTAAAAAATATAAAAACATAGAGAAAGTTATAAAAACTCTAAAAACAGATAAAGGAACGCTAAAAGCAAAGAACAAAAAACTTGAAATATTAAACACAACATTAAAAAATCAAGGTAACTTATTGTTCTCTGCTGATAAACTTGATAACCCTAATATTTTGTATGGGATCAACGAAGCCTTTTCAAGTTTGCAAGACAATTTAACAGATGAACAAATTGAAATTATGAATCAATTTAGTGCTATTTTCTCGGAAGAAAATGGTCAAGTTGTACTTGGAGGCATTTCTTTTGGTCATACAAAGAAATTTAATTTTTCAAAAGAAGAAACAATTAAAGAAATTGAAGAATTGGAGAGTGAAATTTCATCATTAAAGCTGGATATTGACAAGAACCAAAAGATCATTGATGAAGAAGACACTGAATATAAAGAACAACTTCAACGAGATATCAAAAAATCTCAGAATGAAGTTAAAATTATTTCTAATGGAAAAGATAATTCAAAAGAATTAAAAAGTGAAAAAACAGCTCTTGAAATTTCATTAAAAGAATTCAATGAAATAGAAAAACAAGTTAAAGATTATAGAGTGGTTTATAAAGAGGTAAACAAGAATCAAGCAGATAAAATTGCAGAATGTAAAGCAATTGAAGATTTAGTGTCAAAAGCGAACACTATGAAGAGCAAGTTAGAAACAATGAAAAAAGCTCATAATTTCAACTATGTTAAAGATGAAAATTTAACTTCAACAACCACTGAAGTTAAAGATTCTGATCTTGATTATATTTCTGACTTATTCAAATCTGTTGAGAACGGCAGAAAAGAAATCATGTCTGGACTTGAATTGTTTGTTGAGAATAAGATTCTTTCAGATGACAACTCATTGCTTAAAGTAAGTAATATCTCTATTAAAGATCTAAAAATTAATTTATTTGATAAAATCAAAGATATTTATCAGTCTTTGGAAGATAGCGAAGAAAGCTTGGAAAAAGCGTTCCAGCAACATGCAAACACAACTATTGAGATTTCAAATACGTTGAAAGACCAAGTTAAACACTTTAAATTGTTTGAATCAGACATCAATAAATCAATGCAAAAATTTAAATTATCGAGCATTGATGAAATGAAAATTAGCATTGAACTTGAACCAAGAGTTAAAAACTTTATTCAAACGATTGAGAATGCTTCTCTACTTAGCGATGATGCTTCTGGCATCTTAGAGCAAGGTCTTGGAGAGAAGATCAAGAACTTTATTACTGACATGGGCTTAGAGAATAAGAAAAACATGCAAATCAATACAGAAGCTATGATTAAGTCTGTTTCTTTTAAATATAACATTGAAGGAAAATGGACAACAAAAGATGGTAGCACAGGCACATCGACTGTTGCATCTGTTATGTTGCTTTCTATTTTTATTAACAAGATTTGTGGTGATAACATCACATTATCTATTCCCGTTAATTTGGACGAAACAGGTAACATTGATTATGGCAACATGATGACACTTCATGATTTCTTAAAAGAGCAAGAGCTAATTCTGTTTAGTGCATCACCAGAACCGCAAATTTCATCTGGTGATATCTTCAAGGTACTTATTAACTTTGATGATTCTATTATCTTTGATAAAGATCGCCTAATGGATGATAAGAACAGAAGCACTTACCACTATAAAATGGGTAGCATACTTAACGAAGTAAAACACAGAATTCAAATTGTTGATTTTGAAAGTAAAATTGACATAAGAAGTGATATTAAAAATGATATTAAAAATGATATTGAAGGAGTTCAATAATGTTAAATAAGATCAAAACATTAGAAACGCTTCTTTTGTTTAAAAACCCTATTATAAAGTCAATACAGCGTATGGACTCCATTAAGAATAATTATGTTGATAAAACAAATTTTCAAATATTTATTAAAGAGCAAATTACAATTGTTGAGAATCTTAATGAAAAAAAACAAGTAGTTGAACAAATAAAAAATGCATATAGTCTTAAAAATTTAATTAGTCATAGACTTATTAATTTTGATGATGGTGAAGACAAGCTTTCTTTTACTTCTTATATTGAAGATATGTTTAGGGACATTAGTGAAGATATAAAGCCAAAACCAATTACAAGAAGAACCTTTTTAGATCATATAAATAACTTAGATAACTTAATTAAAGATAGTTACGATTACCATTCTTATAATAAAATTGAAAAAGAATTGTTTGTAGAAGATTTAAAAAGAAAACTTAATGTTATTAAGCAGGATTTTGAAAAGAATAAAAATATCATTGAGAATGAAGCTGACAATTTAAGTCAATTCTTGGAAGATGATACTAAGGATATAAAATCAAAAAGAGAGATGATGACTAAAATTATTGAACTTTCTGATAAATACATCGAGCCTTTCTTCAATTTTATACAAGAAAGAAGAAACAAGGAAGGTTTTATTTCTAAATTGAAAAAAATTGGTTTATTTTTTGAAGAGTTGGATGATACAATTGAAGCTTATGAGATCAGTCGTTTTGTCTTAAACTTCAAAGGTTATAATAAAGAGATTTTTAACATTTATGAAAAGATTAATGACTATCGTAGAAAAGGTCGTGAAGACCTAACAGTATATAATGCATTTGAAAAAGCGTTTAATAACCTACATGAAACCTCAGAAGAGTTACTAGATGGTCTACTTGTTCGTAATACATTGGAATCAAGTAATTTTCATGAATCATTTAATTTATTAAGCTCTATCAAAGCAAACAACTTTAAGAAGACAGATATTTCAATGAACTATGATGATTTGTCGTCTCGATTTGATAAGATAGAAGAAACACTTCTTATAGATAAAGACAAAACAGAAGAAGAAATTGAACATGAGATTGATGATGAAAAACTAAAATCTTTGGAAAAAATTGAAACGTTGTTTGATAAAAAAGGAAAAATCAATATTCAAAACACTCAACTAATCTCTGATATTATTGGTGTTAATATGAAAAATCTAATGACCAAAGATGATAAGTATGATATTATTTATAAACTTCATACAATACTAAGTAGCAACATGAGTAACTATGATGTATTCTTTACCGTCTATGCATACAACAGTATTCGTAAAAGAATTAATAATGTGAAAGTTGGATACAATGAAAGAAATAGACTGAAAGTTGATGATAAAATCTATGAATATAGACCTGTTTATAATTTAGGAGGAAATTAAATGAGTATATTATCAAATCAAAAGATAAACATAGAAAAAAGTCAAAAGATTTTTAATGACTTAGTAAAAGGTAAGGTCATTAATGAGCTTATTTATGATCCTAAAACGGATGCTTTAGTTATTAATGATTTATTTTCTGAGGTTCGAGATAATTTAGAACAATATAAGCTCCAATATCAAATGAACGGAATGGAGTTGGTTGAAAAAGCTAAGTATTTTTATCTTATTGATAAAAGTAAAAATTCAGAAACTAAACAGCCTATTAAAACCAAAGTATACGCTTCTATGATTTTGTTAGTTCGCTTTGTTATGTCTGATGGTGGTAAAGTTTTTGACTACCTGAAAAACATTAACTATGGCGTATCTGTTAAAGATTTGGATGGTATAGAAGATAACCCTAACTATCTTCATATTCTTAAAACCGCTAAAATTGATAAAGCTAAGAATATTTTGAAATACTTGTATGAGAAAAATATTCTACTTAAAACAAGCAAAGATAGGTATATCTTATCAGATAGCGGTAATGCAATTATCCAAGATATTATTAATGGTAACAATTAAATATATTTGGTGCAATTGTGGGACTCGAACCCACGTTTCATATCCTTTTGGAGATGCGTATTGTCCTGTTATACTATCTTGCATAAATGGTGGAAGGTGTCGGTAACGATCCGACCTTTCGTGATTTTCAGTCACGCACTAATCCATCTCAGCTAACCTTCCAATTTAAACCATTTCGTGTTCCTCCACGAGATGGTTGTATATGGTGGACAAGGGTGTTATCGAAGCACCACACGGAGACGTTTTGGCTCCTGCTCTACCATTTTGAGCTACTTGTCCATAATTTGGTGAAGGTGGTTAGAATCGAACTAACGCACAAATACTGATAGTATTCTGCTCTACCTACTGAGCTACAACCTTCATTTTGGTGCGACCTCCGAGAGTCGAACTCGGCTCTAAGGATTTTCAGTCCTCTGCTTTCACCACGTAAGCTAAAGTCACATTATATTTGGTGGGCTGTGTTGGTATCGAACCAACCTCTACGGGACTTCACTCCGTCACTAATCCATCTCAGCTAACAGCCCAAATTTTTGGTAGAACCGAAGGGAGTTGAACCCTTATCAATGGTTTTTCAGACCACTGCTTTTACCACATAAGCTACAGTTCCAATTTTGGTGGATAGTGTTGGTAACGCTCCAACCTCTGCGGGACTTCACTCCGCCACTAATCTATCTCAGTTAACTATCCAGTTTTGGTGGAAGGAGTCAGTAACGATCTGACCTCTTTGGTGCTTCAAACCAACGCTAATCCGTCTCAGCTATCCTTCCAAATTTTAATTTTAGACCATATTCCTGACCTCACGAAAATGGTTTTTGTCTTTAACCATTTTGTTAACGCCAACAAAAAGGTTTTGTGTTAATTTTCTTTTTTTAAACCATATTTCCCGCTTGGGAAAAATGGTTCTACCGATTTTCAAACATAAAAAAAACCCTTCTCAATTTCTTGAAAAGGGCGTGTTGTTAAATACTATACCTTTTTCAAGACCAGCCGAAAGAGAGTTCAGCTAATCTTGAGGCTGACTCTTTATGTAAAGAATGTAAATCGAAAGTCAATTGTGTATAGCATAATAAATTCCTCTAAATATAAATAAGTTTTAATTTGGTAAAATGTAGACTTGTTTTTTTTCTTGTCTTTCACTTTATGTTTATAAGTATAATCTATTAATTTAATCTTGTCAACACTTTTTTTAAAAAAAATCTAATAAAATCAACAACTTAAATCAAAATCATAGAATTACCCTACGATAATTTTCACGCATAAAAAAAGCTCCTGAAAGTTCACACTTCCAAGAGCTATATTCTTTTTCTTGGAAGCTAATTTATCGTTTTAGCGTCCAAGAAAAAACCTTGTTAACTAAAACAATTATCTAAAAAAGAAAAAGAAAAAGAAACCAACTAAAGAGTTAGCAACTTTATTTTTTGTTGTGTTGTTAGTCATCATAAGTTTTCCTATAAGTATTTGTATATTTATTTAATATAACATATTGAGAAAATAATTTCAACAAAAATTACTATCTTGGTATAATAAAAAAGAAAGTGCTCTATTTTTTATTGAATTTTATATTTTTTCAATACTTCGATAAGTTTATCGTCCATGTATTTGTAATTATCAGGAATCCCCATAACAACGATTTTCTTATACTTGGTAACTCGTGGGTATTCTGCTAGTATACGTTGTTTGTGCTTTTTTTCCATTACATAAATCTTATCTGCCCACTTAATGTCTTCAATCCCAATAACATTAACAGCGTCACGACTTGTTCCAGCAGAACGAGTTTCAAAACCTTGTTCTTCAAAAAAAACCTCTGCTGTTGGGCTTCGTAGCTTATTACCACTACAAACAAATAATAGTTTATTCATTAATCAATTCTCTATTCAATATTTAGCATATTATATTTCTTTATCCCTTATATGTCAACGAATATTTTTTCAAAAAAAAGATTGATTTTATGCTTGAGGATTGATAAGATAACTTTGTAGTAAATATTAGAACCTTTATAGGAGTAGAAAATGTTAAACCCAAACAAATCAAAAAAAGATGAACTTTTTATCAATGAACACATTTTAAATAGAATTACAATTGAAGATGCTTTTAAAGAAGATACAATGCAAAAGAAAGCAAAAAAAGCATTTTATGCCGTATGGACAAACTGGATCTTTATTAATCCTAAAACTGAAAACCTACGTGCAATAGAAAAGAAAAGTTATCCAATCATTAAAAACCTATCTTATGGAGCAAAGAACAGACTTCAATCTTATTTAGCATTCCATTTAAACAGAGATCATTATGATATGAACTTTGAATCATTTACGGAAGAGGAAGCTTACTCAAGTATTCAAATGTGTGAAGAGATTTTTGCTGATTCTTATCTTTTGGTTAGTTGGTGGTTATCTAAAATCCCTACAATAAACAATGAAAACTTCAATTTAACGGGTGAAGAATGGTTTAAATTGTCAAAAGAAAAATTCCAACGTCAAAAGATCATTAATAAACTTGGTTTTTGCTTTATCGACTTGAATAAAAAACGATTTCTTTCTGTTAGAGATAATGAGATTTTTTGGGTTCCAAAACAAGAACAAGCCACTCGATTTAATGTAAAAGGTGGCAAAAAAATGATGATTTTAGATCAAGAAAATGATAGAATCAAAAATCTTGTCCAAGATTATGTTGAAAAATTGACTGGAAATAAGTCACTAAAACAATTTATACAACAAACAACAGAATCTACTGAAGAGATTTTTATAAACGGAGAAAGTTAATATGTATGGTTTAAAGCTTTATCTCGATTGGGAAGACGGTCTTAAAAAGAATAAAAAAATGCTGTTGAAGGAGAGAATGTGGGAACAGTCTTTTGGAACAAATAGCACATTTTATAAATACTTTATAGGTGAAAGATATGTAAAAAAAGGCACGACTATCTTGGCTTATGATGATGGTCTCTTGGCAGGAGTATTGATTTTCCCGCATTTAGAATCTATGACAGGATCAATAGAAGTTTTAAAAAGTGTTGTGAATTACAAATCTATTGGTGAGGTGCAAATATACATTAAACCAGAATACAGAAAACAAGGAATAGCAAGAAAACTTGTAGAAAGATTGAATAAAGAATTGACAGAACGTTATAAAGAAGATTTTGGAAAAAAAACGCTGATTGTTCAAGCAGTTCAAAATGCGTATCCAATAGCAGCAAGATTTATGACAAACTTTGTGACTGCTCACTCTTATGAAGACGACAAAGAAGAATTGGAAGAATTTTTAATAAGAAATCAAGAATTGTTAAAATCAAAGAAAACTGCATAATTTAAACCTACATTTTATTAACAAAATAAGAAAGAGAAGTTCAACTTCTCTTTTTTAATATCCCAAAATCATTCAAAATTAAATTTTTAATATCTTAACCATTTTAAAATATCTATTTTTGCATAAAAAAAAACCTCTTATGCTAAAATATTATTTTATTCTTTTAAGCTTTTTTATAATTCAAATCAATAAATAATTGTATATCGAAATAAAAATGTTATTAATGTTATATATAGATGATAAAAAAGGAATTATTATGAAAAAAACTTTAATATCGTTGTTTCTATTGTCTACATTTTCAACACAAGCAGCAGAAGAATTTAAAATAATTATTTCCAGCGAAGCTAATGATTATGTTATAGGTGGTTTTACAGATGAAACAACATATGGAAATTGGATAGAAATATCAAATGTTTGTTCATTTGATAAAGAAACTTCAGAACATTATTTTAATAAGTCATTTGTTCAAAAAAAATCTTGTGTAAAAACAGTGGAAAGAACAGTAGTTACAGAAAGAACATACAAAAATGGAACAAAAGAAATAATTAAAAATGAAACAGAAACAAAATCTACAACGAGTTCTGAAACAAACACTGTATTCGGTACGCATAAAGAAGCCTCTTGTAAAAATATTTTAAATAATGGGTATAGTGTAGGAAATGACACATATGAACTATCTAATGGTTTAAACGTGCTTTGTGATCAAACAACAGACGGTGGTGGATGGACATTAATATTCAATCACGATATATTAACTGCTGGTGTTTTTACTTCTGAAAGTGAAGTGTTAAACGTAAATGAGAATAATCCTTCATTATCGACAGCAAAATATTCAATATTAAATAGAATCGACACATTTAAGCGAAATAACAAATATGAGTTCAGAATGAAATGGAAAAATTATTCAGCAACTCAAATATGGAAACAAACCTCGAATCCAACAAATTCAGCAATTTCAGGTTATGAAGCAATATCAATAGACTCTGTAAGTAATTACTGGGGTGGGCTAGAACGTGGGAATGCGACAAATAGCAATTCTTCACTAATTGACGGCTCTATAAATCATACAAACTGGTATTATGCAGTTGGCTCATTTAAGAATTGGAATCCTGGTCTTGTATGTAATGGTAATATTCCATTGTCAACAGACGTAGCAGGAAGTAGTTGTGGTGTTCCAAATGTAAATCTATGGATTAGATAACAAAAAATAATAAAAAAGATTGGCTTCACAGCCAATCTAATTCTTTTATGAACTTTTCAAAAAACTCATATGTTTCTGCTAGTGTTTCTTTTTCTTTTTCTGATAATTTAGAATAAAGTTTATTCAGTTTTTCTTGCTTTTTATTTATTTCTTTGGTGGTGTATTCCCCAAAGTTATGACAACGATGAAGATTAGGCGCACCATTTTCTTCTTTAACTTTTGTTGTTTGTTCTTGATTTCTTCTATTTTCTGAAATCTTTTTTACACGCTCTCTTTGTTTATCAAACAATATTTTAGATTTTTCTTTATAATCTTCACTCATCTCAATACCCTAAAATTTAAATACTTTTACTTTTTCTTTTTCATTCATAATATAGGTTTTACCAATGCTTTCAAGTAATTTTTCAAAGTTTTTTTCAATTTCTAATTCAATTTTAAGTTCGACTTCTTTAATTGTTTTCAAATCAAAATAAAGAATGTGTTCTTTTTTATCAAAAAAAGCTGTCAATAAAATTCTTTGGTTGTAAATCCATATTTCAAAAATGAGATCTATATTTTCCCTATCACTTGTATCTAATATTTTTTTCATTCTATGATGATAAAAAGTATTAAAAACAGCAGATTTTAAAATATTAGCATCAAAATAATACATTTTTAGTTTTTTTGATAAAAGCATTTAATCACCTTAAAGTCAGAGAAATAACTATATCAAATATTATCTATTTATTCAATAAAAAATTTAAAATTTGATATGTGTTCTGTCAATTTCTTTGATTTCGTTAATAATTTTTTACACTCTTCATTAGAGCCTTCTGCTATAATTTCAATACTTTTAGCAATTTCCGAAACTTCTGTAATATGTGGAGCAATTTCGTTAATAACTTGTGATTGTTCTGTTGTTGCAGAAGCAATCTGTATATTTTGATCATTCATATCTGAAATATTCTTAGATATATTTTCTAAATCTTCGTTTGAAGCAACGGCACTTTCGTTACATTCAAGAGCAAGAGATTTATTCTTTTCAATTGCTTCAACAACAGAATTTGTTCTTTGATGTAATTGTTTAATGATGTCATTAATTTCGTCAGCAGAATCATTAGTTTTAGCAGCAAGAGTTCGAACTTCGTCAGCAACAACGGCAAATCCACGCCCTTGCTCACCAGCACGAGCCGCTTCGATTGCTGCATTAAGAGCTAATAAGTTTGTTTGTTCTGAAATGCCAGTAATAACGCTTAATACCGTGTTAATATTTTTTGCGTCTTCTTCTAGTTTTTTAATAATTAACTGTGTTCTGTCAATTTCATTACCCATTAAATTAACATTGTTTAAAGTGAAAGAAATAGAATTTTTACCATTATCAATTGCATTAGAAGCTTCATTGGAAGCAGAAGCAGCAAGGTTGGCATTTTCAGAAATTTCATTAGAAGTAGTTCCTATTTCATGAATGGCAGTGGCAATTTGATCTATTTGTGAAGATTGTTCTTTAACATCGGTCTCCATAGTGTTTGAAACTGTATTTAAATCTTTAATGATGTTTGTCATTTCTTTTTCTGTTTGAACAATGTCTTTTAAAAGATCAATAAGAGTAATAACAAAACTATTATAACCTTTTGCTATTTTACCTGCTTCATCATTTCTTGTGTCGTCTAATCGTTTAGTAAGATCACCATTACCATTTCCTATATCTTCTAATAAATTGGCAACGTTATCAAATGGTAGTAATAAACGTTTTAGTGTAAACATAGAAATAGGAATGAATAAAACAGCAACCACAAAAGCCATTATCAATAATGTCATTCCATATCCGTTAAGATCTGACAAAACTTCTTCTTTTGATATTTGAGCAACTAAAACCCAACCTAAACTATCAATGTTCTGAATGCCAATAACTTGTTTATTGTTGTTTAATTCAATTTCTTTTATTGATATTTCATTACTATTTAAAATATTATTTATATTTATATCTAATAAATCTTCAATATTTTTATTCAAAAAGTCTTTATCGGGGTGAAGTTGTATTTTACCGTTCTTATCAGCAATATAGACAAAGCCAGAATTTCCGATTTTGTAATCTTTAATTAAATTGGTAACATTTTCTAGACTTAAACCAATTCCAGCAATACCTATTTTTTTGTTATTTTTAATTACCTTATAGTTAACAAACATTGTTGGGATATTCGTAGAGGTATCAATATCAAAATTAATATTATAAGGATTGTCGTCTTTTAAATTTTCATAAAACCATTGATCATTAGGATTATTTCTTTTTATTTGTTTAACAATACCTTCTGGGGTATAATAGTTTCCATCTTTTTCAGAGATAAAGAATGAATTTACTGCGTTATATTCTTTTTTGATATCTGTTAAGTATCTTGAAATATATTCTAATGACGTATCATTTTCATATTCTAAAAATAAAGGTGATTTAGAAATAGTTCGAGAAGCAATGACAGGAATATTAAATTGAGAATTTAAATCATTGTTCACTTCCCCTAACACTGCTGGCAATTCATTTTCGAAGGTTTTCTTTAAAAGTAAGTTCCAGCTTAAATTAAAAGAATAAAAGCCAATGATAGAAATAATTACGATAACTGCAGCAACGGTTGCGGCTGTAATTTTTGTTCTTATGTTAAAGTTTGTCATTTTATTATCCATTTATACATTTGTTTTAAAGAACATTTTGTATACAACAAAAAACGCAAGAAATCAAGAAAATAGATACAATTTTGCAACAAGTATAAAAAAAGAAAATATTAAAAAAAATTATTAATAAAATCAATATGTGTTATAATGAATATAAAATAAAAAATAACAAAATGAAAGGAACTATAAATAATGAGTGTTAAGGATATAAAACAAATAAATATTACATTAATGAAAGAACAAGGAGATAAACTTTTCGCCTTTTCAAGTAATGATATTTTAAGTCCAAGAAAGCAAGGGCAAAAACAAAGAACATTAGGAGATAATCTAACTTCGTTAACAGATTTTCACAAAGAAATTTTTAACGTTGCAAAATCAGAAATGTACAAAGATCAAGAAATTGCATTTAATGTTAATGGTAATTTATATGCAGTAAGTAAGCCAGAATATTCAGGTTTATTAGTAAATAAAAATTTTCCGAAAGAAGAAATTGAGAAATTTTCTAATAAAAATAGAATTGATTTTGAATCAGAAAAAACAATGATCGGGATGTTTAAAGCTAAAAGAACGGACGGGGTAAATCTTTACAACAATGAAGAAGAAAAATACATTAGAGATAAGAATGGTTATACTGATTTTACTTCCAAGGAAGAACTAATTAAAGCCATTGAAGATTATATGGAAAACGATCCAGATCAGAATTCATATCATATTCAAAGAAAAGATTTAAGTGTTGTTTCGTTAGACGGTGAGCATATCAATGATTATAGAGATAGAAAACCGACAATAATAAAAAATGATTTGGAACAAGAATTGAAAGCTAAACAAACAAATAGATACAAGAGATAACAAAAAAAACCGTAATGAGAATTACGGTTTTTTTAATTATGATAATGGTTTTGTTATAACACCTTTATGAACTGCATTATAAATGCCAGTGACAGATTTCCAATTGTTAATATTCCATTCAGTTTCTAATAATGGTTCAAACATATTAGAGATTCCGCTATCACCTTTTTGAAAACTAGTATGTTTAAAATGAAAGTCTTCAATCAATTCATTTTTATATTGCTCTCTAACATCATTTTTTTCTTTTGGTGAATTACATTCTTTTTTTGTTTTTCCTTTAAATAGGTTATATATTTCATCTCTAAAATATGGCATTACATGATTAAATTCTAGCATTTTACTAAGTTGTTCATGTTTGCAACGTTGAGAGTAATTAGGGTTAAAATAAAGTAAATCACGATATTCATCAGGTCTATCTTTGTAATGGATAGAAGCTTTTTTGCTTAATAAGTAATAAGTGTCAGCTCCTAAGCCAGAAACCATTGTCGCTTTGCCACCAGAATGTTTTTCAATGGCTTCATAAGCAAAAAGCATTGGATAGAAACATTCAAAGTCTGTTTTTAAACGGCAATCAAATGTTTTTGAAAGATAAAGAATTTTTTCAGAAATAGTTTTCATATCTGTTGGCAAGACGACAGGGATAAACTCTAAATTTAATTCTTTTGCTATACCTTCTGCACATAAAAAATCACGACTCTTGTGACCTTCAATATGAAAACTAACAACAACTACTTTTTTTCCTAATTCAAGACTTGAAAATAAAACTGATTGACTATCTACACCACCACTTAATAAAATATAGACAGTGTCGTCTGAGGCTTCTCTCTCAATAATAGAATTAATTGTTTTTCTAATTGGTATCATAAAAAATATACTCCTAAATATATTTAGAAGTATAACGCATAATCATTATTTTTTCAATTTATTTATATCTTCAAATAAAGTTTTTAAATCATTAGGGTATGGTCGATTTATATCTGGTGTATTAATCGGAACATTTCCAATCATAACAACCCCATTGTGTTTATAAGATCCTTGGCTATAATTAAGAATAATAGGTTCTTTAAAAATATTAAGATTATAGACTTTGCTGAAAAACAGATTTTGTGCCATTATTGTTGTATCACCGTTTTTTTTGTCGATAGTAGTTGTAGTTTTTTTAAGAAAAAAACTACTTAAAAATAAAGGTAAGGCAAATAAAATAAAATCAAGGAATTTAATCTTATCTGATAAAAATAAAATGATATCTAAAAAAAATAAAGAACTTAACAATAAAATCATACTTATTGGTTTATCTTCTATGATTAATATTTGTGGTTTATCTTTATTGTATTTTTTTTCAATCATATATTTATCCATTTTTATTTTTATAATCTTGGATCGCTGCTTTAATGGCATCTTCTGCTAAAATAGAGCAATGTATTTTCACAGGTGGTAATTCTAATTCTCCTGCAATATCAGAATTATGTATTAGCTCTGCTTCTTCAATTGTTTTGCCTTTTACCAACTCTGTAACAAGTGAGCTGGAAGCAATAGCCGAACCACAACCATAAGTCTTAAACTTTGCGTCTTCAATAATACCATCATCAGTTATCTTCAATTGAAGTTTCATGACGTCTCCACAAGCAGGAGCACCAACCATGCCTGTTGCAACATTTTTGTCGTCTTTATCGAAGGAACCTACATTCCTTGGATTTTCATAGTGATCTAAAACTTTTTTACTGTAAGCCATATAATTCTCCTTTGTTAGTTATAAGATCAGCATTTAAAGAAAAATATTTCAAAAATAACTTGCTGTTCGTATAAATTAATTATATTATATCAGAAATATTTAAGAGGAAAAGCGATGAAGTTTTATGGTGTATGGAAAGGTCATAACGTTGGAATATTTGAAACTTGGGCAGAATGTCAAGAACAAATAAAAGGCTTTAAAGGTGCAGTTTACAAGAAATTAAATGCAAAAGATCGTTCTTCTGCTGAATCAGAATTTAAGTCTGGTTATGAAGTCTCTCAATCTTTATCTAAACCAAAAAAGAAAAAAACGGCAAAAAAACATAAAGTAAGAAATCTTCATTTAAATGCAGGTATTAATTTTTTTTGTGATGGTGCTTGTCAAGCTAACCCAGGTCCTTCTTCTAGTGGAGTTGTCATTTACAAAGACGGTATTTTGAAAAAGCTTTATACAGGTTCTTTCAAAGAAAAAGGTTCTAATAACATTGGTGAATTAGAGGGTATTCTTTTTTGTCTTAATAAAATAAAAGAAATTAATCGTCCTTCAACAATTTATACAGATTCTCAATACTCAATTGATGCAATTACAAAATGGGCTTTTTCTTGGGAAAACAATAACTGGTGTAAAAGTGATGGTGAAGTTGCAGAAAACATAGAACTTGTAAAAGAATGTTTCTTTTTATACAAAGAAATAAAGAATTTAGTAAAAATAGAAAAAGTAAAAGGTCATATTGGAGAACTTGGTAATGAATTGTCTGATAGAATGGCTATTAATGCATTTTTAAACAAAATATCAGATTGGGTTGCTTATAAAAACCATAATATAGAAGAAATATTAAAAATAGAGTATTGATAAAATCTATGTAAATTATTATTCTTATTGACAATAATAAAAATAATGAGAAAATGTAATTATTAAAAATTAAGATAAAGACTTGGTTTTTTTATTTTTAATTAACAAGGTCTGTTTCCTGAAAAAAACTCCCTGAAAGGGAGTTTTTTAATTTCTTATTTTTTATTGACAAGATATTTATTTGAAATAGCTTTAAAAGAAATAGGTCTACCAGATTTATCTAAAACATTTGATTTAAATACTAATCCTTCTCGTTCAACACCTTGTTCAGAAAATCCTTCTGCAAACTTGAGTATTTCATCAACATTGTTAAACATTTTAAAAGGTTTTATAGGTTCATAGATTTTAACAGTTTCAATATTTAATTCTTTACAAATTTCATCGAACTCTGCTGGTGTTGCTCTCCTTGCTTCGTCTATAAAGTAAACATAAAAAGCCTTGAAAGTATTTTTTTCAAATTTTTCATAGTTTTTTTGTATTTTAGGTCCTAACAATTCACCTTGAATGGCTATTTGCTTAGAGTTTTTAATACACCAATCAGTAAGTTTATCAGCTAAACCTAATTTTTCGTAAGTATCATAGAAAGCATTCTTTCTAAGGAGACCAGTTTCAGGATCTGGTTGTGGTTTTCTAATAACTTGTCTATGAGAGGCAACCCAAGTTTGCTCTTTCATGTTTTCAGAACGATCAATGCCGTCTTGTCCTATAAAATAAGCAGGGTTGTTCACATAACAAACAGTCATAGAAGAACCGTCCATTTTCAATGTTGGATAGAATTCAACATCTTCATATCGTTCTTTAAGTTTTTCATAAACATTTTGGATTCTGTCTTCACCTGTTTTTTCAATGTAGAAAGGAAAAGAACTCATTTTTTCACCAGAAAGATTACTTTCAGGTTCTTCATATTTAATAACACCAATAGAATCAGCAAAATCGTGTTCTAAAAAATTTTCAGGTTGACCATTTACAATACTATCAATTTCTTTGATAGAAGATATTGGCATAATCAAACCTTGTGATATCTCTCCACGTAATCTAATGGTTCTTAAATAACGTGATTTAACACCGTTCATCGTCTTTGTTGTCTGAATAAAAGAAAACCTTTCGTCATCCAAATTCAACAATGAATCGATTTCAAAATAAATACCATAATCTCCAACATTAAAAGCACCTTTTTGAACAATCGTTTTCCAACCATCAATGATAGCTAATTGAATACGATCAGCATCTTTAATTGGTAGAAGTTCTTTAATTCTTCGAATAGTAACAAGTTTTCTTTCCATTTTTTTCACCTTAATAAATAGTTAATGTTATTGTCCGAAGTTCGTCTAGACTTAACATTATATGTTATTTTGAAATAAAGATCAATAAAAAAAGCCATATTCAAGAATATGGCTTTTTTTTGTTTTATTTGATTTTAAACAAAGTCAAAATCTTCTTTTCCACGAACTTCTGATTCGAAGACTAATGTTTCACCATCATTCATGATAAAGATATAAATATAGTTCTTAGAATCCATTGATTTGATTTCAATGTAACGGAAGTCACCAGAATCAAACATGTTTGAAGTTGCGAACAACTCATCTCTTTGAACTAAGTAATCACCAGTTTTTAACATAGAAAAGTTTTCAGTAACTTTGATTAATTTATCATCGCTGTTAATAACTTCTTCACCATTTAAACCTGTAACTTCGTGCTCTTCCAGTTCTAAAAGTGCAAAAATCAGTTCTTCATCCATAGAAGCCATAAATGAATCTATGTCTTGAATTTGTCTAATTAATTCTACTTTAAAACCATTTTTCTTAATAAACAAATCACCAGAATCTAAAACACCCCAACGAGAAGGTTTTTTATCTTTAAATTTGATATTATGATGATCACTAATTTTCATGTATCTTTCACTGAAATCAGCAAGTTGTGGAGTGAAAAGCATAGGCATTTTAATAGAACCACCAACTTTTAGATTGTCCATATTGGTGTCAACATGGTTATCTATTGCTTCTTGTTGTTTCTTTTTATACTCATCACCTTTTTTCTTCATTTTAAATAAATCGAAAAATCCCATATATAAAATCCTTAACAATTAACTATAAACTTAAAAAGAAAAGAAAAGCAAACAGATTGTTTGCTTTCTTTTTATTACTTAATTACTTATTTTTTCTGTAGATTTTTCAATCTATCAGCAGCAGAAGTAGCACTCGAAGTTCCAGTAGACTTACCTTTCTTAATTAGATTTTCAACTGAATCTTCTTGGTTTTTACCAAATAGTTTTTCAGAAGAAGCTAATTGTTCAGCTTTTGCATCTGTTCGTTTTTTCATACGTTCTAATGCTTCTTTACGTCTAACTGAAGCGTTATCTGTATTGATTGCACTTGTTGAAATGCTTGAATTTAATTTATTCAAACGAGCTTTGGTTTTAGTTTGTTCAACCTCAAGTCTCATAGATTCAATATCTCTTTCTTTCTGTGTAACAGCAGCGATTGCTTCGTTAACACTTGCTTGAAGAGTATTAACATTCTGAGTTAAACCTTCTACTTTAATAGTTAGCTCACCTTCAATTTTATCCAACAATTTAATAGCATTAGCTTCATCACCTGCTTCTAATAACGCAGCAGCAGAATCTTGTGCTTCATTATATTGCTTAGTTGCAGCTTCAAGTTGCTTCTTCTGTGTAGTTAACTCAGCGTCAAGTTCTGAAACTTTAACTTTAAATTCACGCAAGTGTTTTTTCTCTTGCTCATAACCTTCGTCCATCAACATCTCGATATTTTCATCTTCGATTTTATGTTGTACTTTACGTGCTGAACCTGTAACTAACGCTTTTAATGTATCAAACATACTCATAATTTTCTCCTTAATTTTAAATTGATTGTTTGTTTTGGTGCTTTAAAAATATTTACAAAATAAATACAGTTATTAGTTAATGTAATTTAAAAAGATCTTTTCAATTGCATCTTCTGTTACTGTAATTAATGTATCAAGTTCTAAAACAATATTCTTTAAAATGGATTCCGAACTTAAATCACCGTTTAAACAATACAATCCGTCAAGAGTAGAAAAATTACTTAGAGAAGTTCTACCGTTAGCTTCAAGTAGCGTTGCATTCAACTCGTCAATTTTATCTTCTTGAATATCTTCAATGGAAGCTAAAACTGTCCAACAATGAATGCCATTACTATCAACAATAACACGAACTGGAAAATCTGGCAAGTCTTCGAATACTACTTCGATACTGTCTTCGACTATAGTCATCGTGTTTTTGCGAGTAAAATCTTGTGTTTCTGAAAGTTGTTTGTATAATTCACTAAGAGTTAGCATATTTATATTTTCCTTTTGTTAAGATAATTTCCGCATAATATACACTAGAATTTTCAATAAATCAAGATCTAAATCAAAAAATTATTTCCGAAACAACAATTCGGAATAAACGAATAAAAAAAAACAAAAAAAAGGATATTCCGAAATATTATTAAAAAAAATATTTAAAAAAAGCTATGATTTTTATGAAATATTCATAGCTTTTAAAAAGATTTTAAGAGTAATTACTCAAACACACTTCTTTCTAATTCATTCCATGCATTTTGATAGTAATTATAAGTTGCATTATTATCAATGGTATTGACCTTAATAGAATCAATATTTTTGTAATAATTTTTACCAAATTCAAATGTTGCCATTAATAGAGATTTAGTAAGCCATTCGTCTTCAACAGGCAATTTTTCATAAGAAGCAATTCGCCCCTTTGCCATTGGCAAAGATTTCGTACCAATTGTCCAACCCCATTGACCATTGAAAGAAGGAATATTTCGTTGGTATTGTTGAGTGTAAAAGCCACTTGATTTCAATGTTTTACCAATACTAATAAATGCTTCTTTTGACGATTGTGGTGAACTTGATTGAATCGAGATTGCACCATTAAAGTTCAACAGGTGATGTAATTCTTTATAAAAAGTTTTAGAATATAATTTATTCAAATCAGGGTGACTTGGGTCTGGTAAATCAACAATGATAGCATCAAACTTTTTATTTTGTCTTGCATAATCACGAACATGCAAGAATGCGTCACCAAATACAAAATTAACTCTTTCATCATTAAATGCATTTTCATTCAGTTCAATGAATTGTGCATTTACAAATTTACCGTCTTCTGAATATACAGGTTCTTTGAAGAAATTGATTAATGCAGGATCAAGATCCATAAGAGTAACACTTTCAGGGTTAAATTTTAAAACGTCACGTAGTGCTAGACCATCACCACCGCCAATAATAAGAATATCTTTAGCTTCACCTGCTGCAATCATAGTTGGATAAACCAATAATGAATGATATAAACTTTCGTCAGCACTTGTAAATTGAGTCTTTTTGTTAATGTAAAGGCTGTAAATTGGTTCACCTGAAACACTGTTACGACCTTCTGTTACAGTAAAATGTTGATATTTCGTATTTTGAGAATAAACAATTGGATCACGATGAAACGCTTGTTCAAGATTTTTTCGCCAATCAGTAATACCTTGGCAAGCAAAGTAAATAAAGAATGCAGTAAAGATTTGAACCCCTAATGCTAAATTACAACGTTTTACATATTTCTTAAATGAAAGGATAAAAAAGAAACCAACCAATACATTAACAAATGAAGTGATTTGTAAAGATTGGGCAACGTCCATTCCTATAAGAATCATAATCCAAAGAGTCGCACCGATAGCAGCACCAAAATAATCAACACCGTAAATAACACCAATATTATTATCTAAATGCTTACCATGAACCTCTTCACGAATTGCAGCAAGAAATGGAATTTCCATACCAAGTAGAAATCCAAGAATAGCCGCAACAATGTAACTAGAATACTCTAGAATATCTTCTAAAACACTTACAAAACCATATTTAGGAGCTTGTTCAATAGGTATATTAAATTGTTGTGCAATAATTTCAGGCAGCATATAGGCAAGTGCATGAGCACCAGAAATAATATAAATTGAAGATACTGCAACAATTGAAATCAAAGATTCTAATATTGAAAAGCCTAATGCTTTGTTTTTAATTTTTTTCACAAAAAAAGAACCAATACCCATACATAAAATCATGATCGTCATGATGGTGAAAATTGCAATTTCCATGACACCAATCACACGACCAGAATAACTTGCGAGAAGATATTGATAGATAAGACCACAACCTGCAATACCCATTACAAATATGGAAAGTTGAGCATCTTTTAATAGTGAGCTAGTTAAAATTTTATCTTTTAATTTATTAGCTTTTTGTAAGTTTAACATTTAATTCCATTCTCTCTATTTTGTTAAGAACTCTATAATACTAAATAAAGCATATAAAATCAACAAAAAAAACCTTAAAAATAAGGGTTTTTAATGTTTTCACAAGATAGGTTTTTTCATACAAATAAAAAAAGAAGCCTTCGCTAAGGCTTCTTTCTAATAAGGTAGGTGATTATTTTATCGTAGATTGTTAAAGATAAGAATTGTCATGCCAATAACAATTAATCCTTCAATAACAGCAAGACCAGTATTGTTTTGATCATTAATCTCACTTCGAAAATCAATGCTAAGAAGAATGATCTTTTTAGCGATAAATGTCCCTAGTTTAATTACTGCTGAAAGAATAATACCTGCAAGAATGATAGATTGTGCATACCACCAAGTATATTCCTCACTATATTCATAATGGTATGACGTAGTGTACATTGCCATTGCAAAAGCAATTTTATAACAACTGTAACGTATAGCAACAGCTACATTACCAGATTTAATATTATCTTGAAGTGTAGAACCGTCTTCTGCTTTAAACATTTTAGCACGAATAAAACTTAGACCAGATAGAAGAATTTGTGATACAAACCAACCATAAGCGACATACTTAATGTTTTCAAAGCTATCACCTTTTACCCAACTCATATAAGTAAAGATAATAATAGCAGTAGCAATCATATTGCAAGCGTCTACAATACCTGCTGCTTTGTTTTGTTCTTTTATTTGTTCTGTTAAACAAAAATCTTTCATAGAAATTTTATCAAGAACAAATCGTGAAAGAAGTAACATAACCATGCCAGATAATGCAAAAGCGATCATTAGTTTCAATTCAGTCATCATATCAGATGCACCTTCACCACTTGAAACCCCTGCCATAACTAAGAAGAAGCTAAAGAATGCACCACCGACAACATAACCAAAAGCAGGGTTGTCTTTCTTAGCAAGTTCGTCATTAAATGGAACACCTGTAATCCAAGCAAGTTTATACTTGAATAAAGACAGTGCTACAAAAATAACTGCCATATTAAGTAGAACATAGTTCCACTGCCATTCGCTAGAAACAAGACTAGCACCGAATTCAATTAAATATTGTTTAATATCCATAGTTTTCCTACCTTATTTTGGTTTGTTGTTTTTTGGTTGATTAGATTGTCTCACATCAGGAGAATTATTTCTATTGTTGCTTTTAGGTTTCTTAGCTAACAAATTAGAAGAATACTTTTTGTGAGTTTTTGAAATAGATTTATTTTGTGATTCCAAAGTTGTGTTTTTACGAATCGAACTTTTGTACTTTTTGTTTAAGTTAGAAGTATATTTTGTGTGTTGAACACGTTTCTTCTGACTTGCATATTTATCAGCATAAACCTCATTGTAGTAAGAATAGTTACGATTGTTTTTCCAGTTGTCATAACGGTATCGAGAACCATTTCTATACTTATTGCGATATCCGTCATCGTAATCATACCAGTACCCATAGCTACCTGTATAAATACGGCTACTTCTACTGCGATTACAATTACTGTCATAATGTTTATACTGGTAGTAATTACAATTTCTGTATTTACGATGATTATCAAAGAACAAATCGTCAATAAAGCTAATAAAACCATAAGTAGCCCAGAAACTCCACTCATTTTGACCTTGATCATTTGTTACCCATTCACCATAATTGGGGTTGCCAACGAACTGGCTACCAAAAGGTGCGTCTTTATCAACATTTGGAGTAATAACAGGTTTAACACTAGGTGTAAGTTGAGCAATAATATTGATATAATCAATGTATTGTTCGTCATAAACCTCTGGTTTCATAGCATTAGTTAAACGAGCTAGTTCTTGTGATAAGTTGTTAATTGCTCCAAGTTGCTCTTTTGGAGCTTCGGACATTCCGATGTAACGAACAGCACGATGTGATTTAACTTCCTCATAGTCTTCTTTAATACTTTTATAAAGAACACTATCAATAGTCATATCTTTTTTGAACTGTTTGGTTAAGTCTCTGACAGAATCGAAATCATGCTTCTCTCTTTCTATTTGATCAATAGCAAATTCAAGAGTTCTTTCATATTTACCTTTGTGTACAGGACTCTTAATGTGTTTTGTAAGAATCTCAAATCGTTGATCTAAGTTTCCTATCATAACAGCATTATTTTTGTTTACTCTATTGGCTTCTTCTTGTCTTTCGTCAGTACACCCTTGCAAAAATAAGAGCAAAAATGCAATGGAAAGATAAGAGAAAATTTTGTTTATATTTTTCACCATTATTTTTCCCTTCAATAAAAATCCAACTAATTATATAAAAATGCGACAAGGTGGTCAACTCTTTTTTTTGTTTATTTTTAAGGAATATATCATTTGAAATATTTTTTGTTTTGTGTTACTCTAAAAAAAAATTAGGGGAAAAACCTTGAAAAAAAAAGAACTACTATCAAAACTTTATAGTGAAGCAAAGCAAAGAGTAATAGATAATCCTGAATCTGTAACATTTGATAACGTCATAAAGACAAAATTATTCTTTTTACATTTTCTTAAAACACTTGAAGAAACAAAAAAATCAAATAATCTAGCAATTGAAGATATTAAAGACTTTTTGAAAGATTTTAAGGGTCTTTGTGAATCATATTTAGTGATTGAAGAATCTCAAAGCACCTTACATTATATTATTAAAAAAACGTATGCAAAAAGAAGTAACAATTATTTGCAAAACGATAGTTTAAGTGAAGATGAACTTAAAAATATCAATTATGGTTTTAATTTAAAAAGACTATTGGGTGAAAAATTAGATAAAGTAGAAACCTTTACTTATAGCTATCCAGTAGAATATTTTTTTTCAGATTTAGAAGAAAAGAAAACATTGAAAGAAATGTGTAGTTTTTATCCAGATACAAAAGAGAATAAAGAACATTTTTTTCAAAAAATAGAAAAACAACAAGAAGATAATCTTGGGTTGGGTCAACATTTTGGATTATTTGCCAAGAAAAAAGATGTAAGTCATTACATAGAAAGAAATATAATCAAAAGATTATTTGTGGGTATAAATAAACAAGAACTTAAAGAAAGGGTTGTTTTTAAAATGCACAACCAAAAAGAAGCAGACGAAATATTGCTTCAACCAGAAATACTGCCAATATTTAAATATATGGATTATTTTACACTTCCAAAAAGAGAAGATTATAATGTATATATACCAAACAAAGATTTTATTTTGACAGGATTGCATTCTGCATTAATAAACGGCAACAAAGATATTACATTTGATTATTTGAAAAAGATCTATTACAGCTCTGAATATAATGAATTGACTTATGATGAATTGGTTGTGAAGACTATTATTGATTTATCAACGATAAAAGATTTAAACTTGTATACAGGCTTAACAGAACAAGATTTAATAGAGTTATTATTTAATGAGAGTAAAAATATTAAATTTATTTGTTTTAATCAAGAAACAAAAGAATTAAAAGAAGTGGAATGCAACAGTTATAACGAATTTAATGAAAAATATAGTGAATGTATTATTTGTGATGATTTATTTAAAGCAAGCTTTTTATCGGAACTCGATTTTAAATCGTTGATAGATAAAATGCCAGAACGTTATATAGATCTTACAATTCGTGGAAATTTAAACATATCCTCAATACGAGTAAAAAGTGATAAAGAGTTTTATAAGTTTTTCTTAAATGATTCTGACTTTGAAATACTTGAACTAAGTAATTTAGATATAGGCAATAAAGAGTTTGAAATGTTAAGACATAAGGAAACAACTGTTCATATAAATAGTTTAAAAGAGTTTTTGAAAAAAAATGGAATGACTGTTGATATCAAAAAACTATTGACAAACAGCTTTAAAGATATAATTCCTAATTAAAAAAAAAGAAAGAAGTCTATTACAAAAAGACTTCTTTTTTTTAAACAAAAAAACAAACATTAGTTTTTCTAATCCAATATTTAAATATATTTCATTTTACAAGCTTGCATTTTTTTTATATTATATCCAAATAGACACCAACTCTGTCCTGAGTTAAATCTATCAAAATCAAAAAAACAAAATAAACAAAACAATTAAACACCTAAAAAATGTTCAATTATCCAATATTAATATAAAGTATAGGAGGGAATTTGCCGTGGATTATTGGAAACTTTTTGCTGAGATAGTTGGCTTTGCTGCTAGTGGACTATTTTTATATTCAGCAGGATTAACAGATGACAAAAAATTAAGTTTTTTTTACACGCTTGGATGTTTCATTCTAGCGACTCACTTATTTATGCTCGAAGCATATGCAGGTGGAATGACAACATTGTTATCTGCTTTTAGAAATGTTGCAGTTAGGTATGATAGAACAGGTCAAATTAAACATTGGTTTATGTTTGCATTTATAGCTATCTTTGGTTATTACTGTGTTAACTTCACAACATGGTATGCTCTTTTAGTGCCATTAGCAAGCATTGTAATGTCAGTAGGATTTATTTATTTCAAGAAAAATGGTTTGAGTGTGTGTATCTTTTTGTCTTGTATGTTGTGGTTAATGTATGGGTTAATGATAGGTTCAAATTCAATTGTATTCTTGGAAGTTTCAACAATATTTAGTGTTTCGGTGCGATTCTTTAAGCAAAATGAACTAATACCAAAACTGAAATTAAGAATGAGAAAAAATTCAATTAAAGCATAATAGATAAAAAAAGAGCCGATGGCTCTTTTTTTTATTTTAAAAAATGAATATGGATAAAATAAGTTTTCTTTTCACATTTATTTTCAGAATAAGGATTATCTATCATTTTAACATCTGTTCTTGATTCATTTTTGTCTGAAATAGAAAAAAACAGTTTTGATTCTAATTTATCCAAATATTCACAAGGATAAGCTTTAAGGATATCAGAAGTTAAAGTTTTTAAACATTGAGAATGTGCTTTAATAGAGAAATCAGAATGAAATCGAATTGCACCTTTTTTCTTCATCATTTTAAAAACATCTTTAACATTTAATCCAAGTCCAGTTGTATAACCAGAGATATCGTGAATTTTTGCGCCAACTTTTAAAAAAGAGGTTTCTGCAATGTCAAAACTTTCTTTTATTTTTTTCAAGTCTTCTTGTTTAAAAAAGAGAATGCCATCATTTTCAAAACAAAAACTTAAATCATTTTCTATACCTAGCTCTTTTACATTAGCCCACATAATCATTTACCTTAATAATATATTTTTTATTAGCCGATAGATATTATTATACACTAAAAGAGAAAAAAAAGAAACAATAGAAATACAAATCATACTTTAAAAAATATGCTTTTGTGATAAAATAATAATAACAAAGGAGTTTATTATGGAAAAAGTAGTTGATTTATTAATTGGTTTACCATGTTCTGGCAAGTCTACTTATAGGGATGCAGAATATGATCATCAAGATACATTTGTCATATCGATGGATGACATCAGAGAGCGTTATTGTGAAAAAACAGGAGTGAGTTATTTAGATTTATTCTTAAAACCAAAAGAAGGAGATAAAGAGCATCCTTTGTTTGGTAAAGTTACAAAAAATGGAAATTGGGAATTAATTGAAGCAATAAACAAAAATATGCATAAAGATTTCGAACGTTCTATAAGAATGTCATTGACTGCTTTAAATGAAGGAAAAAGAGTTGTTGTTGATATGAAAAATATAACTAAAAAAGAAAGAAAAACCGTTTTGAAATGGTTTAAAGACGAAGGAGAAGTTCATTTTAGGGGTATTATATTTGAACATAAAGAAAACTTTGATTTAATAAAGTCTCAAAATAAAATAAGAGGAAAAGAAACAGGAAAAGTAATTCCAGATTTTGTTTTAGATAAATTAAAAGAAGATTATACCCCTGTGGATTTAGGAGAGGGGATAACAGAAATATTATTTGTAGATGGATTAAAAGGTTTAAAAAAAGAATATAAAAGCGAATTAAAATCAGAGAAAAAAATAAATCGTTCTAGAATTAGAATGAAATAATTAAAAAAAAGAGATTTAAACTCTTTTTTTTAACCAAGTTTGATAACTTTACCGTAAGATTTTTCTTCTTCTTTTGTAAGTGGTCGAATAGATTTACTTCTAGTAAACAATCCATTTGGTAAACTATGGACATCATCAGAAGTGACATCTTTTGACATATGGATTGCAAATAATTTTGTCATTTTTTCATCATTGAAAACAACTTCTTTATGAGCTATTCTGCCTTCAACAACATTAATTTTTTCATTAAACCTTTTTTGAAGGAAGTCATAAGCTTCTTCTGGATTATCATAAGGTTTTCTTCCCCATCCAAAGGTCATTTTTTCAGCTTTTGCAGTAAATACATTTCTCACGTTTGTATTTAACAAGTCAAAATCAGGGTATGGTGCATGAGCAATATCCAAGAACTCTTTTGGTGCTTCTTTGTATTCATAGTGTTTATTAATTGCTTTGGCATAAGAAAGTAATGAATAATCTACTGGGTGCATTTTTTTACTTTCTAGAAATCTTTGGTAATTATCTTTAAACGTTAATATGATAGTATAAACGTCATTAATTGGCATACCTAAATACATAGACAGACAGTAACCAGCATTAATGATAGTCTTTTGTTCTTTTTTAGTATAACTTATGCTGAACATTTTAAAAAATTCTTTGGTGTTACTGATATCATTATTTTCAATTTTAAGTCCAGATTTTTTCTCTTGAAATTTAACTTCCAAATGTGCATCTGCTGGTGTAGGTAAGCCATTCATTGCAAAAGTAACTGACATAATAGATTTAGTTCTTTCTGCCTTGCCAACAGGCTTAAGAATAGGTTTAGTAAAATGTTTGAAAAAGATTTCTTTTTTAATTCGGCTTGATTCCATGTGGTATTCCTATAAATATTTACTTTTTTTAACATTACCACAAAAAAATAAGAATGAAAGATATTTGTCCCAAATATCTTGATTTTTTTTTATAGTTATTTTAAAATTAATGAAAGATTTTCATAAAATAAGGACAAAAACCATGAAAAAAATAATATCGATAAGTTTTTTATTAGCATTATCGCAATCAGCTTTTGCAGCGAACATAAGTGAAGATTTCGAAAAAAGAATGTTAAAAGAATATACTGGTCAAGCAAAAATAAAACAAAAAAACGATTCAATAGAAAGAAATTATAATTCTGATTCAGGAAATTATTTTTTATCGTCATATAAACAGAATTATTTATTACCATTTAGCTACTCCGATGATTATAATAAAAAATACTGGGACGAAGAAGGCTCAATGAAAGATATAGAGTCTGTATTCCAAGTAAGTGTCAAATATCCATTGGCGTTAGATGTTACACCTTACGGTGGAGATGTATATGTAACTTATACAAACAAATCAAATTGGCAAACATTTTCTGATGGTAGTCCTTTTAGAGAAACAAATCATGAACCAGAATTGTTAGTTGATTTCGGTCAAGATTGGGAGTTCGGTGGAATTCAAAATACAAACATTATATTAGGTTATAATTATCAAACAAATGGTCAATCAGGAATTGAAGAAAGATCTTGGAATAGATTGTTTACAGATTTTGTATTTGCACATAAAGATTTTAGTTTAAGTGCAAGAGTGTGGTTGCCTTTTTCTGAATCAGAAACGGAAGATAAAGAAATATCTGATTATTTAGGATATCACGAATTGAATGGTAGATACTATTGGAACGATCAAACCTTTTCAGCAAAAACAAGATGGGCTTTTCATAATAACAAATATGGTTTAACATTGGGTTGGGAAAAACCTTTAACAAAAGCTTTTTCAATGTATGCGGAAGGGTTTTATGGCTATGGTGATACATTAATAGATTTTGATCAAAAAACAGAAAGAATTAGTGTAGGATTTATTTTTACTAATGATTTATTCTAAAAAAAAGAGCCTTCTGGCTCTTTTTTCTTTTTTGATTCTTTAAAGATTATCTTTTGAAACATCATCTGTCATTCTATGTGCTGGTAAAACAAAGCAATCAAGCATTTTGTCATTTTGAACAGTAGATATAAATATTTGTTTTGTTTTTACTATATTATCTACTGCTTTTTCTGGTACATCATGAATAATGATTCTATCCTTAGATCCTCTTTTTAATATAAACATTTTCCCTTCTTTTTTATATCTTTCATTAGTCCAAGCATAACAATCATCAAACATAACATAAGGTAATAGTTTAGCTTCAATAACAAAAGCGATCTCACGACTTTTATCGTCTTCTAATAAAAGATAGTCTTTTATATTAATTTCACTCATTGTGGTATTCCTACTTAAAATATATTAATAATCTAAAGAAAAAGATAACAAATAAAAAAATAATTGTCCAATTAAAATATATCATTTTTATTAAAATATTTTCAAAAGTCAATTTTCGTGATATAATAATATTTAAATAAAGAAAGGAGATCTAGATATGGAAAACAAAATAACTAATGAAAGCTTCTTTAAAAAATTTGCTAATGCAACAGTAAAAAAAATAGGTAACGTAAATAAAGTTGCAGCAGTTGTAGGGTTGGCTTTTGCAGCAAGTGGTTTCTCAAATACAGTAGAAGCGGCAACTCAAGAAGATATTAATTCCTATCAAAATAATGCAACGGCTTATGAGCAAGTAGAAGAAAGTCAGTCTTTTGAAAGTATAATGGACACAAAAGAAAGATTTAATAATAGTTACACAAAGCAAGAACAAAGTAATATATTAAAAATATCTATGTTTATAGGAGAAAGAAAAGATAACGCTCCTTCAAACTTAACTGAAGCTATGGATTACTTTGAAAATGCTTATTATAATCACATTAATAAAATAGGTGCTCAACCTTCAATGTATGGAGAACATCATTTTATATCAAACGTATTAGATTCTTACCCTGAAATAAATGAACAAGAAGTTCCGTTCTTTTTAGAGAGAGGTATAGATTCACCTTATCCTGATTATCAAGAATTACCACAAGAACAAAAAGATATGTTTACAGTTAAAGCAGAAAGCTTATCAGAATCACAATCTTTAAAAATAAAGCCATATTCAAATGCAGAAGAGGCTCATGAATTTGTCCAAAGTTATTTAAATC
Source organism: Chloroflexota bacterium (assembly GCA_002722455.1). Taxonomy (GTDB): domain Bacteria; phylum Chloroflexota; class Dehalococcoidia; order Lucifugimonadales. Next base: position 59,088 of record PBMB01000002.1, read on the forward strand.
ATGGAATAAGAATGAATGGTGGTGTTTGGGCTTTTGATTCTAATACAGGAGACTATGACATGTTAATGGATAAAGAGACACTAAATCAAAATACAAATAAATTTATTAAAGAAGGTTTTTCTCCTGAAAAAGTTGAAAACTTGCCAGAGAATTTAAAAATAAAAGAATCTTTTGATCTAGATAAGTTAGAATCAGCAGCATTGTTTGATATTAGTAATGAAATAGAAAATTCAAATAAACAATCCTCACCGACATTTCCAGATTATAGTAAATCAATCCCACAAGGTCCTAGAGATCATAAAATTGGATAAAAAAGAAAACTCTCATTCGAGAGTTTTTTTCTTGATCGTAAAAACAAATTAATATATAATAAGAAAAAAATGGGGAAAATTTTGTCAAAATATCATATAATAGGTGATGTTCACGGTTATGCATCATTTCTAAAAAAATTATTAAAAAAATTAGGTTATGAAAAAAATGAATCTGATAAATATTACCACCCGAAAGGGTTTAAGGTTATCTTTGTCGGTGATTACATAGATAGAGGAAAAGAAGAAGAATCTACTATTGAAATAGTTAAAAAAGTGGTAGAATCAGAATGTGGTATAGCCTTGATGGGAAACCATGAATACAATGCTATCTGCTATGCTACTCCTACGGCACAAGGTTATTTAAGACAACACACTGAAAAGAACACTTATCAACACCAAGCATTTCTTGATGAATACCCATTTGGCTCAAAAAAATATAAAGAAGCAATAGAATGGTTTAAAACATTACCTATTTATTTTGAAGACAAAGGGATAAGAGTTATTCACGCAGCTTGGTCAACAAAAGACATAGAAAAAGTACAACCCTTTCTGAATGAAAACAATACAATTAAAGATACATTGTTGTTAGAGGTGGAAAAAGAAGGTGAAGTCTACAAATCAATGGAAACATTGTTAAAAGGTGTAGAATACGAATTACCTAATGGAATGGTTTGGAAAGATAAAGATGGGATAAAAAGAAATACAATGCGTTTTAATTGGTTTAAGAAAGTAGATAAAGTAACCTATAAAAATTGTGCATTATCTATTCCAAAGTACGTTGATTTACCTGATGTTGAAATTTGTGGTGGTGTAGAACCTTATAATGAAAAAGAAGTTGTTTTCTTTGGTCATTATTGGATGACAGGAGAGCCAGCACCACAAACAGAAAAAACAGCTTGCGTAGATTATAGTGTAGCAAAAAAAGGTATTTTAGTCGCTTATGAATGGTCGGGAGAATCTATTTTGAAAAAAGAAAATTTCATATTTCCTTAAAAGACAAAAAAAGCCCTAAAAGGACTTTTTCTGCAACTACCGAAAAGAAATAATCAAATACACGAGCAACTTGATTACAATTACATATTATAATACTATCTATTTATGTCAATTAAATAAATAGATAAATAAAATAAAAAAAATATAAACGCTTTCAATAAGGGATAAAAATTAAAATGTCAGAAGAAAAGAATATAAAATATCTAAAAAAAATAACTGAGAAATTGGATTTAAGTGATTTAACTGATCAAATTGAAATGTTAACTCAAATACATAGACCAAAAGATTTTACAGAAGAAAATATCAGAATGGATGATATGATTATTCAAATGGAATATGCTTATAATTGGGCAAAAAGAAGATGTTATGCAAAAAGAAGAAAAGTAGGCGCAATTCTTTATAAAAATGGTCGTCCTATCAGTTCTGGATTTAATGGAACAAAATCAGGTTATCCAAATAATTGTGAAAAAGACGGTTCCACAATAGCAGGAGTGATCCATGCAGAAAAGAATGCAATTGTAAAATTATTAAAGGCAGGAACAGATTCTCCTAAAAATAGCACATTGTTTGTAACAACAGCAAACTGCCCTAATTGTGCAGAAGAAATAATTTTAGCTGAAATATCTGCTGTTTATTTTACAGAAATGTATAGAAGTGTTGTTGGACTAGAAGAGTTAATAAAAAATGGCATTTCTGTTTATCATTTGAACATGAAAAAAGTATCGGATTTTGACAAAAAAACAGAATCAGAAGGTTTATATGATTATAAAAATTTTCCAAAAGATTTTGTAACAACAATTTATAAATCAAAAGAAGAAAATAATGTGGAAGAAAAATTAAATGCGATAAAAAGAGTAAGAGAGATATATAAAGATTATAAAGATGGTGATTTTCACGATAAGTTTTATGATGCTGCATTTTTGGCTTAGATTTATAAAATTAAAAAAGGTTTTCTTCAGGAAAACCTTTTTTTCTTTTCTTTTATTTAAGGAATTTATTAGTGTTAAAAAAAATAAAAAGCTATTAGTGTTTGATATAATTAATTTTATGTTATGATATAATATGAATAGATTAGCAAAAAGGATTTTTAAAAATGGCAGAAGATAAACAAAATGTTGAAGAAAAATTAAGACAACGTGGTATGACAGATACAACAGGTTCTGATATTAGAAGCGAGGATTATTTAAAGAAAACAACTCTAGCAATAAGATTAGGTGAGGCTGATCAAGACGGTGATTTTGCAAAATACATCGAAGAAAAACGCTTAAAAGACCTTAAAAGATTTGAAGAATTTCAAAAATTATTAGACGAAAATTTAAAGAATGGAATAGAGCCAACTCAAAGAGAACAATCTCAATTAGAAAAATATTCATTAGCTCAATTGGATAGTGATCAATATTATATGTTAAATGTAGCCAATGGTGACGTTGCTTCTGATTTTATTAAAAATAATGAAGATAAATATGGTCATTTAGTTACAGAATATGACAACGAGTTAAAAACTGAAAAGAATGAAGTAAGACAAATGCCAGAAATGGCGGGTAAATCTGAAAAAGAAATTGGATTTATTGCTTCTATTAATAAATTTAATAAAGATTATAAAGTTGGTTTAGATACTTTAAGATTTATCGCAAACCCAATAGGTTTCTCAGCCTCGAAAGCATTGGGTTTTGGTGTAGAAAAATTTTTCAAAACAGACACAGGTAAAGCGTTTGCTCAAAATGCAAAAGAAAAATTTGAGAAAGTTTTTCCAAATAAAGAGTTTAATGCAAAATTAGGTGCAACATTAGGTGCAGTAGCTGCAGTAGGTGGTTTAGTAATGTTGGTTTCTGGTTTAGACGGAAATGAACTTTCAGACATAAAATCAGCAATAACAGGGGCGTTGGAAGGAGCTGTTGATAACTCTACTGAAATAGCCAATTCATTAGTAGAAAGTGCAGATAATTTTGCTCAAGAAGCAGCAGAGTATACTGCTGGAATGGGAGAATCTTTTGATAATCTACAAGAAAGTGTAGTAAACGCTGCAAAAGCGGGTAGTGAAACATTATCAGAAGCTTTTGATTCTGCAAGTGAAATGGCAGGTGAAGCAGCAGAGTATGCAAAAGAAGCAGGTGAAGAATTCGGTCAAAGCTTTGACGAATATACAAATGGAATGGATGAATCTTTTGAAAACGCAAAAGCTAGTGTAAAAGACGTTTTTGGAGGTGAAGAGACAGCTTTGGCAGGTGAAGAAATTCCAGAGGTTAGTGATTATAATCCAGAAACAGATCCAGAATATATGAATCCGAATAGTCCAAAAGGAAACATAGAAACGCCAGAGGAAATGGCGAAATTGATGGCAGAAGATAATGTTTACGATCCAGAAACAGATCCAGAGTATATGAATCCAAATCAAAGAGCAGGATTTGAGGATTTATCACCAGAAGAAAAAGCAGAGATTTTGGCGGAGACCTCTCCTGAAAAATCAGAAGTTGAAGGTGTAGTTGCAGGAGAAGAAGCACCTGAGCCGATAACAGAACCAGAATTAGATTATCCTTCAAGTGTAGAAATACAATCAGGAGATAGATTGGAGTCGATAGCAAAAGAAATCTTATCAAAAAATGATGCTAATGTTACTTATGATGAAATTAGAGAATTTACATTACAAATAGCAGAACATAATGGTTTAGAAGATGCAGATCAAATAATGGTTGGTCAAACGTTTGATATACCAAGTCCTGCGGAATGTGCAAATATTGAACTGGAACCATTTAAGTTAGATACACTAGACGAATTAAAAGGTTTTGATAAAGTTCCTTATGGTTCTGAAATAACGCCAGAAGAGCTTTCTGATCAAATAAAAGATACATTGACAAAGACATATCCAGATGAGCCAGAAAGAGTTCATGAAGCTATGGCTAATGTAAATGCAAGCCTTAAAAGTCTAGAATCTGGTAAAATGATAGAATCAGGAACAGATTTATCAAAAATCGGTGATATTCATGAAAATTATTTTGGTGCAAATAGGATTCAAATATCAGACGAATTGGAATCGGCTTATGAAAATGTAGAAGTTGGAAATCATTTAAATGATGTTGATCCAAGAGATCTTCCAGAGTTTGTTCCACAAACTTCTGACGAATTAGACTCAGCTTATCATGGAATAGAGGTAGAAAACCCAGATCCAGTAGTTCCAACAAATTCAAATGTTGAAGAAGTTATTGCAGGAGTCGAAACACCAGAAGTAGAAGCACCTGCTGCTTTTGAAGAAACACCGTCATTTGGAAATCCAGAGCCAGTAGTGGAGGAAGCAACTCCAATGTTTGCAGAATCAGAACCAAAAATAGAAGAAGCTACAAAGTTCGCAGAATCAGAACCAAAATTAGAAGAAGCTCCAAAGTTCGCAGAATCAAAACCACCAGTGGAAGAATCGACACCAACATTTGGAGATCCAGAACCGACAGTAGAAGAGGTCAAATTGGATAGTATGAAAACTGAACTTAGAATTCTAAATAACTATAGTGATTCACCAACTGTTACAGGTACAGTAACATTAAATGGTCAAGAGATAGACGTTAAAAATCTAACTCCAGAAATGCAAGATAAATTGTTTGTAAGTGGAGCAGAAAAATCACAATTATCTGGTGTAGGTTTTGAAAGAAAACTTGAAGAAATAGAGTTTGGTGCAAATGAAAGAGAAGAATTTAGAGAACTTTTAGGGAAAGATAATAATTTAAATAGATTGCTTAATGGTGAAAACTTAAATGCTTCAACTGAACCTAATCTTGCTTTAAATTCACAAGAAAGTCAGCTTGAAGAAGAATTACGTAAAGAAATGTCTAACACAAATAGCGAAGGAACTAGAAATACGAATTCAAATCCAAACAGATTAAGAAACATTTAAAAAAAAGACCTCGTGATGAGGTCTTTTTTATCAATTAAGCATTTCGACTAATTTAGGGTTGATTTTTAATTCAATGTAATTTTTTTCTTTTAAAAATTGAATAAAATTGTCATCAAATCTATTAATAGCTTTTTTTGTCAAATATTTTAAAATTTTACTTTTTACATATCTTGTATTAGAGTTTTGATAAGTTTGATTTTTTTCAATAAAATAATAAAGAAAATCGTCATCAATTTTGCTTTTATCTTGAATGATATTTTCAGGGATATATCGAATGTTATTTTCATCTAGTAAAAGCATTTCTTTCCAAAAGAATTCGTCTTTTTCTTCTGTTAAATGTTTACACATCGTAGGGTTGTCATAAAAATCAATTAAGTAACTAAATAAATGTCTACTGTCTTTTGGTACTTTTTTGAAATAGTTTTTATTAAAAATGAGGATATCTTTAGCAAATTTAACTTTATCTTTGTAATTCAAACAATTGTAATCAAATTGAAATGTTTTTTTATTATCCTCATTAGTAATAAGCTCTAATATCATTTTATCATTAAGCTTATTTTTTTCATATAAATCAAAAAACGTATGCATAAAGTGATAATTTAAGAAGTTATTATGGTTAGATTTTCTTGCATTAATTAAAAGTTCTATATCTTTTTCGGAAAAGAGATCAGAAATGTATCTAAAATAAAAAAAATTTTCTAAATATAATTCATTTTTAAAATAATAATTTTTAATAACAGTTTTGACATTGTTAAATTGAAAAGCTTTTTTCAACCAATCGTCTTGAAAATTTCTTTTTTTTAATCTAGAAATAAAAGGAGAACATTTTCTTTTAAGGCTCTCTTCTTTGGTATTTTTAATTATTAATGAAACAATCTCTTCTTCACTAAATAATTCGAACTTAAACAAAGAAGCAAATACAGGAACTTCAAAAATAAAATCCTTAAAAAAATCCTCGTCAGAATATAATTTATTAAAATCTTCTGTTGCAACATGTGTTTTAATAAAAAGATTAAATTCTTCTAAATCATTAACAAGAAATATTTTTTCTATAATTTCATTGTAAGATAATTTTTTTTCTTTATTTGTCATTTGATTCATCTTCTTCAAAAAATCGTTTTTTTAAAGTATCCATATCCATAATATTACCTTTATAATTAATTTTTTCATAGTATTTATTGATTTTATCAAACTAAGAAGTGAGAATCAAGAATAATGACAACTACTTTACTGAATAGCGAAATTTATCCTTTTTAAAACCAAAGTGTTTTTTATTTATTGGCAAAAATAAAAATAATTATCGACAAATATTTAATAAACTTTAGTCTTTTTTTTAAAAAAGAAAAACTACTTCAAAAAAGTTTATTTTTCGTTTAAAACCATTTGCATTTTTACAATATTTAGCATAGAATTGCTTTAAATAAACAATAAAACTTAGGAGTTACAAATAAAATGTCTATTAGTGTAAATACAAATACTTCAGCTTATTCAGCACAAAGAAGCCTTGCAAATGCAAATCAAAAAGTAGAAAAAAGCATGGAACGTTTGGCAACTGGCGATAGAATCAACAGTGCAAAAGATGATGCTGCTGGTCTACAAATCTCAAATCGATTAACAACACAAGAAAGAGGTCTTGACGTTGCAATGAGAAACGCAAATGACGGAATCTCTATTTCTCAAACAGCAGAAGGTGCAATGGAAGAAACAACAAATATTCTTCAACGTATGAGAGATCTATCTCTTCAATCTTCAAATGGTTCTAACTCAAAAGCAGAACGTGTGGCAATTCAAGAAGAAGTAACAGCACTTCAAGACGAAATTAACCGTATTGCAGAAACAACTTCTTTTGGTGGTAAAAATCTACTAAATGGAACATTTGGTTCTTCAAACTTCCAAATTGGTGCAAATTCAGGTGAAACAGTTTCTGTTGAAATCGGTAATATGAGAGCAGACGCTTCTGGAATGAGCGCAATCACAGCAAAAGGTGAATCTGTAAGTCAAAGCTGGAAAGCTTCAAACAATGAAAACTTTACTATTTCTTATGAAGATGACAATGGTGATACACAAACAGTAGATATTAAAGCAAATGAAGGTGATTCTATTCAAGAAGTGGCAACTTCAATTAATGGTAGAACTGATTTCTTACAAGCTTCGGTCACAGAAGATAATGAGCTTCAAATTGTAGCAAATAAAGATATGGAAAATAGAAACCTAAGTTTTGGTGGTTCTATCGCTTCTGCGACAAAGATTGATTCAGCAGATCAAAAAATGGAAAGCATTGAAGATGTTGACGTAACTACAATTGGTGGAGCACAAAAAGCAGTATCAATTATAGACCAAGGTTTGACTTATGTGGATTCAAATAGAGCGTCACTAGGTGCTGTTCAAAACAGAATCGACCACACTGTTAACAACCTTTCAAATATTCAAGAAAATGTAGCTGCGTCAAATAGCCGTATTAAAGATACAGACTATGCAAAAGAAACAGTTGAATTAACTAAACAACAAATTCTTTCACAAGCAAGTGGTTCTATCTTGTCACAAGCAAAAATGTCTCCACAAATGGCACAAAGTTTATTAAACTAATTGGTAAAAAATAAAAAAAGAACTCATCGTTGAGTTCTTTTTTTTATTATAAGTTTTCCAATATAGATTCTTTTTCTTTCCTTCTTTGGTTTTCTTTTTTGAAATATATAACTTCTTTAAAATTCTTTTTGAATAACTTTTCATAATACCTTGCTTCTTTTGGTGTAGATTCAGCTAATATATTTTGAATGTTTTCAGTGTGAATGATGTTTTTCACAATGTTATTTTTTTCAGTAGAGATTCTTTTGATTCTTTTAATATCATTTGATCTCCTTGTAAAAATATTTTTAATATCAATAAATATGATTTTTCCCACCTCTATAAGTATAAAAGGTATTGAGAGAATAAATAAAAATCGAATGGTAATATTGTCAAAAAATCCGTAGAGTAATTCTTTTTCAAATAAAATAAAAACAGACAAGTAAATTATTGAAAAAACAACAATAATTTTAAAACAATCATCTGCAAAGTCAATTTTTGTCATTTTATTAAGGATTTTATCAATGCTGTTCCTTAAATGAAATAAAGCTTTTATAGCGATAAAAGAGCCAAAAACTAGCGCAGAGGCTGCGGGAACATTAATGTAAAAATAATCTTCTATTAAAAAAGAAAAGGTCTGTTCGAAAATTAAAAAACTAGCGATGATTGCAGCAAAAAGATAAATTAATATGTTAAAAATAATAAGTGATAAGTCACAAAAAACAATAACGACAAAGTTGGATTTATGGTAAGAAATGTTAGAATCTATTAATTTTAACTTATTGTATTTTTTTGGATTATATTTAATGGTCATTATTTTTCCTCTTTTCGGAAAAAGAAAAATATCAAAAATAATTTAAGAAGTAAAGAAAAAATATTTAAAATGTAAAATTAGTAGTAAATAAAGTTTTCTTAAATATGTTCAAAAATAAAAGATATACTATTCCACAAAGAAATGAAAATGGGATTTCTAATCCATGAGGTGGATTTGATTCTGGATGAAAGAAAAAAACAATTCCTAGAACAGAAAAAATGATAGTAATGATAAGAGAGTAATTATTGCATAACATAAACTTGTCAAATGAATCCATGCGGTTTCTTTTGTCTTGTTTGCTCATATACATAGTATTTGACATAACGTGATATTCCTTAGAAGTTTTTACTTTTTTAAAAATATCACAAATGGAATAATAATCAACAAAATTTATTTAAAAAAAACACAAAAAACTATGCATTATATATTTTAATATTTAATTTTAAATATTGGATTTTAAGTTTTTAACATAAATTTTTGAATAACGACGATTGACTTCTTCTTTAATGTCATTTGAAATTTTATTGGAAACTTGTGCTTCTGTTCTTAATTCTTCCTTAACAACAATTTGATCAATATAATAATTATATTCACCTTTTACTCTTCTTAATTTTAATGAATTTGTTTTAAAATATGTTTTTTTCATAGAGTCGTAGGTAAAAATAGAAAGATAAGCAATTAAAGAACTCCCTAAAACATAAGTGGAGAATAAAAACTTTATATCTTCTAAGTTATTATTTTGTGGTAAATTAAGAAGTAAACAACAAAAAACCCCTAAAAAAACAAGAATACCCAATCCTTGTAAAACAACAACATTGTCAGAATTGTCAGGCAAGTAATTTTTTGAAAATAAAAATGGAACAGAGATGAATAATGCATTAATTAAAGTAGAAAAAAAGATTACGCCAAGAAATAAATAAAAAAAATCAATTTCTGAAATTGAAAATATAAATCTAGATATAACAGAAAAAACTAAATTAAGACTAATAAAAAAAATTGCTAATCCGCTACTCTTCTTAGATTGGTTTTTTAAGTTCTTTTCTTGTTCAAGAGTATATCGATTAATTTGTTTGTTTAAATTTTGCACTTTATTTAATATCATTTTATTCCTTAATTTAATTTTCATTATATTACAAAAAAAATCTTTTGTTAATGTTTTTTTTTATTTTTTTAGATATATATCTATAAAAAAGCTTTCAAAATAAAAGTTAAGTGTTGTTTGATGATTTTTTTAGAAAAAAAATGAAATTTTTATCTTTTTTTTCTTATCTTGATTTTATTATATAGATTATTTTTGATTGAAATATATTTCAAAAAGTGTTAAATTAAGGGAAATTACAAAATGGGCAAGAGTATGTGGAATAATATATCAATAAAAAACAAGTTAATGCTAATAGTTTTCCTTCCATTGGTAGCATTGTGCTTTTTAGCTTTTCATGAAACAGAACATTTAGAAGAAGAAGTTAAATCTACGGAAAAGGCAAAAAACGTTATTTTATTTTTTGAAGAAATTGCAGAATACCAAGTTCCCTCAGACGAAAAAGCGAAAAGAATTCGTGATTTGGTTTTGGATATATTCCCTGAAAATGAGGACGTGTTTACAATGTTATCAAAATACAAAGAAAATATTATAGCAACCAAAAATAGTACTTCTCAAAAAGAAAAAATAGAAATAAGAAAAGAGAGATTAGAGTTATATAAAAAAGTATTGATAATGTTAGAACAAATTCACTACAACCATTTGAATAAAAATTTAGATAATTATTTACAATCTTTGTATCAAATGGAATGGATGAAAGTATGGCTTGTAGAGGAAGAGATAAATGTAGGGCTTTTAAAATATAATGTAAATACTGAATCAGTAGAGACTATTCTTAAAAATATAAACAAAATATCTTATAGAAGTGAATTGTTTTATAATAGATTTATAGAAATAAATAAAGAAGTTAATCAAGTAGAAATGTTTAAGTTGATTATGGATTCAGGTTCTTTTAAAGATTATTTAAAATTTAGAGAAGAATTGTTTGAAAATAAGTTTAGGATCTATCACCAAGCAGATTTAAAAAATGGCTTAGAATTAATTCAAAAGAAAAGATCTGCAATCACTCATATAGAAAAAGATGTTTACACAAAAGCAAAATCAGAAGCATTAATAATACATTCAGAAATAAGTAAAAAGAAACAAGTTTTTTTATATTCTTTTGTTGTTTTTGCCGTAATATTATTTTTTATTGCATTTAGTGTTTCTAATAAAATAACTTTAAATTTGAAAGGTATTTTAAAATTTTTAGAAAATGGTGAGCATAAAGAAATCGAAAACATTAAAGGTAATGACGAAATATCTAAGTTTTCAAACAAAGTGAAAGAATTGACAACTGAAATAATTGAAGCTAAGGATTCAGCAATAAAAGCAAACGAAGCAAAAAGTGTTTTTTTAGCAAACATGTCTCATGAGATAAGAACACCTTTAAATGGAATAATAGGCATGATAGAAGTAATGTCAGATACTGAATTAAATGCTGTACAAAAAGAATACTTAAAAACAGTAGATACTTCTTCACAATTATTATTAACTCTAATAAATGATGTTTTAGATTTTTCAAAAATAGAGTCTGGTAATATAGACGTAACACCAACAACTACAAATATAAGAGAGACAATTTATGATATTGTTTCTGTTAATGTTCAAAAAGCAGTAGATAAAAACTTAACAATAAATGTTGATTTAGATGAAAATATACCTGCTGCTCTAAGTGTCGATGACCATAGATTAAGGCAAGTATTAATGAATTTAATGTCTAATGCTATTAAGTTTACAAATGCAGGTGTTGTTAATATATCTGCGAATATAATAGATACTACAAATGAGGAAAAGGAAATTAGGTTCGAAGTGTCTGATACTGGCGTAGGTATTGAAAAATCAAGACAAAAAAATATTTTTAATTCTTTTATTCAAGAAGATAGCTCAACAACAAAGAAATATGGTGGAACGGGTCTTGGATTGGCAATAAGTTCTCAATTGATTGAACTTATGGGTTCTAAAATAGAATTGAAATCTGAAAAAAATATGGGTAGTAAATTTTTCTTTGATTTAAAATTAAAAGAAAAAAAGAATATGAAACATAAAGACTTAAGCTATATAAATGTTAGTTTAATATCAAAAGACAATCAAAAAGTAAAAACAATAATGAAAGAATTTTCAGTTTATAATATAATGAATGTAAATAGAAAACACTCATTAGAAGAAATAAGTGAAACAGACAAGAATAACTTGGTGGTGATAGTTGAAGATAAAGTAGAATCTAATGATTTTTATCAAGAAATATCAAAACTGACAAAGTTAGGATACAATATATGTTTAATCAAAGATTTAAACAACAAACAAAAAACAAATGAAAAAGTTTCTGGTATTGTCTTATATCCTGTTTTGGGAGAACGAATGAGAAAATCATTGAAATCTGCATTTAATAATATTAAAAATATTATAAATAAAGAAAAGAAAGCACCAAAAGCGACAGATAAGATTAGAGTTCTTTTGGTCGAAGATAATAGAGTAAACCAACAAATAGCAATAATCCATTTAAAAAATGCAGGTATGGAATATACTCTTGCTGAAAATGGTTTAGAGGCAGTAAATAAATACAAATCAAACGAAAAATTTGATATTGTATTAATGGATTGTATGATGCCTGTAAAAGATGGCTTTGAGGCGACAAAAGAAATTAGAGAACATGAAAATAAAAACGACATGAAAAAAATTCCGATAATAGCTTTAACAGCAAGTGTAATAGATGATGACATTCAGCGTTGTTTTAGTGTTGGAATGAATAGTTATATACCAAAACCAGTAAAAAGAGAACGTTTGATTGATGAAATTAATAAACTTCATGAAGAAAACATTAAAAAATAATATTGAAAAGACAATCACTTGATTGTCTTTTTTTTGTTTTGTATTATAATATAGTTATGAAACAAAAAAAGGAATTATAAGAAATGAATATGTATCAAATAGCAAAAGTTCATGATTTGTCAGAAAGTCACCCAGATTTCAAAATATTGGCAATGCATAATGAAGATGAAAGATCAGAAGTGGCAACACAAGTTGAAGACTTAACAAATAAAGAATTAAAATATGGAGATTTTGAAATAGAGCATGGGTACCTTATTAATAAAGAAAATAAATTAATCATTGTAGACAGAGAAAGCCATTTAGAAAATCTGCACTTGTTTAAAGTCATAGAAAATGAGTTGGATTTTAATAGTGATAAGATTTCATTTATAAAGAAAAAATCAAAATCTGATATAAATTATTTATTAAGAGATAATCCAACAGGTGAAATAAAATTAAATGGAAAAGAATACGAAGTATTTGAACAAATGCCAGCAGCTTATGGAGACTGTGCTAATGTGTATATAATTCAAAAAGATTCACCTAAACAAGAAAAAAAACTTACAACAAGAACAAAAAGAAAAATAAAATAAAATATATTTTTATCATAAAAAAATATAAGGAACTCATAAAATGGGTTCTTTTTTTATTCATAAAAAAATAGTTCGTGACACTAGTCAAAAAACAACCAACCTTTTATTGTAATGATATTCTATATTTTATATTATTCAATTATTGATTTAGATCAATATAACTAATATAAATGACAACTGAAAAAAAAGAAACTATAAATAGAAGGTAAAAATTATGAAAAACATATCAATTAGACTAAAGCTTTATATAATGGGAATTGTTACAGCAACTTTAATTTTAATAAGTTTTGTTTTGATAAGTAAAAACGCTTATGAAAATATGTACAATATAAAAGTAGAAGAAACTTCTGTCATGACTGAGAATGTCGAGAGTTTTATGTTGAAAAAATACGAAGAAGGCATAGAAAATGATTATACAATTGAATATACAAAAAATTATCTGTTAGATGCCGTTAGCAAAATGAGATATGACGGTAATAATTACTTCTATATTTTAGACAGAAAAACAAAAAAATTAATAGAGCACCCAAGTAAGGCTTTAATGAAAAAACCGCCAATGTCAGTTGTGAATAAACAAGGTGTGAAAATTTTTGAAGAACTTTTTAATCTTATAGAAGAAAAAAATGAAGGTTATTATACTTATGAATGGGTAAAAAATGGAGGAACAGAAGAAATAGAAAAAATTGTGTATTTTAGAGTTATTCCAGAGCTAGATTTTGTTGTTGTTACAGGTGTATATGCAGATTCAATAGATTTTATTCATAATAAGGAAGTTAAATTTTTATCAATCTCATTTGCAGTATTAATTTTTTTGATTGGAATCTCTTTATTTTTTATAGGAAGAAGTATTACTAAACCTTTAAATGAAACAATATCGGCTTTAAAAGAAATATCAGAGGGAGATGGAGACTTAACAAATCGTTTTGAAGTTAAGGGTGAAGATGAAATATCTAAACTAAAATTATCTTTTAATAATTTTTCAGAAAACATGCTGAAAAAAATAAAAGTATTTACTCCAGTGATAGAACAATTATCAGAAACCAACGAAAAATTAAGTCAAAAATCAGAAGATATATTATCATCTTCAACAGAACAGAATCTAGAAGTAACAGCAGTTGCAACGGCAATGACAGAAATATTAGCAACAACTTCAGAGGTGTCTAAAAATGTTGCCGAAGTAGCGGATTCTGTTGTAGCAATAGAACAGGAATTAATAAATGCAAATACTCAAGCAGAACAATCTTACGAATCAACAGAAAAATTAGATTTATCATTAACAACTTCTGTTGAGGAAGTAAAAGGTCTTGTTCAAAACACAGAAGATGTGACAGAAGTAATAAATGTAATTAATGGAATTGCGGAGCAAACAAATCTATTGGCTCTTAACGCAGCAATAGAAGCAGCTCGTGCAGGAGAGCAAGGGCGTGGTTTTGCTGTTGTTGCTGACGAAGTTAGAAAACTAGCTTCTCAAACACAAGATTCTGTAAAAAGTATTGAAACCGTAATAAATGGAATGAAAGACAAAGTAGAGCAAGTATCTCAGAATATAGAAGATACAAAGGAGTATTCAAGAAGCTCAAAAGAATCAGTGGCAGAAACATTAAATGCTGTTAATGAAATCAAAAATAAAAATACGGTAGTGAATGATATGTGTCAGCAAATAGCAGTTGCAACTGAGCAACAAATAAGCACAACAGAAGAAATAAATATTAACATAGATAAGATTTCAAACTCAGCAAATGAAATCGAAGCAGAAACAAAAAGTATCAGTGAAGATATAGAAAACCTGTCAAATGTAAATATAAAAGTAGAAAATTTCGCATCTTCTTTCAAAACAGAATAGCATTCGAAATAAAAGCATAAAAAACCTTCGTCCTTGAAGGTTTTTTTTTATTTTATATTATTGAAAAAACAATCATTAGATGTATATTGTTAGTTGAAAAACAAAAAAGGATATCTTATGGAAGCATTAAAAGCAATTAACTCAAAAAGAGGCTTTGATATATTAGAAAAAATATTTTTAGTATCAATAATAACCTCTTTTGCAATATTTTTTTATAACAAATCTTATAAATCACTTCTATTTTCAAGTGGAACTTCTTTTGTTCATAATGATAAAATATTTTTTAGGTCAACAGAAATATTTGATTTGGCGATAATAATGGTAATGATAGTATTACTATTTTTTACAGCAAATACTTTTATAAAAAGTGAATACAACAAAACAAAATTTGAAAAAACAATAGAATCAATTTTTAATAGTTGTAAATTATTCATAATTAATGAAAAGCTATATACATTATTTTGTGTTGTTTATTATTCGATAATAATGTTTGTAGCATATGATTTAATTGTTTTGTTATCTGCATCAAACTCAATGATATTAGAATCTAATTCTGTAACCTTTGAACCTTATGATAATTATGGCTATACAATGGATAGGTTGTTCTTTGATAAAATGTTAGTATTATTTTCTACTATTGCATTGTTTATATTTAAGCCAAGAAAAGAAGTGAATAAAGCTTTCTTGTTAGGCATGGTGTTGTTACCAATATTATTAAGTGTAGTTCCTTTTTATGATTATTTCTTTAATCAGTCTTCTTTGAATCTTAACTTAAAAATTAGTGATTATATAACAGATGATTTCAAAAGGGGATCAATAATAGGAATAATAGCATTTTCTTTATACATACTTATAAAAGAAAAAATGTTTGTAAATATTCAAGAAAGCCTTTATAACTTGGGCAGTCTTTTCTTAGGTTATATTGTAAATGCTGTTGTTATAGGTGCTGTTCTTATAGGGGTAATAAATGGTTCTTCTCTTGATTATTTTAAAAACAACTATAATAAATTAGATATTAATCTGCCAAATGGTGAAGTTTATACAGTAGATCAAACATTATTAACAAATGATGATAAAGTATTAGAGTCTTCTGAATATCTGATAGAAGCATACGCTGGATTAACAATGCATAATGCTTACTTAGTAACAAATAAATTTTACAATTCAAAAATAAGCACAGAAAGAACAGTGGCTTTAATATCAACAATAATGTTAAAAAATCTAGAAATAATTACAGAGAACAAAGAAGCTCTTTTAAATAGACTAAATTCTGAAAAAGGTATGGATTCTGCAAATATGGTTAATATTTGGATACAAAGAATTATTTATGAAGCAACAGGTGAAGAAAGACAAATACCAGTTTATCAACTTTTAGTGGATAAAAAATACCAAGAAGCTTTTGATTATTATATAGAACATTTAGCAAATTCAACAGAAATAATCTATTCTACTTATAATAAAGAAAAATCTGAAGGTGCTTTTGTGTTAAATCCATATGGTATAGAAATGTTCGCAGCACTTCATAGTGAAGACTTGATAGAAATTGATTTATCAAAAATAAAATCAGAAAAAATAAGAGGCATAATAGAAAGAGAAATAATGCCAAAAGTGAAAACGGATTATATAATAAATGTCTCAGATGAAGAAGAGCAAGAGTTAGAGAAAATATTAGAAATGTTTAACATTTAAAAAAAAGAGCGATTTCGCTCTTTTTTCCTTAACTATAGAAATCAAATAAACAATAATGCAAAAAGATTGCAATGTGACAATCGCTGACCAAAAAAATGGAGTATTAAATGAGTAAATTATTTTTATTAGATGAACCTTGTTTGAAAAAGTATTTTAAAAAACAAAATAATATAGTCAAAAAAATAAATTAAAAAAAAACCTCCCTTCTGGGAGGTTTTTTTAATATGTTTCTATTTCTAATACCTTACAATTATCTTTTAAATATGAGATTTTGTACGTATCAAAATCAGGGTATCCATGTTTTCTGGCTAAAAATCTTTTGGTCTCTTCCAAATACTCATTAAGGTTTTCATCGTTGCTTCTTTTAATTTCATGTGCATATATTTCATAACTTGGATAATCAATCAAATTTAATCGAATAAATAACCTAATTTCTTCTTCCAGTAAAATTAAACGTTCTTTGGTTTCTTTTTTGTCTTCTAAGTTTCTTTTTGTCAAAGATTTGTTTTCATTTTTTTCAACATTGTAAATCTGATGACAAAGATAAATAAGAGAACTGACAAAAGCAAGAGTGCAAATAACACTTAAAGAGTTAAGGAAAATAAAAGAATTCTCCGTGTAGGAGACGTCCAAGAATACATAAAAGAAAGTAGTAGGTAATGGAGCTAGAATAAGAGTTAAAATTCCACAAAACAGAAACAAATCTTGAATTTCATTTAAACAATCAGTTTTTTCATTAGGATCGAATTTTATATAGCTTTTAAAAACACAAAAAAAATTTAAAAGGCAAACAAATATAGCTAAGACAAAGTAAACAACAAAAAAAACTTCATAATAGCCTCCACCTGATATTTGAGACTTAAGAAATTCATTAAGAAAAAAACAAATAGGAAGTAACACTGTAGCAATTAAAGAATATGAAGCGAGATACTTCTTAAGCAAATCAATTTTGTTCTTGTCTGTTTTTATTTTATAAATAAAATCTAAATGTTCTTTTTTATCTTTCTTTTCCTTCAATAATTCACTTAATCTATTTTCATTATTCATATTATGCTTCTTTGTTGTTTAAGAAGAAATATTAATATAAAAAAACAATAAAATCAACTTGAAATAAAAATAAAAAAAGATTAAAATAATCCTGTATCTGGTCGAATGCGAGTATGATAGTCAAAGACAAAACCGAATAGGTATCGACAAAAAATAAAAAACAAAAATATCAATCGTTAACTCAATCCGATTGATAAAGCTATCTTATCTTAATCGGAACGAATTAAGGATTAAAAACAATGAAAAATGTAAAAGTATCAGATCTAAAAAAATACGCAAAAAAAAGACGTAAAAACAATTCAAAAATAAAAAATCAATCAGAGTCACTCGATTTGGTTGCAAATGAATACAATAAAAAAAATTGGAAATCACTAATTGATGATTGTGTTCTTCCATTAGAAGATATTCAATCCGAAAAAATAGAGTTTTCTTTTTCAAATGATATAATGTCAGAATTATTAATAGCCATATCAAGACAAATGTTAAATTTGAGAAATATGACATTTTTAAATCAAGATAATGAAATTAATAAACTGAATCTATCTACAGCACATGATGTATCTGATATATTTCATAATATTGGATTATTAGCTTATAAAAATAAAAACTTAGAAAAGTTAGAAGAATCTTTGAAAACTCAAAGAAAAAGAATAATAGAAATGGGTGATTTTTTAAATAAAAATAGAAATGATGTAGTCTGTATAAACATACATAATTGGAATATGGTTTTAACCGCTATGATTTGTGAAATTAAGAGATTCCAAAACAAATCAATTAAAGATAATGTATTAGAATTAGCTTTAAAAAATTACGGAAGTAACCCTTTAACAAATGAAGATTGGCTTTACGATGAAGAAGAAATAGGCGTATGTGTCAATACAGAAAGTTTTCAAATAGATATAGAAGATCATGTATTTACTGGTATGGAAATATTCATAAGAAAAGAATCAGACTCTGTAATGTTATATGTAGACGTAGGTGATTTGTCAGAAGTAGATCCAGAAATGGCTTTAATATATTCAATGGATTTTAACAAGGAAATTGTAGAACATTTAAGCATTACATTAGGTTTTAAGTTTACATTAGAAGATTTTGACTTCGAAAGAATGAATTGTAGCCATATAGAAGAAGGTGTTTTAGAAATAGAATTAAAATAAGAAAAAAGCTTCCAAGGGGAAGCTTTTTTTGTATCTTTATAAAAGCAACAAAGCCAATTCATACATTGATATTACAAAAAATATTGTGCAAGCAAACATAAATGCAAAAACAAAAAGACAATCGACTTCTTCCTTGCACTGAAGAGTGTTTTGATTTTTAATAGGACTTCTGATTTTATGATGAATTTTCTTTCTATCAATATATTTAAGCACATTAATGTAAAGAATATAAAAAAGAGTCAATGCTCCAAATGTAAATGCAAAACCTGAAAGAGAATAAACAGAAAAAAGAATGGCAGAAGGTATGAGAAAAATAATTGTTCCTGAAATCACTTTTTGAAATACTTTATCTAAATCATAATTTTGTTTTAATATTTCCATTTATTATTAACCTTTATTTGTTAATCGATAGTTGATTATAACAATAATATTCAATTTATACAATTATTTTAACTTAATAATTTTGTGATCTAATAAACATTTAAAAAAAAGAAAAATGAAGAATCTATTCCAGCTTCAATAACTCTATAATCAGAAACAGGAGTGCTATTAGTAATTGAGTTACAAATGTGATTAAATTCACCAGTTTGATTATACCAAATATTATCAAATTTCCTTTATTTTATTTCATCCAAATAGCACCAGAACCTTGTGTTTTCCAACCACCATTTGTAATAGGGTCTTCGGAATAAGGATTACCCCAGAAGCTATACCAAATATGATTAGAATCAGAACCACCATTTCCTGAGATAAACGTTCCTCCCAAGGATAACCTATCTTCATATTGACCACTATATCCATTTTGCATATTATTTATAGTAAAAGAGAATGGAGTGCTTTGCCAAGGTTGATCTCTATGAGAAGCATAAGTAACAGTGCCTATATTAGACCAAGAATTTATAGAATGGTCATAAAAACGTCCAGTTTGTCCATTATCATTATTATGATCACCAGGTGTCCAATTCCAAGAACTAGAACTTCTGCTAATAACAATTAAATCACCACCACCAAATGCAGAATTGGAACTTGTGTTTTCTAATAAGATGGCTTCTGGATTTGTAGCATTAAAGAATTTTATAGCCATAGAACCAGAGCTAGTTAACATATATCCAGTAGATAACCAATTATCACTTTCTATAACTTTAGTCGTGCTTGGAACCCTTGCAACTTTTGTCCAACCACCACCATCTCTTGTCATATCACAAACTGCGGTGAATCCATGACCGTTTATGGAAATAGGATAATTTCCGTCTTGATTGGTAAATGCAGGATTAAAATCAATAATACCTTTACAACTATCTTCAACATGAGTTCCATTAATAGTAGCAACAGAATCAGGAAGTGAAATATTTTGTGTTTCAACCTCCGTAGATAGAATTATTTCTGTTCCACTGCTATAAACTTTCTTTGTCGTCGCAATTCTTTCTTGTTCTTGATTACAAGTTGTTGTTTGAGTTGCTGTTCTTCCAATATAAATATCTTCTGGTTCAATGTCTGTATTGCAAATTGGAGAATTTTTATCACTCCATTCAGTATATTCTGTTACAACTGTGTGTGCTTCGTCTATGTCATAGGTATTATGTTCTTTTGAAATAATAATTTTATAATTATTAGCATAAGCACAAGTAGCAGAAATAATTACTATTGACAGAATACTTCTTTTCATTTTAATTCCTTTTATTTATCTATATAACAATATTATCAATAAATAAAATTAAATCAAAAAAAAGAGAGTGTGAGGCTTTATTTTTATTTTAATTATTGATCATTTCCATATTTTTTATTTCTTCTCGATTTTTTTGATTTTCGTATTTACTAATTTCATAATCCATATATTTGTTAAAACCTTCTTGGTTTAACAAAATTGCTTTCATTCTGGATATTTCTTTTACAGTATGTTGATAATCTTTTTTAAGACAAATATTTTCTAGGTAATGAGCAGTATCAATGTCAGAAATTGTTTCTATTTCTTTTTTTATAATAGAAAGTTCCTTTTTAATTTTTTTATCTTTGTTGTTCTCTTTATGTTTTTCATTCTTAAGCTTCAAAAAAAAGCAAATGAAAAGATTGATAAGGAACATAATAGACAAGATAGAAAATAAATTAGAATACATATTTGAATAAATTTCTGGTGTTTTTAAATCAATCCCAAATAGAAAAAAAAGAGAAAGTCCAACAAACATTGAAAGAAACCAACAACCAAGGTAAAAAATAGCAATAGGTAATACGACATCACTTTCTGCTATATCTTCTTTAAAAATTCTAGGTATTAAGAAATAATGTGTCGAAAAAACAAAATAACTTGCTGCAAAAATCACAGTAAAATCTGGTCTATTGTTAAAATTAACAAGGAATAAATAGATAACTGTAAAAACAAAAGAAATGGCGAGACTATAATTAATGTTTTTATTTTTTTGATCATAATTGGATTTCTTTAAAATGCTTGTTAAATCGTTAAACTCAGATAATCTTTTCAGATTTTTTAATTCGGTCATTAAGCATTCTCCATACTAATAAAAAGGGATTCTTGTGCTTTTTCAGCTTGCATACTCACAAAACTTTTGTAATTATTTTCTTTTGCAAATTTATCACATAGAGATTTAAGCTCTAAATATTCTAAATTTAATTCGGAATCTAAAATTGATAAATAATTATAATCTTGAAAAAAAACAGCAGAGTCTTTTATTTCTTTTAACAATAAATTCTTTTTTTCTAAATTAGCATTGATTTCATTTTTGATTTCATTTTTTGCTTTTTCTACATTAGAAATTTTGTAATTTGAAAATAAGTCTTTAGAAAAATCGATAAGCCAAGTAAAAAAAGCAGAATAAGCAAAAATAACCAATGCTGTTGAGCCTGAACTGACTAAGTTGATATTAAAAAAATAAAGAAGAGAAACATCCATGAAAACTAAAACTAATCCATAAGCTAACCCAACGAGGAAAGAGAAACAACTCCCTAAAACAAAGTCGTCGAGATTATATGAAAATATTTTATTAACTTTAAAGTTGGCTTTTTGTAAAAAAAGTGCAGAACCAGAAAAAAACACAAACAAAAAAGCAGAAGCAGATTCTATTATAGATATACCATTTAAATCTAATACATACAAAAATAAAACAAATAAAGAATAAGGAATCATTGAAGATAAATAAACAGAAATACCGTCAAAAAAAACTTTCTTTATTTCTTTAACGTTCTCTAATTCAGTTTTTTTATTAGCTATTTCTATTTCAATGGAAGCAATTGCACTATTACTTTCTATTAATTTTTCTTTTGAAATCATACGTCACCTTAAAAATATGGCTTATTATATCAAAAACAAAGAAGAAGGTAAACAAAAACTTGTTTTTTTGCTTAAATTGTTATAGTTTATCGAAAGAGGTGTTTAATGGATAAAAGAAAACAAATATCAATTGTTATAGAAAAAATGTTTGACAAAGTTCAATGTGCTGAAAAGTTTACGGATTTAAATCTGCTTCTTGAATATAAATTAAGCAAAGAAATTGAAAGTTATCTAAATAAAACCCCCAACAAATCCAGAAAATAGGAATAAAAAAATTGAGGTCTAAGTTTTTAATCTTTATTGTTTTTTTTAAAATCATAACCCTAAGAAGTCTCTATTATTTCCATTGTAGCAATTTTTTCCAACTCATTTATTCGAAATGAAGCAAAATCATTAAAACCTAATTTTTTTGCATATTCCTCTCTTGACGTGATAAACAAAGAATATAATAAGGGTGCTTTGTTTTTATTGATTTGTTCTTCTAATAACTCAAATCTTCCGAAGTTAGAACAAGACTGCAGAATGTTTTGTTTTGTTTTTTTAATATATTTTTTTTCTTCTTCAATAATTAAAGATTTTTGTCTTTCAATATCTTTATATTTATCAGGATTAATATAGTTTACATTACCAATAATAAATAGGTTTTTAAATACAAAAGAAACAATGTGTAATAAAAAACAAACCGCAAATATAGAATAAATAACAATTGAAAACTGAGATGAAAATTGAGATATATCAACAACATAATGGAAAGAATGTAATAAAAAAACAATAACAGAAAAGAAAGAAAAACCCAAAGAGATAATAACGAAAGGGTATTCAAATTTTATAGAATATGAATAATTGATTTGTTTGTTTCTATGATTTAATATGAACAAATTTAAACAATTAGAAACAGAAAAAAATGAAATAAATGAAGTAATGAAAATTGCAATTCCAGAAAAATGAAGACTGTTTGAGTAATTTTGTAATCCTAATAGTGAACTAGAAAAAAAAAGACCTATAAATAAAAGGAAAATATTAAAAACAAATTCAGATTCAGCTAAATCTGATTTTTCTTTATTAGAATAATTTGCTTTTTCTTTTTGTAATTTGTTTTTTTCATTTTTAAAATGATTTAATTTTTTTTCTATTTCATTTAAATTTTTTAAAATTTCCATGATTTCACCTATAAATAAGAAAACAAATATATAAAAGAACCAGAAGTAAGTCAACAAAAAAATAAAAATAAAAATAAAGAAAAAAATCTAATTTCAGGTTATTTTTTTTATCGGTTTTTAACAAGAACACCCTGTCCTTCAGATCAGGGATGAATTGTTTCTTTTTTATTTTTCTTTGTAATCAATGATTTTGTTGACTTTTTTATTGTTTTCATTATAATTGTCAACATGAATTTAACTGAACGATTACTTGTTAAACCAAATAATGAAAACTATCAGCAAATAAAACAAGCTTGTCTTTTTTCAAAATCACTTTACAACGAAGCAACATATTTGTTTCGTAAAAGTTTTTTTGACGAAGAATTGTTGACATGGCGACAAGTTGATAAGATTTTGAAATATCGTTCCAAAAATTACAACGCTTTACCTGCTGCTGCAGCACAAGCATTACTCCGTCAAATGGGTGATAATTGGAAATCTTTTTGGGAAGCCAATAAAGACTGGAAAATTAACCCACAAAAATACAAATCACGACCAAAAATCGCTTCTTATTCAAAAAATCTAAAAACATTTTTACACCCTTTCCAGTCTATGAAATGTAAAAACGGTGAGGTCATTTTTCCAAAAAAAATGAACATGAAAAATGTTAAAATTAGAAATGGTGAAAACCAAATTATTCAAGAAAAAGAAGCTCGATTAAAACAAATAAGGTTTGTCCCTCATGGGCATTGTTTTTGGATAGAAGTTATCTATGATAATGATATCAACATGAAACATGAACCCATTAAAAAGAAAGATATCAAACTTGATTCTGATAACGTGTTAGGTATTGACCTCGGCATTAATAACCTTTTAACTATGGTAACGAATATAGACGCATTACCTCCGCTTCTATATAAAGGAAAGGTTATTAAATCGATCAATCAACGCTTTAACAAGTCTAAGTCATATTACCAATCAAAAGGTAATGCGGCTATGATTGAAAGGTTATCAATTAAACGTTTTTGCCAAATAAATGACTATTTTCATAAAGCGTCAAGTTTTGTGATTAATTATTGTTTAGAAAATGATATTGGGCGTATTATTATTGGCAAAAACAATGGTTGGAAACAAGATATCAATATTGGTAGAGTTAACAATCAAAAATTTGTATTCATTCCCTTTGAAAAACTGATTTCTCAAATTGAATACAAAGCAAAATTAGTTAACATTCAGGTTGATATCAATGAAGAGTCATACACTTCGAAATCTGATGCTTTAGCATTAGATATTTTGCCAGTGTATAGAAAAAACAGCACTGAAAAATATGAGTTTTTAGGGCGTAGAGTCAAACGTGGATTATACAAATCTTCAATTGACAAAATAATAAATGCTGATGTCAATGGGGCAATCAACATTTTAAGAAAAGTAATTGGTGATGATTTTGTGAAAAATCTAATTAATAAGGGGTTTGTCTTCAACCCCGAAACTATTTCTCCGAAATAGTTTCGAGATGAAAACAAGAGATTTAGTCTGTTTCTCTATTTTTCTTGTTTCAAGCACCTTCCTTCAGGTCGGTGCAGTTGACGTTGAGAATAAAAAACAAGATTGTCCTTTTGTTTTTTTTGGTGTAAAATAAATGATACTATTTTTTTTATTATGAAGTTGAGAAAGGAAAAAATGAGAAAAACAATCAATTCATTAGACATAGAAAGCTCTGGTTTCCAGGGATATCCTATACAAGTAGGAGTAATAAAAGAGTCTGGTGAGAAATATGAGGCATTGATTAAACCACATGAAGAATGGTTGACGGATTTAGAGTGGAACTATAATGCTCAACAAACTCATGGTTTAGAATTAGAACATGTAATCAAAGCTGGTGAAGAAATCTTAAAGGTTGCCAAAGACCTTAATGAAATGTTAAGAAATGAAGACGTATTTGTAGATTCAGCTTATGATGTAATGTGGTTAGATTTATTATTCGAATTTGCAGAAATACAAAGAACGTTTCACATTTTTGTTTTAGAAAAGATTATGCCGAAAGATTTTATGGATCATTGGGATTTTATTTTTTATAGAGTGATGAAAGAAGGTAATTTTAAAAGGCATAATGCGTTATGTGACGCAATAATGAACCAAAGGACATTCGAAAGAATAGCAGCCCATTTTTAAGGAGATTATATGTTTAATATTAATTCAATTGTTTTGTATGTAGAAAACATTTCAAATACAAAAAAATATTACAAATCTGTTTTTGATAAAGAACTAAAAGATATGTCACCAACATATTCAATTTTAGAATTAGAGGGAACAAATATATCATTTAAAGAAACATCAGGATTAAAAGATTTAGGTTCTGAATCAGGAGTAACAGGTGGAGGAGCAGAAATATCTTTTTTTGTTTCAAAAGAAGTCTATGAAAAGTTACTAAAATCATTCAAAGAGAAAAAATTAAAAATAATAGGAGAATCAACAGCAATATGGGGTTCTACATTTATGATTATAGATCCAGACGGTCATAGAATTAGATTTAATCATGCATAAGAAAAGCAACCATTATGGTTGCTTTTTTGTATATAAAGGATAAGTGTCATAGTTAATAGGAACTTTTAAATTAATCTTATTAATGTGATTTTCTGATTGATAGATCTTTTTATCTTTTTTTCTATAATAAAAGTCAAAATCAATACACACTTTACCGTTTAAATTAGGTGTTTTTTGTATGTTGATATCAATATTACTGTCATAGGAAACGACAGAATAATTGAATTCATTGTAAAACTTATAAAGATCATTTTCTAATTTAACGTTGGTGTAACAATTTTTGTTTTGTATTCTTTTGTAACCAAAATCTTCATATAATGAATAGGAAAATTGTTCTTTCTTGTTTTCTAGATTAGGTATTTTAACGTTCGGTGGTAAAGTAATATTAATTTTAATTTTTTCATGATTAACAATTCTATGGTTAAAAGCTTCAAACATAGTGATTGTTAATCTTGCTTCTTTTCCACGATTAAAATGAATATCTTTTATTTTTGTTAAATCCAATCCATAAATATGAGATTCTAAGCCATACTCGTCAATATACAAAAAATTTAAGGTATCTCTAAACCTATTAATTTTAACTATTTTTGCATTTTGAATATTTATTTTATTGTTTTTAAGAATATAACCAGAACCAAGGATTGAATCAAAAAGAATTAAAAGCATAAAAAAAATAATACCGATAGGTAATGAATAAAGAAATACATTAAAAATATTATCAAATTCTTCACTTAATGAAATCCAAAAATAAACAAATAAAACACAGCCTAAAAGAACAAAATAATTAAGTTCCATAAAATATATTATCCTTCTTCTCTTATGTATAAATTAGAATCATCGAAATCTGCAGGTATTATTAATATTTGTTCGTTGTTTAAATGATCTTTGTCATATATAAAACCTTTTTCATTCTGATAAATATTAATCTTCAAACAAACCTTATCTTTTGAATTAGAATCACGTTGAATATCAATACTTGGGTTTAATTTGTATTCAAATTTAACATTATTTGATTTATCTGAAAAAACATAAGTGCCATTATGAAGTTCTACATCACTATAGCAATTATAAGTATTTACATGTTTAAAATTAAAGTCATTATTCTTATCAAAGTTAAATTGTTCTTTTTTATTCTTCAGGTCAGGTATTTTAACATTTTTTGGTAAAGTAATGTGTATTTCACTGTCTTCAACATCTACGTAATCGATAGGACTTAAAAAATTATAAAGTTCAAATGAAACTTCTGCTTTATTTCCTTTTTTAATTTCAAAATTATCATAATCATTAAAATTTATTAATGATATAGTGTTTTTTAATCCATATTCGTCAATATAATCGAAAATTATATTGTCTTTATGTCTTTTAATAGAAAGAAGCTCTGCGTTTTCTATTTTATTCAATTGTGGTTTGGTTATATAGCCTAAATGAAAATAAAAATCAATAAAAAAAACAAATATAGTTAAAATAATAGAAATTAAAAATTGATCGATGCTTATCCATTTGAAAACTTTACCAATAAAGTATAAAAATCCAAAAAAGATTATAAATAAAGTAAAATAACTAGTCTCCATTCCTTCTCCTGATAAATTTTTATTAAGATAATAGAATGGGTAAAAAAAGTCAACATGTTTTTTAAAACCAAAAACAAACCTCCGAGTAGAGATTGATTTTGATTAAAACAACGATATAAAAAAAAGATCTCAGAAGAGATCTTTTTAATTTTTGTATTTATTTCTATTTTGCGTTGGTGTCGTTATGCACTTTTGCAGCACGACCAGACGGATCTGCATTATTTAAGAATGATTCGTCCCAAGCTAATGCTTCAACAGTAGAACATGCTACTGATTTGCCATGTGGGACACATTTAATAGAAGCTTCAGAAGGAAAATGTTCTTCAAAAATCATACGATAAAAGTAAGCTTCTTTTGTGTCGGGAGTATTAACAGGGAATTTATACTTAGCTGCTGACATCATTTCGTCTGTAACCATTTCTTCAACATGTTCTTTTAAAGAATCAATCCAGTTATATCCAACACCGTCAGAGAATTGTTCTTTTTGTCGCCAAAGGATTTCTTCTGGTAAATACCCTTGAAATGCTTCACGTAAAATGTTTTTCTCTATGCGTCCTTCTTTACATTCTTTTGCTTCTGGATTTGTTCTCATTGCAATATCAACGAATTCTTTATCTAAAAAAGGAACTCTTGCCTCAATTCCCCAAGCTGCCATAGATTTATTGGCACGTAAACAATCAAACATATGAAGTTTAGAAATCTTACGACATAATTCTTCGTGAAACTCTTTTGCATTAGGAGCTTTATGGAAATATAAATAACCACCGAATAATTCATCTGCACCTTCTCCACTTAGAACCATTTTGATTCCCATAGCTTTAATTTTACGAGACATTAAATACATAGGAGTAGAAGCACGAACAGTAGTAACATCATAAGTTTCTAAATGATAAATAACCTCACGAATAGCGTCAATACCTTGTTGAACCGTAAAATGAATAGGGTGATGTATGGTTCCAATTTGATCAGCTACTTTTTGTGCTGCTTCTAAATCTGGTGAGCCTTCTAGACCGACTGAAAATGAGTGAAGTTGCGGCCACCAAGCTTTATCAGTATCACCACTTTCAACTCGCTTAGAAGCAAATTTTTGTGTAATAGCAGAAATAATAGAAGAATCTAGACCACCAGATAGTAATACGCCATATGGAACGTCACACATTAATTGTCTATGAACAGCGTCTTCTAAACCTTTTTGTATAGACTCAGCCGAGGCTTCATTATTTTTAACACTTTCATAAGATTCCCAATCACGAGAATAATATTTAACAGGTTTTTTGTCATCACTCCACATATAGTGACCTGCTGGGAATTCTTCAATGTGACTACAAACGTCAACTAGTGCTTTCATTTCAGAAGCAACATAGAAGTTACCGTCTTTATCATGCCCTGTATAAAGTGGAATAATACCAATATGATCACGACCAATTAGATATGCGTCTTTTTCTTCGTCATATAGACAAAAAGCAAAAATACCATTTAAATCATCTAAAAAATGAATACCTTTTTCTTTATATAGTGCAAGAATGATTTCACAATCTGAATCTGTTTGGAAAACAAAATCACTATTTAATTCTTCACGAAGTTCTTTATGGTTATAGATTTCTCCATTAACTGCTAAGACATGAGTTTTCTCTGGGTTGTATAACGGTTGAGCACCACTATCTACACCTACAATAGCTAAACGTTCGTGAACAAGAATAGCTTTTTTAGAAGCATAAACCCCAGACCAATCAGGTCCTCTATGACGTAGTTTTTTAGACATTTCAATTGCCTGAGATCGAAGTTGTTGTGGATTTGTTTTAATATCTAACACACCAAGAATTGAGCACATATTGATTTTCCTTTTTGTTTTAATTATTTACCTTGATTTAAATATTATCAAAGAAAAATACACCATGCAATAGATTTTTATATAAAAACCAAAGAAAACCAACATAAGATGAATAACATTTAACAAAAAGCAAAAAATAATAAATAAAAAACATAAAAACAACAAATAATGATATTTTTATTTAATATCATTTAACTGTATCATAATTTTTGAATGGTTTATTTTTATATATAACATGTAAATGCGCCTTACCTTCTCAGTTCGTTTCAAGCGAAACTTAAGTTCTGAATAAGAGATTTGGGTTTCTTGTGGACTATTCGCTAAAATAAAATAGATATCTGATTGTTTCTTTTAAATCAATGATTTTTATGACTTTTGTTCTGAAAATTTATAAAAAAAGAACAAAAATGAAATGAATTTATATTTTATTAGCTCAATATATCTATGAATAAAAAATACAAAAAAATGAAATATTTTTTTAAGTATAAAAAAACATTTAGAGAGGTTTATATATGTGTGGAATTGTAGCAGGAATATCGGAAAAAAATATCACTCCAATATTACTTGAAGGTTTGAAAAAACTAGAATACAGAGGTTATGACTCTTCTGGTATTTCTTTATTGTTTGATAATGAATTTTCTTTATTGAAAGAAACAGGGAAAGTAAAAAATCTAGAATTATCAATATCAAAAGAATGTTCTTTTTTTGGAAAGTTAGGGTTAGCTCATACTCGTTGGTCTACGCATGGAAAAGTATCTAAGGAAAATGCTCATCCTCATAATTCAAAAAATTTTTCAATTGTTCACAATGGAATAATTGAGAATTATTTAGGATTGAAAGGAGATTTAATAAAAAAAGGTTATGATTTTAAATCAGAAACAGATTCAGAAGTCATTTTATATATACTAGAAGAAAGTTATAAAAGCTCAGGATCTGTATTTAAGGCAATTCAAGACGTTATTCAAAAAACCAAAGGTTCTTATGCTTTGGGTATAATTCATAGAAAAAATGAAGAAGTCGTTTGGTCTGTAAAAAAGGACTCACCCTTAGTAATAGGTAAAACAAAGGATATGTCTTTAATGGCTTCTGATAAAAATGCAATTGATTCCTGTACAGAAGAAATTTATTATCTAGGAGATAATGAGATTGCAAAATTGGAAAAAAAAGGAGTAACTTTTTTTACGTCTGACGGAAAGATTCTTTATAAGGAAGGAATAAAAATAGATAAAAACCAAGAAATAGTAGGAAAAGGTGGTTTTGAATATTTTATGGAAAAAGAAATATACGAACAACCAGAAGTAATAAAGAACACATTAAAAAACAGAATTAAAAAAGAATCTATTTATTTGGACGAACTGAATAGATATAAAAGAGAATTAAAAAAAATAGAAAATGTTGAAATAATATCTTGTGGAACGTCAAACCATGCCGCTTTAATATCGAAGTATTGGTTTGAAAATATTTTGAATATTCCTTGTGAGGTGATTATTGCTTCTGAATATAGATATAAAACATTATTAACTAGAAAAAATACATTATTCATTACACTGTCTCAATCAGGAGAAACGGCAGATACACTGTCGGCACTAAAACTAATAAATGAAAAGAATAAACATTTACTTTCAATTAGCGTATGTAATGTTGAAGGTTCGAGTATACCAAGAGAGTCAGATTTAACATTATTAACAAATGCAGGTAAAGAAATAGGTGTAGCCTCGACAAAAGCTTTTACAAGTCAATTAGCTGTAATGCTGATGTTAATTTATTCTATTGGCAGAGAAAAAAGAAGTTTAGATAAAGAAATGAATAGTTATATAATAAAATCTTTGAAAAAACTCCCTATAAAAATGGAAGAATTCCTAAATGCTTCAACTTCATTAGATAGTTTCATTAAAACTTTAGAAAACACAACAAGTGCTTTATATATAGGGAGAAGTGAGTATGGGGCATTGGCAATGGAGGGAGCTTTAAAGTTAAAAGAGATTTCTTATATACATTCAGAGTCTTTTTATGCAGGTGAATTAAAGCACGGCTCTTTGGCATTAATTGATGAAAATACCCCTGTAATAGCAATTGCACCATTTAACGAGCTATTTGATAAAATATATTCAAACATAGAAGAAATACTGGCAAGAAATGGTAAAGTGCTAATGTTATCAGATAAACATATAATATCAGAAAATCTAATTTCAATAAAAATGCCAGAATGTCCTGAGATATTAAAGCCTATTTGTTATTCAATTCCGTTGCAATACTTAGCATTTAAAACAGCAAAATTAAAAGGAACAGATATAGATAAGCCAAGAAATCTGGCAAAATCAGTAACAGTCGAATAAGAAAAAAAACGGCTAAGTGGAGTATGTGGTGAAAAATTTATGTATTCCGATTAATTAAGTGAATTAAGCCCGTATGTAAGGGCTTTTTTACATACATGCTTTTGAAAATGTATAAGTAATGTATTTATATTTAAAAAATCTTTGTATTTTGATGCGTATTTTAGCGAAAAAAGCACATGTTATAAACAAAAAACACTATATACATTCAAAGAAAAGACAATAAAAAAATCCCATTTTGGGACTTTTAAAATGAATATAAATATTAAAATATATTGTATATAATCATTGATAGTTTTTTCTTTTTTCAACTTCCTTTTGATGTTTTACATATTCTTCACTTAAATACTCTCTATAATTTTGAACACCAAAGTATCTCATTTTGCCTTTATTTTTATTCATTGCTTGAATACTTTTGGCAATAAGGATTTCATTCTTATTATAAACACGAACAATTCTTTTATTTGTGTTTTTATCTTCATCATAAAAATGTTCGTCATTATCAAAAAGATCTTTAAATTCTGTTGGTAATATTAATTTCAAATTATCTCCTTATATTTTTCTGAGCAATTAGAAAAATGTATTTGATATTACTGTACAATAAAAACATTTATTTTGCAATAAAAAAACTTGAAGTATTTTTGCTTTTTAATTATAGTAATTGATATAAAAATTAGTGGAGAAAATAATGATTGCAAATGAAGTTATATTAAGCGAGATAAATGCAAAATTTGGACAAATGAATAGAGAGGTTGTGCTAGAAGAAGTTTTTAATTTCAAAAATGTTGAAACCAATGGAGTTGTTTTAAACGGTAAAATTAATTTCAAAGTATTTAATAATAGTAGTCAAAGAATCTACTCTTATGATAACGGAACAGAAATTATTTTATTACTAGATTCATATAGCCCTGTTATTCCTTCTCATTTATTTGACTCTCACTTATCCATTTATGATGAAGAAAACGGTGGGTTTGCAATAAGTTTCTTTTTGAAAGAAGGTGTAAATTTTCCCTCTGAAACAGGAATTATCGAAGACAATTTAAGACAAGAAATGGTAGGCGGAATGGTGGCTTTATTTGAAAAACACGGAATGGAGCTATCAGAAGAAATGGAGTGTATGTCAGCAATTTTCACAGAAGACAGAGAGTTTACTACTTATTTGGAATTTGAATCAGAAGTGAAGTCTATTATTAAAGAATTAGGAATGGGCTACTTAACAAGTTTTGAAAAAGAATCTTTTGAAGAACTAGAATATGAAACAAAAGAAAACTTCTTAGAAACTATAAATCAATATTCAGTTAAAGAATTAAATCTTTTTTTAAATTCTGAATTTTACGACGAAGAAGAAGAATAATATAGTTAAAAATGATTATTAAGAGCGAGGCTTGTAGCCTCGTTTTTTTATGCTTGAAAATCTCATAATCAACAATTATATAAATCAACTATAATCTAATAAAAAAAAACAATTGTTTTTATGCTTTGCTTTTGATATAATAACAAAATAATAATAGGAGTTTTAAAATGATAATAAAGTTGTCTTATGATAAATTAAAAGAAATTTTAAACAATGAAAGAGTAGATTTGTATTTAAAAGAAGATAGATGTAAATTATACGAAATATTTAAATTTAAAAATCTTTTTTGTAAAAAAGGAGCTGTTAGTGATAGAAAATATAGTAAAGTAAAGTTTGCTCCTGAATCAAAGAATACTGACAATGATTGGCGAGTATTAAAAGATCCACAGAAAAAGAGTGATTCTCCCTATAATTCATTTTTCAAAAATGGTAGAGTTTTAAATATAGATTCAATTTATTTCTTTGAAAGAAACAAATCAAAATTAGCAGTTTTAAAAGATTATGACTTAACAGAATTTGGTATTGAGTGTGATATAGATTACCTAGAAGAAATTAAAAAAAATGAAACTGATTTTAAACGGTTTGACGAATATTTTAAAAAATATATAGGAGATATAAAAGAGTTAGATTTGGAAGAAGAAATTAAAAATGCAATAGAGTTAAAAGAACTCGACGAAGGAATATAAAAAAAGCCACTATGTAATGGCTTTTTTGTTTTTTATTATTTATATGAAATATTTAAATAAGCTCATATTCTGATACATTAATTGCTTTTGATCCAAACTCTTCATGATCATAATCTTCGTCTTCAAATAATCCATTAAAAATAAAGCAATGATTTCTATCTTCAAATTTGTCTTCATTATGAATAGGTTCGTCACTACCATCGCATAAGTAAACATAAGCAAAAACGCAATCTGTATTGACATCATCTTCAATCAATTCTTCAACGTCTTCATCTAATAATGAGGTGTCAAAAGCAAATTGTCTAATAACATCATTATGACGTTTTTCATTTGAATTAGTAGAGAAAAAATCTAACACGGATTCATTTGCTTTATCTAAATCTAATACAAAAATACTATCAGGGTAAGATAGCACTGCACACTCGCCTAAAATACAATCGGGGTTCTGAAACAGAATGGTTGATAGAATCTTATTTCGGTTTGAGTATGCATAATGCGCAATACGCACTTCAATACCTATTTGGTGACGATTTCAAAGGTGACAAAGAAAGATCTTATTTGATGTTTGCAAAAATATATAAACAAAATTCAATATTAATGGAAGCAAAAAAAGATAAGATGTTAAATGCAATGAATACAGGTGTTAACATGACAGACGCTGTTTCAACAATGATACCTTTAATTATTTATAAATCTTCTCCTTATGAAAATATGAAACGTTCAATAGATAGCGTTATAAGTAAAGATTACCAAGAAGCCGTTGATTACTATATATCAGATCAACTAAACAGTAAGACAAAAAGAAAGTCTTCTTTTGACGGTAGAGAGCTAGGACAATCAGTAGGTTATCCAGTATATGTAGCAATGTTGTCTTCAATGGTTCAGAATGGTTATGCAACAATTGATTATTCTAAAATAGAAAATGAAGAATTAAGAGAAAGAATAAAAGAAGAATTTACAAGCCCAATTTTTAGTGGTGAAAACATACCAATGGAAATAGTAGAAAAATGGTTTGATATGTTTGAGGTTTAAGAATAGAAAAATAAAAAAGAGCGCACCACGCTCTTTTTTTATTTTTTAAACTATTGTTAAAGCCATAAATGGGAATTGGAATCAATTTTCAATTTATCTTTTCCAATAAAGTTTTCAATATCAACTTGAAAAATATACTTAGATTTAAAAAATCTTAAAATCAAAAATATAAAATTAATCGAAAAAGTAGAAAAAACAGAAATAAAAAAGAAAAAGGAATGATAAGAAAATGATGCAAGATTCCATTGAAAATCAGTTAACAAGTCATCATTTCTTGTTCCAAACCAATCAAAGCAAAGAGAATAAATATATTTATCAAATTTATCACCGTCAAATGAAATCATCATAAATAATATAAAAATAATTAATGGTATCATAGAAATATGATTATCAGGTTCAGGAATAAAAAGTTCCAATATTTTCTTTTTAATAAAAGCTTTGTTTTTTCTATAGGTTTTAAAAGGGTTGAAGCTAAATCTTTTTTTTATATAAGAACTAGGGATTTTTTTGTTATGTATAAAAGTTTCTTTATTTTCATTTTGTGAAACTTTAATAGTGTCGCCTGATTTATTTTTTTCTATAATGACTTCTTCAAATGGTTCTATTTCTAATGAATTTTCATTACCAATAAAATATTCAACTGTATTTTCTTCTGTTAATATAGATACACGAATCTCATTAGGTTTAAAATAATTTGTTTTTATTTTTCTTACTTCAAATACAACGCCTCTCATATGTGCTCCTTTTTTCTTAATATATAATAACTATTATACATATTTTTTTATAAAAACAAAAAAAGAAAAAGAATTGGTTTTCTTTTTCTTTGAATTTGTTAAATTAATAAAAATAAAGGAAGTTGTTAAATAGAAACTAAATATTTTCTATCACATTTAAGTTTGCTCTATTCTTTATAATGGATTCTTCAAAAGTTCTGAAATCTTTAAATTCAGTGTTTTTTAAAAGATTTTTTTCAATTCTATAATAAAAATCTTTTATGTGTATGAATTCCATATTTTCACATGTAATTTTAAGGAAATTATAATCATCAATTGATTTTATACTGTTGATAAAATCTTCTTCTGAAAGAGTGCTATTCTTTGCTGAAACAATTTTTAATTCTTCTTTTTTCCTTTCCAAATCTAATATATATTTTTCTTGTTCTTTTTTGTTTTTAAAATAATTTTTAAACTGTTCTTTGGCATGTCGAAAAGCAAAAGGAACAGATAATAAAAAAAGAATAAGATTATGTTGAAAAGATGGAACAAAATTAAAAAAAGAACTAAAAAAAACGTAAGAGAGCATAAAGAAAAATGCACAAACAAAACAAAAAAGAAAAGAAAAGATAGCAATACCAAAGATATCTTTGATAAGATTAATTATTTCTTTATGCCCTTTCTCTTTTTTTAAAGGAAATTTTTGGTATATAAATAAACAAAAACTAGCAGAAAAGGATGAAGCAAACGAAATGAAAAGAGCAGAAATATACTCCATACGACTATGGTTTTCTCCTATGCCATTGATTATATCATCATAATGAGAAAAAGCTCTTTCTTGAAAAAAACAAGAAAAGTAAAGAAAAAGAGCAGAAATAATAATACTTATGAAAACACTTTTCATATAATCTTTTCTAGTTCCAGAAAGGTTGATTAATTTTTCTTGTATTTCGTTATGTTCTTTATTGTACTGATTTATTTGATCATCAAATGCTTTTAATTTTTCTTCACACCACATGTTTTAATCTCAAAATTAAATTAATAAGGATTGATACTATCATAGTTAATTTATCGATTCAATATAAAACGAAAAAAATGTAGTAAGAGTTTAAATTGACAATACAGTTTTATTCTTGATATAATCAAAAACAAAATTGAGGAATAGAAATGTCAAAAAAAAGATTTAAACTTTACATTAATGGAAAACAACCTAGAAGTAACAGTAAAGAATTAAATGAATCTAAAATAATAAGATATTCGGAACAAATTATTGAAAATGTTTCCGTTGGAGAAACTTTTACATTTAGACCTTTAACTTATATTGAAAACAAAGATTCTTGTCCAAAAGAATATGTTAAATCATACCACAATAAGGAAATGATCTTTAAGAAAAAAGAAGTAGAGTTATTAGACGACATGAATAGCCGTGTAACAGCGATAATAAGTATTTACTTAGAGGAAGTGTAATGAGGGAATCAGATTTAATAGAAGAGTATGTTGCTTATTGTGATAAATATTTACCAAATATCCCTTATCCTCATGAACCATTGTTAATGACTGGTGAAAAACAAATACTAAGATTTACAGAAGAAGCAAAGTCAATTTCTTATCAGATATATAAAGAAAAGAAAAGAATTCATAAAATACATGGAAGGAAATTACATTATGCAATAATAAAAGTTGATATAGATATGCATAAAGGTAAGATTCATTATGATATTGATAGTAAACCTATCTCTAATATGACGAAGAAAGAATTGACTAGAAAATATGAAAAGATTAAAGCGTATAAAAACAATCATCCTGAAAAATGTTATTTACCTAAAATAAAGAAAGAATTGGAAAAAGAGAATTTTTTCAATTCGATATACATTTAAAAACAAAAAAAGGTTTCCTTGCTCGGAAACCTTTTTATTTAAACGTTAACTAGTTATTCTACTTCAAATATAAAGTTCATCGTTTTGATATTTAAATTGCTACATTGATTTTGTTCATTGTTAACATAATCGTTATCAATTAAAAAATCTTTAATATAATCATAAAGAGCCATTTTCTCTCTATATGGTAAAGTATTATTTATCTTAATTTTTTCAATAAGAGCCTTGTCCCAATTTTTTTCACTATATGAGTTTAAAAGATCAGCAAGTTGTTTAAAGATATGCTCTTCAAATATTTTTTGATCTTCGGAAATTAAAGATATATTTTCAATATCCCAAAAACCTTTTTTTACGTTATATTTTGTTTTTAATGTTTTCAAAGATTTCATAGGTAAGCAATAAAGATCAAAAAAGTCGTTATTTTTTTCATTTGAATTCTTTAATAAAGCTTCAGCTAATTTATTATTAAGTTCGGTCATTAATTCAGTAACATTATCGACTTTAATAATATCTTTTGAAATATTAGATTTTGCAATAATCTTATTATTTTGAACATTAATATCATAATTAATGAAACCAAAAGAAGACATAAAGAAATTTTCTATGTTATTTGATAATTGAATAGAAAATGAATCATTGTGAATCTCATAAAATATTTTTCTTTTAGTAGAGCCATCTTTGCAGTAAAGATTTAAACTATTCCAATGTTTTATTTTATCATTGTTGTTGTCCCACTCAAAATCTAAGATACCTTTTAAAACAGAATTGCAAGAGAGTTTATTTTGATTTTCTTCATATAGCTCTTTTGTATATGCATTAAATCTTTTAGCAATAGAATTACGAATTTCTTCAATCTTTTCGTCTGTCAATTCAAACCCATCTTTTTTAGAATCATAAACAACTTCATAATCAAAATCTCTACTTGCAAAATTCATTGAAAGACGTTCTTCTTGCCAATGTTTAAAGATCTTATTTTCTGGATTTTCTTTAATTGCTTCTTCAAAATCATAATGTAGATCGTTGTCAGAAGTTGTATCGATACTGGAATCTTGGTTTAGTCGCCAAGGAACGTATGTTTTCCTAGAAACAGAAAGGTTTATTCGAAAGCTAATACCTTGACTTTCTTTAAGGTTGTATTCTTTTTTAAAATTTTCAATATATTTTTTAGCTTGGTACAAAGTATTAAAAGAATAACAAGTATCAAGGTCTTTGTAGTCATGAAGTTCAGCAACAGTTTTCAATAATTTATCATTTAGAAAAGCATAAACAAATGCTTTTGAATCAAATCTTTCAAAAGAATGCTTTCGAATACATTTCATTTTTCCATCGACGACAACTCCGAAAGGATGGCTGTTTTTAATATTAAAAACAGAACCTTTTCTATTCATCGAGTTTTTATGTATTTCATACCATTCTTTATCAGTAACATTATTCATTAAAACACCTTTTATTTAATTTTGACTTATTATACAAAAAAATAAATGAAATTTCAAGGAGAGAAGTTATTTTACTTACACTCATATTTTTCCTATTATCTCTCTGTTGTGTTTAGTAATTGTAAATCATTTCTTCTTGATTAGATAATTCTTCTCTTTTTAATTCTTTATAATTTTCAAATCCTTGATTATTTGCATAATGTGTTATTGCAATGGATATTTCAGTTTTTAGATTCTTTAACTGATTATCTTCTTTCATAAACAAAAGGTAATCTGCGTCTTTTGTGTTAATAAGATTTTGTTTTAGATAAAGAGCTATCTCAGATTTTGTTTTTTGTTTTTTGTTATTTGGTCTCTTTTTAAATATGCTTTTTTGATCTCGTTGTCTTTTTCAATCAAATATTTCGGCTCAAACATTGTTTTACCTCGTTTCCCTGATATTCAATAATTAAGTATCGCAAGAATATTTGAATTCGATAGGAATAGATTTATTAAAAATTGAAAAATAAAGATTGATTTCTTCTATAATAGGTTCTTCATCAACATAATCAGAAATATTTTGTTCATCAAAATATTCTTCTGATTCTTGGTTTATAAGCCAGCTTGAAGAAATATTTGATAATCTATCTTGTATTTGGTTTTTGATGTTACTTTCAAATTGTGCATTTGTGTAGTCAAATACTTTTCCGTTGGCATAAACAAGATCGATTTGCCAACCATTAATAAGATATTCAAAAGTTACAATAATTTTCACAATAGGATTCATAGTTTTTCTCCAGTTCATAATATAAAGTAAAATCAATCATATCAAAAAACGCCTAACGATTCAACTATAAAAATCATTTTTTATTATTTTAAATTTTTTATTTTAGGTCATTAAAATTAACTATTTTAAAAGAATTAATATTCTTATTTTTATTTATATTTTTTATAAAAAAATAACTGGTTTCAATTCCGCATACGTCCCGCAACGTTTTTAAACACATTTATTTTTTCTTTATTTTGTTATCTTTGTAAATTTAAGATTACAATATTACTAATATTATTGTTTTTATTCTTTTTTTTACTTGCTTTAAAGTGATTTTTAAACAATTCGTTTTTTTTCAATTTTATTGTGATTTATTATAAAAATGAATAAAAGCCATAAGGTTTTAATCTGAAAAATTACTCTCCATAAGTAAGTCCTTTTCCTGAATGATTTTGTTTTAGTCCCTCCGCCAGTTCAGGAGGAATATAATTTTCATCATGTTTTGCCAACACCTCTGTTGCTCTTATAACTTCTTTGTCTATTAATGTTCCTTGCGCAACAATACCTTGACCTTCTTTAAAAAGATCAGGGAGTATTCCTTCATAATTAATCGTAATTATTTCATTGTTGTCATGTAAATCAAACTCAATATATAAATTTTTAGGGTCTCTCTTTAATGAGCCTTCGACAACCATGCCACCTACTCTTAATCGTTGTCCAATTTCAGGTTTTTTGCCGTCAATACCATGAACAATATCAGTTGGCATATAAAACAGATTTACATTTTGTCCAAGTGCATAAATGATTAAACCTGTTGCAATGCTGCACCCGGCTATAACTAATGATATTGCACCAAATCTTTTCATTCTTCTTTTATTCATAAATTATTAAACCAAATCTTTTCATTCTTTTTTTATTTATAAGTTTATCCCACTTAAACTTATAGAAAAAAGAAAGATGAAAATCAATTATACTTTCAAAAACAAATATTGAAATAAGTGATTGTTTTTATAAAAATAGAAAATTGAAAAAACAAAGAAAATAAGAAAACGTGAAAATAAATGTAATAAGTAAAAGATAAAGGTAATGTATATTAGATTTAAAATCACGTTGTTCGATATTTAAGCACAAAACAAATCCATAAATATTAAGAAAAAGAACTCCTTGTATTTTTGTTTTTATCCTATTCTTTATGAAAAGAAAAGTCAATAAAAATAACATTTCCAAAATAAAAAGATTGTAAAGCTGAATATTTTTTGATATTGTCTTTTTTTTAATATTTAGAAAAAGGTTTTGTAAGAGATGTCAAGAATATCAGACTTAAAAGCTGCTTATAGCAGAATAGAAAAAAGAGAAAATAAAATAAAAGAAATAAAAGATATTGTTCAGAAAAAAGGTGATGTTTTAAGTTTTTCTTTTTCTGGTTGGATTATAGTGGCTGTTTTATTGCTGTTTATTGATTTTTTTGTTTTATTATTAAACAGTTTTAATTTTAAAATTGAAGATCCAACAAAAATAATATTTATAATTATTGCTTCATTATTTATATTTCCGACTTTAGCTGTTTTAAATTATGGGTTTGGAATTTTAAAAGCAGAGCTAAAAATAAAAAAAATAAATGAAGAAGATCAATTAAGAAAATCTGATTTGTCTATATCTAATGAGAACGTAGATCTGTTATTAAAGGAATTAGAAGATATGACAGACGAAGAAGTAGATGATATACCAAGTTTTATAGTAGAAGATATTATAGAAAAGAAAAAAATTAAAGAAGAAAAAATAGTAAACTCTAATTCAAATAAACTAAAAAAAGCGTCAATGAGAGAAAAAACAGAAAAATTAAATCTTGAAATAGAAAATATTTAATTAAAGAGAGAATGCGAAATGGAAATAAAAAAAGCAGAAAAATTATTTAAAGAACTAGAAAAAAAATCAAGAAAAATATCAAAAAGAATGGATAAAAACTCTTGTTTCAAAGAAATAGAAAAATTTCTATTGGAAGCTTCATTTTTTTCATTTTTTATATTCTTCATTTTATTTATGGAATCAGGTACTTATTTTGAGCTTTTACCTGAATCAATGATTTTTCTTAAATTCTTTATTTGTCTTTTTTTGACTTGTTTATTAGATTATTTGATTTTCATAAGAAGATTGTTAAAGGTAATTAAAAAGAGACAAAATTGGTGGAATAAAACAGACAAAATAAAAGAAAAAAGAGATCTAATAAAAAAAGAACTAGACGACATTATTCTTGAAAATATAGATATCTATTTTAAAGAAATAGAAAACTTAGAAAAAGAAGATAAATTAAATTCGTTACATAATGTTCTTGTAGATGAAGTAATAAAAACAAAAAAAGAAAAACTAAGAAAATTGTCAAAAAGACAGTCGGAAATACAAGAAATATCAAATCTAGAAAAAGAAATAAATGCAATAAATAATCATTCGGTATTGGTAAATGATTAAAATGAAAAAAGACAGTATCAACTGTCTTTTATTATTTCAAATCTTTCAATTTTCAAATTAGCATAACCTTTACGTCTTTTAAAGTTAGGCGACTTAGGGTTGGTATACATTTTAACAAAATCTTGTGAACGTTCTTTTACAATATCGATTATACTTTCTGTAATACCACCTCTGACAAAAACAATAGCTATTGAATTATAAGCGGTGTGTTCAGTTAAGTCTTTAGTTGTCATTTTGTCGCTTTCTTCAATCTTTTCTTCATGTGATTTGATTTGATCCATAAGCTTTTGAATATTCCAACCTACTCTTGAATAATTTTTATACAACTCAGAGTCTTCACCTTCTTCTTGATATGATTGAATAACCTTTTTATAGTTATTGATGTGTTGATTAGCATTTTTCTTTATAAAGTCTTTATGGTGTTGGCAAGCTTTTTCTTTTCCATATTTGTCATCTACATGATAATGGTAGCCTAAACCATTATTTACATAATTATGGTTTGAGCATAAGATAAAAGGTGTTAAAATGTTTTCACTTTCGTCAATGATATGTTTAATGCTGTCTTTAAACATTGAGTAATCATATTCATAAACCTCATGTTCTGCTTTAAATCCAGATTCAGACTCATCGGTGTGACTAGTAATGAAAGAGACCATTTCTCTTGAAAAGTGACCAGCATAAGAGTTCGTATGGATAACAATTAACTCATAATCTTTTGTTTCTCTATGATGAAGCATATACTTTAATGTTCCTCCTGTTCGTTTCAGTATTATATATAAAAAATCATAAAAATTCAAGTTTTTTATCATACGTCAATGGCGATATCAAATACCTTGTTAATATAAAATGGACAATTATCTTTTTTATTATAAATAACTTTTGCATAGTGTGCTCTTAGTCTTTCAATATAATGATTGCCACAAGAATTGCCAATAATAACATCAGGAGAGCCGAAAGAAACTTTTGTTTCGTGTGTAATAAGATTATTAACTAGATGAGATTCAACAATTTCTCCTTTATCATTTATATAATTAAAAACTAAAAGGTTAATACAACGTTCAGTATTGAGATCTTCTTTTACATTTTTATAAATTTGAGATTGAGAATGATTATCTGAATATTCTTTAATATATATTACTTTAAGACAATCTTCACCATTAATAATTGTTGAAACCATTTGTTCAGAAGTGATTTCATTTTTTTTGATTTCACTTTTAATATATCGATCAACAATCCAACCTTCTATATTAAATAAAAAATAATGCAGTGACAAAAGTGATAAGATCAACACTCCTAAAATAATGAATATGGTTTTTAAAAATTTAATCATAGTTTATCTTTGTTTTTTTAAATAACAAATCTTCTCATTATAAGATTCGTCTAGGTAAAAATAAAAGAAATAATCCTCTGCAATAATAATATTAGTCATATCATTTTTTATAGGAATATCACAATGTCCTATATTAATATTTAAATTTTTTTCAATTTCTCTTTTGTTCTCAATAAAGACTTCTTCTTTTTTATCTTCATATTCTATTTTTATTTTTGGGTAAATAAAATTATTCAAATACAAAATCCCTAAAATAAATAATACGAAAAAAGTAAGAATAGAAGTCAATAGGATTAT
Organism: Chloroflexota bacterium; assembly: GCA_002722455.1. GTDB lineage: Bacteria > Chloroflexota > Dehalococcoidia > Lucifugimonadales. Next base: position 102,512 of record PBMB01000002.1, read on the forward strand.
CGATATATTAATTTTATTCATTAATTTGCCTCCTGCAAATAATAATTTTTTTATTTATTTTGTCTTTTTCCATATAATAATTTTTTATAACATTCTTGTTTTTTTTTGTTTTACAATTTAAAATTCCATAATAAAGACCTTCATACTTTTGTGATATTTCAATATTTAAAATATCTTTAAAACCTTGTGGGTAAGGATTTATATTAGTAAGAAATGAAAGATAAAAAACAATGTATAAAACAAAACCAATAACTACGCCAAAAAAAACATTTTTCATATATTTACTCACAACTACAATTTATATATTTATAATATTTTGGTTTTTCAGAACCAACAACAGTACTTTCATACGCTTTATGATCACTAAATCGAACTCCCATAGTAGATGCAGAAATAGTTTTTTCTTGGTCTACAACTAAACCAATATGACCAGATGAATATTCATCCCCCGATTTGACAATCAAATCTCCAGCACTAGATTCAGATTTTTTTATTTCTTTAAAATATTTGGAAATATTACTATTGCTTTTATAAAAAGCATTAGCTCCAAAAACTTTATAAGAGTCACGTGACGGCATTTCAAATCCATTCTGTCGATATAAATAATCAACAAAGATATTGCATTTATTAATACCAGAAAAATGATGATCAGTGCTGTCATATATATAAGGTCTTATAGTATTTAAAATCCCACCATACCTAAAAAAATCCATTCCTTTAAAACCGATTTTATCATACTTTCCCCATCTCCAACTTTCATTTATATTATTTTTCTTTTCTTTAATATAATGTTCTTTATAAGCAGATTTTAAAACCTTTTGACCTACATTTTTGCAAGAGCATAATCCTTTGGTATCTATATAGTTTATATGGTTGTTATTTACATAAATATATGGATTAGAGCCATCATATAACTTTAATGGATCAATTTGAAGATACCTTTTTAATTTATGAGAATAATCTCTATTATAATTATAATACAACCCTGTCACCTCGTCTTTATATTGACCTAAATACATAACAAAACTATTGTTTGTGTTGTTTTCAAAGCCATAATCAAAATATTCAATATTTCCATTCATATCCGTAGTAGCTTTAATTGTGTTTTCTGACGAATAATGATTAAAATATAACTGTCCTTTATAATTATAACCTATAATTTGCCAATTTAAATAGATAAATGATTTAAATTCACCATTTATTTCTTCTTCAATCATTTTTCCTTCATTGTCATAGTAAAAATATTTCACAATATCATGAAGTGGATAAACAGCTTTTGCTCTTTCACCTTTAAGATTGTAACTATATTTAGCAATCAATTGATTGTCTTTGTTAAATACTTCTAATATTTCATTCCTATCTCCATAAACAATAGTCATGTCATCAATTAAAATCATATTTCCTGATATATCATAATCAGCTAATTCTGAATCTATTTGATTGCTATTCTTCTTATATTTATACTTATCACCAAAGAAAGAAGTTTTTATATTGCCATTCTCATCGAATTTTCTTTTATATTCAATTTTGGTTTTTTCTTTTTTATCTTCGATTAACTTTTCTTCTATTTTATTTATTTTTTCTAATTGATTCTTTTTGTCATACATAAATCTATAATCAAAAACATTATCTTCATTTGAGTATTTTATGTTTTTGATTCGACCTTTTTCAATAAGAACTTTTTCTTCAAATAAGCCGTTGTGTTCATTAGTTAAAAGATTTAAATGGTCAAAAGATTTAGAAACTTTAATACCATTACCATATTCAAATGAATGATAGTCATTACCACCATTAAAAACAAGATCTTTAATAACAATAGAATCATTAAATGAAATATCGGTAAGAACGTTATTTTCATCAAATATATATTGCACTGTATTGCCAGAAGGATAGGTTAATTTATCTTTCTCAGCTTTAAATGTAGATTCTTTTCCATCAAATTTGTTTATTTGCTCATAATAAAGTTTATTATTGTTGATAGTTAATGAGTCATTGTTTTTTGAAATTTTAAGTTTATTCTTATCAGGATAAGAATAAATAGTGTCAGGTTGTCCTTCTTTTTCTATGCGAATAATCTTCTCACCGTCATAATATCTTTTTTCTTTAATTCCATTTCGGTTAATCGTAACAACTGAATCTGTTTTAAGATATTCTTCTTCTCCATATTCTTTTGATTCAAAATAAATACGATTTTCTGTTTTTGATTCTTTGTACTTAACTTTATTTGTGGTTGTAATAGTTGTAAGATCTTTGTCGTATTCATATGTAAATATTTTTTTATTTCCGACTTTTATATAATCAGGTTTATTGTCAGAATTAATAAAGACCTCAGAAGCAACATGATTCATTTTGTATTTATGTAAAATACCATTTTTTTTGTTTTTTTGTGAATGAAAGTAATCAGCTTCATTTTTAGACTTAACACTTGATACATTGCCATCTTCATATGAAAAAGTCTTATCTTCAATAATTTGGTCTTTATAATATACTTTAATCTGTTCAATATTATTATCAGGTTGATAAAAATATTCTTCTTTATAATCGTTATGTAATTTTGTCTTTAAATGATTCCAAGCATCAAAGTTCTGTGTTATGATCTGAGTTTCTTTTGTTGCTTTGTCATATTCTTTTATTTCTAATTGATTACCTTCAGCATCAAGAGTAAACTCTACTTTAACATTATCGTTTTCAATAAGTGTATTATATCCTAATGAGTTGAAGTCATAAAAAGTGACATCTTCATTAAAACTAACTTTTTTAGGTTGATTGAATTCATTGTAATTTTCATATATAGTTTTTTCTACGAGAGAATCGTCTTCAAATTTTTTATATTCTTTTAAATTGCCGTCTTGATGATATGCATACTCTTCAATCAAACTGTCATTTATAAATAATTTTTTAATTTGATTCTGTTTATTGAATTCATTTAGAATAGTGCCACTTAGTTCTTCTCCTTTAAATACCTCTATTTTATAAAGAATTAAACCATCATAATGATAAACCATTTTATTGTCATTTATAGAGATCGACTTTTCAAGATAATAACCATATTGATTGTTATTTGTATATTCAATAGTAGTAAGCTCTTTTGTTTTTTTATTTAGAATACTTGTAGGTAAATTGCTTCCATAGCCTTCTTCTTTCAAATATTCATATTTAAAAGAAGTTGTCTCTTTTTTAGACTTTATTTCATTATCATTCTTTTTATAAAAAACACCATCTTTTATTTCATATTTATTTGTATGATAAGGAGTTTTTACTGTTCTCAATTCTTTGTTGCCTTTTATTTGATAATGTATCTTAGTAATATCAAAATCACCATGTCTAGATTCTGTCACTTGTGCAAGATCATTATACTCCCAAGAAGCAAAAGGCTGTCCATTTTTATTAGTCCTTCCTGACAATAAAAGATCTGTGTACTCATAACTTGTATTATTGCCGTTAATGTCAGAAAAACCATTTAGAAGATATGAATCGAACTCATATTCTCCACTTTTTACATTATAATCTTCAAAGTGGTAAGTTATTTCTTTTTTATCAGGAGTAGTGATTTTGGTGATTTTATTGTTTTCTCTGTGAATAGTATAAAATCCATTTTTTAAGTTTATTTTGGAAACAACGTTATTGGTGTATAAAAAATTAGCTTTTTCTTCATAAAAATCTGAAATAGACTTTAATAAACCATTTTTATTAAACTTATAAATCATGTCTTTTAAAATAACGATATATTCACTATCTTTATTGATAAATAAAGATCTTGGAAATGATTTTATTTGTTGATTTTCAATTTTATAAGTTTCGCCACCTTGAATTAAAGAAAATACGTTATTTTTGTCTTTTTCAATTTTTGTTTCAAAATTAAATGCCCAACCAGCTCCGATACCAGTATTAACATACCTTAGTTTAGACTGATAAACACGAACAATTGGAAAGTCAGGATGTGGATAATCAACACTTGTTTCTATTTTATTACCAGTAATGACATCGCAAGGGTTTCCTTCACAAGTAAGAAAATCTTCGGGGAAAACTTTTGAAAGAGAAGCGTCTATTTTTCTATTTCGCTCAATTTTAACAACATAATCCTTGATTATCGGTTTTATTGCCATTTTCTTTATTTTAATACGGTTTGGTTTTCCATTTTTATTTTTTTTACATTTCTGAATTGAAAAATATGCAAATTTTTCATCAAAAGAATCAACTTTAATAGAAGAAGATTCCTCACCTCTACATTCTTTTTCATTTGCATAAACGAGTTCTCTTTGAGAAAGACCTTCTTTTTTAATTAAATTTTCTCCAGAAACGATACTTCGAGAGACACAAGTTCTTATACCACCGCCTAATGCAGCAGCACACAAATGAAAGCTATTTGAACTAGAATATTTGTAATATTTTCCACTTTTTGACCATTCACCTTTCATTTCATTTTTTTTATCGGTAGGACGATACTTGGATAGTATTTCTTCATTAGTCATATCTGAGTAAACAGGTATAACAATTTTACTTTCTTTATTTCCTTGTTCGAAGGTGGTGACAGTAGCAACTAACTCTTTGGCGGTTATGTTTTGCGAAATTAGTATCATCAATGTAAAAAAAACAGTTCTAAAAAACATATTATCCCTCTATATCCAAATATCGGGAGAAAGTAACATATACAAAATAATAAATCAATTGTTTTATGTGTTTTTCATATAATTACATTAATTTTCTAATCAATAAATTCTTGTGCATAAAAAAACCCGTCTCCTGAGAAATAAACAGGGAGTCCTCTTAAATGATCATACTTTTTATTTTTAAATTGTCCTTTGTAGTATATAAAATCTTCATTGTTGTAATAATCTAAAACATAAATAAAAACACATTTTTCTTCAAATATATTTTCATTAAAAAGGTGAAATCTAGTGTCAGGGAAGAATAAAACTTTTTCACAATTACTATCACCATATGTTTTAAAATCATACAATATTTCTTTCTGAGTGAATTTTTTATATTTCTTATATAAAATATTACTTTCAAGGTAGAGGTCTTGGAGATAATAATAATTTTTGAGACCACTATCCAAATGTGGATTGTTAATTTTTAACAAAGAAATAAAAAATATAACAATCAAAATGTTTCTTATATTTAATCCCATTCTTCCTCCTCATAAGATTTTTTTTCATTATAAAAAACATAATAGTTTTTAGTTTTTGATAAAGAATTTATGTTTATATAACGATATCTAGTCAAATCAAATATGAATTGATTGGCAAATGCTTTGTTATCATTAAAATAAACAATATTAAAACCTTTATTATCAAAAAAATCCATATCTAAGAATATTTTTTCAAAATATAACTCTTTTACAAGATTATCTTTATCTTTTTTATTTATTACAATAACATTGATGTTAATACACTTTTCGTTTTTATATAAATCATTTAAGTTGTCATAAATATTGTCTATATTTGAGATAAAGACTAAAAAATTTTCACAATCAATATCTTTTTTATTTTGCAAAGAATAATAATCTAAGCTTTCATCAAGTGGTAATGTTTTATCAGATAAGTTTTTATCATTAAAATTGAATATTTGAATAACTTCATCGTTTTTTGTTAAAAACCTTGATCTTGGAGTAGAAACACTATCAACGAGGTCAATTAATACAAAACAGAAACAGGCAAAAATAAGTAAGTAATGTGATTTCTTTTTGTTCTCAGTTGATAAGTCAATTTTTGAATAAAGAATAAATGGACTAAAAACAAGAAACAAAAAAGGCTCTTGTAAATATAAAGACAACCATAATAGTAACATAAAATAAGTAGCTTTTAATTTTTCAATTGTATTCATTTAAACTTTCCTTGTTATTTTTCACTTATATGTTCGTTCTTTTTAATCGTATATAGGACTTCATGTTTTGTTAAATCAATTTCTTCACTTGCAATTTTTTTAATTACCATTTCCTCTAATACAGAACCACCAAACAAAGTAATGAAAGCAAGAGGAATACAAGCCAAACACTTTAAATAAAAAAATCCTACCTGATGTTCTTTATATATCGCTGTTATCTTTTTGAACATGTAAATACCTCCTTGTTTTTTAAATATGAATAATATTCAATAGTTTCTGTCTTATAGAAAAGATTAAGTTCCTCTTTTATATTATTACAATAATGGTTTTCAATTTCTTTTGGTTGATTAATTACAGATAAAATATAAGAGTGTTCTTCGTTCTCAAATAGTCGAGAAAGATTATTTCCAAATTTAAAATTGCTAAGTGGATCAAAATAGAAAAAACCAAAAGAAAAAAGTATAAAAAGTGAGAAGTTTTTTTTGCTCATAAAACGTCTCCTTTACATAAGATGACTTTATTATTGTATTCACCTAAAAAGAACCCCTCTTTAAATTCCTTTCTGTATTTAGTTTGCTTACAATGTCTTATATCTTTTTCAACATAATAAGTTCTATGTACTTGAAGTTCTTTTGAAGCTTTTTCGACAAGGTATTCTGTATTCGTGTTTTTATAGAGAAGAAATAGAGCTGAAAAAACAGAATAAAAGAAAGCTGCATTTATAAAACATTTAATCACATCGTTTTTATTCAAAATAAACTCCTAAGAAACAAAGTAAAAAGAAGTTTTTCTGAATAATTATTTTAGTTTATTTTTTATCGCCAAAGCCCTTTATACTTTTTTTAATATATTTAAATATAAACATAACACATAAAACTGCCAAAACAATAGCAATAGCATAAAGCCAATGTTCTGCTTTTGAATTTAAAAGACTATCTATCATAATCTCTGTATCTCTGTTTTTAAGATGATCCATTTTATTACCTTTTATTTTTGATTATAAAATATTTTAATATAACCGTCTTGATTTTCTTCTTTGTTCTTGTCTAGATAACAACCAATAGTAGATTTGATTTCATTAAAAGGAATGTAGGCTAATGATTTATTATCATTAAAATATTCTTTATTCGTTTTTTCTTGAATATTGTAGCAAAGAACTGAATAATGAGAAACAAATGACTTTGCTTTTTCTAAAATATAAACTTCATTACCTTCAATAGTTCCTTTTGAAAATAAAGCTTTCTCAGTTCTAAATAAGCTATCAGTGTCTTTCTTGGGCAAAGCAACTAATTCTTCTATATTTTTTCCAATAATAAGTATTTTTGTTCATTAGAATCTTTGATCATTGACATAAGAGAGCCAATCATTAATACGGGAATACCGATAATAGCAGCAAAAGTAATTAGTGTATCCATAAACCCACGAGCGGAAGGGGTATTTTTTGGATCGGCTTTTATGTTTGTCTTCGTATTGAAATTTGATAACGCTTCTTTATTTTCTTGAATAGACTCTTTTAAATTCTTATCTGACATATTTATTCCTTTTTTTATTAAAGAAAGAAATTATCATCGGGTTATTTAAAAGTAAAGAAATAAATAAAATATAAACAAATTATTAATATTTTTTTAGAAAAATTTTGTTGTTGTTGAAGTTGTTTTTAAGTATAATAATCTTTTATATTTAAAGGTATTTAAGAGATGAAAAAATATTACAGACTGATCGAAAGTGATTCAAACAATGAAGGTAGACAATTTCATATGTTTATTGAAATGCCAGAAACAAAAGAAGAAATCAAGTTGTTTGACTCATTTAAAGGATTGGTAGATAAGTTATCTTACTTAAACTATGAAGAAGAATATGGAGAGGAAGAAATTGATAAAAGTAGATTTAATTTCGCCTTAAATCCAGAAACAGATCAGTTAATGATATTTGAAAGCTATATCGCAGATATATTAATAGAAGATCAAGAGTATTCAAATAATGTGCATTCAAAAAACAAAATAGATAATCTGATTCTTAATTTCAAAGAAACAAACATTCAAGAGATTCAATCAGCTATGGAATGTGGAATTTTTTTAGATCATGCTTAAAAAAAACAAAACATTAATATTTATAATATTGCTATCAATTTTAGGACAAATACCTGTCGTAAAAGAATGGTTTATTTGGGATTTGAATCTAATCAAATCAGGAGAAGTGTGGAGAATTGTAACTTCAACATTCACACATACAAATCTAAATCATTTAGTAATGAACCTAACTGCAGTTGTTTTATGTTTCGCTGCATTTGGTAAAGAGAAGGCAAATATAGGATTTGTATTATACAGTTCTTTTTTAGTAGGCATAGTATTGTGCTTTCTTCCAGAATATAAAGATATGACCTATGCAGGTTTATCTGGAATGATACATGGGCTTGTTGTTGTTATGGCTTCAAATTTAAAGAAGCCGTGGTTTATTTTAACAACATTCTTGATTGTTCTAAAAGTCATCTTTGATACAATTTATGGCTCCCCAACGTCTTCGGAATTGATTAATGCAAAGGTAGCTTATGAAAGTCATATAATAGGTCTAATATCAGGTCTTTCTTATTTATTAGTGTTTAATACAAAAGAGAAGAAAATGTCTTTAAAATAATAAGTAAAGCTATTTTAAATTGACATATTAAAGAAAAAACTTTAATATCAATTTTTATTTATTGAGGAAAAATAATTGGAAAATCTAAAAGAAGAAAAAGAAAACATCCTTTATGTTTTTAATAAAATATGTAGTCTAAAAAAAATAGAGCCACACAATCCAGCAGAATCAGAGATTGAAAATGTTATGAATCTTAAAATAGATACATATCTGGAAGAAGAAAAGAACCACGATGAAAAAGTAGATTTCATTTCAAGATTACTGAATATAAAAATAAAATCGAAAAATTCAAGTGACACAAAATTATTAAAATCAAAATCACAACCTAGTAAAAACTTCTTTTACAATGATGCTTCTGATATGATCGTTACTCACCTTTTAAAAAATAAAAAATTATTAGTTCCTTTTTTTGAAGATAACTTGGATTTGTTTTATGAATTAGTAATGACTTCAACAATGAATATATTTAATTATCGTCCGAAAATAGGAAACATTAAAAACAAAGAAAAATTAATGCAAAAAAGTTATGAAAAAGTATTTGAAAAAGCACTAAATAAAAAGAAAGAGATAGATATAAACGAAGAAAAAGTAATAGGTTCTTTTTTCATACTAAATGTAAAAAAGCATAAAATATATGAAACTTTCTTAAATAAGACAAAAAACAAAGAAGAAACAAGAAAACAAATAAAAGAACTATTCTTTACAGCGACAGACAATGAGTATAATTGGCTGAGAGAAGAAAAAGAAAATGATATGGATGTAAAAGAAAAGTTGTTTTACTATCTTTTTGCAATACCATTTTCCATAATAGTGCTTCCTATGTTATTACTTTATACAATAAAATATTTAGTAGATTCAGAACTGGCTAAAAGAGAGTCAGAGAGAGTGACAGAGACAGAAATAGACTATTACAATTACTTATTAAAAGTAGACGGTTCTGATATATCCTTGCTTCCTTCCCTATTAGAGCACAGAATAAAAAACCCTTCTGCTTTTTGTGAAGAAGGGTGTTTGTTGGAACCAGATTTGTTTGAATTAGTTTACAAAATTTAATGTAGACTCTTGAGAGACAAATCAAAAAGGAAGTCTTCTGATATGTCTTCCTTTTTATTTAATACAATTTTTCTAATTTTATATTTATCAAAGAAAGAGATATTCTCAATTAAAATATCATCGCTATCTGATAATAGAATATCATATTTTATAGAATTATTATTTTTATCTAAAACATCAATATTAACGAATTCCAATGAAAAATCTTTCTGGATAAACTTGGAACCTAATAAGACATTTTTATTTTTTATGTTAATTTCAATTCTAAATTTTGAATTAGAATAAAACAACTTTGGCACTAAATATTCTTTTTTATCTTTTGTTATGAAACCATGTTTTTTCAAAAACAAGGTCTTATTCATAAAACCACTTGAAAATAAAAAACAAGAGAAGAAAAAAGTACCATACAAGAAAATAGATATACAAATAAAGGCTGGTAAAAGGATTGAATCACCAGAAACATTAAGTTCTTTAATTTTTATAATATTTAAGTAAAACGGATATATTAAAGATATGTTTAATATAAAAGAAGCTGGTAAGGAAAATTGAGATATTGAAAATAAAGTCTCATTAATAGTGTTTTTACTCATTGATTACTCCACATTTTAAGGTGATTATATCATTTATTTAAAAGAAAAACAAAGCCTATATTTAAATTGACAAAAAAGATAAATGAATTATTCTATAAAATAGTTTATTTTAAGGATTTAAAATGAGTAATTTACAAAAAGAAAAAGAAGATTTGCTTTTTGTTTTTAAAAAAGTATGTGAGACAACAAAAAAATTAAATTGTCGTGAAGAAAGAGCTTTTGATTGGGAGTTGTCTAATAGAATAGTTTTATATTTAAAAAAAGAAACAAATGAAGTTGAGAGAAATTATTTTTTGAGAAAATTGTTTGAATTGGAATTATCAGCATATGAATATAGAATAAACAAAAAAATCCAAGAAGGCACTTTGGATTATCACCACAATGATAAACCACTATCACACAATATAATAATAAATAAAATATTTAAAAAAAGCAAAAAAGAATTAAAAGTATTTTTTAAATCGGATAGAGATTTCTTTTTAAATTTAATGTTTTCAATATCTAGGAATTCAATAGAAAGAACAGAATCAAATTTCTGCGTTAAAATGTTTAACAAAGAAATGAAAAAAGAAAAGGTAATAAATATAAAAGAAAGAGTTTTGGGAACATTTTTTATATCTGAAATATTAAATAATGAATCGAATGGTCGAAAATATTATTTAAAATTAACGGAAGAAACAAAAACTATATTAAACAAAAGTATACAATATCTATCAAAAGATCCATTCTTTAAAAGACTTGTCAGGGAAAAAATGAAATTCACTGATTGGTATTTATATCCGTTAGGCTTTATCATGATGATCTTTGTTTTACCTTTTATAATACCAATAGGTGTAGTAATTGAGATATTAAATAGAGGAGACGAAAGAGAAAAAGATAAAGGTTATAATAAGATTGTTGATTATTATGATTATTTATTAAAAGAAGGTTCTGAGCATAAATTGATAGAATTTCTTTTAGATTATAGATTAAAAAATCCCGAATCTTTTTCGAATGAAGGAAAATTATTAGACTCAGAATTGTTTGAGTTAATGTATAAAAAATAAAGCCATTTGGCTTTATTTTTTTAATAATTGTAATAATTAGAAGTAACTATTTGGCAATCAAATAAGTATTCTTTTTCTGTCTTAGAAGTGATTGCTATTTTTTTAATTCTGAATCTATCTGTAAAAGATTTTGGTTTTAAAAATAATTGAGTGCTTTTAATGGTTATATTAGAAGGTATTTCTTTATTATTTTTGTCTAATATTTTAAAATCAATATCCCCACGATTAATATATCTTGTGTATTTATCTGTTATTACATTTAATTTAATATAATAATAAAATTGTAAAAAAGAAGGTGTTTTATAATCGACTTCTTTTTTTTCAATAATTCCATATTTCCCTATAATAACATTATTGACACTGAAAAAACTGATTCCTGCGCCAAGCAAAGAAAGCATAAAAAATGTAAAATAAATAAAGACAAGTATGGTGTGATAGAACTCAACTAAATTTTGTTTGCTAAAAAAAAAGATAAACAGTGTCTTTTAATAATACTCCGAATACAAAAGTTAATATAGCAGAGAAGATAAAGAAACTTTCTTTTATCGCTGAATATATATTATTATTTTCCATTTAATAACATCCTTAATAGTAAAATCCAAATTAAAATATCATTAAAAAGGCTTATTGTAAATGATATTTATCTGAAAAAATACCAAGCTGCAAAAAGCAAGCCCCCAACAACACACATAACAGGTGTTGTAATTGCATTCCAAGAATTTATAGTATTAATAATTTCTTTATTCATTTTTGATTCTTGATTTGATTTTACATGTGATTGTAAAACTGCTTTGTTTTCATTTACTTTTTTCAAAAAATCTTCTTTATTAAAATCTGACATGTTAGCCTCGTATGTTTAAGTATTTTTATTATAGCAAATAAAGAAAGAAAAGAAAACAATTGATGAAGCTTAATCATTTAAAAAATCATGAACCAAATTTTTTCTTTTTTATTAAGAACAAAAAAATTAAGTATTTATTTTTTTGAAAGAAAAAGCAATAAAATGTTAACTTATTTATATTGAGATAAGGAGGCGTAATGTCAAATATATTAATAATCAATGCACATCATTATTATGTTTTTTCAAAAGGTAAATTAAATAAATCTTTAGCAGAGAAAGCCCAATCGTTTTTTGAAAAAAAAGGTGATATCGTTAAGACAACAACTATGAAAGAAGATTGGAATGTTTCGGAAGAGATAGAAAAGTTTCATTGGGCAGATAAAATTGTTCTTCAATCACCAGTTAATTGGATGGGCGTTCCTTGGATTTTTAAAAAATATATGGATGAAGTATTTTCAGCAGGTATGTTTGGAGATCTATGTAATAATGATGGTAGATCAACTTCATCACCCAAAAAAGGATACGGAACAGGAGGAACGCAAAATGGTAAAGAATATATGTTATCTTTAACTTTAAACGCACCAAAAGAAGCATTCAATAATGAATCAGAATATTTATTTGAAGGTAAAAGTATTGATGATTTAATGCTTCCTATGCATGCTAATTTTAAGTTTTTTGGAATGAAAGGTTTACCAACATTTTCTTGCTATGACGTTTTGAAAAATCCTGATATTGAAAATGATTTTCAAAGATTTGAATACCATTTAAAAACATACTTTTAATAAAAAAGCCTGATTCCGTCAGGCTTTAAGAATGTCATAAATATCTAAAATATCAATTTTAAATAAAAGAGCAGGTGAGTTGTATCCAAAATGTTCATATTGATAAATAAAAGTCTTTTTTGTTCCATCAAAGACTAAGTTTTCAGAAAGTCGCTTTAAGTCAAAATCAGAGAAATCTAATTTTTCTTTAAGTTTTGCTTTACGAAGTTCTAAGTCTGAAATATTATCAGAGAATAAAGTGTATCTAAATACAGATTCTTCTAAAAATCTCTTTTTAAATTGTTCTGCCCTATATAATACATCTTTGAAAATCTTATCAACTTCATTGCTATTAAAATCAAAATAAGAAGGTTGTTTTTCACAAAACTCTTTTAGTTCTTTTTTATCAATTTCAATAGACTCCTTATCCATTGAATTGATGTGTATTTTAACAGGTAAATAGCCATAAAAAAACGTATCTTTTTCTTTATCACCAATTGACAAATATTGAAGTAAATGTTCAGAAGCGACATATTCAGCTTTTAAAAGAGAAAAAAATCGCATTGTATAATATCTATCTTCATCATTTTTTATATAGTTATCAAAAAAATCTATAAGCAATTCTTTTATTTTTGAATCAGCTTGACGATATGATTTTAATACCGCAATTTCGACTTCATATTTATTATATACATCGTTTTCTTGATAACGAAAAACATCAGTAAAATGACCTAAAAAACTTAAATACTCAAAATCTTCTTTTTTTGTAGGAACATAAGTATCAAAATAGGGAAAATCAGGGATTGTGTTTTTTTCTTCTGGTGAAACAGAAAAGCTATAATTTTCAACCAAATCTCTGAACTCTTTATACTTGTTTTCTTTTTTATACTTATCAACACATAATGAGTAATGATAAGCAAATAATAAATCTCTAATTAGAAGGTTTTTAAATTTCATATTTTCTCCATTGTTATGAATTACGTATCTCAATTTCAGGGATAACATGGTGTTTTTTTAATATATTTTCCATTTCATCAATTGCATTTTCCTTTCTTGCTTCTTCACGTTTTTTTCTATCATAATCATAAAATATAGATTCTAATAGTATAAATTCTTTTTCCGTTGTTTCTTCTTTTTTAGCATACTCATAGAGTTTTTGCATCTTTTTTTCATCTGATATTATCTTTTTTATATCTGACTCTGATTCTTTATTTAATAATTCACGTTTTTCTTTCATGTGCTCAAAATCTTCTTTTTTAAAACTAAGATTTGAAAACTCTTTGTTTTTTTCATAAAAAGTTTGTTTTTTATTATGTATAACAAGAGAATTAACAGCTATTACAAAAAGAGACGCAATAGAATAAACTTTGGAGTCAATAATCAAATTCGATATCAATAAAGAATCTGAAAACATAATAATCAAAGTTGTAATAAAAAATATCCCACCAAAAATATAAAAGAAAGAAGCAATTAAAATATCCAAAATAACTTCATAAGATTGACAAAAATATTTATACCCTCTTATAAAAAAATTAAACCCTAATACAATGCAACTAATAGCATATAAAAAGAATCCAATATTTATTTGATAAGTGTATAACCCAAGCTCTTTGATTTTTCCATAAATATCAGAAACGCTACTAGTATCGGTTAATGCTATGGAACTGGCATAGTTAATAGATTCAGAAAAGCTCAATGAATGAGTAGCAAAGGTAGAATCCCAACGAGCATTATTAGCAGCTTCATATTCTGCTGCAATGCTATTTATATTATCGATTAAAAAATAAGGAATAATATTAAAAATAACTAAAAAAGACAAAAACACACAAAATGTAATCATTAAAAGCTTATTGTTTTTATGGTAAGGTTGTATCCTATTATAAGTTTTTTCACTAGCAAAAATCATATATCTCAGTTCTTCTTCTATCTTTATCTTTTCTAATAGATTTTTAATCATTTTGACACCTTTTAAAATTTATATTGTTCTGAATTACAGGATTGCTTCCAAGTCTCTGCTTTAACAAAATTAAAGGTCTCTGCAAAAAGCATTGAGTTATGGGGTTTTCTCTTTTTTCTAATTTCCAATTTCGTCACCAAAATCATATAAAACCATAGTTTAAAAAACTAATAGTTGCTTTATCGTATTGTTTTTTTATTTCGATATTATGATTTTTTAATTTTTGATAAAGTTCCATTAAAAAACCTTTTTATTGGCACGATTGTAAAATTTTCGGGCTTCTTTAAGTACCAGTAATAATATTTTTGAAGCTTCATATTGTATGCTTTCAATATTGTAATCTTGGTGTTGTTCTTCCAAACCTTCAAATTTAGTGGTAACTTTAGCTTTAAACTTTATATTTGGGTCACGACTTTCTATCATGAAGTGCGGCTGTTCATCAGTTTCCAGATATGTAGTTAAGTGTAAGTTTAAAAATTTTTCTAAAGAAATATAGTAAACATTTCCAAACTGATGCCCTTTAATAGTCACACCTTCTTCTTGAACAGAAACATAGCTGTTAAAAAGGTATGCGAAAGATTTTTCAAAATTATAACTTTTAATAATAAATTCATCTTTTGTTCTCTCTATGCTTATTCCGAAAAGGTCATTGAGTTTTTTCTCGTTAATCATAAAGCCCTCTTTAAAAATTAGTAGCCTATTATACCATTTACAATATCTATTTTCAATTCATTTCGTATTAAAATATTTAAAGTTTGACAATAAAAAAATGTAAGGTATTTTTTAATAGACTTTAATAAAAAATTAAGGATAAATAAATGAAAAAAACACTATTATTATTAACAATGTTGAGTGCAAGCACTGTCTTTGCTGGTCAAACTTTAACTCCCGTAGAAAAAAAGGTTAATGAGGCGATAAATGAAATCCCTTTTTCATATGATGTAGAAAAAACTCATCCTATGAAGGCGAAGGGATTAGAATTTGAAGCAAGAAAACCAGTGTATTACAAAAGACAAGAAGTGACTCTTGAATACAATCCTGAAAAAACAAGATTTGAAGAAGTTAGTATGTACTATATTTTAAAAGCAGAAGATTTAAAATATTTTTGTAAAGATATGTCAAAAGAAGTCAATTTAAAAGAAGAAAATGCTTTAAATGCTGTTTGTTTGTCAAATATATTATTACAAAATAAGTTTAAAAAGATAAAAGGAAGTGAAATTGAAAATGTAATAGGTATTCAATCTTATAAAGTAAGAGAAATCTGTCAGGATATATTAAAAAACACGCTAAGAAGTCAAGTGTTTTTAATAAAAGGAGATAGAGAAAATACAAATGTAGATTCAAGTCTTTTTTCAGAATGTGTAGAATCAATTACAGAGTTAGATACATTTTTTAAACAATAAAAAAGAGCCATTCAAGGCTCTTTTTTTATCTGTATCTATTTTTGAATTATATATATAAAAACAAAATTAATAGAAAAATTACATATTAATCAATTCATTTTCATTTTTAAAAGTTTTTGACAAAAAGTTTTCAACTCTTTCTTTCTCTGTTTCATTGTCTATCTGATTCTTTTTAAATAGATTTAAAACATCTTCGACAGCTTTGTTTTCTGAATAATTTAATGTATTCAATTTTTCATAATTATTATATTTCAAATCAAACAGAGCTTCCATAGTGTTTTTATCGCTAACAAGCTCTTTTTCAATAAAGTCTCTTTCATTTTTTAAGATTTCAATTTTTTTAATATATTTAGCAGCAAGACCTTTAGTTTTATCTTCTTTATAAAAAATGGTTTTGAATGAAAAAATTTGTTTTCTAGTTACATTATCAAATCTAGTACAAAGTTTAAATAAGAGATAAAGACCAGAAAGAACAAAAATAGTTGCTGAAATAACTAAACTACCTATAAAGTTATTAAAACTTCCACTAATATAATTTATAACAATGCTTGTTATAAAAGCACCTAAGAAAATAGGTAAAAAAGAAGTCATAAAAGTTCTATTTTCTTTTTTGTTTTCAAAAACTTTTTGTTTTAAATAAGTATTAATATTGATAGCCATTAATATATGAATTGGAACACTTAACAGTAATATATAATAAGTATATTCTGGCAAAAATGTTAAATCTAATGAAGCGTGTATCCTAGATAAATTTAATAATTGAAAAATGTTAAAACTAGGATCAATTCCCAAAGAAGGTATTAAATTCTTAGATTGTTCTATAATAAATGGTGCTGATATATACTTATACATAGTGGATAAGAATAGAAAGGCAATAGCGTTTATGAACAAAACGGTTTTTGCTTTGTAGATTCCAATATAATGCTGTGGATTTGGATTTTTAGAATTATTACTTTCTTTTGCCCTTTCCATTTTTTTTATAATTCTTCTAATTTTCAAATATTTATCAAATTTTTCATTAATCATTTTCAATCACCACACTTTTAAAATTTACGTCAATTAGTTCTTTATAATATTCTTTTTTATATTCTTTTTTAAATTTATTTTCAAAATCCTTAATTAAATTATCAAGATGTTTTTTTGATTCTTCATCTTCCATACCATACCTTAATTCAACAGCTTTTGTTAGTTCTTTTTGATCGAGAAATATTTTACTTTTAATGTTTTCAATTTTTTCTTTATTTGTATTGTTTTCTTCTTGCAAAGCATTCAAGTTATTATTTAAATCCTTAGAGTTTTTTTTGTAAGAAAATATATTACCTTTAAAAAAATCAATGATAAAAGACATAGGTTTTAAATCATTATATTTTAAATGCCTATGCGTATAATAAAGAAGCAGGATTCCTCCGAAAAAAGCAAAGACACCAAGTATAAAAAAAGCAGCCATAGAAAAAATAAAAAAGACAAGTGTAAAAATATTTATAATAAGAGAATTGGCAAGAAAAAGAATTAAAACAGTTAATATAAAAAAGAATAAAGTTGTTTTCTTTTTTAGATTGACAATGCTTAAAAACATAGACAAATAAAAAGAAATAACAAATATAAGAAAATAACTTTTATAGATAATGGCAGAAGTCGAAAATAGCCCTTGAGATAATTGTTGTTCTGTAAATTCGAATTTAGGGAAGACTTCAAAATCTATTGTAACAATTGAGCTTTGAAGAGAACTTAAAAAGACCTCATTTAAAACAGGACTTAATAAATAAACAGCAGAGTATGCAAATGCAAAAACAATAGAGACGATGAAAGTATTAAAAATCTCATGATTTTCTTTTAAACAATGTTGTTCGTAGCGGTTTTCAGAAATTAATTCTTCACATTCTTTATTTTTTTTGCATTCTTTTAAATATTCTTCAATCAAAATAAAATCCTTAATATTAGCTCAATATGTGATTATACTAAAATGAGGATCTTAAATCAACAAAAAAAAGACTCTTTAAGAGTCTTTTTTTGTTTTAAAGCTTCGGGCTTTATCAACTGCCATATCACGTGCTTGCTCAACAGCGAATTTTGTAGTTCCTTTACCAAAACTAACTGCTTCAACTTTTGAAATAACCATAAATTCTATATAAGTTATAACAGCAGCAACTGCAGTAGTATAGATAAAGTAAATAACTGTAAAAAATTGGATAATGTACATTAACCAATCAACTATATCAAAACCATGAACATAATAACACAGTCCAAATACACCAGCACTGATTAAAGATTTAAGAGCCATTTTGTTTCTTAACTCTTGTGCTTTATCAATGTTGTCATTGATCTTCTTTACGTATTTTTGAAATGTTGCTTTATTTAGCATTGGTGCTCCTTTTTGATTGATAAAATTTATAATAAGTAAAAGAAAAACAATCAATAAGTTTACCTTGATTTCATTCTAGAATATTCTGATCTCTTGTCAAGGAATAATTTCTTGCTTTAGTGTTTTCATTGTTATATATTTGCGAAAAAGTAAAAAGAGAAGATATGAGAAGAGAACAACCCATAGATATAGAGAAAGAATTAAATCGTGCAAATAAAGAATTAGAATGGAGAAATGAAAAATTAAAAGGTGAATTTAGAGAAGCTAACGTTTTTTCTGTTGCGTTTTCAAGATCAACAGGACTTATTCCATTTATGATTTTGACCTTTGTAATGATATTTCATTTTTATATAGAAAATATGTTGACTGCGGATATTATAAAGCAGTCGAAAGAGCTTGGAGATATGTATTTCATTGATAGACTCGAAGAGATTCACTCGCTCTCTTTATATGTAGTTTTTCCAGTGGCTTACCTTTTGTTGTTTTACACATATTTTGAAGAATCAATTGTAATAAATAGAAATCATAGATATTACAAAGACACAAAAGAAAAATCAGAGAAATATAAAAGAGAATTAGAAAAGTATAAAAAAGATTTTGAAGCATATAATAAGAATCCAAAATTTGGAAGAAAACCACTAGAACCAATATTTTCATTAGATTCATATGAAAGAGCTTCTGAATATCACAATGTAGAATATGTAATGAAAAGATCAGTTATAGCGGTGTTTTCCATGTTCTTATTGTTTTTACCTTTTTTGAGTAACAACACTATTGAACTTAAAGAGTATAAAGGCTCTTTTGAAATAGAATCTGTTCATTATGCAGAAGGTTCTTATGTTGTATTTTATGAAGAAAATAATTTTATTAAAAAACTAATCATACCTGATTTTGTTAATGTAAATATAAGAACTACTAAAAATAAAGATGAAAAAGAAACCATTGATTATTTATGGAGAACACATTTTGAAGGAGATAAAGGTTTACTAAAAGAGAAGCATTCAAAATACTTAAATAATTACTATGCAGAAATAACATTAAAAGAAGACACAGGAATAAAAGGTTCTTTATTGAATTAAGGTGATATTATGGGATATAGAGAAAGGCTTTCAAAGCTACCAAAAGAAATAAGTGAAAGATTTAGAGATATAGAATCTTATGAAGAACTTAATAAAGTGTTAGGTTTCGATAAAGAAAAAGATGAATACTTTCATTCTTTCAAAGAAGAAAAAGAATTACTTTATTTAATGACTTCTATAAATGAAGATGACAAAGAAGTAGAAGATTTTTTTAATAAATTTTCTTATAATGAATATTCAGGAAATAGATATCAAGTATTGAGTAAAGAAGGTTTAAAAAAAATAATAGAAAAATATGACGATGAAATAGTCGCATATATGGACGAATGCTTGGAAAATGAAAAAAAAGCACCAGGTCTAATACAAAGTTTTGCTGAAAGGAAAAGAGATTACTGGAGAATGGATAGGTCTGGTAATTCAGATTTCGCAGCAAAAATGAAACCTTATATATTAAAGACAGAAGACAAGGATTTAGAAGATAATGACGGTCAAATAGTGTCTCTTCCCTATATGGAATATCAAATATTTAATGTAGTTTTTATCTATAACACGTTTGATTGGGATAAATATGATTTAATACTGACAGGTTGGTAACAAAAAAGCTCCTTTAAGGAGCTTTTTTATTTTTAATCATTTTTGATTGTGCAAACGTCTTCCATTTCAATATTACAATATTGAGATACATTTTTTTCAAACATTTTAATTCTATTTCTTCTTACTTTAGCCTTTTCTTCTTCTTCAATAAGCCTGTTCTTTGATTCTTGAAAAATAGATTCTGCTAAAATGATTTCTTTTTTATCATTAAAATGGTCTGTTTTATATGCATTGAATAATTCAGAAATCAACTTTTTGTTACTCATTATTTTTTCAATATTTGCGTTTAATTCATTATCTAAATTGTCTTTATCATTTCTTGCTTTTTCTAATTTATATTTAGAAAACAAAATCTTTCTTTCTTTTTTAAAGTAAATCTTAAATAAAGATAAAACAAGTCTTGTTGTTAAAATAATAGAATAAGCCACAACAAAGAAAGAAATATTTAGATAACTAGTATTGTTCGGACTTGAGAAAAAGAGGGAAGCCGTGCTAAGAAAACCTATAAATCCGAATACAATAGTAAAAAAAGTGTCTTCATATTCACTAATGATAGATTGATTGTGTTTATAATTAAATCCTGTTAAAGCAAGTGAAGTAATGATGTTTAAGCTAATTACAATGAAAGTTAACAAAACAATAAAATTTTGCTCTTGATTAAAAATATAGATATAAAGTGCATCTGAGTCATTTCCAGCGAAGATAGAAATGTAATTAGAATATAAATAGTAAAAACCACCTATTATGGCAGATATTAAGGAAATACCAAGGCAGACTAAAATATTAGCTTCCTTGATTTGTTTTTTGCTTTTTTCTGCGCCTTCTAAATCTAAAACTTTTTTTTCTATATCTTCTTTTTCTTTTAATAAATCAAGCTGTTTATAGAAATCTCTCATGACTTTCCTCCGATAGAACTCTTATTATATATCAAAAAGAAAATACAAACAATAAAAACCTTGTGGTTTAGTTTTTTTTTTGATATTTTTAGCTTCAGGAGGATTTATGGATTTATATGAAAAATTTATAACAATTAACAAAAAGAAAAAAAATTTAGAATCAAAAATAGAAGAGTCATTGGAAAAGAAATATAAATCAAAACATCCATTTCTTTATTATATAAACAAATTGTTTAATATTGAAAGGATTAGCGGCTTATTTAATATGTTAGTCTTATCTATAATGTCATTTATTTTTATGCTAGAAAAGGTAAGCCTCAATTCAGAAATAAAAATAATACCTATGATGTTTGGTGCTGCCATTTTCATAGGCTTCACCTTTATTCTTTATGTTGCGATTTCTCTGACATTAAGCAACGCTTGCAATAATAAAAAATCGAGACTAAGAAAAAAAGAAAGGACAATGTTTAAATTAGATTTAAATAAGATAAATAAAGAGTTGTCAGATTTAACAGAAACAGAAGAAAATAAATATGAAATTGCAAAAAAAATTTATATAAAAGAGAGCGAAAAATCAGAATTAACAAAAGAAGAAAAAACATTTTTAAAATCTTATAGATTAAAGGTGTATGATGATTATTTAAAAGACGAATCAGTTGAGATTATCAATGAATAAACGATTGAATCAATCTCTTATATGTGATATAATTAGAAAAATTTTGGGAGAAAAAGATGATCAAGTTAAATACAGGTTTTTTA
Source organism: Chloroflexota bacterium (assembly GCA_002722455.1). Classification (GTDB taxonomy): domain Bacteria; phylum Chloroflexota; class Dehalococcoidia; order Lucifugimonadales. Next base: position 124,313 of record PBMB01000002.1, read on the forward strand.
CGAATAGAATCGACATTCAATCAAGAAGAATTAAATTTTGCTATTAAAAATTATGTATCAAGAGTTCATGAAGTTGAGTTGAGTAAGACAAGTATTATATGGGATAAAAGCAAAGAGTCTGAGTTAGAAATATCAGAAGATATGGATTATGGCTGTAAAATCAATTTAATCTCAGAAAAAAAATCAGAAACACACCAATTCCCTTATAAAGAAATGATGGTTCTTCAAGAATCTTCTGATGATATGAAAATAAACTTAGTATATATGGTTATAGATTTTCTAGATTTGGAAGATCATGAATATGCAAGAGATTTAAAAAGTCATGAAATAAAAATCAATCCTGAAAACAAATCTTTGACGTTTGTTTTGAATTTTAATTTTAATGAATAAAGGTTGTTAAATGTCTTCATTAGTATCAGAATACCAAAAGAATAAATATAAAATAAATAAACTAAAAGAAAGGTTGAACAACTGTGAAAAAGAATTGTTTTGGTCTAAAGAATCTTTTGAATTGAAAGAGTCAATTTTAGCTTTTGTTATAGGAAGCCTTTCTTTTTTTGTTTTACTTTCAATGTTTGTTAATGATTTCAATCTAGAAAGTTACATGAAAGAAGTGCCTATAACTTTGATGTTAGGTGCAATGGTGTTTCTTTTTTTAGTATTCATTTACAGTTTAATAACCCCTGACTCAGAAGCAGAGATTAACAAGTATAAAATAGGAGAAAAAGAATCTAACGAAAAAGTATTTGAAAAGAATTTCAAAAAAATGCTTTTTATGTTTGCTATTATGAATTGGGTTGGTGTAGCTTTTTCTTTCTTTTTTATTTTATCAATATTAAAAAAATCTTTTAAAGTGAGTAATGATAAAGAATTAACAAGCTCAAAAAAAACAGAAATAAAAAGAGAAATTAACAAATTAGAATCAAAATTGAAAAAGATAATATCGGAAATATCAGAATCAAGAGAATCTATTTCTTTTTTAATTGAAAACAAAACTAAAGAAAACGAAGAATTAATAAAAGATGTTGAATCGGAAATAATGAAAAATATAGATGAATCAATATTAAGAATAAAATATGAAGAACTTTCAACTAGAGAGTTGTTAAATTATTAAAGGTTAAAGAATAATAATAAGGAAAAACAGCATTTGCTGTTTTTTTTTGTAATGATAAAATATAAGTATAAAAAGGAGATTTCAATGCTAGATAAAATCATAGAAGATTTAGAAAAAGATAGTCAACAATTCAGAGTGGCGCATAATATAAATTCTGAAGCCCTATTAAAATATATAAAAAAATACAAAAAAATTGTAGCACCATCACTTGCTATTTTAAAAGAAGACGAAATTCTTTCTCAATATGGAGATATAACCCTTGTTTTTGATCCAAAAATTATTTTTGGTGGAAAAATTAAAAGCTTAATGTCTGATAGAGAGAATTATGTATATTCAGGAGATATGCATAGTCCAAGGTTTCCAGAGATATCTTATGATTTCGTGAATAAAGAATTAGAGTACTATAAAATGATTCAAGAATACGGAGAGGAATACAAAGTAAGCATAATTGACGTAGCTCAAAGCAAACCTTCTTATGACAAAAAAGATATGATATATTTTTATTCTAACAATGACGCAATGAAAATGTATTTTATAAATCAACACGAAGAATTTTCTTTTAAGGTAAAAGAAGATAGGGAGTCTGTTAACTCTCCATTTAAGAATGACAAAGAGCTTGCAAAATATTTAAAGACAATAAAAGACTATGATAACTTAGATATAGAAGAACTTAAAAACCAAATAAATCTAGCAAAAGAGAGAGAAATAAAAAGAAAAATAGAAAGAACAAGAAATCCAAGAGAAGCCATTGTAAAAAGATTAACAGAAATGTGTGAACGTGAATATGAATCTTATTTTGCAGAGCCTTTGTTTGAAAATGGAGTGGCTTCTGCAAAACATTACGAACTTAGATGCACAATCAGAGATTTAAGAAATCCTCCTAAAAAAGTAGATAAGAAGCATAGAGAAAGGAAAATAAATAGAAAATTAAGAGAATTGGGGTTAGAAGAAGATTATAGACGTTTTTGTGAAGTATTATCTGATGAAGCTTTTGTAAATCCACACTTTAAATTGGGAACAAGAAGAAAGCTAGAAGTAAACGCTGAGAATGCATTGTTAGTAATGAAAAAAGAAGGTGCAATAGCATCTGAAAAGACTTTAACAGAAAGTTTAGCTAAAACAAAATCAAGAACATTAAGAAGACTTTATGATCTTGAAGACGTTCTTGATACAGCAAAACAAGAAATAAAAAATAAAAGAGAGATCAACGAAATTACTGAAAATCTTAATCATTTGTTTCATAACATGGTAGATAAAATTGATGAATTAAACAAAGATAAAAAGAATCTGGATCACTTTGACCTATTGGAAGAAATGTCATTATCATTAGCTGTTTCTTTATCGACCAAAGAAAAAGTAAAAAACTATTTTGAAGCAAAGAAATATAAAACAAATGACGAATTTCTTGATATGTTTTTAGAATATAGAAAAGAGTTTAAATCTTCTCCTGTAAATTATTTCGAAGCAAAACTATTTAGAAATCTTGATATAACAGATGTTGCTTGTGTTGTTTTACCAAGAAATGCACCGCAAGAATTAAAAGAAGTGTTAAAAGATTCTGGAGTGAAAACAAGTTATTATGCAGTAAGAAATCAAGAAGATTTCGAAAGAGCAATGAAAAAGACAGATAGGTATCTTCTCAATGATTCTTTTATAGAGAAAGAAAAAAACAAAATAAAAAAAGAAAGAGACTTGAAGCGAAGAAACAACAAGAAAATAAAATAAAAAATGCCTACGGGCATTTTTTTATTGATTTAAACAATTAAATCTGTTAAAAGGTTGTTTTGAGGTGGATAATGATTGAAGAATATATAGATTTAAAAAAGAAAATAAATAATAACAAAGAAGAAATGAAAATCAGTTATTTATTTAAAAGTAAAATAACAAGAATAAATTTATTATTTTCAACAATATTTTCATTTTTTATGCATTTTTATATTGTTTATGAATGGCTCTTGCGAGAAAAAAGTATATTTCTTTATTTAGTTGTATTTTTTATGGGAATTTTGGTTATATCTATAATATCAGGAATGATAATAGATGAGCTTGATGAAATAAAAAACAAAAAAAGAAAGAACCTAATAATTTTAATAATTGTAAATATAGGAATACCATTCCTACTTATTGTATCACCATTTTTAACTTTAATGTCAGTAATCTTTAATATAGTAAGAGCAAAATATCTAAAAAATTCAGAAAAAAGAATAAAAAAACTAGAGATTAAAAATGAAAAATTAAAATTGAAGAAATTAGAATTATGGAAAAAAATATTAAATGATAAAGAAAGCTTAAAAACGATAGAGGAATCAAAAGAAATCCAAAAAGAAATAAAAGAAGAATATTCAAAGTTTAAAGAAGAAAAATCAAAATTAATATTAGAAAAAGCATTTAAAGAAAAAGAACTGATTGTAGAATAAAAGGTTTAAAATGATAGAAAAATATTTAGAGATCAAGCAAAAAAAAGAGTCTGTCGTGGCAAGAATAGAATTCAATGAATTTTTGAAAAAAAAACCAATGAGAATTTATTTTATTCTTCTGTCTATTACAACATTAACATTTCATTCAATATTTATTTATAATTCGTTTATTGATTCATTTATTGTTAATTATTTAATATCAAATATTGCTTCAACATTGGTAGGTCTTATTGCAATATCAAGCTTGAATATTGGTGGAGTAAAAAAAGAAAATAAAAAAATTCAAATAGTAACAACCTTAATATCTTTCACTCTTCTTAATTACCTGTCTATCATATTTTCCATTACTACTTTGGTTTTAATTTATATGTTTAGAGAAGATTTTTTTAACAATAAAAAAACCAACATAAATTTAAAAAAGAAATCAGAAATATTAAAAAAAGAAAAAGAAAACTTATGGTATAAGATATCAAAAGACAGATCATTATTGAAACATATAGAATCAGACGAAAGATTAAAGAAAGAAATAAAATTAGAATATCTAAAGTTAAAAAAAGATAAAACAGAAGATTTATTAAAACATCATTTTGAAATTGAAGAAATAAAAAGCTCCTGATGGAGCTTTAAATGTTTTTAATTTCGGAATATTCTTTTGGTTCTTCTTTTTCTAAAACCTCATCATATTTTTTAAGTTTTTTTCGCTTGTTTTTCAAGGCTAAGATAAAAGATTCGTAATCTTTAAATAAGTTTTCTAAATGTGGTATTTCATTGTCATCACATTCAAAAATTAAAGTTTTCGTTTCACCCATTTCAAACTCTTGATAATTTTTTAAGATCTTCGCAAGATGTTTCACTTCTTGTTTATTCTTTATTATTTTATTTTTACAAGATTCAGTTTGTTTCTTTAATTGCTTTATTTTAGAATAAAACAATTCAACATCTTTATAACTATGCTTTTGATTGATGTTATATAAGATAACATTAAATATAATAAATATAATCGAATAGCAAAAAATTGCTGATATAAATGTGAAGACTGGTTGTTGAATAAGTATTTCTAATATAGCTCTACCCTCACCACCTAAAAAAAGGTAGATAAAACAGATTACTGAAATTGTGAGAAAACCAAAAGATGAAATCGTAAACGTAACCAATGATACGACAAAGCCATTTGTTAATGTATAACTGTCTGATTTACTAGAAATGTTTTTAATTAGATAAAGATTAAAAACAGAAACTAAAAGAGACGCACCTAAAACTAAAATACCAATTGAATCAAGATAATTATTAAATGCAAAACCATTACTAATCATAAATTCAAAAAGTTTAATTAATTCATAAAAATTAAAAGTTTCTGTAAAGCCATACATTGGAGCAATAGAAGAATATTTACTAAATATCAATCCATGAATAGAGAACAACATAAAAACAATAATAAAAACAAAATAGCTTAACATTTTTGAATGTTCTAAAAAACTAACAGATTTAAATATATTTAAGCTTTTTGAGTGTTCTTCTTTTGTTTTTCTTTTTAACTCTAAGTAATCTTCAATTAGCATTGTTGTTCCTTTTTAAATGTTTTCTATGTTTGTAATAATTTCTTTTGAAAATGATTTTGCTTTATTTATTATATCTTTTTCTCTTTTTTCTTCTGATTTCAAGTCATTATATTTTTCGATAAAGTCTAGATATTCATTTTTTCTTTTATCTTTGTTTTCGACTCTTTCAATTAAATAATTTATAGTTTCTTCGTTTTTTACAATTTCTTTTTTTAGATTAACTATTGAAGAATTATTTTGTTGATAATCTTTATATGTAGGTTTATTTTTGTTAAATAAAACTTTTAACTTTGAGACGCCAAGAATTGACTTAAATCCGAATATAAAAATAAAAATCAATGCACCAATAAAAGAATATGAAATGAAATAAAAAGCTATTCCAATAGCAGATTCATTAAGTAAAAAAGTAGTGCTAAATAAAAATACAACACAAATAAAATAAAAGAAAACAAAAGTAACAGAGTGGTCTTTCCCAAAACGATGTCTATCGAAATAGCAAAGTTTAACAATAGCGGTTAAAAGAAAAATCACCAAATAAATTAAGTTATCTAAATAAAAATTTAAAAAAGGTGTAAACGATTCGTTGGTTATAATGTCTTGTTTATAAAAAACATATAAGTTCGAAAAAATATTAAATATATTATTGTTTTCTACTGCTATATCATATGTGTTACTTAAATAATCAATCCAGCGAATTAAATATATTTCGGAAAAAACATAAAGTATTGTAGCAAAAGAAATTAAAAATCCTAAAGTAAAAAAATGTGAAACGGTTGATTTCGCTTTTTTTATTTGTTCAAGTTCGTCTTCGATAAAAGATTTTTTGTTCTCCAACTCTACTAGTTTATTTATCAGTTTCGTCACTTTAGCCATCCTATAATATAATCGGTTTATTATAATGTATTTGAATTAAAATATCAACAAACGATTTGACTATTTTTCGAAGTTTAAATACTATACAAAAAAAAGTAAAAGGAATATTATGCTAATAACAACTAAAGAAAAAATCTTATTAAGCCAAATAAAAGGTCTACATAAAAGGTCAAAAGAAACAAATTTCTTTAACAATAAAAGAAAAATGACATTAATGGAGTATAAGTTTTATAATTTCTTTTCTTTTGTGTTACTTATGAATTTTGGTCTCGTCTTATTTTTTACGTTTATTTTTCTTATACATTTAATGTTCGGCTCATTAGAAATTGTATTGTCTGAAGAGATCCTTCTTGCAAAAATATCTTTATTTGTTAGTAATATAGTTTTTTTTATTTTGTATTTAATGTTTTTATATAAATGGATTTCAAAAAAAACAAAATTATCAATGAAAGAAAAAATCTTAACATTGTCTTTATTTCAAGCCTTAATATTTGTAATAAAAGATATAATAAGAACAAAAGAAAAAGAAAATATTTATGAAATGGAAATAAAAGTTATAATTGAAAAATTAGATATAAAAGAAATCTACAAATTATCAAATTTATTAAACTTAAAATCATTGGAAGATCAAGATATTTTCAGTATTTATCTTGAAGAAAAAATAAGAAAAGAATTGAATTTGAAAGTTGAAGAAGTTTATGAAAATATAAAAAATTCCACCTTATATACAACAACAAAACCTGAAGTGTTGAATTTGCTTCTAAATGAAGAAAAAGAGATTAAAGTGAAAGATATTCAAATGGAGACAGAATAGGAATGTTAGAAGAAAAAGTAAAAAAAATAAGAGAACTAGAAAACAAAAGAAGATTGTTGAATATGAGATTATTCGATGATTTAATAGAAAATAAAAATAAAAATGGAATGTCTTTTTCATTAGTAGCCTTATTATTTAGCTTATTAGTCTCATTACCAATTTTTATAATTTTTTCGATATGTACACTTGCTTTATTTTTAAATAACATAGACTTAAATACATTATCCCATTCTTTGAAATCAATACCTTCATTGATAATTTATTTATCAAGTATAACATTCGATTCTCTAAAAACAACGTTTTTAGGGTTAAGTAAAGAAACATTCTTTATATTTTGTTTTTTTACTTCTCAAATCTTATTTTTAATGAGTTATATTCTAGACTCTTGGAGCCAAAATTTAGATATTTTAGCGAAAAGAAGATTAGAAAAAATACATGAAAATAAAATATTAAGCTTAATGTTTATGCTTTTTGGGTGTGGTTGGTTGACATTATTATTGGTTTCTTCAAAGGATAAGAAAAAAGCAAAAATAGTTGAAAATGAAAGAAATCAAAAAATAAAAGAATTAGATAAAAAAGATCTTATAGATATAATAAAAGGTGCAAAAAAGAATAAAAACATGAATTTTGTTTTAGAAAATATTATGACGAAAGAAGAATTAACAGAAAAAATAACAAATAATAAAGAAATGAATCATATGGAAATATTAAGATATAAATTAAAAAGAAAGATAGAAAATGAAAATCTTGATATAGAAAATGATTAAAAATAAAAGGCTGTTGTTACAGCCTTTTATATAGTAATTATTCATTTTCAATAACAATTTCATTTCGTGTTTCAAATTCAGAGTTCTCTATTTTTTCTTTCAATTCTTTATATTCTTTAAGTTTATATTGATGTGTATTGAAATCGGAAAGAATGTCATCAATAAGATATCGAACCTCTTTGCTGTTATTCATTTCAAGGTTTCTAATAGCAACCTCTTCCATATATTTTTCATCTTTGATAATGATATTTAGAATTTCTTTTTTCTTTTCTTTGTGTTTATCTATGTCGGCTATTAATTTTTGCACATTTATGACTTTTATTTCATTTTTAATTTTATTCTTTTTAAGATAACTGATAAAATTTAAAAAACCAGAAATAAGAAGCAAAACAGCAATTACAGGGGCGATAATTGTTAAAGTGAAATGTGGTTGTACTACAGAGATAATAATTCCAACAATAAAAGAAACGAAACAACCAAAACTTGAAATAACACAAAATAATTCAGGGTATTTTGGCTTTATGGAAAGGTTAAATTCTTTTTTTCTGAAATAATATTTAAAACACCATTTTAAAGAAATAGCACAAGAAGCAAGTAAGGCAGTAGAAGTGCTCCATAAATTAATATAGTAATCAAGAATCCCCATTTGACGATGAGAATATTTTCCTTGGTATTGAAAATATTCAACCATAGAATAAAAAGAATAATTACCATGAAATCCTTCAGTATATCCAATTTCTACGGCTTCCTTCATAACCAACAAACCAATAAAATAAGTTACAACAAGAAAGCCAAAAAAAGCTAGAGATATAAAAATAGAGTTTAATTTTAACTTATTAATTTCTAATAATTGTTTTAATGAATTTGCTTTTTTAATTTGAACTTCTTTTTTTGAAATAGAACTGTTTATTTTTAATACTTCGTCTAGCATTATAGATTTTCCTCATATTCTCCTGCAAGCGGAATTCTAACATAAAAACAAAGAAAAATAAACAAAAAACCGCTTGGAAGCGATTTTTTAATTGTTATTTTGTTCAGTGGGTTAAAAGAAAGTGCAAAGTTTAATTAATTGACCAAGATATAATTAAGTAGGTTCTAACCTTAGTATTTGTCCATCGACGGATAAACATTTATTCCAAAGTCCATGTCTTTTTCTTGATAGTTCATTGATGTTTGTAATATAAAAAAATAGAAGCACTTGCTTCTATTCTTTAAATAATTTTAAATATTCGGATTTAGGCGAGTATTTTTTATCTTTTTCTAATAATATGTATATTCTTTCTTCATACAAATCTTGAAGTAAAAGGTATTTTCTATGCTCAAATACATTTCCAACTTTTTCTAATTCTTTTTCCATTCTTAAAAACAGTTCATCAAATTCAGATAATTGAAAAGAATTAACAGCAAGTAACATTTCACTTTTTTCTTCTGTTGTATATTTAATTTTATAAATAGTAGCTTCGTCAGCAAAATAAGCATAGTTAATAAATATAAATCCAATAGAGATTATAAACATCAAGATTGCGTAAATCGTATTTGCCCAAGCTTCTATATCTTTATGAAATATGCCACTTTCTACTTTATTCTCAATATCAAAAAAGGCTAATGTAAAAATGAATGATATAAGTAATAAACCTATGTTAAACATAAACACGGTAGGGGTGAGTCTTTCTTTGTATTTAAATATAATTGGGTTTAATTTGTCATTAAGCCTGAAATATTTTTCTTCCAACATTGTAATTCTATCCTATAAATTATATAATATTTTAGCGTCCTTAATCAAGAAATCGGATTTCTTATTTAATTATATCTTTATCATAATAAGATAAACACATCAACAGTATTTATAAAATATATTTTAAAAAGAAAAGCTTGTTAATTGATAAAAAACAAAAAAACGAACCATTTTATTAATTTTATAATATAAAAGAGTTCGTTTTTAATAATTTTATTTCAATATTATTTAATTCTTTAAATCTCTCATTAATTCCTCAACACTATTTGCCATAGTTTTAAATCCTTCATTAACTTCTTGAACAGTTTTTGGCATATTAATTCTTAACTCTATAAAGAACTTGTAGTTGAAAAAATCTGTTTTCGGCATTGCCTTACGATCATTGTTTTGTGTTAACTTATTAATTTTAAGTTTAATCTTCTTGTCAAAAAATTGAACAATATCTTCGCCACCTAAAAAGCCTTTAAATACATCTAAGTTATGTATTAAAATAATTTTATCATCTTCAATGTAGGCTTTATCACTGTTTTTGTAATTAACTCTTAAAATTAAATCTTTTCCATTACTACCCTTTCCTTTCAACCTTAATTTAGAGCCATTTTTTGTTGTTGATGGTATTTTTACATTAATTTTTTGTCCGTTTTTATTGCTAATGGAGATGTTAGTTCCAACAACAACTTTATCAATATCAACAAACACTTCTAATTCTTCATAATCTGGCGATTTTGCTTTATGCTTTTGCCTACTACTTTTATGAAGTTCTCTAAAAAGGTCTTCAAAATTTTGGTGATTAAATCCTTGTTGTCCTCTCTGTCGTTGTCCTTGTGAACGACCAAATCCACCGAAACCGCCAAATCCACCAAATCCTTGAGCACCTTTTTCACCAAAAGAATCTTTAAATTGAAGACTTAGGTCATAATCACCTCTTTTTTTGTCATCACTGAGTGTTTCATATGCTCTTTGGATTTCTTGAAACTTTTCAGCAGCTCTGAGATCACTTTTGTTTTTATCTGGGTGATATTTATTTGCAAGTAAACGATAAGCTTTTTTGATCGTTTTTTTATCTGCTTTTTTATCAACGTCTAAAATTTCGTAATAATTTTTTTCCATTCTTTCACCATTAATATTTTTCGATATAATATCAAATATGGAAAATTTAATCAAGATTTTAATCGACTTTTTTTATCCCACAAAAATGATATAATAAACAAAAAGGAATTAAATAATGAAAGAATGGATAGAATATACAGGTTTTTCAAATGAAAAAACAATAATAAATCAAGAGAAATTTGAAAAAAGAATGGGTATAGCTGAATGTGATAAAGTTGTATTAGATTTTAAAAAAGGCACATTAACGTTTAGTAATGAAAACAATTTTAGAGCGTGGTCTAATATCCAAATTGTTGGTTATATAGAAAAAGAAGAAAAGATATGGACTTGGTCTTATCACGATGTAACAATTCCAGAAAAATCAAAAGATAAGATGGAAGAGGTAAAAGATTTTGGCGTTAAACACAATTTTATAGCATTGAAAAACAGTAATTGGTCTGCTGAAGAACGAGATGGTCTTCAAATGACAAGTATTGTTTTGACAATATTATCAGGAGAATCCATTTATATTATAGAAGAAGACTCATATACTTATTTCTTGGTATTAGAGGATTTTCATTTATCTCCACCCCATGAAAAAAATAGACTTAGAGCAAAATTTTAATTGAATCAAAAGCATAATAATGTTAGAATATATCCTCCGAATGGGGGATATTTTTTATAGCGGTTTTTAATGTTAATTTTTCTTTTAGTAAAAAAAAATGAAAGTTATTTATACAATAAATTATTCAAAGAAAAAATGGAAGACCTAAGTATTAAAGAAATCCAAAAAATCTATTTTGAAAGAAAAGAAATGGAAGAAAATGAAAAAAACGAATTAATAATTATGACAGAATAAGGTCTAACGATGAAAGAAAAATTAAAAAAATACATTGAACTTGCAAAGCAAAAAGAAAAAATTATAAACGAATCTTTTACGGGTAGGTATGAGAGAAGTGAAATAATTAAAAAAAAAGAATCTGAAAAAACAAAATTTAATCTTCTCTTAAAAACAAACGGAGCATTAGTATTGTTTGGTCTTTATTATTCTTCGGGAGTACACACATACATAACAGGAGATCCAATAAATTATTTATTTTTCATTTCAATTTTATGTCCTTTATTGCTTACCCTTTTCGGAGAAGCAATAATTAGAAAGAAGACAAATGTAAGTAAAGAAAGTTATGGTAGTTTGTTGGCTTATTCATTTTTTCTTCATATGTTAATACCAGTTTGCTCCTTTGGTTTTACATTGTTTTTTATTTCTGAACTTCAAGATATGATTGTTAAATCAATAATGCTAACTATTTTTGGTTTGACAATAGGCACTATAATGTCTTATTTTGATTTTGTAACCATAGATTTAAAATACAAAAAGCATTTAAAGAAATACAATGAATTATCGGGTGATAAAATAGAAACAGAAATGACGGTTTTATCAAAAGAATTAATGAAAGACGACATATCAACAAGAAAGGTTGTTGAATTGTCAAAAGATCTATCTCACGAAGATCATTTTCATTTCAGCCCAATAATGAATGATATAAAATTAAAATATGGAAATATGAGTAAGTTCGATATCGCAAGAAAAGTTATTGAAAAAAGAAGTGAAAAAACTAACGTATTAGTAAATGAATAATTAGGTGGAGACTTATTATGGATTTTAAAAAAGAATTAGATAAAATAAAAGAATCTGAAACGTTCATGTATGATGATACGACATTTCAAGATTACACAATAAAAAAAGAGAAAAAAAAGGCAGAAGAAAAAGAAGTGGAAGTCTTAACATATCTTATGCTTTATCTAGATCAACTGTTTTATAGTTCATTAGCTATTGTTGTTTTACTTATACTTAGTAACAATATAAGTTTAAATATCTTTATTGATAAAAATGCTGTAAATCAGAGTGTAGAAATAATTTTATCAGTGTCTTATTTGTTATTATCAAGTGTGCAAATGTTTAAATTTTGGAAGAACAAATTTAATCAAGATAAAGTAAAAGAAAAAGATTTAGCTCTGATAATGAAAGTTTCATTAGCAGTAGTTATAGGTATAGGCTTAACATTTTTCATTATTCCTAGTTTTACAGTGTTAGCACTCATTTTTCTTTTTTCACTTGCTGGATTTTTAACAAAAAGTAGTGAAAAAAAAGAAGCTTGGGGAGTATATAATGAAATACTTAAAAAAAATGAAAAAATAAAAAAGAGAGAAATTGCTTATGAGAATAAAAAAATATTGGTCGCTAAATTAAAAGAAGATTTAAAATTACAAATGAAGTTCGTAGATTACGGAGAAAAGCAAAGTAAAAAAATAAAGTGGAAACAGAAAAATCTCTATTTCAGTGTTTTTAATTCCATATTTCCAGAAATAAACAATAGTGATAAAGAAGACCTGTTTTTAATATTGAAAGAAGAAAAGAAAGAAGAAGAAATGCTTTGCACAAGTTGATAATTGTTGACATTTAAGGAGAAAGCAATTACTATTTTAAAAATTTTTTGATAGGAGACTTACTTTGAAATCTTTAACAAAAATCTTTAAAGATTACTTAAAGAAAAGAAATCAAGAATCTTTACACTTAGAAGTTGAAGAAGTAAAGAGAATGAAGATAATTTCATTAGTGTTTTTTCTTTTTATTTACTTTATAACTCATATAATTTTAAGTTTAGATTTAAATAAATTATATCTATTATTTACAATACCTTTTTTGGGATTAATATATGATAAGTTTATATTGTACTTTTCCTATAGAAAAAACAAAAAAGAATTAAAAGGTGAAAAATATGAAAAAAATAAGATCTATAATAACAATAATAGGGATGTTATCTCTTAACGTAGTTGCAGAAGAGAAAAAAGAAAAAGATTTTTATTATTATAATAATCACACAATAGAAAAAGTATTATATAAAGAGAAAAAGCCAAGTAAATACTTTGAAATCTTAAAATGTGGAGCTTATCATTGTTACGGTCAAAAAGGAAGTGATTTATATGTTACAGGGTTTAATGGTCAAGGTCAATTAGGTATAAAAGATAAGTTATCTTTAAAAGATTGGCAAATAGGCTTGCGAAATATTGAATTTTTTAAAATTTATAATTTTGGTGGTTGTGTAAAAACAAAATCAAATAAATATTTTGAAACAGGTAATGTAAGAAATTTGAATTCTTTTGGAACATTTGGAATATCAAAAGAATGGAAGGAAGTCGAAAATTGTTACTAAAAAAAAGAAGGCGAGGAAGCCTTCTTTTTTTGTTTTAAACTTTGTTTTATAGTGATTTTGTGGTACAATTCAGAAAAATTGGGAGTTTTTATGAATTTAGAAAATCTAAGAAAATTTGAAGAAATTCAAGTAATACAAAAATATATTGCACCGTTAATAATAGTTCTGTCAGGATATCTATCGTTGTTTACTGTAATAAATGAAATAATGATAACAGATTCACCATTTCTCTCAATGTTGATTCTTTTTTATATTTACAGTGTGTCAATATCAATACCAATTGCTTATGTGGGACATAAGATAGCAGAAAAAAACCATTTTACTCTTAATTCTATTTACGATATGGATTCTGTTTTAGCTTTCGTATATAAAAACTGGAAAGAAAAGAATGTAAAAGAATTAACAGCTATACTATCAAAAGAGTTCGATAAAAGTAAAGGTATTGATATAACGGATGAAGTGGTTGTAGCAGTAGATAGTCTTTTACAAAGAAAAATATTAGATATAGTAGACGAAAAAACATTATTATATTTACGAGATAAAACTTGGGTGGGTAAGGATAAAAAGTACTTAAATTTATTAAATAAAAGATTATTAATGGTATCCCCTGAAATAGTATTAACAGAAAAAAGAGAATCTTTACTTAAAGAATTGGAATCTGTAGAAGAAAAACTGTTTAATGAAAATAAATCTTTATTAATGACAACAAGGTAAAAGCCATGACAATTTTAAAAAAAGCAATGATAAAAGATGTAAAAGACTTGGAAAAAGTGGGGGTGCTCACAGAAATAAGAACAATATTGTTTTGGGTTTTCGTTTCTATAAGTATAGCTGTTATAATAGTTTTTGAAGATAGTTTTTTTGCAACGTGCGCTCTTTCATTGGCATTTTTAAGTTATATATATCAAACAATAAAATATGGATTAAATATATCATTAAAAACAAAAGCGGATGAAATAAATACTTATTTAAATTTTGTGGATTCAAAAATAGTTTTTGATTATGTAAATAATATATCAGAAGATGAAAGTAATTTTGATGTACTTCTTAGTAAATTAATTGCAAGAAAACGTTGTAAGCAAATAGAAAACATGGAGGAAGCAATTTTATTACTAAATCATAATTATCTTTTAAAAAATGAAGAAATAAGAAGAGTTTTAATAAATAGAATAAAATACCTAAAAGAAAAAGGGTCTTTTACAAATTCAGAGATATCCCAGTTATCAGATATTTTAAATGGAATGAAAAAAGAAAATAATTCAGAAATACTAATGACAACATAGGACAATAGATGGAAAAAACATATAAGACAGAATCAAGGCATATAAAAAGGTTAGCATTAAATGCAAGAGTAACTTTTCGCTGGCGAAAGTTATTGTTGGACTATCAACCTTTAATATTAATCTTTCTGATTTGTATAATGAATTGGTGGATAGTAGATAACGAAATAAATCATAATTATTATTTTTTGGTTTGGTTTGCCTTATGTGTAATTAGTATTCCAATGTTTTTAATTTTAAATATTTTATTTTCATTTCTGACAAGATATAAAACATTAGAAGAACAAATAGAAGGAACAATGAAAGAATATTTAAAAGATCATTCTTGGAGACATATCTATTTATTAATGAAAAAACATAATTTTCCAGAAATTGTAAAAATAGCATTAGGTAAAATCTTGTATCAAAAAGTAATGAAGAAGACTAATAATGAAGAGTTGATATCAATAATAGAAAAAGACAATCGATTTAAAATAGATAAAGAAAAACGAATGTTTACAAAAGAAAAAAAAGAGGCTAAGTAGCCTCTTTTTTTCATTTAAAACAAAGAAAAAGCTTGAATAAAATGCATCAAATGATATAATACTTACATGTTAATCAATAAGAGAATATAGTGTGGAATGCAAACTTAAATCATTAAAACTAAAAAGAGACACAAAACTTGGATTTGGGAAAAAAATGGGAAATCAAGTTTGGTTTCATAAATCTTACATTTCAAAATGTCTTTCTAAAAATGATATTGAGTTGTTTGAGTCAAACATACCAAAAGATTTTAATTACGAGATTATCAGGTGGGACAGTAAAAAAAGTGAGATCGCTTTTATCGAATGTAAAGATTTTAATTCATCAAACGAACCTATTGTTGGCAAAGTATTAAGAATGATAAAAACAAATTTTGGCTGTGAAGTTCTCAAAATCCAAAATCAACCAAAAGATCCACTAATCTATCATCACAAATGGATGTTTGTAAAAGACGATTATAAGGGATTCTCAGTTTCTGACAGTAAACTTAGAAGTATTGCTTGGAAAGAAGTCTTGGGAGTTGATAAAACAACGTCTAGTAAAATAGGAAGATTATCTTTTTGGAACAACTGGTTATTAGAAAAAAATCTAGAAGAGAGAATATAAAAATGAAATTACCAAAAGAATGGAATGTTTACAACACACCTGAAAAAACAGAACAAGCTATCACATCTGCTGGTACAGCACGTGCTCAAAAGCCAAGGACTTTAAAAATGTTATCCGCTACTAAATTAGTAAAAAATGGTAAAATATTATTAGATATCGGTTGCGGTCATAGAAATGAATTGTTCGAAGAAGGTCTAATTTCAGAAGGTTTTGACTATAACGGCTGTGATCCTTTTAATAAAACAAAAGAATATAATTTAAAATCAATTCATAAATGTATGAATGGTAATGCTGATTTAGTTACATTAAATAATGTATTAAACACTATATCAGAAAAAGAAATTAGAAAATCTGTTCTAAAACAAGCAGAAAATGCGTTGAATAAAGAATCAGGCTATCTTGTCATCTTAATTTATGAAGGAACAAGAACAAAAGAAGAAGCTAAAAATAAAACGCCATTAAATGAATTAAAACCTATTAAAACAAGAGACGGATTTCAAAATAGAATGAAAACAGAACGATATTTGGAAGAAGTTAAATCTGTTTTTCCACATTCAAAAATAGTAAATGTAAATGGAGCAAAATTCATAGTTGCTTCAAAAAATTTAAATTCGGAATTGGATTTAAAGAAAAGAACGTGGTTAACATAAAAAAACAAAAAAGGAGTTTGCAAAATTGCCTTTGCTGTGTTAGGGTTAAGGCAATTTTTTAGGAGAAAGAAATGATATCAAAAAGGTTTAGGAAGAGAAAGTTGGTATCTTTATTTGACGGAGTAGGATGTTTTCCATTAGCGTTCGCAAATAAAATAGGTATAGACAAAAAAGATTTAGATTATTTAAGTTCTGAGATAGAACCGTTTTTAATAGGTATATTAGAAGAGCAATTTAAAAATGTAAAACAATTATATGACATAGAAAAAGTTGACGTAAAATCTTTAAATGGTGATATAATTACAATGGGAACACCTTGCACTGGATTTTCAGTGTCTGGTAAAAGAGACGGTTTACAAAATGTTGAATCAAAACTTTTTGTAAATGGTGTTGAAGCGATAAAAAAAATAAAACCAGAATATTTTGTTTGGGAAAATGTTTTTGGGGTATATTCTGCGGGTCAGAGGTCTGAATTTAGAGAAATACTTCATTATTTTAAAGAAACAGGGTATGATTTAGCTTGGACTTTATTAGATACAAAATTCTTTGGTATACCACAAAGAAGAAGAAGATTGTTTATGATAGGTGTCAAATCAGGACTGCCTAAAAACAACAATATATTTGATATAAAAGAAAGACAATCAAAAGAGTTATTGAAAGAAGAAAAAGCTTTTGATGATCACTTCGAATTTGATTTTAATAAAAAATCAACAAATCCAGAAGATCACTTCGCATTTTACAATAGACAACGTTCTGATAAATTCAAAGAAATTGGTATATCCAATACAATAGCCAAAAGAGATTTTAAAGGTTCTACTGACGTAGTTATTAAAAATGGTTCCATACGAAGAGTGGTTCCAAAAGAAAGATTAAGACTTCAAGGTATTCCAGATGATTTCTTTGATTCTACATATAAAAATCAAAAAGGTGATAAACCAAGATTCCAAGCAAATGGAATGTCTGTCCCAGTAGTAGAATATGTCTTTGAGCAATTAAATAAAATAGACGGAAATACTCATTTAACAGAAGTTGATTATGATAAAGAAGTATTTATTAGTAAAGATATTAGAGAAGAATATAGAGAAGCACCAAAGAAAACAAAACCAGATGAACTTCCAAAATTTAAACAAATACCATATACAGGTCAAATGTTTTTCAAAAGAGACGAAGATGGTAATATTTTAGATCATGAAGAAGTTGAATTTCATTTTGCTAAGAGGTGTGTGGAATCTTCACCTGTAATGAAAGCTGTTACTATCGATAATATACTTCTTGACGAAGTAGAAGAAAAATATCATTTGTCAGAAAAGACATTAGAAGGATTTATAAGAAGATCTCATACTTCAAAATTACCATTACCTGAAAAAATGAGGGAAGTTATGTTTCATAAATATCCAAATCTAATTGAATATGACAAAAAAATGGAAGAAGAATATAAATAAGAAAAAAAGAAGGCTTCCTGCCTTCTTTTTTATTCTTTGAAATATTTATCAATTTCTTTTTCAAGTTTATTGAATATATGTTCCTTCCAAAAATAAGGGGAATATTCAGCATTAAAAGAATTGTCTTCGGTATAGATTTTAGAAGGTAATTCAGAACTAAAAATATCAATCCCAATGTCAGATAAAATATCAAGCAGCAATTCTTCTAATTCAGTTTCTTTACTGATCTGAATATCTTCATAAAGCACATTAAGATTAGAATAATCCATGTTATCAGCAACTAAATAATGATAAACAATGAAATCACCTTCAAAACAAAATTCTTTTACATTTAAATCTTTTAATATTTGTTTAAAATAGGGTAGACAATGAAGTTCCCTGAAATTGTCACCATTGAAAAAATCAGAGATTGCCTTTTCACTTAAAATATGAGAGTTTTCCCAAATTGATTTCTTCTCTCTATAAAAATCATTTCTTTCTTTTAAGAACTGATATTTAGGAGCAATAAGTTCTGCTTCTATGCTTCTATCAAAAATAGAACCATTAAAATAAAGTTTAATAAAACGATTATGAGATGTTCCTAGACTAGTTAATGAATCAATTATAACAAAACCTTTAAATTTGATAGAAGATAGGGATTCTTCTATCATTTTTTTGTTAAATGAGAACATTTCGTATGTCATCATAGAGACAATCATTTGATTATTTTCATATGTGATAATATAAGGTTTTGGCGTTTTTAAATCAAAACTCATTCTGTAATAACCTTTTTAATGTAATTAGAAATTAGATTAGCTCTAAAATATTGGTTTGCTTTGACATCTTTTTTACGATTCCAAGCCCAATAATCAATAAAATCTAGTTTTTCTTCTTGTGTAACTTCTCTTTCATTAGTCGGACTATATCTTTTAAGCTCTAAATATTCTGGACTGTTAGAAATATATCCAGTATGCAATTTATGTGAAAGAAAATCTATGTAATCAGAAAAATGACTTTCAAAAACAAAATCATCATTTATTGAATTTATAAGTTCTGCAATATTAGTCCCTAGTTCTCTGATTGTAGAATAAGGAATTGTAGCTTTATACAATTGAATATCTTTATACTTATTGTTAGGTGTTGTTAATATTTCAATGTCAGTCAAAAAGCCTGAATAAGAGCATTCTTTTTTTATTGAATCCAAAACTGAAATAAAGTCTGATTTAATATTGGAAACATAATTTTCTAATAAAATACAATCTTTTGTGAAAAATATTTTTTTTGATTTTCTAAGGAAAGAATTTTTCTCAAAGCCATTGCTTCCAAAAAAATCTTCAAATTCTTGTTCTGTATAAAATAATCCCGTCTGATCTTTTATTTCTATTCTTGTGGTTGCTTTTCTTAATTCTTCTCTATAAGATTTAACACTAGCAAAGCCTAGTTTTGTTACAAATCGATGCCTTGAACGATTAAGATTACAGTTATTTGCTTCTGCAAATAGTTTTGTGGTTTTTAGGAAATTTTCTTCATTTGAAAATCCAAATTTCTCGATTAATTGCTTTTCTGTTAACATAATAAATTACCTTTAATTTTTTATTTATGTTTGATAAAAGTTGTTTCCCGAACAATCATCAAACGTAAAAGTAAGATATTGTGTCGATTGTTTATTTATTTAATAAGAAGATTTTTTATAATGGAAACTGAAGGTAATCTAATAAACCTAGATGTAGTAAAGGTTCTCACTCTACTCTTATAATCATAGGCTTATTATACTGTTTTTGTAAAAACAAGTCAATAAAACTTAAAAAGAATAAAGAAAATCTTTATTTGAAGAACCTCTTTTGATCCATTCTTCAACAATATGATTTGAGTGTATTCTCATTTCATATACAGTTTTATCACCAATTAATTGTCTTTCAGGTAATCTCTTTAACATATTTAATGAAACCATTTCTCTTACGAGATCATTAAAAACAAACTCTTCTGTAATAGAGAAGTTGGGATCTTTGTTTATTTTTTGCTGAACTTTTTCAAATACAGTAACCATTTTCAAATATGCACTAGTATCCTTACCTTCACACTGTGCTTTTAAATAAGTTTTCAATATGTCACTGTAAACTTTTTTGAAATTTTCTTTATAGTGAGATTCAAAATCTTCTGAGCTGTTTTTTTTAGTTATGCTGTTAACAATCATAGTGTATCTCCTTAGAACTCATATATTTTCTGAAGCTTTGTGTCTACTGTAAAGTTTTTATTAGCTTTTTCTGTTAGTTTTTCTATTTTATTGCTTAGGTCATCAAGTTTTATTCTTCTATTGATTTGAACTTGTAAAAGATTTTTCGTTTCTTCTTTTAGATTTACTTTTATAAGCATATTATTGTCTTTTAATATACTTTCAAAATCTTTAATATATTCTCTTAGATCGTTAAGCATTCGCTCTTTACTAAGAAAAACAAAATCATTTTCAATTAATAAATTCGTATTTAATGTAACATAAGAATATTCTAAATTGTTATTTAAAACAGCTAAAAGCAACTTTTTATACTCTATTTTTAAAAAATCTAATTCTTCTTCTGTTAATGTAGTCATAGAAACGGTTGATAATTTTTTTGCAAAATCATTGGTTAAATCAATAAGATATTTTGCTCGTTTTCTTTTTAATCTGAGTGCAATGTCATTTTGAAAACCCTTTTGACTAAGCTCTAATTTTCTCTTTTCTTGAATGCATTCAAATAATGAAATCAAATCTTTAACATTTTTACTACTAGGATTCTTACCTTCTTTTATATCGTTTTCTGCTTTGTATAAATCTTCTGCTATTCTTGCATATTTTACAATATTTTTTCTTTTTTCTTCATGGTTACAAACTCTTTCTATTTCTTTATTAAAAAGAAAAATAAATTCTTCTAGTTTTTTTTCAACAGTATTGCAACTATCATTAAAAGTAACAGACATTTTAATAAATTTAATAAATTTCATTGGACTATCGTAAAAAAAGTTTTTATCTTCTGAAATCATTTAAGCTACTCCTTTATGTTCTTTTTGCATTACTTCGTCATACATATGTAAAACGAGTTTTAAGGCATATGCAGCATCATTACCTGCATTATGTAAATGAGAGCAAGAAATACTTCTTTTTCTTAATGCTTCTGTTAATGATAAATATTTCTCTTGTGGTTCCATTGTTAACTCACAATATTTAGTATCAATAATTTGATCCCAATTAGGTTTAATCTTTAGTATTTGCATTTCATTTACAATATCATGTGCAACAAGAAATCCAGCGTCTTTTATATAAAGCATTACTTCTTGATATGCTTCTTCTTTTGAAACAATTCTTGTTTCTCCAAAATGAAAAGAATTACGAAGACCTTCTTTCTTTTTGTTGGTGTTTTGGTAATCATCAATGATATAATAGAGTGAAATTGTTTCTTTTGTTTCTGGGTAATACAAAGAGACACCAACCTCAGAAACGCAATCAAATGACAAACCATTGTATTCAAAATCTAATGAAACAATAGTTTTAGCGTTCTTTATTCTTTTTAGGTTTCTATAATGGCGTTCATATTTTAAAGCATTATTCTTAATGCTTTGAAGTCCTTTTTTGCTATTGTTGGCAACAAAATTTCTTGTGAATCGCCCAATAATATAACTATTGGAAGGAGAGTTTAACTCAAAAGCGTCTTCTGAAAGTGTAACAGGCTTGATTCTACCTGTATCATTTCTTTTTTTGATATAAGGTTCGATTGGTGAAGAAATCTTTTTAAAATCATTCTCATTAATAATGACATGCATATCGTCTACAAGAATCTCTTCAAATTGATACATATTAAATAGATGAGCAAAGTAGCAATCCCGAACATATTCTTTCAATGCTTCATTTTTGTATTCATGTGAAAGATAAACACTTTTGATATTTGCTAATCTATAATAGAGCCGGGGTTTCATTGATTTAATCCTTTTTTAATACTTGTTAAAACTAACATTATCAAAAAAACCTTATAAAATCAAGAAAAAAAGCTATTCTTTAACCTTTAATTTTTTTATATCAAACTCAAAAATATCTTTTATTTTGTTTTCATGGATGGTCGTTTTACCTTTTCTTTCAAGAGAGTAAAAATCAGAATTATTATTAGTTCCATAAAAATAAAAATAATCGGTATATTTTTTATTCCAGAAATAATATTGAAAATAAATATCGTAAGGCTCATCTTCTGTAAGGAGAGTGACTGCTTTGTTTTTGTCGTTAAAAAACAATTTGCCATAAGGAAATTCAACATTATTTTTTTTGTAGTTACAAAATTTATTTACACGCTTTAAATAACTTTCAATGCCTTCTTCTAAGCAATGTTGTATTACTATAGAAATTAAGGAATCTATGTTTTTCAACCTAAAACCAAAATATTTTGAAATATCTCTAGTTTCCAAAACGACTTCATTGAATATTTGATAATAAAAATTTTTATCTCTAACTTCTTCTATATTATTTTTTTTAATGTAAATAAGTGCTTTTTTAAGGAAAGCTGAATACATTCTATGCTCTATTTCAATGACTTTTTGTATCTCTTTCTTTGTTTTAATGTAGGCTTTGTTTGTTTTAAGAGTATAGCCTTGTATTTTAATCATTTTAATCCCTCATTTTGAATACAATTATAAAAGATGAGTTGATAAATGTCAATAAACCGTTTGCGAAACATTTCGAATTAGTTTTACTAATGAATATTAATTGATTTCAAATATAAAAAATATCATTATCAAAACAAAAACAAAATATAAAAGAACCTTTTGGTAAAAAAAGTAGAGTAAAAAACCAACTAAAGAAAAAAAACCAAAATTTAATATAGAAAACAATACTATATATTAGAATATAAGTTTTTTTCATTTTACGATAACAAAAAAAAATAGTAAAATCTTTATTAGAGATAACAAAGAATTAGGAGAAGTTATGGAAATACTATTGATTTTAGCAATTGTAGCATCATTTTTTATTATTCCGTCTTCACTAGAAACAAGACCATTAGAGCATCAATCAGTCTTTTTATCTGGTGAAAAATTTGACGCAAAACTATAATAAATAAAAAAAATAAAAACAAAAAAAGAATGAAAAAGAAGAACAAGAACAAGAACAAGAACAAGAATAAAAAAGAATAATAAAATGACATTTTTTTTGACAAAACTCAATCGTCTCCCTTGATTGAGTTTTTATTTATTTGAGGAAAATAAAAACTTATGATATAATATTCAATTAATATTGTGAGGTCGGTATGGAAAAAATAAAAACAATTTTAGGATTTAACTTTAAAGATTATGAAATAGAATTATCAAAAGGTTGGGTCGAAGCAACAAAACCGATTTCCGTTCTGCATAGCAAAAAAGATATATTTAAAGAGGTCTATTGGAATGGTGATGAAAAAGATTTTAGAAAGCTAATTCAAAATTTAAAACGATTGGAAGATTCTGAATTTTCTGATTGGGCTTCTTATGTATTGACTGCTCAACAAAAATGGAATGAAAAAGATCAAGAAATATTTGATATATTTTATAAAAAAGAAAATGAAATGGAAATGCTTCAAAAATCAACAAATATTTTATGGCTTGAATCAGGTGAAATATTAAAAAGGAATAGAAGAAAGAAAAGATTAATTGATAGAGAAACAGGCTTAAAAAAAATAAGAGATTCCGAAATAAATATTGATCGAGATTCTATTTTTATCACTATGTTTTCAAAAATGATTTCTTTATATATAGATTTAAAACTTAAAGGTACAGAAAAAGAAAAAATATTTAGAACATATCAAAACTTAAACGTAAAAGAGATTAAAAGCTCAAGAATAGGTGAAAAAATAACCAGTTAAAAACTGGTTATTTTTATTATTTCTTTTCAACACATTTTTTAAGTTGAAGCATAAATTTATATGAAACTAAACTTGGTATGCCACTACATCTTTCGTATTTTTTAGCAGGAGAGATATCTTCTGGGAAAACATAATGATCAGGAACAGTTTGTAATCTTAAAGATTCTCTAACAGTATATCTTCTTTGATCATTCACACCCCAATCTAATATTAAAGCGGTAGCTTTACCCATAACCGTAGACATAATTGTTTTTGAAGGTTTATCGGGGTCAATTTTTCTTAAAAAACCAGTTCTACCACCACCTGAATAAAATGCTTTTTTCATAAATGCTTTTTGATCTTCAATAGGAAGACTTTTCCAATTTTTTCCAACAGGTATTTTGTGAGCATATGGTTTTTCATCATTTCTTAATTTGAATTTTTCTAAATCGTCATGATTGTTTTTATTATCTGGTATTTTAGGTAAGTCTCCGATAGCGTCACGAACAGTGTAAACTTCTTTTGTTTTTTCAGGAAACTCAAATTTAGAATTAAACTTTTTATGAACACCCATTATAAAGATCCTAACTCTTTCTTGTGGAACTCCATAATCTAGACAATTTATTTTTTCCCAAGTAACATTATATTTTTCAGATAATAATTCGACAAGTTCTTCTAAAAACTGAATATTTCTTTTATTGGACAATCCACCAACATTTTCCAACATAAAGCCTTTTGGTTCGTTATCAAGAATACATTGAGTAATAACTAATCCTAAGTTCCCTTTATCTGGATCATTAACACCTAGATTCTTTCCTGCAATACTAAATGGTTGACAAGGAAAGCCACCAGTATAAAAATCGGCATAAGGTATATCTTTTGAAGTAATTGTTTTAGCGTCAAGAACAACAGCAACTTTATGTTTTAAATTTTCATTATAACTTCTAACTGCATGTTTATTATTATCAAATGCAAAGATAGTATTAAATCCAGCATATTCAGTGCCTACGGCTCCAATGCCACCGCCACAAAAAAAATCAACAACTGTAAAGCCATTAGATTTTAATTTCTTCATTTTTTCCATCTTATATAATCCTTTTTTTTCTTATTTATTAATTATTTTACCATTAATAAATTAAAATAAAAGGTCCTTAAAAATAAAAAACTTCAATGGAAATTGAAGTTTTTTATTATCTTATTCTTTTATTTCTCCTTATATTGACATTAAATTATTTTGATTTGACCAACCTTTTAACCATTCCCTATATAAGTCCCCTTTTTTGTCGTCTCTGAATGGATTAAAATATTTGCCATAACCTTGTGACCTTGTTAAAACCCCATCTTCGAAAGCTTTGTTTTTATCACTTGAAGCATATCTCATATTACCCTCCCTTAACTTGGTAATGAAAATAATAACTTAATGTTACAATTCCATTCTAGCTTTTTGTTAGAAAAAATCAAGTCCTTATTTTTTGTCAAAAAATACTATAAAACTATATAGAATAAGGGTTAGAAAGTGATTGATATATTAAAACAAATATTTTTATTGAATATTTTTTTTGATTTTGTTATAATGAGGAAATTAATTTTGAGGTAAAAAAAGATGAAAAAAGTTAAAATTTTCATAAGAACAGATTTAAAAACAAATAGTAATAAAAGAGTTCCAAATGGAAAATTAGCAGCTCAATCAGCTCATGCTTGTATGGCAGGTTTTCTATCACTTTTTAAAAGAACAGAAAATAAATTGATTCCATTAGAGGAAAATAAACCTTTAATTGAAGCTTTTTTAAATAATAAAGTTGAAATTGAATATTTACCAATAAAAGAAAAAGATTTGGGATCTGTTATTGAAGAAGAAAATTTAATAAAAATTATTGACCAAGGAAGAACTGTTTTTAGAGAGCCAACATTAACAACAATGATTAAAATGCCAAAAGGATATACTTATAATCAATATGTTGATTGTGCTGCAGAACAAAATGAGAGATATAGAAGCAAACAGACAATAATAATTAATAAACCAGAAATAAAAGACAAATGGGAAATGTTTGAGGTAGTAACTGAGTCTTCAATGAAATCTTTATATTCTTTCTTAAATAAAGAGTTAGAGATTGAATTAAAAGATGAAGGTTTAAAAGCTTGGATATCTGGTGCATTTGCTAAAATAACTTTACAACCTGTTGATATAAAAATTGAAGAATTGGAAAAAAGATTATTAAGTCAGACAGATCTAACTTTTGTAGTTACTAAAAAAGAAAACAAAATATCTTCAATTACAGTAAATCCTAATTTTGTTGAGATAGTAGATCAACATACAAAAGAAGGGTTAAGACTTGTTTAAGGTCACACAATAAAAAAAAAGCCACTTTCGAGTGGTTTTTTTTATTGACTAAATAAAAAAATAATAAAAAATAAAAAAATAAGGAATATTTTTTAAAGGAAAAACTTTGATAAATGCCAAAATAATAAAGAATAGTTTCAGCAAAAAGTATTAAAAACATTGTTGAAATGTTAATAAAATGCTAAAATATTATTATATGTAGTAATGAAAGGGGTTACGTATGAGAAAAGATCTAAAAGAAAAAATGGAATATTTAGGGTTCAAAGAAGTAAAAGAATGTAATGATTTTTTATTTGGGCTTAATGAGAATAATTTACTAATAAGGATTATGTATATAGATAGGTCTTACAATGCAATAAATGTTAATCATTTAGAGCATATAGACGGTCATTCATATAGCTATTTTATAGATAAGATAAATACAGAAGAAGAATGCAACCTTGAGAGATATTTTAAATTAAATAAAGAAGATTTAAGTTTTAAATCAAGATTAAAATTAAGTTAAAAAAAAGCTATCTTTCGATAGCTCTTTTTTCTTTTATTACAGGTCGAACATTTCGTTTTCAACAGCCAGTTCGTCGTACTCTGGTTTTTCTGGTGCGCTTTGGAAAGCAACAATGTAAGCTTGAACTTCTTTACTGTTAGCAATACGTTCTTTAACTTTACCTGAAACTTTTGCATTAGCACGAGTTAAATGCATGATTGCACCATGTGCAATTGCTGTATCTGCAAGTTCGTTACCGTGTTCGTCACGAAAATCTTCCATAAAGTTATTGATACGACTCATCGCTGGACGGTTATCGACAGCAGAGCGAATGTAGCGGTTATGCGCCATTTGCAGATCTTTAACTTCTTTTGATTCAACACCAAGCTCTACAAGAATTTTAGTTAGTTTAGTTAGATTCATTATATGATCCTCTTTTAAGTTTTTTTCAAAGTTTTCAATTCTAGTTTAAGTTGTTTAAAATATATCATTTTTTGCATTTTTAAGTCAATACTTTTTTATTTATTTTCATTCGAAAAGTGACAAAAGAAAGTGTTCCTTAACTTGTGATAAGAATATAACAAACAATTTAATACATTACCAGGGATAAAAATAAAAAAAATAGCATAAAAACTATCTTTTTATATAGAATAATCAACGGTTAACTTGAAAAATTTAAATCAATTAATTCTTTGTCTTCACTGTCAAGATTTAAAGGGTCAAGTCCTAAATCAGAATAAAAGTCTTGGATGTTAGAATTTTTAAATTTAAAATTTAATAAGCAGAGATCCTTGCGATTATAAGTTAAAAGAAATGGTGTATATTTACAATTTAAGCTTTTCCCATTAATGTAATTTTCTTCAATGATTGAGTTTCGTGAATAAGTTATTCTTGCGGGTTTATCTTTACGATGTAAATCAATTCCGTCTCTCCATTCTAAGATAAATTTATCTTTTTCTAAATTGATAGAAGTGGGGAATCCATAATACTCTTCTGTTTCATGAACTCTTGTGTTTACTTTTAAAAAATCTAATGATAGAAAAGTAACAACGTTTAAAAAATATTCTTCATTGTAATTTTCATTTACAATATCTTTTGTTATTTTGAAATAGAAATCATTCATTAAATCATTTAGGTCAACATGTAATCTTTTTTTAACAGAAAGTTTATTGTCGCTATAATGAAAATAATTAAATCCTTCAGTAGTTTTATTATCTTTCAAAAAGAAGTATTCTGTATAATCAGGACTCAACTGTCTTATAAAACTTCCATTTTGACTAATTGTTGTTCTACCATTATGAAAGAAACCTTTAAGTATATAATTATTGTACATGTCTTTTATAGATATAGCAGGATTGCTTTCTCTATGTATGAGTCCATTTTTAAACCAGACTCTAGTTTTAGTTGAATTTGAAAAACTAAGGTCATTATATTCATAAGCAGGTTTGTCATTATAAGAATGAAGTTTTCCATTTTTAAAATAAATCTTTTTTCTAATTCTGTTTTGAACTCTAAGTATAAATGCAGGTTTATTAGCTCTATCTATCTCACCGAAGGAGTTTAACCAATATTCAATGCTTTTGTTTTGACCTAAATCTACAAGAACTTTTTTGTATAATTCTTTGTTTTCTATTATATTAAACGTTTTCTTTATAATTTCCATATTAAAAAATCCTAAATTAATATAATGAGTTTAGCGCAACTTTATAAAAAATCTAGATCTTAAAGCCAACTAAATATTATTATACACAAAAAATAAAAAAAAATAGACAAAAGTCTATTTTTTAAATTTTTGTTATCTAGGTAAAGAAAAGATACCAGATTTGTATACAAAATTGTTGTTAAAATTAGAAGTTATATCACCGATAGTATCACTTTGCTTAACTGGTTCTTTGCTTTCATATAAGTTAGCAACAAAATTGTTTTTGTTTTTATTTTGACTGTTTTTTATTTTCTTAAATATTTTTTTCATAAATCCTCTTTTTACACGAAATTAGCTTAGGTAATAAGTGTAGCAAAATTACATCAAAAGTCAAGGTGTTTTACAAAAAAAGAGCATTTTTGTAATTTAATTACAAAACAGGGGTTAATTTATTAATAAGAATCTTACTGTTGTATATCCATTTCAAAGGCTCAAAAACTTCTGAATCAATGTGTTGAGGTTCATATAGGTAAGCTCCTATTAAAATATTATCAACTTTACTACCATTAATAATTTCACCAAATTCATTTTCTTCATCTTCAATTAGATGTCTAATGAAAAAGTAAATAGTTCTATTTTGAGATTTACATTTTGTGAAAACTTCATTATATTTTTTCTTTGTAGCCATTAATCTTTGAATCTTTGGGTGCGTTTTTCCAATTTTTAAATCATCAAAATCTTGAATGTTTTTATATAGCAGCGTGTTTTCTTCAATATTAACTTGATGATAAATAATAGAAGTATTTCGGTCCATTTCAAGTTCAATTTCAGCAAAGATAGGTATTTTATGTGCTTTATGCTCATAAAATGGGGTTGTAATCTCTAGTTGCTCTTGATCTTTTAAATACATAACATTACCAATGTAATATTTCTTGCCTTTTTTTTCGAAAAATATCTTTTGACCAAAAATATCTTTTTCAATTGAAAACGTTGCCATGATTGTGTCCTTTTTGTTAGTCGTTTTATCAGTAATTAAAGCATAAAATAAAAATTGGTCAATAAAAAAGAGAGTTCCAAAAACTCTCTTTTCTTTTCTTTTGTATTAATAAATATTATGCAAAAATATAATATTCTTCTTTATTATCACTTTCTGCAACAATATTTTTGTTGTATGTGAAAAATTCATATGTAAAGAACCCTGTAAGAAGAAGTACGTTTAAATAATCTGCATTATCAAACATGATATTTAATGAAAATATAAAGAAAATAAATACAATTAAATGGCTGCAAACCTTAAGTCTTCTTTCTTTAAAGTCTTTTTCAATAACATTAAGAACATGTTTATAATCCTTAAAAACAATAAATCTTCTAGACGTAATATTTGAAATATAATCATTTACAAATCGCATATAAAATAAAGCAAATCCAAAACCAATAGAAACAACAGAAATAATGATAACTTTTTGAGTCATACTTCCTGAACGTAACACCTCTCGACTTTCTTTTGCAGATTTAAATTTAACATATGCTTTTCTTTCTTCTTCCGATAAAAAAGGATGACGCCCAATTAAATCTTTACTTAGATTAAGGGTCGGTAATTTTTCATTGTCTTTAAAATACAAATATTCATGTTTTTCTGCTTCTGAAAGATTTGGGCTATTATTAATTTGTTCTCTTGATAAAGCTAATAATTTTTCATATTTTTCTTTCACTAAAAGAAATTCCGTTTTGTCTTTTTCTTCAATGTCTTTACTATCTTTTATTTGTTGTACAGACATGCTCAAGACAGGATCAAGAATTGCTTCGGATTCACCTTTAAATAATCCAGTATTAAAGTTAATTGCACCAATAATTAAGATTATTGCTTTAAAAATAAGACTTTCCTTCTTATTATAAGTATTAAAAACTTCTTTTGTAAAATCCCAAGGATTTTTGTACTCAGCATAACTATAAGCAAAAATATTGCTGAGTATGGAGATAAAAATAAAAACAGCAATGCCGTTAAAAAATAAATAAACAAAAAAAGAGCAAACAAGTAGCCATAAAAAAGAAGGAGAATATAAAAATTCTTTCCATTCATTTTCTGATGCATTCATTGTATCTTTTGTAATAGGTAAAAAGTTATATTTCATTAATTTTTCCCAATCTAATCATTGTTGTATTTACAAGAGCATTTTTCAAAACAAACTCATTGTTTTCATTTAAAGAATATTTATCAATTTCTAAATCAATTTTATATCGTTCCAATTCAAAAGAAAAGATATATGATTCATTCTTAGATTTTATTTCAAAAAAATGAAATCCATTAAAATATTCTTTGTCGTTGATAAAAAAATTGAAACAAATGTTTTCAATTTTTAAAGGCTTACCTTTTTTTATATTTTTTACACTTTGCGTAAAATTTATTGAACTTAAATCACAATTTAAACAAATTTTATTTAAAGTAGGATATGCATCATTCCTATTGATAATCAACAACAAATGTTCTTTACACTTAAATTGAACAAATGATTTCATTTTTACGTCCATAAAAAATTTACCTCTATAAAAAATAATATAACCTTGGTAGAATACTATAAAAACAAATATTTTTCAAGAAAAAAAAACAAAAATAAAAGAAATGACTTTATGGTTTTAACTAGAAAATTGTAATTTTTTTTAAGTAAAGATAACAAACAAAAAAAGTCAGATTACAATCTTTTTTATGATGAATATTTTGACTTAAATTTTTTTAAAATTTTCAATTCTTTTTTATTAAATGTTTTCTCTGGTACATAGTTTTCAAAAGATTTATTTATAATTTTATCAAATGAAGTAATTATGTTTTTACTATGAGATTTAAACAAAATATAATTCTCTCGTTCTTCTAGATATGGTATAGAAAGAAACGAATCAGAATCAATAATAGAAATAAAAGAATTAAGAGATTTGGAGATATCTTTTATATTTAACTTAGCATCTTCTTCTCTTGTTAACATTAAATGAACCTTATTTTTAAATAGATACTTTACAAAAATTGAATTATTCCAAGAAGAAAGAAGTTTCCTTTCTGATTCTGAAACAAAAGAGCTTTTGCAGATATTTTCTTCAAGTTTTTTAATTAATTTATCTTTTTCAATATCTAAAAGTTTTATTTTATCGTTGAAATCAAAATATAACTTACGATAAATATCTTTTTCAATCTCATCTTTATCATTAAAATAATTTTGATAAGTAGAAAGAATAATGTCTTTACTTTTTATTATAAAATTAGAATAAATAATCAATAAATTTGAAACATAATGAGTATTGTTCTCATAGCAATTAAAGTCAATAATTTGATTGTCTATATTATCATTAAGTAATGAATATGTTGAGAATATAGAATCAAAAAAAGAATAAAAATAATTAAATGAATTTATTTTTGATTTTCTATATTTTTCAAGATCCAACTTTGAAAAATATTTTTTTTTCTCTTCAAATGAAAGAATATTTACTTCAACACCGTTTAGAATTAAGACCTCTTTTTCCATTTGTTCTTTATTTATCATTGACTTGATTTTCCTTTAATAAAAAAAATGTTATAATGTTGACTATTATACTTTAAATAAAAAGGGTAAGCAATATGTCATCAGCAGAAAATGAATCGATTAAAGATTTTTTAGCAAGTAAACAAAAAGAAATTGAAAAAAGACAGAATAAAAAATCTAAAGCAGAAGGATTTGGAGATTTTGTTGCTAATTTAAATATCAAAAATAAAAATAATAAGTCTAGTGAAGATTACAGAAATTTAGCATATAAGACAATTTTTGCTACGGGTGGTTTATTAATTCTAGATCAAGCCTCTGGTTATAATCTTTTTGGTTCTACTGTTAGTAAAATTATTCCTAACATGAATAATATCGATAATACACTATCTCCTTTAAAGTCATTGTTAGAAGAAGATAGAGTGAACCAAGGGTCAAACAAAGTAATGGCAAATGTTGCTGATTTTATTTATAATTCAGGTCAATCTCTCAAATCGGAGCAAATGTCTGAATTTGATATAACTTTAATTAAATTAAGCATATCTTTTAATCAATACTTTGACACAAATGTAGTAGATTTTCATAAAGTTTTGGAATATTCAAAGATATTTGGGTCGCTGTCAATTGCAGCAGCAAGTTCTCATATGCTAAAAAACAGTAAGTTGGCAGAAGATATAGCGGCTTATTCAGAAGAAGGAACTGATTTAGCAATGAACGAAAGATTAAAATATGCAAAAAACCAAAATGCAGATGTTCAAACAGAATCCTTTATCAGAGGAACTTTATCAAAAACATTTAAAGAATTTAAAATAGAACAATGGATGTCTAGTGTTGTAGGTGACATGATTAAGCATATAACAAGTCCTAAAAAATCAGCTCAAAAAACATGGTTAACATTAAATATAGGAAAAAATAATTTAAAATCTATGTTTACATTTGATATTGATAAAAAATCAGAATTAGAAGAAAAAAATCTAAGAATAAAAAAAGAAATAAAATCTCTTAAAATAAATGATTACCAAGAATCCCTAGATGTTTTAAAAGAAGACGATTACTTTAATCAAAGACCTGACAGCTTTAGTCCACATAAGGAAATAGCGAATGCTTCAAAAAATGCTTATGAGTCTGTATTAAAATCTAATATAAAGAATTCATTGTCTAAATCTCTTTTCGTATTGGGAGATAAAGACAAAACTAAGAAAGAAAAAGAAAAAGCATTAGATATATTAAATAAAATTTCGATATTAAATGAAAAAACAAAAAAGAATAACTTCAACGATTTTGAGATTTTATCAAAAATAGCAAAAACAGAAATAGAAAAAATTAAATATAATGCAAATCAATCTCAAAATCAGCTATGTAAAAATTTTAGAAATTTTGGAGTCGCAAGAAATTATGTAAACAATAGACAGGAAGAATGGCTTAATTCTTTAACATTCAAACTTTCGGACGGAAATATTGACCATAAAAAAGATATTCCAGATAAAGTAAGTTTTGATAAAGTCTTTTTAGAAGTTAATATTCCAAATGCAATGAAAGAAATTAAATCAAAAGAAGAATATAGTGATAAGTTATCACAAAAGTATGCAGAAGAAGAAAATAAAAAATCAAGAGCAAGAAGAAGAATGGTATAAAAAAGGACACTCTGTGTCCTTTTTTCTTATTTTTGATGTTCTGGCAAATCACCTTCTTCAAAAGAATTTGCAAAACCATGATTTCTATCACGATGTTTTGCTTCATCTTCACGAATCTTTAATACTACGTCCCTCAATTTAGCATCTTCATTAAGGTTGTAATAATCTTTTGCAATTTTAGGTGCAGGAATGTTTTCGACAGTATTGTCATCAATTTTATTTAAAAAGTCAGTGTAACTTTTACATGCTTCTTCTTCAAAATAACCAACAACACGATGTGCTGTTTTTGCGGATATAATATAAAGTAAGGAGTAAACGATTAAAAAAGCACCTTGACCTAATAAAACTAATAAACGCTCAATCCAAGTCGGTTTTGCAACATCTAAAAAAATCATTAAATGCATTCTCTCATTTTCAGCTTCATCTAGTAATTCTCTAACCCAACCTTCATCGTCTTTCATCCTACGCAAAGCTTTAAGATGATTGAACATGCCAGCAACCATACCAGGAACAGCAGCGATAGTTTCTAAAATAACAGCACGTTTAGCATATTTTTTACCATAAAAAATATTCAAAGTGAATTTTAAAACTTGGGTAATTTTATAAGCAACAGATTCACCAATTTTATTTGGTTTATGATGTAATAATTCAAAATCAGACATAACAACCTCTCAAAAAAATTAAATTTAAAACACTAACAAAAAAAACTTTAGTATAATTATTTTACTACTAAATATTACTCTTTTAAAATAAGGAGTCAAGAAGCAAGAAATAAAACTTAATAATTGAATTTATTATATTTATTTAAAATAAGAACAAAGTAAGAAAATACTTTTAAACAAATCAATATTTAATTATTCTAATTTACTTATTTTATAATAAAAAAAATCATTTATTGAGTGTTTTTATAGTCAATAGAAATAAAGAAAAGAAAATAAAAGTGAATATTTTTTGAAAAGAACAAGATTTTTAAAGGTTAAAAATCATTATATGTATAAATATATCCTTTTTAAACCTATATAAAAAAAGAAAAAAGAACATGACATATGCTTTTTTAATGAAAAATAATAAAGAACACTAATTAGTGTCCTTTATTCTATTTTTAAATTATATTTTAAGGGCGACCAATAGAATCTATTTCTTCACCTTGAAGAAGAGGTTGTGCGCCATCAAAAATAACTTCTACACGGTTGGCAACTTTTAGGAAGTTAGGCATATCAATCTCTACCATCTTACCACGAGTAACCATACCACCTTCTGGACGTTTATCTTCTGGAATTTTAGCAAGACGTTCTTCACTCAATTTCATTTGAACTTTTTCTTTACGAATGAAAGTGCCTTGTTTCTCATTCGAAGAGAAATCATTCCAATTAATATCACGCTCTGTTAGAAGCTTGTATTGCATTTGTTTACCGTCAAGACCTTGAAGTTCTTTGTGCGAGAAATTACATTGTGCAACCATTGAAACACTATTTTTGCAACAATCTTGACATCTCCAAACCAAGTTATTTGCTGCTTCTGTCTTGCTTGGCACAGGAAATACACGAGCGTCAAAAGAAGGTAGTGTCTTTGTACCATCTACTTTTTCAGGAAAACGTTTCTGCATCTCCAATAGGAACTTGACCGAAGCCATTGAAGCAAAATTAGAAGCAATTTTTTGAACACGCCCGTCAAAAAGAACTGAGCCATTCTGCACATTCTCTGTATATAAAACTAATGTAATTTCGTCAGATTGAGTATAGCCAATCTTAGCGTGAGTTTGTTCAACAAGATATTTTGTAACTTCAATCATAGCCTGACGGAAATTAGCATCAAATGGTCGTTCCATACCTTTTGTAAATTTAGAGAAGCTACGTCCGTCAAGACGAATAACTACAGGAAGGCGTGGAAGAATGCGAGATTCAGTGGAAGCTTCGTACTGTTTCATACGATCACCAAGAGTTGTTTTATCCATTATAGGACTCCTTTAATGTTTAATTTAAGCAATGTTATTGCTTTTGAGTTAATTGAAGGTAGTGATTAACCAACCTTCGACAATTATTATATGAAAAAAGACTTTAAAAATCAAGTAAAAAATCAATTATTTTCAAAATATTTTAGTGCTAATTGAAGATCTGGGTTAAGAAAACTTTCGTGGCGAAGTTCCTTCGTTTTCATTCGATTGCCGATTGCCGATTGCCGATTGAAGTATCTTTACTCATATTTAACTTTTGATTAATTTTTGTGTTGTTAGCACATTTGTTTAAATACTTTGAGTGTTAATCAAAGTTTTTATATTGTATATAAAATTTATTAATCAAGTCTTTTTTAGAAAAAAATTGACATTGAAATAACATAAGCCCTATTGAAATATAAAAAATAAATGATAAAAAAATAAAGTAAATAATAAAAGGAATTATTAAAATGAAAAAAACGATACTAGCAATGATTATATCTCCAATACTAATATTAGGCTGTAAAACAGAAGATAAGAATTCAAATGGTGGTAATAGTGGATCTGGTGGTGAAGGAAACTCTTCTTCTGAAATAATAAAGCCAGATATTGAAGGTGAATTTGGTATATGGACAACAGAATTTCCAGAATCATTAAGAGAGGAAGAAGCTATATCGATATCTTCTTCAAGAAATGGAATATTTGAAATAAAATATAAGAACTATAAAGACATAGTTTCAGAGGGAATGAAAAGCTATTCAACAATTATCAAAATGGAAAAAAATGAAGAAGGAGTTTATGAATCAGATTTAGAACTAGGTAATGGTTATTTATATGGTAAGCACCATAGTGGAATGGTGAAAGATGCTCATATAACAATAGAAAATATTTCAAAAAATCAAATTAAAGTAAATTTTACGGGTGTAGCTCCTAATGGTTATGAAATAAACATATCAGATCACATAATGTATTTGTCGGTAACAAGAGAAGCAGGAAGAGAAGCACAATTTATAGAGCTAGATAGAGAATTGATAACTCTCGAAACAGATTATTTTGAATATTTAGGTAATGGAAAAATATATGTAGAAGATTCAGATATAGGTTGTAATTATACTGCTGAAGTTACTCCAAGTGGATATACAATATTATCAGGCACACCTTATGCTTTTGTTGAAGATTATGAACCTTGGGCTTTTGATTTTGTTATAAATGCAGAAGACACAAATTGTGAAATTTTAGAAAATCAAGCAGGAGTATTAAATATATATTATGGAATGGGCTTTCCTTTAAGCTATGATGAGATCCATATAAGAACTGCTTTTAAAGATTACAAAATGGAAGGGGTTATGGTTTCATATGGAATGTATAGACCAGAAGAATATGCCAGATAAAAGAACAGAGGCTTGAAAGCCTCTGTTTAAATCCAGTCACCACTTACGAATCATCTTGCATGATTACAATTTCTTGCTGGGAAGTGTTCGATCTCAACTGGTCAGTCACTTCGATTTAACCATTATACTTAAAATCAAATTAAAATCAATAATTAATTTGATTTTTCATATTTTTCATGCCGTTTCTTTTTCTTTGGTTTCAATATATTGAAAATCTTCTACCATATAATCAATATCATCATAGATTTTCAGTTTTTCCATTGCTGTTCTAAACTCAATTGGAGTTAATAGCATTCTTTTGTTATCGACATAAACAACTTCTGAATTATGGTACGCATTGCGTAATTTATCAATAAAATTTCGAATATGTTTATCTGTAACTTTTGGAGAAGGAATCTCACCACACTTGGTTATATATTTAAAATATTTAATCATTAGACCACCATTAGGAATTAATGTAGATATGATTTTAATATTTTCTTTTTTTCGAGAATAAATACGTTTTGCACGAGTAATGGAATTATCTGTATGATCATACTTATCACTTTCTATAACAGACTTTGTTGTTACAGCTAAAATTTTATTAATTACTAATTCTTGTCTTTTTGAAAAAATATAATTAGTATCGTCACCATCAATATTTTTACAGCCTTGAATATTATTTTTATTTAGATCTAGATTATTTTTAATGAAATCTTCTTCCATTTTTTTAGTGTTTCGAATAATACGACGCAGCTCGAAATTTTCTTTTTTTTCTTCTGTCATTTTAAATAATCTCCTGTTTATATTTTCAAAATACGGTTTATTCGCTACCGTTTATAGAGTAAATTATAAATAATAACATTCTTGAGGTCAACTTGTTTTACAACACAAAATACTATCTACATCACGTTTCAAGCAACCTAAAAATTAAAAAAAAGCCTTTTTTTAAATATGTGAAAAAATATTAAAAAAACGTTTAAGTAAAAAATTAGCTTATTTTTTCAACAACAAAACAACCATCGAAATCAACTATATTACTATTATTAAGATCTATCTTTAAAAAACTTGAATCTTTTTTTAGTTCTCCAATCGCATTCCTGCATTCTAAAAGCATTAAATAGTTTCTTTCTTGTAATTTATGTTTATTTAGGTCATAGTCTTTAACAATCATACTACTCGCTTTTTTTCCATGTTTTTTAAGAACAGCCAATTCAGAAGCATGAGCTTCATCATTTGCAAAAATATTAATTTTTCGTCGAGAACTGTTAAGTACGGTATATAGTTTTGACATGATAATCTCCTTATGTTGTTTAATTAAAAGATTATGATTTGATATCTTAAAAATGTCAATATTAATAGAAAAAAAAGAGCACCGAAAGGCACTCTTTTTTGTAATTTAAATTTGATTTTAAATTTCACCACTAAGGTCGTCATAGTTGTTAAGAATAAATTCAACTTTACTATGATATTCAGAAAGAATCATAATTAGACGTTTTTTGTTTCGTTCTTCTCTAAATGAATCAATTGCTTCTTTTGTATGACTTTTGAAGATTCCTTTGTGTTTAGAAATAATATGTGGATGGATTTCTTGTATATAAGTTTTAATTTGACTATCTAATCGCTTTTTATGAATTAAATTAAACAATAATGCACCAACTAATGCACCTAAACAAGCACAGGCAATATTAAAGTTTTCTGGTTGATTTAGTGCAACCATTAAATTATGAAATGTCTTTTCCATGCCATCGCCTTGTGCA
Source organism: Chloroflexota bacterium (assembly GCA_002722455.1). Lineage (GTDB taxonomy): Bacteria > Chloroflexota > Dehalococcoidia > Lucifugimonadales. The sequence goes on from PBMB01000002.1 coordinate 162,879, forward strand.
ATAATTGTTTTCCCAAGAATATCATAAAGGTAAGCAAGTCCACCTATAGAAGTTAAGAATAAAAGAACAGAAAATTTTCTCATCCAATTATGATAAGAGTTAAGTTTATCTAAACCTTTTTTTAGTTGTTTATCGTAAGATTTGAATTCGATTTCTGGGATCATTTTTTGTCTCCTTAAATTATTTATACTCATTATAATATAAATAGATTTTTTTATCAACTAAATTTTTTTTATTTTATTTTATAGGAATATTATAATATTTCAAAAAAAATATTTGCAAGAATAACACTATAGTATAAAATAATAATTAGAACTTGATTGTTCACATTTACGAAGAGGAGTGATGACCTTTTTATAAATGTATTCTCAAGAATATTTTTTTGAGAGTGTTAATATAATATTGGATAATATAAAAAACTGGGAAAAGAACCTTATCATTCATGATAAGGTTTCTTCATTTTTAGGCATTACCTTTTTCTCTAATCTCTCTCATTTTATAAACAAGTTCTCTTCTATTTACTTCAATAGCACCCAATTTAACAGCTTTTTCTCTTCTCATTTTAGGGATATCATAATGTGGAAATGAAGCGTTTTTCTGAAACCACTCTCTCTTCATTCCAATCTTGTCAGCCATTTCGTGCAGTTCTTCTAACGTATCAGCGATCATATGACACATTATCATTCCTTTAAATTCATAAATAGGTTTATCGACATATACTGGCATAAACTAATCTTTTTTTAGAAATTTGTTGTGACCAACATTGAAAACAAAACTATCTATAACAATGCCTTCTAACGTTTTTCGAGTGTTTAATCGAAGTTCATTTTTTCTTTTCTTTCCAGAGTAATAATTATTAATAAAAGAAACTAACTTTTTGGAATTTTCAAGATTGAAAAAAATTGGTTCACGTGTTTTTTTGTTAGAAAAAGTAACTTTAAATTTAGAAATACCTTTTGTGTAATAATCATGTGAAGCGTGAGCTTTAACGTCAGGGAAATCTTCTCCAAGTTCTTTTTCAAAAACGTTATTAATAGAATCATTAAAATCATTAAACTTATGATAAATTTCAAAATCTTCTTTTTCATGAAAACAAGCAAAATCTAGTAATACACAATTAATGCAAATACCCCATTGAGTTGAGTGATATTTAACTTCAAAAGAAACGCCCTCGAAATCATCTTCTTTAAGAGTGGATTTTAAATGTATTTCTTTTGCAATATCAGAAATCATTTTTTGATTGTTTTCTGAAAACTTAAAGTGAAATGTGTAATCATGCAATGTATCAAAACTAACCCTTCTTTGATTAATGATATCTTTTTTTATAATAGAACGATATTTTTTCAAAGAAATAGGTTTTCTATCATTTTCTACAATAACAACATCAATATTATTATTTTCAAAATAAGAGATAAGATTATGTAACTTTAATATTGTAGATTTATCGTCCTCTTCTTCACTCAACGAATAGTAAGGATTTATTGTATTTAGTGATAATCTAAGAGACGCATACTCTGCATCTGACATAGGATTGTTGTCAATTCCAATAAAATTCAATACAGGATTTTCAAAATTATGATTTTTAGGCATAGATCAATCTCCGTAGTACATTTGAAGAGATGAAGGTTCACTAGTGTTATAAAATAATTTCATTTCTCTTAAAATATCATGAGAAGGTGAAAAACGACCATTACTAAATGAAAGAACTTCAAAATCCAAGCCACTTGCTTCATTAACAATATCAAGAATAGAATCAATGTTTCTTTGAGTCATTCTGATTAATGTGTCTCCCATTTCTTTTTTTTCTGAAAGGTCAAAATTATCTTTTAATGCTTTTTCTTTTCTTAAATTTTCATTTTTAATTTGTTCTACTTCTTCTTCATTTTTTGCATATCGTGTTTCTTCTTTTTTTCCAGAAAGGAAATCAAATACAATTTCAATACCAGATTCACTAGCAGAAACATTTCCATATAAGAATAATCCTGTTTCTCTTCCTTTCTCAATAATTGCACGTTGTATCTTACTTAAGTAGTAAGTAATATCATTTTCTTTAACTTTCTCACCTAATTGATTCTTCAACTCTTCAATTTTTTCATTTTTTTCTCTAATAACATTTGTTTTGTTTTTATCTTTGTTATCAAAATGAGAGGCAGCATGAGACTTAGCCAAATCATCCATATTACGATAGGTTAAAACAATTTTTTCTTTTAAATCACTAGAGATCTCCGTTTCTCCATTTTCTTGAAGTTTTTTATATTCATCTATAATGAGACTAACGCCCATAGAAAGCATTCGTATTTCTCGACCTAAATTGTTAAAAACTTCTTCTTTTATCTCTTTTTCCATTATTATTCCCCTAAGCTAATATCACCATTATACTCTAATTCTGCTATTTTTGAAACTTTTTTTAAAACAATTTCTGGATTGCAATGATATAAACCCGCAGCAGAAAATGAATTAAGTTCGATTACTTTATATTCACCAGTTATTGTTTGTGCAATATCAACGGTATAAACAATATCAGGTTGTTCTGGTAAAGAGATTATTTTTTCTGCCAGTTTAATTGCTTGTTCTGGCGCACCTTCCTTCATGAAAACAGTATCTTTAATTTTATATTGAGAAGCAGCAATCACTTTTCTGTTACCTACAAGAATACGATATTCTTTTTCTATTTTTTTTATGGGAGAAACAAGAATCATTGTTGTTGGTAAAACAGAAGTTAAATTTTCAAGACTATTTATTTCATAATCAAAATCTTCAATATGAATTGTAGTTCCAGCAAAAGTTTTTAATCCTGAATCTGGTCTGACAAAAAGTTTATTTGTTTCGTAAAGATCGTAGATACGATTGGGATTCTTTTTAAACTCTTTATATGGAAGCATAATAAAGTTGTCATTAAGTAAGTATTCACTCGGAATATTCGGAAGATAATGACTGCACTTCAGTGCATTGATTTCCATATATCGAGAAGGAATATAACCCATGTTTAGAGAATCCAATGCTTCTAAGAATTCAATAGAACCATAGGCAACAACACATTCCCCTTTTTCAAAAGTGGGATTTTCTTGAAATGGAGTTATTTGCAGAGCTTTGTAGTTTGGAATATAAGTTAGGACTTCATATTCAATATTTAACTCTTCACATAATTCGACAAGATCTTTGTGGTAAGCATCTTTTAACATATGGTAATCAAATAACCATTTACATTTTGACATTTTAAACTCCTTTAAATTTTTTATTATTATAATAAAAAAATCCTTTATTGAAAAGGATTTTTTGTATTAATTTAAAAGTGTTGTCGTATTCTTTGTTCTAATTCCCAAACAAAAACAGTTTTCATAGAAGGACACATTAGAGTAACCGCTTCTTCTATACTAAACATTTTGAAGTCATCTACTTCTGGATAACTAGTATATTCTTTCTCGACCATAGAAGTGCATTTTAATGAATTAAAGTCAATATCTTTATTATAACAAACAAAAAGATGTATTCTTTTGTGTTTATTATATGGATGTTCTCCAAAATCAATTAATTTATCTTCTTCATTAATGCATATAGATGTTTCCTCCAAAACTTCTCGAATAGCAGCTTCTTTTGATGTTTCTTTGTTTTCTCTTCTTCCTTTTGGGAAGTCCCAGAAATCTTTTTGATTAGTAGGATGAACCATCAATATTTTTTGCTTTAAGGTATCAACGAAAACGACTCCACAAGTTATTTGCTTTGACATACTTTCTACCTCTTTGTTTATTTAGTGATATTATACAAGTATATGAGTTTTTTTGCAACTACATTTTTTAAAAAACAAGATCTATTATACTTTTGTTAAATTTTAATGAATCTTTAATTATATAATATTATAAATATTTATAAATGTTAAAATTAGAAAAGCATAAGAATGTAATTGAAGGAGAAATCATATGCATATACAAAAATTAAATAAAGAACATATACCTGAATTATTGGAAATTCAGGAAAATGTAGATATAAAATTTTTTAACAAAAGAAATTTAGATAATTTTAAAAATTTATTTGATAATGGTTTTTGCGTAGGTGTTTTTAAAAACAAAGAATTGGTTGGATATTCAAGAGTTTTATTTGATTTACCAGATAAAAATAAAAAAATAACAGATTATTATTGCCGTTTCAAAACAGCAACATTTAACGGTTCAGTAATAAAACCAGAATATAGAGGATTAAATTTACAGTATGAAATGCATCAATATTCATTAAAAAATATACAAGACAAAAAAATAATTTTATCATTAGTTCATCCTGATAATATAAATTCAAAAAGGAATCTTGAAAAATCAGGATTTAAAGAAATTGATAAGATCTTTGTTTATGGAGAAAAAGAAAGATTACTTATGGAAAAAAAATTATAAAATTAATATAGAAAAAGAGAGATGTCTACAACATCTCTCTGTATTTTTGAAGATTTTCGATGGCAATATCTAAGAAATATTCTTTATAAAAAGAAGTATGAAATATCATATTTTTATCTCTAAGAATTGTGTCAATGAAATCTAAAACTCCGTTTTTAATTTCTTCGTCGGAATAAATAGCAGAATACTCTTTTTCTACTTTTTGTCTATTTTCTATAAAAGAATGCCAAGGAAGTGCCAAGCTATGCATATCTACATCAAGAACAATCTTAGAATCTTCAATAGTAGACTTATGTTTTTTTGTATCTAATATAATCTGCTTTACTTTTTGAACTTCTGAATCTTCAAATCCGAAATCTTGTTCTTTATTGCAAACTTCAAAAAAAGCAGCACTATCTTCTTCATTAGTTTTTGAATCTAATTTATAAACAATATCATGGAATAGCCAAGCAACATATTGAACATCAGAAATATTTTCCCCCTTACGTTCAAAAGTTTCTAACATAAAAAGACCTAAATCTAAATGGTTTTTGTTATGAAAAACTCTGTGTTTTTCTTCATAATATGGAATTACAAAATTGTAAATATCTTTAATAACCACAACAACTCCTTTTAATTTTTTTAAACTTTATCATTTTTTGACATTCGATGTCAACTAAAATACAATAGTCAACGTTTATAAAAAGAAAAAAATAGAGAAAGAGAATTTTGAATTGGGATCAGTTTTTTAAAGAACACGAAAAACAAGCTTATTTAATAGCTGTAAAATATATTAAAAATAAAGATGACGCTTTTGATATCGTTCAAGAAGCTATGATTTCTATGTATAAAAATTATGAAAACATAAATCAATCAGAAGCCAAGCCATTATTCTATAAAATACTAAATAGTAAAATGACAGATAAGTATAGACAACTAAAAAGACTTTGGAATCTTTTTTCGAGTGAAGAAATAGAAATGGAATATAATTGTATTAGTGAGGTAAAAAAAGAAATAGATCTGCTGCAAAAAGAATTGGATAAGCTATCTTCCACACAGCAAAGAGTGTTTTTATTAAAAACAGTAGAAGAAATGACATTTAAAGAAATCGCCATTGCACTTTCTATATCTGAAAGTACAGCAAAAACACATTATTCTAGAGGATTAAAAAAAATTCAAGAAAATGTCAACCATAATGAAAATTAGAACGTTATCTTGATGTGAGGTGAAAAATGAATGAACTAAAAATAAAAAGCACGATAAAAAATGAATTAAATGCTATTTCAAAAGAAGACAAAGATAATTTATCTAGTATTAGAATGGCAGCTTTAAACAAAGTTGAACATGAAAGTAATAACTTTTTTTTAAAGCCAATAATAACAACAGCTTTTATTGTTCCATTAATTTTTTTATTAAATATGAATATTCAAAAACAAAATATAAGCAATGTTGATTCAACAATAGCTTCAACACAATTTGATAAAAATGTTTATGAATGGACAGATAATGAGTTTGTTTATGCAATGACCTTAGACACTTATGAAATAGAAATAGAAGATTATTATCTATACTAAAATAAACACACAACAGGAGAAAAAATGAGAAAAATACTTTTACCACTATTATTGGCAGGAATACTATCACCAGCATTTGCTTTGGCAGATCATCATGAAGATAGAAAAAAAATGCATGAAATGACGGACTCTGAAAAAGAAGCATTCTTTGAAGATAAGATTCAAAAAATGGAATCTGATATTCAAGCATTGAAAGAAATGACATTAGAAGAAAAAGAAGATTGGTTCAAAAATAAAAAACGTCATATGAAAAAGAAACATAAACATATGAAAAAAGCTTGTGATAAATTAGATTCAGGAAAAATAAGAGAGTTTGATTATGATAAAGCAAAAGAAAGAATGATAAATTCTCAAAAATTTCAAAAAGCCTCAAAAGAAAAACAAGAGAAAATGTTAAACAGATTAGAAGAATTTAATAATTTATCTCATGATGAAAAACAAAAAAGAATGGAAAAAAAGAAAGAAAAGTTACAAAAATACTGTAACAATAAATAAATAAAATGACCTAAAAACAGCCTTTTATGGCTGTTTTTGTTTAAAAAAAAGCCAATCAATAAAAAAAATGCAAAATATTATAAAAAAGTCTTGCATTAATATCTAACAAACACTATAATACATTCCGATTTGAAACAAAAAGTAAAAAATAGGAGAAAAAAACTATGGGTAAAATTATTGGTATCGATCTAGGCACAACAAACTCTTGCGTATCTGTGCTTGATGGTGAAACTGCAAAAATTATTGAAAATGCGGAAGGTAAACGTACCACACCATCTGTGATTGCATATACTGATGTAGAAACTCTAGTAGGTGAAACGGCTCAACGCCAGCGTGTAACAAACCCTAAGAATACATTATTCGGTATTAAACGTCTAATTGGTAATCGTTTTGATTCAGAAGAAGTTCAACGTGATATCGAAATTATGCCTTTCAATATTATTCAAGCAGACAATGGTGACGCTTGGGTAGAAGTAAACGGTAAAGAAATGGCTCCGCCACAAGTTTCTGCCGAAATCCTAAAGAAAATGAAGAAAACAGCAGAAGATTATCTAGGTGAACCAGTAGATGGTGCGGTAATCACAGTTCCTGCTTACTTTAATGACGCTCAACGTCAAGCAACTAAAAACGCAGGTAAAATTGCAGGTCTAGACGTAAAACGTATTATCAACGAACCAACAGCAGCAGCACTAGCTTATGGTGTAGATAAAACAGAAGACGAGCAAGTAATTGCAGTATATGACCTTGGTGGTGGTACATTTGACGTATCAATTATCGAAATCTCTGTAATTGACGGTGAGAAACAAATCGAAGTGCTTTCAACAAATGGTGACACACACCTTGGTGGTGAAGATTTTGATAACGTTCTTATCAACTACCTAGTAGAAGAATTCCAAGAGAAAGAAGGTGTAGATCTTCGTAAAGATTCTCTAGCTCTTCAACGTGTTAAAGACGCTGCAGAAAAAGCGAAAATTGAACTTTCTTCTGCAATGCAAACAAGTGTAAACCTTCCTTATGTTACGGCAGATGCGACTGGACCTAAACATATGGATATTCAACTAACACGTGCAAAATTCCAAAGCCTAGTAGAGTCACTGATTGATCGTAGTTTTAAAGCTATTGATCAGGCAGTTTCTGACGCAGGTATTTCTAAGTCAGAAATTACAGATGTCCTTCTTGTTGGTGGTATGACTCGTATGCCACTTGTTCAAGAAAAAGTAGCAAATCATTTTGGTAAAGAGCCACGTAAAGACGTAAACCCTGATGAAGCAGTAGCAACGGGGGCAGCAATTCAAGGTGGTGTTCTTTCTGGTGACGTTAATGACGTTCTTCTTCTTGATGTAACTCCGCTATCTATCGGTATTGAAACAATGGGTGGTGTTATGACTAAACTTATTGAAAAGAATACAACTATTCCAACAGAAGCGACTCAACAATTTACAACTGCAGAAGATGGTCAACAGGCAGTAACTGTTCATGTTCTTCAAGGTGAACGTAAACAGGCGGTTGATAACAAGTCTCTTGGTCAATTTGAATTACGTGGTATTCCTGTTCACCTGAAACGTGGTGAGCCACAAATTGAAATTAAACTAAGTCTAGACGCTGACGGTATACTTCAAGTTACTGCCGAAGAGAAGAAAACAGGCATTAAGCAAGAAATTCGAATTGAAGCAAATGGTGGTATGTCAGAAGACGAAATCGAACAAGCGATTCAAGAAGCAGAAGCAAACTCAGAAGCGGATGCGAAATTTGAAAAACTTGTAGAAGAAACAAACAAGTCTGAAACATTAATTTATGGTGTTAAATCTCGTATGGAAGGTGCAGAAGACGCAACTGTGACAGCAAAAATTGAAGCTCTTCAAGCAGCAATGACAGCAAAAGATGTTGAAGCAATGACTTCTGCTCAAGCTGAACTTCAAGGTGCTATCCAACAATGGAACACTGATCAACAAGCAGCACAACAACCACAAAGTGATGTAGAGCAAGACGTTCGAGCAGAATCAACAGCAGACGATGGTATTTCTGACGCTGAATTTGAAGAAGTTAAAGATCAATAATTAACTAATTATTAAACAATAAAAAGCCACAATGCCTATTGTGGTTTTTTTGTTTGTAAATATGCTATAATATACAAAAAAGAAGGTGATTGCTTTGAATAAAGAAGATTACAATTTTATAAAAAACAATGATTACATGGATGTCTTTGAATCCTATAATAGTTTAAAATTGGAGTATTATTGTTTTCAATTGATTGATTATGAATTAACTAAAGAAAAAAGACTTTGTGCTTTAGAAAAATTAATTAAATCTTCTAGTTATCTAAGTAATAAAAAGAAAATATTATCACATATCTCAAATGAAGATTTTTTGAATCTTTATAAAGAAAAAGATTTCGAAGTGTCAAATCTAAATCTTTTAAAGGAAATAGCAGACAAAGACTTTTTTGAAAGTGAAGTAAATAAAGAATTTGAAAGATTAAATGACCATTTCATAAATGGCTCTCCTTATCACTCATTAAAGAAAGATTTTTTTATTTTTATATATTACGTATTTAAAGAATCAAAAGAAATTTGGTGGCATTTTAATGAAGAGCAAATGCTTGAGATATTGAAATCAAGCTTGAATACATTAAAAGATTCAGACTCAAGTTGTAGGAATTCAGGGCAACTATTTAGTTATTATGCTGATATATTATCTCCGTTAGAGGAAAAATCTTCTTTGAAAATAAAAAAAACAGATTATAGATTTTTTAAAGAAAAATATTTAAAAGTTTTAAATAATGATTTTATAAAACCTTTAAAGAAAAGCGTTTTATTTAAAGGGTCTAATCCAAGAATGGACTCATTGTTAAAATATTTTTGTGTTATAGAACAATTTAGCCCGAATGAAAAAGAGAGCTTGAGTAATCTAACAGAAGAACTGATAGGGTTTTCTTGTGAAAAATTGTCTGAGTTGTCGAATTATTCTTCATCAAGAGATTCATTCATAAAATCATTAATAGTAATAGTGTTAAAAACTGAGACGGAAGATTCATTTTTAAAAGTTATAAGAGAAGGGAAGTTGCAAAAAGTCACAATAAATCTAAATTATTATATTGAAGAAATGGATACTGAAGAAGTGGATAAAATAATTGCTTTTTTACAAAATGAAGATTTGGAAAAGCATAACATTTCTATAAATTTATATGGAAAAGGATTGTCTCTTACTTTTGAAGATAATACTGTTTTCCCTGTTCACGAAATGGATAAAACAAAGTTATCATTAAGATTGTCGGAAGCAGATCCTATGAAAATTATGAAAATTATTGAAGAATCTCATGATGAAAATATTTTTAATGAAAAAGGGAGGATTAAAGAAGATTTTTTTGAATATTTAGAAATGAGATTGAGCAAATAAAGCTTTGTTTTTAGATAAAAAAGTGATATAATGATGTTTTGAAAAAAGAAAGGGACATTCATTGTCCCCCTTAACACTTATATATTTTGGTTAATAAAACTTATCCTTAATGAGAGTGTATTAATAAGACATTGAATAGAGATAAAAGATTTCATTTTTTTCCTATTAATAAAAGATATTTTATACATAAAGAGGGTATATGAAAAATATATTATTATTTTTATCAGCATTAACATTATCTGGTTGTGGCAGTGTTCCTTATGCCTTTTTAGATACAAGTCCAAATGTAATAAACAGAACAGAGTTAAACAATAATTCTGAATTATTGGAGATTAGTAATTATTCTGAGATATTAAAATCAACAAAAGATTCAGATTATTTAACGGTATCTTTTAATTGTGTTCAAAATTTAAAAACAGATTTTGTATCAATATCTTCAAGCATACATCCTTCAAATCCAAATTTTAGAGAAGAACAGCCATATTCAAAAGTAAAAGCAACTTATCTTTCAAAGCATTTAAACCATGAATTAAATTATATGTATTCAGGCGATAATTTATTAGTATTATTAAACATAGAAATGTTATTAAACGGTTTAGAAGAACAAGATTTATTATTATGGTCAATGGAAGAAAATTATAATATCCTTATAAATGGAAATCAAGAAAAGTTCTATAAATCAGTAAATAGGGACAGAAAAGAATTTGTAAAAATAATGAAAACTTGTTTAGAAGCAAACAAAAAAAGCCAAGAAAAAATAACAGAAGAAGTAAGGGCAACAAAAAAAGATTTAAATGTATTAATTTAGAAGAGGCGAGAGCCTCTTTTTTTTGTCGATATTAAAGTATTTTATTTTTTGATTTTATTATTAAATGTAGTATCTTATTTTTAATAAATAGGAGAAATATTAATGGATAATGTGTTATCAAAAAACAGAACAATATTAATATTGTTTTTAGAAGGATTTGTATCTGTTTCTTTACAGATGGTTATGATGCGACAACTTGTGCCATTTGTAGGTAGTTCAGTAATAGTATCGAGTTTAGTAGTGGGAATATTCTTGGCTTCACTTTCTCTCGGTTATGTTTATGGTGGAAGAGTTAAAACAGACCATGTAAAAATATTATCAAGAAACTTGATAATATCTGCAGGAATAATTAGCTTGGGAGCTTCTTATTTGTTTATGAATTTTTGGTTTAGTTTTTCAAATTCAATTATCAATAATCCAATATTAGAAATATCGTTATATTTATTATTATTTTTAGCTCCAATCGTATTTCTTTTAGGTCAAACAGTTCCAATTTTAACAAATTTTTATAAGAGCAATAACGTATCAGAAATTACAGGTGATACATTAGCAATAAACACCATAGGAAGCGTTTTGGGTAGTATTGTTACAGCAATAGTTTTCTTTTACTTTTTTGGTATGGGAAAAACAATTTTAATTGACGTAGTTCTTTTGGGTATTGTTTTATTTGTATTAATTGACAAAAAAGAATATGTAAAAAAAGGAGTTATTTCTATTCCTTTAATGATTTTTTGTTATTTTGTAAATGTGGATTATGAAGAAAAATCATTAACTTTAACTAATTCATATAATAATTATCAAGTTCTGAAATATCCAGAAGGTCGTTACTTAATAATGAACAATTCTTATGCAAGTGCATTAATGAATGATGATAGTAATTGGGAATATATAAATAAAATAAAAAAAATAATGTTTCATGACAAAGAAATGTCTCTTGAAAATAAAGATATATTAGTTTTAGGATCTGGAGGTTTTACATTAAGCTATGGAAATGTGCCAAAGAATAACTTTACATATGTAGATATAGATCCAATGGTTAAAGATGTAGCAGAAAAATATTTTCTTCAAAATAATATTAATGGAGAGTTTATAGCAGAAGATGCAAGATTGTTTGTTAAAAAATCAAATAAAAAATATGACTCAATTCTTGTAGATTTATACTCAAGTAGACATTCAATACCTTGGCATCTATTAACAAATGAATTTTTTTCAGATATAAAGTCAGCAACGAAAAAAGATGGTTATGTATTCTTTAATATTGTAGCAAATGGAAGATTCGATTCTAAATATACAAGAGCAATTCATAACACAATTAATAATAATTTTAATTATTGTCACTCTTCACCTTTAACATATGATGATCAAGAATATGTAAATATAATCTATATATGTAAAAATGTAGAAGAAAAAGAAAGTGAAATATATGTAGATAATTTTTCTAAATCAGATTTAGATGAAATATTAAATTAAAAAAAACGTAGGCAATGCCTACGTTTTTTGTTATTTTGCTATAAAGTTTTAGAGTGTAATATGGGAGTGCTTAAATCAACATTATGTTCCTTTTGTAATTTAAAAGCATTTAGATTCAATGTATCTTTTGCTTTTTTTATACTAAAAGGGGTGTTTACATAATAAAGTAACTCCCAAGAAACTGCATAGTCACCATTATTTTCAATATTAACTTCATAAGTTCCAATTGCAGAGCATTCTTTCCTACTGTTATTTACAACGTCTTCAAAATAATTAGAAACAGTATCATAATCAGTATTATAACCAATATTAAAAATAATACTTTGTTTTACAGGTTTCCAATCAGTATTTTTCTTTTCAGTTTGTTTTTCTTTTTCAATGGTAAGAACTTTTGTAATATTTTGAACAAAAATTTTATTAGGAACAATTGTTTCAATTTTGGTTTTAAGATTTCTTACTCTTGTTCCTATAAATCTCGTTTCAAGTATAACATATAAAGATTCATCTTCTAATTGAATTACACTACCACGATTAAGGTTTCCTTTTGCATGAATAACAAAAGAAGACATAACTTCGTCTAACCAAAAATCTTTTGTAGCGAAAAGAACAATACCAAGTGTTACAAAAGCACTTCCACTTTCAAGCCACTCTTCTTTTCCCCAAATATGAATAAGAGTAAAAAATAATATAATGGCAGTCGTAGAACTTGTTGCAACTTTGAGCATTTTTGACACATAATTGTCTGTATATCTTTCGATGTCGTCCACTTTACTTTTTTCACCATATTTCATCATCATAAAGTTATTTAACCAATGATTAATTAGATACAGTGAAAGAATCAAAATATAGCTTTGAGACCAATTGGCTCCTATGTTTTTACCAAGAGAAGCAAAAACAAGGAAAGTGGATAAAAATAAAAAGCTAACAAGTCTTATTACTTTAACTTTTGCCTTATAGTCTCTTAATTCTTCACCTAACGGGTCAAGTTTAATAACAACTTTATGAACTAAAAACAACAACAATATATTTATAGTAAGGGTAGTGTAATCAAAAAAACCAAACTCGATTTTTTCTAAATTATCTAAAACAGTATTTACAATATTATTCACGTCAATAATCCTATATATAATTTAGCATTATTATATAACAAAAAAAGCCTTTGTGGAAGGCTTTTTTTTGTTTATTTTTTATCATTTCTAAGTTTTTTAACTATATTTTCCAAGTGTTCTTTTGTTACGTTTTCTGGTTGAACGACCTCACCACCAACAACATTAATCTTTGAATAAAAACGCTTAGGTATTTTAAGACCTTTTGTTTTACAGAAAAAACTGCCCCAAAGATTTTGTAATGCAACGGTATATACAGGAACTGGTGTTCTTTGTATAATATGCTCTATTCCAGATTTAAAAACATTCATTTCACCATCAGTAGTTAATCGACCTTCTGGAAAAATAAAGATAGCTTCTCCGTTATCTAATGCTTTTGCAATCTCGTCAAAAGCAGCGTCAAAAACTTTTTTATTTTCTTTTACTCCTGCAATTGGTATTGCTTTTGTGTTCTTAAATATAAAATTCAATACTGGAATGTTAAAGATTTTGTAATACATAACAAATCGCATCGGTCTTGGGATCGCTGCTGATAGTATTAGTGCGTCCATATAACTTACATGATTGCCAACGATTATTAGACCACCTTCTTTTGGTATATTAATGTTTTTCTTTCTAATTCTGTACATAAATTTAAGTATTAAAAAAACTAAAAACCTCATGGCAAACTCAGGAACTACAGTAAAAATATAAATTCCAACAAAAACGTTTAAAATGGCAACAGAGAGAAGTAATTCTAAAATAGTAAGGTAATTTAAAGCAAAAATAGAATAAACAGCAGAGATAACCATTAATAATGAATTAACTATATTGTTTATTGCAACAACACGAGATCTTTCTTTTTCTTTTGTTCGAATTTGAATAAGAGTATATAAAGGAACAGTGTAAAAGCCACCAGACATACCAATAAAAAACATTGCTGCTAAAACACTTAATGAACCTTCAACCGAAAAGAATTCTGAAATAGTTAATAATGTTTCTGTATTGTTTTCTGGTAATGCAAGAGTAGAGAAATACATCCATACACCACCAATTGTAATGCCTAATGCACCAATAGGAACTAAACCTAATTCAATATCACCGTCTGTAAGTTTTTCAGATAACATTGATCCAAAACCAATACTCAAAGAAAATACTGTTAATAATAAAATAACTACACTTTCATCGCCATTTAAAAATTCTTTTGCGTACAAAGGCATTTGTGTTAAAAATATTGCACCAATAAACCAAAACCAAGAAATCGACAAGATGGAGCGAGAGACAGAAATCTTTTGTTCTTTCATTAGTTTTATCATTTTAAATGTTTCGCTAAAAACATTATAATTAATTTTATGCTCTGGATTTGAAGCTTTTGCATTTGGTATAAATAAGCTACTAATAAAGCCTAATACAGCAAATAGGATAACACTAGTAGAAACAAGCATTGCAGTATTTTCTTCAACTTGAATAATTCCACCCGCATATATTGTTCCGAGAAGAATGGCAATGAATGTTCCTGTTTCAACTATTGCATTACCTTTTAACAATTCTTCATGTTTTAGGTGTTGTGGAATAATGCTATATTTAACAGGTCCGAATATAGCAGATTGTGTTCCCATAAGAAATAAAACAGCCATTAACCCATAAGTGAAATCAATAATAAAAAATGTTGCACCCAGACTCATAATTAAAATCTCAAAAAACTTAATTATTTTTATTAATTTTGATTTTTCGAACTTGTCACCTATTTGACCAGCAAGAGAAGAAAATAGGAAAAATGGTAGAATAAATAGTAAAGCAGAAATGTTTACCAATAAAGCTGAATTTTCTATAGCTTGATATGTTAACATTATCATTAAAGTGTTTTTATATATATTGTCGTTAAATGCTCCTAAAAATTGAGTTAGGAAAAATGGCATAAAACGTTTTTCAATTAATAAATTAGAACTCATCGTTATCCCTTATAATTTCGAATAATATAAATATAACATTTCATATAAAAAAAAACAATAAAAAAGATCTCAAAAGAGATCTTTAATGTTATTCTGCTTTGACTATATACATAAGAGAAATGTTTGTAGGTCGTGTTTCATTGGCTGTTTTCACAACTCGTGAAGAGTCAAATTTATTAACCGTAGCACCTCTTGCATTTGTTCCTTCTGCTGAATTACCACTCATATTACCGTCAGCATAAAAAGCACCAGCTTGTCCATAACTCAATAGTCTGCCGTCATGACCTAATGGTATAGGCAACGTTCCTGTAATGTTCTCGATAGCCCAATCTTGATTGCTTAATAAGTTTCGACCACTGTCTAAACCAGCACCATTATCCCATCCACGAACAAATTGACCACGTAAATCAGGTAGTTTAGCTCCATATATAGTAGTAAGCTCTGGATATCCCGAAGTAGATTGTCCATTCATTTCAAGCCATCCTGCTGGTGGAGTGGCTGCTCCCCACATAACTACTGCTCCAATTGGCGAATCAAATGTAGCTTCTGGTGCAGAAGTGTATTTTACACTGTCGGAGTCGATAACGCTAACATATTCTGCAGATACAAATCCTGCACTTAATATTAATGCAGCAATAATTCCTTTTCCATTAATTTTAATTTCCATTATGACAAATCCTTTATTTTTTATTACTTTTTCATTTTTATCATATAAGAAATAAAGATCAAAAAAAAAGACCTCAAAGATTGAGATCCTATAAATAAGATTTTATAATTTAAAGTCTAATATTTTTCATTGCTCTTTGAGCTTCAATTTTACCTTCACGCTCTTGAACAGTCTTTCTCTTATCAACAGTGTTTTTACCACGAGACAGTGAAATTTTAGCTTTAACGTATTGTCCTTGCCAAAAAAGTGCATGAAGAATTGCAGTGAATCCTTTTTGTTCTTTAGCACCACGAATCTTGTCAATTTCTTTTTTGTTAAGCAACAATTTCACACTTGCATTAGAATCACGAAACTCATGAGTGTTAGCTTGCTCTAGTGGAGTGATAGACATACCTGATATCCAAGCTTCATTGTTTCTATCAATAATAATATGTGGATTATTGGCTAATGAAACACGTTTTTGTCTTAATGACTTTACTTGCCATCCTTTAAGAACAACACCTGCAATAAACTCTTCTTTGGTTTCATAATCGTAGTTTGCTTTTTTATTTTTAGCAATGGTGTTATCATTTTTTTTATTGTTTTTCATTTTGATTCTCTTAATTCCTTAATAATTTAGACTATTATATCATAAAAAGAATAAGAAAAACAAGTTATTTGTTTTTCTTTTTGTCTTCTATTCTTTTATCTTTGATTGTCTTTAATATGAAATCCATTAAATTGTAATATTCAATTTTATCACTTAAAGTAATTTTACCTAAGATATAATGATCTTTATCTGATTTTTCTAAAACATTTTTTAGTAATTCATTATTTTTAATCCTTTCGAAAAGTGGATATTCTCTCATAGATTCAACAATTTCAGAAATAGGATTTTTAACTTCTAATGCTCTAATTCTTTGTTTTTCGTGTAATAGTGCTTTTTTAGAAACAGGCAAAAAAGTTGCGTTTTTACGTTTTTCTTTTATTGAATTAATAATAAAAGTATTAAATTCTTTATTCATAAATCCTCCTTTAAACAGTAAAGCCGTCTCTGTATTTAAAAGAATTCCTGAATCTCATATAGTCAATTTCGTCCCAACGTTTCTGCTTAAGACATTTTTTACCAGAGATAGATAATTGATAAGAAAAATCTTGTGGTGAAACTTTTTCTAATCTTTCTTCTTGTCCAGAATGGGAATTATAAATAGCAACTTTGGAATTTAAAAGGCTATTTAGTTTTATTAAAAAAGATCGCAATTCATTTTTAAGTTCTTCATGCTTTAGAATACTTTTTTCAGCTTCTGTCATTAAATGGCTTCCTTTGTTGTTCTAATTAAGGATTGTATATTTTTTTTAAATAAAAATCAAGAAAAGTTCAATCTTTTTTTTTATTATTTAGAATAAGAATATTTTAAATAATAAAAAAACGACATTATTTAATGTCGTTTTTTTTGATTAAGATTAGTTCCTAAAATACATAGGGTTTTTAAGTTTACAAATTTCTGCTGAAAGCTTCATTTTTTCACTTTGTGAGGCATCTGCTGTTAATGTGATTGCATCACTCATAACTGCATTGAAACCTGAATCTAAAATACCTAATACTGCACTTTGGCAATCTTTGACTTCAAAATCTGCTTGTTTTTCTTCTTCTGATTGACAACCAGTAAGCAAAAGTAAAGCAGGAGCAGCCAATAAAATTAATTTTTTACTCATAATATTATCCCTTTTTAATCCTTCTTAAAACAATATAATATTTTTTTAAAAAAAATCAAAAATTGGTAACTTCATAAATATAAAAAACTTTGGTATTTTTTTTATTTTACGATTTTTTTTAAAATAAATAATATCAAAATATAAATATTATTTTTCTTAATTTGGCATATTATTGTCATAATAAATACTCAAACATTTGTCGAATTCTTCTTTAAATTGATCGAAAATGTAAAATTGAATCTCTTTTTTATCTGTATATGAAATTACTTTATTTTTGAATGAATTGAAATCGTCTAATATCAAATAAGCGTCTTCGTCATTACAATGAGAACGCAATATATAAATAGAAGGTCTTAAATCTTTCTTTATAAAAGAATCAGCATCTTTTTGTGCTTTTATCATTGCTTCTTCTTGTTCTTTTTGAAGAGCAATTTCTTTTTCTGCTGCTATTCTTTCCTTTTTGCGTTGTTTTTCTAATTCAATATTTTTTTGTTTTTCAAGTTCTTTTTGTTTTTTTATTTTTTCTTGCTTTTCAAATTCTTTTTGTTTTTTTATTTTTTCTTGTTTTTCAAGTTCTAATTGTTTTTTTTCAAAGTTGTCTTTAATTTCTTTTTGTCTTGTTTTTTCTTTTTTAATTTTTTTATTTTTTTCTTTCAGTAATTCTTTTTCATATTCTTCAATCTTCTTTTTAAGGTTTTGATAATTTAAATATTCTGAATGTGCAAGTTTTCCTTCTTCTCTGTTTCTTTTTAATGCTTCCATTAAATTCTTATCGCTTTCTATTTCATTTAATAGTTTTTTATTGTCTTCATAAGTATTTAAATGTTCTATGGAATACTCAAAATCAGAATCAAAATAAGTTTTTAATGTATAGGTGTCTTTTGCCATTTCAGTCAATGCACAACCAGAGAATAAAGTACATATTGCGATTGAAATAATTGTTTTTTTAATAGACATAAATATTCTCCAAAAAAAAGCCTCTATATTATAGAGGCTTTAATACCAAAATAAGTCACATCTTATTCTTCTTGCATTCTTTTGTCAATACCGCTTCTTACTTGTTTTTTATCTTTCAACTTACGAAGCTGACGTTCTGCTTTGTCTGCAAGTGTTGTAAGAACCTTATACATGTCTTTACCATCTTCTTCAATATGGATAGGTGAACCAACAACAGGAACTTTTACTGAAGCTGATTTAAGGTGGGAATGGTGTTGATTAACTGAGATTCTAACTTCAACATTACCAGTGATATGGTCTTCAAAATGTTCTAACACTTTAGAGAATTGATCCTCAACGTGATCTTTAATTGAATCTGTAACTTCTACGTGGATGCCTTGAACAGTAACTTTAGTCATATAGATTACCTCTCTTTTAATTGTTACGTTAATTTATTTGCTTATATTATCATTAAGTCGTCTTTAAGTCAAAGTGTTTTATAACATATTTAAGATAAAAAAATTGATTAAAATCAATTATTGAAAAGACATGAGTATTTTATCGTCAGATAAACTTTCAATGATCTTGAATCCATTATTTTCATAAAAATAAATAGAATAAAATTCATTATTAAAAACCTGAGCAACAAGATAGATTTGTTTTATATCTTTTTCTTTTGCTATTTCTTTTACTTTATCTAAAAAAGAACGACCTAGTCCTTTTCTTCTTTCTTTTTCTTGAATAAAAATATTTTCGACAATAAGAATTTTATTGTCTATTTGTAAATGTTTAAAAAATTCTAAATCTTGATATGATATTTGATAGTCCAGTAATATATGTTGCAAAAGACCATTATATCCAGAATGTAAAATTGAATATTCTACAATAGAACTGTTTTCATTAATGATTTTATTTTTTTCTAAAACATAATCGTCAAATAAAATATCAGTAAACAATGTTTTTATAACCTCTTTTTAAAAAATGATTTGATTTTATATGAAATAGAATGAGTTTTTTTTTCGGCTTTATTTTTTAACTTTAAAATATCTTGCCTTATTTCTTCTAATTCTTTCTTGGATTCTTTATATTGTCGAATTGCAACATTGAATCCATTTTTTGTTTTTCTCATATACTCAACAAAAATATTTGGATAATTTTTTATTATTGAGTAAGCTTCTTGTTCATTTTTAAATATAAATACGCTCAAACTGGGCGAAGGTTCGGAATTCATTATTGTTTTTTTCTCCTTCAATGTGAAAACTAATCTTGAGATTAACATAAAGTAGAAAAAAAATCAAATATAAAGCCCTGTTTAGAAAACAAGGCTTTTTAATTAATTATTTTTAAATATTAAGCAGCATTGTTATTCTGGATTTCTTCAATGAATTTTTTAGTGCCAGATTTCATATTACGAAGTGGTTTACTTTGAATATTAGCACTCAACTCTATACGAGCACAGAAGCCAATTAGTTTATCAACAGTAAATGAATCAACTCTACCATTAAGAATGTTACTTACACGAGGTTGGGAAGAGCCAATAAGGTCTGCAAAGATCTCTTGGGTAATTCGATATTCTTTTTTCCAGTTTTTGAATGTTTGAGCAATATCTTCAGCTAATTGTTTTTTATGTTGGTCAACAACTTTCTTTTCAATTGCAGACATTTCTTGGTCTAAAAGTTCTTTTGCGTTTAAATCTGACATAAATTTCTCCTTAGTGTCTTTAATTAAGTCAGAGTATACTAACACGTAAATAAAAAAAATACAAGCAAAAACATATAATTTTTTTTGATGAAATGCACATTTTTTTATAAAAAAAGAAATAGCTTTCGCTATTTCCTATATTGTGAATCTAAATAAGGATGTTTTCCATATTTTGTAATATATTTGGAATAACCATTTTGTATAAGATTTAAACCAAGGTCTTGACCATTATATGAAACAGAACAAATAACTCTTCCATAATAGCCATGATCCCAACAATTAAAAGAGACTTTCTTCTTCTCTATGAGACGTTTTACATATACGCTTGCATTTTTACCTTCTTGGCTATTTCTACTTGCGTCAGGGTGCTTTGACTCTGCCGTATCCGTATTTGCTAATCTAACTCTGAAACTTTTATACTTATCTTTTAAATATTTTTGTTCTTTGCGATTAGAACTAGATTTTAATTTATTATAAACATTTTGATTGTCTATGTTTATTTCATATGTATCACCGTCAATAACACGATAAACATAACCAGTTCCTTGAATATTATTCTGTAAACTTAGATCTGAAGCGAATACGTTAGCAGATATAAGTATGGAAAATAAAATTGATATATTTTTTTTCATACAACGTCCTTGTTTTATTGTTACAAAATTAATTATATCATAAAAATAAAAAAGTGCTCAATTGAGCACTTTATTTAAAAAAGGATTGTATCCTCTAATATTAATTTCATTTAAGAAAAAAACTTTTTCATCTTTTATGTAAAAGAAATATCCAACACAATCATACATAAAATTTTTAATTAAAGAAACTTGATATAATTGTTCTTCTTTGAATTTTTTTGGAGAAATACTTTCAAAAAAGCAGTAATCCATTTCTTTTAAAGATTCATAAAAAGTATTTTCAATTTCAATAAGGTTATTGTATTTTTCCTCTACTTCTTTAATGGAGTTTTTTTGATGATAATCAGGTTTGTCAATTAAAAAGAAATCATTAGAATTTTCCCAAAAAACAGAAACTTCACCAACTAAAATATCATTAATATCTTTATTGGATAAAATAGATTTATCAAAATTTTCTCTAATATAAATAAACCCTTTAAACATTTGATTATCAGAAAAAAGTTTCTTACCTTTTTCTAATATATCATAAGGGAGTAAATTTTTCTCTTTCATTTTTAATAAGCCTTCTGTAATTAAGAGTCTTATTATATCAACAAGGATATTTAATTTCAATTATTTTGTTAAAGATTCTGAAAATTCTTTTCCGTTAAATCTCATTTCATTTAAAAAATCTTTTGAAATGACGTTGTATTTTCTATCTAATATATATTTTTTTTCAACTTCATATGGTTCTGCTTTATTTAATAAATATATAGACTTACAATCATCTTCATCAAACTCTTCATTCTCATCAAGATAATAGTTTTCCACAA
The DNA here is from genome assembly GCA_002722455.1 of Chloroflexota bacterium. Classification (GTDB taxonomy): domain Bacteria; phylum Chloroflexota; class Dehalococcoidia; order Lucifugimonadales. Next base: position 184,463 of record PBMB01000002.1, read on the forward strand.
AGCTTTTATATTCTTCTTTATCATCTATTTTTTGGTCGTAAAAAAGATAGAAATAGTCATAATAATCTTCTGGATAATCTCTAAGGTCTAATAAATTAATATCTTTGAATCTATCATTTTTAATAATTAAATCTTCATTTAAACTATTATTTTCATAGAGTTCAATGATTTCAGAAAAAGGATTGCTATTATTTCGAAAATAACTAACTGGTCTTATGTTTTCATTTGATTCAATTTGTTTTAAACAATTAATGAACCAAGGAAGCTCTTCTTTTTTTATAACAGAAGCAAAATCAGAATCTGGATGTCCTTCTAATAAGCACAATAAACGAATATGTTCTTCATCTTTAAATAACTCTCTAATCATACCGTAGTAGATATTAGCGATAAAATATTCAGTAAATAATGTTCTTGAATGAATGTTATAAAAAACATCTCGAATATTTCTCTTTAAAAAGACATTCATAGAATCTTTTATCTCATTGTCGTCAACCTTATTCTTATTTTTTACATTATCATTCATAAATTGAATAAATTCTAAATAATACTTTTCAAGCAATTTGAAATTATTTTCAATATTCTTTTCATTAAAAAAAGATTTTTCAATTTTTTCTATAAAAAAACTATTACCAAAAACGTGAATGTAAAACGATTTCTTTATGTTTTTTCCCTCTATTATAAAATGCATACAAATCCTTTATTAAAGTAATATTTACAACTATATTATAAATAAAAAAACAAAAAAAATCAATTTTTTTAGGTAAAAAAAGAGATTATTAAAAATTAAGCTTAAATGAAATGCAAAAAAAACAATAAAAAATGCTTGACAATCTTATTAAATAAATGATAAATTAATTTTTGTATTTATAAATACTTTAAATAAATACTTTATCATTGAAGTAAAAAACATATGAATAATTACTAAATTGATAGAGAATGGTGGCTAATCGGAAAGTCACCGCCAAATAAAAAAAGAAACCGCAATCTGAATTGCGGTTTTTTTATTTTTAAAGATTAATTTTTGTCTTCGTCCAAATACTCATCAATATCAAATGGTTCGTCATCTTCTTCTGATTCGTTGTTTTTTGACTCTGTATTTTCTCTGTATTCAAAAGAATCTTCAACTTCTTCCTCGTCATCTTTATATAAGTATTCCTTTGTAAATCCATATTCTTTTGGATCACCATCAGGATATAAAAAATCAAAAGCAAACTTATTCCATTTCTTACGACTTTCATCATCGTGTTTATTATTACCAATATCTTGTTCTACAATAACACCATTCTTAATAGTAAAAGAACCACAATTAAAGCCCAAATCTTCATCTGCATATTTAATTTTAATAATTTCCTCTGGAAATCTTTCAGAGAGAGCCAAAAGAACAGGTGTAGGCGTAGACCAAGCAGTCTGAAATTTAATAGAGTCTTCTTTAGTTTCTATACTCATAGCATTCCATTTTGTTCCCCAACAATCTCTTTGGAAATCCATAGTGTGTAAATAATTTGTTTTATATTTGTTTTTAAGCATATGAAGAAATTCTATTTCTCCATTAACTAATGAAGCAATTGGGTTCTCTGATAAATATGTAAAGAATACTTCAAATTCTTCTTCTGTAAAATCTTGAACTTTTTTAATGTATTTAAGAAGATAAGGATCTAGTTCTTTTTTGATTTTTTCTTCTTCTCTTATTCGGAAATCTCGTCTCCATTCATTTTCTTCGTGTTCAACCTTAAAAAAGATAGAGGCATAACTTTCAGAAGCAGAAGGAACACTATTAAAATCGTAATCCATATCTTCTGGAAAAGGAATTATGTTACTAAAATCAACATAATTTTCCTTATTAATCATAGAATCTAAAACTTTTTTTGAAGCAATGATTTCTGTAGTTACATAATTTGGCATTAAGGACTCCTAATTTTAAAAAATCTATTATATCAAAAAAACGATTCAAGATCTAGAAAAAAAATTATAATACTTATAAAAAAAACGTTGACACAAAAAAGCAAGATTGTTATTATAAACGAATAGATTATTTGCAGTGCGATTCCTATAGACAAATAAATCTTAGTGGATAAAGGAGAGTCACTACCACCACGTAATTAAGTGTGAACTTAAATATTTAAAAGGAAATCGCCAAATTATCTTTATATGATTATTAAAAAATCCTTGACTAACAAGAGAACATAACATATAATAAAGATTCATTGCTTGGGTGAAGCGAAGCAGACAGTTTTAAGACAGGGGTTCGACTCCCCTCAACTCCACCAAACAAATGTCTTACCATTAAATTGGTAACGCCTATGGGGTTGTTCTGGATTTGATTGGAGCAAGAAGTGACGTGGACAAGCTAAGAGGAAATAACTCTTATAAATAAAGTTAAATAAACATAAATGCAAATGACGAAAGTTACGCAATGGCTGCTTAATCCTTAGTTGGAATTTAAGCAGACGGAGTTAGCTCACTTGGCAACAGAAGAGTTAAAAAGCCCACTCTTAGGAGTGGGTTTTTGCATTTATTATCGAGAAGGTCTATTTCTTTTTTTCTTTTTGACTGTAATAATAGGTTTATATCCAGCTCTATCTCTTAACTCTTCATAATCTAATTCTTCTTCACCTTCATCCAAAGGCTCTTCTGAAGCGGAATGAATATTACCACGCTCTTGATAAAACACAACAGCAGAAATATCGTCTTCTTTAAAATTTTCCAACTCTTCTTTTAATGAAAGAACATACTCATATGCAGCTTCTTCGTCTCTAAATTCCTTCTCTTTATCTTTTTTTTCTTCGTCAACATAATATAAAGCAACACCTGTTTTGTTGTATTTCATATAAGCCTCTCTTATTTGTTTTTATAATATGATTGTATCATATTTTTATTTTTTGAGAAACTTCTTGAATAAATAAGCAATTTAATATATAATCAGGATGACTAACATTAAGGTGAAAAAATTATGTTTTTTAGAAAAAATCAAAAAAAGAAGATTATAAATAAATATAAAATACCAGAGAAAATTATTCTTGAGATAAAAGAAGTGTTTTATTATGAAATTGATAGGGATATTCTTTTAGATTGGTTAAAAGAAGGAAATCACTATGAAAGTGAAACAATAAAAGATTTTGTTTATGATAAACTATACATTTTGTTTGAAGGTAATAAAGAAAACACTAAGCGGTTAATTAATCTTTTATTTAATAAAGGTTTAATATTTAAAGAAGAAATAACTAATATAAATTTAAATTCTTATCTGTCTTCATATCTTGTAGAAAATTTTTCACTTGCGATACCTTCTTTCGCCAATTTGAGCACAAAAGATGTGCAAAACTTTTTAAATAAAAAAATAAAAGATATAAATAAAATTAAAGTATACCCAGAACCAAATTATTTATCAGATTTACGTTCGAAACCTTTATATGATTGTCTTGAAAACTATAAAGGATTAGCAAATGTAGTTTTAAATAATAATCCCGAATTAAGAAGTGATATTATAAAAGTAAATGATAATTTTATTTTCGAAAATAAAAAAGATTTGGATTTCAATATAGAAAATTTATTTAATCCAAAGAGATTAATAGAAATCTTAAAAGAAAAACAAAAAATCATTTTGAATTTTAAAACAAAAAGTTCTCTTGAGACTGAAGAAGTTTTAATAGGGGAGTATATTGTTTTTCCTTTCTACGGAAAAGAAGTAAAAATAGAGATAGAAAGGTTTCAAGACTATGAAATAAATATTTCAAAAAGTGACAATAACACTTTTGATTTAAATATTTATGATTCGTATTTAAAAAGAGAAGCAAATCATGAAATCTATGAAAAAATTAAAGAATATTTAAAAGAAAAATAAAAAAAGCCCTCATAAAATAGGGCTTTTTTTATATTATGTTTTTATTCTACTTTATCATATGAAAAGATAGATCCTGTATCACTATACATATTAATCTTAGGAGTAAGATTTTTCGTCATAAAAATCTCCATAGAAGAATTTGAATTTAAAGTATTTAAAGCAACTTTTGCCATATTGTTATTATACTGACTTTGTTCACAGTTAGGAACAACATTAATGTATTCTTGAAGTGTGAAGCTAACTTTATAAGTATTATCTCCATTCTCAACAACACGATAAATACCTTTTGCGTCATGGCATTTAGTATCAAGAATAGCATATTCACCTTCTAGAAAACTAAGTTTAATAATTCCACTTTCAAATTCGGAGACAAAAGTTTTTCCTGAGAAATCAGCGTTATTGCTTCCATAAGAAGCAGCACCAACACCAAAAGAAACAGAATTAGCAACAATTAAAGCAATGATTTTTGTAAAATTTTTCATATAACACCTCTTATTTTTAATTCAAACACATATTACCAAACATACATTTCAAATGCAACATATTTATAATATTGATTTTTTTGTTTTTAACTGTAAAATAATCAAAAAAATAACAATAAAAAGGAACAGAGTCAGAATTATATCTAACCTCTATTGATTATAAAAAGAAAATACCCTATACAAAACAGATATATTCAGATATATTATTTAAATACAGTCAAAAAACAATTGACGAAATTATGGAAAATGAATTTATATTTGAAGAATATAAAGATAAAAAAGAACTTAAAGAATATTTAGATTTATTATACTTAGAGTAGAGAAAATGAGAAAGGATTTAAAATTAGAATATGTATATTTGGTAAATGAAATACTATCAAATAAAAGCACTGCTGATCGATTATGGACATTAAATAGTTCTTATTTTATTAATGTTTTAATATCTATAAAAAACCAATTTAAAAAGCACGACGATTTTTGTTATTTTTTAACAGATTTAGATAATTTAATAGCTTTAAATAAAATCATTAAATCAACAAAAATTAAACATTATTTAAATAGTCTTAATGACTACAAAGAAAATGAAAAAAAGCAATCAAAAACAGTTTACGAACAACACTTGCAAGTTAAATCTCAATTATCTTGTTTAGGACAAATTGAAAAAAGTAAAATAATAAATAAAAAGTTAACACCAGAGACGATGCATGCAGCACTAGAATACATTGATGATGTAGAAAAAATTCAAAATTTCTATCGAATTAATGGTCTTATTTTTGAAAATGGTATATTTGACATAGATAAAAAGTTATTAACATTTCATGAAAATAGTACATTTTTTACTTATTCATTTAAAAATAAGAGCAAAACACAAATGGATTTAAAAGATTTAGAAGAAAATAATGATTTAATCAATTTATTATCTTCATATGACGAAGAATTATTAGAAAAAATCATAATTTCTGATATAGATATAAGGGAAGATACAACAAAAGAAGAATTAGAAGACCTAGTACTATTATACTTTGGAAATTAAAAATAAAAAATAGGAGTTTTCAACTAAAAAGGAGTGTATTTTGAGTAGAATAAATCATTTTGAATTAATTGAGACTTTGTTGGAGAATGAAAAAGTAAGTGTTTTACCAGAAAATTTTTGGAAAAACAGAATGACTCGTTATTTTTATTTGATAAAAAATATTAAAGAGTTCATAAATATAGAAGAATTACCTTCCTCTTTCTATTTTGATTTTGATAATTTAGTTGAATTATTAAATACAAATAAAATAAATGAAGATATGTCTTTGTTTTTTGATCTTGATGGTGTTAAAAATAAAAATGGAAAAATAAAAGGGTCTGATCGATCAAAAGAGCAATTTGAATGTGTTATAAACCTTTATTTGTCATTATTGAATATTGATTTAAATAAAACTTCGAAAAAAGAAATACAACAAGTAGGAGATACAAATATGTCATTAATCCTACTTGAAAATTCTTTGATATTTATAAAAAATGGTTTTGAGGTTGAAATAGAATATAAGAAATCTTTAAAAGAAGATAAATCATTAAAAAGAAAACAACTTTTAGATTTAATATTCAAAGAATACACCGATAAAAACAAAATAATGAATTCTTTAATTGTTTTTAATGAAGTATTTGAAAAAACACAAAAAGAAGAAGATTTTAAAGAACTTTTAGAATTAAATATTGTGAATTAAAAAAAGACCTGCTAAGGTCTTTTTTATTTTGCTTACATATAAGGTTTTAACATTTCAAGAAGTTGTTCTTCTTCATAAACTGGAACACCTAATTCATTTGCTTTTGCAAGCTTACTACCAGCTTTTTCACCACAAATACATAAGTCAGTATTTTTAGAAACAGAACCACTTACTTTTGCACCCAAATCTTTAAGAATTTGAGTTGCGTCTTTACGTTTAATTTCATGGAATGTACCAGTGATAACCATTGTTTTTCCTAAAAACGGTTGGCTATTAGCACTTGGCTTTTCAACATTAGGGAATTGAATACCTAAATCAAATAACTCTTGAATCATAGCAAGGTTTTCTTGTTTTTCAAAATATTTAATAATATTTGTGGCAACAATTTCACCAATATCTTCAACTTCAATAAGTTCTTCATAAGAAGCGTTTTTAATCTTATCAAATTCACCAAAATGTTTGGCTAGATTATCTGCTGTTGAAACACCAACTTCTCTAATACCTAATGAGAAAATAAAACGTTGCATAGTAGTGTTTTTACTCTTTTGAATCGAATCAATAGCGTTCTTAGCAGATTTTTCACCTTGACGCTCCAATGAACTAATATCTTCTGGAACTAATTTAAAAATGTCTGTTGGTAATTTAATTTTGTAAACGTCAAATAGAACTTCAACAAGTTTTTCACCAAAACCACTCATATCAAGCGCACCTTTTGAAACAAAATGTTTTAAAGATTCTTTAGCTTGTGCGTCACAGAAACTACCACCAAGACAACGAACAATTGCTTCATTTGAATCAACGTGACTGTTACAAACAGGACACTGGCTAGGGAATACAATATCTTTTGCGTCTTCTGGTCGTTCTGCTTCAATATAACCTAAGATTTGTGGAATAACATCACCAGCACGACGAACGATAATTTTATCACCAATTTTTAAACCAAGTCTTTTTACTTCGTCTTGGTTATGTAAGGTACAATTAGAAACAGTAACACCACCAACAAAAACAGGATCAAGTTTAGCAACAGGAGTAATAGCACCAGTTCGACCAACTTGGAAAACAACGTCTAAAAGAGTTGTAACTTCTTCTTGTGCAGGAAACTTATAAGCTTTTGCCCACTTGGGAGTTTTACTGGTTCGTCCAAATACTTCTTGTGCTTCAACTTCGTTAACCTTAATAACCATACCATCGATTTCATATTCTAATTTATTACGATCTTCAATGAACTTGTTGTAAAAAGAATCAATTTGATTAAAATCTTCAATCAAACAACTTTCTTTTGGTAATTCTAAACCAAAACTTTCTACTTCTTTTAATGATTCCCAATGTGTTAAAGGAGCTTCTTTACCTTCATAAATACCAACAGCATAAGCATAAAAAGCAAGAGGTCTTTGACCTGAAATACGAGGGTCGAGTTGACGCAGTGAACCTGCTGCTGCATTACGAGGATTAACAAATGGTTTTTCTTGTTTAGCGATAAGTTTTTCATTTAGTTTTTCAAAGCCTTTTGTTGGCATAACAACTTCACCACGAACTTCAATGCGTTGTGGAAAATCACCAACTAATTTATGTGGGACGTTTCGAATTCGTTTTACATTTTCTGTTACATTTTCACCTTCGTCACCATTACCACGAGTAGCGGCTTGAACTAAAACACCATTTTCATAAATAATAGTCATTGCTAGACCATCAAGTTTTGGTTCAATTGTGTAAGTTAATTCATTTAATTCATATTCTTCTTGAATATTCTTCGCAAAGTTAGCTAAATCTTCTTCATTGAAGATATTAGAAAGAGAACCCATTTGAGCTTCGTGTTGAACAGTTTCAAACTCACTTAGAGCAGCACCGCCAACTCGTTGAGTTGGAGAATCTTCTCTAATAATTTCTGGATTAGCTTCTTCGATTTCTTTTAATTCAATCATTAGGCGATCATAAACAACGTCTGGAACAGTTGGGGCATCAAGAACATAATACTCATGCTCATATTGTTTCATTAATCGAATAATTTCTTCGTAACGTTCTGTGACTGATTGTGTCATTTTTATCTCCTAAGTGGTGTATTTTTCTAATGTAGTTATTATAACATAAAGAGAAAAAAAATCCAACAAAAAAGCCGAAAATTCGACTTTTTTATGATTTGATATAAAAATTTTATTTATTAAAAATCAAAGGAATGAAAATTAGAAATATAAAATACCAGATTCATATTCTGATGCAATTTTATTTTATTTAATAAGTATAGGTCATTAATCCTATCAGAGTCTGACGACTCCCCGCCTAAATGAAAATTCATTATAGATTGTGCTTTTTACATATTTAAAGCCTTGGATTCAGTAACAAATCTAGATAAAGCACATTTTTATTAATGATTTCAATTGTTTAATTCTCTATATTTTCTGTTATAGATCTAATTTTTTTATTTTTTTTTTGTTTAATTTTTAATAATAATATAATCCAATTCAATATTTACTCAATTAAATATTATAAAGTTGATAAAAATAAGCTATAATATATATAAAAGCACAAAAAAAAGATTTTATAATGAAATAATATAAAAGATAATTAAAACGAATAAAATCAAAATAAAAAGGAATAATGAATATGAAAGTAATGATAGAAAACTATACAATTTATGAAAAAAAAGAAGAGTTGTTGTTTGAAATAGCCGCACCACAAGTAGAAGGTTTCAACTTCTTAAAATCAGAAGCTTATATTAGTAAAAAAAATATAGAAAAAGGTTTGTTTTTTATAGCAAATAAAGATGACTCAAATTTAATAACATTTAAAAATGTTGAAAAAAACAAATTTAAAAAACTATTAAAACAAAAAACTGTAATTATAGCATTGCTAGAATCAGAAAATAAATATAAAAAAATCTATCAATTTGACATAAAAAAAATAAAATAAAATGAAACAAAATAAAAGGAATTATTATGGCTAAAATAGTTAAAGAAGAAGAGTTTAAAAATAAAATTGTAAATGCAACTAAAAAAATAGTTGGAGTAGGTGCATTAGCATTTTTAATGACTGGCTGCCAATCAACAATGGATTACACTCCACAAGATATGAATTTAACCAATAAAAGTAAAATAGAAAACATTGATTTAAATCCAATAGCAAAAGCCGCACCATCATTGGAAAAAATAAATGGAGATAATTATGAAGAAATAGTATCAAATAATAAAAGTGGTGTTTACCAACACCCTGTTTATAAAGATCAAGTTATAACATATGAGTTCAAGGATGATATTAATTCTGATTTAAAAATAAAAAAACAACTTGAAGACTTGGGAATATCACCAGAAGCATACGATATTGAAAATGGCTTATATGAATTAGTAACTTCAGATTCAAGCACTCAATCAAGACACGTTCAAAATCCTTTTGGAGATGAATCAATTGACATAAATTTATCTAAAATATTTAAAAGTAGTAACTTCGAAGTTGATGAGCTTAGTGAGGAAGAAAAACCAATATATGAGAAAAATCAAAAATATAATGATTATCATTTATTAATGCATGAGGCAGGTCATTCTCTTAAACATCAACAAATGAAAACGTATGATTTCTTATCATTTGATAAAAATGTATATGTAATGTTAGAAAATTCGGCAGAATCTTTTGCAATAATGAAAACAGTTCAATTATTACATGAAAAAGGAGAGACTCATGAAAGTATCAACGAATTTACAGAATATAAACTAAAATCAGGAATAAACATAACAGAAAATGTTTTTAATAGAGGGTTTGACGTTCATCAATACGTTCCTTCACTTAATATAATATCAGACTTAGTAAAAACAGATTTAGATTACATTCTAAATCTAACAGACGAACAAATAGATAGAGTGTCTGAGGTTATCGCAAAAGAAGCGGTTAATTTTGATTATGCAAAAATATATAATTCTGAATTTAATGAAGAGTTGGAAGAAGATAGTGTTAAAATCCTAAAAAAATTAAAACAGAATTCTAAAAAAACAATAGATCATTTATCTGAGCAAATAGATAATCAACTAGAAGATCCTAAAACTAAAAGAAAATATGAAAAAAATGAAGATTTGAAAAAAATAAAAATAATATTAGATACTATTTCTGAAAATCAAAAAGAATTTTATGAACATGGAGACATATATTACATACAAGAAAAAGCATTAGAAAAGGCTAATGGTATGGAATTGTCTTCATTAAAAATTTATGAAAGAGATATCGTTGGTATAAAAAGTTATGAACCATTGCATGAAATCATAAATAAAAAATTAGAAGAAAGAGGTTTGCCAGTTCCAAATGATATATTTAATTTAAATCAAGAAATGAAAGAATTACAAAAAAATAATGATTTAGATTCAGGACTGAAAAAGTTATCTAATAATAAAAAATTAAGTATATAAAGATAAAGATAAAGATAAAGAGTATAAAATACCCAATTTTATACTCTTTATTTTATTGTAATTATTTTAAATAAACAATCGTGAAACTTCCGAAGCCAATTGATTATAAAATTCTTTATATCTTTCTTTACCCATTATATTAATAATGTTTCTATATTTTTTTACTACGAATGAGTCATAGTGAAAATCATATCGCCATGCACAACATTGAGTATAAACATTGTAATTATCTTCTCTTAATTTGTGACAGCCACAAAATAATGGAAACCTTCTTGAATACATATATAAACAATGTAAATTAAAATCAGCAATATATTTTAACTTATTCTCAGAACAATAATTGAATAATTCTTTTAATTCTAAATATATTAAGTATTTTTCTTCTTTTGTTAAATCAATTTCTATTTTACCATGAATTGTTTCTGCATTATAAATTTTCATATTACTTGTCTCCTTTATTATTTAAAATTTCTTTTCTGTTTAGATAAAATGCTTTTAATAGCTCATGACATAAAATATCAACATGTTCTGTTAATTCTTCATTATCGTTTAATGTTAAAACAAGATTATTGTTCCAAGTGAAACTATTTCGGCAGCCTTTGTGGTCATCTTTTTTATAAAAATAATCATTAACACAAGCATTAAAGTTATTTTCTCTTAATTTTTCAACGCCATTAAAAACAGGTTTTCCACGAACAATGTTATATATTGCAGTATCAATCCAGCTAAGATTATCTTTGTTCTGAAAAATAGGTCGTATCTTAGAATATAAAGAAATCAGTGTATCTTTATCAGTCTCTTTGTTGAAGTTAGACGTAATGTTTTGGTTCATTTTATATTTATTCATAATTTTATTCCTCTATTTTTTTAACTATGTTTTTGCCTAAGCGATTTAATTTTTTGTATTTTATTTTAAAGCTGGTGGATTCAATGCCACCAAACATTACTGCATTACTGTGAATCTCACATAAAGCAGTAATAAGTAATATTTTGTAATTTTCGATATTCATAAAATCTTCAAACTGAGAAGGTTTTATTAAATGAGCGACCATGTCATTTTTGATAAGCGAACAAATCTCGTCATTCAAAAAACTTTGAGCGACTTTAAATGATACATTCGCATGATCAGGGAAGTGTTTGCGACCTTCCATATCAAATTCTATACAATAAGGTTTTCCACAATCATGATAAATTTGATACTTATAAATATCTTGAAGTGGAAGGTTTACCTACCAAAGATCTTGGCAATAAATCCATTCTGGTAATTTCCATTGATAATTTAATTCTTTATTGAATAAAATATGATTACGCAAGTCTTGAAAATATCTTGCAACAGAAATACCGTGTTCTAAAACAGAAAGGTCTTTCATTTGTTCACAATTTTTCATATCTTTTATGATTTCTAGCTTATTTGTTTTCATTTGGTTTCTCCTGAGTTTTATATACTTGAAATTTTTTTAATACTTTTTTGGCTTGTTCTTGGGTGCAAGGACCTACTCCTAGTGCTGTAATAATAGGAGAACCATCAAAGTGAGGTGGAAAGATATGATTTCGATCAACAACAACAGAGCAGGGGATACCTAAATCCTTAAGTTGTATGTAGGCTTTTAATAGATCGTTTTCTTTTTTTGCGGCAAGCGTGACTTTAGAACCACCAGCACTCTCATTTCTATAATTAGAAACAAGTTCAGGATTCATTTGTTCAGCTATTTTTAAGACGTCACCATATGCGTGACCTGTTTGTGCAGATAGTTTACCTGCGTCCATGTAGATATCTTTTCTAGCGATAGCATATAGATATAAATGGGTAGATTTGTCAAAAGGAACAGGTTGAGAATACTGTTCTAAAATTGATTGTTTAAGTTCTGTAAGATTGTTCTATAACATGTCAAATACTCCTCTTGTTTGATTTAACACTTACAATAGTAATCGATTTTCAATTCGAAGTCAAGCAGAAAAATAAAAAAAACACAGAATTATTTTATTGTACTCTTGTTGATATTTTGATATAATAAAGCATATTTTAGAAAAAGAGAATTTACAATGAAAGCTATTAAATACGAATTAAATGGAAAAGAACAAGAACTGCTAACAAGATTAGAGATAGAAGAAGAAAATATAAAAAACCAAGATTCTGAGGACAGAAAAAGTAAACCTTTATACTCTAGTGAAACGGATTTAAGAGAGATTGTGTTTTTAATGACCGTAAAAAACAGAATACATAAAGAAGCATTTAATAAAAGTTCTTCTTTGTATTCAATGTTGAGAAGCAAAGTGGAAAATTCAGCATTGCTTGATACAACAGATATGTCAAACATAGAAAAAAAAGCCTATTTTCATATACTTTGTACTTTTGATTTAAGTAAAGCATTTATGCTTGAAGAAGATATAGTCAATCATTCTCTATATGAAGTTTATTTTGGAACAAATGAACGTAATTGTTATATAGATTTCAAGAATGACAAAACAAGATCGGATAAAAGAATAATACCATTTGAAAATGTAATAGAGCTGTTTTCAAATTATACAGAAGATTTTAAAGTAAAAGAAAAATGGGTCAATAAAAAATTTGGATCACTAACATTAAAAAGACTGGAACTACTAACAAAAGTTCCACATTTAATGAAATATCTAACAAAACCAAAAATGTCTTACAAAACATTTATCTCTAAGAATGCTTATGACGGTTTAACTTCTATATATAGAGATAAAAACAAAGAAACATTAGATTTGATTCAAAATGAAGTGGCTTTTGAAAAAATCAAAGAACTCTTATTTGAAAATACAGAAAAATTCCGAACAGCAATCGAAAAGAATGAACTTAACAAATATGGAAAATATACATGGAATTATATTCGATACATGAATGACAACAGATTGAAAACTTTAAGCAAAGAAGAAATGAAAGAATCAATATCTAATTTATTTAATAGTTTGGAGTGTATAAATAGACAAGCTGAAATAAATCTAGTGGAAAAAAATAATAAAGTAAAAATTGAAGAATTGATGTCTAATTTATTTGTAAAGAAAGAATGGCAGGAAGTATTAAAAGAATCCGAAATGAAAGTGAATTCAAATAAAGATATTCTGACAGCTTCTGTTTTAGCTGGAGACTCCCAAGTAGAAGGTAATATTTTTGAGTATAATAATTTATTAAAAGAAAAAGGTCTTTCAGGTTTAAAATTAAAAAATATTCCAGATAATTCATTTAAAACGAAATCGGAGTTAAGTAATTTTGTTCTTGATAAAGAAGTTCAAAATTCAAATGAATGTTTGGCTCTAATAAAAAATTCTGGAATTAATTACTTTAACTCTAATCAATATTTATATGTAGAAGATTTATTTAAACAATTACCAGAGCATTTTATTCAGCTTTTAAAAACAAAATATGCAAAATATTCTGGTGATTTCCTAACTCAACGATGGTCACAGCAAGAATGCCAGTTTTTAGCTGAAATATTAAGTTATGTAGACAATGATTATAAATTATCTAAAGACTCAGAAGATATGCTAGAACTAATGTACGGGATTTAATAATAATGGTATCAAAAGATTTAACAGAAAAGAAAACATTTCAAGAATTTCTTGATAAAGTATTCATGAAAGAATCTCTATTTAGCTCAAAAGCTGAAGGATTTGAAAAATATTTTGAATATCATGCTTCTGATCTTTCTTTTTTAGAAGAAATATCTAAAGCACAATTTATATTTATTGTTTTTAAATATTATAAAAATGTAATAAAAAAGCTATCCGATAAAGAAGTGGCTAGTATAATGCATTTAACAAAAATAGATTCAAACAATCTTGTTTTGAATAGAAATAGTAAAGAATTTGGAATAAAAAGAAGGGATTTAAATCGAAAAGATTTTTACCATCAAGAATTGATAATATATCAAAGAAACTTTTTTAACTCATTAAAGACAATGAAGAATTCAAAAAAAATTAAAGAAGCATATATGTATCATTGCAAAATAAGTCCGAAAGAAATGTTGGAATTTTTAATTAACAATAAAGACTTTTTGCCAGCTTTTATAAAGACAGGAAAATCTTTACCTCCAAAATTGTTTATTGAAAAAATCCTTGAATCAACTAGGACATTACCACTTATAAATTCAGATTTAGATAAAAATTTAGGTCAAGATTTTAAAAAATGGTATGTTGAAAACATAAAAAGGTCTAGAAAGAAATTTCAAGAATATAGAATACAAGAAAAGGAAACAATATTAGGATTGGACGAATCTATTTTCAAAGAAGAAGATGTATTGAATTTTATTTCAAAACAAATTGAAAAACTAGAACTTGATTCATTAAACAACAATTATAAAAAAGTAGATGCTCTTTTAAGCTTAAAAATGAAAATATTAAATAAAAGTTGGGTAAAATCATTAGAAAAATATGCAGAATCAAATAAACCATTTTTAAATATTGAAATACCAGTAACTATATTCAGAAAAGGAAATGATGATTATTTGAAAGAAATTTTATTAAAGTTAGGTGCAAAAACATTAAACAATTATATAGATGAGCCAAAAACAAGGTCTGACGTTTTTCGTTTACTCTGCTGCACAGATGAAGACTTGTTTAACGGGATTATGGAAGATTCAATACAAATGTTTAAAAGTAGAGATTCTTATGTGATAAATGCTATTGAGAAAATGATTCCAAATGAATTTTTAATAGATTTAGCATTAAATGGATTATCTCAAACAGAATTTAATTTAGGCTTCTCTAATAAAACCTCTGTTCAACACTTTAAAGATTATTTAATTAATACAAATGAAGATTTTGAATATATAGAAGAAATAAGAGATTATTTTTCTCTGAATTATCAAATCTAAGGAGCATTATGATAGAGTATTTTAAAGAAAATATTGATTCTTTTCTAGATCACGTAGATATAAGGTATTTAACAGATAAAGATCTCGTTGAAATAAAACCTTTGTTTCAATATTTATTAAAAAACATTGAAAAATTTCGTCCAGAAAATGCCTTGTATTTTCTAATTTTATTAAGTCAAAGATTAAGTTTTATTGAATTCCATAATTTGATGTCAAACATAAAAATAGACGGAGATTATTTAGCAAAAGGTTTAAAGAAAATAAAAAGAAAAAATGATACCTTAATACTTGATATATCTGATCAAAAAGGTGAGGTTATAGGATCTTCTCAAATAAGTAAGTTGTTTGATTATATAGAATTAACAAATGAATTTAGAAAAATATATCTAAAAAAAACGTTTGGTTCAAATTTATTTAATCTACTATATTTTTTATCAGAGAATGAAGCAGAATGGGAAAAAGCTGCTGAAGTATCTTTGAGTTTTCAAAAATTAGAAGAGATATTTAAAAATCATGGAATAGAAATATTAGAATTAAATAAAAAATTATCTAATCATAAAATAAAGAAAATAATAAAACCAATAATAGATAGAGAATTATTAACAGCAGAAGAAAACGGAAAGAAAGTATCAGAAGATACTTATTTTAAATTAGGACAATTTACAGATAAAGCTATGAGCGATAAAAATATAAAATTATTTTTTGATAAATCTCTATCAAGAGTCGGTTTAAATGACTTTCACTTTTCAATGTCAAAAATAAATTATTTATTAGATAATATACGAGGCTATAATTTAATTCGTTTTTTGGAATACTCAAAAACAGCAAAACAATTAAAAAATAAAAAAATATATTATTTAAAAGAAATAGACAGTGAAACAAAAAAAAAATTAGAACAAGCTTTTTGCAATATGGGTATTTCTTTTGAAACAAAATTATTTAAAGATAAACCGACAAAAAAAGAAATGTTAGAAATATTTAGTGTGAAAGGAAGTATAGAAGTTGAAAATTTGATTTTTATTTGTAAATGTTTTCCAAACAAAGAAATGTCTGATATTTTTGATTTTAAAACAAAACTAGATTTATCTATAAAATATCCAAAATTATTTTTACTACCTAAAAAAAATGAAATGTTTAAATATAAGAAAGTATTAGGTCTATCAACTTTTATAGAAAAAGAGTTTGATTTGTTAAAAATGATAATTGAAAACATGAGTGAAGATTGCACTTTTAACGAAGAACTCTGCGGGTTGATAGAATTAAACTATCAAAGATAAAGCATACAAAAAAGAATAAAAAGAGTTGTTTTAAAAGGTATTTTTTGTTATAATACCTGAAATATTTTAGGAGAATCTGTTTTGAATATCGAAAAAGTTGTGAAAAAATTAATAAAAGATACTATCGGTAAAGATCGATTCATTATGAGTAAAATAGAAAGTGGAAACAAATTATATGTAGAAATATTTGAAAAAGCAATAACAGAAAACAATTCTCTAACAGAACTTGAAAAAGGTTATGCTGTCTTTGTTCTTCTAAAAACAAAAAACATTGAAAAAATAACAAAACCTCATTTAAAAACTTTATTTGAGTCTATAAGGATAAATAAAGCAGGGGATATAATTTTTAAAGAAAACGATAAGACTTATGTAACAGAATTATCTTTCTCAGAAGTGACAGAAAATATACCAGAAAATTTATTGTCAAAAGAAGAAAAATTAGAAATCGTCCATAAAATTATGCCTTCAATTACAATTTATAATTACACTGAGATTTCAAATTCAGGTTGGGTTGACGATTATCCTTTAAATGTAGGTAAAAATGAATTTATCAAACTTTTTTCACAAAGCAGTACAAGATATGAAAAATTATTCAAAAAAGAATCAAAACTAAAAGATAATCTTGAAAAAGTTTCAAAAGTTATGATTGAACGTCTTATCACAATGCTTCAAGTGGAAGAAATTAATAACATTGAAAAAATATATCCTGATTTAATAACCTTAGACTATAAAATTAGGTATTTGAAAGCTAATTTTGAAAAATGTTTAGATAAAATAGATAAGCCAGAACAAACAAGAATAAAAGAACTTAAAATAATAAAAAATAAAGTATTATGCATGTTGAATGAAAGTTGGGAATTGGCTTTAGAAGAGTTAGATTCAGAAAAATATTCATTAAAAGTATTCTTTGAAGGAAAAGATTGGGTTATTAGAGGTCAAAATGAAATTAAAAATGTTTCGATAAAAAACATTTTTAAATTGAGAGATTTTGGCATTTTAATGGATTTTGATATTTCTTATGTAACCTTAAAAAATTATGGTAAAACAAAATCAGATCTGTTAAATTTGGTTTCTTTTGAAGATATAGTAAAAGCAAGTGAAACTAGACCAATAAGATATACAAATGAATTACTTTCACATTTTTTAAAAGAAGAAGTAAAATTAAATCTATTAGCTGAATTTCCAGAAAACGTAAAAATAAACTATTCAGGTTTCTTTTTTGACGGAAAAATATCAGGTTTATTGTTAAAAAATCTTGCACAATATTCAGATGAAGAATTAAATGTAGAAGAATCATTTATGGATTATTTACTTCTAGAGCTAAAACATTAAGGATTGTTATATGGAAAATAAATTAAAGAATATTAATGATTTTGAACTATTATTAGAAGGCTTATTAGGTAGCGAACTTTTTTTAATTGAATCACCTTTAAAAAACAAATTTAAAGAAGCTTTTTTGTATCATTTAAATAATTTAGAATCAATGACACCTTATTTTCAATCTCACTATCTTATGTGCCTTAAAAAGATATATAATTATGACATAGAGAAGCATTTGACAAAAGGCGTTTTAAAGAATCTATTAAAAGAACTAAAATACATTGAAAACCAAGAAGAGTTAAATCTTAAAAAAAGAGAAAATGAAAATGACGGAACAGAGAGAAGTCCGTCTTTTGATCTAAGTCTTTATGAGGGCTGGGTAATAAATTGGATAGAAAAAACAGGTGATGAAGATTGTTATAAAATATTTTTAAAAATAGTTAAGGAGAGAGCTTCTTTTAAAAACATAGTGAATTTTTATTACAACAATCCTAGCTGGATAAGTTATGCAGAAGATTTAACCGAAAAAGAGGTTGTAGATTTTTTCACAAAAGACTATACTCCGAATTTAAAACATCAATCTAAAGATTTTGAGTCTTTTATAACTAAAAATATAAAAAAAGAATATTTAAAGAATCTAGATCCAAATGTGGTTAGAATAATTCTTAATCATTATCCAGAAACAATCAGTTCTAATGAGAGATTGGAAATGATAGAATCAAAATTATTGGATTTCAAAAATCACAAATTAGAGTTTTCTAATTTTACAAAATTTTTGTCAATGTATGGTAGAACATCTTGGGAAAAAGAATGGGAAGAATTTTCTTTGAAAAATAAAGGACTGTTAAAAGAATACTTGAATAAAACGAATAAGAGTTCTTTGTCAAAAGTGATTGCTTGCACAAATTCTGAATCCATTGTAAATTCACTGAGAAATTTAGGATTAGACTTTGATTATGTTATAGGTGACAAAACAATAACTGATAGAGAAGGTCTAAAATCAAAAATAATGAGTTCTTTGAGTATAAAAGAATCAGATAGAGAAAAAGAAATAATAGAAAAACTAAATAAGATAAATAACCTAGCAGCAGAAATAAATCTATATAATTTAATGCAGGAAGATTTTAAGATGTATTTATTTATGGAGTTAAAAGGGCTGTTAACACCGAGATATGATGGAAAGTTTTCATTTTTTCAAAAAAATGAAAATAGAAAAATATTTGCTGATTACTTCATGGCTTCTGATGAATATTTTAACATACCAGAAGATTCATATGAATTATTTTATTTAAAATATAAAAATTAAGGTTTATGAAAAATGATAAAACAAACTGAAAAAGATATTGAAATTGAAGTAGTAAAATCTTTTATAGAAAAAATAGAAAGTTCAGAAGACAAAACACCAACTGAAAAAAATAAAATAAAAATAGCTTCTGTTAATAAAATGGAATTTCCTGAGTGGGGTTTATTAGATATTGAAACAATGAATTATTTCTTCAACAAATTATCTTTTGAAAATCACAAAATGAATGCAGATTTTTTAAAAGATGACCTACA
This sequence comes from Chloroflexota bacterium, assembly GCA_002722455.1. Taxonomy (GTDB): domain Bacteria; phylum Chloroflexota; class Dehalococcoidia; order Lucifugimonadales. The sequence continues at coordinate 203,878 of PBMB01000002.1, forward strand.
AGAAGGCTCATTGATCAAGTTTTTATTAAAAGAAAATCGTTATTTAAAAAAATTAATAAAAAAGAATGTTACAAATAAAGATTTTTTGTTATATGCTGAATCTTTAGAATTCTGTCATAAAGATTTATTTGAAAAAATAAAAGAAAAAGACTCTTTTTTCTTAAATTTAGTGAAATCAAATAGAATCAGTAATAAAAGAATAGGCGACAAAGATGTGTCTTTGTGGGTTTTATTTCATATTCCTTACCTTGAAAAAACGCTAAAAGAAAAGTGGATTCAAGAAAAAGATTCTATGAATGATTTTTTTATCATAAAATCAATAGTAATCAATTATAAACCAGATTGGTTTACAAAAGAAGAAATAAAAACACAATTTGAAACAATGATGTCTTTGTATCGTCATGCAGAAATAAAAACAGATGGTTTTACTAAGAAAATATTGAATTACAGACATCCAGAAATAAAGATGAAAGCATTTTCAACAGTAAAATTATATAATCTTATGTTGGATATAATGTCAAACAAGATTTGGAAGCCATTCTTAGAAGATGAAGCTTCTAGAATAGAAAAAAAAGAGTATAAAATAAAAGATTTATATTATTCTAATTATTTGAAACATCCCGATTATTTAATAGATTTACACGAATTAAACTCTTTGTTTTTAGATTCTAATATTTTAATAAAATGTTCTATTTCAGACATACTTAAATTAAACATAGAAGATAAAAAACAACTATTTATAACAAAAGTATTGGGATTACCTTATAGTTCAGGAGAAGAAATAAAAGATATTGTTAAATCATATTTTACTCTTCAATCATCTTTTGATAAAATAACACATGTAGTGGAAAAGAATAATTTGTTAAATGAGTTTGAAATATTTGGTTCGTTTTTTTCTTTCAAAGAAAAAAAAATATATAATGAAGATAAAACAAAAGATATATTGATTTCTTTTTTAAATCTTTGTGATAGAGAATTAAATATAAGAAAAGAAGATTTCGATTATTTAGAATTACTTTACAAGGATTAAAAATGACTGATTACAAGGATTCAATAGAAAAATTTCTAACAGAAGAAAAATGGAGAGATGAATTTATAGCAGGTTTATATTTATCAAATAATAATTTAGAAACTTTTTTAACGAATTATAAAGAAAAAGTTTTGGAATATAATACTATGGCTCAATTAGTATTTGTTTTTATTTGGTTAAAAAGAACAAATCTACCGATAGAGTCTCTTGATATAAGATTATTAAAAAATTATTTAAAACATTCGAGAATACAATCGGAATCTGTATCAAGTTTGGTGACAGGAAGTAGAAAAAGATATAATAATGAAACAAAGAAAATATTAAAGATGGCTGATATTTGTTTCGGAGAGGATTCAAATGAATATAATGAATGGTTAAGCTCTTCAATTAAAGAATTGAGCACAAAAATGTTATCTTTTATAGTGGAAGAGGAGTCTATTCTTTCAGTATTAAATAATTCAAATATATCACCAAAAAACTTTTGTAATTTTATCATATTAAAAAAATCAAGAAAGTCATTGAGTAAAAATAAAGGTTCTAAGTTTTATAATTTAATAGAAAAAACTTTTGACAAAAAAAAGAAAAAAATAAAATCAATCAATGAATTCGCATATTTTTCTTACATTAATGATTTTAAGGGTGAAAATTTAACAGAATCAGAAAAATACGAAATATTTTCTTTATATATGTCAGAATTAGATATTTGTTTTAAAAATCTAATATCAGAAAAAGAAGACATAGATTATAAATTATTCAATGTAAGTCTAAAAAAATTATCAGGTGAAGATAAACGTAAGGCAGAATTGGTCTATGCTTTGAAAGATAAAATTAATGTGTTTTATTTATTGTTGAATAAAAGAATATGGCAAAAAGCAATTGAATCCTATATTGAAAAGGAGTCTCATAAAATAGAGAAATCAAGAATTGAAGGTCTTGATAAACTAATGTTTTATGCGGAAAGAAATAATTATTACACTATAAAAGAACGAACAAACAATATAGAAGTGGACGTTTTTATAAAATATGCAAAAGATTTATCAATATTCAAATTAAAGAGATCTTCAATGGTTGATGTATACAAAGAAGAATTAGCTAAACCCAAAACATTTATAAAATATTTATCAAATATTAATGATCGTGAAGGAATGGAAGAATTGAAAAACAAATTATTTCCTAATGAAGCAATATCAAAAGAAACAACAAGGAATGATAAACATTATCCAGCATATTTGTACAATACTTCTTTTTTAAGATATCTTCCATTGGAAGTAGTATTATTTTTAAATACAGAGTTTAAGCATTATTTAGTTGAAGTTCCGAATTCAATGGTTAATGAAAAAGATCATGTATATTGGTCGATAACAGCTAGAAATTTATTTACTGATTTATTTATAAGACTTGACGAAGACTTGAAACTTTCAGAGGCTGGAAAAGAAGAACTTTATTTGTTGTATAAAAAATAATATTAAAGTTGAAAAAATATTTTGTTTTTGATATAATACCTCTTCTAATAAGGGGTATTTTTAATGAAAGAAGAAACATTGCAATTTTTAAAAAACGATGAAAAATTGGTAAATTTAATAACGCATTTAAATTTTAACCAATTAAGTTTTATTGATAAAATAAAAATTGAAGATATTAATTGTACAAAAAGTCTTTCTAAATTATTAATTATTGAGTCAAAAAAAGAAACCTCAAACAAAGATAAAATCGAAAAAATATTAAAAAACAATAAGAAAGAAATTATATCAAAAGCCTTAGATTTCATATTAAAAAACAAAGTCATCTCAATTATGTCACTACTAAGGAAAGTAGTGACACAGCCTGAGTTTATTGAATTATTTTCGTTAGAAGAAAGAAAAAACATTTTAAATTCTGGAATAAAGAAAATAACAAAAATAGAAATCAGAGAATATGCAGATTTTGCTTTTAATGAAGTAGAATCTAAAAACATTCAATTAACATTGGAACAAATAAAAGCTCTGGATAATTACGCATATTTATCATTCAATACTTCTGAGAAAGGAGATTCTTCTTTTTATAATATTGCATATAATTCAATTAATTCATTTAAAACAGAAGTTGATCCTAAAAGTAAAATGTGGGCAATGCTTTTGTTCTCTAATCCAAAATTTTTCACAAAAAAAGAAAAAATAGATTTTATTACAAACATAATAAATGCTTTACGAGGAATAAGAAGCTCAACACATTCAAAAGAAGAAATGAAAGCTGCTTTAAAATTGCTTCAAATTTACACTTATGATGAAATATATTCAACATTTTTTAACTCAAAAACCAATGAGTTAAAAAGTGAAGAAGATATAAACAAGGTGTTTTTTAAGATAGCAATAAAAATATTAAATTTAAAATGGGTTGAAGAGATATTAAAAGATATTGAACCAAATATTGAAGAATTTAACTATCCTTATTCGATTATAAATATGGGATATATCTCTCATAAGGAAGAAGAAATATTAAAATTGAAAAAAATGATGTCAAATCTTTTTAACCTTGTAGATTACAATAGCACTTATTCTGTTTTAGAAGATCGTTTTACTAGAAAAGAAGCATTTAATATAGTTTATGGAAACAAAAATATAAATGAAGTAATAAAAGAATTAAAAGAAAGCAGAAGATATTCAAATGATAATGCTGACACGATATCATTTTTGTCTTATTATAAAGATTCATTGCAATTAAAAATATTAAATGATTTTGATTTAACTTCTAATAAAATTTTAGACGTATTAAAAGAAATTCATTTAAAGTTAAATGAAGACTTTGATATAGAAGATTTTGATTACGAATTAGTTGTTTTAAACCATAAGGATTAAATGTAAAAATGATTACAAAAAAAGAATTCGAATTTTTAATAGAAAAAAGAATAAATCCGACTGAACAAAATAACAATAAAAACTTACAACCTTTAATGGTTAATTTAATAAAAGATCATGTAGAATATATAAAAGATCTCAAAGAAGAATTTGTTCATAAAATAATAGCATATATTATAAATATGGGTTCTAGTTTAACAGAACTAAATATAAAGAAAGAGCATATATTAAGTTTTGTTAAAAAATTAAAAATAGGAAAAGAAGATTCAAAATTTTCTAAGTATTATTTCTATGAAGGAAATGAAAATTGTCCAATATTTATTAGTTACTTAAAGAATGAATTGGCAAGAATTTTTCTTGAAAAAAACAATGTGGAAGATTTTTTTAAATGCTTATCTTTATTGGAAGAAAATAGAAAATTAAATTTAAAGTCTTTACTTGGTGTAAATGTATCAAAAGATTGTCTGGAAAATCTTGATTATGACAAAAGTTATTTTAAAATAAATCGAAAATCATTAGGTGAAAATATAAATAAAGCAGGTGTCGAAAGTCCTTTAATGTTATTTATAATAGAAAAAGAATTGTCTTTTTTATCAAAAGAAGAAAAAAGCAAATCACTGGATTATTATGTTTATCACATAGAAAGACACACAAGAAATATTTCAAATAAAAAAGATAAAAATATCATTATTGATGTAGAGTCAGTGGGAGTATATTTAGAAGAAAAATCAAAAACAATTAACTATTTATTGGCAAAAATGGAAAAACTATCAAAAGAAAAGAATAAAAAAGACCCAAGTTTTGATAAAAAGTTAAATGAATATTCAAGAGAATTAGACAATGAATTTGCTTTGTTTTCTGAATTTATGATAATTGCAGATAAAGCAAATAGAAATAATATTTGTTACATAATGGAAGAGTTGGCAAAAACAAAAAAAAATTTATTCGATAAAAGTAAAATAAATTTTTTATATTTAAGCGAATTGAGAAGAAGCTTGGGGTTGTCAACATATTCTGGCTTTTATGTAAACAGATTTTCGTGGAATAAAGCACTACATACAGAAGTAACAAAATCATTAATAAAGCTAGGTTTTTCTATTTCAATGTTTGATTCAATTTCGAAGGAAGAATTCGAAGCAATGAATTTTGAGAACAAAAAAGAAAAATTCTTTGAAAGGTATATAACGAACAAAGAAGATTTTGTAAATGGAATGAATAATAATTCAACTATTTACTTCACAAAAGAAAATATAAGTTTAGAAAAAAAACTAAAAAATCATTATTTATCGATACTAAACAAAGATATTTTTTATAAATTAATGATATATATTCAAGACTTTGAAAGATTATTAGAAGATGACGATTTTATACTCGATCTTTTGAATGCTGTAAATAAAGATTTATCGCTTGACGAAGAAGGGATAGCTCAACTAGAATTAGTATATAAAAAATAAGAGGTGTTTATGAGTATTGAAGAAAAAAATTGGTTAAAAATGGTAAGATCAGAAATAGATTTAAAAACAAAGTTAAAAAAAGAAAATGAATTTTATCATAAAATTAATGATCTAAAATTTTTTGGATTAGTTCCTTTGTTTACTTTTGTTTTGTATCCTTCTATTTATTCATTTATTTTTGGACTGCTTTTTACTGCAGGTTTTATTTTTGTTTTAATGAAAATAAAAAACAAAGATAAAACTACATTTCTTTCAAAACAAACAAATGAAATTATTTTGTTTATATTTATTTATGATATATCCCAATATATGTCAGAAGTTAAATCTTCATTGGAAAAAGAAATAGAAGAAGAAAAAGCAAAAATATATAAAAGTCTAACAAGAAAGGATTTAGAAACAGTCCTATTACATTGTAAATCTGAAAGTACCAAAGAGAATCTTGCAGCATTTAGAAAGTTGAAGTTTTATCATAATAGATATTCAGAAGAAATAGAGCAAGAAAACATACAGGAACAATTGCTTGCAGAAGAAGCATTGTTAGAAAAAACAGTAGAAACAATAACAACTGAATAAGGTTAATTAATTGAAAAATAAAAAATTAATAGATTTCATGTTAAAAAATCCAGAAAAATTATTTTCATATGTAAGATTTATTAGAGAAAAAGAAGATAAATATTCAGAAGATGAAATATCAACCTATTTATGCAATTTAGAATCAAAAGATAAAGTAGATATATTGTATGGAATTTTTTGGTATCTAGGAGAATGCTGTTTTTCAAGTAATCCTGCCGAAGAATATAGTAATTTAATGAGATGCAATGAATTTCTTGATTTTTTAATTAAATCAATGACTGTAAAAGATTTAGAAATGGCAATAAATAAGTTGAAAGAAATTGATTATATTTTTTATTTTTTATTAATGTTCGAAAAAGAAATATCAGAATCTTTTATCAAAAACAAGATAAATACAATAAATAAACAATTATTAAAAGATAAACCTTATAATCTTAATAGAATGCTTGGCGATTTAAAGAAAGCAAAATACCTGTTTGATTTTGCACAAGAAGAATACAATTTGAACGTTCAGATTTTATTGAAAGTATATAACGACGATGAATTAAGAAATTCTAATGTTTTAAGTAAAATATTTTCAGATGAAATAAAACAAGGTTATAAAAATGAAAACTTTTGTTATTTAATACAAGCATTAAGATTGTTAGATGAAAAATATATATCAGAAGATTTAATAAGAACAACATTTAAATTTTTTGAGAAAAAAATAGCTGAGATTCAAGAAGGCAAAATTTCTGTAGTGGGCTTAAGATCTTTCACGAAAAAAGACGTTTTTTTTACAAAAAATAATAATAAAGAGAATGAAACTCTTAAATTGGAAAATAAAGAAGATTCTTTAAAAATACTATCAGATTTTTTAGTAGATTTTTTATATTTAAAACCTGTGGTTCGTTTTTTAGAAAAAAATAAAGATTTTAAAATGAATATAAATCAAAAAGCAAAATATTACTCTAAAAAATTAGAATCAGGAATAACAGGTTTACACATGGATTTAGGCTTTCCTCTTTTTAAAGGAATGGAAGAATATACAGCATTAAAAAAAGTAAAGAAAAAATCAGATTTAATGATAGTATCAGGACATCATTTAGAAGAAAGATATGTTACAGGAATGAGAATACTTTCTATTTCATTGTTCGATTGTTTACCTTCTGAAACTTATAATTATTTGTGTGAAAGTTATAGTTCTTATTCTTTTGACGTTTTAAGTGGTAGAAATTTAAACAAAGAAACAATACCTTTTATTGCAGATATATTAGATTTAATATCGGAAGACTTTAAATTAACAAAAGAAGCAAAAGAGAGTTTGGAATTACTACATAAAGTGTGAAAACAAAAAACCGCTAAAAAGCGGTTTTTTTTATTGTTTAACCTATCATTTTTTGTAGATCAAGAATAGGAATGATTGTATCTCCACGTTTGAGTAATTTTGATACAAATTTGTCACCAAGAGAAGCATTGTCGTCAATAACTCTAGGAACTTCTGTAATATCTTTTTCTGTTGTTTGTTGTATATTTTCTACTTTTTCAACAAGAAATCCACAAAGTTTTTCACCTTTTTCAATGACAATGATCGATTTATCTAAAATATTGTCAGTAGGGTAGTTTTCAATTTTATTAATCAAATCAATGATAGGTAAACTACCGTTACGATAGCTAATGATACCTTTTACATTAGGGTTATCAATATAGTCAGAAATACGTTCTGGTGCTTTAATGATTTCTTTTACATTTTGAATATAAACACCATAAGCTTGATCTTTTAAATGAAATGATAACACTTGTTCTTCTGGACTAGATACTTTATTGTCTTTATTTAAAGTTGAAGCCGTTTCAATTGTCATTTTTTTCTCCTTAGTAATTTTATATTTTATAACAAATAAATCGCAAGATAACATTTAATTTTTAAATAGTCAAAAAAAATTGACTTTAAAGAGAATATTTGTTAAGATGATCATTAATAAAATTGATGCAAGAATCAATTTTGTCTTTTCAATAAAATATGATATAATCTTATTATGTAAGAGATATAAACCTATAAAAATATCTCAAAAGATATAAAAACATTTTCAGCCCGTATCTAAATGGGAAATTAGAGGAATAATAATGTCAAAGAATAATAAAAATGTAAGGGAGCGTTTCTTTACAATAGTTACACCAAGTAAGGATGGTTCGGTTTTAGATCAATTTTTATCAGAATTTGGTTATGCAGCATTTGAGTCAGAAAATCGTCCAGAAGACACGAGAAGATCTGTAAATCAAATCTCTACAAATGAAGAATTAATGGCAGAGTTAGAAGATTTTTGTAATGAGTATGGTCGTAGAATAACTCTTATTTATAAAGAAAAAAACCAGTTAATGCAAAGAACATATCAAGGTTCTAGGGCTTATAAGCCAAAGCCATATGCAGGTTCCGAAGAAATCGCAAATGAACTTCAACAACAAGAAGAAAAAGCAAATAAAGCTTTAAAAGCACAACAAAACCAAAAAAAAGGTCAGAAGAAAAATAGAAGAAGACCTCCATATGATAAAAACAACCAATCAAATAAATCTAATCAATCAAAAGATGACCAAGAATTAAATGACTTTGTAAAAGGCAAAAAAGAACAAAAAAATGGTCAAAAAAACAATCAAAGAAGATATAACAACAATAATAAAAACAGAAAACAAAAACAAGTAGGTGTAATGCAAGATAAACCTATGAGAGAAGTTTCTGATCAACCCACGAAGCCAGAATCAAATGCAAATGTAACTGTTAAGAAAAAAAGAGTGATTAACAAGCCAAGGTGAATATCGATAATAAAAAAGTCTACTTCTAGTAGACTTTTTTATTTTAAAACATTACTTTTTCATATATAAATATGGAATAAGCTCTTCATTGTTTTCATCTAAAATATATTCTTTTTCTGTATAATCAAAAATCAATCCTTTTTTTGTTAAAAAGTTTTTAATCTTATATAAATCTTCACAGTCTTTATAGAAAAAACCTAGTTCTTTTGTTTCTCCAATTAATAGAACACGACCTTTAACATTTTTTTCTTCTGAATATATTCCAAAATCATTAAATATATTATTTTTTTTCATAAATTGAAAATCTTCTAATGAGATTGTAAAGTATCTTGTTAAAAAGTTTTTAGCACACATATTGAAATGGTGTTTTATTTGCGCATTATCACTTTTGAAATACAATGCTTTCTTTTGAAGGCTTTCATGTGTAACTAAAAGGTGGTCTTCTAGTTCTTCAACAGTTTTATTTGATTGTTCAAAAACGTCTTTGTGTTGTGATAAATCTAATTGTTTAAATTCATTTTCGTCATATTTAAGGGCAGAAACCTTTAATCCCTTTGCAGCAGCACCGATTAAAGCAAACGTAATAACTTCTATTTCCTGTTTCGCTCTTATTATCTGTTCGTGATACTCAATTGCTCTTTTTGATATTTCAATATAATCATGCATGGTAATTTCCCTTATTTTATTTTTTCTCAAATTATAATACGGAAAAAAGAAAAAGCAATAAAAAACTATAAAATCAGGCTTGATTAAAATGAAATAAATGTTAAATGTACATACAGTTTATAGGAAGGGTATAATGAGTTTTTTAAATAAAATAAAAGATAGCAATAAAACAAAAAGCTTAAAAGAAAGTATTAAAAATGGAATTAAAACATTTAAAGAAAATAAAGGTTTCTTTGGTTTGTTGATTTTAATTGTAACAGTGAAATCTTCAATAATAGATTGGAATTATGTACCAACAGGGTCGATGAGACCAACATTAGCAGATGGAGACCAAATAATAATAAATAAGTTGGCTTATGACATAACAATACCATTAACGTATAAGTCTCTATATAAAATATCAGATCCAGAAAAAGGGGATATTGTTGTTTTTGATACTGCAAAACAAGATGTTAGGATGGTAAAGAGAGTTCTGGCAGTTCCTGGTGACAAAATAAAGATAAGAAAAAATAAAGTATATATAAATGATAAAGAACTTGAGTACGCAGAAGATTTTAATAGCGAATTTTTAGAAAGTGTATTTAAACCACTAGATGAAAGCGATAAAAAAAATTACAAAGAAAATGACCTATCAATAGATAAAATGGCTGTAAAATATCAAACTGAAACTCTTAACGGTATAAAACATGGAATAAGGTTGGAAGAAGGCGTTCAAAAAATTGGTTCTCTTGGATTAAAAGAGATGATAATTCCAGAAAACAATTATTTAATGATTGGAGATAATAGAAATAATAGTTTAGATTCTAGATACTGGGGGTTAGTAGAAAGACATGAAATAGTAGGTAAAGTTAATCATGTTGTATTTTCCTTGGATCAAGATAATTGGCTAAAACCTAGAACAGATAGGTTCTTTACCAGAGTAGATTAAAAAATAAAAAGCATTTTTCGAATCAAAGCATTTCTATGTCGTCTGATAAAACAACTTAAAATGCTTAATATTTAATGAGTTACAATAAAAAAGGTTGAACAAACGAATGTCCAACCTTTTCTTTTATAAGTTCTTGATTTAGCTTATCAAAATTCAAAAAACCTCACACCAAAGCGAAATAGCTTTCAAATGGTGTTTTTTTTATTATTTAATTTAATCGAACATATACGCAGCCCCTGCATCTTTTCCACCTGTATCTTCGTGACGTGCGCCAACTATCGCTGTACCACCTGATGTTGACACTGAAACACCAAACAAATCACCTGTTTCTTTATCACTGGCTTGTAGTTTTGCTTGTTCTAACCACGTAGAACCGTTGTATTGATAAATATACGCTGCTCCTGCATCGTTTCCACCTGTATCTTCATAACGTGCGCCAACTATCGCTGTATCACCTGATATTGATACTGAACGACCAAACCAATCATTTGTTTCTTTATCACTGGCTTGTAGTTTTCCTTGTTCTAACCACGTAGAACCGTTGTATTGATAGATATACGCAGCCCCTGCATCGGTTCCACCTGTATCTTCAAGGTGTGCGCCAACTATCGCTGTATATCCTGAAATTGATACTGAAACACCAAACAAATCACCTGTTTGTTTATCATTCGCTTGTAGTTTCGCTTGTTCTACCCAAGTAGAACCGTTGTATTGATAGATATACGCTGCTCCTGCATTTGAACCACCTGTATCTTCACCGTGTGCGCCAACAATTGCT
>PBMB01000003.1 GCA_002722455.1 Chloroflexota bacterium
AAATTTACATAAATTTATGTCAAAAGTATTTATTTTCAAATATTTATATAATATGATCTATTTAATGTTTAATTATTGCATACATTCATTAATATTTGCTATCCTCGTAATTCAGGAGGCTTAAGCGGAGTGGACGACTATTTTCGTCAATATGGCTTAATTGGTATTCTTGTAATTGTATCCCTTGTAATACCTATATCTATGCTAATGGGCTCTAGATTATTATCATGGATAGGTATACGTCCTGCATTGCCTGATTCTGTGAAACAAAGTATCTATGAATGTGGATTTGACTCTGAAAAATTTGAATGGAATCAATACAATTTTCGTTTCTATACTTTTGCTCTTTTATTTGTAGTATTTGATCTCGAAGTTGTCTTTCTATTTCCCTGGGCAGTTGCCTTTGGAGTATTATCTCTAGAATTTGGATTATTTATATTAATTGAAATGATTGTCTTTATAGTTATATTAATGGTTGGGTGGATATATGCCTGGCGTAACAATGACCTCAAATGGGAATAAGAAAATTTAAGGAATAAACAAATTATGGAAAAAAACACTCTACATTCACAAACTCTCCACTTAGATCAAAAAGAAGGAGCCTATGTAAACGAGCTCAAATCATCTCGTACTCTGCCAATAAATGCTCCTTTTCTAGAAGTTCCTGAAGGATTAGACGGAAATGTAGTTGTTTCTTCAATTAATACCATTATTGATTGGGCACGTAAGGCTTCGTTATGGCCTTTATCTTTTGGCCTTGCCTGTTGTGCATTTGAAATGATGGCTAGCGCAATGGGCCGTTTCGATCTTGCACGTTTTGGAGGAGAAGTTTTTCGAGCATCTCCTCGACAAGCAGATTTAATGATTGTAGCAGGAACTGTTACTTGGAAAATGGCACCAGCTATAGAAAAGATATATAAACAAATGCCAGAACCAAAGTGGGTAATATCTATGGGGGTATGTGCTACAAGTGGTGGACCATATTATGAATCATATAGCGTTGTACCTGGTATAGATAAAATAATTCCGGTGGACGTATATGTTCCCGGATGTCCTCCTCGTCCAGACGCGCTCTTATATGGCATAATGCAATTACATGAAAAAATAATGAAATATTCACCAAGGCCTCTATAAAATTAATAACCTATGACTATAAATTTATCTACAACTACATTAATTGACAAAATAGCGCAAGATCTAGGATTTACCGAGATTAGCAATCTTACCGATTCAATTTTAATTAAAAATAAAGAGTTAATTTCTATAGCAACATTTCTGAAAAATACTCCTAAGTTCGATTTTCAAATGTTAGTATCAATTACTGCAGTCGACTATATTGAATATTTTGAGATTGTCTATCACCTCCTATCTATCCAACATAACCAAAGAGCTATACTCAAACTACGTTGTTACGACAGAGAGTCCCCATCAGTCCCATCTGTTGTCACAATTTGGCCCGGTGCAGAATTACAAGAACGTGAAATTTGGGATTTAATGGGAATTCAATTTACTCAACACCCTAATATGAAACGCATTTTATTGTGGGAAGACTTTAAAGGACATCCACTAAGGAAAGATTATTTAAGATAAATTATGCCTATTAAAACTGAACCAACTATAATTAATCTTGGCCCCCAACATCCTAGTACACATGGTGTATTCCGTCTTAGAGTTTCATTTGATGGAGAAAAAGTTATTAACGTAGAGCCTGTCTTTGGATACTTACATAGAGGAACTGAAAAATTAGCTGAAGAAAGAACCTTTACGCAGATTGTTACACTAACAGACCGCCTAGATTATGAATCTAGTATGACAAATAATTTAGCATATGTTGAAGCTGTAGAACTCCTAGCCAACGTTTCTGTACCAGAAAGAGCACAATATCTGCGAGTTCTTGTATCTGAGCTTCAACGCATAGCTAGTCACCTCATATTTACAGGATTTTTCCTTCAAGAATTAGGTGTTTTTGGAACATTGTTAATGTACTGTTTCAGAGAACGAGAAAATGTCTTGGATTTATTTGAGATGTTATGTGGGGCTCGTATTACAGTCAGCTATATGCGACCAGGTGGAGTAACTCAAGATGCCCCTCCTGAATTTTGGAAAAATCTTGACGATTTATTAAATAAATTACCACAACTTTTAGATGATCTAGAAAATTTAATCACTGATAATGAGATTGTGCTTGCTAGAACAAAAAATATAGGTATTTTGTCTCCTCAAAAAGCTATTGATTCATCAGTTACGGGTCCGATACTTAGAGCGTCTGGTATTGAATGGGATATTAGAAAAGCAAACCCATACGAAGCATATGACAAAATGGATTTTAATATTCCTACTGGTTCAAATGGAGATTGTTTTGATCGTTATTTAGTCAGGATTAAAGAAATCAGAGAAAGTATTAATATTATAAAACAGTGTATCAAATCTATACCCAAAAAAGGACCTATTAAAAATTCTGAAGTACCATTTTTCCTACGTCCTGAATCTGGCGAAGTATACTCGTCAATAGAATCTCCTCGAGGAGAACTAGGATTCTATTTAGTTAGTGATGGTGGTATTGCACCATATCGATGCAAAATTAGATCTCCGTCGTTCATAAACCTTACGGTACTCAAGCCTCTCTTAATTGGGTGGAAAATGTCAGATCTAGTTGTAATATTTGGAAGTTTAGCTGTGAATATGGGTGAGGTTGATAGATAATTTACAATGACACAAGATTACATCTTTGGGTTCAACACGCTATATAACTTTTTTTTCGAAATAATTACAAATACTATCAATTCAACTATAGTCTCTTGGATTTTACCTAACTTTAGCTTCAATCCAGGCTGGATTGCATATATATTATCTGCGTTAACTATAAGTTTTCTTATTTTTAATGCTGCTCTAATGGGTGCGGCAGTCTACACATGGTTTGAACGAAGAATAATGGCTAAATTCCAAGGTAGATACGGTCCAAATCGTTGGGGGCCTTTTGGTTTATTGCAACCTATAGCTGACGGCATAAAATCGATTACTAAAGAAGATATTATCCCTACTGGTGCAGATAGGGTCGTCTTCACTATAGCTCCAATTGTGATGATGATTCCAGGATTATTAGTATTCGCTTTTATTCCAGGACATATTAATAGTATGCTTGGCAAAATCAATGTAGGTATTGCATTTGTATTTGGCGTAACTGGAATGAATACTATTGCAGTTATCATGGCTGGATGGGCTAGCCGGAATAAATATGCAATGTTTGGTGCAATGCGCTCAGCTGCAATGCTAATCACTTATGAAGTTCCAATGGCTCTAGCTATTGCTGGAGTAATATTATTATCTGGATCAATGTCTTTTAATGGAATTATTGAGGCTCAGAAAATTCCATTTATAGTTACTCAACCTATTGCTTTTTTGGTTTATATGATATGCGCAACTGCAGAAATGAGTAGAGCTCCTTTTGATATGATTGAAGCTGAATCTGAACTAGGCGGTGGCTATCATACTGAATATAGTGGGATGAAATTTGCTATCCTCCAAATATCAGAATTTATGGCACCTATAGTTCAGTCCGCACTTTGTGTAGTACTATTTCTAGGAGGATTTAATGGACCAGATTTCATACCAGGAATATTATGGATATCTTTAAAAATAGTATTAGTCTTATTTATACTACTCTGGACAAGATCTACGTGGCCAAGATTAAGAGTTGACCAAATTATGGAATTAGCATGGAAATATTTATTACCATTAGCATTACTAAATATTTTGCTTATAGCTACTGAAATGACTATATTTGATATCACTCAATCGACATCTTTATGGATTATGGGAATTATTAATTGGGCAACCATATTATTTATATTAGCCTTCTTAAGTTTGTTCAAAAACTTTAATAAAAAAACAGTGCAACAAAAATATTAAAATGAGTAAGAAATTAATAAATTATAATATAATTACTAAGAGGATTTTTTAAATGTTTGGATTTGGACTTCTAAAAGCTTTATGGGTCACAATAAAAAACTTCATATTACCAAGCAGATTTAATGCATATCAATATCCAGATAGAAAATTAGACCCTGTATCACTAGCACAAAAAGAACAAAAAAACTTTTTCTTATTCATATTACAATCTCCAATAAAAGTTTTAAAATCATTAATGGGATTAATTAGTAATAAAGAATATGTCCCCCGGAATCCGAGGTTTCGTGGGCAAGATTTTAAATGGTATATTGAAAGATGTACTGGATGTGCAAGTTGTGCTAAATATTGTCCACTAGGTATTATCGAAATTCAAACATCTTCAAGTCATGACAGAGTGACAGAAGGAGAAAAATACAATATCGATGTTTTTGATATTGATATAGGTAGATGTATGTTTTGTGGATTATGTGTCGAAGCATGTCCATATGATGCCCTTCATATGGGCAGCGGATTCGAAGAGGCAACATACAGCAGAAATAATTTAATTATTAATGTTGAAACCCTTAAATCTGCACCTAAAAAACCCAGTACATGGTTTAGACCCCAACTTGAGGCTCAGGGTTACAATCCCCAAAAAGACAAAGAGGTTCCTTGGAATGAAGTTGGTAGACACGTCACACTCAATAAAACAGAACAAGGAAACAGGTGGATACGTAAATCATGATTTTGGGAACAACAATGGACTCTAATCCAGTAATAAATATTGTCTTCTTCATGTTATCTTTGATGACAATTATTGTTGCTTTTGGTGTAATTAGGTCAACAAATATTTTTCGAGCCGCATTGTTCTTAATGTGTTCTTTCATTACAATAGCCGGCTTACTGATACTCCTAAATGCAGAATTTTTGGCTGCCATACAAATCATACTAAATATAGGTGCTGTATCAGTTTTAATATTGTTTTCAATTTTATTATCAAAAAATGTGGAAAAGGGAAATCCTTCAAATCAGTTCAAGTACCAATTTTTATCTCTAGTAGTAATCATTCCTATAATTTTAATTGCATGTATTTCTTTTATACACACTTGGATACCTGACACTACTAATTCAACAACTACCATTTATCCAAGTTCAATAGTAGAAATGGCTAGAACAATGCTCCAACGCTATGTTTTACCATTTGAAATCGCATCAATTTTGCTCTTGTCTGCAATGATTGGAGCTTTATCCTTAATAAGAAAAAGGTGAAATATATTTATGTCACTTAACTCAGTACTTTTACTTGGAGCAATATTATTCGCCATTGGCTTGTATGGTGTAATGGTTAAACGTAATGTAATTACTATTTTGATGTGCTTAGAATTGATGTTTAGCGGTGTCATACTTAGTGCTGTAGCATTTTCTCGATATATTCCTATAGAGCTTTCTTCAGAAAGTAATACCTCTTTTATTTTAGATGGTCAAATATTTGCACTTTTTATCATGGCCGTAGTTGCCGCAGAAACGACAGTAGGCGTAGCTCTAATTATTTGTGTTTATCGTGAATCAAAAACCCTCTTTTCAAGTGACATCTCTAATTTACAAAACTAAAAATCATACTATGAGAAAATTAAATAAAGGTACCTGTTATGTGGACTGAATATAAGAAAGTTTCAACTTTAATTACAGCTGAAATGTGGAAAGATATGCTTGAAAGTGAAGGATTACCCACAAAGATTATACCCGAAACCAATATATTAGATTGGAGCGAACAAACTACTTTTACAGTAATGGTTCCTAAAGGAAGAGAACATGTTGCTAATGAAATTATCAGGAAACTATAAAGAATGATACTTAAAACCATAAAGTACAGAGTACAATTATGAATACTGAACTAATAATTTGGTCGATATTCGGACTACCTTTAGCATCTTTTATAATTATTTCTTTAGGAATACGTGGCTTCGTTCCCAACCGACCTCTTTTAGCCCCAATCTGTTCTATAGGGACATCTGTACTCAGTTTTATTTTGTCTCTATATATTCTTGTCCAATATTCATCAATTGACACTAATATAAGCTCACACTCCATAATAAATATGTCTGGACTTACATTATCTTTTGGTATCCTTTTAAATCCCCTTACAGTCGTAATGTTAGTTGTTGTAACTGTTGTTAGTATTTTAGTGCAATTTTATTCTGTTGGTTACATGCGTAAGGACCCAAGCTTTATCAGGTATTTTGCATATCTTTCTTTATTCACTGCCTGTATGTTAGGTATAGTCATATCAAGTAACTTAATTCAATTATTTATATTTTGGGAATTGGTTGGATTATGCTCATACCTATTAATTGGTTTCTGGCATTATAAACCATCAGCATCCTATGCCGCTAAAAAAGCATTTATTGTAACAAGAATAGGGGATATAGGATTTTTGATCGCCATATTAGTCGTTGTTTCTGTTCAAACTAACCTAGAAAATTCCAATAACATTTTAGACTTACCTAACTTAATTACAGCGATTTCTAATGGTGTTTTCTCCTCAAATCAAATTACAATAATTTCTTTAGGATTACTAGCTGGGGCAATTGGTAAATCTGCACAATTCCCTCTACATGTATGGCTTCCTGATGCTATGGAAGGTCCTACCCCTGTTAGTGCATTAATCCATGCAGCAACTATGGTCGCAGCTGGTGTTTTTCTTATTGCCAGATTTTTCCCTGGCATACACTCTTCAATTCCAGACATTATGTTTCTCATAGCCTGTATAGGTTCATTTACTGCACTAATTTCTGCCTTAATGGCACTAGTGATGAATGATATAAAACGAATCTTGGCATATTCAACTATAAGTCAACTAGGATTTATGTTCGCAGCGGTTGGATTTGGAGCATGGGGTGCTGCCATTTTCCATCTAGTCACACATGCATTTTTTAAAGCACTGCTATTCCTTCTCTCTGGAAATATCAGTCATGGTATTCCAACCCATTCTTTTGATTTACGTAATATGGGACAACTGCGTACAAAAATGCCATTTACATTTATAGCAATGTTATGTGGAGCATGTAGCCTTGCCGGGATTTTCCCTTTTTCAGGATTTTGGAGTAAAGATGAAATTCTTGCTGAAGCATTATCAAATCAGCAATACTTAATATTTGGAGTACTACTAATCACAACATTTATTACTTCAATATATATTTTTAGAATAATTCATTTGGCCTTTCTAAACCCTAAGAAGCAAATGAAAGGACAACAAGTACCAGAAAAGGCTCACGAAGCTAATTGGATTATGAACATTCCTATTCTGTTACTATCTATTGCTGCTATCGGAATCGGCGTAATTATTAATTCACCTATTGATCTTGGATTAATAAATGCACATATGTTTTCATCATTTATTGGTGCCCATGTACATGATCTCAATATTCAACTAATGATCATATCTACAATTATTGGTATTTCAGGATTTATTATCACTTTCTGGTATTATAACTATCCTATTTCAATACCATCTGTATTAAAAAATTACTTACTAAAAATTAATAATGTAATTACCAACAAGTATTATATTGACATAATATATGAAAAGTATTTTATGATGAAATTCATTTATTCATTTTTAGCAAACTTTTTACATAAAATTGATGAAAAGTTAATTGATAATACTGTTAACCAGATCGGAGCAACTGTTAAAAACTCCAGTCATATAATTAAGCAAATTCAAAATGGACAGATGCAAGTATATGCTGGATTTACTTCAATAGGTGTTCTTATATTTTTTGTAATGTTTATTATTTTTATAAGGTAACTAGAAAGATATACTCTCTATGGGAATTTTAACTTTACTAATACTAACACCTCTCATTGGTGCCCTCTTAGCAATCCTGCCATTTACAAAAAATAACTATGCAAAATACATTGCAGTTATTACATCAATCATCGTTTGTATATTAACATTTTTGGTTTTTGTTAGCTTTGATTCATCAGATAAAACCCAGCAATTCCAGCTTCAAGAGAACATAATAAATGCTTTTTCCGTTGCTCCTTTAAACCTCAATTATCATCTAGGAGTTGATGGAATAAGCTGTATTATGATTTTACTAACAGGTATTTTAGGAATACCTTCAGTTCTTGTTTCATGGAATATAACTAATAAACCAAAACAATATTTCTTTTGGTTACTTATACTTCAATCATCCCTTTTTGGTGTGTTCTCTTCACTTAATATGCTCTTATTCTTTATTTTTTGGGAAATTGAATTAATTCCAATGTTCTTCCTAATATCAATGTGGGGATCTGGACTTAGACGTCATTATTCAGCTATGAAATTTTTAATCTTCACTTTTGGCGGTAGTGCATTTATCTTAATTGGATTACTTGTACTTGCATTTTCTGGACATTCTCTAGATATGAGTGAACCGATCTATAAAACAACTCAGACACTCATACCTTTATCAGCATTATGTCTGATTTTCTTCCTAGGTTTTGCAGTGAAGTTACCAGTTTGGCCTCTCCATACATGGCTTCCCGATGCACATTCAGATGCACCTACTGCAGGCAGTATGATGTTAGCTGGAATTCTTTTAAAATTAGGGGGGTATGGTTTATTAAGAATTTGTATCGGTCTCTTCCCAGATACTATTGATACATGGGCATTGCTATTCTTTATATTAGGCCTAATTAACTTACTGTACGGAGCATTTGTAACAATGAGGCAGACTGACCTCAAAAGATTAATTGCATATAGCAGTATAAGTCATATGGGTTATGTTTTAATAGGATTTTCTTCTATTGCCACAAATTCATCTATAGGTGCAACTGGTGCAACTTTACAAATGTTCACTCACGGAACTATAACAGGTCTTTTATTTCTATTAGTCGGATTAGTTTATGAAAAAGCTAAAACACGTTCAATTTCTGAACTCGGGGGATTAGTTAAACGTATGCCACGTATAACTTCATTATTTATGCTGGCTGGGCTAGCATCTCTAGGATTACCGGGTACAAGCGGCTTTGTATCAGAATTACTAGTATTCATTGGTGCATTTAATTATATGAAAATAGGAACAATTATAGCCACTATTGCCATCATCCTTACTACAGGTTACATGTTATGGATGATTCATAAAACTATGTTTGGGCCTCCTATGGAACGCTTCGATAAAATAAATGATGCTACTGACAGAGAACTAATAGCTGCATCCATACTAGGAATTCCTATATTAGTTATAGGAATTTACCCACAAATAATTATTGAATACCTTGATCTAAGCTTGGCTTTATTTTAATTTTTTTGAATCAAAAGGAAATAACAATAACATAAATGGGAACACAAGAATTATATTTACTATCACCTGAACTTTTAATTGGGTGCTTTGCCTTATTTATCATAATACTTGGCACAATATTTAAATTCACAAAAATAACATACTTAATTGCCATCATCGGTACTGTTGCTTCTCTATGTACATCAATTTATTTATTGTTAACATCTGAATCTCAAATAATTCTTTATAATAGTTATTCTCTAGATGACTTTAGCTTATTTCTAAAAACACTAATTTTTGCTTCACTTTTAGTAGTATTGATCATGTCAATTAGTAAGAAAAATGACATCATATCATCTCATAGTGAATATATTAGCCTTTTATTCTTCTCTGCCCTCGGTTTATCCCTACTGGTTTCTTCTGTCGAACTAATTACTATCTATATTTCAATCGAACTTGCCACCATCCCATTATCAGTTCTTGCCGCATTTCATACAAATAAAAATGCATCTGAAGCTGGTTTGAAATTCCTAATTATGGGTGGAATAAGTTCTGCTATTATGCTATATGGTATGGTTCTTCTTTATGGATTAACAGGATCACTTACTTTAGATGGAATATCATCGACTCTTGCATCAACTAATAATGTTGCCTACACAGAATCTATACTTTGGGGTTTATCTCTCCTATTAATATTAGCTGGTATTGGATTTAAAATTGCTACAGTTCCTTTCCATATGTGGGCTCCAGACTTTTATCAAGCGGCACCAACTCCAGTTACAACTTTTATTGCTACCGCAAGCAAAGTTGCAGGATTTGCAATACTTATTCGGATATTAGTCAATATATCCAGTATCTCTACATCATCTTTCGCAATAGAATTATCTCAAAACTTAAGTTTAATTTTAGCAATTCTTGCAATCGCTACGATGGTAGTAGGGAATATTTCTGCTATTGCTCAAAAAGATATTAAACGTTTACTTGCTTATAGTTCGATAGCTCACGCAGGATATATTTTAATTCCTATCGTTGCTATAGGGTATATGAATACAACAAATACTATTACAGATATTCTTTCTGCTATAGTATTTTATCTTGTTGCATCTCTTCTGATGACAGGAATAGCATTCATTTGCATAAATATAATTACACAACAAAAAAATGGAGCAGATATCTCCTCATTCAACAAACTAGGATATCGTAACCCACTTATAGCAATCGCTTTGACTCTATCCCTAGTATCTTTAATAGGATTACCTCCTACTGCAGGATTCATTGCAAAAATATATATATTTGGTGTCGCTATAAAATATAATCTACTGTGGCTTGCCATAATTGGGGTTATTAATAGTGTGATTTCTGCATATTATTATCTTGGAATCATCAAAGCTATGTATTTCAATGAAGATAATGATACCAAAACAATAATAGTCCCCAAAGAAATTAGCTTAATTTTAATCATCATGTCTGCAGCACTTGTAATAATAGGTGTTTATCCCAATATATTATTGGATTTAATAAAACCTTTCGTTTAAACTGTTATATTCAGATATAAAACAATACAAAATAGTGCAAAGTACTCCTAAAATCAGTAATATACAACTATATCCATTACAATTAATAAACAATCATGACTACAAAAAAAGAATTAACAATTAAAACCATTGGATTAGTATATAATTCCAAAAGTATAGAATCTAAAAGACTTGCAGGTTCTATAAAATCCAACTTATCTCTTGATTCTTGGATTTGTTCTTCTATTGAATTAGAAAAAAATACCAACTTGTTTAAAAATACTGATTTGGTCATTGTATTTGGTGGTGACGGAACTATTCTTCGTGTCGCAGAGTACACATCCCTTCATACATCTTGCACTGCAAATATTCAAAAATCTATACCTATTTTAGGAATCAATATGGGACGAGTCGGCTTTATGACAGAAATTCAAATCAGCAAAATATCCGATAAATCAATACTATCAACTATTAATTCATACATTGAGAGAATGTCATTATCAAATTTATGTCAATTCGAAGATCACCGCAGTATGTTACAAATTGACATAAATGGTGAATCTTTAAAAGATAATGTTTTAAATGATATCGTCGTAACAAGACATATGAATGCTAGTTTAGTTGAATTATCTGTTTCAATTAATAAATTTCACTTAGGCATCTACCGCTCTGACGGATTAATCATATCTACTGCTACAGGAAGTACAGGATATTCTATGTCAGCAGGTAGCCCTGTGATACATCCACAATCAAAAGACTTCTTACTACAACCCCTAGTTCCACATATGAGCTCTAATTCAGCAATTGTTGTTCCACAAGATGCTTCTATAGAAATTGAAACATCAAACCAAGATTTACTTGTTAGCTTAGATGGATTCCGAAATAAAATATTAAAACCATATTCTCAAATTAGCATCAAAAGAAGTACACATATAACTACTTTCTTACGTAAATCTAATCAATTCTATGAACGTATAGGTGCATTTCTGGGATTACCAAACTCTTCTGAAAATTTCTCTAAGACTCTTTCAAAAACTTCAAATTAATATTCCCCAAATTTGTATTATAAGAAACTAATGCAACCAGAAAAATGTTTAAAAACCACAACTCGTTTTAAGGGAGATTCTTTAACTATACGTGAAGACTTAGTTCTCTTACCTTCAGGGATTCAATTTCAAAGAGAAGTTATCGAACATAGTTCTTCTGTAGTAATCTTACCGATAGATGCATCGAATAACATATTACTTGTAAAACAGTATCGCCATGCTATAAAAGAATTCACATTAGAAGCTCCTGCTGGAGGAATCGATCAAAATGAATCACCTTTAGATGCAGCAAATAGAGAATTAGAAGAAGAAACTGGATATCACTCAAACTCACTAAAATTCTTAGGAACTTTTTGGTCTAGTCCAGGATATTGCAACGAGATCTTACACGCTTTTATTGCTCAATCATTAATCCCAATTAAATCACGTCAGGAAATTGATGAATCAATAATACTTAAAAAAACACCTATTCAAGAAATTTCTGTTTTGTTAAGAAAAAACAAAATCAAGGATAGTAAAACTATATCCATAATTACTCTTGGATTAATGCACCTAGGCCTATCTAACGAAACATGATATAAACTCAGCCCTCATAGTATGCTAACCCTAAAATATTAGGACCAGAGTGTGCAATGGTTGTAGCATTAAACTGCCCTAACTCAACACTTCTTGTATTCAATCTATCCCTTACTAAATCTGCCAATTTCAATCCATCAATCCGAGATTTTCCATATAGTACCAAAACATTTAATTCAGATTCCCCAACCTCATTTCTAATTAATGATGTAAGTCTTTCCATCCCTCGTTTTTTTGTTCGAACCTTACTAGCAATAGAAATATTATTCTGAAAGATTCGAAAAATAGGTTTAATCCCTAATATACTAGAAGCCATATATGCAAATTTAGGAATACGTCCACTACGCCAGACATAATACATTCCATCTAAATATCCAAACATACCAAGAGACAAATTAATCTCTTTTATAGTATTAAGTAAATGAGTAATGCTTCCTCCCTGACGTGCAATTTCTAGTAATTTCAAAACAATTAAACCTAAACTACCAGTTGCTGCTTGAGAATCTACTAAAGTAATTTCATGTATACCAGGTATATTTTTTGCCTCATTTACTGCCATTTGTGCTGCACTATATGAGGCACTCAATTTACTAGAAAGTGGAATACACAAAATTGAAGTATACCTCTTTGGAACTCGCATAAATGTCTCTAAGAAACGACTGGGAGAGGGCGCAGATGTTAAATAATTTGTCTTAGGACATTTGTTCATAAACTCAACCATTTTACCTGTACTTATATTTATTTGATCATAATACTCTTTCCCATTAATATTTATAGTATTCGGAACTAAAAATAATCCCTGAGAATGAATACATACAGGTTTTCCATTCTTAATAAAAGGTTTTTCATAACTAATATGATCAGGTAACGCAATACTTGTATCTGAAATTATAGCTATTTTCTGTATACTCACTATTTTAAAATAACAAAACGTAAGGAATTAATAAATTCTTATTTATGTATAAATTCAAGTATATGTATCTAATATATACTTTTTAAATTATATGATATTCAAGTAGGATAGTAAGTAATACCTGATTATAATCAGTCGATAATTAAGGAGAGAGTACATGATAACTGGAATAATTCCGCAAACTGGTAGACAATGTTATGCTGCACTCAACAAGTTTAGCCAATTAACAAACAATGATTTTACTCACGCAATAAATATTTTAAATCAATCCAAAAGTATCAGTACATCTTCTCTCAATGAATCCCATAAAAAACTTTCAGGAATTAGCGAAAACCAAAATATTTTTACTCTACGTCCTGATAGAAAACGAAGTGATAGACCATATAGAATTGCATTTTTAGGAATGGATATGAACTTAAATGGAATAAATGTACGTATAGAGGGAGACGAGCCTCATAACTGTTCTTCATTAATCAGGCTATCTTTGGCCCATTTTGCTATTGTAGGATTTGATGAACTACTTGTGATGATGGGAACATATTTAAACCCCCACAAAAGAAACTTAAAAGATTGGAATTTATTTAATGATAGTATCGGCTATCAGGATGAAAATCATACTACTTCAACTGATATAAGAATTGCTGGTTCAGCAGAACTGATGAATAGTAGTGGCCTCCAAGATTTTGTCGGTTTGTTTCCAATTTCAGCTAACCCATTCACTATGGATCAAATAACCGAAAAACTTAACACTAAAAGTAAAGTGTTCATTAATGGCAGATATGAAGGTATTATCAGTAATTATTATGAACAAATTATACCTGAACCAGTATCTAATGTTGAAGATGCAGTTATGAACGAACAAGGAACCATCGGATTTGAAATTGTACAAACTGGGAAAACTATTAATTCAAAAAATTTATTTATTTTTGGAAAACCTGCATATATTTCTGAAAGTTTGCTAATCTATGATTTTGGAAAACATCAAAAAGAATCTGATTTACAAAAGGTAATATCAAAAATATCTCCTGAAAAATATAATGCAGTAGGGCGGGTTTCAAATTTACGTAAATGGTACAAACATTTATCAGAAAATTTATCCAACCAATGGATTGGTAAACCAAACATTGATTATTTCTTACCAGGATAAACTTAATTCCTATTTATAACATAAACTATGTAGACAAATACTAATCAACCTAAGGATTTTCAAGTGCCTAACCTTGCTACACATATCACATTTGCTAATGAACTGAATAAATCAGAAAATTTGATTGATAATCATGATAAAGGTATCTATTTATTAGGTTCTACAGCTCCCGACATCAGAGTATTAACTAAAGAACCTCGTGAAAAATACCATTTTGTTTCATTAAATTTTGATAATATTGGAGATGGTATAAATAATATGATGAAACAATTTCCTGTGCTACAAAATACTCCACAAACAAATCAATTAAAGTCTTTTCTAGCTGGATATTTTTCTCATTTAGTTTTAGATGAAACCTGGATTACAAAAATCTTCAGACCATTATTTGGACAAGATAGTAATTTCAAAAATAATATTTATGGGAGGATCTTAGACCGTGCTATTCAATTAAAACTTGAGGAAGAAGCAAGATTGTCATTTCCACCACTACTAGAACTAATAAAAAATTCCACCCTCATTGATGATATCCCTTTCATTGATAGCATTATTTTAAAACAATGGCAATCTTGGGTTGTTAATTTCCTTGATAAACCTTTTACCTGGGATCGGTTGAATTTTATGGCTAAAAGGGTAGCTACGAACCAAGAAATCAATGAAGCCCTTTCCATTTCACGAAAATTTCTAAACAATATACCTAACAGTATTAAAGAATTAGAATTAATCGTTCCTTCTAAAGAAATTTTAAAATTCAAGAAAGATTCTTTAAAAACAGGATCTTCTTTAATTAAGGAGTTCTTAATATGCGAATCATAACTGAATTTGCTACAGCTAAAAAACTCCTTAGTAGCAAAAAAACACTTTACCCAAGTAGTAAGTCATTAAATATAGGAAAATCATCCCAACAGGCTTTTAATAAAAACCTTAGTATCTCAGAAATGGTTAGACATATATTAAAAGAAATCGAACAAACTGGAGATAAAGGTGTTAAAAGGCTGACTAAAATATTTGATAACATTGACTTAAATTCTATTGAAGTTTCGAAAACGGAAATTGATCATTCATTTGATCGAATAAATCCCAAACTACTGAAGTCGCTACATGCATCTGCAGAAAGAATAAAACTGTTCCACTCACAAAATCCATTCAAAACTTGGTTCGATAAACAAAACGGATTTGGTCAAATTATTAAACCAATTACTTCTGCTGGGATATACGTTCCAGGTGGAAACGCAATATTCCCCTCTACAATTTTAATGACTGCGATACCAGCAAAAATGGCAGGTGTAGAAAAAATAATAATATCTACTCCTCCACGAAATGGAGATATTGACCCTCTTCTATTAGCAACTGCAAAAATTGCAGGTGTTGATCAAATATTTCAAATAGGAGGAGCCCAAGCAATCGCTGCAATGACGTATGGAACACAAACTATCCCTAAAGTTGAAATCGTATGCGGCCCTGGAAATATATTCGTAACATTAGCAAAAAAAATGGTGTTCGGTGAAGTTGGAGTAGATGGACTTTACGGCCCAACCGAAACTTTAATAATTGCAGACGAACACGCAAATATTGCACATTGCACTGCAGATTTGTTAGCTCAGGCAGAACATGACCCCCTTGCTACACCTATATTAATTACTACCTCAAAAAAAATAGCAGATACTATTAATTCTAATATCATGGAACAATCCAAAAAGATTACTCGATCTAGTATAGCTCAGTCATCATTAAAAAATAATGGGTTAATTATATTAGTGGAAGATATCAATCAAGCTATCGAATTATCTAATATCTTTGCCCCAGAACATTTGTCATTAATGATTAATAAGTCTGAGCAATACTTAGATCAAATTGTCAATGCAGGAATTATTTTCTCTGGAAAATCAGCACATGAAGTAATAGGAGACTATGTAGCAGGTCCATCTCACGTAATGCCTACAAACCAAACTGCAAAATTCAATTCTGGTATAAACATACTTACATTTATGAAAATTATACCTGTAGTAAATCTTGACAATCTATCTAGTCAAAAATTAAAAGAACTAAATGAAATCGCATTTACTCTTGCAATGTCTGAAGGATTTGAAGCACATGCATATGCTGCCGAATCCAGATTAGATTCTCTTTAAAAGTTACACGAGACAAAAAATGACTAAAAGAAACATCGAAAATATGATAAGGAATTATATCAAAGATATAGTAGGATATGACCCCGTTAAACACCCTGATTCTATTAAAGAAAATAACACTTCTATTACCGAAATAATAAAACTAAATGGTAATGAAAACCCCTATGGTACTTCTCCAAAAATCTCATCATCTTTAAACAACTACCCCATCCATATATACCCTGATCCTCACCAAAATAAAATCCGTCAAAAATTAGCCAAACATGTAGGTGCTGACATACTTCCCTCACAAATAATCGCAGGAGCAGGAAGTGATGAAATTATTGAACTATTGTTAAAACTTTTCATTAACCCTCAAGACGAAATAATTATTCCAGAACCAACTTTTGGAATGTATAGATTTTTCTCTGCTATTTCTCAAGCGAAAATAATTAATATACCACGAAATGAACAATTTGACGTAAATATTGATACAACTATCGCTAATATTAATGATAAAACAAAAATGATCTTCTTATGTTCTCCTAATAATCCTACAGGAAATTTAATTAGCATTAGCGACACAAAAAAAATCCTAGAAACTGGAATTATAACAATAATCGATGAAGCTTATTATGAATTCGCTGGATCAGAATCCAGTGTAATTAAACTTACTACACAATATGATAACTTGATAATACTAAGAACTTTTAGTAAATGGGCCGGATTAGCTGCATTAAGAATAGGGTATGGTATCATGTCACAAATTTTAGTTAATTACCTACTCTCAATAAAAACACCCTATAACATCAATATTGTCGCAGAAAATGCAATGCTTCTAGCTTTAGAAGATAAGAATTTCCTAATGGATCGTATTCAAAATATCATCGACGAACGTGACAATTTTATTGCTGAACTAAAACATATCTCATTTATTAAACCGTATCCTTCCCATGCCAATTTTGTTTTATGTGAATTTGAATCATCTACTGTTGCTAACAAACTCAATTTATATTTACAACAAAATGGTATTTTTATTCGAACATATCCAAACCAAAAAAGACTAGAAAGCTTTTTAAGAATATCAATTGGAACATCAGATCAAATGAAATTTCTACTCGCAAAAATCAAAGAATTTAAACATATAAAATAACAATAAATAAACAAACCTAATAGGAGATTAATATGACAAATAGATTAGGGGTTTACGATAGAAAAACTAACGAAACAGATATTTCGGTTTCACTTAACCTTGATGGCACAGGTCAAAATAATATCTCAACAGGCAATGCAATGTTTGACCATCTACTATCTCAAATAGGAAGACATGGTCTCATAGACATCTCCATTTCGGTTGAAGGAGATGATGAACTAGGATGGCATCATATTGTTGAAGATACTGCAGTATGTATAGGACGTGCTCTCAAAGAAGCAGTCAAAGAAGGGAAGGGGATTACTAGAATGGGACATTCTTTTGTTCCACTAGATGAGTCTCTGTCTTTGGCTGTTGTTGATTTTAGTGGAAGAGGTTATTCAATTCTAGAAATGGATTTATTATCAGATAGTGACTTGGGAGACTTAACAAGTGATTTAATAGTTCACTTTCTTGAAACTTTATCTCGTGAAGCAGGATTTAATTTACATCTTCAAATTCTTCGAGGGAATAATAACCATCATAAAGCAGAATCTTCATTTAAAGCATTGGCACGAGCATTTAATATGGCTCTTTCTATCCAAAATAAAGCAAACAATGAAGTCCCTAGTACTAAAGGTACGATTACTTAACAATATATGGATTAATCTCAACTTGATACGATTCAATTACAAGATTTACCAAAAGAGTTTCGCACATTCTGTTTACAATTTTTTCAGCAGTTCTCTTATCTTTAGATTCAAGAGTAATTTCAATATATTTCCCTATACGAACTGAATCAATATCATTAAATCCAAGGTTATTTAAAGCTTCAGCAATAGTATTCCCTTCTGGATCATTAATTGAAGACCGCTTTAATATTTTTATTTTTGCAATAAAAATATTGGTTATGGTGCCCATGGTTCTGGTGCCTCAGAAGAATTAATATGCCTATCAATAAATGCAATAATCCTGTCTTTCTCTATACTATCCATTTTATCAATATAACCCCATGCCGTAAGGGTTATTAAATTATCCATATTAGAATAAGGAGAGATCACTATTTTATGATAATCTTTACTAATCTCTCGTAATTCTGTAACTAAATCTTGACAATTTTCAGTACAGTTATAGTGTATACCAATTCCCGCATGTTCTAAGTTATGTAATAACACTTCATCTGGGATTTCATCAGAATTTTCTCCCCATCTAGCAGTTGCTCCATAATGCCATCCAGAAGTCGCAGGTACCGAAGTATATGCAGGATGAGATTGATCAATACTTTCAAGGTGATCTGCCGCCCCTCTGCCAGACATATATCCTCTTGGAAGAGGTACTGATTCTCCTTGATACTCAGCAGCAGCAATCCTAGTACTAGTATCACCTTGAGAAAGAGGTAATTCAGTTATAAAAAGTGAGAGTATTAACAAAATCGCAATTATGGATACTGCTAATAAAGCAAGACCACGATATATCTTAGATTTACGTTGTCGCCGATTACGTCTTTGAGCCCGAGATTGGGATTTCGTTAATTTCTGCTTCTGAGAATCATTCATCAGATATATCCATTAATTTTTCTTGTGCTTCTTTGTATTTTTTTACGGTACTATTTACAACTTCTTCAGGTAATGCTGGGGCTGGTGGAGAATGATCCCATCCTTCATTATCAAGCCAGTCCCGAACAAATTGTTTGTCAAAATTCGGCACATCAATTCCTGGTGCATATTCTGCCAAATCCCAAAATCGACTTGAATCAGGTGTCAGTAATTCATCAATTATAGATAGCTCTCCATTGATGAATCCAAATTCCAATTTTGTATCAGCTATAATAATCCCTTTCGATAAAGCAAAGTCATGTGCGAAATTATACATTTTAAGCGATACTTCTTGTAATCTATTTGTTAAATCTTCACCAATCATGTTTTTCATCTGATCTATAGTAATACTCTCGTCATGTCCTTCTTCTTCTTTCGTAGTAGGAGTAAAGATAGGCTGAGGAAACTTATCTCCTTTAACTAATTTTTCTTTAATCTCTGAACCAAAAACTGTTCCAGTTTTGGAGTAATCAGACCACGCACCACCAGTAATATATCCACGGACAATACATTCAACATCAATACGCTCCGCTTTTTTAACTAACATAGCTCGTTTAGCAATTTCACCAAGATCTGCTACTTCATTCCTAAAAGTATCTAAAGTTTTTGATAGAGCATCAGCACTTAACAGATGATTAGGAATTATATGCTCAGTTTTTTTAAACCAAAATTCTGATAATTTCGAAAGGATAGCTCCTTTCCCTGGAATAGCAGTAGGGAGAACAACATCATAAGCTGATATCCTATCAGTAGCAACCATTAATAAAACATCATTTCCAACATCATGTGTATCTCTTATTTTCCCACGATAAATTAAATTTGGCAGTGTTGATTTTTCTATTACAGACATATTTCTTATCATCTCTCCTTAATATTTAAAACAAAGTAAAATTTAGCGAACTAAGCCAACAGACTCAAAAATCTTATCAACATATCTGATATAGAATGATATATCAAATATATCCGACATGTCATCCAATGATATTAAATTTTGGACTTCGGGTAAATCCATAATTAATTTTGGAAAATCAATCCCTTCTTCCAAACTTCTCATTGAACATCTATGAATAACATCATAAGCTTCTTTACGTCCCATCCCTCGCTCAATTAATTCAAGCATTATTCTCTGAGAAAAATATATCCCTCTTGAATTAGATAAGTTAACACCCATACGTTCTTCATTAACATTGAGTTCCTTTATAACGTAAATAGCTCGGTCAATAATATAATCTAATGCAAAACATGTATCCGGAAGAATTATTCTTTCTGCAGATGAATGACTAATATCACGTTCTCCCCAAAGAGCAACATTTTCCATAGCAACCAGTGAATTCCCTCTAATGAGTCTCGATAAGCCACAAATTCGTTCTGTAAGCTCTGGATTTCTTTTATGTGGCATAGAAGATGATCCTGGTTCTCCCTTAGGAAATGGCTCTGAAACTTCTCCAATTTCTGTTTGTTGTAAACGTCTAATCTCAGTAGCAATTTTTTCTAAAGTTGCAGCTATTAATGCACAAGTTGTAATAAATTGTGCGTGTCGATCTCGTTGAATTACTTGATTAGAAGTATGTGCAACATCTAATCCCAATTTACTACAAGTAATTGACTCAACTTCAGGTGAAACTGTAGCTTTTGTTCCAACTGGTCCTGAAATTTTCCCTACAGACACCATTTCTCGTGCTTGATGTAATCTCGTAATATGTCTACTGATTTCACTCCACCATACAGCTAATTTCAAACCAAATGTAATTGGTTCAGCATTTATACCATGAGTACGTCCCAACATAATGCAATTCTTATAGGTCAAAGCTTGATTGAACAAAACATCTGAAAATTCTTTCATTTTCTTATCCAAAATATCTAAAGAACCTACTAGTTGAAGACTGGTTGCTGTATCCCAAACATCACTGGTTGTTAAACCAAGGTGTATCCATCTCGCCTCAGGACCTAATTTTTGACTCACAACTTTAATAAATGTAGGCATATCATGCCTTGTTTTACCCATTTCTTTATCTAGTAAATCAAAATCAATTTCAGCATTTTTCAATTTATCAATGTCTTCAGATGGAATTATTCCTTGAGCAGCCCAAGCTTCACAAGCTGCAATCTCAACGTCCAACCACATACGATACTTATTTTCATCTGACCAAACTGATTTCATTTCTGGCAAAGAATATCGTTCAATCATTACACTTCCTCATTTCAAACTCCCCTTTAATTTATTGCTAAAGTTTATAATCGAATTATTAGTACTATATCACCATATAGAACAATATTTAATTCTTTAAAGAATTTCTATACTCCTCATTCGCATCTTTAATTTCTTTATACTTGATTCCCAAAATTTGAGCTGCAAAATATGCTGCATTTCGTGCACCCCAATCACCTACTGCAACGCATGCAACTGGAATTCCTGGGGGCATTTGAACAATAGAAAATAAAGAATCAATGCCTCCAATTTGACTAGATGGCACAGGCACTCCAATTACTGGAGTAGTTGTCCATGATGCGACAGCTCCTGGTAGAGCTGCTGCACCTCCAGCTCCGGCAATAAAGACCTCAATTCCTCTATTAGGAGCATCCAGTACCCAATCTCGCAATTTTTCTGGATTTCTATGAGCAGAAATTACAACTGACTCATATTCTACTCCTAAATTATCTAAAACTTTTTCGGTAGACTCAATTATTGGTTTATCTGTTTTACTACCTATTACAATTCCTACTTTTGACATTTTTTACTCCTTATTAAATCTTTTAAAATCTTCAAAAAAATTATACTCCTATATCTGTTCGGTATGTACTACCTTCAAAAGTAATCTTATCCACGTAAGAATATACTTGATCTCTTACCAAACCTCTATCCTTTCCCTTAGCAACTAAAGTTAAAACACGTCCTCCATCTGTCACAATAGCCTCAGATACTTGATCCCACACTGTTCCTGCATGAAAAACCATAATATCTTTATTTTGTTGTTCTAATCCCCTAATAGGATATCCTTTAGAATACTTTTCAGGATACCCTTCTGATGTTAATACAACACCAACACATTCTTCTTCTAACCAAGAAAGTGATGATTGACTACCTTGATTCTTAACTATTTCCATCAATATATTTAAAAAATCACCATTTAATCGAGGTAATACAACCTGTGCTTCAGGATCTCCTAATCGACAATTAAATTCTAATACCATAGGACCATTATCTGTAAGAATTAATCCTGCATATAAAATACCTGTATATCTAATCTTTTCAGATACCATAGCATCAACAACAGGCAACATAACTTTACTTAAAACTTCTGATTTAATATCATCGTTCCAATATTCTAATTTAGGCGGACTATAAGCACCCATCCCTCCAGTATTTGGCCCTAAATCACCATCATATGCTTTTTTGTAATCGCAAGCTGCTACTAACTCAGAAATATATTTTTCATTTACAAAGGCAAAAACACTGATTTCTTGGCCAATTAAATACTCTTCTACAACTATTTCCCCACCTGCATCACCTAATTCTTTTTTGCGTAATAATTGATCTAGAATTTTTTCACCATCATTAAATGAATTTACGATAAAAACACCTTTCCCAGCAGCTAAACCAGAAGCTTTAATAACTATAGGAAATTTCGAACTAGCCAAATATTTAATTGCATCATTGTATTCAGAAAAAACCATAGATTTAGCGGTCGGAATATCATATTTTTGCATTAAGTTTTTAGAGAAAACTTTACTTGATTCCATCTGTGATGCTATCTTATTAGGTCCAAAAACAGATAACCCTGCCTCTTGAAAAGAATCTACTAACCCTAAACTCAAAGGGATCTCTGGACCCACAATTGTAAAATCAATATTGTTTTCAAGTGCAAAGGATAATAATTTATCAATATCTTCAACCTCAATAGATATATTAGTAGCTAAATCACGAGTCCCTGCATTACCTGGAGCAACATACAGTTTACCTAACAATGTACTTTGGCTGATTTTCCAAGCCAATGCGTGTTCTCTAGCACCATTACCAACAATTAAAACATCAATCATGAAAAATTGTATCCTATACACCTTATACTAATAGAATATACATCTCTACGCCTGAATTCAAATGAAAATAACCCTATTTCATCATTACATCTTTTTTTTTTGTTATTGTTTATTGTATATTTCAAATTAAATGGTAAGTATCATAAACAATTCAAAATGCTATAACGTGGAAAATAATATCAAAATACCTTATATAATGGATGAGAAATATTTATGGAAATGGTGAAGAAATGAAATATTATAGAGTAATTGAACAATTTGGAAAAACACATTTATGTGTTGATATAGGTAATGATACTTTAAAATCTTTAACAAGTATTAATGATTTGGTCAAATCATATGTAGATTTACTTGATGTTGCACATATAACTGAACACAAAGTTGATCAAATCACCAATACAATTCTAAAACAAGGAGATGGTACAAGTTTTAAATTATCTAATTTAATCAATTGGTCAAAGCAAAACTCTGCACCAGCTAAGCTATTAAAACCCATTGAACCTGAAGAAATGTGGGCTGGTGGTTTAGGAAACATGATCATAGATAAAGAAACTCTTACTCAAGCTAATGAAGATACCAAAATTGCCTATAATACTCCAGAAATCTCAACTACAATTTATAAAGGTACTAATCATAGACTTGTCGGGCCTTTTGATAATATCGGCATTAGAACAGACACAGAAAAAACTGTTGCTGAAGGAGAAATTGTTTTTGTTATATACAGAGGCAAATTTGCAGGGATATCAACTGGAAATGAAGTAGCTGGAGGATTAGCCTCCTTGTCGTCTAATTGGACTGTTCCATCTAAAGTATTTAAAGGATGTGCTTCTATTGGCCCATGCATCTTATCTGTAGAAGATGTTAAGTTACCTCTTGAACTAAATCTTGAATTAAAACAATACAGAAATGGTAAGAAAATTGGAGAAAGTTCTCTCATCACTAAATTTAAAAGAACTCCTGATGAAATAATTGCTTCAACTGTTGCTCATGATAATCCTCCTAAGTTAGTAATACAATATACTGGAGGTTTTGCTCTAGCAAAAAGTGGAAATACAATCATTCCACTTATTGAAGGAGATATTGTTAGAATTGAGTTAGAAAGTGTTGGTTTCGTAGAAAACAAAGTAGAACTTGTATAACTTCAAGATATAACTGGCTACTCAATATACAAGAGTATTACATAAATACATCTTTTTTTATTTATTATGTATTTCAAATTAGGTTATAAATATCATAGGGATTTAAAATGCGACAACGTGAAAATAATATCAAAAAGATCACTCTTACAGGGTGGAATAAATATTCAATTCGGTTTGTTGACCCACCAACTTGGACGTGGAAACCAATTCCGCAAATCAAAAAATACGTAGTTAACTTTGCAACTGATAAGGATAAAAAAGCACAAAGTTATTCAACCTCAGAACCACTATTTGATATGTCTTCAATATGGCAAAAGTTTCCCCATGGATCAATTGACATGCTAATCTTGGGATTTGATTCAAATAATAAGGAAACGTGTCTTGCAAATTATAAAAATTTTTTCAAAACTCATGATTTTGATAAAGCTAGACAAAAACCAATGAACTGGAGTAATGCAATTATCCGTAATGCATCCTATTTACTTGATGAATCAGGTGATCCTATTCAAGATTTTGAAATTGGTCTTCCACGAGGGTGTTGGTCATCTATGGAAAATAGTATTACCAGAGAAAAATGGTCTAATTATGTAATGCCTGGCTTATACCATACCAGTCATATCTTTGCTTTCTTACGTTTCTCAGAATATTTCCCTAAACACCCTCTAGCAAAAGAGGCAAAAAAACAGGCTAAAATCTATGGAGACTGGCTTCTCAATAACAGGAACCCTAAAGATTTTACCTATAGTTTATTTCCATTCTCTAACGTAGGGTATGGAAAATTAGAAGAATTAGGTCAAAATCCTGCAAGAGGGACAACTGTAACCAGAGCTGGCAGAGTTGGCATTGCTATGCTTGAATTATATGAACAATTCAATGATATTTCTTATTTCAAATACGCTGAATTCCTTGCTAATTCTTTAGTTAAATTTCAACGTGATGATGGATCTTGGCCTTTCCGCGTAAACGCTAAAACTGGTGAAGTTCTTAGTGAATATACTTCAGACGCAATTAGTCCAGCACGATTATTTGCTTTACTCGATACATTAAACAATAAAACCACTTATAAAAATGCTAGATTAAAAGCCATTGAATGGATGTTAAATGGTCCCGTTAAATCTCATCGCTGGGAGGGAATGTACGAAGATACTGACAATATAGAACCATACATTAATCTTGAAAATTTAGATACTAATGAAATGATTCGATATCTTATTCATTTTAAAAATGAAGATTCTAAATTCCTTAAAATTGCAGAGGATTTGAACAGATGGATTGAAGATCAATTCGTTGTTTGGCATCCAGATGACTGCGTATCAATTGGCTACGGTAATGGAGGTGGCGGAATAATAGGTAAAACAAATTTAAGATCCCCAACTCCAACTGTTCTAGAACAATTTCAGTGTGATTACCCTATGGAGGGCCACACAGGTAACTGGCTAATGTCGTTAATTGCTCTCCACCAAGCAACCGAGAAAGAAGAATATCTATTAAAAGGTATTGCAACAGCAAACTCGATACAATTAGGACAACAAGAACATGGAGCATTCTCAACATGGGGATTTGATACTCGGTTCAATCGTCCATTAAATACATTAGATTGGGTAGGGGATAATGCTTGTGGACATACCGGACTAATTCTGTGGAATCAATACTATTCTGCTTTACAAAATAATACTAAGTTTGAATTAGGCCTATGGGGTTTATAATTTTATATATTAGACGTTGATTTGTAATCTTGTCCAACGTATATGAGTTGCCATTTCTTCACTACACCAAAAAAGAAGTAAGACATCCCCATCCGGAAGCTGAACAAAACTAGGATATCCAAACTTGAGATCTCCTAGTTCCTCAGAACCGAAACGTTCACCAGACATTCCGGATTCAGCTCCCTGCCATATAGGAGCACTACTCAGATTGACCCACTGATTTCCTCTTATCTCTACAAGAGTCGCCCAAAGTCCTGGCTCATCATGTCTTCGATAAACTGATAAAATTTTACCATCCTTAAGCTGAATCACTTTGCATGTCTGAGCTAAAAACCCTGTCTCTAATGAATCACTAAACGTCTCTCCGTCATCTTCACTAATCGCATAAACTGATGGATGAGTTTCACTAGTAAAAGAATCATAAACCCACGACACCGCCAACAATCTACCATCATCAAGCTGGATTACAGATTTCTCCCAATGTGTAAACCCATTTTCTTTACCATCGAAAATAACTCCATACCGTGGCCAAGTATTACCACGGTCATCACTAATGAATACAACAGTTTTTTCACCATTAGGACTCTCTCCATTCCATCCACGCCAAGTTGCTATAGGTAAAAGAAACCGTCCACTTGCAAGTTCAAGAACATGATGACAAACCTCCCATGATGGCCCAATCAATGGAGGTTCAATCTGTAAAGGATTAGTCCATAAACGACCTCCATCAAAGGAACGTACTATATTCAATTCACAAGGAACTCGTCCCCAATTCTTAACGTTAACAGTCAAAGAATTCTCAAGGTCATAGAGGTTCATTTGGATTACTCCTATCAGAGAGCCATCTGATAGTTTAGAACAGGGCATCGAATGAGAAGTCATCGGGGGTGTTTTTTTAAGAACGTTGCCCTCTAAATTCCAATTACGCCCCATATCATTAGAACGTGAAACGACAACTCGTGCATCATGTTTCCGATCAATGTGGTCAAGAATATACGTCGTTACAAACTCATGGTTGTCAAGCATCATCACTGATGGCTGTTGAACATGGATACGATCATCTTGTATATACGGATTAGAATATACAAGTCCAGTATCAAGTATTCGTATTGCATTATTCAATTTTTATCAAAATCTACTCCCACTCAATAGTTCCTGGAGGTTTACTCGTAATATCGTAAACAATTCTATTTACACCATCTACTTCATTAGCAATTCTATTAGATATATTAGCTAAAATATCATAAGGGATTCGAGCCCAATCAGCTGTCATTGCTTCATTACTTGTCACTGCTCTTACTGCAACCACATATCCATAAGTTCTATGATCACCAACAACACCTACAGACTTAGTGCCTGTAAGCACTGCAAAACTTTGCCATAATTCTCGATATAAATTATTATCTTTTACTTCGTCCATTATTATCCATTCAACTTGTCGCAAAATGTCTAACTTTTCTCTAGTTACTTCTCCTATAATCCGAATAGCAAGCCCTGGCCCTGGAAAAGGTTGTCGAAACACCATTACATCAGGTAAACCCAATGCTAAACCAACTTCTCGTACTTCATCTTTAAAAAGATATCTAAGAGGTTCAACTAATTGCATCTTCATTTTTTCTGGCAATCCACCAACATTATGATGGGTTTTGATTTTTGCAGATGCCCCACTTTCTTCAGTCTGGCTTTCTATAACATCCGGGTATACTGTACCTTGTGCCAAAAAATCAACCTGTCCCAAATCAAGTGAAGTTTTTTCAAATACATCTATGAATTCTTTGCCAATTATTTTTCTCTTCTCTTCAGGGTCAACGATATTTTCTAAAGCACTTAAAAATTGGTCAGCTGCATCGACATATTTTAAATTGATCTTTAAATACTTAGTACATGTATCCTTTATCCTCTCTGGTTCTTCTAAACGCATTAATCCATTATCAACAAAGATACATGTCAGTTGATCTCCTACAGCACGATGAACTAGTGCGGCTGCAACAGTAGAATCTACACCTCCGGACAAACCACAGATTACTTTACCACTACCAATTTGATTCTTTAATCGTTTAATTGTGTCCTCTATAAAATTGGCTGGAGTCCATAATGACCCACAACCACAAATTCCATGTATGAAATTATCAATTATAGTTTTTCCATATTCTGTGTGAGCTACCTCAGGATGAAATTGAACCCCTATAAATTTATCTTCTTTAGCAATAACTGAAGTAGGGGAGTTTTCTGTTGAAGCAATAGCATTGAATTCTGGAGGTAGTTTCATAACATTATCTCCGTGGCTCATCCAAACATTTAACGTTTCAGGAACATCTTTAAAAATAGAATGATCAGTTATTTGATTTAAGATAGCATGTCCATATTCACGTTTATCACTAGGTCCTACAACTCCACCTAACTGATGTACAAGTATCTGTAATCCATAACATATTCCAAGTACAGGAATATCTTTCTCAAAAACCCATTGAGGAATCTTTGGAGCATCTTCCTCATATACACTAGCTGGCCCTCCAGATAAAATGATTCCACGAGGATTTAATTTTTCAACTGACTGCCAACTAGACTTATGAGTAATTATTTCACAATAAACTTTTAATTCTCTAACATATCGAGCAATTAATTGACTATACTGTGACCCAAAATCAATAATAAGAATAGATTCTTTTATCGCATCATTAATTATTAAACTAATTATTCATCCTCCTTATTTTCTATCTAGATAACATATAGAATACACAGTAAAATAGAAATATGTAATTGTGTAGGCTATCATTGGTAATAAATCAGGTCAATAAAATATATAAAAATGCACGAGAATTTTAAAAATATTCAAATAGGAAATTCAATACCATCGTGCATTGAAATCCTCAATTCTTCTGGGTTAATTGCATTTCCAACAGATACTTTGTATTCTCTAACAGCAAAAGCTACCGATGTAACCGCAATCAAAAAAGTTTTTCAATTAAAAAATAGATCCTATAGTAATCCGATACCAATTTTATTCAGTGATATCAAACAAATATTGTCATATGCTGAAATAACAAATGATGTTTTTTATAAAATTGTAAAAAAATATATGCCTGGTCCTATTACCATAATTGTAAAAAATAAAGGGAAAATCCAACCTGTTGCAGAAGGTGTTTCTTCAACAATAGCTGTACGAATTCCGAATTATAGCCCTATTAGAAAATTAATCACTCAGCTTAAAGCACCAATTACAGGAACTAGTATAAATATTTCTGGCTCAATCAGTTTAAACACCCACAATGAAATTATTTCAGAATTCAAAGATAAAATTAATTACATATATTTGCGTAATGTCCCTCCTCCACCAAATGTTCCATCTACTATAATTGACATCTCCTCTCAAACCCCCAAAATAGTTCGTGAAGGTATTATTAAGTTAGAAGAATTATCAAAAGAAATTAATATACGGTAAAATCAAAAATGAACCAAATAAACTATTTTCAAAAACTTATACATCAAGAATTAATAGGATTAATTAATTCCACTCACCCCAAATTAACAAAAATATTACATCATCACTTAGGGTGGGATGGTAATCAAAGTAATAATAATATATTTTCATTCACTGAAAACAGCAATAAAATTATTTATCCTTTTGGCTCATTATTTCTTGCAACCATCGAAGCTTTAAACGAAAAAATTGAATCTTACATATTTGCTGCTTGTTCACTAGAATTAATAAATAGTTTTATACAAATCCATGAAGATGTTGGGCAAGGAAAACCCCTAAGAGATAATAGGAATTCAACATGGTGGAAATGGGGTCCTGGTCAAGCAATTAATGCAGGTGATGCTTTACATTCTTTGGCAAGAATAGCACTCCTTAAACAACAAAACTCAAATTCAAATCACGAAAACTTAATTATTAGTATGCAATACATCGACCAAAATATTTTTGATCTGTGTTCATTTTCTTTCCAAAAAGCTAATCAACCTGACTTATTCTCAACATCAGTTGATGACTTCATAAATAATGAAATTTTGGAAACATGTTCATTATATAAATGTTCTATGGAGTTAGCTGGATTATTATTACCTTGTAAACAATTAATAAAAAAACAACTAGAAAAATCTGGTGAAAGTCTTGGTAAAGCAATTAGCATAAATAAGCATATATCTGAACTTTCACAAACGGAAGAAAATGTAAACCAGAACAACTCAGATATCCTTAATAAAAAGAAAAACCTACCCATTCTTTTTGCAATTGAAATGGCCAACAAAAATGACCTTGATTTAATTAAAAAAATATATCAGAAGAGGATGCTGGACTTCTCAGACTTAAAAACTTTAAATTCTATTGTAGAAAAATTGAATATCTATAATCTCTGTTATGACTTAACTGACAAATACTACATTAAAGCAAAAGATATTAGCTTTTTAAAATCTCCAGATTCAGTACTGTTTAACTTGATAGATATATTAATTAAATCTAATAAAGCTATGTGAAGTGATATGACAAAAATTAAAACTTTTGAAAACCTTGACCTTCATAATAAAAAAGTATTACTTCGAGTTGATTTTAATGTCCCTCTGGAGTCAAATAAAAATACCAATACAATTACAGATGATTGGCGCATTCAATCTTCTTTACCAACGATAAACCTTCTTTTAGAAAAAAAGGCTAGGATTATAATTTGTACTCACATTGGTAGACCTAAAGGTAAATACTCTAAAGATTTAACTATTGGACCTATTGCTGATCATCTGTCTCAGCTTTTAAAAACAAAAGTTCATCAAGCAAATGATTCAATTGGAACAGATGTTGAAATATTAGTTGATCAACTGCAAGAAAGTTCAATTTTAATTTTACAAAACATACGATTTTATATTGATGAAGATAAAAATAGTATTCCATTTAGCAAAAAATTAGCAAAACCTTATGACATTTTTATTAATGATGCTTTTGGTGTTGCTCATAGAGAAAATTCATCAACGGTGGGAGTTACTCAATTCTTACCATCCTACGGTGGTTTGTTAATGAAACAAGAAATTGAAGTGCTTAACCATTTAACAAAATCTGCACCTAGTCCAAGAACTGCTATTATCGGTGGAGCAAAAATAGCAGATAAATTATTATTACTAAAAAACATTGCAAAATCAGTCGAGAATTTGATAGTTGGTGGAGCTATGGCTCAACCAATTATCAATTTCCTTGAAGGAGTCTCTAATATCGATAACACGTTGGATAAACAAATTGACGTCTTATTGAAATTAATTCATTCACACAATACAAAATTGATACTGCCAAAAGATTTTTTAATAACAGAACAAATCTCAGAATTTTCGAAAACACGTTTAATTAATATGAATGATTTACCTAAAGACTGGCAAATAGTTGATATTGGTCCAAAAAGTATATCTCAAATACAAGGTATAATAGATAAATCATCTACAATATTCTGGAATGGACCGATGGGCATATTTGAAATAAAAAAATACTCGAAGGGTACGAGCCAAATTGCTAAAACCCTTGCAAAAGCTAACAACAAATTAACTGTGTTAGGAGGAGGATCTACTGTACAAGCAGTGAGAAATGAAGGATTAGATGATAAATTTAGTCATATATCTACTGGGGGAGGGGCTTTCCTTAAATTTCTTGAAGGTCAAACTCTACCTGCTATTATTCCTATAACTGAATAAATACAAATGATAAAACTATGTTAGACATCAAAGATTTCCAAACACTTACACGTTATACAGACTCTAAAATCCTTATGCTTGTGATCGATGGATTGGGTGGCTTGCCACATCTTCAATCTGCTAAAACTGAATTAGAGTCTGCAAATATTCCAAATTTAGATAAATTAACCCACGAGAGTACTACTGGTGTTGCTATCCCAATACAACATGGAATTACTCCTGGAAGTGGTCCGGGCCATATGTCTTTGTTTGGATATAACCCAATTAAATATGTTATTGGCCGTGGAGTACTAGAAGCAGTAGGATCAGGAATTAAGTTAGCCAATAAAGATATTGCTATCAGAGGAAACTTTTGTACAATTAATAATCAAGGTATGATTACAGATCGTCGTGCAGGCAGAATATCTGATAATAATGCCACAAAATTAATTAAACGACTCTCCCAAATTAAAATTGACGGAATAGATATAACTATTAAACATTTAAAAAGCCATAGATTTGTTTTAGTTCTCAGAGGGCCTGACTTAAACACTGATATTACTCCTACAGATCCTCTATTAAATAACCTTCCTATAAACCATGCTAATGCAAATTCTCCTAAATCAAAAAAAACTGCGACATTGATTAACAAATTCACTCAACTATCTCTAGATATTCTAAAAAATGAACCTCGAGCAAATGCAATAGTTCTAAGGGGATTTTCTCAAAAACCTAGTATACCTAATATTGGCCATACATTTCATTTAAACCCAATAGGTATCTCACTTTATCCTGCTTATCGAGGAATTGCAGATATATTAGGTATGAAAGTTACAGACCAAGGAGAAGATTTTAGTGACTTAATTAAAGTTGTCAGAAATAACTTTAATGATTTTAACTTCTTCTATCTTCACTACAAAGATACTGACTCTGCAGGAGAAGATGGAGATTTCGATAAAAAAGTTTTTTCCCTAGAAAAATTAGATACATTTATACCTGAATTACAATCAATAGGGTTTGATGTGATTACTATAGCAGGTGACCATTCTACGCCTTCTGTACTTAGTTCTCATAGTTGGCATCCTGTTCCCATATTAATTAATTCTAATATACCTACATCTGATAAAAGCAGACATTTTACAGAACTAGAATGTAAGAATGGAGATATTGGACAAATTTATTCAACCGACATTATGCCTATTACTTTAGCACACGCAAACAAATTAATTAAATTTGAACCTAATACTCCTCTCTAATCTACCAATTCTTTCAAATATGTTATACACTAATATTTTAATGAATTCCTAACATTCTTATTAACCTTTTTAGGAGTATATAATGCGTCAAATGCTACTTGAAAACAATTATGTAGTCTGGGGACTAGCTGTAGCTATATCAGTGGTTGGTATAATTCTCTTAGTAATGAGTACACTAGAACACTCTGGCTTTGAAACCGTACCAGGTACTATTACTGATTTTCGTTATGAATATGGTGGTAGTGGTGGAGATAACTATAATCCAATTGTAGAATTTACCACATTAGGTGGTGAAAAAATCGAATTTGTATCTGAAAGAATTGAATCTCAAAAAAGAAAATCTACAGGGGAATGTTTTTTAAA
Source organism: Chloroflexota bacterium (assembly GCA_002722455.1). GTDB lineage: Bacteria > Chloroflexota > Dehalococcoidia > Lucifugimonadales. Next base: position 33,338 of record PBMB01000003.1, read on the forward strand.
TGGTTGTCCTGTAACTATTAAGTATCGTCCTGATGACCCCAAAACTTATCGTGAGATCTACTATTCTAATGAAACATGGACACTCCCAATAATCACATTTGTGGTGTCTGGAGTGATACTGCTTCTTTTCTTATGGGCAAAATTTGCTCCTGAAATAAAAAATGAAGAAGAGTATGTTCCGGTAATTAAGAAAACCGATACCGAAGAAAATAGCAGCTAGCTTTAAACTAGTCCTAAATAACTTGATTATGGATTCAGCTATTACTTTTTGTAAATGATATAGATCTTATAATGTAGTTAATTATGGATAAAAAACTAGTTATAGCAAATTGGAAAATGAATATTCCCAATGAAGGGATAGATCATTTTTTAAAATCTGTGATTCCAGAAATAACTGATTTACAATATGTTCAACCTGGGATATGTCCACCTTACTTATTTATACCAAAATTATTCGAGCTACTTGATAATTCTTCTGTTTTACTCGGTGCTCAAAATCTCCATTATGAAGATAACGGAGCATTTACCGGTGAGATTTCTGCTCAATTGTTAAAAACTTATTGTAGTTTAGTCATTATTGGTCATTCTGAAAGACGTCGTCTTTTTCATGAAACTGATGAAGAAATTTCAAGAAAAATTCAGACAGCTACACAATGTAATTTAACTCCCATACTATGTGTCGGTGAAAATATAACTGAAAGAAAAAATAATCTCTCTAATAAAATAGTAACGTCTCAATTAATTACTGGACTATCAAAAATCAACAATTTTAACAAGCTTATAGTTGCATATGAACCACTTTGGGCTATTGGTTCTGGAAATGCAGCGACACCAAACGATATAGAACTTATGGTAAAAGTTATCCGTCAAGTTATTACAGAAAGATTTGGAATAGAATCACAAAATTCAGTACGAATAATCTATGGAGGTAGTGTATCTGAGAATAATATAACCAAAATTATTACTCTACCAAATATGGATGGTGTTCTTGTTGGAAATGCTAGTTTAGATCCGTTGCAATATAGTAATATTGTTAAAAATATTGAAACAATAATCACTTAATACCAATTCAGTGAACTCAAATAATCACGTCATTATAATTATTGGACCAACAGCATCAGGGAAAACTGACCTTGGATTTCATCTAGCGCAACGTCTAAACGCAGAAATAATAAATGCTGATAGTAGACAAGTGTATCGTCATATGGACATTGGTACTGCAAAACCAAGTATCACTATGCAAAAAACTATACCTCATCATGAAATCGATATCATTGAACCTAATGAAGATTATAATCTAGCTATTTTTCTAAAAAACTGTAAACAGGCTATTACAAAAATTCAAAAAAAATCCAAAACCCCTATTGTTGTCGGTGGAACAGGGCAGTATATCTCTGCATTACTTGAAGGATGGATTGTTCCTAAAGTTCCTCCTGATATTAATTTTAGACTGTCACTTGAAAAAGAATTAGAAAGCAATGACGTTAGTACACTCTATAAAAAGCTAGTCGATGTTGCTCCTATGGCAGCAAAACGAATAAATCCCGCGAATTCTCGACGTATTATACGAGCTTTGGAAATATTTCATCATAACCCAGAACTAATAAAAAATGGCCCTCAAAAAAATCCACCTTCTTTTCCATCAATAGTTATAGGTATTGATTCTACGAAAGAATTCCTACTCCCCCGTATTTCATACAGAATTGATCAAATGTTAAAAGATGGACTAATAAATGAAGTGAAACAACTTTTAAATATGGGATTTGAGGAAAATTTACCCTCTATGTCAGGAATTGGATATAAAGAAGTAATTAATTATATAAATCAACATCATTCTTATGAAACTATGATAGAAATTATGATTAAACGAACACGAGATCTTGTTAAAAGACAAAAAACTTGGTTCAATGCACTAGAATCAGTAAATTGGATTCCGATTACTAATGAAAATTTACCTTCTGTAGCTTTTGACTTAATTAAAAGTAAAGTATAATTGAGAACTAGGAGATTGTATCTGAACTACGTTTACTAATGATTCCTAAATTAAATTTTGATAAATTAACTTTATCTCATCTACAACTTTATCCCAGGTATATTTTTGTAACACTAATTGTCTTCCTTTTTCCCCCATTTGTTTAATTTTTCCTGGGTTTTCAAAAAAACTCATTAAAGCATCCCTTAATTGATCAGATGAAGTTTCAACTATAAGCCCTGCCCCTGAAGTTCCCACCTCTGAAAAATAACACTTATCTGTAATAACAACTGGTAAACCTGAAGCCATTGCCTCCAAAATTGACATACTAAAACCTTCAGAATAAGAAGGTAATACAAATATATCCGCAATCCCTAACATTGCTACCTTATCGGTCTCATTCAAAAGTCCAGTAAAAATAGTTTTATCTAATATACCTAAATTACTTAACTGCAATTCAAGCTGTGAACGATAACCTACTTCATCATCTCCAGCTATAACTAAACATACATCTTCTCTTATTTTAGCTATATCTCCAAAAGCTTCGACTAGTAAATCAATACCTTTTAGTGGATGTATCCTCCCCAAATAAAGAATAATATATTTATCTTTAACCTGAGACAATTGCTTTAATACTCCAGCTTGAAAATTTGGTCTATTAAAAATTTCTGGGAAAATTCCATTTGGAATTACAGAAATAGGTGAAGAAATCCCTAAATTTTGAATATGTTCCTTTTCAGTAATTGTTAAAGCAAACAAAGTGGATGCCTGATTAAGTATTTTACGTTGTATAAATTTCAAATATGGACGTTTTTTATAAGCTTTGAATGATAATCTATCGGGATCTAATGCCGCATGAATACTCATAACATAAGGTTTATTTGTTGATTTAGCGACTTGATACGCAGCAAATCCGGGATAATTCCATAAATCATGGATATGGATCAGATCATATGAAGGTATTACTTTTTGTAGACTAGATCTTAATTTTAAAGAATGTCCATACCAAAACCCAGCTAATTTACTAGTATGAAATACATGAGATTCTACTCCATCTAATTTATATGGATCATTTCCCACTCTTGTTCCAACAGTAGAAAACACTGAACACTCAACATCCTTCTGAGCAAGGGTAGTAGTAATTCCAACAACTGCTGTAGCTACCCCACCTCCATGAGGGGTTATTGAAGATGCAACATGAAGGATTTTCACTAACTAATACCCATCTTAACAGGGCATTTTTCCTGTATCATAATTTTTCCTTATTTTAGATTAATATATAAGATTACATTCCCCAAATTATCATTACTTTTAATATATCTGACCCAACATTTCGAATCTGTCTGTCTGTTTCAGGATTAATCAGTACAGAATCTCCTTTAGACACCTTAATAGTTTCATTATCCAGACCCACTTCTCCTTCACCTTCAAGAAAATAATAAAGTTCACGAAATTTATGTAAGGGCTCATTATGTTTGTGCATTCCTTCACTGGCACCAGGTTCTAGCTCCCATATATTCATATGAAATGGAAAATTATGGTTTGGAAATATTCTTTCTCGGTTAATATAACCACTGCCTCCATGAAAAGCTTTTGCATCCACTTTTTCAAAATTTCCAGTACCCTTTTGAAAATAGAATTTTTCCAATTTTTACCCCAATAATATCTTAGAAGAAAATGTCTAACATTATAATAAAGAATTACTACTATTAAAACTATTTTCGTAACTATTAACAAACATGATAAAATTATTCCATTGCTATTTGGAGATATTTAATGAACGAAATTTCATTTGAAAAAATGCATGGAGCTGGTAACGACTATGTCTATGTAAATGGATATAAATATAATTTTGATTGGTCAAAATTGTCAGAATCAATAAGTGATCGTCATTTTGGTATAGGGTCAGATGGATTAATTATTGCAATGCCATCAAAAATTGCTGATATAAAAATGCAAATGTTTAATTCTGATGGATCAGAAGGCCGTATGTGTGGAAATGGTATACGTTGCCTAGTTGCTTTTGCAATAAAAAATAAATTAATCAATAAACATCAAAACCAAATATCGGTTGAAACATTATCTGGCATTAAGAAAGTTGAACCAATATGGGAAAATAATGTAATGGTTGCTGCTAAAGTTGCAATGGGTTCCCCTCAATTCTCTCCAAAATCTATTCCCATACTACTTGAAAATATGACAGATATTTCAAATTATCCACTAGAAATTAATGGAAATATTTTAAATATATCTTGCGTTTCAATAGGTAACCCACATTGTGTAGTTTTTACTAATGAAGATTCTAAGGAATTCGACATTTCTACCTATGGTCCATTAGTTGAAACCCACAATTTATTCCCTGAAAAAGTTAATTTCGAAATAGCATCGATAAAAAGTAGAGATTATGTAGCAGTTGATGTGTGGGAACGAGGATCAGGCATTACTATGGCGTGCGGCACTGGTGCATGTGCAGTTACTGCAATTGGTATCAAACAACAATTACTCGATACAAAAGTAACAGTTCGTTTACCGGGCGGAGAACTTAATGTATCTTGGACGGGTAGGGATGAAGATGAAATCATTCTTGAAGGACCTGTTGAAACAATTTTTAGCGGAATATATAATTTTGTTTAGAACTTGTTTGACACACTTATGAATCCTAACAAAAACAATAAAGATGGAGAACTGAATGAAAATTGCAAACCGTATTAATAAAATCCCTCCCTATCCATTTGTCCAAATCAGTAGGACTATTGCTCAAAAAAAAAGTGAGGGTATTGATGTTATAAGTTTTGGTATTGGAGATCCTGATATTCCAACACCTGACACCGTTATAGAATCACTAACAAAAGGGTCTCTTAAAGATATCAATCATCGTTATCCAGAAAGTGAAGGATTACCTGAATTTCGTTTAGGGGTTGCAAATTGGTATTCAAAGAGATTTGGAATTGAGCTAAATCCTGATAATGAAATCATTTCTCTTATTGGAGCTAAAGAAGGTATAGGGCATGTATCATTAGCACTACTTAACCCTGATGATATTGCTTTGATCCCTGATCCTGGATACCCTGTTTACAGTATTGGAACATTATTTGCAGCTGGTCAAGATTATATAATGCCTTTATTAAAAAAGAATAACTGGTTACCCGATCTAACAGAAATTCCTGAAGAAATAGCTAGAAAAGCCAAAGTGATGTGGTTAAATTACCCGAATAATCCTACAGGAGCCATTGTTCAGGATTCTTACTTAAATGATGTGGTTGAATTTGCCAAAAAATATGATATCACTATCCTACATGATGCTTGTTATACAGAAATTTATTACGACAATTATCTGCCCAAAAGTTTTTTAAATATTCCCGGAGCAAAGGATGTTGGAATAGAATTTCATTCTCTATCAAAGTCTTATAACATGACAGGTTGGAGAATTGGAATGGCTGTAGGTAACTCTGAAATTATCAAAGCACTAGAAATAGTTAAATCAAATCTTGACTCAGGAGCACCACAAGCCATTCAGGAAATGGCATTAGCAGCTCTATCATTAGACCAAGAATACATTGAAACACGCAATGCTATTTATGAAAATAGACGCAATAAAATCGTTGAAACATTAAATAATATAGGTTTATACGTAGATCCACCTAAAGCAAGTCTTTATATTTGGGCAGAAGTGCCTGAAGGATACAGCTCAAAAGACTTTTCCGAACAACTCTTAGAAGAATGTAATGTTCTAGTTTCCCCAGGTACAAGTTATGGGAAATATGGAGAAGGATTTGTCAGGCTATCTTTAACTCTTTCTGATGATAAAATTGATGAAGCACTTACTCGAATTGCAAAATGGAAGCAATAGCTTATAAATATTCTATATACATGATCATATTATCAGTTAAAGGATAGGCAAATTAAAGATAATTTCCTTTATACAAAACATAAGCCAGAACGAGTATTTCTGGTGGGTGTAAACATTTTTTCAAAGCAAAACAGCAATAACTCCAATAACCTTTCACTATTAAAGTCTCTTGAAGAACTTGAAGATCTAGCTAAGGGAGTAGGTGCAAATGTTATAGGAAAACTGACACAAAACCTGAAAAAACCGACACCATTTTACTTAGGTATAGGAAAAATCGATACTCTCAAAAAAATAGTTAAAGACTCAGATATAGAAACAATAATATGTGATGATGAATTACATCCTTCTCAACAAAGGAATCTAGAAAAAAAAATAGGGAGAAATATAAAAATCATTGACAGAACGGCACTTATTTTAGACGTTTTTGCATCAAGGGCAAAAAGTCGAGAAGGAAAATTACAAGTATCTCTAGCACAGCACGAATATTTACTACCTCGCTTAATAAGACAATGGACACACCTAGAAAGACTCGGTGGAGGTATTGGTACACGAGGTCCTGGTGAAACTCAAATTGAAACTGATAGACGTTTAATAAGAAGAAAAATACATTCATTAAAAGCTGAAATCAACACAATTGAATCTAGAAGAGATTTATCAAGAAGACAAAGAAAAGATGCAAATTTACGAGTAATAACGCTAATTGGCTATACAAATGCAGGTAAAAGCACTTTATTTAACAGATTAACAGGCGAAAAAGCAATAGCAAAAAACCAGTATTTTGTGACATTAGATCCGTTGACAAGAAAAATCCGTTTACCATCAGGGAAATTTGTACTAGTAACAGATACTGTAGGTTTTATTCATAAATTACCCCCAAGCATAATAGCGGCTTTTAAATCAACCATAGAAGAAATCAACCAATCATCGATACTGCTATATGTGAACGATATTTCGCACAATGAATCAGATAAACATAAAACAGAAGTTGAAAAAATAATAAAATCACTAAATTTAGATAAAATACGTAAAATTTACGTTGAAAATAAAATTGATAAAATGAAATCTAGTACAAAAACAGCCTTAGAAGAAGTAAGTAATACAATAAATACATTATCTACTGAAGATCTGCCAACTGTATTTGTCTCTGCTAAATCTGGTGCAAATATTTCATCACTTATAGAAACAATCGACTCTATACTTACTAGCACTCCCTAAAAAAATCTTATAATACACCAAGTTAGTAGGGAATAAAGGGATTAATTTTCAAGTTCGCACTATATTAGTTATGTAAAGTTTCAATATGTGTTTATCTTAAACCAAACTAATTATACAAAATCTAAGTATTATTCTTAAGAATCTCTAAAGCTATCAACTCTTCAGTAATTAATAAAGTTAAGTTTGCAATTTGTTGTTTAACTTCATCTTTACTTAGTTCAATTTCATTTAAGTCAGGCACGCCTATATCAATATCTTTTTCTTTTAACACCAATACATGATCTTTCCCATGTAATACCAATGCTGCTCCTAATTGAACCAGCATTGGAGTTATTGGAGAAACTTTTTTACCTCCAGCCACAATGTCAATATCGGAATTTGCAAAAATTAATATACTTACTCCTGAATCTCTCATATCTTGATCAATGAATGGAGTTAACACTGAAGTTACCTCTCCGCTAGCACCTCCACTTTTATATTCTATATCCAGTGAATCCAAGATATTGATCACAACATCAGCAATTTCTGATGACCCCACATGCCCTAAGAAGACAGTCTTTCTAACTGCTGCCTGTGCTATAGAAACAATATTAGAAGTATTATTCATTATTTCATGTATTTGTTCCTGGCTATCAGGCCTATCAGATGAAATATTAATCACATCAGATGTTTTTTCAATGTTTTGGTTTAAATCAACATATCGATCTTTCCCAATTTCTACAATAATTTCACTAAATAACCCATTTTCCATTATTAGTCCCCAACACTCTTTAGCTCGCTCATCATCCATGGAAATATCAAATTTCTGTTGTAACACATCAATTACACTGTTATTTTCTGGTATACTTACTCCCTTGTAGAGATTGTAAAAACTTTTAAAGATTTCAGGGTGCATAGCAGCATCATAAATAGCTGTTTTTCGTTTTGCTAAATCATTATTTTGAACCGCAAATTCTCCTCTATTAGTAACTGATATAGTATCGCTATTGTATTTACCTACTGTAAAACCATACATCTCACATGACTTAACCTTATCTGTAAAATTACTTGATTTTGGAGTAGTTCCTAATTTTTGAGCTAAAGACACCCTACTAATTGATGTTGAATCATTTCCGGTACATATAACCCGTACTATATCTAAGCATACTTCAATTGAATATTTTGGATAATTACGCAGGCGACGGGTTCGTTTAACCTTACTGGTCATAAAATTTCACATATACTTTATTAAAAATAAACTATCTGAGCGGAATATAAAATAGTCTAATAAAATTGTCAATATATTCAAAAATTTTGTCATTGCTTACCACATAAACCCATTTTCTGATTTGAAGTGCTAAAATGTTATTAATTACTCTATCTAAATTAGGAGTTATAATATCTATGTTTATTAAATCCAAATATACAATAATATCTACCCTAGCTTTAGTTTGCTTGTTATTTTCTGCCTGCCTTAGTTCTCCTGAAGATAACACAAAAGTCGCTACAGAAAATACTCTTCCTACTTCAAGTAAAACAAATACAGTTCCAACATTTTCACCTTCAAGTATAAATACTTTTGAATTACCTAAAGATATTCCACCAGAACTAAGGATCATATGGGAATCATGGCAATTTTTGCAAGAGGACTATGTCGATAAATCAAAACTAGATCCAATAACCCTCTCTGAAGCTGCAGTAAAAGCAATGGTTGAAGCTGTTGGGGATAAAGAGACTAATTATATTCCTCCAGATACTTTATCAGGTCGATTTGATGATATCTATCGAGGTGACTTTGAAGGGATCGGTGCTTATGTAACGATGAATGCAACTGGGAAAATTCAAATAGTTAGTCCAATTGAAGGAAGCCCTGCACAAGCAGCAGGAATAAAACCAGGAGACACAATATTAGAAGTAGATGGTAAATCTGTTGAAGGAATGTCGGTACTTGAAGTAATATCACTTGTTCGTGGTCCTAAAGACACAGAAGTGAAAATTCTCATCAAACGACTAGGTTCTCCTAAAAGAATGGAAGTTTCTATAATACGAGGAACTATACCTCTAACAAGTGTATATGTCCGATCAAAAGAGGATGACCCACTACTACATATAAGAATTTCTGATTTCTATCCAAATACAGTCGACCAACTAAAAAAAGTACTGATAGAATCAGAAAAAAAAGGAGTTACAAAAGGTATCATACTAGATCTTCGAAACAATCCCGGAGGAACAATCAGTGCAACTGTTGATGTTGCAGATCAATTTTTACCAGAAAATATTTTACTATACAGTATGAGTGGAGATGGCAGAAGATCCCAGAGCAAAACAACAAACGATGGATTAGCAATAAATATTCCTATGGTCGTTTTGGTGAACAAAGGAAGTGCGAGTGCTTCAGAAGTCCTTGCTGGAGCAATACAAGATTACAACAGAGCACCATTAATTGGGGAAACTACTTATGGTAAAGGCGCCGTTAATATCCTTCGTAGATTAAGTAATGATGGTGGTTTATATATAACATGGGCTCTCTGGTATACTCCGTCTGGTCGTATGATCAACAATACTGGATTAAAACCTAACATTGCTGTAACAGATCAAGATACAAAAGAAGCTGAACGAAAACAGCTTGAAAGAGCTCAATCAGAATTACGAAAAATCATAGAATTATCGAATCAAAGTAACTAATAATAGTAGTATCAGATAAAATAAACCATTATGGAATCCAAGATATTAGCATCAAACAAATCAGCAAAACGTGATTTTGAAATATTAAAATATTTTGAAGCAGGATTGTCATTATTGGGACCAGAAGTAAAATCAATAAGACAAGGGAATATAAGTATACGTGAATCCTATGCAAGAATAGTAAATAACGAAGTATTTCTATTCAACTGCCACATAGCAATCACAGGAAAACATCAATTTAATGATATCGAATCAAAAAGATCAAAAAAATTGTTACTTAATAAAAAAGAAATTACTTTTTTAAAGAAAGAAACTCAATCTAAAAACTTAACACTTGTCCCTATTAAAATATATAGTAAAAAACATATCCTGAAAATAGAGATTGGTCTTGCACGAGGCAAAAAGAAATATGAAAAAAGAAAAGTGATAATAGAACGAGAACGTGCTAGAGAATCAATGAGAGCATTGAAGAATAATAAATAGTTATCCTACTCGTTTTACTTTAAAGCTATCACCAGGAGCTAAAGCTACTCGACGAACATCTATACGAAGCTTAAGTAACCAATAACCTAATGTGGCCTTACTAACACCTAAGTCATTAGCAGCACCAGTCAGACCTAATTCAGTAACCATTGTTGGCAAAACCTTCTCAAGTGGTTGCCCTAAGTCACTTTCAACCCTAAGCATCATTTTTGTTTTTCTAGCCATAATAAACCCTCACTCATATATATCCTAATACTGACAGCCTCCCTGGTCAATCACTTTTTCTACCTTTTCTTATATTTTTTCAAATCTTTTCAAATCTTTTCAGTTGCTGAAAAGCCTTTTCAACTTTAATGTTATTAACTGAAACGCTAATTTAATGTTTAGTTATTAAATATATAGGTAGAATTCATGTTTTATGGGTCTTCCCTGCTGCATTTAAACTAATTTAGGCCAAATTTGAAGCTGTTTTATGAAATATGGACAAAGGCGCCATTGAATTGGAAGATATTACTAAAAACCCTTATATTATTTTTTAAAGCCCTTCTATAATCATAAGTATTCGCAATATGTTAGAATTTTTATATAGATACTATTTAACTAACACTTCTTCTCAAAATATAATAAGTTTTACAATTTAATTAATTATTCACGTCCCTGTAGCTCAGGGGACAGAGCAGCTGCCTTCTAAGCAGCGGGTCGCAGGTTCGAATCCTGCCAGGGACGCTTTCTTTATCCCCTACCCTTTAACTATATGTACAGTACTTAGTCGTGTACAATTAGTTTAAATATTTTCTATACCGGTATTAAACATGTTGAAATTTAAATACTTATTATACGCAATGATTTCTTGGTTAATAAATCATTGGCTATTTTCACGTAATTCAAAATTTCATCCCATCAAACTTCTACGCCTTTTCCCCAGATCTGTTATTACTCAAGTTAATGGAATCTTCTATAACATAGACCCTTTAGATCAAGTAGAATTCAATACTTTTAGAGGGTTTAGCATAGGACCTGAATCAATTTTTTCAAAATATCTAGCAAGTACTTTAACAAAAAATGATGTATTTTTTGACTTAGGAGCACATACTGGTCGTCATACTTTGCCTGCAGCCAAATATGTTGGACCTACCGGTCGTGTTTTTGCTTTTGAACCTATCCATACTTCATTTGCAAAATTACATTCAAATATAGCCCTAAATTCTTTTAATAATGTAGTTGCAATAAATAAAGCTGTTTTAGATAAACCAAATAAACTAATTGAAATATTTATACATCCAATTATGCCCATCGAAAGTACCAATACTGGAGAATCATCGATTTCTTCAATTAAAATCATTGATCAAAAACTATCACCAAAGCTTCTTGCTAATACGACCACAATTGACGAAATTGTTACGCAACATCAAATCCATCAGATTAAACTAATAAAAATTGATGTACAAGGAGGTGAATTACAAGTATTAAACGGCTCATTAAACACACTAAAGAATAAAATTATTCAAAACATCTATATAGAAATTCATCTACTAGAACTACAAGATTTAGGAATCAACTACCTTGATATTTTTAAGTTACTTAATGAATACGGTACAACTTATTTCTTTAACACCTCGTTTGTTAATAAGAATCAAAAAGAACTAAATATAGTTACTCCAAGTACACTTAATGAATATTTTTCAGATAAAAGGAACGGACCAGAGATCCAATTACTTTGGGAAAACTCTACAAAATAATTAGCATGCCATGAATGTCTTTTTAAATTACACCAATACTTTACGACCTCATCAGTGGATCAAAAACGTCACTGTTTTTGCACCATTAATATTTTCTCTCCATTTATTTGATCTAACAGAATTATTTAAAGCACTTCTTACATTTTTCTCATTCTGTCTTGCATCAAGCTCTGTTTATATCATCAACGATATTTTAGACCGTAGTGCAGACCAAAATCATCCAATTAAAAAATTCCGTCCGATTGCTTCAAATAAAATTAGTACTAATTCAGGAATAATTTATGCCCTGATATTACTTTCTATTGCAATATTACTATCATTTAGCGTACTACAATCATTTTTCTTGCCATCTATTCTAATTTTTTATTGGACTATGAATTTCACTTACTCAACAATACTAAAACATATTTTTATAGTTGATTTATTAACTATTGCCTTAGGTTTTGTAATACGTGTTTTTGGAGGATCTGTAATTTCTAACGCCCCTGTATCTGGATGGTTACTACTTTTAATGTTTCTTCTTGCATTTTTATTAGTCACTACTAAAAGACGACAAGAACTTGTTAAAACAAACATTAACTCTATTACAACAAGAAAAGTGATTCACAAATACAGCATAAGTCTCTTAAACAAACTCATCATACTTGGGGCGGTAGCTATCTCAGTTGTCTATACAATGTATACTATTTCTGACAGTGTTGTTACACGATTTGAAACCACATTACTTCTCCTCACCGTTCCATTCGTATTATTAGGATTGCTGAGATACTTATATATAATTTTTAAAACAACTGGAGGAGAAGATCCCACACTTGTTTTATTAACAGACTATCCACTATTTTCTACAGTAGGGATCTGGACAATCTTAAATATAACGATTATATATTGGGAAGAAATCAATTCTTTAATAAATAAGCTTATTTAACCTGTAAAGACTTATTTAACAAAGCTAACAAAAACATTAATATGGAAAATAAATTAAAATACGAGAAAAGCTTATATCTACTTCAACATGCGGATAATCCTGTTAACTGGTTCCCGTGGGGCAAAGATGCTTTTAGTGAAGCAAAAAGTCAAAATAAACCCATATTCTTAAGTATTGGATACTCTTCATGTCATTGGTGCCATGTAATGGCTCATGAATCGTTCGAAAACGATGAAATTGCAGATATTATAAACAAACTATTTATTCCAATTAAAGTAGATAGAGAAGAACGACCAGATATTGATAGTGTTTATATGCTTGCTATACAAGTAATGACTGGACATGGAGGATGGCCTTTAACAGCATTCCTCACTCCAACAGGTAAACCATTTTTTGGAGGAACATATTTTCCCCCTGATGACCGACCAGGCCATGTTGGTATTAAAAAAATCCTACAATCTGTTTCCAGCGCATATCACCAAAACATAAATGAAATTACTGAATACACTGAAAAACTTATAAAAACCATACAAAAAATGCAAGAGGAAACCCGATATCAGGAAACTATACAAGATGATATTTTAACTAAAGGAATGCAATCCTTTACAAATTCATTTGATCATAACCATGGCGGCACAGGATATCAACCAAAATTTCCACAACCTCCACTATATGAATTCCTTCTAAAATATCATCTCCGTGAAAAAAATCAGCAAGCATATAACATGACAGACATTACATTAAAGAAAATGCAAGAAGGAGGTATATATGATCAAATAGGTGGTGGATTCCATCGTTACTCTACAGATATGTCATGGACAGTACCTCATTTTGAAAAGATGCTTTATGATAATGCACTTTTAATAAAACTATACACACATGCCTATCAGATAAATCCCAATGAATTTTTCAGAGAAACAGTAACTCAAACATTAGATTATGTAATTCGAGAAATGATGAGCAAATCTGGAGGATTTTATTCATCGCAGGATGCAGATAGTGATGGAACAGAAGGTAAATTTTTTGTATGGAGTCTTCATGAGATCAATTCAATCCTAGAACCTGAACTTTCAGAAATTGCTAAAACATACTTTAATATTACTGAACAAGGAAATTTTGAAGGATTCAATATACTTACTAAACGAGTACCAATTGATCAAGTAGCTGCTAAATTTGGAATTACTCATGATGAATGCAAGCTCAAAATAATAGAAATTGAAAAAATCCTTTTTCAAAAACGTAAAATGAGAGTCCATCCTCTTTGTGATACAAAAATCATTGCATCTTGGAATGGCCTTATGCTAAGTGCTTTTGCTGAAGCTGGCATCGTGTTTAAATGCCCAGAATATATTCAAATTGCTAAGAAAAATGCTAACTTTCTTCTATCGAATATGGTCGCTGATAACGATATTTACCGTATTTACAATGAACCTACTCAGTTTCCATCTATTAAAGGATACTTAGAAGATTATGCTTTTATAGTTTCATCATTATTTACATTACACGAAGTAACACTGGAAACTAAATGGCTAAAGCAGGCAATCAATTTAGGTAATCAAATGATTGCATTATTTTGGGATAGTGAAAAAAAATGCTTTAAAGACACAAATTACAATCATGAAACCCTTTTTGCAAATCCTCAAACGACAGATGGAAATGTACTGCCTTCAAGTGATTCAGTTGCAACAGAAATATTAATTAAAATGGCCATACTTTTAAATAATGATGATTTACGTCAAATGGCACAAGAATCTGTTAATTCCAAATATCTGCAATTAATTGAATCTCCTTTATCTAATGTCTCATGGTTGTCGACAATAGATTCATTCCTTTCAATGCCAACTGAAATCCTTATCATTGGAGATAAAGAAAAATCAAAAGAGCTACTCCAATCAATATATCATTCATACCTTCCAAATCGCTTAATCATAGGACTAAGGAGTGATCAAGAGTTGCCATTTAAGTCACCTTTATTTACTAACAAAACACAAATAAATGATCTTCCGACTGCATTCGTATGCCAAAACTATGTATGCGATACTCCCACTAACGATCCTATCCAACTACTATCAACAATATTTAAAGAATCTAATGTTTAAACTAAAGCAACTGTATTTAGGGATTGTTGAGTAATTCTTCTAATGTTATTCTATTTTTAACAAACTTATTTTATAACTAGGAACAAAATGCAAAATTCAAACATAACTATGCCACAATTAAATGATATTAATACCACATTTCGGCGATATGTTGGGATTTTCTTAAATTACTGGTGGGTCTTTCTTATCCTGCCAGCTATTTTGGGTATAGGGACTTATTTCTATAGTTCTAGTCAAGATACTATGTATGAAGCTACAAGCACCCTATTGGTTGAACAACGCCGAACTGGCGGTGTTGCTGGAGTAAGTGATTTTACACTTAGTGAAGACCTTGCTCGCATGTATATGAAGCAAATACTTTCAACCCCATTTATTAGTAGAGTAGTAGAAGAACCGGACGTAAAATACAACGTAGATGAATTAAAATTAATGTTAACTGCAGATGCTCATATTAATCCTCCAACCTTAGATGTCATCATTAGGAATAGTGACAAAACCGAAGCAGCAGATGTAGCAAACAAAATTGCTGCTACATTTATAAACTATACAGTTGAACTACGTTTAGCAGAAATAGCAAAAATACAAACTGCAGCTCTTTCTCAGGGACTTCCAAATGTACAAGAACTTGTTGCATCAAATTTCACTACGCTCGATAGTCTTTCTTTACTAGAGCCAGCAGCACCTCCCAAATCTCCTGCATTTCCACGAACAAAACGAAATACAGCTATAGGAGTAATGCTTGGATTTCTTTTAGCTACTTTCCTCTCCGTACTTTTATCCAGTATCACCAGCACCATCAAAGATGTAGAAAATATCTACAATCAATTTGGTGTGCCTACACTAGGAAATATTTTTAGATGGGGTTCCCAGAATGACCAGAATGAAGTTCTTACTCATACTGATCCATCTTCTCCATATTCAGAAGCATTTAGGCATATTCGGGCAAATTTCCAATTTGCTACTGCCAACAAACAACCTCCCCTATTTTTAATCACGTCTCCTGGTCCAGGAGAAGGAAAGAGCACTATTATTAGCAATTTAGGAGCCAGCCTTGCTCAAAATGGGAAAAAGGTGATTATTCTTGATGCAGATTTGCGTAAACCAACTATACATCGAAGATTTAATTTAAAAAAACGTGAACCAGGACTAAGTACATTTTTATCAGATAAAGATCTTACTCCCTCTGAAATAATTATGAATCCAGGAATCCCTAACTTAGACATTATTCCATCTGGTCCAGTCCCCCCAAATCCTTCTGAATTACTAGGTACTGAACGTATGAAAAATTTGTGTAATGACTTACATAGTAAACTGAATTATGACTACGTTCTTTTAGATAGCCCTCCTATATTAGTAGTTGCTGATGGCTCAGTACTAGCATCAATAGCTACTGCTGGAATCCTCATCGTAGATGGATTCAGTACAAAGATAGGTTCTTTACAATCAGCAGTAAATACACTAAATGGTACAGCCATTGAAACCCTAGGAATAATCGTGAATAAACTTAAAAACTCTCGGTTCTCTTATGGATATCGCTATCCTTACTATTATAATTATTATTATTACCAAAGCTATTACCAATATAACGAAGCTGGTGAAAAAACTGAAAAACAAGAAAAACGCTCCACTAAATCAACAATTAAGAAATTATTTAGATGGTCAAAGTAAATTAATAATAACTTCCAAATTATAAACGTCTTGCAATCACAAGAATTGTACATTTAAACAAAAGAACAATATCAAAAAATAAATTCTGATTCGTTACATATAAAGCATCATATCTAAACTTATTTGGCCCTTCAGTTAACGACTCTCCTTTTTTAAAAACTCCTTTAGATTGAGCTAAACCTGCTATTCCAGGTAATACTCTTAATCTTATGTCTATTAAACCACCCCAACCTTTAGATCTATAATAATCTAAGGTTTCCTTTGGTTGAGGCCTTGGACCAACAAAGCTCATTTCTCCACGTAAAATATTAAAGAGTTGTGGGACTTCATCCAATCTGAAAGTTCTTAATATTTTTCCAATTGAAGTAACCCTTACATCATCGGGTAAAGTAAAAACTGAAGCGTTAACACTATCTTCCTCGTTTTGAACACTCATAGTCCTGAATTTAAAAACTTTAAATAATTCTCCATGCTTTCCTACTCTCATTTGATAATAAAATACAGGACCATAATCACCAATCCAAATTAATAAAGGAATACATATCCAAAACAATATGACTATAGGAAAAAACATTATATGAAAAAAGACTATAATACTAATGTCAAAAAACCGTTTATATATTAGTAATTTTCTACTATTTTTATACAAATTCAAACCTCAGCAACACCCAATATATTTAAAACAATAAGCATAATTTCCAAACAATATAGCACTATTTTTTAATCTTATATATGGTAATAAATGATATCATTAAATAATACATCAATAACAAAAATATTTTGCTTACACCATGAAAAAACAGCTTTTCATACACGTTGGGTACCATAAAACGGGAACTACTTGGTTACAAAATGAATTTTTTGGTAAACATCCTGACATTAGTTACTTAGGAAAAACTTTTAGGCACCCTATATATAACTTTGCTCAAATATTTGAAGATATTATCCAATTAAGCGACCATATTTTTAACCCTGAAAAAACAAGAGAGAAATTTCAACAATTTTTAATTGATTTTAAAATAGATAGAAATTTAATTCTAGGAATCAGTTACGAGGGTTTTACAGGTGGAAATGACTGGTTTGGATCTTATTCCACACAAATACCCACAAGGCTAAAAAATGTTTTTGAAGAATATGATGTTAAAATTCTTATTGGTATCAGAGAACAAAGTAAAATGCTTGCCTCTTTTTATTCAGAATATATTAAAAATGGAGGGACTAATTCATTACACCGTTTAATTAATCATCCACGATCTACAGGAAGATACTTAGTCGATTCATTACAATATTACCCCCTAATAAAAAAATACCAAGAACTATTTGGGAAATCTAATGTAAAAGTAATCACATTTGAAGAATTCATTGAAAACCCAGTACTCCAGGCCCAATCAATTGAAAATTTTCTTAATATAGGGCATTACAATAAACTACGTAATACTAAACCAGTTAACATCAGTTTATCAAATTTTGGCATCTCGTTATGTAGATTTAAAAATTGCTTCTTTTTTATGCCTCCGTTTAATAATAATTCCATCATAAGTTTTCCTTCAACTTTATTACGAATAATTTTAAAAACAGCTATTCAATCCAAATTATTGAAAAAAATGATACCTAAATTAAAATTAGTGGAACATTATTCTGATTACCAACTTGAATTCTTTGCAACAGGTAGACTATCTGGATTACTAACAAAATATATTTCATACATTGACTCTCTATTACTTAAACATACGTCTATAACTAAATATAGTATCCCTCAAAGTATTCTTCATGATTTATTGAAAACCTATGGACATAGTTATAAGAAAATAGAAAATATTACAGGATTAAATTTATCCGAATTAAATTACTATAAAAATCAACAAAAATAATTAGAAAACACTAGCTACCTCATGTTAAATACGAATATATCAACTGACAAAAAACCTGCTCTTTTCCTAGATAGAGATGGAACTTTAATCGAAGATGTAGGGTATATGAAATCTAGTAACTTAATTAAATGGTTACCAAAAGTACAAGACACATTGAAAGTATTTGTCAAAAATAAATACTTATTGGTCGTAATAACTAATCAATCTGGAATTGGAAGAGGTCTTTTAGAAGAAAAAGATGTAACCTCTATCCACTCTAAGATGAATGAACAAATGCTTGACCTCTACGGAATTGTAATATCAAAATTTTATTATTGTCCCCATCACCCTGAGGCAATTATTTCAAAATATAGAATAAACTGCCTATGTAGAAAACCAGGTAAGCTTCTATTCAATAAAGCAATTAGAGAATTGAATATAAATACAAAAAACTCAATTTGTATCGGAGATAAATTAACTGACTTAACTGCTGCAAATGCAGCCGGTATTAAAAAATTATTCCTACTGAATAAAATACCTACTAAAATACGACCTGTCGCTTCTTTTCAATACACAACTATAAAGTCATGGGATGAATTCCAAAGTAAATTATAAGGAGATTATAATGGATAGCCGAACAATAATAGATAGGTGTTTTACAGATAATATAGCAACGATTGAAAAAGTTCGTAATCAAAACACTCAAGAAATAGAGTCAATTGCAGACATGGTTTATCGTACTTTTAATAATAATAAAAGAATATTCTTTTGTGGAAATGGTGGAAGTGCAGCTGATTGTCAACATATGGCCGCAGAATATGTTGGACGTTTCAAAAAAGAACGTAAAGGATATCCTGCAATTGCTCTTACGGTTGATACGTCGATAATAACATCAGTATCAAATGATTATTCATTCGAAACTATTTTTGCACGTCAATTAGAAGCTTTAGCTGTTCCTGGAGATCTATTAATTGCTTATTCAACTTCGGGTAATAGTAAAAATATCATTGAAGTATTAAAGAAAGCTAAGTCTATGGGAATCACAAGTATTGGAATGACTGGACAATCTGGTGGAGATATGAACAAACTTACCGATACGTTAATCAAAATACCATCAAATATTACTGCACGCATCCAAGAAGCACATTTATTACTTGGACATATCGTCTGTGAAATTGTCGATCAAAGATTAAATTAAAACACCAACGGAATTTAGAAGTATAATTAAAAGGAACCTATAAAATATAATTGCATGATTGATTTATTAAAAACCCTTAAAAAAACAGAGATTTCCAAATCACCTACTATTATAGTAATCGGTGATTTTATGTTAGACCATTATATATTTGGTACTACATCCAGAACCTCTCCTGAAGCTCCAGTTCCTATTGTCGAATTTAAAAATGAAAATTATAGCCTTGGAGGTGCTGGAAATGTAGTAGCTAACCTCTATGAACTTGGTGCTAATGTAATTCCTATAGGAATAGTCGGCACTGATTCGGCAGGATTACAATTAAAAAAACTAATCAAAGAAAAAAACTGTGACAATACGAATCTCATACCTGTAAATAATCGTTATACTACTATAAAAACTAGAGTTTTATCAGCTAACCAGCAAATTGTAAGGCTTGATAAAGAAGAAATCCAAAAAATCCCAACCTCAATCTCCAATCAATTAATTAAATCCTTGAATTATCATATTCCAAAAGCAGACGTATTAATTATTAGCGATTATGCTAAAGGTGTCTGTTCAAAACCCATGACTCGGAAAATCATTGAAATAGCTAACTCTCATAAAGTTCCTATATTAGTTGACCCGAAAACTTCTGATCTTACATGTTACCAAGGATCTTACTTAATTACCCCAAACCTTAAAGAATTTAAAAATATAATAAATAACCAAAATATTAGTAATAAGCAAATATCCTCATTAGCTAAGAAACTCCTCATTAAGCACGAAATCGACAATTTACTTATTACAAAGGGTTCTGAAGGAATGTCACTAGTTTCATCTAAAAAAACTATTAACATCTCTGCTGATGCAAAAGAGGTCTTTGATGTCTCAGGTGCAGGTGATACTGTGATTGCAACAATTGCATTTTCGCTAGCACATAAAATAAATTTAGAAAACTCGATTCATTTAGCTAATATCTCAGCTGGAATTGTAGTAAGCAAAACTGGAACTGCAACAGTTACTAAAGAAGAAATTATTGAATACATAATTGAAAAGCAACCTACAAAACAAAAAATATTTAATAACAAAGATAATTTTTATTCTACCCTTTCATACCTTCGTTCAAAAAAGAAGAAAATTGTATTTACTAATGGATGTTTCGATTTATTGCATATCGGACACATTTCCTTACTTGAACAAGCAGCAAAACTTGGTGATATTTTGATTGTTGCTATCAATTCTGATGATTCTGTAAAAAGGATTAAAGGAAATGGGCGACCTATAACTACAGAACAACATAGAGCTCGCATTTTAGCAAGTATTTCAGAAATAGATGGCGTAATATTATTTAACGAAGACACTCCCTATGAACTAATTAAATTCATAAAACCAGATGTATTAGTTAAAGGTAAGGACTACAAAATAGAAGATGTTATAGGAAAAGATATCGTTGAAAAAAATGGAGGATCTGTCGAACTTATAGATATAGTAGAAAATGTATCTACAACAGCAATTGCCAATCAAATCACACAACTAGATAGGGGCTCTTAATTGATTATAGTAACCGGTGGAGCTGGGTTCATTGGCTCAAACCTTATTAAATATTTAAATCAAAATGGATATTACGATATCATAATAGTTGATAACGTTGGATCCACAATTAAATTTAATAATCTAACTGATATTTATTTCACTGATTACATACATAAAAATGATCTTTGGAAAGTGATAGACAATTATACAGATGGTATCGAAACAATCATACATTTAGGCGCTTGTTCTAATACAATGGTCCAGGATTTCGAATATCTTATTGAAAATAACTTCCATTATACCCAAAAACTCTGGAATTATTGTACAAAAAACAAAATTAAATTTATTTACGCTAGTAGCGCGGCAACATATGGAGATAGCTCTAATGGATTTAGTGATGACCATGGAAATACCTTTTTATTAAAGCCTCTCAATCCATATGGCCTGAGTAAACACTTATTCGATACATGGTGTCTAAGAAAAACATCAGTAAATAAACTAAATCCTCCATTTTGGGCTGGATTAAAATTCTTTAATGTCTATGGCCCAAATGAATTCCATAAAGGGAAAATGGCTAGTATGGCTTTACAAAGCATCAACCAAATAAAATCAACGAATTCGTTAAAACTATTTAAATCTAATGACCCTTCTATAAAAGATGGAGATCAAGTAAGAGACTTTATATATGTTGAAGATGTAGTAAAAGTAATTTTTTATTTCTTAATTAATGACATCAAATCTGGCATCTATAATCTGGGTACTGGTAAACCTGAATCTTTTAATAAATTAGCTCAAACAATTATGGATGCTTTAGATATTTCTGGGAAAATAAATTACATAGAAATACCTGATTCGATTAAAGGTAAATTCCAAAACATGACAAACGCAAATATGAGCAAACTAAGATCTGTTGGATATAAAGATGATTTCAATAATCTTGATACAGGAATACGTAAATATATCAATGAAATTCAATAATTATTTATCGGTAACAGGTAAGAAATGAGGGTTCTTCGTCCATTAGCTGAGCTATTATTTTACATCTCATTATCGGCATCTTTTACAATTTCTATACCAATTTTTGGAATGTTTTCAGAGACATTATTTACACTAGGAAAAGAAATATTTGAAAATGCAATAATACTTCAAGATCTCATTATAATTGCTTGGATCATAGGATTTTTGATTCTACACTTTGATCAACAAGAAAACTCACCTACTATACCTGCTTATTTGGAAAAAATAGCCTTTGCTATAGTTTTATTAGGTATTGTAGTCATGATTATCGGTGCGTTGAATAACCATGAAAATATTTTTACACAATTTAGATTCTTCCTCTATGCTCCAATATTAGTCTATCTTCCAGTAATAATAAACTCCCGCAGAATCCTACATCGTGCTATTTGGATAGTTTCTATATTAAATTTAGTTGGCATTGCTTTTTATTTAACCCTCCAGTTAAATGATGTAGGTGCTGAATTACTTATTTTAAGAGGTTCTTATGATGGAAAATATATCGGAATGTTTGTATTCTTAACTATTCTTCCGATACTTTTTTCTTTACGTAATCAATTACTTAATTACAAAACAATTTTAGTAATACTAGTAATAGGTATCATGGGATTAACTTTAGTGATCGACCGAACAAGTAGCGTTGTTGGACCTACTGTGTTAGGTGTAGTACTCATATTTATCTTATCCACCAACCATAAAACTATCTGGTCATTTATCTCAGGTACTATAATAAGAGGTGTTTTGCTTGTTAGCATACTATTGATATTATCTTTTGGATTTTCAACAATAACAAACTCAAACTACATACAAGATGCTTCTACTGAAGTTATATGGCGCATAACCAATGCAATAGATTATCCAATTGCATTAGGAAATACCGAAAATTGGTCACGTAGAGATAGTAGCTGGCTATATCGTCAGAGAGCTATTGATGAAGGACTACGACTTATCTCAAAAAGCCCATTTATTGGTAAAGGTAACGGTTATGAAACTGCTTTTGAAACACCTGATAAAGTAAGAGGTAGATCAGCTAGAGGATACCAAAAAGCTACATTACACAATTTCCACCTAACATTTATGGTAATTGCAGGAATCCCTATATATATTTTTTGTATGCTTTTTATTCTAATTCCAATTTGGAAATGTATTAAATATACTCGTTTAAAATCTCATGAATTCGAATGGCAAACAAAAGGCATAATCGCTGCAACACTTGCATATTTATTTGCATTAACAGGAACAGTTTTTGGGTTAGGCCACTTCCATACATTTTGGTTATTTCCTGCGCTATGTTTGACTGTAGCTACCTTAATAGAACAAAATATGAATAAAAAGGCTTATTAAAATGATTGAAAATTATTCTTTTTCTTATCCAACATGGGGAAAATTGACTTCAGAAAAATATCATTCAATTGCTAAAGAGCTTAAACAATTGGGTTCAACAATTTCTTCTGAAACACAAGCTGATCCAGCAGGAAGACTACAAAATTTCACTCTTAAATTATGGGAAAATCCTTACATCTATTATCAAATAGAAAAATATTGTAAAAAAACATTAAAATCTCAATTAAAAATATTAGATATTGGTTCTGGATTAAGCCCATTACCCGCATATCTACAAAAAAAAGGGCATCAAGTAACAGCTGTAGATGACAACTCTTGGAAACTTTGGAAAAATGAATCTTGGATAAAAAAAATATACAACACGAATGTAGAATATATTATTATCAAAGATATATCATCTCTTAAACAATTTGAAAAAAACAGTTTTGACTTGATAATATCCTGTAGTGTAATCGAACATTTCGATGATCAAACTTTTAATCAGTTTATACCAACAATCTATAAAATACTTAAGCCTGAAGGATGTATTGTATTAACATTTGACCTAAACATCCCAATTTTCCAAAAAAACAGAGATTCGTTAGAATCTATATACCCTGAAAAAGCTCTAAATATAATTGAAATGCTACTTAAGGATGATCCATCTTCCTTACTTGATGTTTACAAAAAAAAATTAAATTCTCTTATTTGGCAGATTAAATACCATTACCCTTTATTCATTTTTTCAAAAATACTTTCAAATTTCATTTACCTCTTTTTCAAAAATTTTGACAGAGGTAATCTACAAAGAAAACTACTAAGCAGATTTAATAAATCAGGCCCAATATTTAATACTTATTCAAGAAAATATCTTGGTGAAGTTACAACATCTATTGGAATCTCACTTTTAAATACACCAAAAAAATAGAATGAATGATTCACTAGGCATTAAAGGGAAAATTGTCTCCGGATTAATCTGGATTCAATTTGCTCGAATATATGAACAAGGTATTCGATTTTTTAGCGGTATATATCTAGCTCGAACTATAGCACCAGAATTCTTTGGACAACAAGCTTATGCAATCGGAATATTCGCCATAATGTCTCTCATCGTAATGTTTGGACAAGATTTATTTATTATAAGACAAAATCTGAGTCAAAAAGATACAGAAATAAAAGTATTTCTAGGCTCTCAAATATCTATTAGAATAGGTTTAACGTTACTACTTTTTACAATACTTCTACTACTATGGACTGCTAATATCATACCAATTAACCAAGATATGAAAATATTTGTATTTGTTTTATTGATAGGGCAAGCACCTAACTATATAATTACAATATATTCACATTACATGGAAAAGTTATTACATTTTAAAAAACTTGCTTTAATAAACGTAATTAGCGCCTCAATAGCAGTTTTTACAGGAGTATACCTTGCATTCCAAGGACAAACAATCTGGGCGTTACTTTCAATAGTAATTTTAAAAAATATCTGCTATTCTCTTCTTACATTAATCCTATCCCCTATTCTCGTAAAACCTTTAATTAATATCAAATCAATTAAAGAATTTTTTAATTTTGGAAAAATACTTTTCATTTCCGATAGCGCAGGCCGAATATATTCAAAAATCGATCAATTAAGTATTGGATCTATCATTAGTAATCAAGCTCTTGGATTTTATCAAAGAGCTTTAATATTACTTCACTTAATAGACTCTTTAATAGGCGCTACAATAACTCAGGTTACAGTAGCTGCTATAGGTAAAATTAAACAATCTAATGATGCTACAGATAAAACATTACAACAAAGCATTGAGTTATTAACCAGAGTTTCAATAGCATTAATACTCTGGATAGGGATTACAGCAAGCGAAGTCATTCCTATACTCTATGGAGAAAACTGGTTACCTTCAGTAGTTCTGATTCAATTATTGATGCCATATGCTTTATGTTTTTCACTCAACAACTTGTTACGTAGAACAGAAGTAGTAAGTGGCGCTCCAAAATCTGTAATGATAATTCGCATAATTCAATTAATGTTGTTAGGTATTCTCATATATCCAATGATAACAATTTGGAATGCAAATGGAGTAGCTATTGCAGTAGATATCAGTATGATAGTTTCAACAATCCTGCTATTTAGAATAATTAAAATGCATATAACCTTAAATCTTAAAAAAATATTTTTTATACCTATTGTGATTGTTTGTCTATCGTCAATTAGCACTTTACTAATAAAATTTCAATTAGCAAATCTAGTTGGGACATTCGAATTATTTTTTATAGAATCCACTGTCTACTGGCTCATTACAATAACTATGTTTTATATTTTAGAAAAATCACTTTTCTTTCAAATAAAAGATGTTCTTCTAAGCCGTGTTTTAAAAATGTTAAACTACAACTAAAATAATTATCAATTACTCTTTTAAAAATGGATACAACCAATTCACTCGTTAAAATTAATATCGGATGTGGTTCAACACCTATAGAAGGTTGGTTTAATTATGATAACTCTTTTTCTATCCGGTTATCAAAACAACCTATACTATACAACATATTAGGTAGTATGGGTTTTATATCTAAAGCTCAACGTGAATATATAAGTTTTTTAAAACACTCTAATGTAATTTTTGCAAATGCTACTAAGTATATCCCGCATGCTGATCAAAGTGTTGATGTAATTTATAGCTGCCATATGCTTGAACATCTAACAAAAAATGATGCAATTAATTTTCTTAAAGAATCACGCCGTGTTCTAAAAAATAACGGCATTATTAGAACCATAATACCCGACATAAAATATTTAGTTAACAATTACATCGAATCGAAAGATGCAGACACGTTTATTGAAAACACCTTACTGACTGAAGAATACCCTACCCTCAAAAGTAAAATTAAATATTTATTTCTAGGTAGCCGTAACCATCAATGGATGTATGATGAAAATTCTCTGTCAAAATTATTGACTTCTGCAGGCTTCAATAAACCTCAAATTATGAAGCCTTGCCATACTAACATTAAAGACCATGGCAAACTTGATCTTTCCGAAAGAGCTACGGGAAGTATTTGTATAGAAGCATTTAAGTAAATATAGATTTAGCACTATATACTGCAATAAATGAAAGCAAAGGTAAACAACTAATCAATTTGTCATGAGTACTTTCTAATGAAAACTAAGAGAATGAAAATACTTTTTGTTGGTGTTATAGATGTTCCGTCATCAAGTAATACATCAATGGCTAAGGAGTTAAGAAATCTTGGGCACCACGTAATAGATTTTAATTATCGAACAATTAGTAGAGATTTTTCACAGAATGAAAAACGAATCACTCAAAATGTTGAGCAACTATTACAAAAACCATATAGTCTTTTACGCCGTTTCTCTACAAGATCTTCTTTATATAACCCTTATTTTTCTATTCAAGGTAGAAAAGCCATGAATGATTCATTAGAACGTGTTTTAAATTCTGAAAAATACGACTTGGTACTTTTTTCAAAAACTGACACTGTTAATTTTCAAACTATCAGTAAAGCTACAAATGTAGCTACAACTTGGTATTATTTTATGGACCCTTTATTTGTTGCTAAAAATATAAATGCAAAAGAATATGCTAATCGTTGTACTTGGGCAAGTTCGATTTCATCAGATGTAGTAAACCATTTTTCTAAAACAAATACTAACTCAATATTATTAGGACAAGGAGTTGATAATCAAATTTTCTACCCTATCCCCAAAAATAATACACTAGAAAAAGATGGTGTCCTTTTTGTAGGAACAAAAACAAAAAAGAGAACTCAATTAGTTAATTTTCTAATTAAAAATAAAATACCAATTAAATGTTATGGAAAAGGGTGGAACAACAAGCCTATATATGGTGAAGCTTTAGCAAATTTATATAGAAAATCAGCTATAGTATTAAATTTTTCTCAAGGACTACCTTCATATTCTATTAGAGTTTACCAAGCTACTGGATGTGGAGCATTCTTGATAAGTGAAGATTCTACAGATTTAGCGAAAGCATTTGAAATTGGAAAGGAAATTGAAACTTTTAATACTAAATTTGAACTTCTGGGAAAAATTAAACATTATCTAAACAACACACTTGAAAGAAATACAATAGCACATGCTGGTTGTAACCGAACTCATACCCAATATACTTGGAAACATCGTATGACTTCTTTAATTGAAATGGTTCAAAACAACAATAGTATCTAGTGTCTTATCCTCACTTTTTAATAATAACTAAAAAGCATCTATTACCATCGGGTCTATCATATACAATGCTTGATTTATAATTATAGTTTGAAAATAGTTCTTCAACATCTTTTTCATAAAAATGCTGAATATGATCTGGACTATCAGCTTCATGACCATAAGGAAAAGTAATAACACATCCACGACGAGCAACTCGAAAAAGTTCATTTACTGCTTTAATTGGGTCTTGAATATGCTCAATTACAGCATTAGATGTAACAATATCAAAAGCATTGTCATCAAATTCAATGTTATGGATATCACCATCTTGAATTCTATGTTTACCAAACCCCATATCATAAAAGAAATTATTTACTAATTTTCTATACCAAATATCAGGCTCAATTCCCGAAAAATCTTTTCTATTGAATAAATACCAATAGGATAATCGCCCACCACCTGAACCAACTTCTAGAATTGATTTATATTCAAAAACATCACATGCACCAATTATATGTTGATCCATTTGTGTAGTAATGGGGGATTTATCATTAAGCATTTGCTTAATATAGTCTTTAGCAACTTTTCGGTTAATATTAGTCTCTCGAAACAACCTTAAATTTAACCAAAGAGATGCTGGCAAAACACTTTTAATAATATTCTTAAATATACTAAATACCATTTCACTTACAACCTTAACTTATCTTTCTTAATTTGTTGCTTAATTATATCCAATACAAATCCAGAAGAACAAGGAACCAATCTCAACCAAAATTGCGACCTGTTATTAATTAATCTCATTAAATATCTATAGGCTTTACTTAAAATATCATGTCTGACCACATCAATGAACACACTACTATTTCTCCATTTATCATGTATCCCAAGTAAAATTAAATCAGAAGTATAAAAGACTAATGATGGAATTTTTTGAGACATAGCAACATATGATGAAAAACCTTCAGGAGTAATAAAAAAATCTAATGAAACAATAGAAGATACCCAATCAACAAAAGAAGTTTGCCCTACTAAAAAATTTGTACTCGGAAGATTCAATAATTCATTTAAATCGTTATCATCATATCCTTCACCAGTACCAAATATATAAAATTCTATTTTTTTATCAAAATGAATATTTAAAAAAGTGATTACAGATTTTATCCATTCAATCGATAATCCTTTATAATTTGTAGCTAATTTCCCCGTATGTAATTGAATTCCAATATTTAAGGAAGTTTTTGGAAATGAAGCAGGATTTAAGTCTAAAATAGGATATGGATCAAAATCAATATAATGTGGATCATGGGGAAACTCTTTAGCTGAAATGCCACTTATAGTGGTATTTATATAATCACCAGTAAATGAAGGTCTTTTTAAGCCAGATTTAGAATCAAAATATGTGGAAGGAATTACATACTCCACATATGGGAACAACGAACATAATTTGGAAATGGGATCATCAAATTCAATAAATTCACTTTGTCTGTGTAGCCTAACATTATGTCCTGTATTCTTATGATAATCACTTAATTTACATAATACTAGGAATGCATCACCAAGGGTGCCTGAAAACGTAAAATCAACTATTCGTGGTTTTTTGGTTTTAGTATTCAATGTCCAACTCTTCAAACTTACGATAATACAGATAAATCACATTTGTCATGCTATTCTTTCATTACCAATCGATTTAATATCAAACTATCAATACAATAATTTTACAAATAATAAGGATATTAAAACAAGTAATGATAATGCTTGATTAAATACAAATTATTAATCGACTGAAGCATGTAGGATAGAGACTTCTCACCTTACATTAACAAAAAATGGTATTAATAGTATCTCAATTTGTACTATTAAAGATTAATTTTTATTATTACTATTATCCTAACAATAGGATAATAGTATGGGAAATATTTCAAATTCACGAATATTAGTTATTTACCCCCATGGTATTGGAGATGTCATTATGGGAACTCCTGCCTTTCGAGCATTAAGACGAAATTTCCCAAATGCACAAATCGGTATTGCAGTACAATCAGGAGCATGGCATTCAGGGATTGTACATAAATTATCTTATTTTAATGATATATACCTTGTGAATAATCCTCATTTTTCTAATAACTATGATGCTGGATTAAATTTATTACGGAAAAATGTATCAGAAATAGCCAAATTAGAAAATTATACTGATATTCGATGGGTATTACATAAACAAGATAAAAATCAACTCTTACATAAAGTTGATTTAACAGCATCTGAATTATCTGTTACTTTGGACAATAACAATCAATATGATTTTCCAATCGATGAAAAATCTAAATCAACTGCATTACAATTAATGGATAAATTCCAACTTAAAAAGGGAAGGTATGCATTCTTACATACACACTCGACTGATCTAGTTAAAAACAAGTTGTCTAGATTAATATTATCAACACTGCCAGACATATACAAAGATAATATATTCATAATTAATAAGTCTTTTGACATCACCAATCTATCAATTGAAGTTTCTGCTGTACTAATGAATCATGCAGGTTATATTGGAATCGTCGATTCAGCCTTTCTGCATATTGCAAATGCACTTAAAAAAAATATAGATATTTTACTAATCAAAAAACAAGAACAAACCACATGTTACCCCCGAGATATATCTTGCCAAAAAGAAATTGTAATCAACGAACCTAATATCATCGATTTAATTAAACGTCGGATTGCAAAAATAACTTTACAACTTAAGTCAGTTCATATTGCTAATGTAAGAAAATTATTCGGATTATTACTGATTAACACTAAAACTACAGCAAATATACTAGTAGATTTAATTTCAGATACATTTTACTCTGATAAAGACGAATATGTCACATTAGTTACTCTATGGTTTAAAGTATATGATTATCAAAACCTAATGAATCACCCATTCACTTTCTATTACATTAAATCAGATCAAAAAATCTTTGTTAATTTTGACAATCCTTTCCCTGTACCATTTAATTTAATAAAAGACAGTAAATTATTAAAAAACATCCATTTACAAGAAATATTGAATCATTTAAAGCAACATACTAACCCTACATCTATAAAAAATAATCCCAAATCTAATATCCGAGGATTCAAAAGTACGATTATACCTAACTCAAATTCTAAAACCATAAGTACAATTCAAGATGATATTGAGTGGAATGAAATACGAAAATTAGAACCTTTCCTTAATGTCTCAGAGATTGAATTCATTCTCGCACGTAATTTATCAAGGATGAATAAAAAAATTTATAAGGATACGTTATCATGAAATGGAAATTTTTCGGTGCAGGTGATTTTATGCCACTATCATCTCCACATAATCCAATACTATGGGATGAAATATTACTTCCAAAAATAAAAGATTTCATTTCATCACATGATTTTTCATTGATTGATTTTGAAGCACCCATATCATCTTCCGAAAAACACACAGTTAAAATTGGTCCTTTCCTAAAAGGAGCAGCAAATTCAGCAATGTTTTTGAAAAATCATGGCGTCAAATGTGTAAATCTTGCCAATAATCATATGGGAGATTTTGGTATCAGTGGTATTTCGGAAACAATTAAAATGATGAACTCCTCAAATATCCATACAATTGGAGCAGGCTCTAACTATGATAGTGCATCAGAACCATTATTTGTAGAATTTAATGAAATTAAATTAGGGGTACTTGGTTTCGCAGAACGTCAATTCGGAAGTGCAACTAATAACAATGGTGGTGTATATACTCCATCCATCCCAGAATTATTAAGAAAAATCAAAACAACTAAGGATAATTGTGATGTGCTAATTACAACTATCCATTCAGCACAAGAATGGATCCCCTGGCCATCACCTCAAAGACAAGATATATTCAAATCAATAGTTGATCATGGTGCTTCTATAGTTTTAGGTCATCATTCTCATATGCCTCAAGGCTACGAAAAATATAAAGATGGCTACATTTTTTATGGAATGGGAAGCTTTTGGACTCCACATTACAAAAGTTGGAAAAACAGATCTAATTATGATTGGGGACTAAGCTGTTCAATAACTTTTGAAAACACAAGTATCGATTCAGTTTCGATACATCA
The DNA here is from genome assembly GCA_002722455.1 of Chloroflexota bacterium. Lineage (GTDB taxonomy): Bacteria > Chloroflexota > Dehalococcoidia > Lucifugimonadales. The sequence continues at coordinate 65,145 of PBMB01000003.1, forward strand.
ACATGAAATTAACACTGATGGAACTATTGAATTAGATTCCCCTATTACAAATTCTGAATCACGAAAAAAATATTTAACTTTATGTACTGAGCCCTTAACAAAACAAAATGAACTAGAATCGATATGGCATGAATCATCAATTAGAATCTTCACTCAAGAATATGAAAAAATGCTAGGATGGAGAACTAATTCTCTCCTCACCATATTAAGTGAATTATTTAAAGTTTTTATCAAAAAAACAGGTCTTTTTAAACAAAAGGTCCAATCAAGATTTCAAAACCGTTTATTATCTCGATGGCTATTACTTAACTGCTTTAGTCATCATGACGTTATAACAACAGCATTAGGTGTATTAAGCAATGAAATAAGTGATAAACGTAATGAAGAAACATCAAAAATTGTAAATATAATGATGCCTTGGACAATTACTAAAAAACAAAAGGAGCGATAATACTCCTATGTGTGGAATATTAGTCTGTATAAACCAGAAATCAACTGAACATAAATTATTCAATGCCTTAGATTCAATGCGTCATCGTGGCCCTGATGACTCTGGATTTATAAAAAAATCTTGGTTTTGGGCAGGATTTAATCGTCTTTCAATATTAGATTTATCAAAAAATGGACACCAACCAATGGAAGGTTTACCTGGTCAATTTATTCTCCATAACGGAGAAGTCTATAACTTTAAGGAAATAAGGTCTGAATTACAATCAAAAGGGTATTCTTTCAAATCTAATACAGATACTGAAGTAATAATAAAAGCTTTTCATGCTTGGGGAAACAATGCATTTACAAAATTTATTGGCATGTATGCTTCAGTAATTATCGATCAAAATACTAATCAAGTTCATCTTTTTCGAGATAAATCAGGAGTTAAACCTCTATATTATTTTACAGCTCCTAATGGAGAAATAATAATTGTTAGTGAACCCAAAGCATTAAAATCTCTTCATCCATTACAAATGAACCAAGAAAAAATAAATGAAATCCTATTATTTAGATCCATTGTAGGGAATGCTACTCCTATAAAAAATTTACATTCTGTTTTACCTGGAGAAAATATCACTATTAAAAAAAATGGGCTCATAACCAAAAACTATTTTGCCTCAGATAAATCATCACTGGATATTCAAACTACTAAAAAATACGATGACATTCTAACTGAAGCAGAGAATTTAATCATTAGTAGTATCAAATATCGATTAATTAGTGATGTAGAAATTGGATTACAATTAAGTGGTGGAGTAGATTCAAGTTTAATAGCTGCAATCATCCAAACACATTTCAAAAAACAAGAGTTACATTCCTTTTCTATTTCATTTCCTGAAAATAAATTCGATGAATCCTACTACCAAAAAATAGTAGCAGAAAAATATGGAATAACTCACCATAATATAGAATTCAACGAAGAAGATTTTATTAATTACCTAAATAAAGCCACATGGCATGAAGATTTTCCAATAATCCATCCAAATTCATTAGCTATAATGAAATTAACAAAATATGCAAAGCAATACGTTACTGTCTTATTAAGCGGTGAAGGTGCTGACGAAACATTTTTAGGATACCCCAAATATCGTATTTTAGCTCACAAAAATATTATTAATCTAACTAATAAAGTTCCAGGACTAACAAAATTATTACCACCTATTGGAAAACTCAAAACATTGAAAAACATTATATCTCTTAAAGGAGATTTTAGTGAATTATTCATAAAGAATTCTCAGACTATACTAAAAAATATGCTGATCGATAATAGTGATGATTTAGTCGAAAAAAGGTTGAATTACATACAAACTCATAACTTACAACCAGAAACATCTTTACCTAAATACGATCAATTTACTTCACTAATTCCTTTATTAATGCGATTTGATCGAATGTCTATGTCTGCTTCAATTGAAGGTAGGGTACCATTCTGTGATCATCGATTAATTGAATTTACAAATTCATTGCCTTTAAAATACAAAATTTCACGAGCACAGTTGAAAATATTACTAAAAGAAATAGCAAGTAAATATTTGCCACATGACTTAATTTATCGTCCTAAAATGGGTTTCTCTTTGCCTTTAGAGAAATGGATGAATTCAACGAAATTAACTGCAACAATTGATATATTACGAGAACCTGAATTCCTTGATAAAAATATCGTAAACCAAAACATGTTAACTCAAATACTAAATACCCGTCCCTATACACAAGACATAGCTGAAAACATTATTTGGCCATTGCTTTCAGTCGAACTATGGCATAGAACAATAATCAAGGATTAACTATGGGAAGTTTTATAAAAAACTCTGCCACACGTTTCCTTTTTGTTTATCATCAAAATCGAAATGTAATTTTAAATCCAAAAAAAATATGGAACACATTTGATAATGATTCCAACTGGTTCCTTACCACAAATAAAGCCAGTTCAAAAAAAATATCTCCTAATAACAATTGGATTCTCAATATAGGCGCAAAAAAAGAACCTGATGACGGGATTTATTGTTCGATCAATAGAAATCACAATACAATTTCTTTCCAAACTGATGCAATATCAGGAATACCTATATTTTGGTACGCACAAAATGAATTAATTATTGTTGCATCAGACATACTTTTACTCATAAAAATCGCAAAAATGTTTGATGTTCAACTTACTCCAAACCTACAATCTGCATCTGAAATCATCATCTCAAGTTACATTTTTAGTGAAAACCAAACCCTGGTTAATAATATAAACATACTTCAGCCTCGTAGTATTCTATCCATGTCATTAAATAATGGTTCAACAAACATTTCATCATTACCCAAATTCTTCCAATATAGTGAATCAAATTCAATGAATTGGCAAGATGCGATCTTTCAAATGCGTAAAAATTTAGTTGATGGTCTAAAATCCTATAAAGATCTGCGTGTTGCATCCTTACTTTCTGGTGGTGCAGATAGCAGAATTATAGCAACTAGTGCACATGAATCTGGTATTAATCCAGACTTTTTTACATTTGGGAAAAATGCCACAAACAATAGTGATTTTAAAATAGCTAATCTTGTAGCATCAGCGTTGGGCAGTAAAACAAATTGTATAACTACATCTTCAGAAAACTTTCTCAATAACTGGAAAGATATAGCTTCATATGCAAGTTGGAGCAGTGATTCAATATGGTGGGCTGCTCGTCTACCTAAAGATTTTTTTAATGAACTTGCAACATATGACGTCATTTTAAGAGGTGATGGTGATGGAGTATATGGCTGGCATGGTTCTGCAGTATCAATTGAAGATATATTCCATTCAATTGAAATTCCATTCCCTGCAGTCTATAAGAAATTCCAGGAATTTTTCTTAAGTAACAATCCCATAAATACAGTGTCCGTATCACAAAAACGTTTAAAAAATCGCTATACTAACTACAGCGGTAACCTAAGAGATTTAAAAAATATCCTCTACTCTGAAATAAGGGAACCTAGAGGTATAGCTCCAGGAATATGGTATTTTAGTAGAAACTGTTATGTAGATGCTCCATTAATATGGAAAGAAAATTTAAATATTGCTAGTAATTTACCAAACAAATATAGAGAACACAAAAAAATTATATTTTCAATTCTAGAAACCTTCCCCAAAACCAACACAATTCCTTTCAGTGATGGACCAAGCTGGAATGACAAATTAGAGCATTATTCTAGTGGTGTATGGGAAGAACTGATTGACTATTCTGATCAATGGAGCCCATGGAGTATCAACAAAAGTCTCTTTAAAGAAACTTTTTTACAACCTCAGGATGCTTCTGGCCAAAAACTATCCTTAAAATCTATACTAAGTAAACTAATTCCTATATCCAAATCTAATTATGCATTTCGTAAAATAGGAATGTCTTTATTTAAGCAACATGCAGGTACCTCAATGTCTGAAAGAATACTTACACGTACTGCATTAATAAGTAATTTATGTGAAACCCTTCAAACAAATTATAAAAAAAATGTTGAGTCTGAGTCATGTCCTTCAATTACAATTGATTAACTCCATCTTAAGGAAAGTTATATGCGGATTTTAATAATGTTTCTCTCTGGTGTTGGTAATTCAATACTATTCTTACCAATCATTGAAGCTCTCAAAAATAATCTTAAAAATGTCGAGATTGATATAGTTGTTGGTAATAAAGCGGTCCACGACATTTTTCAAACATTTGCAAATATTAATTCGATTTATATTTATTCACATGCATACCCCAAAAAATCTAATTTATTAAGTAAAACACTCTCAAGAATTAATTTGTTTTGGAAATTAAAGAACAAAAAATATAATTATTTTTTATCTACATCATTATCTAGTATTAAAGAAGGCTTACTTGGCTTATTACTGGGTTCTCAATCCCGAATTGGTTTTGGAGAAACAAAACTCAATTCATTGATCTATACTAACTTAATTGAAATAAATTCATCACAACATGAATTCGATTTAAGAAAAAACATACTTCCTATATTTAAAATCAAGAAATCCTCTGACATCCCAATGATAGACGTTCCCAAAAAGCTAGATGAATATGCTACTTCTATATTAAAAAAAACTTCTGGGCACATAGTTATTGGAATACACCCTGGTTCGCATGAGACACTCACTCATAAAAGATGGCCTATACAAAATTTTGGATTGTTATTACGTAATCTTGATTCAGTTTATAAATGTGACTTTCTCTTTTTAGGAAGTGAAACAGAAATTGATTTAGGTGAAAAATTAGAACAACTAATACCTGGATCGAATTGTATTAACCTAATTGGCAAAACATCGATTATTGAAACAACTGCATTTATCAAACAATGTGACTTCTTTATTTCTAACGATACAGCTCTAATGCATATTGCTTCAGCTGTCGGAACTCAAGGATTAGCTATATTTGGCCCATCTAGCATAACTAAGAACCATCCACTAAATAGTAATGTACAAATGCTATATAACTCAGATTGCGATACCCAATTAAATCAAATGTGTAACAACTGTAATAAAAAATTCATACATGATAAGACTCCTCCTTTATGCTTAACTAATGTTACAGTTGATACAGTCACTGCTGAAACAAAAAAATCTTTATCAAGTCTTATTGAAAATATCAATATATGAAACTTTATTATATATATAATTTTAAATTAACTTTCATTTTATTAATTTTAATCAGTACAACTATATCTTGTACATTTTTTAATGAATCATCTACGGAGAATGAATATTCAACAGATCAATATACTTTCACAAATTCTGTAGTAATACCTTTAGAAAATAGACCAGTTCTAAAAGTCAGCGCTCCCGACATCGCAATAGAATCGATTAGTTTTGATGTAATATTACCCGACAATATATCCTTTACTATTGGATCACTCTCGAATATTGGTAATACCCAACCACCTGATGAAAGTATTTATCAATATATTTTAATTAACCATTCTAAATCAAATTCTCGTCACTATTTATCAAATATTCACTTTACAGTAGAACACAACTGGCTAAGCGACAGTAATCAAAACATTGTTTTACAACATTTCTCTGGAAAATGGAATAAACTACCAACTTTAAATGTTGATTCTAATAAAACTCATACTATATATAAATCTAGTACAAATCAATTCGGCCTATTTGCAATTACATTAAATAAAACTAACACCATTAAAAAACCATTAGGCTCTTCCGAAAAAACTAGTCTAAGTTCTTCAATAACTTCAAAAAAGAAAAATGATATAGTTGAATCAACTCAAAAAAAATATTCTGAAAAAGAATTACCGGTAAAAAATATTTCAACAAACTTACCTCTATCAAGTCCAACAACACTGCCAAGCAATGTATTGCCTCAAGTTATCCCAACGACACAAATTAGTACAAATACCAATGCTACTGTATCTAAAAATACTATCTTAAATCAATCTAAAACTACTTCTATTCCTACTATAACTCCTACCCCTACTCCTACTCCTATTAGCACATCCTGTCTAAACAAAATGTATGTAAGCGACAATCAGTTCATATGTTTAACAGTTGTTCCTCCTACAACAATCCCTACTCCACAAGTTACATCAACTCCAATACCTACAGCTACTTCAGTACCTGAAAATTACTGTCCAATACGAATATATGTTGGAGCTCAATCTTATTGTGTAACCTCTACCCCTACCTTAACTCCAACAATTACTCCTACTCCTACTCCTACTCCTACCATCACTCCTACTCCTACCATCACTCCTACTCCTACCATCACTCCTACTCCTGTTCCACCTACTGCTACACCTATTCCTCCAACTGCTACACCTACTCCTATTCCTACCCCTGACCCAAGATATGGAATTGTACTACATGGAATGGATGAAAATATGTCTATTGATTACCTCAATTCTATCAATACTACATGGTACTTAAATTTTAATCGTGATATGCCTCAAATAAACTCAGGCAAAAAGAAATTGCCATATCTAAAAATCCCTACAAACAAAAATGCTTGGGAATCAAACATTATTGACAATCTAAACTCGATACCAGATGAACAACTAAAGTCGCTAGGTTATCTAACTCGTCTCCAATTAAAACAATTAGCTCAACTATATCCTGATGCATATTGGTATCTTTTGGGGGAAGCAAACCGCCATGGAAATATTACAGAAGAGAAATTCGCCAAAGTTTTCTTCCATTATTCACAAGGGCTTAAATCAGGTAATTTGTCAGCAAAAATTTTAGGTCCAAGTCCACTAAACTGGGATTTTACTTGTATTGGTTGTGGAGGATATACAAATGGAAGAACTTGGACAAAAAATTTCATAAGTGCATATGAATCACTGTACGAAGAAAAACCTCCTGTCTATGCATGGGGAATAGATGTCTATCCTATCGACTGGCTTAATACTCCTAATAACAGTTCATTAGAAAACAAAAAACCAATTTACAAAAATCAAAAAGCAATGCATTGGGAAATTGCAGTTGACCAAATTATGGGAATGAGAGAATTTCTAAACACTATACCTGAATATCAAACAACCCCAATTTGGATTACAGAAATCGCAGTACATGTAGGCTATGATGCTTGGATATTTTTATCCCAAGATCCTGTCAAAATCAAGCCTGTAGGTAACTATAACTGGGTAGAACTAAGCAACTACACTAATGGAATATTAAATTGGCTGGAAAATACAGCAGATATATTCAATATCGAAAGGTGGTTCTTTTATACCTCTTGGCGCGACTTAAATAACGTCTTAAGTGATGGATATATGGGTACTATATTCTTTAATAATCAATCTGACCCTGATTCACTAAATTGCTTAGGCAAAGTCTATAAAAACCGAGCTACACCACAATTAATAGATAATATTTCATGTAATGCTCAGGGAGAAATAGAAGAATAATTTATTTTTAAGGATAAGTCATTCACTCGAAAAATTATGCAAATATTGAAATGGTTTACGAAATACTTTTAAAAATGGAATTAAATACGGAAAAATCAACTTATTCTCCTTACAAGCCATTAAAACCTCTCTATTAGCCAGAATAATGTTTTTCAAACTTTTATTACTTTCTCCTCCAAGTTCCATAGAAACTACAACTTTTTGAAGATATCGAACATTTAAATTATTTCGAAAAAAAAATCTTAGCATCAATTCATAATCAGCTGCAATTTTATAATCGATATCATTAAACCTTCCCAATGTTTCGTAGATTTTTTTACGTACAAATACAGTAGGGTGAGGAGGCATCCATCCCAAATACCATTTCATTCTCTTATACTCCCCTGATTTCCAGTATCTTTTAACTTTACCTCTGGGATTGACATAAACTAAATCACCATAAGATACATCAATAGAAGTATCTGAAAATATTTTCGAAATATCACTCAAAACAGTATTACTATAGTAATAGTCATCAGCATTTAATATTCCAACAATTTCCCCTTTAGATTCACGTATTCCCTTATTCATAGCATCATATATGCCTGAATCATTTTCTTGAATTAATACATCAATGCTATCTTTAAATTTTTCTAGACATTCACGAGTTTCATCTTTTGAACCGCCATCAACAACTATAATTTCAACATCTTTTTTGTTTGATTGATTTATAACTGAATTTAATGACCTACATATCTTCGGTTCGTTATAAACAGGAGTTATGATGGAAATTAAAGGGGCTTTTTTCATCGCCCAATTCCATAATATTGAAATCCTTCATTGGTAAGTAAATCTGGATCAAATAAATTACGACCATCAAAAATTAAAGGGTCATTAACATAGTTACGTATCACTTTAAAATCCTCTTCTTTATATTGAACCCAATCGGTCAAAACAAGAATAGCATTAACCCCAACCGTAGCATCGCTAGGAGATTCAGCATAATAAATCCTGTCTGAAACACCAATGAATTCTTTAAATGCAGTGATTGCATATGGATCATGTACTCGCAAGTTTGCTTTCAACTTAATCAATTCAGAAACTATTCTTATAGCTGGTGAATCACGAATATCATCTGTTCCTGGTTTAAATGAAAGTCCCCATACTCCTAAAGTTTTTTCTTTTAAATCTCCTAAAACGTTAATTACTTGATTAATATAATTACTGATACGTAATTCATTGATTTTATTAACTTCTTCCAAAAAAGAAAAATCTATACTATTTATCTTGCCGACTTGAATAAATGCAGCTAAATCTTTAGGTAAACATGACCCTCCAAAACCTATGCCTGGCTTCAAAAAATCAGATCCAATTCGAGGATCCATGCCTATTGATCTCGCTACGTCTTCTACATCTGCACCAACTTTAGTACACAAATCTGCAATCATATTAACAAAAGATATCTTAGTAGCTAAAAAAGCATTTGCTGTATGCTTGCTAATTTCAGCTGAACTAATATCGGTATATATAAGAATTTCAGACTCGTTCTTACCCATTTTGACTAATAAAGGTTTGTAAATACAACCTAACATATCTTTAAGATCAAAATTATCTAACCCTATAACAATTCTATGAGGATTGAAAAAGTCGTGTAATGCATTACCTTCTCGAAGAAATTCAGGAATTACAACAATATCTACTAACTCATCATTAGAACCTTTGGAATTTTGAATATTAGATAACAAAATTTCTTTAAGTTTAGCTGCTGTATTCACTGGTGCAGTACTTTTTTGTACAACAATCTTATGACTAGTTATATTTTGTCCTATTTTACGTGCTAAATTTTGTAACTGAGAAATATCTGCTGTTCCATCTGTATCTTGGGGGGTACCCACACACATGATTAGAATATTTGCATTACATACTGCTTCTTTAATATCAGCTGTAACACTAAATCTACCAGAATGTAAATTCTTTGCTAATAAATCAGATATACCATATTCGTTAAAAGGAACTTGACCATCTTGAATTAACTTCATCTTAGCCAAATCTGATTCAACTCCGATTACATTCCACCCTAAATCAGAAAAACCTAATGCTGTCGTTAATCCAACATGACCTAAACCAAATACTGCAATAGAAATAGGTGCATCATTATCCATTAGAAAAATATCTTTTTATGTTAAAATCATTTAATCTTTTTAATTCTACCTATAGATATTCTACATTTTACTCCATTATGATGTAAATAATGTCATAGAAAGAAAACATAAACCTATCACATAATAGTATAGGTTAGTTCGAAATTGTATTATAAAATGTGTCTAGGTGTGGATATATTCTATTGTCATCTAGAGGTTTAATAAATTGGTAAAATTTTCTAAGTTAGCTGCAATAGGAACAATTGTTATCTCAATAATAGCTCTGCTAGCTATATCAATATATGGTACATATCGTATTATGACAATTGTAAATACTGACAGTATAATTGAAACGCAATTCGGTGAATCGCTAATGTTATCACAAACACCTAGTTCTACTGTAAAAAGCACCCCTGAATTATCTCAAATAACAATACTATTAAACTCTCTTTCTTCTGATCTAAAATTCGGATTATACCTGTTACCTACATTAGGATGTTGTCACCCTCTATTATCAGAAGGATACACATGGATACTTTTCCTAGAACGTATTCAAAAAGACATAGAGATATCTGAAGAGCTAGTGAACTTGTATGGACAACTAGCAGCAAATACAGATGTAATCAATAAATCACTATTATCTGGTAATGATCCAATCCATACGTCAAAAACTCAAAACATTATTGAAATTTCTGAAAATTTTACTGTATTAAAAAACAATTATCTCGATTCACACCAACTCTCAAAAAAACCTAAATTTGTATTGATGCCAAAATTACTTTCTCCTAGTATCAATGAAATAGAAGATTTAGATAGCCAATTATTACATGCAATTAACCTTGGCATACAATTATCTGCTTTATTTGAAGATATCCAAGACTTGAGTTCATATTCAAGAACTATATTGGATTTATATCAAAACCAGAATAATGAATCTATAAACACTTCTTCCCTTGTTAAAAACCTACAACAAAAAATTCAAAGCATAGAATCAAGAGGATTGTTAATAAAATCAATATTAGACAACAACATTAATCTAGAAATTAAAGAAACTATATCTGAAATCGATGAATTCAATGAAACTCTTAATTTATTACTTTCATTAATATCTACAGCTGGAAAATTCATTCCAATAATAGATGAATTTGATATTAACAATACCAAATATAACAAAACAAAAATATTTTACATGCTGCAAACCCTAACAAACCTTTCTAAATATGAATCAGAACTAAATGAATCTCTGGATCTTTTAGATCAAGTTGACAATCAAATCAAAGACTCTCAGTTTCCTTCGATTTATATGTTTTCAAACACCGTTAATAAGGGTGCTGACACTTTAGATCTAGTGAAAAAAATATCGTTAACAATACCTCCAGTTTTTAGTCAAAAAGAAACAATTACTATCTTAATTCTTGGACTTTCTGCTGATGAACTGCGTGCTTCAGGAGGATTTGTTTCTTCCGCTTGGTTAGTTACTTTAAGTAAAGATAATTACAATATACGGTACCATGATATTGTACTTATTGATGACTGGGATCTTTTGGATTTCTACCCAAAACCTCCCCTAGCACTTCAAGAACATATGAACGCAAAAATCTGGTTAATGCGAGACGTAACATGGGAACCTGATTTTCCTACAACTGCTCAAACAGCATCTGATTTATATAGAATAGGTCAGGGCATTAGCCCTGACATCATTGTTACTATTAATCAATGGGCTATGTTAAATATAATCGAATCTATTACAGAAATATATGGTCCTACAAAAGAAGATATTATTACTTCAAGAAATTTCATCGATAAAATAGAAATAGGAACCGATAATTATGGCAGATCATATGTAGACCTAATACTTCAAGGATTTATTGAAAAAATCCTATCTACAAATTCAATTAATGACTTATTAAATATTGGATCATCTATAAACAAGTCATTAGAACAAAAGGACATACAAATATTTTTCAAAAACCCTATTGCCCAAGCTAAAGCAACTCAATTTAAATGGACAGGTGAAATACCAGATACCCCACATGATTATCTTTACATTGTTGATTCTAATGTGGGTTGGAGCAAAGTTGACCGCAATATCCAAAGATCAATTAACTACCAAATAGATCTAAGGGATATAGAGGACATAAAATCCTTTGTAACACTTAAATACATCAATCACAGTGGAGTTGGAGCTTCTCCATGTAATCCCCAGTGGATTCTTAAAGGAGAAGGTAATTATAACTCTCAAAAAAATTCTTGTTACTGGAATTACTGGAGACTATACACTCCACAAAATTCAAAACATATATTTTCTACTCCAACAGAATTATCAGATCAAAGTGTGTCTGTGAAAACTGGATCTGGTCTCCCAGGAAAAGACACATTCAAAAAACAATCTAACTATGGAAAAACAGAATTTTCCGGATTACTTTCTACTGAAGCTAGTGACATAACTGAGATGAAGGTTATCTATCAATTACCTACATCAATACTACAAAAAATTGATGGAACCCTAAAATATAATTTAATGATCCAAAAACAACCAGGAGTACCTAACCGAGAAGTCAATCTAGAAATTATAATTCCTGATCAATATACAATTTTAAAATCATCAACAATACCCACTAAAATATCAACAAATTCAGTCTCTTTCAAAGAAATTCTCACAAAAGACTGGTTGTTAGAACTAAGTTTTGCTCCTCAATAATTCCAATCATTATATAATATAAGTATGAAACACCTTTTAAAACTAACATACTACAAAATAAATATATCTCTAATATTTCTAATATTGGGAATTCTATTTTTTACTAGTTGTTCTCAACCTGAACCGATAATTACGAAAACTATTGAAGATTCTCTTGATTTAACACAATCATTTATGCCAATCTCTGCTTCTGTATTAGTTACAGGTGAAGAACAACTCTCTCGTAATATCGAATCTGTAAGAGTTCTTCCTTCACATATTGTATTAAAGCAAAATGAACAAATTGAATTAACAGCAGAAGCTATTGATGATGAAGGAATTGTCATTGAAGAAGGTGTTAATTTTATCTGGACATCACTTGATCCACGAGTAGGAATTGTAAATAAAAATGGTATTTTTAAAGCAAGTCACATAGCTGGAACATACCCTATGGGAATTCAAGTAACTGGAATCTCTAATAAATCAAGTATTAGGCCTGTTGGAACACGAGTAGCTGTAACAATATTGGGATCTATAAAAGAAAGGACTCTTGAATCACTACTTGTTTATCCCCAAAATCCATCTTTATTATCTAAACAAGTATATAAGTTAAGAGCTATTGCAACAGACAAAAATGGTCTAGTCATACCTGATGCAGATATTATTTGGTCTCTAAATTCTAAAAAGTTAGGTCATATAAATAAAATTGGATACCTAACAGTTGAAGGCGATTCTGGATTTTATAAAGATGCAATAACTATTACAGCAAATTGGAATTCAAAATCCATCTCTGTTAATGCATCTGTAACAGTTACCGATTTAAATCCTCTAGCAGAATTATTAACAGTACATGCACTTCCTCAACGATTTTTCGTTGATCCTGGTGATAGATTATATATAAGAGCAGTGGCACTAAATGGACTAGGAGAAATAGCTGCTGGAACACAACTACGTTGGGCAATGAATAACACAAGTGCTGGAAACATAGATGGAACAGGTAATTTTATTGCCAGTAAAACTCCTGGGATTTATACACAAGCAATCAAAGTTGAGGCCGTAATATCTGGCGAGCAGGGATTTATTACTGCAACAGACTATGCATCAGTTGTAATTAGAGATTTACCCAGCCCTCGAACTTTAAGCGCTATCTATCCTTGGCCATATAAGGTCACTGTTACGCCCAATGGATTAGTCAATTTGTCTATAAGAGCATACGATCAATTTGGTGATCCGATTCCACTCGATAATATCGAATGGTCAATCGAAAATGATGCAATTGGAACTATTACAGAAAATAGACTATTCCGGGCAAGCTCTACACCAGGGAAATATCCCAATGCAATTAAAATAATTGGAAAACAAGAAATGAAATCTGACATTATTCAAATTTCTGAATATTTAGATGTGACTATAACAGGGAAATTAAATAAACTAGAAATTTATCCCACTACAGCTATATTAAATCCTGGTGATACTGTTCACTTTTCAATCTCTGGATGGGATGAAAATAATGTTGAACTTAGTAATTTAGTAACTAGATGGTCCCCCGTTAATGAAGATATTGGAAAAATAGATGCATATGGTAACTTTACTGCAGGGACATCTCCAGGATTATTTGAAGATATTGTGAAAGCAAAAGTATACCAAATCTCTTCATCTCAATAAAAAATTATCATAGCTATAATGATTAAAATAAAATATATATCAAGGAAGACTTTACTTATATTTGCTTTTTTCTCGATCTTCACACTAATACTTGCATGCTCATCTGTCATACCTAAAAATGAAACATCTATTGATCAAGATGTAGAAACACCACAACAACAAATCCAAATAGGTGAAGTCCTAAAGGTAATTGATGCAATTACTATTCAAGTTAAAATAAATGAAAAAAAATTCACCGTAAAGTATTTAGGTCTTGATATTCCAAATAATGTTGATCCGTATATAAATCAGAAAGCAATTGACTTAAATAATTACCTTGTAAACGGTCGTACTATCCAATTAGAGAAAGATATAATTGATTCCGATAAATTCGGCAATTTACTCAGATATGTTTATGCAGATGGAGAAATGATTAATCAAAAAATATTAATTAATGGATATGCATCTCTAGCGAATGATCAACATAATTTTTCTAAACGTAGTCTTTTTGAAACATTATATACACAATCTATCCAAGAAAAACGAGGGTTTTGGGCTAATCTATCTAATACTAGTGAATATATGAAACCCAGCAAAGAAAAACAAAAAAAAGTTGATAATCGACCGGTAGGCACTTTACCTTATCCAATAAAAATCACAGACAAATGTGATTTTTCAAATTCACAAGAACGATTAATAAAAGGCAACATTGACCAAAAAACTAAAGAAAGAACATACTATATCCCTAATAGCATAATGTATAAAACAATTACTATAGAAGAAAACCATAACGATCGTTGGTTCTGTACAGAACAAGAAGCTCAACTACAAGGATGGGTGAAATCTAAACATTAAACTTTTTCAGACCGATTGTTTAAATGACTATCATTAGCTAAACGTTGTTCCAAATGTACCATGCGCTCGGGACTTGCAGTATTTATCATAATGTCACCATATGCTCGTTTGGCCAAAAAACCTTCATTTAGACCAATAATAGAACGAAGAGCTTCTAATTCATCATCAGGATATCGAGGTTCAAAAATCATTGTAAACATACGACGATGAGTTCCTCCACCAAACGAAGCATGCTTAATCCTCCGATCAAAACAAACTAAATCTCCCGGTTTACATTCCAAATTAACTGCCGGAACTTCGTTAGGTTTAATACCCAAGGGTAATTTTGTCTTAGGATCCTCAGTTACAATAGTTTCTTTTAATAAGGTTGCAAAAGTATCTCCCATCTTGTGACTACCAGGAATTACTCTAAGGCAACCAGTATCCTTGGTGACTTCATCCAAATAGAATGCAACTTTAATTGTTGTCTTAGGACGACTGAAATCTGAGTGCCATGGAGTATCACCAACATAATAATTACCATCGCTTGCTACATAATTATAATCATTACCAAGAATTGTAGTTGGAATAGTATCTATCCGCTGATCATCAATTAAACTACAAAGATACTCGTTTTGATCAATAAAGGGTACAATAGTTGATCTAATACTACCATCATGAACCTTGCCCTGATTACTACTATTGTGGTCCGCCCATATCTCTTCAAAAGATTTCGTAATAAGATCAATATCATTAGCAAATAATCCAGGAAAATACAGATATCCAAATACATCAAAAAAATTGACTTGCTGTTCTGTCAATTGCATATCTTCCTCATAATTTAATTAGAAATAATATTATACAACTTTAACGATTGTACTTATCTTGAATCCGTACAATATCATCTTCACCTAAATAAACCCCAACTTGAATCTCTATCATTTCTACGGGGGAATCAGTCATATTTTCAATCCTATGAGTAACACCTTGAGGAACAAATGTTGATTCGTTTTTATTTAACTCAAAGGATTCTTCATCTTTAGTAATTTTCGCAACTCCTCTAACTACAACCCAGTGTTCTGAACGTTTAAAATGTAATTGTAACGATAATGATGAAGATGGATTAATTATCAAACGTTTTACCTGATAACCTTCTCCAGTATCTAGAATTTCATAAGAACCCCATGGTCGATCAACTTTACGGTGAGTTTCAAACTCCACTCGTCCTTCCTCTTTTAAATTTTGAACAATTTCTCGAACATTTTGAACATGGTCACGATTTGTAACTAATACAGCATCTGCAGTTTCAACAATAATTAAATCATCAACACCAACAGATACAACTAAACGCGATTCAGACATAATGAAAGAATTGTTTGTCTCTAATGTTCTTACATCTCCTTTTAAAACATTGTTTTCTAAGTTGGAATCAAAAATAGATGCCAAAGATTTCCAATCCCCTAAATCTGACCAACCGACATCCAAAGGAAATACAACTCCTATTTCCTTATCAGGGAAAATTTTTTCCATTACAGCATTATCTATTGATATCTGTTCAATATCCTGTACATGTTTAGCTTCTGGTCTATAAAAAAGCCCGTCTTTTGTACCATTTTCCATCGCTAAGTGACACCCTGTAAATAATTTCGGTTCATACCTTGAAATGTTTTCTATCCATACTGATTTCTTCATCATAAAGATACCGCTATTCCATAAATAGTTACCTTCTTCAACAAATCGTTTTGCTATATCAAAAGCAGGTTTTTCAATAAAATTCAAAACTTGTGAAAATTTATCTTTAACAGGATTAATTTCAAGGTAACCATATCCTGTTACAGGGCTATCCGGAACAATACCAAAGGTAACAATTTTACCTGCGTTAGCTAATACTAATCCTTCACTAATAATTCTTCTAAATTTATCTGTATCCCGAACTGTATGATCAGATGGAAGAACCAAAACAATAGAATCATCACCAGCTAAATCCATATGCATACAAGCTAATGTCAATGCAGGAGCAGTATTACGTGCAACAGGCTCTACTATAATCGTATCAGGAGACATTCCTACTTCTACTATTTGATTCAAAACCATAAACCTATGCTCCTCATTAGTTACTATGATTGGGTCATAAGAATTTTCAAATTCTACACGCTTTAAAGTCTCCTGAAATAATGAGTTATTGTTATCAGATATTGGATGGAATTGTTTTGGGTTACTAGAACGAGACAGAGGCCATAATCGCGTACCACTACCTCCAGCTAAAATTACAGGCTGAAATTGCATTAGATTAATCCAAACATTGTTTTATTGGTACATATTCTGCAGTTGGCTGTTTACCTTCTGACTCAAATTTTGCTAGATACTCTGATTGGTCTATAAGCACAATAATTTCACAAAGATGTTCTTCTCCATCTGGGTTATCATTGATATAGTCAGCTATAACTTCTTTAGAAGAAGTGTAATCTTTATTAAATGCATGTTGCAAAACCAATAATTGCGTAGTTTCTATTCTTGTTGGTGCACGACTCAGGGCTCTTTGAGTAATTTGGGCTGATTTATCTAAATAAGAACTTTCACCTGGAGCTAAATAAGAACTTTCGCCTCGAGCACTAGCCTTTTGATAGAGAGACCCCAAAGCCACCAATAATCGCCAATCTTCAGGTTGATTTATCATACCATCTTCAACATATTTATCTGCTGTTTTTAGAATAAATTCAATATCATTGTCATCTATATACTGCCAATACAACAACATTTGATTCAACAGCTCAACTCTTGGATAATTCGCTAAATAAGGAAATTCATCAATAGAATTATCATAAATCTCAATACGTTCATTCCACGTAAGAACAGGGTTTTGAGCTGTAAGTAGATTACTAGACGCATTATATGTCTTAATATTAAAAGAATAAATAAAAAAAACTGAACCTATAACCACTATTACTATAAAACAAGTAAATCCCAACGGATAAGTAATTAATCTTCTGAAAGATGTTAATAAACGGATTTCAGATACAGGTTTAGGTTGTTCGTACTTTTTTTTCTTCTTAGTTGTCGCATCACTAACTAAATTAACATTACTCAAAACACCATTATCTATACCAATAACAAATGCAACAAGTACCCAAAACAATCCTACAGTAGAAACAGAATCAAACAAAAATAAATTCTGAATAAAATATGCGACCAACCCTGCTCCTAATCCTAATATCAATATTTGGTTCCTGCTATCTGTATGCCGATATTGACGTATAAACACATTAGCTAAATATATCCATATAGCTAAATAAAAAATAAATCCTACTAGCCCTTTAGTCACTAGTTCTTCTAAAATTTTATTATGTGCTTGATCAAATGATGTTGCAGAGACACTAACCATTTGTTTCGTAACGTGTTTATCATAAGCAATAGTGAAATTTTCAGGGCCCCATCCAAAAAATGGTTTCTCTTGAAACGCAATTAATCCTGAACGCAAAGCGTTATATCTCCCTTTAAAACTTTGATCATTCAATCCAATAGTTGCAATTCGAGCTGCAAGATTACTATTATCAACAAGAGTTTTAGTAATAACATTATTTTTACCAAAACCAAAAAATAATATACCTAAGAAAATCAAGGAACTTAGAAACAAAAATATCAATTTGGATATAAATTTAATCTTTTGATGTTTACTCCATATCATACTAACAAAAGATACAACTATCACCGCACTAATGAGCCCAATTAAGGCACCACGTGAAAGTGAAAAATAAAGATTCATTAAATTAAAGATGATAGTAATAACTAGAAACAAACTCCAAAATGACGTACGTCCGCCTTTCCAAAAAGAATGGGAAAATAAAAATCCAAGTATCACACCAAATAACCCAATGGCAACATCCGGTGACTTGAGCAACCATACTATCGCTAAAGAACCTAATATCGATGAATACCAATAAACAGATCGCCAACCATAGCCATAATTGTCAAACTTAAGAACAACTTGTCCAACAATAAAACCTATTAATGGTACTACTCCCATTAAAAATGCATAACCATAAGAAAAAATCAAACAAACTACACCAAAGGCAATAAAAAAGATTACATAGTTATATTGACGAATTAAATCAACTAAAGAAATTTCTTGCTTCAATCGATTTTGAATAGTCGTATTTTTATCTTCTAAAGAGCTTTTATTTCTAAATAAATAGAACCCTAATACAGAAGAGGCTAAACAAATACATATAGCAGCATAAGTTCCAAGATATGTTGGATTACCGAGCGTAATGTCAACTCTACCCCCAATTCCTGTAAAAAATGGTAGTAAAGGAATATGTAAATACTGGCTAACCCCCAAAATCCCCATTAAAAGACTTATTCCCAATATAAATTTCAGATATTTAATCCAGTGCTGCAATCTAGTAAACGTTGATGTAAGTAAAAATACAAATATCAACCAATGGATTAAATCAAATATTCCTTGCATCCTTTCATAAGTTGACCAAAAACTACGTTCAAAACTAACACCAAATACAGCCGCCAAAATACTAGCAACTAGATAAAGACCTAATAATGAAAAAATTTTAGATGATAGGGGGCGTAATGATCCATATCTCAAAAATAAAACAATCCAAACTAAAAATGCTAGTTCAATACAAATGTGCATCCAAATTGCCTTACCTACAACAAAAGGGAAATATGTTTCAAATAAAAACGGAATAGCACCTACTACTTTATTAAAACTTGCATCCCACGTACTCGTTAAAGGATAAAGCATTACAATTAATGGAAACAAAAAAGCACAATATATGAATAAATGAAGAGATTTACTCCCCCATTGTTTAATTATTTCATTACTCATCTAACTAATTTTACCTGTTCTTAACTTTTATAGATTTACTATAATAATTTGTTAAGCCCTAACACTTGAACTGTATTTTTGACACCATCCTGAAATGAAAATAAAGGTTTCCATTTTAAAATCTTAGTAGCTTTTCGAATATCTAATATTATTTCTGATACTTCTCCTTCACGAGATGGAGCATATTTTGGATCCAACCTATAATTCAATACATTTGATAATTCTTTAAACACCTGATTTACTGATACACCTTTACCTGTTCCAATATTTAGAGTTAGATCTCCTTTATATTCAATCATCTTTGCATAAGCAGAAACTACATCTTGAATATATATAAAATCTCTAGATTGGGACCCATCACCATAAATTGTTACTTCTTTTACATCATGCATTAATTTTAAAAAAATTGAAATAACACCTGAATATCCACCAGGATCCTGACCTGCTCCAAAAACATTTGCTAACCGTAAACTTTTAATATCCATTTTTTCATTTTTTAACATCTTAAGATATGACTCAAGAACCATCTTACTTGTTCCATATGGGCTAATTGGATTAAGAGGATGATTTTCATCACATGGTAAATAAACTGGTTCTCCATACAAGGCCCCACCAGTATTAAAATATATAAATTGTTTTACCTTACTTGAGAGAGCGGCCATTATGACATTAATGCCACCTAATATATTGATCTTTGCATCTAAAACTGGATCCTCTGTAGAAATATATACAGATGTTTGTGCAGCACAATGAGTAACGATATCAGGTTTAAATGAATTAAATAAAGAAGTTAAATTAGCAATACTAATATCCAAATTTTCCAATTTGACATTAGAAGGAATGTTAGACTCTTTACCTGTAGAAAAATTATCAACTACTAAAACATCCATACCTTCGGAATCTAGATACCTAACAATATTAGAGCCTATAAACCCTGCACCACCAGTAACTAAAACCTTCATTTAATTTCCTAAAAAAATATTAGAACTTAGAAAATATTATATCAAGTAACTTTAAATATGTATCGTATTTGATAATTTATAATTAAATTAACGTATGTAGTACAGTAAAAAGAATAAAAAATACAGATTTACTCCAACCAAAAATATCAGTATCATATCCACATAATATTAAATAAAGCTAAATGTTTTATGTCTCTTAATGAAATCATATACAAATTTGAAAACATAGTTGGTTCTTCATATGTAATACATGCAACTGAAGACTTAATAGCCTATGAATATGATGGATCAATAGATCGGTCTTTACCTAATATAGTTGTAATCCCTAAAAACACCAAACAAATCTCTGAAATCTTAAAGATATGTTATACAAATCAAGTACCTGTTATTGCACGAGGTGCCGGAACTGGTTTAAGTGGTGGTGCAATTGCTCAAAATGGTGGTGTCAGTATTGGCTTTAGCAGAATGACTGAAATTATAGAAATAGATCCTGAAAACCACTTAGCCATAGTTGAACCTGGAGTGATAAATAGTGAATTATCTGAAAAAGTTTCTGAATATAATCTCTACTATGCACCAGATCCATCTAGTCAGCAAGTCTGCACCCTTGGGGGCAATATCGCAGAAAATTCGGGAGGCCTTCACTGTCTCAAATATGGTGTTACTACTAATCATATAATTGGAATGGAAATTGCTCTAAGTAATGGCGACTTAGTATGGGTTGGTGACAAAACACGAGAATCGCCAGGTTATGATCTTAGAGGAATAGTGATTGGTTCTGAAGGAACATTAGCTCTCGCAACTAAATTAGTTGTTCGTTTACTTAAAAAACCTGAAACAGTAAAAACGTTTTTGGCAGCTTTTAAATCAATAAGTGATGCAAGTGAAGTAGTTTCCCAAATTATTAGTTCTGGAATAATACCCAGTGCAATTGAAATGATGGACAAACTTGCTATATCCGCAGTTGAATCTAGTATTAATCCTGGCTACCCACATAATGCTGAAGCAATTCTTTTAGTTGAAATTGATGGATTACATGAGGCAGTTATAGAAGAATCAAAAGATATTACACAAATTTTTAAACAATATGACTTATTAGAACTTCGTGAAGCCCAAGATGAAAAAGAACGGATCAACCTATGGAAAGGACGTAAGGGTGTTTTAGGAGCATTAGGTCATTTAGCACCAAATTACTATTTAGTAGACGGAACTATCCCACGAACTAAATTAGTAGAAGTTTTAGAAAAAATTAATCAAATCAGCAAAAAAATCAAACTACCTATAGCAAATGTATTACATGCTGGTGATGGTAACCTTCATCCTGCTATTTTATTTAATGAACGAAATACCAGTGAACGGGATAAGGCTCTTGAGGCAGGTGCAGAAATTCTAAAAATATGTGTAGAGGTGGGCGGTGTTTTATCTGGTGAACATGGGATTGGCTTAGAAAAACAAGAATATATGCCCTTAATGTTTAACCAATCTGATTTAAAATCAATGTCAAATTTGATTTATGCGTTTGATTCACCGAACTTCAATCCCAACAAAATTTTCCCTACAGGTAAAAAAAATATTACTGAAATAAATCAGTCTGGGATAATATCACAATCTGGCTCAGAAATATTCATTTAATTTATTCATTATGTCTTTAAATAACCCACAACTTCAAAAATTATTCGGAAAAACTGGAATTACAATTAATAGTAATTCTGTTTCAGGCTACTTAGTCGATAACCAGACACCAATGGCAATAATATACCCAAAAACTATTCAAGAACTAAGTACTACATTAAAAATTGCATCAGAAAACCATCTGAACGTAGTTCCTTCAGGTGGTAATTCCCGAATGAATTTAGGAAACCAAATAAATGCAATTGATTTAATGATCTCGATGTCTAACCTTGATAATATCCTAAATCACAACCCTGCTGATTTAACTGTCAGGGTTCAATCTGGAATTACTATAGAAAAATTCTCGAAATTACTTTCTCAACATAACCAATTTGTACCTATAGATCCCCCACTACCTAATATAGCAACTATAGGAGGAACCCTGGCTGTAGGATTCACTGGACCACTTAAATGGATGGGAGGTAATTTAAGAGATACAGTAATAGGAATGACTATTGTAGAATCAGATGGAACAATAGTGAAAACAGGTGGCAATGTAGTGAAAAACGTAACTGGATATGAAATGTCAAAGTTACATATTGGAGGACTAGGAACACTTGGTATCATTGCAGAAGTTGCATTCAAAATATCTCCATTACCACATCATGAAACTACAATCTTAATTCCTGTAAATAAATCAAATGACCTTTCTCAGGTCACTCATGATATCTTCCAAAGCCATATAACTCCTTTATCAATAGTAAGTATGGATGTCAGTACATTTAAATCTCTAAAGATTAAGTGTAAATTAGATTCAAAATATGTAGCATGTATTCGGCTTGGAGGTAGAAGAAATGAAGTCCAGCGAATGTCTACTGAAATTAAAAAAATCTGTCAATACGTAGACGATTTTATCGAATTAGACAAATCTAATTTTATATGGAATAAAATTGCAAATTTTGGATATCCGGTATCACCAAAAAACCGAATGATTATAAGGATTACTTCTTTACCTTCAAAAACTATCTCAATAACTAATCAAATCAGAAAGATAAACACCTCCTTTTCTCCAGTCGATTTTAAAATAATATCTGACCATACACATGGAAATTCAATCATCTTATGTGACAACTTAACAACCTCACAATATATCTTAGAACTAATTAAAGAAATTCGAGAAAAAGTGCATCAATACAATGGTTGTGTAATATTAGAATCCATTCCTCAAAACATAAAATCTCAATGTGAAATTTGGGATGCTAATCCGAATACAATACAACTTATGGGGAAATTCAAAAAAACATATGATCCATTTCAAACACTTAACCCAGGAAGGTTTGCAGGTCGCATTTAATGATTCTAAAAAACCAACAATACCCCCTTAGTAAAGATGAAAAGTTCATAGATGGACTATATAGTTGTGTTCACTGTGGCTTCTGCCTACAAGTATGCCCTACTTATCGAGAAACAGGTCTAGAAACTGAATCGCCACGTGGAAGAATTGCCTTGATGAAAGCAGTAAACGAAGAACGTATTACAGCTTCTAATATTGTTATTGAACATTGGGACCGATGCGTACAATGCCGTGCTTGTGAAATTGCTTGTCCATCAGGTGTTCCATATGGCATGTTAATTGAAACAACCTCCCATAGTATAGAAAATACTAAAAATGAATTTTCATTAAAAATGCTCATTAAATCATTCTTTTTACGCCACATAATTCCTCAACAAAAATATTTAAAACTATTCATTTCTTTGTTATATTTACTTCAATTATCAAAAATCCCTAAAATCATTCAATCTATCAAGTTTTTTAACAGATTATTCCCTACCCTATATAATTTTAATCAAATGAGCCCTGTGATTTCTCCTCCATCAATGATGGCCTCCGGACAAGAATTTTTAGGTAAGGGCAATAGAAAAGGCCGTGTAGCACTATTCACTGGTTGTCTAATGTCACTATGCCATGGGAATCAGATGAATGCTTTAGTCAGAATTCTTACTCATAATGGCTATACTGTAGAACTAACTGAAAATCAGGTTTGCTGTGGAGCAATAAACTCTCATTCTGGTGATTTAGAAACTTCAAAAAATCTTGCACGCAAAAATATCGACTTCATGTTATCAGACTCAATAAATGCAATTATTGTTGCTTCAGCTGGTTGTGGATCACAATTAAAAGATTATTTTAACCTACTTGAATCAGATACAAATTATTCTAAAAAAGCAGACTTGTTTTCTAAAAAAGTAAAAGACATCCATGAATTCTTAGTTGAAATACCATTAAAATTACCAACTAAACTATTAAATTATAACGTCACCTATCAAGATTCTTGCCACCTAACCCATGTACAAAAAATCACTGACGCACCAAGAAAAATACTTAGCAATATTAAAGGATTAAATTTAATTGAAATGACTGAATCAAAAATGTGTTGTGGAGCTGGAGGTATATACTCAATTACTCAACCAGAACTTTCACAATCAATACTAACTACCAAAATCAAAAATGTTAGGGCAACTGGATCAAATATTGTAGCTACTGCGAATCCAGGATGTGTAATCCAACTACAATATGGAATCCGAAAACATGATTTAAATACTGAAGTTAAATATGTATTTGAATTACTGGATCAAGCTTATCACGATGATTATATCTAACTTTTTTATACGTGTCCTACTTGGCCTCTTTGCAATAAAACATGATCCATTAAAACCAATGCCGTCATCGCTTCTACTATTGGTACAGCACGTGGTAAAACACAAGGATCATGTCTACCCCTACCTTCTAAAACTACATCTTCAAGATTTTCATTAATAGTATTTTGCTCTTTCATAATAGTCGCAGGAGGCTTGAAAGCAACTCTGATTATGATATCTTCTCCATTAGAAATACCACCCTGTATTCCACCAGAATAATTAGTCCGAGTCTTAACAGTACCTTTTTCCGAAGTATAAAATTCATCATTGTGTTCTGAACCAGGCATTGATACTCCACCGAATCCTGAACCAATTTCAAATCCCTTAGAAGCAGGAAGTGATAACATTGCTTTAGCTAAATCAGCATCTAACTTATCAAAAACAGGACTCCCTAAACCAATAGGGACATTATGTACAACTAATTCTATAATACCTCCCAGGGAATCCCTGTTTTTACGAGCTTTATCAATAGCATTAAACATTTTTTCTGAAGAAACAGGATCAGGACATCTTATAGAACTAGATTCAACTCCATCTTTAGAAACCTTAGATGGATCTATATCAGCAATAATATTCCATATCTGCTTAACATATCCGATAATCTGTACATCATAGTCATTTTTTAAAATCTTCTTAGCAATGGCACCAGCTGCGACTCTTCCAATTGTTTCTCGAGCACTTGCTCTGCCTCCACCTTTCCAATTCCTAATCCCATATTTAGACTGGTATGTAAAATCTGCATGAGAAGGACGGAATTTATCTTTCATATGCTCATAATCTTTTGATTTTTGATCTTCATTATGAACTATAATGTGAATTGGCGTACCAAGAGATTGATCTTCAAATACTCCTGAAAGAATTTGTGCACGATCACTTTCTCTTCTTTGAGAAGTAATTAAACTTTGCCCTGGTTTACGACGATCAAGATCATACTGAATATCAGCCAAATCAATTTCTACTAACGGAGGGCAACCATCAATAGTAACGCCAACTGCATCCCCATGAGATTCTCCCCAAGTTGTAACTCTAAACATTCGTCCAAACGTATTACCCATATGACTCTTACCTATATAATTTAAACCTATACTATATTAGGAATACTATCTAAACAATACCAAAGAATACTGGAAATTGTTAATTTTACTCATACAATAACTATTAAATAAGTGGGTAAATATATATTCATTAAATAATTAGTGTGAATTTAGAGCTAAAAACACAGAAAAAAGAATATATGGTATCATAATATTTTATTTTAAATTTATGGGTTCAGGCGAACACCTGCGATAACCTTTCTGTAGTTATTATTTACTTTTAACTGCTTGAATGAGCGTTCTCGTTTCCTGGGCCCTAAAAAACCTATAAGTATATAATTTATGACACAACCACTAGGACAAATCAAAAAACCTTCGCAATCGCTTTATACTAATAAAAGAAAACTATTATTAGTACCTAATTTTCTGTTACCAGGTAACACTGACGAACAAAAGAAAATACTTGGTCAATACTGGCAAGATCTTATTGAACCAATACAAAACTTAGAAAAATCATTAGAGAAAATCACCCATATTTACCACGAATTACTTTATTTAGATCAAGAAAATGGGTTAACAGCTATTTCCAATATTAATCCCCACGGACACTCTCTGGTAGAAACATTAGTCAGAGAAGGAGCTCAACTAGAAATCACAGAAGATAGAGAGCTTCTTGCGGAATCTACTGACTGGCAAAGATGCCTGAGTATCGGTTTAGTGAGCCAATCAGTTATTACTCAAGCGACAGAAGGTTTTCAAAAAACTACAAAACTAAGATATGAATCAATTGCAAATACCATTGATAAAACTCTTAAAGTAAATGAAACGGGTATTCTTTTCATAAGTGAAGGACATGCCATACAATTCCCTTCAGACATTGAAGTATTTTATGTTACTCCACCATCAGTAGAAAATGTTAAGAATTTCATTCAAGAAGAAATACGCCAAATGCAACAAAAGATGAATGAAAACATTTCATCTAATGAAAATGAAGAAGAAAAAAATAATCAATCTTAATTAAATTTTACCTTCAACCAGTTCAACACATCATCTACTACACTTTGATTAATAGAATGCTCTAATGGGTATTCTTTATAATCAATTTTGTAGTCTCTCTTAAGTAATGCTTCTTTCATTTGACGCGCATCTGTAATTGATACAACTAAATCATTGATACCATGACTAAGAAATATTGGGGTCTCCAAATTAACTTTACCAAAATCAACATTATTTAATTCTTTTATAAAAGGACTACTTAAAATTACTATACCATCGACTAAATTAGGTGTTGTAATACCCACATAACAAGAAATCATACCCCCTTGAGAAAAACCAGCTAAAATAACTCTCAGATTTTGAGTGTTATGTTTGGGCACAATTTCTGATATAAATCTTTTTAATTTATTGATACTCTCAAGAGATAAATTGACACCATTTCCTACCAATTCTCCCCAAGCATGTCCTCCATCAAAAAACTCTAGTTCAATTGGTCCATTTGGACAAATACATAAATGACCTTTATTTGCCAAATATGTAGCTACCGGTACAATATCATTCATTGATGCTCCATATCCATGAAGTAATATAATTAATTTACTATCAGTAGCTAGGTTATTAGGCTCAATGACTCTATAATCTAAAAGATCTGTTGTAATTTTTTCAGACATCAGTACTAATTTTTTAATAAATAATTACTAGATTTTACAAATATTTGATTTCCATGTCTATAATAAGCCATTAAGAGCAACTTAAAGATGCCTGAAAAACCTATTTGAACATAATTTATATTTCACTATTCATTCTAACCACTAAAACGATATATGTAGAGCAGGAAGAGTGTAAGAAGTATCCACAAGATTATTGTTATCTTTTTACTAAACATGCTGATCACCTAAGATAGTTTTGTTAAATACATAATGTTAGTCAAATTAGTTAATTCCTCTCGATTATCACAAAGTCTACACTTTATAAACCGAGAGTTAGTGTACTACAATTGTATAATTCCTCAATAGAAAATACGAAATGGGAGTCCGGGAATGACAAAGTCGTCGGGAATCGATCGAATTGGAAATCTAGATTTTATCCGTGGGATCGCAACATTGGGGATCCTTGTTATGAACGCAGTTTCATTCGGTTTGCCATCTGCTGCATATTGGAATCTTGCCGCTAGTGGTTCGGAAACAGGGCTTGATTGGGTCGTGGGTATATTCAGTAAGATTTTTGTTGACCAGAAGATGATGGCATTATTCTCTCTTCTTTTTGGCGCAAGTATAGTGTTGTTTATCGATGCCGCAAAGAAACGCGGACCAGCACGTCCGATTTTGGGTCTATATTCTTCGCCCATTTGGTTGAGTCTCTGGCGCAATCTGTGGCTGTTCGTCATCGGATCACTCCACATGCTTCTGTGGGAAGGAGATATTCTTTGGCTCTATGCGATCTGTGCTCCAATAATACTCTTTGTACGTAATTGGCATCCCAAACTACTTCTTGGATTAGGAACGTTCCTAATCACTACACAAGCACTCCTCGCACTACTTTTGCAACCGCTCTTCCTCTCTGACGGCAGTCTGGATATAACAACAAATTGGGCGAGAGCAATTGGTGATGATATCGGATTAGGAAAATACTGGTTTGTGGAAAGCACAAAGTTAGGAGACACGGTTGGTTTGTGGTTATTGGTTAATTTCTTTGGACGTGCTCTGGGAATGATGTTCATCGGGGTTGCGTTATATCGAATGACAATTCTTCAGGGAACGCGCTCAGTTGGATTCTACCGTCGCATGGCAGTAATTGGCATAGTGGCGGGACTGCCTTTGGCGATCACGAGTGTTGTATGGCAACTCGCAAGTGATTTCTCACCAGATATAGCACTGATCAGCACCATTCCCACCAATTTAGCGACTATTCCACTAACACTTGGTTACCTTGGTGTGTTAACCATTTGGCATTTGCGAGTCGATTCATGGGTGCATGCTCGGATTCGTGCAATTGGGAGAATGGCACTCACCAATTACCTTACACAAACCATAATTGGTATTACGGTCCTTCGTATAATCCTAGATCAAGGAAGTCTAAGTCGCTCAGGGATTGCTCTATTTATCGTTGTAGTCTGGACTCTACAAATAACATGGTCCGAACCCTGGCTAAAAAGGTATCCATATGGCCCCTGTGAATGGATATGGAGAAAGCTTACGTACCGTGAATTCAGAATGGCCAGGTCCAAGCATTCACACAACTAAGATCATATTATATCGGATACAACGGATGAGAGAAGTTGCTAGCTCTGTGAGCAATCTATTAAAATGATCATGATAGATCAGTTTGGGCAAAATACTATATGAAAATAAATAACCTAGAAATTAAATCCTTTTCCCCGAAAGACACTCAATCAATTGGTGAAATCATCGGGAGAAATGCCAAACCTGGTCAAATATACTTATTAACAGGGAGTATTGGTGCAGGAAAAACATGTCTAGTTCAAGGAATATTATGGGGATTAGACAACCCTGATTATGTTAGAAGTCCTACATTCATAATAGCGACTGAATATACTGGCAAAATACCTTTATTTCATATAGATCTATATCGAATCGATCTACCTTTTTCAACTGAGGAATTAGGTATAGATGAATATTTATATGGAAATGGAATTACAGTTATTGAATGGGCAGAAAAAGCACCTCATTTATTCAAAGATGACCATATACATATTAATATAGATATTTCTGAAGAAGAAAACCAAAGAAATATAAATTTTTCATATTCCTCAGAAATATATGCAAGCACAATAAATGATCTTATAATATTAATGAATAATAATAACAAGATGGATGTGCATGGAACTACTAATAGATACATCGACTAAATATACTTCAATTGGTCTTTCAAAAAATGGTATTCTTGAACATAGTTTTGAATGGTGTACTATGTTTAATCATTCAGTTGAAACTATCCCAAATATACAGAAAATGATGCAAGATACAGGAATACACCATACATCTTTAACTGCAATCTATGTAACAAAGGGGCCTGGAGCATTTAGTGCCTTAAGAGTAGGAATGAGTATAGCAAAGTCATTTCATATAGGGCTTCAAATTCCTATAATTAGCATATGTACACTTTGTTTAGAAGCAAAATCATGTACCCCCCAAGATGCTCCAATATGTGCAATAATACCCTCAAATAAAAACAATATATATTTTGCTTATTATCCACAAAATAGTGATATTGAAACATCATGCGATTCACACCTATATACCACACTCGATTCAATAACTAATCGAATTGCCGAAAATACACTATTTTGTGGAGAGGCAATGGTATCTATGTCCAATGAATTAAAAAAAATTATTAGCAAAAAACAAATCCTAATTAATAGGATACCAACGAGAAACCCTACCATTTTTGCTAAAATGGGATATGATAAATTAATGTCTGGTAAATTTTCAAATCCAGACACATTAGAACCGACTTATTTGGTAAACAATCAAGTTAATAACGCAAAAAAAAACAAAACAAAAATTAATTAAGAGGGATTATATGGAGAAATCACTAATATTACTCAAACCTGATTCAATTCAACGTTCTTTGGTTGGTACTATTATTTCGAAAATAGAACAAAAAGGAATTAAGATTGTTGGTATAAGAATGCTTCAAGTAGATGAAAATCTAGCAAAACAACATTACCATATCCATGAAGGAAAACCTTTTTTCACCAACTTAATTGAATTTATAACCTCTTCTCCAATTATAGCCATTGTATTCGAAGCACCTAACTGCGTATCACAAATACGATCTATAGTAGGTGTAACTGATCCCTCAGAAGCCAATCCTGGAACAATTCGTGGAGACTTCGCATCTACTATTGATGCTAACCTCATTCATGCATCAGATAGTATTGAATCTGCAGAATATGAATCAAAACTATTCTTCCCAAAAAATGAAATCTTTGACTATCAAAAAGATATTGAAAAATGGTTATAAGATAACAACCTAAGAAAGTCATTAAATCTAATTGAAAGGAATATTAAATTAATGAGTAAATTGAAATATACGACTGGACCATGGGTGTTTGATAAAGATAATCCTGTAAGAGTATTGGGCAATACTGGAGAAACAATCGCAGCAACCTATGGTGGTATGGTTGGTGATATTGAACAGGAATCGAATACAAAATTAATTGCTTCTGCCCCCAATATGTTTGAATATATTGAAAATCAAGCCAAAACAGGAGATACTGCTGCTCAAGAAATTCTTGACACTATCATGTCTTAAATAATTTATATATTTACCCTTAACATCCATATTTTAAATCTGCATATTTTCTTCAAGGAATTGAATGAATATGCTGTAGTAACAACAGATAAAGAAACACATATATATCTCTTCATATTTACTTAAAATTTTAAACATATAATGTTTTTAAAAATTTCTAAGGGATTAGATAGATGACTATTAATCAAAAAATACTGGGCAAGGTATTAGTTGTTGAAGATGACATTAATACTAGAGATTTAGTTCAAAGATATCTTGAAAAGGATGGTCATACTGTTACTACTTCAGTAAATGGTGCAGATGCACTAGACATACTTTCTAACACTAACTTTGACATTATAATTCTAGATTTGATGCTCCCAGAAATAAACGGATTAGAAATTTGTAGAATTATTCGTACTAAAACAAACACTCCTATAGTAATGGTCACTGCACTAGTTGATGAAGAAGATCGATTAACTGGATTAGAAATGGGTGCTGATGACTATATTACAAAACCATTCAGCCCACGAGAACTTGCTGCAAGAGTTAAAGCAATACTAAGACGAACATTTGGTGAAAATTTAAAATCCGACGACCAAGAATTCCAATTAAAGATCGGTGACTTGCTACTTGATTTACAACAAAATATTGCATTTTATAAAAAATCAAAAGTTGAACTAACACCGACTGAAGTAAGAATATTAAAATTACTCATAGATAATCCTCAAAAAATATTTACACGTGATCACCTAATAACTCAAGCTTTCGGATATGATTTTGATGGATTTGACAGAACTGTCGATACTCATGTTGCTAATCTACGTCGTAAATTAGAAAAACTAAACCCAAAGACAAATCTAATAAAAACCGTTTGGGGCGTTGGGTATAGAATGAACAACAATGAATAGATTTTTCTCTTCTCTTCAAATTAAATTCCTCATAGTTTTTTCAATAGTCTTTGCTATTACACTCGCTAGTACAGGAATATACTTAAAATACAGTGCTAATTTTGCAATCAGAAATGTTGGTGATTCTATAGAACAAACTAGGGCAAAACAAGTTGAAAATATTATTTCTGAACTATATCTCCAACAAGATTGGGATGATTTACAAAATACAGTTGAACAGCTAGGAATTCTAACTGATCAACAAATTATTGTAACCAACTCACAAGGTCAAATTGTAGCTGATTCACAAAATTTGAACTTTGAATCTAAACTAAAAGTTCGTCGATTAAAACAAAGAGAAGCAAAAATAAGTCGAAAAAAAACAGATAATCGTAAAAATAATAAAAACATATTACCCGAACAAGATGAATTAATAACAGCAATTAAACAAAAGGTCGAATCGGGACTAATAACTCAAGAAGAAGCAAACTCTTGGATGCCACCCCAAATTAGAAGAAACCCTATTACAATAGATTTAGTTAATAACGTTTCAGAAATCGGTCATGTTCGCATACTACCCCTTGAGAGATTACAACTCGCTACTGATAATTCGACATTATCCAACTTACAACCACGATTAGCTAATATAGCTCCTATTCTTGATAAATCTCTGATTATCTCAGGAGTTGGTGCAGGAATAATAGGAATAATCATAATATCTCTATTATCAAGACGTTTATTAAGATCCGTCCACCACTTAACTTTAGCAGCTAAAAGAATTTCTAATGGTGATTTTTCACAAAGAATTGCAGAAACAGGAAAAGATGAAATCGGAGAACTCAATAAAACATTCAATATGATGACAGATCGTCTGGAAAATACGAATATCCACAGAAAAAATTTAATGGCAGATATTGCACATGAAATAAGAACACCTGTTTCAAATATACAAGGATATATTGAAGCTGTAAAAGATAATGTTCTCCCTCCCAATACTAAAACTATTGACATTATCCATGGACAAGTAACTCATCTATCAAAACTAATAGAAGACTTACGACTATTAGCACTTACAGAAAGTGATTCACTAAAGCTCCAAATCTCGCATGAATCTATACAAGAATTAATTGAAAAATGTATTTCTGCCAACAACTTGATAATATCAGAAAAAAACCTCGAGATGCATCTCAAATTTAGTGATTCATTACCACTTATAGAAATTGATCGAACCCGGATACTGCAAGTCCTCGATAATATTGTTGGAAATGCAATCACTCACACCACAGAAAAAGGTCGAATCAATATTTCAGTCAAATCTACTAGTAAAAATACTATTAGTATCTTTATCACTAATTCTGGATCAAGTATCTCAGAAAAAGATATGCCTTATATCTTTGATCGATTTTATAGAGTTGATCAATCAAGAACACGTACAACAGGTGGTAGTGGATTAGGTCTACCAATTGCAAAACAACTTATTAACACTCATAATGGGGATTTGAAAGTTGAATCAAACCAAGATGAAAAAGAACCTGAAACTACTTTTATAATTACTTTGCCTAAAAAACATAATCTACATAATAATTAGCTCACTTAAAATATGATTAGCCACCTACATGGACAGAAGGCTCCATTTGAATTAACTGACCAAATAGTTTATTTCCACGATTGGAGATACGTGTTTGGTGGCAGTTTAGTATGGGGTGATTCAGATG
>PBMB01000004.1 GCA_002722455.1 Chloroflexota bacterium
GAGGCCAGAATACTCCACATGGAATCAGATGGAAACTGAATTTTCCCTGATCATTGATTACAGTATGGCCTGCATTATTTCCTCCTGAGAATCGAGCAACGATGTCAGCATCTCTTGATAAAAAGTCAATAACTTTACCTTTACCCTCGTCTCCCCATTGTGCGCCTAAAACAGCAAATCCTGGCATATAATTCTCTCTTTTGATTTAATAGTTTTAGTATAGCAGAAAAGAAGGTTTTTTTTAAAATTCTTAAAAATTAATTACGAATAATATGATAGAATTACTTGATGGCAACGTAGCTCAGGGGTTAGAGCGGGCGCTTCATAAGCGCTAGGTCCGTGGTTCAAATCCACGCGTTGCCACCATTTTTCTTTGACTATCCTTTTCCGTGGTGGTTAGCTCAGTTGCTTAGAGCGCTTCCTTCATACCCAAGAGGTCACAAGTTCGAGTATTGTATTGCCCTCCATAAAAATTATCACAGCAATTCATATTTCGGCTCGAAGATAGTATTGCTTAGTTGAAAGTTCGGCGATAGACTATCAAAGCGTTAATTTTTCGGATTTATACATAGATGTTACTATTGCCGAAGTGGCGGAATGGTAGACGCGCTACGTTCAGGACGTAGTATCCTTTGGATGTGAGGGTTCAACTCCCTCCTTCGGCATTGTTATTATTTAATGTGATAACTGCCTTAATTATTAAGCAAATTGGATAAATATAGAGTATAGTTATTATATTGTATTAAATTAGGCGCTTGTAGCTCAGTGGATAGAGCGCAGCCTTGCGGAGGCTGAAGTCGCAGGTTCGAATCCTGTCAAGCGCGTTTGTTTTTATTGATATTTTTGGGCGATTAGCTCAGCTGGATAGAGCGCATGCTTTACACGCATGAGGTCGCAGGTTCGAGCCCTGCATCGCCCACCATTTTTATTTAGACGTAATTGGAAGTATCCATGCTGGCAAATCCCCCACATCATAGATGTCTAAAGGAAGAAGTTTACAAGATTTTTCGATGCGATAGGTGAATATTTGTCCGGTCTCGTCACTTCCACTGAAAAGAAATTTACCTTGTGTATCTATTGCTAGTGTTCGAGGTATTTCCCCAGTTGGTTGATTATCTACAAATTTTAGAAGACCAGTTAATGGATTAATACTAAAAATAGAAATGCTGTCATGTCCACGATTAGTTACATATATTGATTTACCTTTAGGGTGGATTCGGATAGTTCCTGTCGTATTTTCATTAGCAAAATTTTCAATTGAGATTGTTGGTAATCTTTGAATAAGGGTTAAATTACCAGTTTTTTCGTTTATTGCATATGCCGTAATTGTAGATGAAGATTCATCATTACTATAGAGAATATTTAAAAAAGGGTGGAATGCTAAATGACGAGGACCATATCCATTATCAGTATTAATACGTGTGTTGTTATTGGTTTCAAGTTTACCAGTTTCTTGGTTGAACAAAAAACGAAAAATGGTGTCAGTTGGATGTACATGTGGAACAAAAGCAAATCGATTTAAAGGATCAGTAGAAATATAATGTGCGTAAATCTCTGTTGTATGAGTGTCTATGGCTTTACTATCAATTGTACCGTTATCTTTTATACGATGTACTGTAACCATGCCTGGAATCATATATGAACAAAAGATAAATTTGCCAGTTTGGTCTGTTGTTATATATACAGCTGTTGTTTTTAATTCAATTTCTCCGATTTTATCAATATCTCCATTTTGCTGATTGATTTTAAATGTGATGATACCTCCCCAATTTTTATTTCGAATTGTTTGGTACAGGTATTTGTAATTTGGGTCTACACATACTTGCCATGGTTGAGATGTAAAGGTCTGCTCTTTATATATAGATAATTTTCCAGTGGATGGATCTATATCATAAATAAAAGATTTTTGTTCTTCAGTTATAGGTACATAAAGATGATTTAGCATAATTAGTCACTCAATTTATTGAATGAATTTATTTTAAGAAATTTTTCAATTTCTTTTATATTAGGCATTGCTTGTGTATCTCCATACTGAGTGCAGGTTAACGCACCGCAAATATTTCCAATTTTCAGACATTCTTTTAGTAATTGAGTTTTCTGTTCTTTAGATAGAGTGAAAATTTTTTTTATGG
This sequence comes from Chloroflexota bacterium, assembly GCA_002722455.1. Classification (GTDB taxonomy): domain Bacteria; phylum Chloroflexota; class Dehalococcoidia; order Lucifugimonadales. The sequence goes on from PBMB01000004.1 coordinate 2,133, forward strand.
TGGTATGCCTATATAATTGTCCAATGAATCCTGCGAGGAATGCATCACCAGCACCCACAGGATCGATTACTTCTACTTTAAATCCTTCCATTTGTATGATTTGAGAACCATCTGAAATAAAAGATCCGTTAGAGTCATTAGTTATAATTATGAGTCCATTTATAATTTGATTGAAATAAGTAAAATGATCAGTTGGTGTTTTCTGTGTTCCCCAAATTGTATTTGCTTCGTCAAATCCTAATTTTAAAATTGAAGCAAAGGGTATTATTTTTTCTAACACATTACGTGCTGTGTGAGGATCCCATAATTGTTCTCTATAATTAATATCTAAACAGATAGGAATTGATTGAGTTTTACAGTATTCTAAGGTACGTAGTGTTGTAGTGAGAGCTCTTGGGCTTAATGCTGGGGTAATTCCAGTTAAGTGTAGAAATTCAACTTCAGTTAGGTGAGGTTCAATATCTGTGAATTGTATTCTACTTGCAGCACTTCCTTTCCTATAATATGTTTTTAAGTGAGAACCATCAGATAGGTGATTTAAATATGATAGGCCTGTTTTTTGATTTGTATACATTTTAGCAACAATATCAATATTTTTTGATAAAGTATCAGCAATTAATTGACCAGCTTGGTCTTGTCCTAATCGGCTTATCCAGGTGCATTTAATATCTTCTAATCCAAATTTCATTAGGTTTACTAAAAAATTTGATTCTGCACCAGCACAATCTTCGTAATGTTGATTTTTTTTATCTAATGGTCCTGTATATTTTGCATTATACTGAACCATTGTTTCGCCAAAAGTTACAATTTTTTTCATGATATCTACTATTACTAAAGTTATGTTAATTTTTCTTGAATATTGACAGAATCCCCTTTGGATAAAATTTGTGAAATTTGTGCTAATAGCGTTGGGTTCGCATCAATTTTAATAGTAGGCCAAATTAGAGAGGTTTCTTTATCTTCTTTTACTATATTGAGTTGAATATCATCTTTTCCAGGACTAGCAATCAAAATTTGTTTAATAGTATGTAGCATTTTGTAACTTTCACTATAATTATTTTGATCTTGTATCCTGATTACCAGTCTATTTAGAGGTGAATTATTATTTGTTGTTGGAGTAGGTTTTTTTACACCATTTTTATGTAGAGGAGTATTATCTGAAATTGTGAAATCATTACTACCTTCTATATATCTCCTAGCTTTAGAGTAGTGGATGGTTAACGAATCGTTAAATTTTTTCAAAGTTCCAGATATGAGCATAACTGCTCCAATAGTCCAAAGTTCTTGGATATCTTGAGCTGTAGAATTCCAAATATAAATATCTATTGATCCGTGTATTAATTCAATTGTAGCAACCACGAATGATTTGTTTTGTTTAGTAGTTCTTTCATTAATATTTAATATTTGTCCGATTAATTCTATTTTTTGGTCAATCAATGTATCGTTAAGTTCCTCAAGAGAAGATATCATTGTGGATGGTATTTCCTTAGTATAATTATCTAATGTTTGATTAGTTGTCATTTGAATTCCAAGTAGTTCTAATTCCCAAATCCGATTTTCGCTATTTGAAGCAATGATATCTGGAATTTCAATTTTTGTGAGAGGATTTTCAATCTCTTCACCTAGTAAATTAAATAAACTAGTTTGACCTGAATTTCTGCGACTAGTTTCACTTTGTCCTAATGCTACTAATTGTCCTATAATTTGAAGTAAACCTTGTCGATTACTAAATTCATCGAATGCTCCTGCCATAATTAAGCTTTCAATTGTTTTTCGGTTTAGTGAAGATGTGTCGACACGTGTAAAAAAATCGGTGATACTTGTATAATTGCCATTTTGGTTACGTTCAATAATAATTGGATTTGAAGCTAAGCTTCCAACATTTTTAATTGAAGATAATCCGAATTCGATGTTTTTTTGTTTGTTATTACTATTTGTGTGTATGGAAAATGAAGTTAAACTAGAATTTATATTTGGAGGAGCTACTGTAAGTTGCAGTCTTCTACATTCTTCAATCGCTGTTTTTAATTTAGTTTGATTATCTTGAAATACATTCATTAAGGAGGTCATGTATTCTATTAGGTAATTAGCTTTAAAATATGCTGTCCAGTATGAAACCATTGCATAACTTACACTGTGGGCTTTATTGAATGCGTATCCAGCAAAAGGTTCAATTAAATCAAATATTTGTTCAGCTTTTTCTTTAGAGTTTCCTTGTTTTATTGCTCCGCTAATAAAACGTTTGCGTTCTTTTAGCATAATATCTGGTATTTTCTTTCCCATTGCTTTTCTTACAATATCAGCCTCTCCGAGTGAATAACCAGCAAACGCCTGAGTTATTAACAATACTTGATCTTGATAGACTATAATTCCATAGGTTTCTTCCAAAATATGGGTTAGTCTTTCATCAGGATATATAACTTTTTTTGAACCATGTTTAGATTCAATAAAAGAGTCTATTTGTTCCATTGGTCCTGGTCTGTATAAAGCAATCATAGCTGCCAGATCACTAATGCTATTTGGTTTTAATTTTTTAATATATTTAGTCATCCCAGCACTTTCGAGTTGAAATACTCCTACTGTATTACCAGATGAAAGTAACTCAAAAGTTTTTTTATCGTTTAGAGGAATTTCTGATAGGTTTAATTCAGTTTTACTAGATTCTTTAATTAGCTCTATTGTATTGGATAAAATGGTTAGATTAGATAGTCCTAAAATATCTAATTTAAGTAATCCTAATGATTCAACTCCCGATGCGTGGTATTGGGTCATCGACATATTGGTGTTGTTGGTTGTTCTTTGTAAAGGAATGAAATCATCGAGTGCTTGGTCAGATACGACTACTCCAGCAGCATGTGTACTTGAATGTCGTGTTAAACCTTCAAGTCCACTGGCAGTGTCTACTAATTGGCGTATATTTGTATCAGATTGGTAAAGACTTAACAAATCTCCACTACTATTAACAATTGTTTCTAGCGGAGTACCAGATCTGTCTGTTACTAATTTTGCAATTTTATCTACTTCTGCATATGGCATTCCTAGTGCTCTCCCAGAATCTCTTAATGATGCTCGGGCTCCAAGTGTTCCAAATGTAATGATTTGTGCAACATTTTTATTTCCATATGTTGATACTAGATAATTCATTATTTCATGTCTTCGATCATCTTGAAAATCGATATCGATATCGGGCATTTCACGACGTTCGGGATTTAAAAAACGTTCAAATACTAATGAATGTTCTACTGGATTTATATCTGTAATTCCTAGGTTGAATAACGTAATACTAGCTGCAGCACTTCCTCTAACAGTAAAAAGAATCCCCTCTTTTCGTGCAAATTTGGTGATATCTTGAACTACTAAGAAATAATTAGCATATCCAGTTTGTTTTATAACCTCAAGTTCGTATTCCAGACGCTTGTATTCTGATTCATTAAACTCTAGGTCGCTCGATTCAATCATCTTATGAGTGAGATTTTTTAGATAATCATCTGCTGAAAGTGAATTTGGGATTGGATATTTAGGCATATGTGTTTCATTTAATGAAAATTCAAAAGTACATTCATCTGAAATTTTTGTAGTGTTGGCAAGTGCTTCAGGTAAATCGTTAAATAGTAACGACATTTCTTCTTCGCTTTTAATATAATATGAGTCTTCTAAAAATCGAAGTCTTTTTGCATCATTTATATTGGTATTAGTATGTATACATAACAGAATATCTTGTAGCCGAGCATCTTCTTTTTTTGTGTAATGGGAATCATTAGTAGCAACGATAGGTATATCTAGATCTTTACTAATTTGTAAGAGTCCTTCGTTTATTAAATCAAGGTTTTCGACTTTACCATGGCGCATTATTTCTAGATAATAGTGAGGGTGGAATCTTTCTTTAAACCAAGATGCGCACTTCTTGGCTTCATCTATTTGACCTAATGAAATTAATTTTGATACTTCTCCACTAGGACAACCGGATAAAACGGTAATTCCCTCATGATATTGTTCAAGTAAAGTTCGATCAATACGTGGTTTATAGTAAAACCCATCTAAATGAGCTGTTGTGAGTAATTTGACAAGATTTTTATATCCAACAGAATTTCTAGCCAATAAAGTAAGATGGTAAGGGGTTTTATCTTCGAATGTTTTGTCTAAATGCCCTCTTTTAGCGACATAAACTTCACAACCAATGATAGGTTTAATATTAGCTTCTTTTGAAAATTTATAGAAATCAACAGCACCATATAGTCCCCCATGATCTGTAATTGCAAGACTATCCATGTTTAGTTCAGATGTCCGATGGACTATTTCTTTTAATCTGCTAAATCCATCGAAAAGACTATATTCAGTATGAACATGTAGATGTGTAAACAAGTTATTCTATGATTCCAAAATATTTTATTAATTATGGAAGTTATTATACCAATAGAATATAAAAATAAAACACTAAAATTTAATTAATTTACTAATATCAGTACTAAGCATTTATATTTTTATCTAACATAATGTTATAGAATCCGATTAGTTAGTTTTTAGGAGATAAATATTGGTAGCTCCAAGAGATTTATTTGAAATCATTCCAGTTTGGTTAATTGTATTTGGTATAAGCACTTTTGGATTTATGCTGTCTTTCTGGTTGATTTATGACAGGGCTCTGCGTCTAGTATGGCTCGGGCGTTCAACAGTAATGGAGAATATCAGTCTTAAAAGAGTGTTTAAAACTTTATGGATTGTTTTAGGCCAGGTAACAGTATTTAGAGGATTAGGAGGACCAGTAGCAGCAATTAGTCACGCACTTATTTTTTGGGGTTTTATTATATTTGTATTTAGTTATGTATTTTTTATTTTTATTGATTCTAGTGGGTGGTTAATTGTAGATATAATACATCAGAATCAATACACAGATAGTCGTTCATTTACTCAAATAGTTTTGGGGACTGAGATTGTTAGATGGATACATATAGTACTAGATATTTTTTCTATTATTATTCTGTTTGTTATTGGGTGGGCTATGGTTAGGAGATGGATTATTAAACCTACGAGATTATCACACAAAGTGACACAATCTTCAGATGCTGTTTGGGTTCTTGTTTTAACTATGAGCTTAATGATTACATCTTTGCTTAGTGAAGCAACATTCTTATCATTAACATATGGCAATGAATTAGAAAAATTAATATTTTTAGAAACATTACTTGTATCAATAATTCAGTTAATACCTATATCTGAATTATTGATGACTTATTTGTTTGATATTTTTTGGTTAGCACATTTTGTATTAATTGTTGGATTTAGTATATATCTACCGACTTCTAAACATTTACATTTATTTACTGCTCCATTAAATATTTTTTTAAGTAAAGAAGGTCCTTTAGGAACTCTACATACTCCCAATAATTTAGAGGAAGCAGAAAGATTTGGAACGGGATATATTGAAGATTTTTCAAGAAAACAGATACTGGATGGCTTTTCATGTACAGTTTGTGGTAGATGTACGGAAGTTTGTCCTCAGAATATTGTTGGTAGAAAACTTTCTCCAATGCATATTGTTCAGGGTATCAAATCATATTCATCTGAAGTTGGTAAATTTAAGGTGTCTGATGATGTTGAATCTAATGACATTTTGAATTCCACAATTGAAAAGGAGGATATTTGGGATTGTTTAACATGTGGTGCATGTATTGAAATTTGTCCAGTTGGAGTTGATCAAGTTGATACCATTGTAGACATTCGTCGATATTTAGTTATGGAACAAGCAGATGTACCAGAAAATTTTGTAAAACCTTTAATAGGCTTAGAAGATAGAGGGCATCCTTGGCAAGGAGTTACAGAAAATCGTTTAACCTGGTGTGATGGATTAGAAGTTCCAAGTATTCAAGAAAAAGGAGAAGCAGATGTGCTTCTTTGGGTAGGTTGTGCTGGTGCTTTTGATAAAAGGTGCCAACAAGTAATGAGATCTTTTGTTTCTGTACTTAATAAAGCGGAGATAGAATTTGCTATTTTGGGAAATGAAGAAGCGTGTACTGGAGATCCTGCTAGGCGTATAGGTAATGAATATCTTTATCAACAATTAGCTAAAAGCAATATTGAAAAATTAAACCAGTATAAATTCAATACCTTACTGACATGGTGCCCACATTGTTTCAATGTGATGAAAAATGAATACCCACATTTACAAGGTAATTATAGTGTAAAACATTATGTGGAATTCTTTAATGACTTAATATCTAAAAGAATAATTGAGCCATCTTTACCTTTGGATTCTCAAGTAGCATATCATGATTCTTGTTATCTAGGTCGTCATAATGGATTATTCGAAGAACCAAGAAGTATAGTGAAGTCAATACCAATGCTAGAGTTAGTAGAATTTAAGAGATGTAAGAATAGGTCTTTTTGTTGTGGTGCAGGAGGAGGTCAATTGTGGAATGATACTAAGGAGAAGAAACAAGTTAGTCATGAAAGGACAAAGGAGTTTTTAGAAACTAATGCACAAACAGTTGGTGTTTCTTGTCCGTTTTGTTTGCAGATGTTAGATGAAGGAATTTCATCGCAAGATGATTCCAACAAAAAAAATGCATATGATTTAATTGAATTACTTGATAAGAGTACGAATTAAGAATTCTTTTTTTGTTTATTCAATGATCTTAATGATCGGAAAATGATTCTTTGGCGATCTACATCTGTTAGAAATGGTTCAATTTGTTCTTCAAATTCCTTCACTAATTTATTTGGTGAAGTGTTAGTACTATCTAAAGTTATTTTTTGACGTATTAGTGCCAAATTATATTCTTCTTCAAAACGTTCAAGTACGTGTTCTACATCTTTATCTTTTAAAATACCGTATTTATTAGGATTTTTTTTCATTCTTTTACGTATTTCATCAGGAGAACATTTTAATAAAATTAAGACGGTGTCAGGAGCTATTGACTTGATAGTTTGTTCCATATGTCGTGCATACCAGGAGCGGCCAGCATATTCTCCTTCGCCCCCATATCCATAGTAAAGTGGAGCATAAACTGCTTCATCATAACAAAATCCAACCATATTATGATCTGTGTCCTCATAAAAAGAATGACTTAAATGGTATTCCATATGGTATCTTTGGTATTGTTCTTTTACGTTTGGAGTTAAATTGACGATTGATTGGTATTCTTCATCAGTAAATTCTGAATGTCCTAGATAAGGTATTTTCCAGTGGTCATGAAATCCATGTTGACCACCTAATGTTTTTGTAGCCCATTCGGCGATCTTGTTTGCTAGTGTAGTAGTTCCACTATATTCAGCACCTATTAATATTAAATTCATGTTCCATACCTTTCTTTAACTATTTTAATTGGTTCAATAATAATTTTAATCGATCGTCATGACTTAAATATGGTTCAATTTTTTTAGCTAATTTCTTAACTGATTGATCAATAGTGTCTGAAGTCGTATCAATCGAAATTTTATTTTTCATCTTTGATTTATTAAATTCTTCTTGGAATCGGTCAAGAATTAAAGGGATATCTTGTTCAGGAACAACTTCATTACGATGCGGATTTGTTTTTTTTCTATGAATAATTGTTTCTGGAGAGCATGTGACTAGTATCAGTACTAGATCAGGTGCATACTTTGAAAGTATAGTTTCAATTTTGTTTGCTTCAATTCTACGATCGCCTAATTCTCCTTCACCGCCATACCCATAGTACCTTGGGGCATATATTAATTCGTCAAAATAATATCCAACTCTGGCAGAACCAGTGCCTATTGGTTGAGGTCCTTGAGGTGAATGATAATAAAGAGCATATCTCATTAATAATTCTTTTACGACTGGAGATGCTTTATATACTTGTTGTTCTTCTTCTTCAGTCAGTATAGTAACCGATGTTTCGTGTGGAGGATGTCCAGAAATTTCTGGTATTTTCCAGTGATCATGGTATCCCATTCCTTGGTCACCAATATTTTCAACTAGCCACTCATCTAATTTTCGAGATAATGTAGTTGTTCCAGAATATTCACATCCGATAAATAAGAGTTGCATTATTTATTTATTTCCTCAAATAATTTATGGGCTTTTATTCTAATCTTGTCATTTTCAGAAAGCGCTGATTCAACTAATTTTATTAACTCGTCAGTACTTTGAGTAATTGATTTGTTAGTAGTATCTAGTTTAAGAGGAGATAGTAGTGATTTACTAAATTCATATTCAAAATTATTTAAAATTTCATCGATATCTTGAGGTTTTATTATTTGATAAGGATGTGGGTCAGATTCCATACGTTTTTTAATAGTTTCGGAATTACAAGTAACGTGAATTACAATTATATCTGGAGCTCCAGATAAGAGTTTTTGTTCAAGATGACGAGAATAATTTGTACGTGGACCACCTTGGACTTCTGTTTCTCCTCCATAGGAGAAATATTTATCACAATAGACCGTATCCTCATAATGGAATCCAATGTAAATGAAATCAGAGTCGTCAATTTTGTCAGGCATATGATATATAATACTTTGCCGTTGTATCATTTCCTTAAGTTTTGGGCTTAATGACAATATATGATTTTTATCAGATTCTGTTAGAGTTGCAGAAGGAAGGCCAGTTGGATAACAGCTGATTTCTGGTATTTTCCAGTGGTCATGATATTCTGGAGCTATTCCTAATTGATTAGTTGCCCACTTCTTCAATTCTAACCCTAATGTAGTTGTCCCAGAATATTCGCATCCTGCTAGTATAATTTGCATGGCTCACATTTATATATTTTTGCCATCTTACAATGTTAAATTAATAAGGTCAATATATAGAATTTTGATTTTTCAACCAATTCATAAGTTCTTTTTTAAATTCAGATTTTTGTGAGGCATAGAATATATTTGCTTTGATTAATCCTAAAGGTGTTCCGATATCAAAATGTTCACCTGGAAATTTATAGCCGTAGATTTTTTGGTGTTGCAACAAAGATGATAATGCATCTGTTAATTGAATTTCCTGCAATGCACCCGGTTGAGTGTTTTCAAGTATATCAAATATTTCTGGTTTGATGATATATCTACCAGTCACTGCAAGATTAGATGGTGCATCTTTGATACTTGGCTTTTCTATAAGTTCAGTAATTTCAAACAATTTTTCGTGGAAATCCTTTGAGTTATGACGTATGATGCCGAGTGAAGAAATAAGATCATCGGGTACTTTACGTATAGCGATGACACTTTGTTGTATCCGATGAAATTCATTTATCATCAATTTAGTAATTGGTTCGTCAGTAGTAGATATAATATCATCTGGTAATAATACGGCAACTGGTTCATTTTGAGTGAGATTTTTAGCTTGCAATATTGCATGCCCTAACCCACGGGGATGTTTTTGAGTAACATATCTGATTTCTATTTTTTGATTAAGTTCGAAAATTTTATCAATCAAATATTCTTTATTCTGACTTTTTAAAATTTTTTTCAGTGATTCTGTAGGATTAAAATATTGTTTAATTGTATCTGCGTCATTTCCTATAACTAGCACCAGTTTTTGTATGTCTGAATCTACTATCTCTTGAATTATTAAGTGTATGGCAGGCAATTCTATGATTGGTAGCATCACCTTAGGAATTGAACTTGTAACAGGTAAAAATCTAGTTCCGAGTCCTGCAACTGGTATAATTGCTGTATTTACAGATGTCATTATTGTTAGCTATATGATCTAAAATATTTTTTTATAATATATGAATTTTTCATAATTTTCTAATTAGTAAATATTTTTTGATAAATGATAGAATAATATTATTTGGTGAACAGATATGGGTATAAATAAAATTTCTCAGGAAAAATGCATACCTTGTCGTAGAGGAGCACCGCTCTTAACTCATGAAGAAATAGATGTTTTGCTTCCTCAGATAGATAAATGGATACTTATTAAGGAAAATTCAATCCAACGATTAAAAAAAAGTTTCCAAACCTCTGATTTTTCAGAAACTATGCACCTTGCAAACAAAATTTTTGAATTGGCAGAAAAGCAAGGTCATCATCCTAAAATAGTAGTTGAGTGGGGTAATTTAGAAATTCAATGGTGGACCCATAAGATAAGAGGTCTTCATAGAAATGACTTTATTATGGCGGCTAAAACAGATCAAATTATAAAAGAATTCGCTAGTTTATAAAGTGAGTTCGCCAAATGTTATTTTACGAAGAGTTTCAACATAAAGTTTATGTTCTTTTTTCTGAACTTTTTGTTTAAGAGAGTCTATTGTTTCATCTTCTGCTAAAGTAATTTCTGTACGTGCAATAATTGGTCCTTCATCATAATTTTTGGTAACCACATGGATAGTTACACCTGTTTTTTTGTCTCCAGAATTGAGTACTGCCTGATGTACTTTGTCTCCGTACATACCTTTTCCTCCGAATTTAGGCAAAATAGATGGGTGAATATTTAAGATATTTCCTTTATATATATTTAAAACCTGATCTCCTAGTTTTTTCATATAACCTGCTAGAATGACAAGGTTTACATCATGAGTTTGTAGGATTTTGAGTATTGCAGTATCTAAGTTGTGTTGATTATTAAATTGACTGGCACTTACATGGTAATTAGGGATATTAGCTTTTTTGGCGCGTTGTAATACACCGGATTGTGAATTATTACTGATTACAACACTTGGTACTGCACGAATAACGTTTGATTGACACCCGTCAATAATAGATTGAACATTGGTTCCTTCATGAGATGCTAACAAACCAAGTTTGAAAGATATATTACTGTTGTAACTTTTTTCAGTCAAAATATATGGTGATATTATAAGTAAATAAACTATCTATATCCTTGTACAATTTAATCATCTGACAAAAATAATAGCTTGTCAAATTGATATTCTTTCTATGTTAATCTCTTTTCCATTCTGTTATACTCGCTTGGGCTTATTTTTATTGATTTGGAGGATATTTATGCCGGTTTGTGCTGTTTTAGGAGCTCAGTGGGGTGATGAGGGAAAAGGAAAAATTGTGGATTTCCTTGCCCAGAATGCAGATATTATTGCTCGATTTTCGGGTGGTAATAATGCAGGTCATACAGTGATTAATGATTTTGGTAAATCTTCATTACATTTAATACCTACTGGAATATTTGTTACATCAGCACTTAATGTGATTGGTAATGGAGTAGTTGTTAATCCGGATGCTTTTTTAGAAGAAGTTAATAATTTGACTAAGAAAGGTGTCTCAATTGAGAAAAGATTAATGGTTAGCGAGAGATCGCATCTAGTAATGCCTTATCATATTTTACTAGATGAATTAGCTGAAAAGGCTCGAGGTAAACAAGCATTGGGTACTACAGGTAGAGGAATAGGTCCAGCGTATACTGATAAAGTAGCACGTATTGGTATACGGGCGGCAGATTTGGCAGATATGGAATTTTTACGGCCCAAATTAGAAAATGCAGTTGCCTATGCGAATGCGTTAATAAGTAACGTGTATAATGATAAACCAGTTTCATTTGCTGAAGTTTGGGAAAAATGTTCTGAATGGTCCAAATCTTTTATGCCATTTGTTGGTCCTGTAGAGCATGCTGTCTATGATGCTATTGAATCAGATAAAATAGTTCTCCTTGAGGGTGCTCAGGGTGCTTTATTAGATTTAGATCATGGAACTTATCCCTTTGTAACTTCTTCTCATCCTACCATAGGAGGAGCATGTACAGGTTTAGGTTTATTACCAGGGCAAATTGATAAAATATTTGGTGTGTTTAAAGCATATAGTACTCGAGTAGGATCAGGACCATTTGTTACTGAACTGGTTGGGTCTTTAGCAAATTATATCCGTGAATTAGCAAAAGAATTTGGAACTACAACTGGACGTCCACGTAGAGTAGGATGGTTTGATTCAGTAGTTGGAAGGTATAGTTTGAGAATAAATGGATATACTTCGCTTTTTTTGACTCGATTGGATGTACTTGATGATTTAGATAAAATTAAAGTATGTACTGCATATGAACTTGATGGAGAAGTAGTACATGATTTTCCTGGGAATGCTTCTGTTTTGGATAGATGTAAACCAGTATATGAAGAAATTGATGGTTGGGATAGGCCAACTGCAGGGATTTCTGATTTTTCTGAGCTTCCAGAAGGTGCCGTGAATTATATTAACCGTATTGAAGAACTTATTGGATGTAAAGTAGATTTGATATCTACAGGTCCAGAACGAGAAGAAACTATTGTAGTTCGTCAGTTGATATAGGATTTAAGCCTATTAGTAATAGGTTTTGTAAGATTTTGAATAGTTGTTTACATCTTTTTTCCTTGACTAAATTTTATCTATAGTTCAAACTTCCAGTATTCATTGTTAAAGTTACAACATTATATTTACAGTTATAGTGTGGTGTTGTTGCTATAAAATAGAAGGAGGAGATATGAATACTCGAAGTTTAACCGGTTGGTTATTGGTTATTGGTCCAATACTAACTTTCGTAGTCTTGGCTGGTTTATATAGTGCACTGATTGGAGATGGAGATCCTGGTCCAGCTGCGGTTGCAGATTTGATGAAAAATACGCAGCTTTCTTTGATAGTTACCGCTTTAGGTAGTGTTGTATTTGTTGCGACATTTATTGGTATGGCACTTTTAGCAAATTCGATGAATGCTGAAGGTCAGGCAGGAAGTGCTTATGCAGCTGTTGCAGGAGTTATTTTTGCAGGACTTGCAGCAATTGGAATAGTAGCAACAGGTATGAATGCTGCAACTATCGAAGTAGCTGCAACTAGCGTTGAATCTGCTGCGATAATGGATCTTGTTGGAAATGGAATGTTTTCAGGGTTATTTTTCTATTGGGCAATAGGTAATATCCTTATTGGTAGTACTATTCTTATTCAAAAGCGTTTCCATATTGCTGTTGGTTGTTTGTTTGTTGTAGTTGGTATATTAATGATTCTTGGTTCAGTTGTTGATGCAGAAATTCCTGATGCAGTTGGACTGATAATTTGGGTTGGAGTAGAACTTGTTGCTGTTGTTGCAGGTGTTTTTGTCCTTCGGGAAAAATAAGCAAACGATATAATTAACAGAAGAAAATGGAGGATTTATGAATTCTAATAAAATTATTGCATGGATGCTAATTATTGGACCTATTGTTACATTTATTACAGGGTTCTTGGCTAGTATATTAATTGGACAAGCTAATACACCCACAGAAGCAGTTCAGGAAATCATGGATAATCAGAATCTTACAACTATATTAACGGTAGTTAATAGCTTAGGTTTTGTTTCCGCATTGGTTGGAGCTACTTTACTTTCAAAAACAATGTCAGGAGAAGATAAACCAGGTGGAATAGTAGCCCAGATTAGCACTGTTCTCTTCATTGGACTTGTAACTCTGGCAATAGTAGGATCATTGAGTGATCTTGCGACAGTAGGGGCTATTCAATCAAAAGCCACAGATGCTGCTATAAATTTTAGTAATGCAGTGACTATCCAGATAGTTGGTGGTGTATTGTGGAACGGATTATTTTTCTACTGGGGTGTTGCATTTATCATTTTTGGTATTGCAGCGCTTATTCAAAAGAGATTACATCTTATTGTAGATTGGGTATTTGTAGTCTTCGGTACAATTTTCCTTATTTTGAGCATCGCTCCTATTGATTTAGGTCAAGCAATATTTATAGTTTTTGGCTTAATGGTAGTCAATACGATTGTTGGTGGTGTTTTTCTACTCAAAGGGAAATAAGTTATTAGTCAGATTTGGGTGCTATTTTACAAAAATTAGTATATGTTGACAGTGGCCCCTCTGGTGGAGCTTATCCATCAGCAGGGGCGTCATCAGGAACACCCGTTCGAAGAATTGATTATAGGGATTATAAAATTTACCTGATATTATACGGGTAAATCAATTTTATATTTTTCTATCAATGGATTGAATTGAGATTTAAAAGTTTCATCAACTTCAAACATTGGAAGTCGAAGTGGCCCCGCATTGAACCCTGCTTTATTTACAGCATATTTGATAGGTGCTGGATTAGTCACCCAAAAAATTGCTTTAAACAAAGGTAATAAATAACGATGGTTTTTAGCAGCTTCAGAAATAGAGCCAGAAAGAATATTTTGTATCATTGTTTGAATTTGAGATCCTATTACATTTGATGCGACACTGACGATTCCATATCCTCCCACACACATGATTGAGAATGTTTCATCATCATTACCAGACCATACATGAAAACCATCTGGAGCTCCATCTATTATTGATGTTATTTGAGTAGCATCGCTAGATGCTTCTTTAACTCCAACGATGTTATCAATCTCAGCTAATTTTAGAGTTGTTTCGCTAGTCATATTTAATGATGTTCGTGACGGAACATTGTACAATAGACCAGGTAAATTTGTTGATTCAGCTATTGATTTAAAATGATAATAAAGTCCATCTTGAGATGGTTTATTATATGCAGGAACAGTTAATAGTAATCCATCTGCTCCTACTTTTTCTGCTTCTTGAGAAAGAAGAACGGAGTTTGCGTGGTTATTATCTGTAGTTCCTGCAATAACAGATGCAGAGGTTCCAACTTCTTCTTTAATTTCAGCAAATAAACGGATTTTCTCTTCATTTGACATCGAGGGTGCCTCTCCAGTAGTACCTCCAATTACTAATCCATTACTTCCTGAGAGAGTTAAAGCTTTTGCTAATTTTCTTGCTTGAGAATAACTTATGTCTCCATTGTCTTCGAATGGAGTAACCATAGCAGTTAAAAGTCTACCGAATGTCATATTTACCTCCTCATAACCCTATTTATAACTAAGGTGTATATTTAACCAAATTTCTTTCTATTAGTTCTTCTGCAATTTGTATAGCATTTAGTGCTGCACCTTTCCTTAAATTATCACAAACAATCCAAAGCGCAATACCATTTTTATGAGAAACATCTTTTCTAATCCGCCCTACATAGACATCATTTGTACCTTCAGTTTGTAGCGGAGTTGGATAAGAATTTGTTTTTGTATCATCAAGTATAGATATTCCTCGGTGATTTAACAGTAATTCTCTGATTTTTTTAGTAGATATTTCTTTATTAAATTCTATATGTACTGCTTCAGAATGACTAATGATTACTGGTACACGAACACAAGTTGAAGAAATTGGTAAATTAGAGTTATGTAGAATTTTGCGTGTTTCATTAATAATTTTCTCTTCTTCTTTTGTATAGTCATTTTTTGTGAATACATCAATTTGAGGGATTAAATTAAATGCAATTTGGTGAGGGTAAATTTGTGGGTCACTGATAGTTTGGTTTGAAGTTAATTGAGAATGTTGTTGATGTAATTCATTGATTGCACTTTTACCGGTACCTGATACGGATTGATAAGTATCAACTATTACTCTGTTTATACTTTGATATTTTGACAAGGCATTTAAAACCATAGCTAACGGAGTTGTAGTACAGTTAGGTATAGATATAATCCCTTGGTGGTTATAAAGATCATCAACATTTATTTCAGGAACTACTAATGGAACATTAGGTTTGAGTCTAAAAGCTGAACTATCATCAATAACAGTCGACCCGCATGACTGAGCCAACAATCCTATTTCATTACTGATTTCTGTTGTAGCAGAAATGAAAGTAATATCGGTTTTTCTGAGAAGCTCAGCAGAGACAGGTTCAATTTTGTAAGATTTGTTATTTACTGATAATGATTTACCTAATGATTTACTTGAAGCACAAAGATTAAGTTCTGAATAAGGAAAATTTCTTTCTTCCAAGAGTTTTAGGAAGATTCTTCCTACTGTGCCTGTAGCACCAATTACTGTAATACGCATATTAGATATTAATCCATTTTTTTAATTTATATATTACTAGAAATATCAATTAAGATAAGATGAAATATTAATTAGATTTTAGTCCCAACAATTCTTCAAGTCCTTTAATAAGCCTTTTTTCTTTCATTACCGTTCTTGCTGCTAATATTACACCGGGCATAAAACTTTCTCTACCTATAGAATCGTGACGAATAGTGAGAGTTTGTCCAGGAGCACCAAATACTAGTTCATGATGAGCTATTCTGCCAGGCATACGGACACTATGGATATTTATTCCATTATGAGAGTATCCTCGAGTACCAGGTAATATTTCTTTTTCAGTATTGGTATTAGTAAATGGTTTTGTTTTATTTTCTAGAGTTGAATTAGCTATAGCTATAGCAGTTCCAGAGGGTGCATCTATTTTTGCTTCATGATGCATTTCAGTTAAGTCAGCATATTCAAAAAATGGTCCTGCAATTTTTGCTAAATGGGACATAAGTACAGCTCCGATAGCAAAGTTTGGAGCTATAACAATACCTATATTTTTTTCTTTTGCAATATTGGATGCATCTGTAATTATTTTTTCTGGAATTCCAGTAGAACCGATCACAATATTGTAACCATGATTTTTTGATTTTTGTATTGTTGTTTCTGCCCCTTCGCTATTCGTAAAATCTATTACTACATCGATATGGTCTGGTATTTCATCTAAATTTGAATATACGTTTATGTTGTCTAGTTTTGTATTATTTCCAGCAGTAATGTCTACACCACCAGAAAGACACATATCTGATTCTTGAGATACAGCATTAGCTACTTCCTGTCCCATTTTACCGAGTATTCCATTTATGACTACATTAATCTTATCCATGGTTTTACCTTAAAATATATTTTTTGAATGATATAGGATATTGTAAAGGATTAAGGATATAGATTTCTATAGAAAAACTACTAGTTGTAATTTTAGTCAGAAAATAGTAGTAAATTAATCTTCGTTTAGGAGAGCTTTCATTGATAATGAAATTTTGCGAGAAGCAGGATCGATAGACTTAACAATTACTTGGACTTCATCACCTTTTTTGACGATATCTTCAACTTTTGCAACTCGGTGATTTGCTAATTCACTAATGTGAACTAATCCATCAGTACCAGGTAATATTTCCACAAATGCGCCAAAGTCGAGAGTACGAACTACTTTTCCTGTATATATATCTCCAACTTTTGCTTCACGTGTCATATCTTCAATGATTTTTATAGCTTCCTGGGCATTGTCTTCATTAGTTGATCCAATTGTAACGATGCCGTCATCATCAATATCGAGAGTGACATTAGTTCTTTCTATAATGCTTCGTATTGTTTTACCACCAGGACCAATTACATTTCCAATTTTTTCTTTAGGCACACTAATTTTAATTATTCTTGGAGCATACGGACTTAATTCCTGATTAGGTTTTTCAATAGTTTTAAGCATTGTATCTAAAATTTGGATTCGAGCTTCTTTTGCTTGTTTAAACGTATCTCTAACAATATCCATATTTATATTTTGGATTTTAATATCTAATTGTATAGCTGTAATGCCTTCTGATGTTCCAGCAACTTTAAAGTCCATATCTCCATAATGATCTTCCATGCCTTGGATATCAGTTAATAATGTATAGTCACCATTGTCACTGGTAACTAATCCTACAGAGATTCCTGCTACAGGAGATTTGATTGGAACTCCAGCATCCATAAGGGCTAAACATCCGGCGCAGGTACTACCCATAGAGGTACTACCATTTGATCCAAGTGCTTCAGCAACTAGTCGAATGGTGTATGGGAATTCTTCTGTATTAGGTAATACAGCCTGCAATGCTCGTTCAGCAAGTGCTCCGTGTCCTATTGCTCTTCGATTTGGTGAACCTACACGTCCTGTTTCACCAGTACTATACGGAGGGAAATTGTAATGAAGCATAAATTCTTTAGATTGTTTAGGACCAATGTTATCCAGTTTTTGAGCTTCACTTAGAGAGCCTAAAGTTGCGACTCCAAGTATTTGTGTTTCACCTCGATTAAAGATTGCACTACCGTGTGCCCTTGGAAGCAGACCAACTTCAGAAGATAATGTTCTTATTTCTTTTAAGTTACGGCCATCTGGACGTTTGCCTTGTTCCAAAATTCTTTGTCTGAATATAGAATCTAAAACATCATCAAAAGCTTGTTCAATATGAGAGGTGGAATATTGGTCTTCGAATTCATCATTGATTTTTTTCTGTTCATTATTGATTTTTTCTTTTTGCTCTAATTTTGTGTCTGCAGAATCCAAAATACTCTCTAATTGAGTTCGAGCTTTTTCATTAATGATATTTTTTAATTCATCAGGGTAAGTTGCAGATTCAAATGATTGTTTTGTTGGGTTGATTTTGCTAACAAGATCATTTTGCATTTCTATTAATTCTTGATTGGTTTTATGAGCTAATTCAATTGCTTCAACTATTAGATCATCAGGTAATTCACTAGCACCTGCTTCAAGCATAATGACTCCATCTTTATTACTAGCTGCAACTAAATCAAGTTCACTTTTTTCTAATTCACTATAGGTTGGGTTAGTTGTTAGAGAACCATCTATGTATCCAATTCGAGTTGCTGCCATGGGACCACCAAATGGGATATCGGATATACTTAATGCTGTAGAAGCACCAAGCATACTTAGCATGTCTAGCGGAGTTTCTTGGTCTGAACTAAGACTAGTAATTATTATTTGAACTTCATTACGAAATCCTTTAGGAAACAGAGGCCTTAATGGACGATCAGTTAAACGATTTATTAGAATGCTTTCGGTACTGGGTCGTCCTTCTCGTTTAAAGAATCCACCAGGGATTCTTCCAATGGAGTACAAACGTTCTTCAAAATCGATTGTTAAAGGGAAAAAATCTATGCCTTCGCGTGGTGGACTCATAGTTGCTGTAACTAGAACCATTGAGTCTCCTAGTTTTACTACAACGGAACCGTTTGCTTGTAAGGCTAATTTTCCAGTTTCGATAGATAATAATTTTGAATCTATGTTTTTTTCAATATTAAAATACAATATTATTTCCGTAATCCCAAGTCATTTATAAGGGTAATATAACGATCTGGGTTGGTTGACCGGAGATATCTTAGAAGTTTTCGACGGGTTCCTACTAATTTTAGCAAACCTCGTTTGGATGACTGATCGTGTTTATTATTTCTTAAATGATCTGTAAGGCTATTTATTCGAGATGTTAGTAAAGAGATTTGTACTTCAGATGAACCAGTATCATTTTCAGTAACTCTATATTTTTCGATTAATTGTTCTTTTACGTTTTTGTCTAATGGCATTATTATTTAATTAAAGTTCACAGTAATTTAGGTAACTATTTTATGCTTTAAGTATGCGTTATATACCTTTATCTGTTTCATTATCCTATCTACAGATTGTAACATAAGGCACTATTCAGAGCAATTATCTATTTACCATTAGAAAAATGCTATGTTATACTCGCATAAAGAAGTGTTGTGTATTTTCTATATAATACTTCTTTTTAAAATTTAGGAATAAATGTTAGGTAGGACTGTCTAATTGAATGATAAAAATGCTAGTAATAACGGTGTGGTTGTTGAGGAAAAAATAGAGGGGAACCAATCTCCAACAATACAAGCTTTAGTTGATGCTGGTGTTCATTTTGGTCATCAACGTAGAAGATGGAATCCTCGAATGGGAACATATATCTATGCACAAAAGGATGGTATAGATGTAATCAATCTCCAGAAGACTCTAAGTTTATTAGAACATGCTATAGAATTCGTTAAAGATGTTGCTTCAAATGGTAAACGGGTTATGTTTGTTGGTACAAAGAAACAAGCTGTTAACGCGATAATTGAGGAATCTAGCCGTAGTAATAGTATGTGGGTGAATTCGAGATGGTTAGGGGGGACTTTAACTAATTTCGCTACTATTAAGGATAGGATTAATTATATGCTTTCTCTTGAATCTCGTAGAGATAGTGGAGAATTCGAAGTATTAACCAAGAAAGAAACATTAGGATTAGAGAATAAAATTAATAAACTCAATAAATATTTTGATGGAATTAGAGATTTTAATGAATTACCTGGTGTTTTATTTGTAGTAGATGTTGGAAGAGAATCTATAGCGGTAGCAGAAGCAAAGAAATTAGGTATACCTGTTGTAGCTATTGTTGATACTGATTGTGATCCATCAGGAATTGATTTTCCAATCCCTGGTAATGACGATGGGATACGATCAATAAAATTAGTTACTGGATTTATTGCTAATGCAATTTTAGAAGGATCTGTGGTTAATACCCAAGAAGTAGCTAGTACAGATGAAGAAGTCACTAGTACAGATGAAGAAGTCGCTAGTACAGATGAAGAAGTCGCTAGTACAGATTCAAAATAAAACTTTAGAATTGTGAATATTGTTTTAAGGACTAATTAATGAGTGTTAATGTTGATTCAATCAAACTTTTACGTAATTCCACTGGTTTTGGCATTATGGAATGCAAGAAGGCATTAGAAGATGCTGATGGGGATATTGAAAAAGCTAAAGAATTATTAGAAAAACTAGGAAGTTTAAAAGCAACAAAAAAACTTTCTCGAGATACTAAAGAAGGTGTTATTGAATCTTATATACACAATGGGTCCAGGGTAGGAGCCATTGTGGAACTAAATTGTGAAACTGATTTTGTGGCTAGGACATCTGAATTTAAAGAATTGGCTCATGATATAGCAATGCAGGTTGCAGCAATGAATCCTCAGTATATCAATTCAGATGATGTCCCAGATGAAAAAGATGATACAGAAATCAATGAAGATGATTTTTTAGTTAATCAAGCATGTATTAAAGATCCTTCGAAGACAGTTGAAAATATGATATCTGATGCTGTAGGCAAGATGGGAGAGAATATTCGAATTACTCGGTTTATTAGATTTGCAATAGGGGAATAAAGTTATGGTGAAATCCCAGACTCCTACTTCAAAATATAAAAGAATATTATTGAAGTTAAGTGGAGAGTCCTTTAAAGGTGATCAAGATTATGGGATTGATCAACGTGCAGTATCGTATATTTCTGGAGAAATAAAAAAAGTTGTTCAGTTAGGTGTGGAAGTTGGTGTAGTTGTTGGGGGTGGAAATATTTGGCGTGGTTCGGAAGCGTCAGTAGAAGGAATGGAAAGAGCTGTTGCAGATTATGTTGGTATGCTTGCAACTGTGATGAATTCAATGATTTTACAATCAACTTTAGAAAATTCTGTTAATGTTGATACCAGGGTTTTGTCAGCAATAGATATTCGTCAGATTTCAGAAACTTATATTAGGCGTCGAGCTATTCGTCATCTGGAAAAAGGGCGAGTAGTTATATTTGCGGCAGGTATTGGGAATCCATATATGACTACTGATACTGCTTCAGCACTACGTGCAATTGAAATAGATTCCCAGGTATTAATAATGGCAAAGTATAATGTTGATGGTGTGTATTCTTCTGACCCAAATAAAAATCCTGATGCAAAAAAACTTTCTCATATTTCATATATGGAAGCACTCAATGATGGATTAAATATTATGGACTCTACCGCTCTTTCATTATGCATGGAGAATAAATTGCCTATTTTGGTTTTTGATTTATTTGTTGAAAATAGTTTACTAAAATTAGTTTGTGGTGAAGATGTGGGTTCCATGGTTGGAAGTATATAGACTGATTTAGTATAATTTGTCTAATTCTTTATAGGTGGATTAATTTTTATTCAAGAATCTTCTATTGTTTTTGAAAGTAGGGTTAAGAATATGGTTACTGAAAATGAAGTAGAAAATATTGCTAATAATAGGATGAAGAAATCAATAGATTCTTTAAGTAGAGACTTTGCTACTGTGCGTACTGGTAGAGCAAATACTGCATTAGTAGAAAATTTAATGGTTGATTATTATGGGGCACCGACTCCATTATCTCAATTGGGATCAATCATAATCAGAGAAGCGAGAGTATTACAAATTCAACCATGGGATAAGAATTCTATTAAAGATATTGAAAAATCGATATATTCGTCTGACTTGGGAGTTGTGCCACAAAGTGATGGAGAGAGTATTATAGTAAACCTTCCCCCTTTAACTGAAGAAAGGCGTAAGCAATTAGTTAAAGGAATCGGACAAAAGAGTGAAGACGCACGTGTTTCTATTAGAAATATTCGTAGAGATATAATAGGAAATATAAAAACATCTGAAAAAAGTAAGGAGATATCTGAAGATGTCTCTAAAAGATTGTTAGAAAAAATTGAGAAAGTAACAACAAAATATATTGGCGAGATTTCTAATTTAGAAAAGAATAAAAATATTGAGATTCTTGAGAATTAGTTTTGAATTAAAGATTTAAATTTTGGGACCTTCTTGAGGTCTGTCTGTATAGTTAAATATTGTATAGGAGCATATTTGGATGAGTAATATACCCCAGCATGTTGCTATTATAATGGATGGTAATGGACGTTGGGCACAGAAAAAGAACATGCCTAGGACTCAAGGTCATAGAGAAGGAACAAAAAATCTTGTTCGTATAATGGAAGAATTTAGCAAACATGGAGTTAAATTTGTTACATTATTTGCATTTTCTACTGAAAATTGGAGTCGTCCATCTAACGAGATAAATTCATTGATTTTATTATTAAGAGAAGCTTTAAATCAGGAAATCAATGAACTGAACAATAAAAATATTAAACTTTGTCATATAGGTTCTTTAGATAAGTTAGATTTAGATACAAGGCAGTTGATAGATAATTGTATTGCCGACACGAAGAGAAATAGTGGATTGACTCTAACAATTGCATTTGATTATGGGGGTAGAGCAGAAATTGTAGATGCTATTAAATCTATGATCAGAGATAAAGTTCATCATAACAATGTTGATGAAGAATTAGTAGAGAAATATTTGTATACTACAGATTTACCTGATCCTGATTTAGTTATTAGAACTGCTGGAGAAATGAGGATTAGTAATTTTCTTTTATGGCAGTCCGCATATACTGAGTATTATTCCACTACAACATTATGGCCTGATTTTGATGAAAAAGAAGTTAAGGTTGCCTTAAATGAATACAGTAACCGGTTTCGTAAATATGGTAGTGTGTCATAATAAATTTTGAATAATTATATGAGTGCAATTTTAAGTGAATATGTTTACTTAATTTTGGAAATGAGCTAGATAATGATTAAAAATATTAAATTACGTTTTGTTACTACATTTATTGGCTTACCAATTTTAGGTTTAATGGTGTGGTTAGGTGGATATTTTTTTTCAGTGACTATCGCTATAATTTCAGTTTGGGGAACTATAGAGATATGTTTATTATGTTCAAAAAAAGGATTTGATATAATCAAATCCTTTGCTGTATGTATGGCAATCGGTATAGTACTTATTACACATTCAATTGCTGGATTATTTCCTGATTCGATTGTTCTTGGTCAAAGATCTTTATTATTAACTACTTGGCATTGGATTTTCATTGTTATTGTCACTTGTTATTCGGTTTGGCAAACTCGTCAGATTAAGAGTGCAATAGGATGGCGTAATTCGATACTTACATTATCTGCAGGTTTATGTCCTGCAATATTTCTTTCTTTTATGATTTTGATTAGAACTATGGATCAAGGTCTTCAATTCATAATTTTTATGTTAACTATTATTTGGGTAGCGGATACTCTAGCTTATATTGTAGGTTCATTATGGGGAAAACATAAATTAATGTTAAAAATACCATTTACTCAAATAATGATGAGCCCAAATAAAACTTGGGAAGGATTGATTGCTGGAATTTCCAGTGCATTAGCTGTAGCTATAGTTATCCATTTTCTAGATTTAATTTCATTAAAGTTGCAAGACATAATACTTTTAACTTTAATCTTGGTAATTTTTGGATTTATTGGTGATTTACTAGAGTCATCATTTAAACGATTATTCGGGGTTAAGGATTCAGGGACTTTATTACCAGGTCATGGTGGTATTTTGGATAAAGTAGATTCTTTTGTATTGAATGCTATTATTATGTACTATTATTTGATTTGGATAGTTTTGTGAAAAGAATTGTTGTTTTAGGATCTACAGGGAGTATTGGTAGGCAAACATTAGATGTTGTTCGTAGTTTCCCGCAGAATTTTAAGATAGTTGGTTTAGCTGCTGGGTCTCGTGGTGAAAAATTAAGTGAACAAATCACTGAGTTTTTACCCGAAATGATTTTTTGTAATGAAAAGAACTTTTTACAAAATAACAATTTCGATTCTTCATGTCATTTAGTTAGTATGGAAGAGATGGTTGTACAAGAGAATGTTGATATTGTAGTAGTGGCAACAAGTGGAGATGTTGCGATGAATCCAATTGTTAACGCAATTCGTGCAGGTAAAATTATTGCTTTAGCAAATAAGGAACCAATTGTAATTGCAGGTAAATTTTTAACAGATCTTGCAAGAGAATGTCAGGCAGAGATTAGGCCATTAGATAGTGAACCTAATGCAATCTGGCAATGCCTCCAAGGTGACCCATCAGTTTCTAATGTGATTATTACTGCTTCAGGAGGTGCTTTAAGAGATTGGGATATTACAGAACTATATAATGTGAAAGTAAAAGATGCATTAAACCATCCAAATTGGCAGATGGGTGAAAAAATAACTATTGACTCAGCAACGATGATGAATAAAGTATTTGAAGTTATTGAAGCACATTGGCTATTTGGGCTTTCATGGAGTCAAATTAGTGTGTATGTACATCCTGAAAGTTTAATTCATTCTATGGTTGAATTTGTTGATGGTTCAATTAAAGCAGCTTTGGCTAGTCCTGATATGAGGATACCTATTCAATATGGTTTATTTTATCCAGATCGTTTTTTTAATCCTAATGTTAGTAGGTTAGATTTGCTTGCGCAGAAAAATCTAAATTTTTCACCTTTGGATAATAAAAGATATCCTTGTTTTAATATTGCCTTAGAGTATGCTAAAAAGGAAGGTACATGGCCTGCAGTACTTGTTGGTATAGATGAGGTAGTAGTGGAAACTTTTTTAAATGGTAAATTGAAATTTGGTGAAATCCCTAAAGTTTTTGAAAAAGTACTTTCTCAATATGTTGATCATAATGATGGTAGTTTAAAGGCAATGATCGATGCAGTTAAGTGGAGTAAACTAAATACATATGAAATTGTGAATTCGATAGGTGATAATGATGCCTGATTTTCTATCTTGGTTACTAATATTTCCAATACTTATTGTAATAGTATGTGTGCATGAATTTGGACATTTTATTACAGCAAAATTTTTTGGGATGAGAGTTGAAGAATTTGGCGTTGGCTTTCCTCCAAGAATTTTTGGTAAACGTCTTGGTGGCACCATCTATTCAATAAATTTAATTCCTTTGGGTGGGTTTGTTAAATTAAGTGATCCTAAAGATCCTGAAGACTATACAAGTTTTGAAAATCGTCATTTCTTAGAAAGATTACTTGTATTAATCGCTGGATCAGTTATGAATTTATTCTTTGCTATCCTAATATTTACGATTATTTTTATGTTGCCTCATGCCCGTATGATTGGTGGAGATATTGTAGTTAATGGATTGGTACCTAATTCTCCTGCTGATATTGCAGGTATTCGAGTTGGTGACCAGATAGTTGCTTTAAATGAAAATAGATTTGATTCTTTTAAAACTTCTGAAGTTCGTCTGCGTAAATTAGTTGACTGGATTGATCAATATCGAGGACAAGAGGTAGAGGTAGTAGTTAAGAGAGGATCTATAAGTCGGTTAGGAGGAATTTCACCTGAATTAATAACTTCTGATGTAGTAAATGTTGTTCCTAGGAAAATAGATCCTTCTCCTCAAGTAGTTGTGGATGAAGTAAAGAATCCTGAAACAGAAATTTCATTGATTGATGCTAGTAAATATTTACCTAATATTAAAATTGGAGACACTGTTCAGCAACGTGCCCTAGGGGTTAGTCTTGGTTTAGTTAATGTTCGAACTGATCAAGTTACTCGTCCATTTCATCTAGCATTAGCAGATGCGGGAGATGCAATTTGGAATAGTGTTATTGTTGCTTCAGTCCAAGGATTGTTTTCCAATACTAATTCTTCACAGTCTAGTAGTGGATTAATGGGGCCAATAGGTATTGCTCAAGTTACAGGAGAAGTAATTAATAAGTTTGGTTTAGGGGAAATAATTGTCTTAATTGCTGTTTTAAGTGTTAGTTTGGGTATTATAAATTTGCTTCCTATACCTTTTCTTGACGGAGGCAGAGTAGCGGTATTAGTTATAGAAGTTTTACGAGGAGGGAAATTATCTAAAAAAATCGAATCCTTGATACATGCTAGTGGATTTGTTTTATTACTAATATTTATATTGGTAATAAGTTATTCTGATATCCTCAGACTTATCAGAGGAGATTCTATTTTCAGGTAATAGTTTAAAATAGATTTAACAACTATTTATATATTAAGATTGTAGTATGAAAATTAATTTTAGGAGATTTTTAAATTAGCATTAAAAGAAGACCTACCAAACAAATAGCTGTTGGAGATGTTTTAATAGGTGGAGATGCTCCAATATCAGTCCAGTCAATGACAAAAACTGATACAAGAGATATTAAGGCTACGGTTTCACAAATTAAAGGGCTTGAAGAAGCCGGATGTGAAATTGTACGTTGTGCTGTCCCAGACTTAGATGCTGCAAAAGCATTGAAAAGTATTAAACAAAAAGTAAATATTCCTGTTGTTGCAGATATTCACTTCCATTATCAATTGGCATTAGAATCATTGAAATCTGGTGTTGATTGCTTGAGGTTAAATCCTGGGAATATAAGAGATCGGAGTAAAGTAGAGTTAATTGTTAAAGAGGCAAAGCAAAGAGAAGTGCCTATTCGTATTGGCGTTAATTTTGGTAGTTTACCACCTGTAGGGAAAATTGGTTTAACAAAAGGAGGCTCTCGTCATAAAGATGGTGTTAATAAATTACCTAAAGAAGAGGAAACTGGTGAAGCATATACTATAGTAGACCATATGGTACAGACAGGATTGTGGGAAATTAGTATTCTTGAAGATTTGGATTTTGATTTAATTAAATTATCCTTAAAAGCTTTCGATGTAGATACTACAGTTAAAGCTTATACAAGAATGGCAAATTTAGTTCCTTATCCTTTACATTTGGGGATTACAGAATCTGGAAAATTGTTATCTGGCTCAGTTAGGAGTTCTATTGGGATTGGTTTATTACTCTCTCAGGGTATTGGTGATACTTTAAGAGTATCTCTTGCAGATGATCCAATACGTGAGGTTGATGTGGGATGGGATATACTAAATTCTTTAGATATACGACAGAATAAACCAACCTTAGTTGCATGCCCAAGTTGTGGAAGAGCTGATGTTGATGTTATTCGATTATCAAATCAGGTAGAAGACATGCTTACTTCTTTAAATTCGACAATAAAGGTCGCGGTGATGGGTTGTGAAGTTAATGGGCCAGGAGAGGCAAAGGATGCTGATATTGGTATTGCAGCAGGCGTGGGTAGAGCTATAATTTTCCGAAAAGGAGAAATGGTAAAGGTTGTTGAAGAGAATAAAATGTTATTAGCATTAAAAGAAGAGATTGGTAAATTTGAAAATGATTAATGTTAATCAAGTTAATCATTTTTTAAAGGATTAAGAATGTTATTTTCAAAATTGTTCGGTAAAACTTTAAAAGAAAAGCCTACGGATACTGAAGTAAGTAGTCATGCTTTAATGGAAAGAGCTGGATTAATTTCCCAAGTTGTTTCTGGAGTTTATAGTTATCTTCCTATGGCTTGGAATTCTCTACTTAGGATTGAATCAATTATTCGTGAAGAGATGAATACAATCGGTTCGCAGGAATTACATTTGCCAGTTTTACAACCTGCTGAATTATGGGATAGTACTGGTCGAAAAGATCTTTTTGGACAAAACCTTTTTACTTTGGAAGATAGAAGAAATCGTACATTAGTGTTGGCTCCGACGCATGAAGAAGTTTTAACGAGTCTAGTTGCAGCTAATGTCCAAAGTTATAAAGATCTTCCTTTCATACTTTATCAAATTCAAACTAAGTTTAGAGATGAAGAAAGACCAAGAGGCGGATTGTTACGGTGTAGAGAATTTCATATGAAAGATGCATATAGTTTTGCGTCAAATTCTGATCAATTAGATAGTGCATATGAGGATATGATCCAAGCATATAATAATATTTTTGACAGATGTGGTTTATCTACGGTTATGGTAGAGGCAGATAGTGGTGCTATTGGAGGTAAAGATTCCCACGAATTTATAGCTCTCTCAAATATTGGTGAAGATTCTATTGCTATCTGTACAAGTTGTAAGTATGGTGCAAATGTGGAACGAGCTGAGTTTGTTAAGCCTGTTAATTCTGGTAATAGTAGTAACGCTACCCCTGAAGAAGTACATACTCCTGGTATCACTGATATTAACGCACTTTCATCATTTTTAAATGTTTCAAAATCAGACCTACTTAAATCCATGTTTTATCTTGCTGATGGTAAATTAATTGTAGTGGTTTTAGAAGGTGATTATGAAGTAAATGAAATCAAATTACGTAATACTTTGAATATAAAAGATTTGGCAATAGCAAGTGATAGTTTGATTAGATCAGCAGGATTCATTCCTGGTTTTGCATCTCCTGTTGGGGATCACAAAGATGTTACAGTGGTTGTTGATGATTCTGTCATTGAGAACAAGAATTATGTTGTTGGAGCTAACAAAGTTGATTATCATTTGAAAAATGTTCAGTACGGACGTGATTTTAAAAAAACTACTGTTTCTATAGAGATAGGAAGCGATCTTGCTTTAGTAAAAGATGGTGATTTATGTTTGCACTGCAATTCAAAGTTAAAAATTGAAAAAGGAATTGAAATTGGACATGTTTTTAAATTAGGAACCGCATATAGTGAAAAGCTCAATGCATATTTTGTAGGTGCTGATGGTGTACGTCAACCGATTATTATGGGTTGTTATGGAATTGGAGTAGGTCGGATTCTATCTGCTAGTATTGAACAAAATCATGATCCTAATGGAATTATATTTCCGAAATTAATTGCGCCATACGATGTTTCTTTGTTAGGTTTAAATGTTGAACAAGAAGATGTTAAAAATGAAGCTGATTCATTATATGAATTATTGACTTCTAGTGGTGCTAACGTGTTATATGATGATCGAATTGAATCTCCTGGAGTTAAATTTAATGATGCAGATTTAATTGGTCTACCTATTAGGTTAGTTGTTAGTGCCAGGAATATTGATCAAGGAGTTATTGAAGTTAAAAAAAGATCGGATTCTGATGCTGTCAAGATATCAAAGGATGAAGTTGTTAAGTATGTTACTGATTTATTGTGAGAATAAATTTACTTTATGGAGTATAATATGCCTCCTTTGACAATTGCTGATGCACTAGTTAAGTCATTAATTATAAATGGATGTAATACTGTCTTTGGAGTTCCTGGAATCCAGTTATATGATTTGATGGATGCTTTTTATAGAGAATCTGATCAGATAAAATTCATTTCTACCAGACATGAACAAGGTGCTGGATATATGGCAAATGGATATGCTCATGTGTCTGGACATATGGGGGCATTAGTGGTTGTTCCTGGCCCTGGTCTGATGAATGCTTCTGCAGCGATTGGCACGGCGTATTCATCTTCTAATCCTGTTTTTGTTATTTCAGGACAGATTCCAAAATCTTTGATAGGACGTGATACAGGTGCATTACATGAAGTAAATGGTCAGATAAAAATGATAGAGCCTATTACAAAATGGTCTCGATTAATTGATAATCCGTTAAATGCAGTTAATGATATTGAAGAAGGATTTCAGAAAATTTTTAATGGTAGGAAAAGACCAGTTGAAATTGAAATTCCTACAGATATGTTTTCTTCAGTTATTGATGAGGGAATTACATTAAAACGAATGGATTCCAATCAAACATTCAACTATGAAGAAAATTCTGAAATGCTTCAAATGATTATTGATGCAAAAAGACCATTATTGTGGGTTGGAAAAGGAAATGCTCTTACTTCACAATTAGTTACGAAGTTATCAGAATTAATTAATGCTCCAGTTTTTGTATCTGGTAGCGGTAAGGGAATGATAGCAGATGATCATCCATTATCTTTGGGAGTTCCTTTAACTACATGTCCTGAAATTGATACTTTAATTAGTAAAAGTGATCTTGTCATTGCTATAGATACTAGAATTCCTGAAAATCAACTTGATATTGTAAAGAGTATTGTAGAAATTGTACCTGATGAAGCCAACCTATATTACAGAGATATGATTAATCAGTATAGTATGATTGGTAATGTGAATATAGTATTAACAAAGTTACTTGAGGAGATCAAGGATACCCAATTAAATTCTATTTATTCTAAGGATGAGATAGCTAGTGTAAAAGAAGCAATCAAATTACGGATTTCTCATATTGAACCACAGATGTCTTTTGTACGTGCTATACGTTCTGCTAGTCCTAAAGAAACTATTTTAATTGAAGGGGTGAATCAAATAGGATATGCTTGTCGGATGGGTTATCCAGTTTATACTCATGATGGATATATTACATCTTCTTATTTTGGTAATTTGGGATTTGCTTATCCTACTGCACTTGGAGCTAAAGTTGCCGCACCTGACAGGCCTGTAGTTTGTATTTCAGGAGATGGAGGGTTTTTATTCAATTCTCAAGAGATGGCAACTGCAATGCAGTATGGAATTCATGTAGTTGTGGTCGTATTTAATGATAATGCATATGGTAATGTTTATAGAGATCAGCTTAACAAATATAATGGACGCATAATTGCTTCTCAGTTACAAAATCCTGATTTTGTTCAATTAGCAAAATCTTATGGGATGGATGCTNTACGGATAAATGAACCTAATGAATTAGAAANTGAATTATCTAAGGCNATANATAGGAANAGATCATGTCTTATTGAAGTTTCAGTAGGTATGATGCCTAGTCCATGGTAAGAGATANANATTAAAATTATTNNGGAGGAATAGTNGTNATTNNANATANATCTTGTANTTTNTTTTCTAANGATGTTAAAGAAGATCCATGTGGTTCAGCACCATCTTGGGANAAAATTATTTTNCTAGAAATNNAAAGGCCTTGGAAANCAGAGATTACTGAATCAAAAAANTTTCCTGAGGAATTAANGAGTATTGTAGATACAGNTCCNGGTANTATTAGATTTCAGGGGATTGNTCCAGATGATGAATATTCTCAAGGTGATGGATGTAGAGTTATCTTTTTTAATTTGGATGANAATAGATTAAGTGGGTACAATAAATTTGAATTTTTAGTGCCTCGNGATAAGCTAATCTATTTAATTGAGGGATTAATTAATGATAAAAATCTNTTNCAAGATTTNACAGAATATCAGGTTCAAAATTCGATNGAGAGAGATATTTTTGTNTGTGTTCATGGTAGTCGGGATACATGNTGTGCATCATTTGGATCACCTGTATATCAATATCTTAGNAATNAATTNATTCCTAAGTTTGGTAGTTTNAGAGTTTGGCAATCNAGTCATATAGGTGGNCATAAATTTGCTCCNAATATAATTGATTTTCCTTCTGGNNGAAATTGGGTTAGATTGACANAANAAGAAGCNGAAGTTGTNGTAAATANTAAAGGNTCCACAGATTTNTTNACTAATTGTTATAGAGGGAATTTAGCATNTAAGAATCAATTTGANCAGATAGTTGAAAGAGAACTNTTTTCCTTATATGGNTGGGAATGGANAAATAAATCTGTAANTTTTTCTNNTNTAGAAAATNTNAATGATAAAACATTTAAATTAGGGGCTGTAGTTAATTCTGATACAGATACAAAAGATTTTAATTTTACTATTACAGAGACTCATAATATAGACTCTATNGATTGNANAACAGGNCAANTNAANGAATCTGTACCTCAATANAGNATTGTTGAATCNTNAAATAATTAGTGTTTNTACAGAACATGNACATGAATTTTANGAATAANGGGTGCCCTGTCTTCTTCATCTTTTCGTTCTCTTAGAATGTAATTNTAAGGCTTAGGTTCTATGAGTTTNACTTCAATTATATTCAGTCCATTTTTTAGNGGTGGACTGGTGATATTGAAATAGACATTTCGTTTTCCTGNCATTGGCCCCCANTCCACTGATCCATTTGCTGTCCAAGTAGATTGNCGATTNAGAGATTTGCCNTTAATTTTTACAGAAAGTTCATGNGTAGGAGNAAAATTATCCATTTNAAATCCGAGNACGCANGTTTCTAAGGTTTTTGNTTTTACAGCAGCTTCAATATCGTCTGAAATTTCGATTTCAAAGATTGCGCCACGATCTGTTAGGGTNTCTCGTAAGGTTGCAGGAAGTTGTTCTGGTANNGATGCATTTTGGAAAGCATCACCATGACCAGNATATGTATANCGGCCAGAGTCTTCTATTTCATAACACGNATTTAATCCTGTAAGATTTTTGGGGTCTGAAAGTTCGTTTAACATNCGNTCCCACCATTGNGGGTGCATAGTGAAGTAATTGTATAAATGTATTCCTGATGCTCCTTGATTCCAAAATTTAGTTGCAGTTCCACGTAATAATGTATCGTCTACGTGNG
Source organism: Chloroflexota bacterium (assembly GCA_002722455.1). Lineage (GTDB taxonomy): Bacteria > Chloroflexota > Dehalococcoidia > Lucifugimonadales. The sequence goes on from PBMB01000004.1 coordinate 34,512, forward strand.
GGCGTAGTCCTTCAATACATCCGTAAATCTGACAATTTGTGCCTTTTGCAGCTTCAACAAATTCTGGAAGAGGTAGAGAAAATGGCATCCATCCTATCCCNGCAGTTACGATATCTACTAGTCCATCTTTCATCCATTTACGAACATCAAGTCCAATTTCTCTANTTCTATTTAATGTTTGACCTACTCGTACAGCAAGTAGTATTTTTTTGTTACGTTCTTTACCTACTTCGTTCATACGAGCTCGTACACGTTTAATTAAATCGGTCATTAGGTATCTGTTTTGGAATGCTTCTTCTCTACGAAACATAGCAGGGTGTCGACAGAAATCAAGTTCTACTCCATCGANATCCCATCTTTCAAACAGTTCAGTAATCACTGCATACATATAGTCTCGATTTTCTTTGAANGTATAATTTTTCCCTCTTCGAATACCATNATCTATTGTACCTTCAGGTATTTCTTCTCCAGGTTTTCCAATTAGTAAATCTGGATGTTCATTACGGTATCCGCCTTCGTACTGAACTTTGTATGCGTAATGGCTGTTCATTCTTACNCGAGGNAANAATTCTATCCCTGCATCTTTGCATAATTTAACTAGAGAAGTTAGAGGACCACCAGATTCTGTTANCAGATTTTCTAGAATTGCAGCTGCATTTNTGTCTNTACTNTAACCTTCATTACTTACACGTTCACCTACATTTGTTTCNATATGATATTTTTCATAATCGCCAATGCTCCACCATAATGCTGCTGGTGTATTTTTAAGAGGGTCTATCATTTTTTCTTTAAGATCTTTTACNGATATGGGAGGCTGTTCCCCCATTATCCAAGCATCATCGGTTAAAATTATTGGACGTTCACTATTACGATGTGACATAATTTACTCCATATTACATTTTAGTAGATANTTATTAGCATGTATGGATAATATACATTAAACNATTTNAGAAAACTATACTTAAATATTAAATCTGGANTTGTAAAGTTTNANGNGNAATTAAATGGGATTAGAANNNACACAATTTGGTANTACGGGNATTCAGGTAACTCGGTTNGGATANGGAGCTATGGANATTGGGAAAATGCCTGAAGATGAAGTGANTATTCTNTTAAATNTAGTCTTAGATTCTGGTATAAATTTTATTGATACTTCTATTGATTACGAGATGAGTGAAGAACTAATAGGNAAATATATTTCTCATCGTCGTTCAGACTACTTTTTAGCATCNAAGTGTGGATGTTACGGTAAAACAGNAAAAGTACATGTTTTTNACAAGGCTAATATTATTGCNGGAGTAAATCAAAGTCTTAAACGCATGAAAACAGATTACNTAGATTTAGTTCAACTNCATTCTTCACCATCNAAAGANGTGATTGAAAAAGATGATTTAATACAGACATTGTTAGATATAAAAAAAGAAGGCAAAATNAGGTATATAGGTTCATCTTCGACTTTACCTTCATTGCCTGANCATGTACAGATGGGAGTTTTTGATGCATTTCAAATNCCATATTCTGCTTTAAATCGAGAGCATGAAGAATNGATTACAACTGCTTTTAATTCAGGTGCAGGTACTATAATTCGTGGAGGTGTTTCAAAAGGGGAGNTATCAGGGCCTANCANTAATNCACAAAATTTTANAGCAGAATGGNAAAATTATAGTAAAGCTAATTTAGATGAATTATTAGAAGAAGGTGAATCTCGTACNGCATTTATACTAAGGTTTACTTTATCGCATCCAGATTTAAATACGACAATTGTTGGAACAAAAAACAAAGATCATTTTCAGGANAATNTTATTACAGCAAATAAAGGTAGATTATCTGAAGATGTCTATAAAGAGGCTAAGAAAAGATTAGCCTCGATAGGTGTTGATGCTAATCTTTCCAGCGGCCATGTTTGGTGAAATCATTGAAATAAAAAAGGAGTATTCGATATGGCAGAGAAAAAATTTAGAGCCGGTGTTATAGGATTAGGATGGATGGGGATGTTGTATGATGTTGGGAGCAGAATGGGTACATGGCATATAGATGATGTTAATAGGCCAACACCTGATGATAGTGAACTTGATATTCATAGGAAATTCCATGCCTATCAAAGGCATGATTCAAGATTGGGAATACCAGTTTCTTATTCTATGGCTTTGCATGATCGTCCTGAAGTTGAGTTAGTTGCAGCTGCTGATAGAGATGTAAACCGTCTTAGAATTTGTGGAGAACGTTTTGGAATAAGTAAATTGTACAGTGATGCTAAAGAGATGCTTAAAAAAGAGAGTTTGGATATATTGGCTATTTCAACCAATGTGAAGGGTAGAGCTGAATTAACTGTCCTTGCTGTGAAGTATGGGGCTAAAGGTATTATGACAGAGAAACCAATGGCATATTCTCTTGAAGAAACTGATCAGATGGTAGAAGTTTGTAAAAATGCTGGAGTCCCATTAGTTTGTGGTTCGACTTCTGCATCGCACCCTTCAATGGCTTCTGCAAAACAGTTAATAGAGGAAGGAGCAATTGGTGAAGTTGTATCATATGATATTGTTTCTGATACGAATCTTTCGCAGCATCAGAATTGGTCATATTTTATTGATAGTCCAGCAGCGTGGGTTATAGCAATAGGAGATGAAGAGAAAAGAGAAAGTGGAAGTGCTGAATTCAGGGGAGAAGGAATGCTGGTTACCGAATCAGGCCAAGTAGTTCATTTTAGAAAAGGTGGACCGATGATGCGTGTTACTGGTACAGAAGGTGAGATATATAAGAGATCTGCTTATTCAACTTGGCATTTAGCAAAGGATATCAAACGTTCTTCATTATCTGGGGTTAATTTGCCTGAAAATCAGTCATATAAAGTTGATAGAGTTGAAGTACCTTGGCCTTTAATTCAGATGGATTCAGGTAGTTGTACAACATATGGATTTGCAGATGTATTTGATTGTTTGGCTGGTAAACTTGATGAGCCAAAAAATTCAGGCAGGAGAGTTGCGAAGGCGTTAGAAGTTGAATTAGCATTAAAGATGTCTTCAGCGCAAGGTGGTGTTCCTATCAAATTACCATTAAAAGATCGATCTATATCAATGGAATATGACTGGCATCGTTAATTCTAATCACAAGTTATCTGGTTTACAGTATTTTAAATCTATTTCAGTCGGATATATTTCTAACTGTCTATTAATTTCTTTATACCGTAAATTTTTCAGCCAGTTGTCATTATCAAGTTCTGGATAATCACTTCTACGAAATGCTCCTCTTGTTTCTTTTCGTAAGAGACTACCGCAAATCATCATTTCAGCACAATCTAACATATTTCTAATTTCATATATTTCTAATAGTTTTTTAGGAGTTATTTTATGGGTCTTCCCATTTGAGTTATTTAAATCATTAGCAATTTTCTGTATCTTATTTAGACCTTTAGATAAGGTGTGATTATCCCGTATAACCCAGCAATGAGAGTACATAATATTTCTAATTTCACTTTTGATTTTTTTAGTATCAACATCTGTTATATTTAATAAGTTTTTACAGGAATAAGCTTCTTCAAAATCTATATCTTTTTGTTTTGTTTTTAATGCCATTTCTGCAGCAGATTTCCCTGCTCTTTTTCCGTAAACTAAAGGGATCATTGACGTATATCCTTCTGGTCTGGCATGTCCGTATATACCACCAGCTACTGCGCCGGCTGCATAAAGCATTGGTACAGTAGTTTCCCCTTTTTCATTAACAACAATTCCTCCAATTGTAGTATGGGCAGCTGGAGTGGTCTCGAGTAGATCTTTTGCAGGATCAGGAATGTTTTGAGGAACTGATGAGACGATCTGAGACCAGACTGTACCGTAAGTTTTGATATTTTCTATAACTATATCCAAAAGACTTCCTTGTTGAGTGGATTTTATATCATTATCTGTATTTAAGTCGTTGTTTTTAAAAAATTCTGTCATGTCTACGTAAATCGTGTCACGTTCTGTACCGTTATCAATTATTTCTTGCGCAATTGCTGCTGAAAATATTTCTTTAGTAACATTATTTAAACTATTGATACCATGTTTATGTAAAAACTCTTCTTTCTTGGCATTTAGAAAAACTGCACCTGGCAGTGCACCAGTAGCTGAAGGTACAAAGTTAACAACTTCCATATCTATAAGTTCAGCACCGGCATGATATCCAATTGCATGACCGTCACCAGTTTCTTCAAGAGAAACTGAAGTCTTTGAAAAAATCTGGCTATAAGTTCCGGTTGCCAGAATAGTTGTTTTTGATTTAATTAAAAGCAGCTTGTCCGATTCATAATTAACAGCTAAACCTCCAACAACATCAGCTCCATCTTTAACAAGTTTTATTAACGCACTATTTTGTATCACCCGGATATTACGATTTTCCACCTGATCAAGAAGAGTATTCATAATTGCTATACCCGGAGGGTATCCATAAGAATGTTTTCTTGTTGAATTATCTTTAAATGCAACATTACGGGGATATGTGTGTTCAGCTGAGTAACTTACAGTTATAGAATTATCTTCATTTCTGTCGAAATCTATACCCCAGGAAATAAGTTCATTAATTCTGTCCTGAGTTTCATCAACCAGGATTTTAGCAAGAGTTTGGTTGCCTGAATATCCACCATAAGAAATCAAGTCCTGCATTGAAGTGAAATTTGTGTCTTTAGGATCAGCCCAGCTTCCTACACTTGCACTGGTTCCTACATTGAGAGAGCATCCTGAATTTCCAAAAAGGCCTTTTACAATCATGGTAACCGATGCACCACAGTCAAAAGCTTCAATAGCAGCCCTGCATGCTGCGCTGCCACCACCAATTATAAGAACATCGGTGTTGATATGAGAAACTTCTTTTGTAGTAAACATTTTATATTATTCCACAGTGACAGACTTAGCTAAATGACGAGGTTGGTCTACATTGTAACCTTTAGAAATTCCTACATAATATGATAAAAGTTGTAGAGGGACAGCTGTAAGAAAAGGACTAAGGAGTTCATCAATTTCTGGTAAATAAATAATGTGTTCAGCAAAATTTTTAATTTCGGTATTACCTTCAGTTGTAAGAACTATGATATTTCCATTTCGTGCTGCAATTTCACTGATTGTAGTCATCATTTTGGGATAAAGAGAATCCTGAGGAGCAATAGCGATTATTGGGATATTTTGATCAATAAGAGAAATTGGACCATGTTTTAATTCTCCGGCGGGATATCCTTCTGCATGAATATAACTAAGCTCTTTAAGTTTTAATGCTCCTTCCATTCCAATTGGATAATTGAGACCTCTTCCTAAAATTAGAAAATTTCGGTATTTGGATAAGGTTTTAGCTAAAGGAGTATACAAGGATTCTTGAGATAAAAGTTGATTTAGTTTTTCAGGTATCTGATTGAGGCTTAAAATCGTTTGATTTAAATTGATGTTTGGTATTGTTTTTCTTTCGTTTCCTAAAAATAATCCTAATATAAATAATGCTGCCATAGAACTCAGAAATGTTTTTGTACTGGCTACTCCAATTTCTGTTCCAGTACGTAAATGGATATAAGAATTTGCTAATCGAGTTGATTGAGTTTCAAGGTAATTAGTGAGGGTAATTTGATATGCTTTTTTTGCCTTCGCTATTTCCATAGCTCCCAGAGTATCTGCAGTTTCACCAGATTGACATACGGAGATTACAAGTGTATTTTCATTGATTACAGGATTACGATAACGAAATTCAGATGCATTATCTATGTCTACAGGTATACCCGTAAATTGTTCGATCCATATTTTCCCAACCATTGCAGCATGAAGGCTGCTACCCATTCCGATTAATATGATTCGTTCAATGTTTTTTAGTCTAGATATATCTAAATTACAATCGCTTAAGTCAATTTTAGCAGGAGCAGTAAAAAGTCTGTCTTTCATTGTATTGACTATAGACTGAGGTTGTTCGTGTATTTCTTTTAGCATGTAGTGTTTATAGGTACCTTTTTGTGTTGATTTATTATTAACTTGCAATATTACCTTTTCTTTTTGTAGCACATCGGATGTTTTCAATGATTTGAATTCTACATTGTTTTCTGAAATGTAAGCTATTTCACCACTGTTTAGGTAAGTAAATTGCGATGTATGTTCGATGAGGGGAGTTATGTCACTAGCGACAAATGTGGCATTTTTTGAATATCCTATTACAACTCCTCCTGCATTTCCTGATTTAAATGCTATCAATTTGACAGGATCTTCAGTTATATGTGATACGACAACTGCATTGGAACCTTCTAATCTGGATGCTGTGAGTTGAGTAGCTTGGGAAATAGAGTGACCTTTAGCTATGTAATCTTCAATGATATGAGGAATACATTCGGAATCTGTTTCAGAGACTATATTATGGCCAGAAATTGTCAATTTTTCACGTAGTTCTTGGTAATTTTCAATTATCCCGTTATGAACGACAGCTATTTTTTGTGTACAGTCAGAATGTGGGTGAGAGTTAGTTTTACTAGGTTTCCCATGAGTAGCCCAGCGAGTGTGTCCTATACCGTATAGATTATTAGTAGGATGATCTACTATAGCTTTTTTCAAAGTTGGGAATTTACCACTTGTCTTTGTAATTGATAATTCTTGGGATGCCGTAATAGTTGCAATACCGATACTGTCATATCCACGATATTCAAGTTTTTTTAAACCATTAAGGAGTATATTTTTTGTGTCTTGATTTCCAAGATATCCTATGATTCCGCACATATTTATAGCCCTATTAGGATATAGTGGTTTTTTGCTTGTGAATTAAGCATATTCCCCTCGATAACTTTCAGGTAATAAATTTGCAATTTTCGACATAATTGTTTGAGTGATATTTGCTAGAATTTCTTTAGAATATGTCTCTGTAGGGATTTGATCTAATGTGAATGGCTTCCCAATATTGACTGTAAAGTTTCCTGTAGGATTTAGTATACGTGCAGTTGAATGTAGATGTGCAGTGCCTGTTATACTCATTGGTAATATGGGGGCCATGGATTTTAAAGCAATCAAAGCTACTCCTGAATGTCCTCGTGATAATTTATTAGGAGATCGACCACCTTCAGGGTATATTAAAAGAGATTTTTTCTCACGTAAAGTTTTTAAGCACCACTTCATAGCTTCTACATCAACTTTACCACGTTTCAATGGATATGCACCATACCAGTTTAAGAATTGTTTACTGATAGAATTTTGAAAGACTTCTGATTTAGCCAAGAAACGAACTTCTCTTGGAATACTGACAGATATTAATGATGAGTCGAAATTACTTTGATGATTCGAGACTATGATTAAAGGACAGTTTTTGGGTACATTTTGTTTTCCTTTTATTTCCCAATTTGCAAAAATATTAAGGGTTCCAGTTTGGATTATGTTACAAATAGTATTAAGTACAGTCATTTGTTGTAACTATTTAAATCAATTATTGTATTAACAACTTGTTTTAGATTCATGTTGTCAGTATGTATTACGAACGAATCACTAGCTGCTTTTAAGGGAGATATTTTTCTATTACTATCTATCTTGTCACGGTGGCTAATTTCATTAGTGATTGATTTTTGTGATTCCTCATCATTTTGTTCTAAGATTGATAATTTTCTTGTAGTTCTGGTTTTAATTCCTGCTTGTAGAAAAATTTTAGTAGATGCATTAGGTAATACTACAGTTCCGATATCTCTGCCAGCCATTACAGTAGATGAAATCTCAGATAAATTCCTTTGTTTTTTTACTAGATAAGTTCGAATATAAGGTATTGTTGAGAATTCTGAAACAGTTTTAATTACAGATGGATCAGATAGGTAGTCATTTACTATGTCTCCATCAATGGTTATTGTAGTTTTTTCATTATCACATGTAGTTTCTATCTGATGTTTATCAAGTATCGTTTTAATTTTATCAAGATTCGTTTTTTTAATGGCTTTTTTTGACAATAACCAGGCCACAGCTCGATACATTAGTCCTGTATCAACAAATTGCCAGCTTAGTTGACTTGCTACGAGAGAACCTACTGTTGATTTTCCTGAAGCTACAGGGCCATCGATTGCAATTGTTCTTGAATTCACCATAATTAGATCGAATTCCTCTTTTTTATTTAACAGAATACCATAGAGATTATTATCCTCTGCCTACATATTTCTGATTTATTGGTAGTACTATTGATTCGAGCATAGTCATATGAGGAGGTAAAGATGCTACTGTAATAGCGATTTCAGCGAATTCTTCAGTAGACATCATTGGTTCGAGATCCATGTTATTCTTTTTATCTCTTTCAGATCGAGTTTCTGTACGAACATTTCCTGGGTGCAATGTACTTGCTGATATATTGTAATCTCTTCCTTCTAATGCTATACATTTAGTTAAACCAACTATGCCATGTTTCGAAGTTGAATAAGGTAGTGAATTTATTCGAGGCATTTGTGCAGAAATACTACCAATATTAATTATCCTGCCATTACCTTGGGATTTCATGATTTTAAAAGCTTCGCGGCTACATAAGAAAACACCAGTTAAATTTACGTTAATTACATTATTCCATGTTTTTAAACTTAAGTTTTCTAAAGACCCTCCTTCCATCACGCCTGAATTATTTATAAGAATGTCGATTTTATCGAATTCTTGAGTAGAAGTTTTGAATAAATTGATTACATCAGATTCTTTACTTACGTCTGTAGGTACTACTATTGCATTACCTCCTGATTTTTTAATTTGATCGCGGGTATTATCTAGACGCTCAGTATTACGAGAGGCAAGTATTAAATTAGATCCTTCTTGGGCAAATGCAATAGCAATAGCTTTTCCTATACCAGAACCAGCGCCAGTAATTATTGTAGTTTTTCCAGATAGTTTGTTCATGATTCCCCCAAGAATAGTTATTTTATTTAGATATTTACTTTTTATTGAGTATTCATTATGTTTTAATGTAAAATGATTAGTGTATTACTCTAAGTTTGAATCAGATTATACGTTACTAATATAATGGATTCCATAGAGTTTGGTAAATTTTTTTTATAGGAGTTGATGATAATGACTTATATTATTGCTGAGCCATGTGTTGATGTGAAAGATGGAGCATGTGTTGATGTTTGCCCAGTTGATTGTATATATACAGAAGACGATGACAATCAGTATTATATTCATCCGGAAGAATGTATTGATTGTGCGGCGTGTGAACCAGTTTGTCCTGTTCTGGCTATTTTCGCAGAAGAAGATACACCTGTACAGTGGGAGACATATAAAGATATAAATTATGAGTATTTTGGAGAATCAAGATAATTAATCAAGCGGTATCTTTATTGGTTGGAGGATTTTATTGAGCCTAGTTGATTCAACACCTCAGATGGTATCCAGGGTTTATAAAGCCATGGATGAGCGTATTTCTTCTGTTAGAAGTTGGATTGATCGTCCTCTTACACTAGCTGATAAATTATTATTAGGACATTTAGAAAATTCAGATCAGATTCAAATTAACCCTGGCGAGACATATGTTCATTTAAAACCTGACAGGGTAGCATTACAAGATGTATTAGGTCAGACAGTAATGCTTAATTTTATGCAGACTAAGAAATTGAAGACTGCTGTCCCTACTACAGTTCATTGTGATCATTTAATACAGGCAAGATCAGAAGGATCTTCTGATCTATTAGATTCAGTTCAAGAAAATGCTGAGGTATATGATTTTTTACAGTCTGCTGCTTCTAAATTCGGAGTAGGTTTTTGGAAACCAGGAGCAGGTATTATTCATCAGGTTGTATTAGAGAGATATGCTTTTCCTGGATGTTTAATTATTGGTACAGATTCACATACCCCGAATGCTGGTGGGATTGGTGCATGTGCAGTTGGTGTTGGAGGTTCGGATGCTGTAGAAGTTATGGCGGGTTTAAGCTGGCAAACATTGTATCCTAAACGTATTGGTGTTCGGTTAGTTGGTGAATTGAGAGATTGGACGGCCCCTAAAGATGTGATTTTGTATTTAGCTGGAGTACTGACTGTTTCCGGTGCAACGAATTGTATTATTGAATATTTTGGTCCAGGAACACAATCTATTAGTTGTACAGGTAAAGCAACTATAACAAATATGGGAGCGGAGTTAGGTGCAACGACTTCTGTTTTTCCTTATGATAACCGTATTGAAAAATACTTAAATGCAACAGAGAGAAGTGATATTGCAAATTTATCGAATGAGTTTAAGGATTATTTATCTGCTGATCCTGAAGTAGAGAATAATCCTGAAAAGTATTTTGATAGAGTTGTGGAAGTAAATTTAGATACTCTTGAACCACATATTGTAGGTCCTCATTCGCCTGATCGAGCTAGGCCAATTTCAAAAATGGTGAATGAAATAGAAGATGGTCAAAATGGATTTATTGATCAAGTTGATACAGCTTTGATTGGAAGTTGTACGAATTCTAGTTACGAAGATATGCATAAAGCTTCTGATATAGCACAGCAGGCGATGAATCATGGGCTTAAGATTAATAGTACATTAATGGTTACGCCCGGTTCAGAACAAATTAGATCAACTATTAAACGGGATGGTCAATTAGGATCATTGGAGTCTATAGGTGCTAAGGTTTTGGCTAATGCCTGTGGTCCATGTATAGGCCAATGGAAAAGAGAGAAAGTATTAGATGGAATACCTAATACAATAGTTACTTCATATAATCGTAATTTCCCTCGAAGAAATGATGGTCGTTCAGAAACAATGAATTTTATAGCAAGTCCTGAAATTGTAGTAAGCCTTGCATTGGCGGGTCGTCTTGGATTTAATCCAATAAGCGATGAATTAATAGGAGAAGATGGTAAGCCTTTTAAACTAATGCCTCCTATTAACCCACCTGAAATTCCTCGAGATGGGTTTATTTCAGATGTAGAGTATTATGTAGAACCATCTGAAGATGGTAGTAATATAAAAGTGGACGTGGATCCTAATAGCGACAGGTTACAGATATTAACTCCATTTGATGCTTGGGATGGAAAAGATTTTGATAGACTCCCATTATTAATTAAAGTTAAAGGTAAATGTACCACTGATCATATTTCTCCTGCTGGTCCTTGGTTACGTTACAGAGGGCATTTAGATAAATTTAGCGATAATATGTTTATGGGAGCAATTAATGCTTTTGGTAATCAAACAGGTAAAGGATTTAATCAACTTACTGGTAAAAATAGTGAAATGATTTCTAAGATTGCCCGTAATTATAAAAGTGAGGGATTACGTTGGGTTGTGGTAGGTGATTTTAATTATGGTGAGGGTAGTAGTCGAGAGCATGCTGCATTGTCTCCAAGATTATTAGGAGGTGCCGCAGTTATTGCGAGAAGTTTTGCTCGTATACATGAATCTAATTTGAAAAAACAAGGGATACTTGCTTTAACTTTTGAAAACTCTGATGACTATGAAAAAATATTAGAAAGTGATTCAATAAGCATTGTTGGATTAAATAATTTTAGTGAGGGGAAACCGATAAAGTGTATAATTCATCATTCTGATGATAGTTTAGAGGAAATTTGTGTGACACATTCATTTAGTTCTAATCAAATAGAATGGTTTAAGTCTGGTGCTGCCCTCAACCTTTTACATAATAAATAATAGGAGCAAGAGATGAATAAATTACATTTAACATTTATTGGTACTGAATATTCTGGTAAACGTACATTAGGAAGAAGAGTTGCACTGTGGCGTGGTAGTAAAACAGGGAATGATGATTTGATAAATCTTCCTCCAGAGGCCTGTGCATTCCATGATCATTTTGTATTGCCATGGGTTGTTCATGAACTAGGGCATGAACAACACAGAGGATTATCTGAAAAAAAGATTTTAGATTTGAATCCAGATTTATTAGAACATTTTCAAAGATATCAATTTGAATATCATATGGGACCGGGTTTTGCTGGAGATGATCATTTTTTGATAGATTGGTTTTATGCTGATGCAGTGTATGCACCTTTGTATTATGGTTATGGTGCACCTGGGTCATATGCAGCCCGTTGGGAATATGCTGAACATGCTGAAGAGAGAGTTCTTCAAGATATGCCTCAAATGATTTTGGTATTAATTAAATCTCGTCCAGAAGTAATCCGAGACCGATTAAGTCGAGGTGAAAGTGAGTTTCCTCAAAGGCATGCTGGTAGTTTATTTAAGGAAAAGGATACTGAATTTGTAAGTGATGCTTTTCAAAAATTATTTGATCAGTCAAAAATTACAAGAAAATTTGAGATTGACACCAGTGATGCTTCAGTTGATGAAAGTCTTGATGAGTTCATTAGTAAAGTTGAGCCTTTACTTAGTTAATCCGTTTCAAATATTTTCTTCAGTAAATCAATATCTGAAGAGTTAAGTTTATTTTTAATTTTGGTTGTGGGTTGATGTAGGATTTTGTTTATAATTGATTGAGACATAGTATTAATTATATTTTGATCTTTTTCAGATAATCCAGGAAGTAATTTCAATGCATGATTCACTTCTTTTCTTCGTATTTTTTCAGATTCTTCTCGAAGATATTTTATAATTGATATTGATTCTATTGATGACCACCATTGAGAAAAATCAGATACTTTTGTTTGTATGAGCATTTTTGCTTCAGCTATAACTGAATTCTGATGTTCAATATTTTTTTGAAGGAGGCTAGTTATGTCGTCTATATTGAACAGAGATATTTGAGCACTATGAATTTTGGGATCAATACTTCGTGGCATACTAATATCTATAATGTGAAGGGGGTGTGTGATCATTGGTAAAGAATTATTATTTATAATGAATTTGTCAGTCTCTGTTGCCGAGATAATTACATCGAATGTATTGATTTTTCCATAGATTTCTTCAGTATGGATTACTTTATTTCTTGAAGAGTTGTTATTTAGTTCTTTTACTCGTTTTTTATATTTGCTTGCAATAGTCAGTGCAGAATATCCTTTTTTAATTGCATGTTCTGTTACGAGATTAGCAGCTTCTCCTGTACCAATAACTAGAATTGCAATTTTTTTTGAATCACCTAAAACAGAAGTAATCATATCTATACTGAGGGCACTTATTGAAGGAAGTTTATGACTAATACCGGTTTGATGACGTACTAGCCTTCCTGTTTGAATAGCTTTATGAAACAATCTAGATAGTTCTGGTGATAACATTTGTTTTTCTGAAGAAGCAATCATCGCTCTCCTAACTTGGCCAAGAATTTCAGTTTCTCCAATTACCATTGATTTTAGTCCACTGGTAACTTGAAAAAGGTGATCTATTGCATCAGTATCAGTTAAGTTAATACTGTGATTACGTATGACATTAATATCCGTATCACTAAATTCTGAAAAAAATTGATAGATTGCCTGTGAAGTTTCTTTAGGAGTACTTGTCGAAACATAAATTTCAGTACGGTTACATGTTGATAGAATTACACCAGATGTACAGTAAGATTTAAATTTATCTAGTGCAGTATCTAGGTTATTTGGAAGTATTGAAGTTTGTTCACGTGTAATGACTGGAGCAGATTCGTGATTAATACCTACCGCCATTATGTGTGATTGCGAAATCAATGATTTACAAATTTTGTGATTGGAACAAATAGTTTATATAAAAAAGATCTTAGGAAGCTATTAGCGAAGTAGGGGATTTGTAGAGAGTACGAATACATCTTGTACACATTCGCATTTTTGTTCTTTTTCCTTTAATGATAACAGTCGTAGTTTGTATATTAGCAGAAAATTTTCTTTTGGTATGGCGGTTGGAATGACTTACATTATTTCCGGATTGTCCTGATTTTTGACAACCTTTTACTTCACATCTAGCCATAATTTAACCTTTTGAATAAATTATTTTGGGAGTTTATGAAATTTAGTATCTCAAACATTGATCATCAGAGCTACTAAAGATAGTATTACTATAACATATTCTAATTATGTACGACAATCTAATACTATTTAATAATATATTAAAAAAGAGAGTTACAGTGGAATCAGCAAGTCAGGATAAAATTATCACACATATAGATGGTTCTTTTCTAATAAACATGTTTAGCAGTGTTCTTAGTTTAATGGAATCAAATGTAAATGAAGTAAATGAATTAAATGTTTTTCCGGTCCCAGATGGAGATACAGGAACCAATATGTATCTAACTATTCAAAGTGTGACGCAGGATTTAGAAAAAATAGAAGGAGATATAGACTTAAATAAAGTTACGGATATTATTGCTAAATCAGCATTAATGGGTGCCAGAGGAAATAGTGGAGTTATTCTTTCGCAGTTTCTTGGAGGTATTTCAAAAGTTTTTAGTAGGGATACTGTGATCGATTTAAATTTGTTCATTGATGCTTTAGAAGTAGGTGCACAAGAAGCGCGAAAAGCAGTTGCTAATCCAGTTGAAGGAACGATGTTAACGGTACTAACTGATGTTGCTATGTCTATATCTAATCAAAAAGATACTAGTACAAATTTTGTAGATTTGTTTGATTTAATTTATAAAAGTGCATTCAAATCTGTTGAAGAAACACCTACTAAATTACAAATATTGGCAGATGCAGGGGTAGTTGATTCTGGGGGAGCGGGATTAGTTGTCATATTTGATGCGTGGTTGCGTTTTGTAAAAGATAATAAAGTTTTTAATGAAATTGTAATTCCTCTAGAATGGGGTAAAAAACGCAATCAAGATGCAATAGATGATTTTTTTGTATCTGTTGATCATGAAGAATATGGGTTTTGTACTCAATTTGTAGTTATTGGTGATAATTTAGACGTAGATACTCTCCGAGATAATCTTAGTCAAATGGCAGATTCGTGTGTTGTTGTAGGGGATTTAGATCGAGTGCAAGTTCATGTTCATACTTCTGATTCCGATTCTGTTATTACGTATAGTAAAACTATCGGAGAAGTCATACAAATTCGAATTCAAGATATGGATAAACAAAAAGATGAGTTTAGAGAAACTTTAAAGAAACCAAGTAAAGTAGACATGGTTAACGAATCTAAAGTTTCTGTGATTCCAGTAGTCCTTGGTGATGGAATGTCTGACGTGTTTAGGGATTTAGGGGTTTTTGATGTGTGCTTAATGAAAAAAACTATGAATCCGAGTGTTGCAGAACTAAATGATATAGTTGAATTAGTTCCTGGGTCTGATGTGATTTTGCTTCCTAATAATAAAAATGTTATTCCTGTAGCTGAAGCTGTAGCAAAATTGTCCAAAAAAAACATCAAAGTTTTACCTACAATTACAATGCCTCAGGGTATTACAGCAATGGTTGGGTTTGATCGGGAGAAAGATTTATTGGCTAATTTTGAAGAAATGGAACAATTATTTGATGAGCTTTTAACTGTTGAAATCCATACTGCTTCACGTAATGTAGAGTTCAATGGAGTGAATGTTAAAGAAGGAGATATAATTGCTGTTACTAAAGAAGAAATACTTACGAATGGTGAAGATGTATATTCTACTGTTATCAATATGTTTTCACAGATTGATTTAGACGATTACGATATAATCACATTTTACAGGGGGAGCATATTAGATGAAGAAGAGTGTGAGGGAATTGTAGCAAAGTTACATGGAATGTTCCCAGATTTAGAGTTTGAGACAGTAGAGGGAGGACAACCTAATAATCATCTGATTATATCCTTAGAATAATATGGTAAAAAATTTTGTAATTATGAATTAAGTTAGATGTTTTTTTGTATATGGATCAAATTACTATAGATAAAATTCAAATATTGCTTAAAATTTTGAAAACCGAGAGTGATAGGAATTATAGTAATGTTGCTGTTATAGGTGGTTTAGATAAATTTTTACAAAAATGGAAAATATATCTTGAACCTGTTATAGGTGATGTACCAATTTACGTAGACTTAAGTGTAGAAGAACGATTTAATTGGATTAGAAAAGTACATAAAGTTATTAATGCGAGTACATCACAATCTGTATTAAATTATGGTCAAGAATCTTCATCTAAAGTAGTCAGAAAAAATCAGAATAAAAAGTTATTACAAATTTCTTTAGATAGTCTGATTTCTAATTTAAGTAGTGTAAGTAAAAAATCTGCAAAATTAATTCAAAAAATGGAGATTTTGACAGTCAAAGATCTCATATATTTTTTGCCACGTCGATATAATGATTTTGGTAATGTTCAGAAGATATCAGATCTTAAAATTGATCAGGACCAGACAATTATTGCTAATATTTGGGAAGTTCATACTCTTCAATATGGAAATGGACGTCGTTCGACAGAAGTAATCTTAGGGGATGATACAGGTAATATAAAAGTAATTTGGTTTAATAATCCTTATTTGGTTCGAATATTAAAACCTAATCAGCAAATTGCAGTAAGTGGACGTGTAACAGCTTTTAAAAATCGGTTAACATTTGCTTCTCCTGAATATGAAGTTATTTATAAACAAGCAGAATTAATACATACCGGTCGTATCGTTCCAGTTTACCCTACTGTTGATGGTTTACCACAACGTACAATAAGAAGAATAGTAAAAGAAGCGCTTGATTGCGGAATAAACCAGGTAGAAGAATTTTTACCTGCAGATATTAGAAAAAGAGAAAATCTTCTTAATTTATCTGAAACACTCTTGTTAGTTCATTATCCTAAGGAAACTAGTGATGTTGAAATAGCAAAGAAACGATTATTATTTGATCAAGTTTTAACTGCACAGCTATATCGTTTACAGCAAAAGCAAAAATGGCAATTAGATGGTTCAGCGATTCCACTTAAAATTCCTGATAGTTTTGTTAAACAATTTGAAGAACATTTACCATATAAATTTACGAAAGCACAAGTTAATGTAATTAATGACATATTGCTAGATATAGAACAAAAAAAACCGATGAGTAGGTTATTACAAGGGGAGGTTGGAAGTGGAAAAACTGTAGTAGCTACTATTGCTATGATAATAGCTGTTATGAATGGTTATCAGGCAGCATTAATGGCTCCTACGGAAATTTTAGCTGAACAACATTTTGCATCTTTAATAAATATATTGGCAGAATTTGGTACAGTAACACAGGTTAATCAATACACTGTAGAAATTAATGGCAAAGATTTATTTGATAAATTTTGTCTTTGTCTTTTAGTAGGAAGTTTAACGAAGAAAGAAAAAACTAATCTGCATAAAATGATTTCTGAGAATAAAATTCAATTGGTTATAGGTACTCATGCAATCATCCAAGATGATGTGAATATTAAAAATTTAGCTTTAGCAGTTGTAGATGAGCAACATCGTTTTGGTGTAATTCAAAGAGAAACTATACGTAAAAAAGAAATTAGACCACATTTGTTAGCTATGTCTGCTACTCCGATACCACGTTCGTTAATGTTAACAATATATGGAGATTTAGATGTATCTACTATAGATGAGATGCCTGAAGGAAGATTGCCTGTAGAAACAAAATGGGTGACAGAACGACAAGAAGTATATCGATTTATTGAAGAACAAGTAGATATGGGAAATCAGGCATTCATTGTATATCCTTTGATAGATGAATCAAATTCAATCATGGCTCGTGCTGCAACTGAAGAATATAAAAATTTGTCACAAAAAATATTTCCACATAGAAATCTCGGATTATTACACGGCAAATTACATTTTCATGAAAAACAGACAGTAATGGAATCTTTTCAAAAAGGAAGTTTAGATATATTAGTTTCAACTTCTGTAGTTGAAGTAGGAGTTGATATTCCTAATGCAACAATTATGTTTATAGATGGAGCAGATAGATTTGGATTAGCACAGTTACACCAGTTTAGAGGCAGAGTAGGTAGGGGGGCAAATAAAAGTTATTGTTTTGTTGCAAGTGATTTAGTTGGACCAGAATCATCAGAAAGATTAAAAATATTTGAAGAAATTCATGATGGCTTTCGATTAGCTGAAGAGGATTTACGTATTAGAGGTCCTGGTAGTAGATTTGGAACTAAGCAAAGTGGAAAAGAATTGGGAGTAATTACAGCTGATTATGAGGTAATTGAATCAGCGAGAAAAGAATCCTTAGATCTATTAAAAAAAGATCCGAATTTATTAATGAAAGAACATATAAATTTAGCGAAATATATTAAAGTTGTAACTAAGGATTTTGTTGGAGATGTTAGTTGATTCCTAGATTGTCAAAACTTATACTAGAATTATAGTTTTTTAATTTGATTCAATTGGATTATTGTTTGTACAGGATTAATTATGAAATATTCTAGAGGTGAAGAAATTGAATGGGCGCGTTCAAGTCTTGTAGGACATTGGAGTACATTAGTCACTCCTTTTGATTCAGAAGATATGATTGATCAAGACGGATTGATTAGAAATATTGAAAGAATTAGAAGTTTAGGAACAAATGGTATTGGATGTACATGGGGAATGGGAGAATTTTGGAGTCTTACTAATTTAGAGCGAAGACAAGTAATGGAAATTGTTTCTGAACATGCTAAAGGAATGTTAACAGGAGCACACATTACCCATACTTCAGTTAAAGAAATGATTGATTTTGCCGCATTTGCAGAGCATTTAGGGTTTGATATTCTGATTATTGGAGCACCATATTTTGCTACCAGAAAAGCTGAACATGTAGAACAATTCATTAAGACCATAGCTAAAAGTACTAATATGGCTATAATGTTTTATAATTCTCCTCAGTTTGGGATAGTTTTGGATGCAGATTCATTAAATCGTATTTGCAAAATTCCAGGTGTTATAGGAGTTAAAGAGGCTAGTTTTGACCGTACAATTTCTATTAAATCCCACCAACTTATTGGGGAAAAATCAATTATTAGTATTCCTGATGAATGGATTTTGTTTGAAGGCGCAAGATTAGGATTTTGTCAGCAAGTTATGTTTGCTAATACGTCAGATTGGCGATTTGGTACACCAGAAAAGAATTATTATGTAGAGTTTATTAATGAAGCAACTAAGGGTAAAATAAACGAAGAGAAATATAATTTGGAAATTAAACCGATCAAATTGTTATCAGATGAATGGTGGATGAAGACAGTTAAAAAGTCAGGTGGAGTTATACCTGTTTCTCTATGTAAATATTGGGGAGAATTACTTGGAATGGCAGGAGGACATGTTAGGCTTCCAGTAGCTAATTTGAATAGTAGTGATAAATTAGAACTTAAGAATGATTTAGTTAAGATTGGACTCTGTTAGAGGAGAAAATAAAAGTGATTTTAATGGTAAGTGTTCAAAATGTAGGCGAAGCTTTACAAGCTTTGAAAGGTGGTGCGGATATTGTAGATGTGAAGAATCTACAGGAAGCATTAGTAGGTTCAGCTGAGCCGCAAATTGTTGCTGATGTTTTAGAATCAATACCTACTGAACGTCATGGTAGTGTTACATTAGGAGTTGTTCCTAATCAAGCAGGAACAGTCGCTATGTCAGTCTATACAGCAAGAATATTAGATGCTACTTCTGTAAAAGTTGGATTTATGAATTCTACTTATGATGAAGCACTTGAAGTTTTGTTGGCTTGTAAGAGAGCATTAGTTGGTTCTGAAACTAAACTTATAGGGTCCTTATTTGCAGATAATGGAGAACTTGGAGCTCTAGATGTTTCTCACTTAATCAAACTTTGTGAAGAAAGTGAATGCGATGGATTTCTGATTGACACACTTAGTAAGGACGGAAGGAATCTTTTTGATTTTATTTCTGAAAGCCAGTTACATGAATTAGTTATTGCTGGTAAGGAAGCTCGAATGAGTACTGCATTATCAGGACATTTAAAAATTTCTGACTTAGATGAATTAGCTAGAATAAATCCTGATATAGTAGGTGTGCGTGGAGCAGTTTGTACTAAAGGGAATAGAAGTGAAGCTGTTTACTGGGAAGCTGTTGCAGATTTTAAATCTGAACTTTTTAAGAGAGAACAAGGTGAGATTAATGTTCATCAGGGTGAACATAATATTAATGATTTGAACACAAATGGTCAGGATTTAGATACTAAAGGAATAGAATCTGGTTGGGTAGTGATTGATGGCACAGGTAAGACATGTGCCGGAGTTATTGCAATGTTAAGTGAACAAGTAAAGTCAGATACAGATTCAGTTATCGAAATTATTATGTCGGATGTGTTGAGTTCATATGATGTTTCTTTATGGGCAAGACGTAATGGACATATTGTTTTATCTCAAAGAAGAGAATCCCCTGAGAAACTACGAATGCTTGTTCGTCCATAATTTTTTATATATTACGACAATTACTTAGTTGATATGGTATGATTATCGTACTTTTAGACAACGTAATTGTTTGATGGAGGAGCAGAAGTGAGCTTAAGCGATATTGCTATAGTTGCAGGTTTAATAAGGGATATTATACTTATAATTGCTACTGTATTAATTATAATAGTTTGTGTTGATCTTTGGCGAAAATCTGTCGATGTATTATCAATTATTAAAAAAAGTTTTTCTATTTTAGGATCGACTTCACCATTTTTGAAATGGTTATTTTCTGTTGTGATGTCTTTCCCAGGTAATAGTAAGCAGGGGGATAAATAAAATGAGTAATGACCGAGGAGGAGGATCTTTCTTTTCATTTTTTCTTATGGGAGGAATTGTAGGTGCCATTGTAGGACTTTTGCTTGCTCCAAGAAAAGGTCAGGAGACCCGTGCTGAATTATCTCAGAAAAGTGAAATTTTGAAAGAACAAGTTGAAGACATGGCATTTCAATTAAAAGATCGATTGAATCCTACTATAGACAATGTTAAGGAAATGATTCGGGATAAATTGGCTGACTCAAGAGGTGAAGTGCTTCAAGATGTTACTGATGAAGAAAATATTGCAGATGATTCTGAATCAAAGTAATAAATTTAATTTGGGGTATTAGGTTCTATATATCTAGGATAAGAACCAAATATTTTTAAAATCGAAACTTGATTTAAGATATTTTCTAGAGTTTCTTTGATATGATTTTCTTTGCGATGTCCTTCGAAATCGATTAAAAACACATATTGTCCAAGAAGTTGTTTCGATGGTCTCGATTCAATTTTTGATAGATTGATTTTTCTTGAAGCAAATTCTAAAAGAATTAGATGGAGTAATCCGGGAGAATCTTCATTAAATGAAAAAGCAATGGAGGTTTTGTCATATTTTGTAGGGATGTGATCAGTCTGTGATAATACAATAAATCTAGTTGCATTATTAGGATTATCTTCTATATTAGATTTTATTGTATTACCTTCATAAAAATCTGCAGCTCTCTGAGAAGCAATTGCAGCAGCATTTTTATTATGTTTTAACATGTCTTGTACTGCAGTAGCTGTACTAAGAGATGCAATACAATTTGCATTAGGATACTTTTTAGACAGAAAATTGCGACATTGTGCTAATGCTTGAGGATGAGAATAGATAGTATCAATATTTTTAACTTCAGTTTCATTATTTGTAATTAAGTGGTGTGATATTGGAAGAACAATTTCATTACAGATTTTTAGAGATGATTCATGAATAAGTAAGTCTATAGTAGTAGTAACAATTCCTTCTAAGCTATTTTCTATCGGCACAATACCTTCATTTACTTCACCAGATTCTACTGCTGAAATAGTATTTTGAATTGATGTAAAAGGGATATGCTGTGCATCTTTTTGATAAAGAATACATGCTTCTTCTGAATTTGTACCAACAGGCCCTAAAAAACCAATTTTTTTATTCATTGTTATGTAATTCACCTTGTAGTTTTTTGATTAGTTGATTTTCAGATTGTGTTGTAGTCAATGCAATAATTTGAGTGCCTACTTCAATATTTTGTTGATCTGTAGGTATCTCTATAATGCCTTCATTAGTAATAATTAGGAGAATTTGTGAATCTTCAGGAATTGTTATTTTTGACAGATTGTTATTTTCTAAAAGAAGATTTTCTTTAATTATTATTTTAATTATTTTACTATTATTTATGTCTGGAAGAGTTACGAGTTGATCAAGGTAGCTTTGTTGAGATATTTTTTTATGTAATGTTTCTAGTATTAATGAAGTAAGGTTGATGTTAGAAGATATTCCTAAAATGTCAAAGAGCTTCAAATATTGCGGATTATTAATTATAGAGATTGTTTGTGTTGATTCGAATTGATTTTGTACTAATTGGCAAGCTAGTAGATTAATATGATCATATTTCGTAGTAGAAATAAATACTTCAGCTCTTTTTAGACCAGCTTTATCTAATATATAAGGATCTATACCATTACCTGTTACTGTAATGTTACCTAATTCATCATCAATTTTTTCACATAGAGTAGGGTTATGATCTATAAGTGTAACTTCATGATTTATATTTAAAAGTGATTTAGTTATAGGTAGGCCAATTTTGCCCGCCCCAAGTATTACAATGTACATATTATTACAATCATTTTTAATTAAGTGAGTTTGTGATAGATTCAATCATTAATGATGTTCGATTAATAGTCTTAATTCCTAAATTATTATAAAGTTCTAAGTAATTTGCATTTTCAATAACGCATACCGTAATTGGTATATTATGAATATGTTTCATAATTTGACACATGAATCCATTCATAGAATCTGAATTGGTTAAAGCAAGGAATATATCTACGTCTTCTTCAATGTATTTTTCAAATGAAGTTATATCTGTGATATCTGTATTAATTGCTTTAATATGTCCTTCTGATATTTTTGTTTCTGGCAATTTTTGTAATGTATCTATTGATTCTGAAACAAAAATAATTTCGTAAGAAGAATTAGATAGATCATTAGCAATGTTAACTGATATAGATGTTTCTCCAGCAATCAGTATTTTTTTTGTGGAAGATTCAGTATTATTTGGAAGAGTCATATATCCTCATATTATTTGTATTTGATTAAAGATTTTTTAGATAGTTAAGTTTTAGATACAATCAATTGACAGGGAGAGTGTTTTAAGAGATATAATACATCTTCTTCTAAAGAAAAAACTCCATATTGAGTATGTTCTTTGGTACTAATTACTATAGCATCAACAGATTTTTCGGTTGCATTAGAAATAATTGCAGGTCCAATATGTCGAGCTTGTAATAATTCTAAAGAAAAATCTATTTGTTTTAATGGAGCAATCATAGATTCAATTCCAGTTAGTATTTCTTCACCCCTAGCTGTTGAGAGGGGTACTGAAGCATCCAAGGGTAGATGTCTGTCAACCTTTATTACATAGATGATATAGATATTTGAATTCTGACTTTTATTGATTAATTGGTGAGCTATACGTATTGTTTGCTTATCATTTTCATTTCCAGTGACTACTGCAAGAATTGAATTGAAATTTGTTTTTAGATACGATTTTTTGTTTAGTAAATTGATCATAAACTATAATTTATAGAAAAATAATGTTTTTATTACCATTGGGTTTCTATTTTTCCAATGTGTAATTATGAAGTTAGATTTTCAATTAACTGATCTTTGCCAGCAATTATTAGAACATCTCCTGTATTTAATCGTTCATTTGTATCTGGATTTAGTGTGATATTAGAACCATGTTGAATTGCTAAAATTGCTAATCCATATTTGTCACGTGGACCAGAAAACCCAAGTTCTTTAAGAGTTTTATTACCCCATTTTTCTGGAGTTTTAATTTTGCTAAATCCATAGTTTGGAACTAATTCAAGATATTCTTGCAGGTTAGGATTAAATAAATTGTGTGCTACACGAGTGCCCATTTCTGACTCTGCCTGGATTACTTTATCTACTCCCAGGCGTTCTAGAGTATTTAAATGGAGTTCATCATGAGCTCTAGCAACAATATATTTTATATTCATAGTTTTAAGTAATACACATGTCATTACACTTGCAACTAAGTCATTACCAATTGACACTACTGCAGCATCGTATTCCGAAATACCTAATTCTTTTAGCATCTCTTCATTAGTTGCATTTCCTGTAACAGGGTGAGTGACTTGTCCCATCATGTTATGGACTCTTTCTTCATCAATATCAATTGCTAGTACATCATGACCTAAATTATACAATGATCTAGCTACACTGGATCCGAAACGGCCTAGTCCAATAACAATTACTTGATTTTTCATAATTTCCCTCTATGTTAAGTGTAATTTATACACAATATGCTTATGAATTATACTTTAAAAATGTAAATAATATAAGTGAAAGTATTTATTATCTAAGGAGTGAGAAAATGAGTAATCTATCCAATGGGGACTCTTTCTGTAGGGAATCTATAAAGATCTGTATCGTTTGGTCGAGATAAGAGAATTATAATGGTAATTGGTATTACTCTTCCTATAAACATCACTAGACTTAGGAATATTTGGCCGAGTGGACTAAATGATGATGTTACACCCATAGAAGATCCACATGTGACAAAAGCTGAAACTAAATCAAAAAACAAATTGAATAATCCTATGTTGTTTTTTGATTCAATTATAGATAGCAAAATAGTAGCAAATACAAGGAAAGATAAAGCTAAGAGAATTATAGTAATTGCTTTTCGGATTTGTGATTCAAGTATTTCTCTGCCAAAAATTTTTGCATGATTTGTTTTTTGTAACACTGAATAGATTAAGGCAATTAATATTACAAAAGTAGTAATTTTTATCCCGCCAGCAACTGATGATGGTGCCCCCCCAATAAACATTAAAATCAGAGATATCATTTTAGTAACCATAGTAGAATCTACAAAATCATATGTTGCGAATCCAGCTGAACGTAGGGTCGCACTTACAAATAAAGAATTCGTTGCTTTATCTATAATATCTAAGTTTCCAATTGAAAGAGGATTCGAGTATTCGAAAATAAAATGTGTTGTAAATCCAGCCACAAGCAAGATTCCAGTAAGAGTAATTATTATTTTTGTATTTAGAGAGTATAGTCCAAATCGTTTTTGTGTTATTAAATCCATAATTACCCAGTAGCTTAATCCTCCAAATATGGTAAGACCAGTTAATATAGAAGTAATAAATCTGTCAGTTTGGAATATGGAAAGACTTGCAGAATTTTGAGTTATTGTAAAACCGGCATTATTAAATCCAGAAATTGCTAGGAAAATGGATTGCCACCATGGATCTTCAATATCAGAGAAAAATACGAAACGAATGGAAAACAGTATGAATCCAATTAATTGTAGAATGACAATAAGAATTACGAGTTTTATTGCTAATGCTCCTACTCCTCCACCAAATCTAGAAAATTCATTTCCTGAAGTTTCTCGTAACATTAATAGACGCTGATTAAGTGAAACTCGTTGCCCAAACAGTGTTAATAGGAATGTAGCAAGTGTCATAAAACCAAGCCCACCTAAAAATATTAAAACCAAAATTATTGTTTGCCCAAATTTAGTCCAATATGTTGGTGTGTCAACAACTGTAAGTCCAGTTACTGTTACTGCAGATGTAGCAGTGAAAATAGCAGTGATAATTGGATATCCAGAATCATAGTGAGCTATAGGAAGAATTAAGATAATACTTCCTATGATGATTAATCCCAAGAATGCATAGGCTAAAGTTAGAGGGGATGCATTAAATGGAGATCTTTTCTTTTGATTGGAAACTGTCATATGAATTGGAGCTAATTCAGATAACCTTGGGTGTCTAACTACTTTGTCTCCAAGTTTTGGCTTCCATGATTTCATATTATTTAAGTTAGTATCCTTTCTAATTAATAGGTAATTATTTTATTAGTAGATTTATATGAGAATTTTTCGTATAAAATCTATTATGATACTATTTATGTAATATTGTAACTATGGAGATTATAAAAGATTTAACTAATCAAATGCTAGAGATTTAATAAGGAGGAAGTTTGATTAAGGTTGCCCTTATAGGTGCTGCAGGATATACGGCAAAAGAATTCTTGGAGTTAATTACTAGGCATGAATATTTAGAATTGGATTCAATTGTTTCCGATTCTCTTACTGAGGGAACTACGATTAATTCTATTTGGCCAAGATTAAGTAGTCGCATTGAAAAAAAAGTGCAAAAAAAATTAAATAACAAGGTTGATGTAGCTCTACTTGCTAAATCAACAAGTGAATCTCAAAAATATGCGGTACAGTTATTAGCTCAGGGGATTCGGGTTGTTGATTTAAGTGCAGCATTTAGATTAAAAGATGTTGATATTTATGAAAAAACATATGGTGAAACTCATCAATCAAAAGATCTTTTAGCAGATGCAGTTTATGGTATGCCAGAAATATATAGGACTAATATTCGGGAAGCTAATTTAATAGCTAATCCAGGGTGTTATGCTACTAGCGTGATATTGGGTTCATATCCTCTGTTTTTTCATAAAATTGTTGATCCTAAAAATGTTCATGTCAGTGCGTATTCGGGTATATCAGGTGCTGGAATACGCAATACCGATTCTACATATTCATTTGTTGAAAGAAATGAAAATATAACTCCATATAAAATTTTGGGACATAGGCATGTACCTGAAATTAATCAAGAACTTTCTAGTGCGTCAGAATCTGACATATCGATTGCATTTGTTCCTCATCTTGCGCCACTAAATAAAGGTATTAGTTCTACAATTTTTTTAGAACCCAAGGATAGTAATCAAATTACTGCAACCAAAATTCATCAAATGTATAAGGAATTTTATGCATCTGAACCTTTTGTAAGAGTTTTACCTCTAGACAACATTCCTAGTATTTCTAACGTAGTTTCTACTAATTATTGTGATGTTGGTATATTTTATTCAAATGAACTTGGCAAGATAGTTATTTCTTCTGTATTGGATAATATGGTGAAAGGTGCGGTGGGGCAGGCTATTCAAAATATTAATATAATGTTTGGTTTAGAAGAAAAAACAGGACTATAATTTATTTTTCTTGTTGAGAAAATTGATTGTGATTGATAAATTACTTGAGAATCAGATTATTAAAATTCATAATGCTGATGTATCTATTGGTATTGTAGCAACAGGTGGTGGGATGCAATCCATTAGTTGGTTGCTTTCTACGCCTGGGGCATCTAAAACAATGTTGTTTGTCGATGTCCCTTATTCCAAGTCCGCATTACATAAATTAACGGGAGAAAAGAATTCTTTTTTAAATATTGAAACCGCTTATAATTTTGCGCAAAATGCTTATCAAAGAGGTAGCAATTTATTAGATACACCGAAAGAGAATATTTTAGGCATTGGATGGTCATCTGCATTGACTACTAATCGTATTAGAAAAGGCAAAAATATTTGTTATGTTGCAATATGTACGAATACTAAAGAGATTGGAGCTAGATTAGAGTTGAAAAAAGATGCTCGTACACGTTGGGAAGAAGATTTTTTAGTGAGTCAATTTATCATTATGCAAATTACTCAAGTATTAGGGTTGTCATTTGAAATAGATCTGAAATTATTACCTGATGAGGATGTGGTGGATTTATATGTACGGTGATTTGGATTGTATTGATGATTTATTTAACGAAATTATCGATTATGTTGTAATTAATACTGATGGAGAAGTAGTTTCTTCAAAAAAAATAGTAGATAAACCTAAGGCATTCTTGTCGGGATACTTTAATCCATTACATTCTGGACACCAAATTTTGGCATCTGTAGCTGGAAATGAATTAGGAACTCAAGTGTATTTTGAATTAGCAATTTCAAGTATTGGAAAATCTGAGTTAACTCGTGATGAGTTATTTAAAAGAGTACTTCAATTTAATGGTATAGCACCTGTAGTTTTAACTAATGCAGATATGTTTTATAAGAAAGCGATATTATTTAATGGAGTAACTTTTGTTGTTGGTTGGGATACTGCAGTTAGAATTATTGATCCATTGTATTATGGTGGGGAAATAAAGGAGATGTATTCTAAATTAAGAGGTATTATGGGTGCAAATTGTAGGTTTTTAGTAGCAGGAAGATTGGATAAAGATCGTTTTTATACTTTAGACAATATAAATATACCCAAAGAATTCGAAGATATGTTTATATCTGTTCCTGAAGACAAATTTAGAATTGATTTATCTTCTACAGATTTGAGAAAAAAATAAAAAAATGGGATTATTAAAAGTATTAGGAGGATGTTAGTAATATGTTTACTGACCTAAGAGAATTTATAAAGGCACTTGAGGATAATGGTGAGCTTCGTCGAATTAACAAATCCGTTAGTACAGAATTAGAAATCACTGAAATTCTAGATCGTTTAGTTAAAAGTAATGGGCCAGCAGTAATTTTTGAAAATGTTAAGGGATTTGATCAGCCTGTAGTAGGTAATTTATTCGGATCTCATAGCAGGATGGCATTGGCATTAGGAGTGGAGAATGTATCGGATATAAGTTTAAAAGTTAAAGATATCTTACAATTGGTAAAATCTCCACCTGAATCATGGATGGATAAAATTAAGGCTTTGACGGATTTATTTAGTCTTTCACGCTCTCAGCCTAAGAATGTGAAAACAGCACCATGTCATGAAGTGATTAAAATTGGTGACGAAGTAGATTTAAATCAAATTCCAGCTTTAAAATGTTGGCCAGGTGATGCAGGTAAATTCATTACTTTCCCACTTGTTATTAGCCGTGACCCGATAACAGGTAACCGTAATGTAGGGACTTATCGTATGCAAGTATATGATGAGCGTAGTACAGGAATGCATTGGCAAACTCATAAGGGTGGAGCTCAACATGATCGAGTTGCTCAAGAAACTAATCAAGCTAAAATTGAAGTTGCTGCAGTTTTAGGAGCAGATCCAGTTACAATGTGGTCTGGATCTTTACCATTGCCACCATTTATGGATGAATTAATGGTTTCTGGAGTTATTAGGGGGAAAGGTATTGATTTAGTTAAATGTAAAACTATTAATTTAGAAGTTCCTGCAAATGCTGAAATTGTTTTAGAAGGATATATTACTCCTGGAGAATTACGTACTGAAGGTCCGTTTGGTGATCATACCGGATATTATTCTGAAGCAGCTATGTATCCAGTATTTCATATAACTGCCATTACATCTCGTAAAGATGCTATTTACCCAGCTATTGTGGTTGGACGTCCTCCAAGTGAAGATTATTTTATGGGATTTGCGGGTGTTAGGCTTATGTTACCAGCATTACAGATGATTATGCCTGAAATTGTAGATTTATACATGCCAGCGGAAGGTATTTTTCATAATTTAATTGTTGTATCAATTAAAAAAGAATATCCAGGGCAAGCAAAGAAGGTGATGTATGGATTATGGGGATTGAATTTACTTATGTTAACTAAAGCAATCATAGTTGTAGATGAAACAGTTGATATATATAATTCATCTGAATTACTTTGGAGAGTTACTGCAAATATTGATCCTATTAGAGATATAACAATTCTTGAAGGCCCTTTAGATGACCTAGATCATTCTGCACGTACTCGCAAATATGGAAGTAAAGTTGGCATAGATGCAACTTCAAAAACACATCTAGATGGTAATCAAAGAGGGTGGCCTGAGGATGTAGTGATGGATGATATTACTAAGTCTAATGTTGATCTTAAGTGGAAATCATATGGGTTGTAAAATTGGTAGTATTTTTAAAAATCGATAAGATATTACAAATATTTTATGCAATACGGTTTCATGAAACTCTATTTTCTTTACCATTTTGTTATATTGCAATGATTATTGCATCTCGTGGATGGCCATTATTTTCAGATTTTATGTGGATTACAATTGCATTAATTAGTGCACGTACTATTGGGATGTCAATGAATAGGTATATAGACAGACACATAGATCGTAAAAATCCTCGGACATTAAAAAGACATTTGCCTCAAAAAAAATTCCCTGCTATGTATATGGTTTATATATCTTTTGTATGTATCTTAATCCTGAGTTTTTCTGCATTTCAGTTGAATAAGTTGTCATTTTTTCTCGTTCCTCTAGCTATTTTATTTTTATTGATATATCCATATTTAAAACGTTTGTCATGGTTAGCTAATCTAGTTCTAGGTATATGTTTAGCTATTGCGCCTATGGGTGCTTGGATAGGTGTCACAGGTTCAGTGGATCTGATAGGTATATTATTAAGTTGTAGCGTTGTTTTTTGGGCGTCAGGATTTGATATTGTCTATCATTGTCAGGATGTTGATTTCTATAAGGATGAAGGGTTGTATTCATTCGCTCAGAAATTCGGGATTCCTTTATCACTTGTAATTGCACGGGTTTTTGATATTTTTGCTATTTTAGTATTAGTTATAGTTGGAATAGTATACGGAATGGGTTTTTATTATTATCTTGGATGTATCGTAGGTAGTATAGTTTTATTTTTGAAACATCTAGATATTTTTCGATTTGGGCTTAAAAATTTGCGTAGTACTTTTGTTTTTTGGAATATAAGTTTTTCTTTTGCAATTTTTGCAGGTGTAATAACTGAACTATTAATTTTTTGAAATTAACATGTATATTTGTTTTTTTGTTTGAAAGTAATAAAATAAGAGCTAATGAATATTATTTTATTTAGGAATACATTGGTATGCTTAAAGAAATTAAATCTAATATTGATTTACCTGTTGTTATTGGTATATCAGGAGCAAGTGGTTCCATATTAGCTGAAGTTACTGTTGAAAAAACTTTAGCTAAAGGTGTCCCAGTAATACTGACAATGTCATCTGCTGCGCGTATGGTATGGAAGCAGGAGATGAAAGATTCTTTTGGGGAAACATTAGAACGTTGGACTGATAATGAGAATTTCCAGTATTGTCATATAGGTGATTTACAGGCACCTATTGCAAGTGGGACATTCCCAACTAGAGGAATGGCGATAATACCATGTAGTATGTCTACTGTAGCTTCAATAAGGTGTGGTATTAGTGATAATCTCTTAAAACGAGGAGCTGATGTGATGTTGAAAGAAAAGAGACCTTTAATAATAGTACCTCGTGAGACTCCTTTAACTGAGATCCATTTAGAAAACCTTATGGTTTTAGCTAGAATGGGAGCAACTATAATACCTCCTGTTCCACCTTTTTATTTAGGTATAGAGAAAATAAATGATATGGCAGATTATATGGGAGAAAGAGTGTTGTTGGCTCTTGGTTTAATAAAGGTACTTCCGTCCAATATGCAATATGACGGAGATGAATAGTTGATTAATGAAAGAGATGCCGTATTAGTAATATACGAACAAAGAAAAGACCAAATTGTTGTAACTCATATGACACCAGGTCGTTATTGGGCTGAAATATCAGAAGATTCACAACTGGATATCCCTATTTTAGGCGGAATGGGGAAAGCATCCTCTTTTGGTTTGGGTATAGCTTTAGCAAGAAAAGAAAAAAAGGTTATTGTTTTGGATACCGATGGTTCTTTATTAATGAATCTGGGTACTTTAGCAACGATATCTGAACAAAGCCCTACTAATTTCATTCATTTTGTTTTTCAGGATGGTGTTTATGCTACTACTGGAGAACAACCTGTGCCTGGAGGCATGAATATTGATTTTTCTAGTGCTGCCAAAGCTATGGGGTATAAGGAAACTTTTTATTTTGATGACCTTGAAGTGTTTTGTCAGGATATTAAAAATATACTTACTTTAGATGGTCCAATTTTAATAACATTAGTAGTTGAACATAATAATGAGATCCCAGGACTAGAGGTTTTATCGATGTTAAGTACTCGGCGTTCGATAAATAGAACAAGGGATTTTTTTGTAAATAATTAATTTTAATCTACTTTTTAATCTCATAAAATGATTGACTCTTAGAGTGCTGAAGTCATATACTTATTCTACTTCACAAATATTTTTGTTCTTTTTACTTATTTATTTGTGTTGTTGAACTTTAACAATTGAATAAAGTAGTAGCATCTTAATAATTTAAGAGTACTTAACGTGGAACAAGTTATTAAGAGTTTGCGGTGGATGCCTAGGGTCCAAGAGCCGAAGAAGGGCGTGGTAAGACTGCGATATGCCTCGGTTAGCTGTCTAACAAGCTTATCCGAGGATTCCCGAATGGGGAAACCCGCTTTGGTTAATACCAAAGCATTCTGTTTTTAACAGAAAGGTAAGTGGGAGAACTGAAACATCTAAGTATCCTGAGGAAAATACATCAATTGAGATTCCCTTAGTAGTGGCGAACGAATGGGGAATAGCCTAAACCAAAATGGCTTAGTGGTTCGAGACCTATGTCTTTTTGGGGTTATAACGGTTGCTTGTCCCGACTCGATAAGGACAAGGAGTAAGAAATTTTTTACTTAGCGGAACGCGTCTGGAATGGACGACCATAGAAGGTGATAGTCCTGTATGCGAAAAGTAAAAAACTCCTGGCGATTTGTTAAGTACCACGGGGCACGGGAAACCTTGTGGGAATTTGGGGGGACCATCCTCTAAGGCTAAATACTCTTGGACACCGATAGTGAACTAGTACCGTGAGGGAAAGGTGAAAAGTACCCCGGAAGGGGAGTGAAATAGACCTGAAACCGCAAACTTACAAGCCGTGGAAGGCCCGAGTAATCGTGGCTGACCGCGTGCCTTTTGAAGAATGAGCCGGCGAGTTAATTTAGGCAGCTAGGTTAAGGGATAGGAGTTCCGAAGCCGTAGCGAAAGCAAGTCCGAATAGGGCGTGAATTTAGCATTAGTTAAATGTGTTGTCTGGATTAGACCCGAAACCGGGTGAGCTACCCATGGCCAGGTTGAAGTTTAGATAAAATCTGAATGGAGGACCGAACCCGTTACCGGTACAAAGGTATGGGATGAGCTGTGGGTAGGGGTAAAATGCCAATCGAACCCGGAGATAGCTGGTTCTCCCCGAAATGTATTTAGGTACAGCCTTAAGGTAGTCTTAGGGAGGTAGGGCTCTGGATGAGTAAGGGGGCGTGAGCTTACTAAACTCAACCAAACCACAAATGCCCTAAGATGTTCCTTGGGAGTGAGACAGTGGGGGATAAGCTCCATTGTCGAGAGGGAAACAGCCCAGATCGCAGGTTAAGGTCCCTAAGTGTAAGCTAAGTGGGAAAGGTAGTTGGATTGCCCAGACAGCTAGGAGGTTGGCTTAGTGGCAGCCATCCTTTAAAGAGTGCGTAACAGCTCACTAGTCGAGGAATCCTGCACCGAAGATGTAATGGGGCTAGAGCTTACCACCGATACCGCGACTTTCATGATTTTTCATGGAGGGGTAGGGGAGCGTTGCCAGTGCGCTGAAGCTGTAGTGTAAGCTATTGTGGAGCGCTGGGAAGTGAGAATGCCGGCATGAGTAGCAATAATCTTGGTGAGAATCCAAGACACCGAAAACCCGAGGTTTCCTACGCAATGTTGATCAGCGTAGGGTTAGTCGGTCCTAAGCCGTAGCGTGCAAGCGAAGGCGATGGATGACAGGTCAAAATTCCTGTACCACCAGTATACCGTTTTAAGGTGAAGGGGGGACACGAGAAGGTAGACGTGGCGTACCTATTGGACATGGTACGTTTGCTTTTGAAGGTCATGCCAACGTAGGCAAATCCGCGTTGGCGTTATGAACTGAGGATTGCGAAAACTTTAGGGCATTAGCCCTAGGGGATTACGTTGAACCTATATCGGCTAGAAAATCCTCGTCACTAGGGATACGGGTGACCGTACCGATAACCGACACAGGTGGGTGGGGGTAAGAGCCCCAAGGTGTACGTGAGAAACCTCGTTAAGGAACTCGACAACTTGGCCCTGTAACTTTGGGATAAAGGGTGCCCACGAGGTGAACTCTATTTACTAGAGGGATGCCTTTGTGGGTCGCAGCGAAGAGGCTCGGGCGACTGTTTATCAAAAACATAGGTCTCTGCTAAGCCGAAAGGCGATGTATAGGGGCTGATGCCTGCCCAGTGCCGGAAGGTTAAGGCGACTTGTTCGGTGTGTTTCGGCATACCAAAGCTCGTTTCCGAAGCCCCGGTGAACGGCGGCCGTAACTATAACGGTCCTAAGGTAGCGAAATCCCTTGTCGGGTAAGTTCCGACCCGCACGAATGGCATAACGACCTGAGCGTTGTCTCAACGAGGTACACGGTGAAATTGCATGGCCAGTAAAGATGCTGGCTACCCGCA
>PBMB01000005.1 GCA_002722455.1 Chloroflexota bacterium
TCCAATGAGCTAAACCTTTAGACCTTGCAGTAATTACATATGGTTTACCAAGTTCATCGAGTAAGTTATTCCTAAGTATTCGTACCTGTCCTGCAGTACCTGCTGTTCCAAGTACAACACATGGAATAATGAGGTGATTTAGTAAGTCGAAGACTTTAGCAATACTCCATGGCTCATATTCCATTTCTGGAGAAAATAGTCCGCCCACAGATTGATCAAAATATTTAAAGAAAATATACATTAAGATAATAGTAAACAAGAAATCAGGCACAGATAGCCCTATGAAACCAATAAATGTTGCCGTATAGTCTCCCACTGTATTTTGTCTCATTGCAGAATAGATGCCAATAGGGAAAGCAACAACAAAAGTAAATAAAACAGTTGCAGCAGTAAGGATTAGAGTCATCCACAACCTGTCTTGCACAAGCTCAGTTACTTTAATCTGAGAACCACCAGAAGTCCCACGTCTTAGATAAGAATATCCGAAATCAAGTTTTCTCATATTCCATACCCACTTACCATATCGAACATAAAATGGCTTATCCATTCCATAATATTCGCGTAATTCTTGTGCCAATTTAGCTGCTTCGTCAAAACTACCCATATTTACACCACCAGCTAAAGATGTACCTCCTTCTTCAAGAGCTTCAATATATCTATCTACGGCATCACCAGGAGGTAATTGAATAACAGCAAATGCTAATATAGAAACTGCCCAGATAGTTAAGAATGCTAAAATCAATCTTCTAGATATAAAAGCTAACATAATAAATCCTTAGAAATAAATTTTCTTATATTGAATAAATACCATATCTGGATAATCTAGTCAAGCAAAAAATACGTATATATACTACGATATCAGTTTAGTTTTTTAATAAACTGCGTATAGCTGTATGTATTTCCGGGGTAACTACTACATCCCTAGATGGTAATCTTGAAATACCAGCTTTAAGACCTGCTGCTTCCATAAATGGTCTGACAAATACCCCTTCTCCTGCAGTATTAATGCTGTTCCTAATTCTTGTATAAGGTATCATGAAATCATCAAAAACTTTTTCTGCTTCTGTATACTTCCCTTGTTCTAATAACTCATATACTTTCCAATCTTGCTGGGGATAAAAATTTGGAATATGACTAATATATGATTTACAACCTAGCATATGAGCATAAGCCTGTAATCCTCCATTATTGATAACTGCAACTTTTGGTATTAATCGTTTGAACCCTTGTATCAAATTACTTCTGTCACCAGATCCCCACTTTGCTGCAACAGAATTTGGAATCTCAATTAAGCGCTCAGCAACGTCCACAGACATGTCATACTTTGAACCACTATAGAAATGATTATATATTGCGAAACCAACATTTGTATGTTTAGAGACTTCTTCAATCCATGCAATTACATCGTCAGGTACGACTGTATAATAATAATGGCCACTCATTTGAACTAAATCAATTCCTACATCTTCACATAATTGGCACAATTCAATAGTTTCTCTAATATCTGTACTCTGGACACTAGCCATAACTGGAACACGCCTTCTTGAAACTTCTGCAATTGCTTTAATTATTGCTTTTCGCTCAAATGTATTTAAAACAGTAAAATCACCACCAGATCCACATGCAAGTAATATAGTATTCCCTTCTTTTGCACCCTGATCAAGCATCCATTCTATATTAGACTGAATACCATCAATATCTACGGATCCATCTTCTTGAATAACAGTCAAAACAGGAACGCAAATGCCACGGAATTTTTTTTTAGCTTCTTCCACAGTTATCATCTCAGTCTCCTTTGAGTTTGTTAAAAATATTTAGTTATTTACTTCCTTTGAGATTTCCAAACCTCATATTCTTTCAATGCTTCCTCGTTCATTGGGTAATATTTTGACACATCTCCTGTTTCACTCAATTTAATACGTCCAAAATCTTCTTTACCTTCTCGTTCTTCACAATATTTCAGTACTTCTTCTGCTACTTTAGGAGGAACGACTACAACACCATCATCATCACCAACAATAATATCGCCAGGTATAACCAAAATACCACCGCACCCAATCGGGATATTATAATCCCAAGGATATAAATCATAATGGCTAGCATTATGAGGGGTAGCACCCTTTAAAAATAAAGGTAATCCTATATTTTTAGCATGTGGTGTATCTCTCACACATCCATCCACAACTAACCCTTGTACCCCTTTGACATACAAGCTGGTCATCAGCATATCTCCTAAGCACCCTGTTTCTAAATTACCTCGTGCATCTACTACCAAAACACTACCATCACCTGATTCGACAACTGCTGACCATAAAGCAGATTTTGATTCCACATCTTCCTCTAATTGACTAGGTTCAATATCTTCTCGTTTAGGTAAAAACTGTAATGTAGTAGCTATGCCGACAGTTTTTTTCCCTGGAGTAAAAGTAACAGGTCCAAGCATGAATGCTCGTCTTATTCCAGACACCTCTCTAAGTGCTGAACTTATTGTAGCAGTACCAAAATCTCGAAAAGAATCTATAATATTTTGAGGAACTTTTTTACTTTGTATCAATTTACTCATATGTTACTCCAGTCTTACTTTTTGATTTATTATCCCACTACAATCCCTTTAAGTAAAAACCACTCTGCTCATTAATATTGCAACAAGTATAATAAACAAAATAATTATCTTATGACTTGTACTCATCCGCTTAAAACAACTGTTTAATTAAATACTAAACTTCATTCTTTTCTATAAGCTGATATAGAGCAGTGATATCTTCTAAACTTAATCCTTTTTGTTTACAATAATCAAAAACAGCGGCAGCGGCTTTAGCTGTAGGCAAAGATAAATCTAAATCTCTAGCAACTTCCATACCAATACTCATATCTTTATACATGTTCCTGATTGGAGCTGAAGAAGGACCAAATTGTTTTTCTATAATATAAGGAGCATTTCTATTTAATATGGTACTTCCTCCCCAAGCACCCTGTAAAATACCCCAAAGTTTGTTTAAATCAACACCAGCTTTGCTAGCTAACAAAAATGCCTCACAACTAGCCATGCCATTGACTCCAACTAATAACTGATTAATTATTTTAGTCACTGCTCCTGCTCCACTCTTACCCATATGTGAAACAGTTTTACCCATTGATTCAAAGACAGGTTTAGCATAGTTAAATGGATCTTCATCCCCGCCAACCATTATCGCTAACGTTCCTTTAGCAGCACCATCAGGACCACCACTAATTGGTGCATCAAGAAAATGTGCATTTTTGTTAATTGCAGATTCATACATTGTCCTAGATAAGTCTGGACTAACTGTTCCATGATCAACAAAAATTTGACCTTCTCTAGCATTACTTATAAGCGCATATTTTTCTAAGAAAATATTCCTTGATGCTTGTTCATCAATCAAACACGCCATTACAATATCAACTTTTGATGCAACTTCAATAGGAGAAGAACAAGCAACTGCACCCTTTTTTTCCATAGCTTCAACTTTTTTAGATGTTCGACTCCAAACAAATACTTCGTATCCGGCTTTAACTAAATTTGAAGCCATTCCGTTACCCATATTTCCTAAACCAATATATCCAACCCTCATACATTCCTCCTCAGATAGTTTTCTTTCAGTCAAAACGCGCCCGAAGGGATTCGAACCCCCGACACCTGGTTCCGAAGACCAGTGCTCTGTCCACTGAGCTACGGGCGCAAGCTATAGATCCTTTATAAATTGTAACAAACAAAGAGTCCAGTATACATGCATTGATAAAATCAAGATAATTCTTAAAATAAAGTGTTATAGTTTTGGGGTGAGCGAAGGGATTTGAACCCTCGATCTCCAGGGCCACAACCTGGCGCCTTAACCAACTTGGCCACGCTCACCATAATACCTAATACACAGCAATCACTTAATTATAAAACAGTATATGTATTAAATGTTACTTATCGCCAAGTGCATGTAACAAATCTGAAATTAATATATCTTGTTTCGTATGGTGTCGTAAAGGAACATCAGGATTAACACTATAAAGATTTTTTCTGCCACTACGAGTTCTGNTGATATATGAGGCNTCTTCTAAATCTTTAATAATTTTATGGATCGTTCTTTCAGTNATTCCTAAATANTCAGCTATTTCTCGAGCAGTATGGCTNGGATTTTCAAAAAGGTATACTAAAGTTAAACCATGATTTGTAATGAATGTCCAATTATCTGANNTTGTACTCATNATATATATCTCAATCACCTTAATTAGGTATACACTACAAGCTACCATATTTGAGTAGTNTCTNCAAATATCTNCTTAGATATCACTTACCAAATCGACTAAAGTTCGAACTGCTATACCAGTAGCTCCTTCTCGTAAATATGTGTTTTTCCGACTACGTGCAGTTCCAGCTATATCTATGTGTACCCATGGAGTATCTTCAACAAATACATGTAAAAATTCTGCTGCAGTAATCGATCCTGCTAGTCTTCCTCCTGTATTTTTTATATCAGCTACAACACTATCATTTTGTTTTGCATAATCAGGTGATAAAGGTAACTGCCAAAACTTTTCTCCACAATTTTTTCCAACTGATATTAATTTATCAATCATAGGTTGATCATTACCAAAAATACCGGCATATACATTACCTAGGGCAACACTAATTGCACCAGTTAAGGTAGCCACATCAACAATTTTTTGTGCACCAAGTTTGCGAGCATATGTAATTGCATCTGCTAGAATTAGTCTACCTTCTGCATCAGTGTTATCAATCTCAATAGATTTCCCACTCATACTAACTACAATATCTCCAGGTTTTTGAGCTGCTCCTCCTGGCATATTTTCTGTTGCAATTACAATAGTTTTTAAGTTAACCTCAAGATTTAATTCTGCAATAGCTTTAGTAGCAGAAATAACTACAGCAGCACCTGACATATCACCTTTCATATCACCCATATTTAATGCAGGTTTTAATGATATACCGCCACTATCAAACGTAATCCCCTTACCAATATAAGTAACTGTGTTAGCAGTGTTTCCTCGACACCCCTGATAATCAATAATGATTAACTTAGGAGGCTGAGTACTTCCTTTTGCTACTCCTAATGCTGCGTTCATTCCTAAATCTTGCATTTCTTTAGAACCTAATATCTCAATATTTAAATTTGGATGTTTTAAATATTGAGTAATCCGACTTGAAAATTCAGTTGGAGTAAGAACGTTTGCTGGTTCATTAATAAAATCTCGACATAAATTAGTGCTATTAGCTGTAATTTCACCAGTTTTGATTCCTTCATCTATTGTTTCAATATGAGATTTTTCAATTTCAGTAATCACAAAATTTATCTCATTAACTTCTTTTTTGTTTTTCTTATATCGATCAAATTGATATATTCCCAGTAGTAATCCCTCAGTCAATGCTTGAGTAACTTTTTTAAAATCTGAATGATCTTCATGCCAGTGTAATAATGAAGAAATGTTCTGCAAATTCCTGTTTTCACAATACCTAATAACCTTTGCCATCAATAATCGTAATTTAGCAGTTGAAAATTCTTGAGATGGCCCCAAGCCTATTACGATTAATCTCTCAGGTTTAATATGACTAAAAGTATGGATCTCTCTAATTTCACCAAAACCTCTTGAAATTTCAGATTTGGTAATTAATTTTTTTATTAATCCATCTAGCTTAGTATCAATTGCCTTTATCTCTTGAATAAAATCTTTGTCTTCAAACAATCCAATAATGGCTGCATCTGATGGGTAATCACTAATGTTTTCATTTGCTGAACTAATATTCATGTTTTCTCCAAATTTATTTCAGTTGTATTAAAATTAATTAAGCAAAATTAATGCAATTTAAGATTTTACTATACTACCATGAAAACCTTAATTGAGATCAATAATAACTAAATTTTATTCATACATGTAACAAACCATATGACAAAATAATATCTTTTGTTATAATACCCTATCGTAAGATAAATAATTTTCGGACAAAAAAATTAATATTACATGACAAATAATAATTCAAATCAAAAACAAGATAACTTATTAAACATTGCAAAAAATGTTTTGCCTGGAGGTACACTTGGTAATCCAGCTCCTAAAAACCTTGTTATCGATAAAGGGTTAGGGTCGCACATATGGGATATTGCTGGGAATGAATATATTGACTATTTATTGGGATCAGGCCCTATGCTTTTAGGCCACTCTAATCCTGAAATTGTTGAAGCAGTCAAGTCACAGGTCGAAAAAGGAAGCACTTTTTTTGCACTAAATGAAAATGCTATTTTATTAGCTGATGAAATTGTAAAAGCTGTACCTTGTGCCGATCAAGTCCGGTTTGTAAGTAGTGGTACCGAAGCAACATTTTTTGCATTACGTGCTGTCCGTGCGTTTCGAAAAAGAGATAAAATATTAAAGTTTGAAGGCGGTTATCATGGAATGCATGACTACGCCAATATGAGCTTAGCTCCAAAAAAATTAATTGATTTACCCAAAGGCTTACCTGATTCACCTGGTATACCGGAAAGTGTGATCGATGAAGTATTGGTTGCTCCATTCAATGATCTAGAATTCACTACTCAACTGATTGAAAAACATCATGATGGATTGGCAGGTGTTATTGTTGAACCATTACAACGTGTGATTCAACCAATAGATGGATTTCTTCAAGGCCTTAGAGATATAACTAAACACTACGATATTCCTCTTATCTTTGATGAAATTGTTACAGGATTTAGACTTGCCTATGGTGGAGGCCAAGAATATTATGGAATTACACCAGACCTTGCAACTTACGGAAAAGTAATTGCTGGAGGCCATCCACTTGCTGCTATTGCTGGGAAAGAGTACATTATGAATCATTTCAATCCTAATGTTGTTTCTCCAGAAAATGCAATCATGCAAGTGGGAACCTTAAGTGGAAATCCAGTTGCCGCTGCTGCAGGACTTGCAAGTCTTGAAATTCTCAAAGAGCCAAATTTCTATAAAGATCTGTTTAATAAAGGTGAAAGGTTACAAAAAGCATTAGAGGATACATTTAATGAATTAAAACCAGAAACCCCAGTTAAGGTACCTGGTGAACCTCCGTGTTTTGATTTATATTTTTGTGACTCAGAAATAATTAATTATCGTTCCACTTTTAATGCTGATAAAATAAAATTACTAAAATTTAATAGTCTTTTACTTGAACGTGGTATTTTTAAAGGAGATAGTAAGTATTATATTTCTAGTACTCTAACCGAAAATGATATTGCCCAAACTATTAATGCTTTTCATGAAGCTGTAGAATTACTAGATAAGTAGATATGGTTGCTAATACACAAATAAAACCAACAATTCTTTCTGACGGAACATATTTCGTAGATGGAGGCTCATTATTTGGGAGTATTCCAAAAAATTTTTGGAATGAACAAATGAAAGCTGATCGTAGTAACCGAATACGCTTATCTATAAATTGTTTATTTATAAAAACCGAAACTAGTAATATTTTAATTGATACGGGTATGGGAGCAACAGATGTTTCATCTAATTCTATAATTGATACTCCTAATGCTAATAAATTACTTAAAAACTTAAAACGTATAGGTGTTAGTCCTCGCGACATAGATATAGTCCTGCTAAGTAATTTACAAAAAGATACTGTTGGAGGAGCAACTAGAATGGATAGATCTGGTAGAACTATTCCTGTTTTTCCACGTGCAAAATATATAGTTCAAAAAAGTTGTTATGATGAAATTGAACAAGGTAATGCCCTACGTATAAGCCAACTATATGATAGAGAAGAAGTAATCAATCTTCAGAAATCAGGACAACTTGAATTAATTGATGGAGATGTTGAAATATTAAAAGGTATTAATGCAATAAAAACTGGAGGATATTCACCTGGAAATCAGGTTTTCTTTATAAACTCTGGTACTGAAAAATATATCTTCCTCGGTTCTCTAATACCAACCCCTCTCCACCTAGTTGATAATGCAATCCCTTCTTATGCATATTCATTAAATGATGCATGGACTGCAAAAAAAGAAATAATCAAACATGGATTAGATCAAGGAGCACTATTAATTTTTGGTCGTGCTCGAGAAAAACAATCTGGCTATATAACTGAAAAATATGGAAAATTGTCAGTTGACTTTAGAGAGTTGTGACCACTCAATAAAACACCATTTCCCCTCTCAGTAGGAAAGATTATTCTGTGACGCTACCTAATATATAACCATTTTCTTTCCTAAACAAATCAGCCTCAATTATTTGATTATAGGAACTTTTCTTAGACCATGAAAGTACACGAATATAATTATCTGTTATACCTTTATGCTCTATACCCAAAGGAGTAGATTTACCAACCTGGTCCCACAGTACATGTTGTTTTGTCCCAACAAATTTTCCTAAAAAACATGATTGTTTTTCTTTAGCAAGTTGATTTAAAATTTTTGCACGTTCCTTAATTATTCTTGGATCTATATCATTTTTTAAATAAAATGATGTAGTACCAGGACGCGCAGAATATGGGAATACGTGAATTTTGGCAAAATCAGCAAATTTTGCCAAATGAAGTGTTTGATTAAATTCCTCGTCTGTTTCTCCAGGAAAACCTACAATCACATCTGTTGTAACACCCACATCTGGAATTACTTCTTGAATCCGTTGTATTGTTTCAATAAATTTTTCTGCAGTATATCTACGTCTCATTACTTTTAATATCCTGTTTGACCCACTCTGCAGTGGTACATGAAAGTGTCTACACATTCTTTCGTCATTCCAAACAGATAGTAGGGAATTAGTTATTTCTTGAGGCTGTAACGATGAAATCCGTATTCGAGGTATTGATGTTTTATCTAATATCTGTTCTAGCATCATTTCTAAATTAATATTATTCAAATCATAGCCATATGACCCAAGTTGTGTGCCAGTAAGTACAACCTCTTTAGATCCTTGATCAGTATATTCTTGGATTTGACCAAGGATTTTTTCCAGAGGAACACTGATTTCCCTGCCTCGGACTCTTGGAATAATGCAATATGCACATATTTGATTACAACCTTCTTGGATTTTCACGCGACTACGTGTGAATAAAAGTTGCTGAGGAATCGATTCTTCATCTTTCTTATTACTTGTTATTAGATAATTATCTAAAAGCGTAGTAACAATATCTTTTTTACTTTTATTTCCTAATACAATATCAACTTCAGGCATTTTGCTTAAGAATTTTCCACCATGTTCTGCATAACAGCCAGTCGCAACAACTAAAGATTCTGGATATTGTTTACGAGCTTTTCTTAGCGCTTGACGTGCTTTTTTATCAGCGGTATGTGTGACTGTACAAGAATTTACAATATATGCAGATGGAGGCTGCGTATAATCATTAATTTTACAGCCTCTGCTTTTAAATTCTGTTGCAATTTGTAAACTATCAGCTTGATTTAGTTTACACCCATGAGTTTCAATAATAATATTTGGTTGTTTTAATTCCATAACTTACTAATTATGAGCATATTACGACAACGATACAGCTTTGACAAAATTATTGTATTGATCAAGTATTAACCTATAAATTTTAATATATACACATAATATTACACTTATACTATTTAATAATAAATGTTACACTAATCATGATTTTAGTTAAACCTGAGCATTATAAATGTCCAAAAAAATAGTTATTACAGGAATTGGAATAATTAGCCCTTTGGGGTTAGATACAAAAACAACATGGAAATCTTTACTTGCTGCACAATCTGGTGTTAAAACAATCACCTCTTTTGATCCTGGTCCTTTTGAAACAAAAATCGCTGCTGAAATTACAGATTTTGACCCAGTTTCTTACATCGGACTAAAAGAATCTAGAAGAATGGATAGATTCGTCCAACTTGCTCTAACTGCATCAATAGAGGCATTAGAACAAGCAAACTTATCAACTTTATCAAACCCTGACCGTACAGCCGTAATAGTTTCTAGTGGAATAGGTGGAATAAATACTATTTCAGAACAATTAGGAGTCTTATCTGATAAGGGACCATCAAGAATCAGTCCGTTTTTAGTCCCTATGATGTTGGCTGATATTGCATCAGCACAAATTTCGATGAGATTTGGAGCAAAAGGAACTAATTTTGCCCCACTATCTGCTTGCTCTAGTGCTGCTGATGCGATAGGTATATCTGCTGATATATTATTATCTGGAGCAGCAGATGTAGTAATTACTGGTGGAACTGAAGCAGCAATCTGTCCGATAGG
Source organism: Chloroflexota bacterium (assembly GCA_002722455.1). GTDB lineage: Bacteria > Chloroflexota > Dehalococcoidia > Lucifugimonadales. The sequence continues at coordinate 10,216 of PBMB01000005.1, forward strand.
TATAGCAGGCTTCAATGCTTGCAAAGCACTTTCAAAACGTAATGACGAACCTGAAAAAGCTTCGAGACCATTCGATCTTAATAGAGATGGATTTGTTATGGGTGAAGGTGCTTCTATACTAGTGATGGAAACTATTGATTCTGCTAAATCAAGAAATGCTAATATCCTTGCAGAATTTGCTGGATATGGATCTACTGCTGATGCCTTTCACTTAACCCAACCTGCATTAGAAGGTAAAGGAGGAGCAGCAGCAATGCAACTTGCTTTAAATAAAGCAAATCTAAAACCATCTGAAATCGACTATATCAATGCACACGGAACATCTACAAAGCTCAATGATAGTAGAGAAACTGAAGCTATGAAGTTAGTATTTGGTACTGACGTAGAATCAATTCCTATAAGCTCAACTAAATCAATGACTGGTCACTTATTGGGTGCAAGTGGTGCTCTAGAAGCTGCAATATCAGTCCTCTCTATTATTAATGGAGTTCTACCACCTACAATTAACTTAGAAACTCCTGACCCAGAATGTGACCTGGACTACATACCATATGTTCCAAGAAGAGGTAAGGTTACAACTGCAATGAGTAATTCATTTGGATTCGGGGGACATAACGCGAGTTTAATATTTAAACAAAACAACCTTTAAAAACGGTTAGTTTCTTCTTCGTTCTGCCCTTGTACGATCATCAATCACTTCAATATCTTCAGATATCGATGTACGATTTAATCTTGCTTTAACTATCAATATTGGGATAGTAATTGCTAGAACAAGTATAGAAATAAACTGGGCCTCCTGTAATCCCAATGCCCAGACAGGGTCTTCTCTAAAGAATGATATTATAAATCTACCTATAGCATATAGAGCTAAATATACACAGAAAAGCATCCCATCTGGTTTAATGTATGGTTTTAACTTCCAAAGCAACAGCAGTGCTAGCATATTCCAAATCATCTCATATAATATCGCTGGATGTGCATAACTTGAGTCACCAGCTTTTCCATTTAAACAATAATTTGCAGCACTATCTGGATGTATCCATTTGAATCCCAATATCCAATTTGTTGCGGTAGAGCAATGTTCACCATTAATAATGTCACCTATCCTACCAATTGTTTGCGAAATTAACATCATAGGTGCAGTAATATCAGCTATAATACCAATTGGGTATTTTTTTAAATATGAATAAGTTGCTCCACCAATAAATCCACCAAGAATTCCTCCCCAAAGACCAATGCCACCACTCCAAAAATAAAAAACTCTTATTAAGTCCTGTCCATATATATCCCAATTATCGACAACATGTACAATCCTTGCACCTATAAACCCACCCAATATAGCCCAAATAGCAATTGAATAAATAGTATCAGAAGAAACTCCTCTATAGGGAGCCCATCTAGCTACAAAAAAAACAGCAATAATAACACCAATAAAACTAAACAAACCATGCCAACTAATTGGGAAATTTATAATTGGAATCAATAAAACTGGGTCTATATTTATATCTATCATATGCTAATTAAATACTCCTAAAGATTTGTGAATTTACAAAACACTACAACAAAATACACTGTCAAAACTATAGCATTTTTGTATAATGATTTCAGTATATAACATAGCGAAAGCTATTTACTAATTTATAATATAATTAAATTTAATATTCTGTTATTTATATATGTATAACACCATTAATGATTTTCTAGAATACCTAGTTGTTGAAAGATCAGTATCAGACAATACTGTTAACTCATATCGTTATGATTTAAAACAATTTTTCCATTTTTTATCAAAATTTAATTTCTCAGAATGGAAATTGATAAAAAAACCATATATTCACCAATATATTAAACACCTTAATTCTTCCAATTATAAACAGCGTTCAAAAGCACGCAAAGTTGCATCTATGAGATCATTTTTATCTTTTCTTGAGGATGAAGATATAATCTCAGAAAATTTATCTGACAACTTTAAAATCCCGACATCTGCTTTTATTTCTCCCAATGTTTTAAGTGAAAAAGAAGTTGAAAAAATTTTTAGGAACACACGTAATGACAGTATACTTGATATCAGAAATAGGACTATATTTGAATTGCTTTATGCTACTGGAATCAGGGTATCTGAACTGATTTCATTAGATATAGAAAACATTAATATATCGGAAAAATTTATCAGATGCTTTGGCAAAGGAGGCCGCGAAAGAGTCTTACCTATACACACTAAAGCTGCTGATAATTTAAATTTTTATATCAAAACTATACTCCCTAAATGGAAATCAAAACACACAAAATCTGCTGTTTTTACTAATAGAAGCGGTAAGCGACTTACCCGGCAGGCAATCAACAATATATTATCTCAAATATGTAAGCACTCTCACATTACTAAAAATATTTCACCACATACAATCAGGCACAGTTTTGCGACCCATCTATTACGTGCAGGTGCTCCTCTAAGATATGTACAAGAATTACTTGGGCATGCTAGTATTACTACAACACAAATTTACACTCATCTAACCGCTGAACATATTAGAACTGAATATACAAAAGCACATCCAAGAGCTAAAGCTAGCTAACCAATAAAGGAGACCAGTATGCCACGTAAAGGTAAAAAGGTAGCATCAAAACAAAATTCTCTTAAGAAAAAAAAGAGAGATTCTAAACCAACAATTCAGCAATTCAGGCACCCAAATGCTACATCAAATGAAACAGATGAAAACCAAATAGATACTGCAGATACTACCTATTCTTCACAAGTTCCAGTAACAGAACCTAAAAAAATAGTCAAAAAAAATTCAGGGAACTCTACATCCCCAGAACCATTACGTTATCCATATTTATCAAAAGAAATCTTACAAGTTGGCATAGTTTCATCTATAATAATAATTATCCTTGGAATTACGTATACTATCGTATAACCCTAGTTATTAGTACTTCCAAAATTCATTAAGATAATTTCATTTTTTTCTATACCAGATCATGCTATTAGAAAAAATCAAAACACTTCCTAACAAACCTGGTGTATATTTTTTTCAAGGGAAAAATAAGCAGGTTTTATATATTGGAAAGGCTCAAGATTTACGAAAACGAGTTTCTCAATATTTTTCTTCATCTAATACACTATCTTTTAAAACTCATAAACTAGTCAATAACATTATTGATATAGATATTATTATTACTGATTCAAATGATGAAGCGCTACTTCTTGAAAACACACTAATTAAAAAACACAAACCCAGATTTAATGTTCGATTGAAAGATGATAAAACGTATCCCTATATTAAAATCGACTTAAAGGAAAATTTTCCACTAGTATATATCACTAGACAAATATTACCTGATAATGGACGTTACTTTGGCCCATATACTAATGTAGGTGGAGTAAGAAAAACACTGAGATTACTAAATAAACTCTTCCCTTTTAGGTCATGTACTAAAAAGATTACAGGTAAAGACCCACACCCATGTCTTGAATTTCATATTAACAGGTGTGCAGGACCATGTATTGGTGTAATCAACCAAAAAGAATATATGGAAATTATTAAAGACATAACCAATTTCCTTGAAGGTAATACAAAGGAAGTTTTAAATTCTCTAAACGAAAGAATGCATTCAGCATCTAATCAATTACATTTTGAAAATGCAGCGAAATATAGAGACCAGATACATGCAATTAAATCTGTTACTGAGAAACAAAAAGTATTGTTTAAAAATCCGTTAAACATGGATGTGATTGGTTTTTGGTCATCAAAATCTTCTAAAGCAACTTTTGAAATATTATTTATTCGTAACGGAAGACTTATAGGAAAAGATAACTTTACACTAACCAAGATAACTGAAGATGAAAGTGACAGTGAATTAATTTCAATCTTCTTAAAACAATTCTATTCAAATAACAAAGTTATTCCATCACTAATACTAGTATCTGCACTACCAAATGAAGTTAATGAAATTACAAAATGGCTTACACTATTGAAAAAGTCAAATGTTGAAATCAAAAATCCACAACGAGGCCATAAAGCACATCTACTTAAAATGGCTATCACCAACGCAGAGCATAAAAGCTCAAGAAGCAAAATAGAATCTAATGGCATTAAAACACATTTATCAGATAACTTAATGAATCTCTTAGAATTACCGCATTCTCCTCATCGTATCGAATGTTATGACATATCTAATTTACAAGGAACTAATGCAGTAGGAAGCATGGTTGTTTTTAATGATGGTATCCCTGTTAAAAAAGATTATCGTAAATTTGGGATTAAATCAGTCGAAGGGATAGATGATTACTCGATGATGCAAGAAGTTCTAACAAGAAGACTGCAACATCTGATTGAATCTAAAAAATCAAATTCTCCTATACAAGATTCTTTACATATAAAACCTGATTTAATTATATTAGACGGTGGTAAGGGACATCTAAGTATAGGACATCAAGTCTTATTGAATTTAGGAATAAGAGACATTCCATTAGCTAGTATTGCTAAGAAAAATGAAGAAATTTTTGTACCTCATTTCCAAGAATCTATAATTATCCCTAAAGACTCCCCAACACTATACATGCTACAAAACATACGTGATGAAGCTCATCGTTTTGCAATCACATTTCATCGTACAAAAAGATCTAAAGTAGGACTTAAATCTGTTTTGGATGAAATTCACGGAATAGGAACTAAACGACGTAAGGCATTAATAAAAAAATTTAATGACATCAATTCCATCAAGGAAGCTTCTCCTATAGAGATATCTAAGACAAAAGGAATATCACTATCTCTCGCTAAGATGATTAAAGAAAAACTAAATAATTCTAATCCTTCTTAGTTTTATTCAAGAAATCTTTTAATAGGCCTGTAAATTCCATAGGGAAGATATATTTTGTTGACTCACTAGCACCAATTTCTTTAAGAGTTTGGAAATATTGAAGAGATAGAGTATTTTCATTAATACCTTTTGCAATTTTTTCAATATTATCAAGAGCTTTTGCATATCCTGCAGCTCTTAAATCTTGAGCCTGCTGGTCACCTTCCGCAGTTAAAATCTCAGCTTGGCGAATACCTTCAGCTTTTAATATTGCAGCCTGCTTTTCACCTTCAGCTACAGTAATTGCTGCTTCTCGAGTACCTTGAGCTTCACGAACAACTGCTCTACGCACACGTTCAGCAGACATTTGCTTATTCATTGCCTCTTGAATTTCACCTTCTGGCTCAATCTCACGTATTTCAACATTAGTTACTTTAATTCCCCATCGTTCAGTCTCAGAATCAAGTCGTTCTCTCAACAAATTATTAATTCTTTCACGTTGAGATAAAACATCATCTAAGTCAATATCTCCAACTACTGCTCTTAATGTAGTTGTAGCTAACCCAATAACTGCTGAACGATAATCTTCTACTTGTAAAACTGCACGATCGGCAAATTCAGCCATAACACGAAGAAATATCAAAAAATCAACTGCAATTGGAGCATTATCTTTTGTAATATTAGTTTGACGTGGAATATCTATTACTTCAGTACGTAAATCAAGTTTGACCCCAGAGTGCATGATAGGAATCATAATTACTGGACCCGGACCTTTTAATCCTTCAAAATTACCCCAACGAAATCGGGCAATTCTTTCATAATCTTTAAGAAAATTAATAATATACATATAAGCCTCCTAAAACAATATTAAATTCTTTATATTTTTCTAACTTTTAGTACCATACCTTGAGCTTCTATAACAGATATTTGGGATTCTTTTGAAATTTTGTTGCCATCTATTGATAGTGCTTTCCAATATTCTCCATCAACATGGACTACTCCTTTAGGGGTTAGGTCTGTTATCGTTTCTCCAATTTTGCCAATATAGGCTGCTAAGGCATCAGGAGCATTAATACCTGATTTTAATGAATCTACTTCTATAGTTGTTTTAATTGATTTTATTAAATCCCAAACTAACCAAATCAAAAAAACAATTGCAGCTAATGCTATTAAAATTATTATTATTAATCCTAAGAGTAATAATACCATTCCTAATGATAATTCCATACTCTAATCTCCAAATAAAATATCTAGCAATTATTGTTCATTATACCTGATTTTCCTTAATTAATCTTTTCCTCTTCTAAGTGATTGACCAGCTAAAACACCTGTATTTGTACCTTTATCTATAACAATTTTTCCATTTACAATTACATAGTTGATTCCTTCAGGATATATTTTGGGTGTTTCTTTTGTAGCAGGTGCCTTGATATTTGTGTAATCAAACACAACGATATCAGCTTTAAATCCATCTTTTAAAACACCTCTGTTTTTCAATCCTAATCTTTGCGCAGGGAATGACGTCATTTTCCTAATTGCTTCTGGAAGCTTGAGTTGTTTTTCAGCTTTAACAAATTCTGCCAATACTATTGGGAAACAACCATAACTTCTTGGACTAGGGAATTCTCCCAATAAAATAGAGTCACTTGCAATCATTCCATATGGATGTGATACAAAATCAGGCAATGTATGTTGATTAGTTCCTGTCCCGACAGTACAAACACTTAAATTCTCTTCTATTAAAAGGTCAAACAAGGCATCAATTCTATCTTGTTGTCTTAAATCAGCAATGTCATCTAAAAGTTTACCCTCAAATTTCTTATTACTTTCCAAATTAAAATTGGTTAACCAATTATTGTTTAAAAATTCATGCCTCATATCTTTTCTAATTTTTTTTCTCTGTTCTTTATCTTGTAATCTTTCTAATAACGCTCTAGGGCCTCCAGATTTTGCCCATTGTGGTATAGCAATGACCAAAGATGTACTTGAAAATGGATACGTATAACAGTCAAAAGTAACATCTAGCCCTTTCGCACGATTATCCTCTACTAATTCAAGGTAATCTAAATGACTACCAAGTCCTTGTTTACCTTGGCGATAATGAGTAAGATGAATCGGAATACCGCTAGCAAACCCTATATCAATGGCTTCTTCCCAAGGAGCCATTATTCCATTACCTGGTTGCCACATTAATTCCGATCGAGCATGTGTATGGTAAAATCCAGCATATTTTTCTACCACTTTCGATAATTCAATCAATTCATTAGTATCAGCATATGATCCAGGAGGATAATCTAATCCTGTTGAAATCCCCCAGGCTCCTTCTTGCATTGCCTCGGCAACCACAGATTTCATCATGTTGATTTCTTGTTTAGTAGCTCTTTTATCTTCCCATCCTGTTGCCCATATACGTACTGGTGAATTACCAAGAATATATGCAATATTTACCGCTACAGAATTGTCATATTTACTTAAGAAATCAGCAACGGTGAGCCAATCAGGAGTAGATGGAGGATATCCATTTAATCCTGAATCAAACCATATGTATTCTTCCAGCTCTGCAGTAGTACGGAATGGAGCATGTGAAATACCATCAATACCTATTAATTCAGTGGTAACTCCCTGCCTTATCTTAGGATCGTGATGCGGTAATCCGAGTATAGTTAATCCGGTATGAGAGTGTAAATCTATAAACCCAGGACAAACTATCTGACCAGCTGCATCAATGACCTCATTTGATTCAATATGGTCAACAGACTGTCTTGAAATTGTTATGGAATCACCATCAACTAAAACATTACCATAGTATCCAGGATTACCTGTTCCGTCTATTATCAAACCATTTTTTATAATAATGTCCATCAGATCCTCAATTCATTAATCCATCCAAGTTTAATTACTATTCATTTTGTCAAAGAATACTTACCTATTCAGTATTTTTGAGTATTTTTTTCTTAAATAAAATATATATCAACGATATCAATATTATGGCAGATACAAAATAAATAATGATAGTTCTAAACTCACCAATTTTATTAAAGAGAGTTTTGTCAGCTATCTTTTTTTCCTGCAAACTAATTCCTGCATCAACAGATATTGATGGTTTATGGAAATTTTTAACCTTATAAATATTTTTATTTAAATTTGAAATATCAGAGAGACCAAATACTTCCTTTGTACCAGTAGCAAACCAAAATTTACCTGATTGGTTGGTTGTTGAAAATATCACAACATAATGGATTCCATTTTCAATTACCTCAAATTCATCTTCTATTAATATCCATGAATTAGTATCGGTAAAAGGCTCATGGAATTCTCTAATCGGCATGTCATTCGGCTCATATAAAATTGCTCCAAATCCTTCTGGTATATCAAATGGTAAATCTATTTTGTTCAAATTTTGAGAAACAACTGCAACAACAGGTCTAAAAGATTGAGTTTCTTCCAATACAGGAATACCTAATTGAATATTTGCTGTATCAGAATTAGACTTTTGAGGATCAAAGCTAAGCCACACCTGTTCATTTTTCTCTAAAATTTGATATATTGCTTGTGAAATATCGATATCATCTAGTTGGAATGCAAAATATGGAGATTTATTCAATCCATCTGGAAAAGATGGTTTATGTGCTTCAACTGTATTTGATGAAAAACAAACCATAATAAGTAAACAGATACTCAAACCAAAAAATACTTTCAAAAAAAGTAACCACCAAAAGCCTATTGATAAGTTATTTCTCGATATTTGTACCATGTTTACTAATGTAGCATAAATTGGAACTTATATTGTATAGACCTTCATGCTTTTATTTAAACCACTGATCAATACCCCACAAAGAAGTATTTTATTGACTAATCTATCCACTGTTGTATATTAGAAAAGGTATTTAACCTTATATAATAAAATTAGTATGCAGAAAATCTTAAGTAATTTATTACGAATTTTTAACAAACGTCCACTGACTGTTAACCTCAAAACCAATAATTTTAAGTGGGAATATGGCGAAACAAAAACTTTTGAAACATCTATCGATATACATAAACCTCTTGATTTAGAATCTATAGATATAAAAATCGTCAGAGAAGAATCCTCCTATAAAAGTTTTGTTCAACCAACTTCATATGGTTCTAGAGGAAGTATGTGGAGACCTGGAGGAACACCTGGTACTGAAATGTATCCAAAAAGAGCCTCTAAAAAAACTATTGAATACATAGTACAAGACCAACAAACTATTCCATTTCAACCTACTGTAAATCCTGGCCAATCCTCTCGGCATACTATTCAACTATGTCTACCTAAAAAACAAGCTCCTATAAAAGAAGAAACATCAGTAACTTGGCAACTAACTGTTGAATATACAGTTAAGTTAAACATACAAAGTAAGATTTTTAAATCTACTAATGAAACCATGCTTTTGTATAAAAAGAAAATCACTGTTCTCTAACTAAAAATTCATTAAAGGCTTACTGATGACCAATAAACTCCCAACTCAAAAAGATGTAATAAATTATATGGATACATTAACTAATTGGGGAAGATGGGGGAAAGAAGATCAATTAGGAACTTTAAATCTAATCACTTCAACTACTAGATTAAATGCTATCAAATTAATCGAGGATGGAATTTCTATTAGTTGTTCACGACCATTAATTCCAGAAATTGCTCCAGATATTAGGTTCCAGTTTAGTCGCTTTGCAATTGATACTGGTGAACATCGAGAAGATACAACTTCAGATGCAGAAAACAACCGACGAGGAGCTAGTGAATTTATTGGAATGGTCTTTCACGGAATGAATGTAACTCATATTGATAGTCTTTCACACATGTTTTGGAATGGAAAAATGTACAATGGTTTCTCTTCTAATGAAGTAACAAGTGGACAAGGAACACAAAAAAATGCGGTTGATGTGGCAATTAATGGAATATTATCTAAATGCATACTCCTAGATATACCACTACTAAAGAATAAAAAATGGTTGTCATCTGATGAGTATGTCTTACCTGAAGATATTGAAAATGCTGAAAAATATTTTAATGTTAATGTCGAACCAGGAGATATCTTACTTATAAGAACTGGTAATTACAAACGAAGACTTGAAGAAGGACCAAGCAATCCTACAGTATCAGGTGTTACATCTTGTCATGTCGCATGTGCTCCATATTTTAAAAAGAAAGATATTTCTTTGCTTGGATCTGATTCTCCAAATGATATCAATCCCTCACCATATCCTAACCTTCGTTTCCCACTCCATACAGTCTGTCTAATTGGTATGGGACTATGGTTTCTTGATAATGCAAACTTGGAACAACTTGCTAGTGAATGTATCAAACGTAATCGGTGGTCTTTTACTTTATCTATTAATCCACTAGATCTAAAAAACTGTACCGGTTCACCTGTTAACCCAGTTGCAATTTTTTAGTACTAATCTCCAATAACGTAGCCCATCGTTCTTCTTGGAGAACATGCACCAGATATAACTTTAGTTTTAGAATTATAGTGTAGTCCCATAACTTTTCCAGTAGACCATGGGTCTATACAGATAACTTCATGTCCCTTTTTCTCAAGACCCTCTATAATTTCTTGCTCAACACGTTCCTCTATATATATCCTCTTTGGATACATTGCTCGTGGATAAAATGAAGATGGAAAATGTGCGGAATAAAAAGTTGGTTGATCTAATGCTTCTTGCATATCCATACCAAATTCTATGTAATTTAAGAAAAATTGGAGAGTAGCTTGATCTTGAGTGTCTCCTCCAGGAGTTCCCAATACCATAAAAGGTTCGTCATTTTTAGTTACAAGCGTAGGTGTAAGTGTTGTTCGGGGTCGTTTATGTGGTTCTAGTGCATTTGGCCTATTTGGATTAAGGAAAAATTGCTGACCTCGTGTTCCAATTGGAAATCCTAATCCAGGAATTACTGGAGATGTCCCAATCCATCCTCCGCTTGGGGTTGCTGCGACCATATTACCTTGAGAATCAATGACATCCAAATGGGTAGTATCTCCCATATGTGCATGCCCATGTTTTCTACCCAATAGCTCTTCTTTTGATTTACTACCAAGAGCTTGACGATTGTCAGCCAAAATATCAGACAAATTATATGATATTTCTGAACCTAAATTTCCGGGATTCATTTTATCTGAAGCAAATTCTTCAACTAAATTTATACGATCATTGTTATAAGATTCTGAAAGGAGTTTATCTAATGGAACAGAGTCAAAATCTGGATCACCATAATATGCTTCACGATCTGCAAAAGACAATTTAGCAATCTCAGTTAATGTATGGATATAATCAACTGAGTTATGCCCTAATTCCTTTAAATCCACTAATTCTAATAATTTTAATTGTTGTAAAAACACTGGACCTTGTGTCCATGATGAACATTTATGTACAGTTAAATCTTTATATTCAGTAGAAACTGATTCTTCCACCTGTGCATGCCAAGTAGCAAAATCTGAATACTTCAATAAACAAGGATGTTCTGTTCCTGTAGAATCAATTAATGGTTTTTTAGAAGTAAATTCTAATATTGATTCTACTATAGATCCTTCATAAAACTCTCTGGATGCAGCTTCAATACCAGCAACTCGGCCAGCTTTTTTTGCCCTATTTTCTACATCACATAAGCGTTTTAATGTATCTGCAAATCCAGGATTAGTGAATATTTCTCCAACTCCTATAGGGTTATCACCTGATAAATATACATCTGCACTAGACGGATATATAGACAAGAATTTTTCTTTATTATGATTTAATGAATTATGCAATTCTCTATCTAAGGGGAATCCATTTTCTGCTAGGTCAATAGCAAAAGACAAAACCTGTGAAAAACTCATTGTTCCATACCTAGCTAATGCCTGAGCCCATGAATCAACTACCGCAGGTACACAAGCTGGAAGATATCCATCTCCAGGTATCATATCAACATTATTTTCCCTACACCAATCAATAGTAAAATCTTCTGCACTCCACCCTACTCCACTAATTGACACAACTTTCTTTTGTTCTGCAATATATATTAATATTGGAACTTCTCCTCCAATTCCATTGTTTTGAGGTTCAAGTAAGTTGATACAAAAACATGCTGCTACAGCGGCATCAATGGCATTACCTCCAGATTTCAATACATTAAACCCTGCCATTGATGCAAGATAATGCCCCGAGGTTACCATTCCTTTTCGACCCATAATTGTTGGTCTTGTCGTCATTAGAGATGCTTTCGGCCATTTTAAAAATTCAGGTCTCATATTATTCTCACTTACTTTCCTTTTTATACAGAATACAAATGTAATCTCAAATATTATACAAATTACTGTTGAACTATACTATTTTTTAAAAAATGGTTGTGCAACCTCTGACAAAAATTTGTCTCCAATAACTTTATATCCTTCCGCATTTGGGTGTAACTCATCGGGGAGAAGATGAATATATTCAGGTCCAAATAAATTTAATCCATCAATGTAATGGATGTTTGAATCACCATGATTTTGTAATACTCTTACTGTATTAGCAATTTCAATACGAAAATCTTCTAAACTAGATCCAACTAAATTAGGTTGTTGTTCTCTGGGTGGTGAATAAATTGGAGAAATAACAACCAACGGAGTATTCAGATGTTTTTCTCTAATTATCTTTACAAAACCAACTATAGCAGGAGCAAATGTTCTAATACTTAAGCTAGAAAGAATTTGGATATTGATACCTACTTTTATGGAAATAAAATCAGCAGGTAAATCGCGTATCATTCGTGCAATCATTGGTTCTAAATGACAGTTCCCGCCATATCCTAAACATGTAAGATTCAATCCATGGTTCCTTGATACAATCCCTGGCCATGTATCACTTGGTTTTTCAGCTCCACTACAATGTGTAATAGAACTACCATATGTTGTCCATTTAGGTCGCTGATCATTATATGGAGTAAATGAAGCAGAATCATCAAGGTGAAGTACTTTTAGTCGAAATTCAGTATACTGCGGTAACCACAGCTCTATTAATTTTTCACTACTGGGGAGATTTTGAAAAACAAAGTTATTTTTCCCTTCCATTTCTAAAGACTTATAGAATTTTCCATCACAAAAAAGATCTATTGACCCAGGATCTTTTGAAGAAATTACTTCTCCACATATCTTGGTAGTATTACTATGAAAACTTATTCTTACACCTGCTGAAAGAGCTGCACGATCTTGGATATCAATCGGAAGGAAAAGATCTCTATCATTATAAGGAATCCTCCAAGGCATCACCCAATCATCCGAGTACTGTAAAGAAATAATACCTTGCCATGTTGAAGAAAGATTATCTGGAGTTAATGTAAGACTCATAATTTCAAATATATTTGATAATATATACTACTTTATCACAAAGATTTATTACAAAAATATGAGTATTTAATATCCGTATTGTATCTGAATGTACAGCCATCACTCCAACAATAGTATTTATTTCAACAACAATCCACTAAACTTTTACAATATCACGATTGTCAGTAATGATTGATGAATTATAATAACATCAGGTAGTAATAGATTAATTGAATACAAAAACCCTAGAATAAATATGATTAATTTCATCAAGATAGGAATAGTTACAGCAACTTTGTTTCTGTTATTTGGAATCACCACAGATTTATCAGCAGCTACATCGCAAACTACGAATATTGAATTAAATACATCATCTATTGATAGTTATAGTGCTGTAATTAATCCTGATACCAGCTATTCTCCTGCAGCTGGAGATAAAATCGTTGACCAAGGTGCTTTGGGCCAATATACCCCGAACAATTATCTCCATTTCGATGCATTTGATTTTCATGGAGACTATCAGGGTAACAATGCTCAAGAATTTACTCCAATCCCTGACCCTACAGATACGGTCTCTCTTCCAAGTAATTTCCCAGTACTTGGCAATGTTTTCACTCTCGAAGTTCAAGTCTATTCAGCTGCTCATGAAAATATGGCTCATCGGACAATTATCGGTAATGATGCAAATCCCAGTGGAAGGGAGAAAGACAGGCCACCAACTATTACATTTAATAAAATAAATGGCGTAAACCAAATCAGGTATGGTTTTGGTGTTGGGCCAGATCAAAAAGGTAAAAGGAGAATTATTGAATCGGTTGTAACTGACAATCAGTGGTATCACATCGCTTTTACTTTTGACGGTACAACTACAAAACTCTACGTTGATGGTATTGAGGTCGATAGTTCTGATTTTGCATCCGGACTAACACCTCATCCCGTTCCCATTTCAATTATTGGAAGAAAATTCTTAGGGAAAATTGATGAAGTTCGAATTTGGAATATCGCTAGAACACAAGGAGATATTCAATCTACCTTGTCTACTACGTTGCTCGGCAATGAACCTGGTTTGGTGGCATATTACCCAATGAATGTCAATCAAGACTGGGAGTTGATAGATGAAGGTCCAAATAACTATAACGGAACCATTTCGAATGTTGAAATATTGCAAAGGTATTCATCAATAAATTGTCCTAACCCAAATGGCACATTGGCGTGCCCGTATTTAACAATAAACGGTGCGTTAGATAACTCTCAAGGTGGAGATACCATATTTATTAAAGACGGACGATATTCTGAGGTGCTCTTTAGAGAGTTATTGAATCAATCATACGAAACAGAGGGGCCGAAATTAACTCTCAAGGGTGAGAGTCAGAACGTAATTTTGGATGGAACAGTGCCGTTAACTGCAAGTTGGCATCTAGTGGACGGCGTATATGAAGCCACTGTTGATATGACACAGCTATCAAATTATGTTGGTGTTAAAGTTGAAAACATTTATGGGTTGTGGATTGATGACAGATATATGATCCCTGCAATGCCTGTTAATTTCACCAACCCCACAGATATTACAACTGGTACCCAGAATAATCCTGAGACCGGAACTGTATTCGAACAAAACCTAACGGCACCTTACCAATACGTTCATATGGTCCAAGATTCCTATATTGTTGCTGATATAGATAACATGGATGCTTCGGAAGAATGGTCTTTCGACAACGTTCAAAACAAACTATCTTTGATCGCTGGCGATAAGATACCCAACTCTTCGAATGTGCGAGTAAGGGTACGTACGAAGATAGTAAATATAGAATTTTCAGACAACTTGGAATTCCGTAATATACACTTTTTTGCTGGCACCTTCAAGTTTTTCCAAGCCAGTTATATCCTCCTGGAAGATTCAATATTTTCTCATAGTTGGGAAGCTGGTATGAGTTATCTCCAACCCGGAATAGAAGCAGGTTGGGAGAGAGGTAATTTCATTAAAGGTGGAACAAATAACACCATCAGAAATGCTATCTTTCAATATATAAATGATGCATCCTCACTTAATTTCGGAGCCTCAATGAATCCATTAGCAGAGAATGTTTTATTCCAATATAACGATTGGTTTAAAAATACAGTATGGGCTCCAGGTGCGAATGATAATTTTACTGATGGAAACAAATGGTATGACAACACAAGTGTTATTAAGGGAAGTACATTTCGTTATATAACCATGGATCAAAACCATACTGGTGGACTACAACCAGGATTAGGATCACTGGTCGAATATGCAAGAATCCAAAATCAATATATCAATATTGACG
>PBMB01000006.1 GCA_002722455.1 Chloroflexota bacterium
TGACGCTATCTGCGCAGCACTCGCTGGTGCTTTAAGATTTTCTAATGCCAGTTCTGCAGACGCTACCGCTGCATCAGCTGACGCTATCTGCGCAGCACTCGCTGGTGCTTTAAGATTTTCTAATGCCAGTTCTGCAGACGCTACCGCTGCATCAGCTGACGCTATCTGTGCAGCACTCGCTGGTGCTTTAAGATTTTCTAATGCTAATTCTGCAGACGCTACCGCTGCATCAGCTGACGCTATCTGAACTGCAGTCGCTGGTGCTTTAAGATTTTCTAATGCTAGTTCTGCAGACGCTACCGCTGCTTTTGCTGATGCTATCTGTTGTTTATTAGTTTCTTTTTCAATATCAGAAGTAGATTTATAAAAACGAAATATGACAGAACCTCTTTTTAACTCAGATCCTTGTGGAGCAATATATGTTAGTACTCCTGAATCACTTGGTGATATTGGAACGCTATTGCCATAATCAAGAATTCCATCAAGGTCAATAAAACGACTTAAATTTTTTCGTTCTATTGTCACTGTCTCAATCTGCTTACTTTTCTGAGTATCACTACTATCTGATAACTGAAGAATGTCTTGATTAATTAATAACAAAACCAAAATAGTACAGCCAACGATAATTGCTATTACAATAGAAAGTATCTGAGCCCTAGTCATTTCTTTTCTCCTGGTGATCTCGTACCCCAAACAATCTGCAGACATTCCTCTTCGATCCGTTTAACCTTTGGACTATCCCCTAGATCTAATAGAAAGTCTTTCATTTTAGCACGATCAGAAAAATCTGGGTCTGGAACATTAAGGCCTTTTTCTCTAAGACACTTGGCATGTTCTAAAAGTTTGTCCTTCTGCTCTTCTAAATCCTCTGAACTTTCACTTTTAGTGTTGGTGAAATCTTGGAGCAATGGTAAACAAATATCATAGGCCTTTCTTAATTTACTATCTTTTTGATTTAACTGGCCGAGAGTTTCCTTAATAGGCTCCCAATTAATTGCCCCATCAGCTTTTAATCCTGGATCTTGAAGATCCTTAAATCCAAGTTCACGCATACATTCAACAAATTGTGTAGCTTTCTCTTCATTAGTCAATTGAGAATCACCTTTTGTCTCTACTATCAAAGATTGTAAATTAGAGTCATTAATTTGTGCTACTCCAGCACCAGATTGATCTGAATTAAAACATGCACTAACCAGTAGTAACGATATTATAACCAGTAGTAACGATAATGATCGTTTCACTTAAATATCCTTTCTTTAAATTTACCGACCTCTTCCAGAACCTTTGGTATCAAAAATAAGAGAATTACATTCTTCAACACTACTATCTACTTTAGCTGTTGGACCTGTTAGATTTTGTATCATAGGTCTCATACTTGCCCGTGGATTATCACCAAAAACAGGATCTTTCACATCAAATCCTTTGTCACGAAGGCACTGAGCAAATTTTAAAACATCATCTTTGAGTTTCGTTTCATCTTCAGGAGCATTTCTTTTTTTCCAGGTAATACCATCTAATAAAGGTCTACAAGATTCATGTGATTTCCTGTCTTTACTAGAAGCAACTTCAGTTCCAGAAGAACTAAGAACTTGACTAATAGCCATTCTAAATGCGAGGGCATCTATAGTCCCATCAGCTTTTAACTCAGGATCTTTCATGCTATATCCTAAATCTCTTAAACACTCTACATATTGAGTAGCCCTCTGTTCATCAGTAATTTCAGTATCTTTAGCAGAAGCTATTTCATCTTCAGAAACCACTGTAGTGATTTCAGATGTTTGAGCTACTCCAGCGTTTGAATTATTAGAATCAAAACATGCTGTTATCATTAAACTAAACATACCTACTAATATGGTAATAAGTAGGTAAAACCTATATTTCACTTAATCCTCCATTTGGATAGATAGTAAATTTATTATATTAAGAAAATATTAAGTATACAGGAGATATATTTTATTTTTAGTAGATCGACTAATCTGACCAATATAGTATATTTAACAAATTTAAGATTATTGTCCAGCACACCGAAATCCTAAATTACCACTTGAACTATCTGCTGTATTAAATGTTCTTGCAGATACCCTGTACCTAGTACAATATGATTCGTGACAAAGATATGAACCACCTCGAATGACTTTACGCGTAGAATTTTCTAACGTCATATTAGAGTTATAGTTTACCTTGCCAGGGTCATCAAACCAAGGATCGATACACCACTCCCAAACATTACCAACCATATCGAACAATCCAAAGTTATTAGATGAATACGTCCTAACAGGAGATGTACCTATATACCCATCTTCAGCAGAATTATTCGTAGGAAAATCCCCCTGCCATACATTAGCAAAATGAGTTCCATCTGAAGTTAATTTATCTCCCCATGGAAATTGTTTTTGATTTAATCCTCCTCGAGCTGCATACTCCCATTCTACCTCTGTAGGTAAACGGTTCTTTTTCCACTCGCAATATGCAAGCGCATCATTCCAAGATACATGGACCACAGGATGATTCATTCGATTATCTATATTTGAATCTAATCCTTCAGGTGATCTCCACGTAGCTTTTTCAACTGCTAACCACCAACCAGCACCTCCAACTGAAGAAATAACCATTTTTTGGGCTCGTTGAGTTATAAAAGAATGAAAAACAAACGACCACCCAATAGATTCAGCATCAGTAATATATCTAGTAGCACGTATAAATCTAGAAAACTGCTTATTAGTTACAGGCGTAGAATCGATAGAAAAATCAAAAACATGAACTGACCTTGCTGGAGTTTCTCTATCTCCTGAGATGACAGAATTATGATCACTTCCCATTACAAATTCAGCTGCAGGTAATGAGACAGAAGATTTTAGAGATTTATTAAATAAGTTCTTTACATTAAACAAATTATCCGGTTTCTTTAAACCGTTTACTTGTTCATTTCTACCAATACAACATTGTGGATGAGACATTTATAAAAATCTCCTAAATGAGTGTTTCCAAACTAACAAATCATTGGCCCAATATCATTTCCACCTACAAGATGCATGTGGAGATGATAAACTTCTTGACGTGCATGAGATCCACAATTAACAACGAGGCGATATCCATTTTCACTAATACCTTCTTTTTTTGCTAATAATTTTGCAACACTAAATAAACGTCCCATTGTTAGTTCGTCATCTTCGGTAACATCATTAACAGTAGGTATTAATTTATTAGGGATAATTAATATATGAACTGGTGCACGAGGATTAATATCGCGAAATGCCGTAACTAATTCGTCCTCATAAACTATGTCAGCAGGAATCTCTTTTCTAATTATTGAACTAAAGATAGTTTCTTTGTGTTCTTCGGTCAATTCTTTATCTCCTGTACATATAAACCAAAAATATCATACCATATCTATTAATATTTAATTTTTAGTTGAAAAGTTATACACTACTAATAGCAACTCTTACAGGAGAAAATACTTACTTGGAATCTCTACATTTTTCTGGAATTATTTCAACCATCTTTATTGGTTTAGTAGTTGGTCTGCGACACTCTACTGATGGTGACCATATAGTAGCAGTTTCTACTATGGCAAGAGACTATAAAAGTATTTTTAAAAGCATCTGGGTTGGAATTTCTTGGGGACTAGGTCATTCCACTCCTTTAATCATTTTAGGAATCCTAATACTACTCTTAAAACAAGCAGTATTAGATTTTTATGAATCAGTAGCTATATTTTTT
This sequence comes from Chloroflexota bacterium, assembly GCA_002722455.1. Classification (GTDB taxonomy): domain Bacteria; phylum Chloroflexota; class Dehalococcoidia; order Lucifugimonadales. Next base: position 3,721 of record PBMB01000006.1, read on the forward strand.
GAATTTGGAGTTGCTTTAATGCTTATCTTCTTGGGACTTCAGGTTTTTTGGAAAATATACCGAAAAGAATTCCATATTCACAGCCATGAACATGATGGTTCATCGCACAAGCATCTTCATGGTTCTCATAGCCATTCAGATACTACGACTAAAGCCAAAAATGATGATCCACATGAAGAACGTAGGCATGGACTTTTCCCTGAATTAATTCCTTTTTTCAGAGTAAAATCATACATTATTGGACTAATTCATGGATTAGCTGGTAGTGCAGTTGTTATTGCAGCAATACTTCCAACAACCCCAAACTTTTTTTCAGGATTAGTATTTTTATTCTTTTTTGCATTAGGAACTATGCTGTCTATGGCTTTAATGACTGTCGTCATGTCAATTCCATTAACTATGTCCTCAAAATCTAATACGCTTAGCACTGCAATGATATCTGTTGCTGGAGTATTAAGTTTGACATTAGGGTTAGTTCTGGGTTCAGATTTAACACTTGGTACTAATTTTACAGGCATTCTCTGGTATTAATAACGTATTAAATTAATCATATCTTTTTGATAGATTCTAATGGGAAAAATATCTCCAGAATATAATCTCAAAGTTCTTTATCCAGACATCGCCAAACAGTGGGATATTAAAAAAAATCATCCACTAAAACCTGAAGATTTTACTCCTGGATCTGGTAAGAAGAAAATATGGTGGATTTGTGAAAAACAACACTCCTACGATTCAACAATTAAAAGTAGAACTAGAGGAACAGGATGTAGTATGTGTTGTCTTGAAAGTCGAAAGTAAACCCTGACTTATTTAACTAAGGAAAAAGTAATCGCCCTTTACGATTTGTTTCCACACTAAATAAATGTCCTTGTTTAGTAGTAACATATAGTGTTTTTAAATCATCACCACCAAAAGTACAATTTGTTGGTGCTTTAGCTGGAACTGGATGCTGTTCTAAAATTGTTCCATCAGGTGCAAAAATATATATCATAGATCCTGGGCCACCATCATCAGCATCTCCAGCTGTGGCTATAATATTTCCATCTATATCCAAGCACATTCCGTCAACTCCACGAAATTTCCCAAAATCATGCAATACTACATAATCACCCAATGTTCCATCGCTTTTTACTGGATAACCTCTCAGTTCCCGTGGGTCAGATAATTTTCTTGCACTCTGAGCCACATATAAAACATTATAATCAAGTGAAAATAAAAGTCCGTTTGGTTTCGTTGTATCAAAAGTCATACGAGATATCGACCATTGGTCTTTATCATTTTGGTCTAGACGATATATAGAATCGTGACTCAAAACCTGATTATCCTCATCTTCACTCCATAAGCCAGCTGCTCCTGGATAAAAGGGGTCAGTAAACCATATATTACCCTGCTCATCAATTGCCAGGTCATTCGGAATATTTAATAATTCACCCTCAAATGAATCTACTAATATTGTTGTTTTTTGTTCGGTATATCGGACTACACGCCTTGCATCTCCTTCACACGCATATAATATTCCATCCTTATCGAACATGAGACCATTTGCACAATTGGTATTTTCTCGAAATACATCAACAAAATTGATACTAGGGTCATATCTAAAAATTCTACTTGCATCTATATGTGTAAATAACAAACCACTCCCATCCCATGCTGGTCCCTCAGTAATACCACCAAGTGGCCCACAAATTAACTTAAAATCCCAAGACATTTCAACTCCTCCCTACGCTAAATCATCAACAGAATCTCTCGCAACAATTTCTTGAGGAATTAACGTATTATAAATATATGTATTAACGGGAACTGGAACTCCATAATGATTTCCAATACGAACAACTGCTCCATTTTGATATTCCAATTCTGATGGTTTACCTGATTCTATATCTCTTTGCATCGAAGCAGTAGCACTGCTATTTAAATTATCATAAAATTTTAAAAGATTAGTAACCGTCTCAATCGGTAAATCAATTTGTTGAGCTTGAGCAACCTCAACAATCTCTTTTATTGCATCAGCAGCCATTTGCCTGGTACCTTCAACTGAACGCCATTTACCGACTGGTGATCTTGTAATTGAGCCAATACCACTCATTGGAGCCATCATAGCTAACTTTCGCCATAATTCAAGTTGAATATCATTGGTTACTACTGCATCCAGTCCTGCTTTTCTTATAATATCTGCAATATTATTTACCGAAATAACTGAATTTTGATTTATATTACCGAGAGTCAAATGTCCTTTATTTGTATAGGATATAACACCTGGGAAAACAAGCTCAGAGATACCTTTAAACACACCAGCAACTACCTGATTTTCATCAAATATCTGTGCAATTTGATTAGGTATTTCAACTCCATTTTGAACTGTCATCAAAACTGTACGAGATGATATTAATGACCTGATTGCTAAAGCAACTTCTGGCACTTGCCAAGCTTTAACAGATATAACTACCAAATCTACTTCTGGCGGGGCATCTTGTATTTTATCTATAATTAGCTTTGGACGGACTGTAATAGATTCTCCTGATGTAGTCAAAGTAAGACCATCAGAATATATTTTCTTATAATGTTCACCTCTTGCTACCAGAACCACTGACTCACCAGAAGAAATCAAAGAGGCACCAATATAACCACCGATAGCACCAGCACCGTAGATTAGAATCCTCACGATAAATATCTCAATTTCTTAACTAAAATACAGCTATAGGATTTACTGGAGATCCAGTACAATTTTTCAAATTCAGAGGATTAATAGATAACATAAATTCCCATTTACCACGTTTCTCACATTCGTCTGTGACATCTTCAAAATTAGCATTGTCCAAAACCCACAATCCCATTGCGACCATTGAGACAGTATGAAAAACACCGGTATTTAAAGCATAATAGGGTAAGATTTCATTAAAAGTATCAGTTCCTATCATTGCAATATCTCTTTCTTTAAACCAAGGTGTACACCTAACATGACATCCAGTAGCTCCGTGTATTTGTGGATCTACTGGGCCTTCTTCACATCTTCTCTTATATTCACCTGTTCTCACTAACAAAATATCCCCAGATCTAACTGACACATTATAATATTTTTCTGCTGCAGTTAAATCTTCGGGATAGACATATTCATCTTTATCCAACCATTTTTTGCCTTTCATTTTTGCAATATCAAGTAACACAGCTCTACTAATAATCCCATTTTTAGCTGGTTGAACTGAACTTACTAAAGCTCCATCAGCTGTTGAGAATTTACTGGAATCATAGCCGTTATACATCTTACCATCCCAAAAAACATGTCCAAGACTGTCAATATGGGTAATATGGAATCCATGAAATACCATTCCGATATACTCAAGTGCTCCACCACTATTATTTTGAGCAGTGAACCGAACAGACTGATAACTCACATCTTCATCCATATCAGTTGTCCAAGGTCGTGCACAACTAACAGTATGTCCATCTTGAACTAATTGAATGGCAGAATATCGTTTTTCGTCCGTGATAAGATTAAGTGCTCCAAGCTCATCATCTTTACCCCATCGACCCCAATTACTCAAGGTCTGCATATATTCTAAAACTTCTTTGTCGCTAATGTTTTTTTGTCCCATTTATCTATCTTTCATATGAAAATATTATTGAATTATAAAAATTATTTACCAGCCCCAATAGATGCCTCAAGTGCAGGTCCTCCGTCTCCAGAAAAACCTTTAATACCATTCCCTGCAAAAAGTGAAATAATACCTGTAAATCTGTCTATTTTTCGTATATACCCATTTTGAGTATCTAGTACATAAATAGCATCCTTGCTCATACCCATAGTATATGGAGCACTTAATGCAGCTTCAATAGCTGGCCCTCCATCTCCAGAAAAACCATTTGTTCCAATTCCAGCAAGTGTAGTTATGACTCCTGTATTAATATCAATTTTACGGATAAGAGAATTATCTCCTTCAACTACATACAAATCTGTTCCTTCAACAATGACATCTCTTAATCTGGATAGTTTTGTTTCAGTTCCTACAACATTATCCTGAAAAGATTCTCCACCACCAGCAACTGTTGTAATAATATTTGTCTTAGCGTCAACGCGACGTATACGACACCCAGTACATTCGGCAATATACACATTACCATTTCTATCTACATCTACAGAAAGAGGTCCTATTAAACTTGTTTCCGTAGCAGGTACATTATCTCCTGTATATGCTTCCACTCCATTCCCTGCAATAGTTGTAATTATTCCAGAAGAAGATGATACTTTTCTTATTCTATGGTTATTAGTATCTGCGATATATATATTACCTTCCGAATCACAACGTGCACCATGTGGCACATTTAAACTTGACTCGGTTGCTAAAACATTATCTGCCGTGTATCCAGGGACACCATTTCCAGCAACTGTTGTAATTATCCCTGAATCTTTATCTATTTTACGTATCCTATTATGGTGAGCGTCCGAAACCAAAAAATTTCCTGTATCATCTATTGCAACACGCATAGGATGCGAAGAAAAATTTATCATTTTCGCATCTAATCCGTCACCAACTTCTACACTTCCGCCTCCTGCAATAGTATCTATTATCCCAGAATTCAAATCTACAGAACGAATCCGTCGATTGCCTGTATCGGCAAAATATAATTTTTCAACTGAAACATCCAATGTTCTCTCTCCTTAAGTAATGAATTTTATACACTGTGGTAGAGGTACTTCTAACTGAAATCCTGTATATTCAAGTTCACCAGTAGTGCTATTTATCTTAAAGCACGTAATGTTATTAGTATCTTGATTTGCAACTAAAACAAATTTACCTGTTGGGTCAATCGCAAAATTACGTGGAGTTTCTCCTTGAACGCTTTCGCATCTAACTGGTTGCAATTTCCCTGACTTTTGATCAATTTTAAAAATTGCAATTGAGTTATGCCCCCTATTTGAAGCATAGAGAAAACCACCTCGAATATGAATATCCGCAGCCGAATTTGTTCCAGAAAAATTATTAGGGATTGTCGAAATAGTTTGAATTTCTGAAAGTCTACCTAGCTCATGATCAACAATAAAAGCTGTAATGGTAGAGTTTAATTCATTAATTACATATGCATAACCACTATTATTATAAAAAACAAAATGTCTCGGTCCGGATCCACTTCTTACCTCTTGATAAGGAATTTTGGCAGGGTTCAACTTCCCTTCTTTATAATCAATTTCATAAATCATTATTTTATCTATTCCTAGATCTGCAACATACACAAACCGAGATAAAGGATCTGGAACGATTGAATGGGGATGAGATGCTTCCTGTCTATCTGGGTCCTTTCCAGTCCCCTCGTGAAAGATCTCATCAGAAATCTCCATTAATCCGCCCTTTTTTAATTGTAAAGTTATACAATTTCCTCCCATATAATTAGCAATGAATAATAATTGTCCATTGGCCGTAGTACTTATATAACAAGGAAGTGATCCATTGGTTGGATTCTTATCTAATAACACAAGGTCATCCGAAGTTGGAGTAATCATATAAGAATATACCTGGTTATCATTTTCACTAACAGCATATAAATAATTACCAGACGGATGAATTGAAACAAAAGATGGATGATTCAAAGTAGCGATATTATCAATTAAAAGAATTTTACCTGAGGTAATTTCCAAACTTCCGAGGTATAACCCCTCACTTGAAGTTCTAGTATCGGTACCTATATAAAATCTCATGTTATAAAGTAACTTCCCTGCATTCTAATTAACATCATAACATTTTATATGCTTCAGACAACTTTTCAGCTATGATTTCGGCATCACCAGTTTTCAATGACATTGTACCAATGACTAATGAATTTTCTTCAATATCTATTTCGATAGAGGGATCTCCACTCACAAGTTTTTCTTGAATACGTTCTGCTGTATTTTTTAAGTCTAATAAACTGATTATAGCTACTGGTTCAACAGGTGTGTGAGCACCACCTTTTGGATAATATTTAATGTCTGTACCAATTTTAGATATTCCATCTGCACTCTGCAAGATTGTATTTGCACGATTTAACCATTCATTCAGAAGTTGATCTTCATCAGTCTCAACAAAATTTTCCAATGCAGTCACCAAACCTACAATTTCTTCTTTTCCAACCTTTAGTGCTCTTCCAATTGCAGAATTTGGACTAGCATTCATTACACATGCATCAACAAGATCTTTACGCCCCAATATTATACCTGAGCATTGAGGGCCTCCAATACCTTTCCCTCCACTAAACACTACTAAATCTGCCCCAATTTCTATCAAATCATATAAATTAGATTTTGGTGGTAATTGAGATGCGGCATCAACAATAACAGGTATCCCTTCTTTTTTCCCTAATTCTACAACTTCAACAAGCTGAGCTTTACTCTGTTCACCATAAAAAAATAGTAATGCTGCAGTATTACTATTTATTGCATTTGCATAATCCTCAACTGAAACATTATTTTCATCTCCAACACTAATAACTTTCCCACCACTAGTTCTAAATGCCTGATGAATATAGGTATGTTCATCAACAATACTGACTAAAAACTCATTTCGCTCTGTAGAAAGAGAAGGTAATTTTAAAACAGCAGATTCATTTTTACCTGTTAAACACGCTGCTGCAGTAAGCAATAAACATGCTGCAGCTCCTGAAGAAATAAAAGCCGCTTCTGCTCCAGTTAGTTCTGCAATTCGGTTAGATGCTTTTGTTAACAATTCATTCAAATGTACATGGTGCCTGCTAGCATCTGCCATAGCATCTAAAACTTCAGGTTTCATTAAAGATCCTCCTAAAGTAGTAACACACCCTTTAGCATTAATTATCCTCTTTACTCCTAATTTTTCATACACAGATTTTTGATTTTGAACCATACGACCTCTTATTAGCTTATTTCTCGATTATAGTAACAGTTTTCATTTTATCTCCAGGCTGTTTCGCCTGTTGAGGATCCCGAGGAGTAATATTTTTAACAACATCCATACCTTCAATTACTTTACCGAACACCGAATGACAGGAAGTACGTGGAGCAGCACATTTTTTTAATCTCCCTCTTTCGTAACCATCAAGATTTTGTACTGGAACATATGTAATAAAAAACTGACTTCCATTAGTACCTTTTCCATTACGAATACCGGCATTTGCCATAGAAACTATACCTTCAGAATCATGGCTTAAAGTAGGATGGAATTCATTATCAAAAGTATATCCTGGACCTCCAGCTCCTGTACCAGTAGGATCACCACCTTGAGCCATAAACCCTGGAATCACCCTATGAAATGTAATTCCATCATAATATCCTTTTTTAGCTAAAGAAATAAAGTTTTCTACAGTATTTGGAACTCTTTTTTTATAAAGTAATATGACAATCTCTCCACCATTTTCCATTACAATTTTAGCTCGAGGTAATGCATTAATTTCATCACTGGTAGGAGTAGGGATTACTGGCGTAGCTGTAGGTTTTGGCCTTGGAGTAGCCTTTTGTTTAACAGGTGTTGCTGTGGCTCTAGGAGTTGATACCATAGCTGACTTACTAACATTACCAGATTGTTCTGAGTTAGATTGAGCTAAAGAAGTTGATTTCTGTATTTGATCAGTTTCTTTTTCCTGAGAAGTTGACTCAGCACATGCAAGTATAAACATCATACTAAATAAACAAACTACAATAATTCGAGTATTTTTTAATCGAAACATATTATATCCATCCAATCTGTTTTAATAATTGTTTTGCTTCCTCTATTTCATCTTTAGTACAAGGTAAAGTTGGAGGTCTTGGAGGTCCCATTGACCGGCCAAGAGCTTCTAATAATCCTTTACCCTGTCTATATCCACCTGATTTAGTTACGGCTTTCTTTTCCCAAGGATTAATAACAGAAGTCACTACATCAGAATATTGTTCTGCTTGATCATAAAAGCCTTTTTTATATAAATCAAATAAATGAATATCATGTGATGGATTAACTACAATAAGGTTAGAAATATATCCTGAACCTCCATTTTTAAAACACCTGGCCCTAAAATCATACCCTGAATTATCTATGACATTAAAATCACTTGAAAATTTAGTCATTCCATCATAATCTTCCCCCTCAGGGACAGACCATTTTATAGCTACTACATTGGTATCTTTTAATCTCATCATAGTATCTGCTTGAATAGAATGATTAACACGATCCATGCAAAACCACCAAGTATTGTAAATCATAATACCTATATCAATAGCATCTGAAATTTCTGAAAAATGCCTAACTAAATCATCTTGATTTGAATGATGATTATACGGTAATTCAATTTGTAAACCTAATGCTCCCAGGTCTTGTGCTTTTTTTGCATCTTCTATTGTGTGTAATGTATTTTTCGACTTCAATGCACACAAAACAATTTTATCTGAACCTGCAGCTTTAACAACAGTATCTAATACTTTTGGCCACTCATCATCATTGATATCTGGACCTTCCCCCATGGCTGCAAGAACTTTTAGTGCTGCTGTATTACTACCTAAACCAGATGCAACCCACCACTCGGTCATTTCTTTCATTTTTATATTATCTAAATTAAATCTGTTATCAAATGCAGTTGGTATAGTTGCTGGAGTACCTTGTATATATTGTTTTAACTGTTCTCTATCCAATTGAATACCTTTCATTTTTAAATCAAGCTATATTCTATCAACTGGTTGTTTGACTAAGCAACTAAATAGTATATATTGGATTTAAATCAAAATCAGAGTGAATAATAAATAGATGATACATTAGACATTCACATGATAGACTTAGAAAAAATTAAATCAATTGATATAACCGGAGATTAAATTGACTTGGGAAAACAACAAATCTCAACTTAAATCAGATTGGGATAAAAATGGATATGTAATTGTCAGGAACTTTATGACCTCGAAAGATGTATCAAACTTACGTTCAGAAATTGAAAGATATATCTCCACTGTTGCAAAACGTGTTCCAGAAAATGAAGTGATGTATGAAGATAATGCAAAACCAGAGACGTTAAAAAGACTCGGTCATATGTCACGATACGACGATTATTTCTTAAAATTGATTAATACCAATCGGTTCATTAATTTAGCCGAAACCCTGCTAGGAGGAATGGTTAACCCACAATATTGTCAGCTTTTTAATAAACCTGCTCGAGTCGGTATTGAAACTCCGCCTCACCAAGATGCATACTATATTCCTCTAAAACCAAACGAAGCTTTAACTATGTGGTTGGCACTAAATGATGTTGATGAAGAAAATGGATGTCTTAGATACATTCCTGGCGCTCATAAAAAGGGTATACGACCACATCAAGCAAGTAATATATACGGGTTTTCCCAAGGTATCACTGATTTCGGGAAAAATGATCTCGAAAAAGAAGTTGCATGCCCAGCTGCTATAGGTGACGTTGTTATTCATCATTGGTCGATGGTTCACAGAGCTGATCCTAACACAAGTAACCGAGAAAGATGGGGGTTAGGTTCAGTATTTTATCGATCTGATGCTACAACAGATAAAGAACAACAACTAGCTCGTACTCAGGAACTTGATCAAACTTTGAAAAAGTGGAAAGCTGAAGGAAAATCCTATAAAATCGGTTGAATTTCTATCCTCACTTCCCAAAAATGCATATGGTAAAATAGAAAAACAAACATTACGACAACCTTACTGGAAGAACCTTGAAAGGAATGTATAGGATGTCACAAAATAAAAAGATACCTATGCGTCCTGTTAGTATCATTGGTGTAGGGTGTACTCCTTTCGGTAAATCTGATAGCAGTATTATTGATCTTGCTATTCAATCTTCTGTAGAAGCAATCAATTCTGCTAACGTAAAGTATGATGATATCCAATCTATTTACCTAGGGAATTTTGTAGGAGAACGATTAGCTAACCAAGGCTCTCTAGGAGCTATGCTTGCTGATAGATTAGATATATCAGATATACCAGCTACAAAAACTGAAGGGGCTTGTGCCTCTGGTGGTATTGCTTTTAGACATGCATTCCTAACAATTGCTCTTGGCTTATATGATTTTGTTCTTGCTACAGGAGTAGAAAAGATGACATCATCATCTACCCCTGATGTCACAGCAGCATTAGCAACTGCTGGAGACATGGAAATGGAAATGTATGCTGGACTAACTTTCCCAGGAGCATTTGCAATGATAATGGCTTCACATATGCAAAAATATGGAACTACTCGAGAACAAATAGCCAGTGTTTCTGTAAAAAATCATCGTAATGGCACTAACAATCCTAACGCAATGTTTCAAAAAGAAATTAATGTAGAAGACGTCATTACTTCTAGAGAAATTTCTGAACCAATACGTCTGTTTGATTGTCCTCCAATAAGTGATGGGGCAGCTTCTGTTCTTCTTTGTCCAACTGAAATTGCAAAAAACTTCGTTAATAATCCTGTAAATATTCTAGGGTCAGGGCATGCATCAGGCCCAATATCACTAAGTGGTATGAATGACTTAACTTCTTTCAGTGCTACTGCTATTGCAGCAAATGAAGCATATGCGATGTCTGGATTACGAGCAGAAGATATCGACGTCATTGAAGTACATGATTGTTTTTCTATTGCTGAAATAATTGCATTAGAAGATCTCGGTTTTTTCAATAAAGGAGAAGGTGGTCCTGCAACTGAATCAGGAATTACAGCATTAAATGGGAAATATCCTACAAATCCAAGTGGTGGATTAATTGCAAAAGGACATCCTGTGGGAGCTACAGGGATTGCTCAAATATATGAATTGACAAAACAGCTACAAGGTTTATCAACAAATCAAACTAATGATCCAGAAACAGCATTAGCTCACAACTTAGGTGGAATTGGAGCCTTAAGTACTGTCCATATTTTAGGAAAAACTAATGGAACCAAATAATATCCAAGCATATCAATGCAATATCTGTAAAAAATTATTTCTTCCCCCTAAAACAATATGTTCAACATGTAAAAATACAGAAACTACTAAAATATCATTAAGTGGACATGGAAAAGTCATGACATCTACAGTAGTACACATTCCTCCAAACTATTCAAGGAAAGACCCACCATATACTGTCATACTTGTTAAACTAGATGAAGGTATTCCTGTAATGGGACAACTACATAACTCATCTGTAGAATCTCTAATCGGTACTAATGTAAGCTTAAAAAAAATTAACGAAGATGGTATATATTTATTTGATTTAGCTTAAGATTACTCTTGTTGATTAGATAATAGTTCTTGAGATTTTTGTAAATCAGCTTTCGACTCTTCATTCATTCCAAAAACTTGATACATCTTCCCTCTATTGTAATAAGCTATGCCATCTTGCGGATTTAACTCGATAGCACGACTTAGATCTGACAGAGCCTTTTCAATTTGACCCCGTTCTGCAAAAATTATACCTCTATTGTGATAAGCTCCTTGATTCTGGGGATTAATAGCAATTGCTTGTGTATAATCCTCAATTGCTTTATGTGACTGACCTGTTCTTCCATAAACCCGAGCTCTATTGTAATAAGCTTGGTCATATGTGGGATACAACATAATAGCTGATGTATAGTCAGATATTGATTTATCTAAATCACCTAAAAGGTCATAAACAACTCCCCTATTGTGATAGGCCTTATAAAATCCCGAGTCAATTTTAATCACTTCAGTATAATCTTTAATTGCTTCTTGATATTTTCCTACATCAAAATTGTTATTACCTCTGAGAAAATATTTATTTATTAGGACAGAAAGATTTTTGGCATCATCATTTTTTTTGGTGTCTTCGTTTAACTCCACAGACGATTTTTTTGGAGGAACTGGAGTAACCTCTTCTACCTGAAGTTCCTGGGAAATTGGAGTAACCTCAACCTCCAAAGGAACCTCAATGGATTCTGTAGTTTTAGGTTCTTCAGTTATTTCCAAACATGCTATGAAACATATACTTGTTAGTACTGTGCAAAAAAAGTATATGTTTTTTACTGATGAGTATTTCACCATGAACTTTCCTCTCACAGACATTATACAGAATTTAAAATAATGATATTCTTATTTTAAATAACTAGGAGAATTCTATGTCTGTGCTAAATATTGGTCTTATTGGTTGTGGATCTATTGCTAATAAAGCTCATATACCCAATATACAAAGTATACCTAATACCAAAATCACTAAAGTGTGGTCACGAACATTAGAAAAAGCTCAACATACTGCTAAGAAATTTCATATACCAAATGTTGTATCACAATGGGAAGATATCGTCAGATCTCCTGATATTGACGCAATTATAATTGCAACTCCACCTGTAGCTCATCTAGCACCAACTAAACTTGCACTCCAGCACAATAAACATGTACTCTGTCAAGCTCGTATGGCTCGAAATTTAAATGAAGCTCAAGAAATGTATGATTTATCATGTAAATCAAATGTAGTTACTGCACTATATCCTTATGGCACTGGATTGAAAGGTAACAACATGATGAAACGACTCATTAACGAAGAGAAATATCTTGGAGATTTATATGAAGTTAAGGTTACAGCCTTTAATGATTATGAAATGCATTCTCCACGCTGGAGAAAAGATTCATCAATTGTTGGTGTGAATAGTATGACTCTTGGGATGTGGGTTGAAATACTTAATAGGTGGGTACCGCCTGCAAAGAACCTAACTGCGCAAGCAAAAACTCACCAAATCACATCTGAATATATTAATAAACGTACTCCAAACTCAATAGTTGTTGGTGCAATCTTGGATAATGGAGCTACAGCGAGTTACCATTTTTCAGGAGTAATAAATCAAAATCAGCACAGTTATATCGAACTATATGGTTCTGATGGAGTACTTATATATGACATAAAAACTGACACCATACGCGGAGCACAATCTAACCAAACAAAATTAGCACCAATTAAAATTCCTGATAATGAATCTACTTACAATAATCCTGATTTACAATTCATACAGGCCATACAAACCAAAACACGAATGTATTCTGATTTTAAAGATGGACTCAAATACATGCAATTTTGTGAAGCAGTAGCTCAATCAATAATTTTAAAAAAATCAATTGATCTTCCTCCAAAACCAAAAATGGATGGATGGGGATACTACCTCAATTAAATTATTTTTCCTGGCACCGCACACATAGACTTAGTAATTCAAGAGAATGAGATATTACAGAAAGAGCATATTTATCCTCAATTTTCTGTATCTCTTTTTCCAAATCAGTTTCTAGCTGATCAGTTATTTCAAAATCTGTAACTGAACCACAACTACCACAAAATATATGGTGATGGTGTGTATCATCGTGTCCAATTAGTTCGATCACTTTTATATTATCAGGTGTTTGAAATTCAGCAATTACACTAAGTTCTCGTAAATCATTTATTACTCTATATAGTGAAGATAACGCAATTCTGCCTTTGGATAATTTTACAACCTGTTCAACAGTTAAAGGACGATTTTGAGCAAGCAAAATTTCTAACAAAAGCAACCTAGGCTTTGTTATCGAAATATTTTTAGAAGCAAGTAAAGTTTTTGATACTTCTCTTCTTGATTTATCCTTCATAGTAGACATAGGTACATTATACCAAAAAAATAATGTTGACAAAATTATAAATGAGAGTTATTCTCAAATTAATGAAAATGAGAATCATTCTTAATAATCAAAGGAGACAGTCTTGTTAATATTACTACGATCTATCGCTTTAATGATTTCTTCTACTTTAATCTTTTGTATTGCTTGTTCTAGCTTTAACTTTAATACAGAAAATAACGTAGAAGAAACTGAACTAAAAATAATGACATCAACCCCTATTCTTGCAGATTGGGTAACCCAGATCACTGACAATCAACCAGCTGTCAAATCAATCATACCCTATGGTGTTGATCCTCATTCCTATACCCCTGGAGCTAAAGATATTGCGGATATTGCTGAATTAGATTTAATATTTACAGTTGGTCCAAACTATGAAGCAAAATCTTTTTCTAAGTTTTTAGAAAATCATCCAGAAATAAAAGAGGTCCATTTAATTGATTATATTTCACCTATTGAAAATGAGGACCATGACGATGATGACCATGATGAACATGGTAAAAAAGATGACCATGACGATGATGACCATG
>PBMB01000007.1 GCA_002722455.1 Chloroflexota bacterium
TTAATAAATCGAATATCCATGAATTTGAAAATATGCGCAAGATAGTTCATTTACCCCAAAAACATGTGTCAAGGTTAATAAGAAAATTAAATGGAGTCACAGACCTCTCTTCTAGAGAGGCTCTAATTGCTTTTGAAGTCGATAATTATTTTCAGGGCAAAAGTGTTGATGAAAATGAAAGAAGGGACCTTGAGGAAAGATTCAGGATAAGATTCAGTAACACAAAACCTGAAGAAATCATCTAAATTTGATTGGGAACTTATTTACCTTCGAATTGTTTCAGCTCAGGCCAAATACTTTTCATTTGCCACATATCCAACTGAATTAATTCTGAACTTGAACCTCTGGAGTAAAAGGAAATTCCTCGACTATCTTCTCTCTCCGGATTCACTCTTACAGTCAAGCACTGCTTTTCATTAGCAAAAACCTCAATAATACTTCTATCAACAAATACTCTTAGATGTAACTTCTCATCATTACCTAACTCTAGAGGACCAATTTCCGCAGGGCGACCATAAACATCTTCATTAAGAGAAGACTCCGAAATATCAATCTGCAACAAATCTGGTATTTCTACCCTTCCACCATATTGCCTCAAAAAAGAAATCTTGGTTTGTTCTTCTGCGTTACCTGAACGAAGTACAGAAAATCCTACTTCACGAGCATTTTTAGGATCAATAGTAATTTGTAGTTCTATCGCTTTTCCGCCATCCGTAGGAATAACAATCTCTTGATTAGCATCTATAGTAATATTCGTGAATCTCTCATGATTAAATCTGAGAGACTCTACATCTCCTGCAGGTGCTTGCCTTAAAGAGTTATCATCTGCTAACCAGTAATGTCTTGTTAATGTCATTGTATCTCTCCAAGCATTACCTGGCCAACCTTCTTTTGTGTTAAAGACACCCAAATAACGGCCAGCGGCATCCACTGTCGCACTAGGAGCATGTAAAGAAGCATTATTATAAGCCCCGTAACACATGCGCCCATGAGATTCAGGGGTAAACTTATGAGTATCTTTATCATAATTACCTAAATAATATCTTCCGCCTCGTTTATGACTGAAAAGCAACAACATATGCTTGCCATTACCGATAGGCCAAAAATTAGGAACAGCACAATCTTCTCCTGGCTCTTGAAAAAACCCATCATCAAATAGTGGTCCGACATAATCCCAGCTTGAAAGATCCTCAGATCGAAAAATATGGTCAACGCCTGTAGCATCAAAACCACGAACATCGCCGCCATATTTGCCTTTCCAATATGCTCCAGACAATGCATAATACCCATCGTCTTCTTTCCAAATACATGGGTCGAAGATTCTAACAGGACGACCTCCTGTATCGATAGCTTTTACTGAGTGAGATGGTATTTCAACATCACCATTCTCAAGCATTTCACCCGTGATTACAGGATTGTCAGGATGTTTTTCCCAATTCAAAAGCAATGGATCTGAAGATGTAGCGAGTGCATTCCCTGAATGTGTACCGTGATAAATCGCTATCACTCTATCGTCTTCAACCAAGGACTGCCCGCTAAAACAATCGACTTCAGTAGTAGGATACAAGGCAGGAGGAAGATCACTCCAATGAATCAAATCATCACTAACAGTATGGCCCCAAAGTACATTCCTATCCATATGAGCTTGCTGGCGAACTAACTCTCTTTCAGCGGGGGGTAATTCAGAAGGAACAAATTGATAAAACAAATGATATTTCCCTTGCCAGTGACTTAATCCATTGGCATCGTTCATTACATTTTCAGGAGAAGAAAAATGATATAACGGACGTGCCGGATCATAGGCTAATTCTTCACGCGATTTTTTTAACCTATCCGTCCATGGATCTAATTTTAACTGCTCATATTGTTCTGAAATATCATCAGAGTACACAATTTCCGAATCTGACATACTTTCCCTCCAAAATTAAATTCAAGAATTTTAGTTATCCACTCAAGAAATCAAAGAAGTTTCCAATTCCTCCGCCCTGGACTTTAAACAGTTCAGTATATCCACAATTATTGCATGTCACAGCTGTAAATTTCTGATTCTGAATGTCAAAGAATCTCGAAAGGCCTGATCCAGTTGTACGAATTTCATTGTTTGTAAATTGATTACTTCCGCATTTTGCGCACTCATACTGCTTATTCATAATTCCTCCACAAAAACTCAAAGTGAATATAATTCCATTAAAGATATCACGTAGAACAGAAGATTAGGTGATTATTTAAAAAAACCCAACTTCTCATACTCATTCTTGACTACTGGACGAGCATCAACCTCAAGCCAATCTTCCAACAATTCGGAATAAATACTCCTGAAATCAACATTGAATTTCAGATCACCTTCCACCAATTGATTACTTGAAAGAGAAGGATATTCACTATAATGCCCACCATTAACCGCGTCACCTATCACGAAAGCAACGCCTCCAGATCCATGGTCAGTCCCGTTTCCATTATCCTTGACCCGTCTACCAAACTCCGAAAACACAAAAAGTATTACATCATCACTCTTGTTTGCTTGTTTCATGTCTTCATAAAAATCATAAATACCGCTACAAACATCCGTAAGCAAACCCTCCTGAAGCGCAATTCCATTGGTATGTGCATCAAAACTACCGTGTTGTGTATAACAAATTCTAGTTCCAATGTCAGCTTGCAACACCTGCGCGGCACCCTTAATTGACTTAGAAAATGAATCCATTCGATATTCAACATTGGATGAATATTTCTCAGTAACTGTCCCTAAAATTTCAGTACCTTTTAATGCATTCAAACCAGTTTCTGTCAGATAATCCATTACCGGCCCACTTCCAATCGCTTGACTATAAATATCTTTGAAAGCTTGTAAAGCTTCTGTATGATTTTGAGAATTATCCATATGATTCATCAGACCATATGAATCTAAATTAGTGACCGATGCCACTGGCGCTCCAGGAGAAACGAGTGCACGAGGTAAAGCTGATGCAAAATTTACAGCTGCAACTACGTTATCCTTTTTCGGATACATCTGATTGATTGCATTCCCTAGCCATCCCTCATTTCCTACCTTAGTAGGTTCAGATGTATGCCAAATGTCCATAGATCTAAAATGTGATCTGTTTGGATCTGGATAACCTGTACCATGTATAATTGCAACCTTACCATCGTCAAATAATTCTTTGATAGGAGCCATAGAAGGGTTCATCCCCAGGCCACCGCCTATTGGTAAAACTTTTTCTTCCGTAATACGAACATTGGGACGATTATCTAAATATTCAGAATTAGTATAAGGAATAATACAATTCAAATAATCATTTCCTCCTGAGAGTTGGACAACAACTATTTTCTTATCTCCCATAAAATTACTCCTAAAATATCTCTCTAACTATATTCTTTCAAATATTTGAAATCTATGGCGTCCTGTTTCCAAAACATAAACTCTTTGTTTTGCATCCAAAGTTACTGCTACTGGATCCCAAAAATATGGTTCAATTCTAGCCGATAACTCATGTTGATCATCCGTTTTGGAATCATACATAGGAACAAATGATTCCCTTGCACGACGTTCATCATCTTGAGAAGACAAATATTCAACAGACCATGGATTTAAATCTGCAGCACCTCGATGGGAAAATAAATACGCGCCTTCTGAATCCACTACCTGGAGCCTTTGATTCCCCCAATCAGCCACATAAATGTTTCCATTTTTATCAATTGCCATGCCAGAAGGGCGATCAAACTGGCCTTCACCTCCACCTGTTTCACCAATTACTTTGAGAAACTCCCCATCCGATGAAAATTTCTGGATTCGATCATTTCTCCAATCAGCGATGTAAATATTTTTTCCAGAATCTTCAGCAATCCCCCATGGTAAATTAAATTGTCCTTCATCATTTCCAGAAGAACCCCATTGTCCAACAAATTTTCCATCAACTGTATAGGTTTGAATTCGATTATTTTTTGAATCCACAATTATCAGATTACCGTCTCTATATAGCATCCCACTTGGTTGATTAAATTGACCCTCTCGGTCTCCTTTAACACCCCAAAAACTGACTGGAGTGCCATCTCTATCAAACTTTGTAATTCTTTGAAGATATTCATCAGCCAAATATAAGTTTTCATCTTCATCTAACACCACAGCCGTAGGCCAAATCATCCCTCCTAGCTCTGATCCCCATGTGCCAATCTGTCCCATAAAATCATGATCTGCAGTAACTAATTGGATTCCATTAGAACCTTTTGTGGAAGGCTTACCACGACTAACAACAAAAATAGTTCCATCAGATCTAATAACCATAGCAGAAGGAAGAGAAAACCCTCGTCCTCCAAAATCTGCGCAAAAGCCGACATTTGTTAAATATTTCAACTGAAATTTCGTGATTGTCATCAATAATCCTATACAGTTTGATATTCTTGTGTTGAAACAATCAACTGAATAATTGAAACCGCAGCTTCATCAAATTTATCTGATTTGTCGTTGTCCTCCCAAGACAAATCAATAAATTTAGAGGCATATTTCTTCAAGCCCCGTCTAGTACTGTCCAAAACATCCAAAGGGCCCAAAACGCTTAAGGAATAATCTACTAAATCATCTGAATGCATTTCAGCAGTTTGAGAAAATGATTTGATCCTATTAATAACATCCCTAATACCTTTTTTGTTTGGGTCTGATAAAATTCTGCTAGCGAAATTGATCCGCTCTACATATGCCCCGGTATTAATCCATTCACTCCCACCTTGCCATCCTTCAACACTTGGGGGGCGCAATAATCCTTGCCCCATATTTGCACAGGCAGCCTCAGCAGCAAAAAGTTCATTAGCAGGCAAATCTATAGGACCTGCTAACCTCATCGTACCTACAACCATTTCCACAGGACTCTTAATTCTGGCAAAACGTGAAGAACTATCTTTAAAAAACTCCGCTTCAAACATCGCTTTCAACATTTCTTTAACACTATGGTCAGAATCAAAGTAGGCTTGTACCATTAAATTGATTGCTTCAGGATCTTTTGGAGCCTCGTGCGGCCACTGTGGAACAGGCAATTCATCGGCTACAAAAAAATGATATAAATGCCTTGCCAAGTATCTGGCAGTAGCATCTTGCTCACAAATTATCCTGACTGCGTCCTCACCATTCCAATTACCTGTTTGACCCAAAATAGTTTTCTCTCCATGATCATGATCATCATCATCATATTCAAATTCCCAAGACATATAACCATAAGGTCTAGCCGTATTATTTCGCATCCTAATGGACATATATTCAGGATTAACTATTCTCCATCCAGTGAATGCTCTCGCAGTTTCCTTAATATCGTCTTCGGTATAATTCCCAACACCCATTGAAAATAGTTCCAAAATCTCGCGACCATAATTTTCGTTAATATTTTCGGCATGGTTATCTTGATTATCAAGCCACATAATCATTGCTGGATCTTTTGACAACTCAAGTAGTAGGTTGTCAAACCTGCCCATTCCATGAGCTCTAAACATATCAATCTGATTGATTCCAACTTTATTTTGTATCAGCTTATGAACTGCAGTAGCAAATAATCGATGCCAAAAAACGCACATCTTCTCCCTTAACGGAGTATCAGTCATAACTAATCTATACATCCAATATGCACCACCACTAGATCTCAAATCTGATAATTCAACATGATACCTACGTATCAAATCTTCTGGAATTTCATCTTTATGATCTGGATTTAGCAGATGGTGTAACGTTTTATCAAATCCTTGTTCAACTGCACGATCGAATTCTGCAGGAGTCGAGCCAAACGCAGCGCGTCTTAACAGGTGAGCTACCAACTTTGCATCATGATTTACATTAGTTATTGTCATCTGCATACTCCAAATTCTAATTGAACGCATTATACTTTTTTAACTCTAAAAAATCCAATGTCCTGATTCACTCCCTCCCCTAAACCAACACAAGTATTCTAAAAAATGCCCTCCCTCGAAACTTATGCTATATTCACAGAAACTTTCTCAATAAAAGGAAAATTTATGAATTCTGAAAAAATTTCTCAAATCAGTGTTACTCAAGTCCCTACATATTACAGACAGGAAATCGGTAAAAACTCAATGCGTGACAATATTGGCCTTTCTAAAACAGAATGGATTTTAAGAGCCAAAACCGATGCGGGAAATGAAGGGATTGTAAATGCTGCGCGTTTTATGAACCAAGCTCACAACAGTATAGAAAAATTGAGGGACACCCTTAAAGAAATTTTTCTGGGATTCGATGTGAAAGATTTCTTCACAACTGATGCAAACGGAAAAGTAACCTGCCCAAACAAGAGAGTTGAAAAAGCATTTAGCCAACCTCAAAACGGATGGATGAGTATCCTGGCATCGGATTTACTAGGTAGAAACAAGAACATCCCTGCAACTTTATTGTTTAACAAGCAACCAAAAAAAGAAATTTCTGCTTATGATACTACTCTATATTTCCATGACCAATTATATCCATCAAAAGGAGTTTCCAAACTAGTAGAAGATGCAACATCTTCAGTAAAGCACGGTTACAAAGAGATGAAAATTAAAGTAGGGAGACCAGGGAAATGGATGTTACCAATGGATGGTTTGCAAAGGGATATAGAAGTCGTTTCACAAATTAGGGAGGCAGTAGGCAAAAATATCAAGATAATGGTCGACGCAAATTTTGGATATGACAATAGATTAGATTTACTAGAAACATTTATCCGAGAAACGGCTCATTGCAACCTGTACTGGTTAGAAGAAATGGTCACACAAAATGTTGAGGATTACAAAAAAATCCGATCAATTCTGGAAAAGATCGGTATTTCCACTATGCTTGTATGTGGCGAAGTAGACAGACAACCAATAAGCCCAATATTTGAAGAACTAATAAAAAATAATTTGATTGACGGTTACCAACCAGATATTTTAGGTGAAGGATTTACAAATTGGCTAAAAATTGAAGCAAGACTTAAAGAAACAAAAGTAAGGTCGATACCTCACTGCTTTGGAAATGGAAATTTCGGAACTCGTGCTAACATAATTTTTGGATCAATATCAGAAAATTTTGTTTCGGTAGAAGATGAAAGATATTTGCCAAATATTTTTAGACAGGATTCATTCCAATTCGAAAATGGAAAGCACATCCTTGGAAATTTCATAGGGCTAGGCTTAACAATCGACGAAGAAATATTTGAATCCCAATATTCTAAAAATGAAATTATAATTACTTAGGAATACCAAACATTGGTGGAGCTGAGGAGGCTCGAACTCCTGACCCCCTGCTTGCAAAGCAGGTGCTCTCCCAACTGAGCTACAGCCCCACGGAATTGATCATCCAAAATGACACTTTAACAACTGTATAGTGGAAAGAAACGTCTAAAAGTTTAAATTTCCTGAAAATTAATATCAGGTGCTCGACGAGCTTTCTCAGGGAAGTACCTCATCTCTTCCAGCGAGCTCCACCCATAGTGATAGGCTCATGCTCCAGCTTTTCAAGTAGAAATACGACACTCATCGATAGACCTGGGAGTGGTTCCTTTCGGAACTTTCTCTCCCTAGAAAGGAGGTGATCCAGCCGCACCTTCCGGTACAGCTACCTTGTTACGACTTAGTCCCAGTCATCAGCCCCACCCTCGGCGCTTGCGTCCCATACGGGTTCGCTCGGCGACTTCAAGTGTTGCCAACTTCCATGACTTGACGGGCGGTGTGTACAAGGCCCGGGAACGTATTCACCGTAGTGTGCTGACCTACGGTTACTAGCAACTCCACGTTCATGCAGGCGAGTTGCAGCCTGCAATTCCAACTGAGGTTAGCTTTGATGGGATTAGCGCATACTCGCGTAATAGCAACCCTTTGTACTAACCATTGTAGCGTGTTTGTAGCCCAGGACGTAAGAATCATGAAGACTTGACTTCATCCCCACCTTCCTCCCCCGTTGGGGGGCTGTCTCGCTAGAGAATTATAACTAACGACAGGGGTTGCGCTCGTTGCGGGACTTAACCCAACACCTCACGGCACGAGCTGACGACAGCCATGCAATATCTGTGTAATTGTCTCCGAAGAGAAAACCTGCTTTCACAGGCGGTCAAAAACATGTCAAGTCCTGGTAAGGTTCTTCGCTTATCATCGAATTAAACAACACGCTCCGCTGCTTGTGCGGGCCCCCGTCAATTCCTTTGAGTTTTAGCCTTGCGGCCGTACTCCCCAGGCGGAATACTTAACGCGTTAGCTACGACACAGAGGGGGTCGATACCCCCTACGTCTAGTATTCATCGTTTACGGCATGGACTACCCGGGTATCTAATCCGGTTCGCTACCCATGCTTTCGCATATCAGTGTCAGATCCAGCCTAGGAAGCCGCCTTCGCCTCTGGTATTCCTCCCGGTATCTACGCATTTCACCGCTACACCGGAAATTCTGCTTCCCTCTGCTGGCCTCTAGTCGACCAGTTTCCTATGACCGCTCCGCGTTGAGCACGGAGATTTCACATAGGACATAATCGACCACCTGCTTGCCCTTTACGCCCAGTAAATCCGGACAACGCTCGCTTCCTACGTATTACCGCGGCTGCTGGCACGTAGTTAGCCGAAGCTTATTCCTCAAGTACCGTCCTCTCTCTTCCTTGAGAAAAGGAGTTTACAACTCGAAAGCTGTCTTCCTCCACGCGGTGTCGCTGCGTCAGGCTTATTCAGCCCATTGCGCAAGATTCCCTGCTGCTGCCTCCCGTAGGAGTGGGGGCCGTGTCTCAGTCCCCCTCTGACCGTTCATGCTCTCACACCGGTTACCCGTCTTAGGCTTGGTGAGCCATTACCTCACCAACTACCTGATAGGACGCAAGCCCGTCTCATAGCGACTTCACCGAAATGAAGCCTTTCCATATTAATCATTAAACTAATATACACATGCGGAATTAGTCCCGATTTCTCGGAGTTATTCCCCACTACGAGGTTGGTTACTTACGTGTTACTCAGCCGTTTGCCACTATCCGTTTGGACCGAAGTCCAGCGGACCGTACGACTTGCATGCATTAGACGCACCGCTAGCGTTAGTCCTGAGCCAGGATCAAACTCTACTAATTGACTATGTTTAATTACACTATTCGGTTGTTAAGGTACAAGCTCTAATCAAACTGGCATAAAATACCAATAATTTTAGAACGAGTCTAAATTTTATTAGAAATGTGTATCACTAGTCAAGCTATATAAGCCATAGTTTAGATATATATTTACCATTTTGAATATTGATATGCTTTATATTTGTGATATATTCATTAATAACAATACAAATTTACTACTAATCAAGGAGCAAAAGATGAAAGTATTTATTGCTAGACCCTTCCATCAACCTGCAGCTAAACTACTTAATTCAAAATATGATGTTGAAGTATGGAAAGAAACTACTACTCCTCCTCCCGAAATATTGAAAGAAAAAGTTTCAACTTGTCATGCAATAATGACAGAAGGATTTGATCCCATCAATAAAGAAATATTAGCATCTGCTGAAAACTTACGGATTATTTCAAACAGAGCCGTTGGCACCGATAATATAGACATTAAAGAAGCAACTCAAAAAAAGATATTGGTTGGAAATACTCCAGGAGTTCTACATGATTCTTGTGCTGATTTTACTATGGGACTAATATTGTCATTATCCCGTAATATTTTCCGATCAGCGCATATGGTGAAATCTAAAAAATGGGAGAAATTAGATCAATATTCTTACTTAGGATCAGATTTACATAACAAAACAATCGGCATAATAGGAATGGGGCAGATTGCTCAAGCAGTTGCAAAGAGATGTAAAGGATTTGAAACAAGAATACTATATTTTTCAAGAACAAGAAAATTAGAATTAGAAAAATCACTTGGATTAGAATGGTGTGACGATATCAATGATTTACTAAAAACTTCTGATATTGTTTCGCTACATCTCCCACTTACTGATACTACACGTCATTTAATCGGTACACGAGAATTATCTTTAATGAAAAAATCTGCATTTTTGATTAATACTTCAAGGGGTGCTGTAGTCAACCAAAACGATTTAGTAACAGCCTTGAAAAACAATTCAATAGCTGGTGCAGCAATAGATGTTACAGTCCCTGAACCCATTCCTACAAATCATCCTTTACTATCATTGGACAATCTTATAATTACCCCCCATATTGCTAGTGCAGCAAAATCAACATTTGAAAACATGGGAATAATGGCAGCAGAAAACATCATTTCAGCCCTCAGTGGTACTCCCATGCCTTCTTGCATTAATCCAGAAGCTCTCTGAAAATATGTTGGAATCCAGTCGCAAAAACACTAAAAGTCCGGCTATAATTTGTACTGATGACGCATGGTTTTTCATAGCTACAGATCCTCCACTAACAATTGATACACTTAGAAAAAAACTCGTACCAATGTACGCAAATACGCCATCTGCTTTTTGGTCTACATTTGGAGACCATGAAGTTTACCATCATGAAACAAAAATTGGTGAAATATTTGGTGAAGGCTATGACCCTAATACAATTAAACCAACACATTCTATACATTCTGAATACCCACCCCCTAGAATAATTGCTAATAGAAAACACCTAATGGACACTACAAATGGTCCTCTTTCTTCTCTGATTACAGTTTGTCGTGAAGCTAACATGGAATTCTTCCCAAGAGTCAGGATGAATAGTCACTATGTAATGGATTATTTCCATGCATCTTACGGAAACTTCCGCAGAAAAAACCCCGAGTTACTTATTGGTCGTCCTAATGAAACAATTCCTGAAGGAACGATAGAACATGGT
The DNA here is from genome assembly GCA_002722455.1 of Chloroflexota bacterium. GTDB lineage: Bacteria > Chloroflexota > Dehalococcoidia > Lucifugimonadales. The sequence goes on from PBMB01000007.1 coordinate 10,763, forward strand.
ATACGAACTGGTCTAAACTATGCATTCCTACCTGTCCGAGAATATATGTATTCTATCATTACTGAATTTTTTGAACGATTTGATATAGATGGACTTGAACTTGATTTCATGAGACATCCTGCATTTTTTCGAACTGAAGAAGCTTTTCGAAATGCCTACTTAATGACTGATTTAATACGTGCTATACGAAAAAAAATAAAGGAAGTAGAATCTGAACGTAATCAAAAAATACGACTAGCAGTAAGAGTTCCACCAACTTTAGAAGATTCAAGGAGAGTTGGACTAGATATAAAAACATGGATGACTGAAAAACTTGTAGATGTTGTTATTGTAGGGGGAGGATTTATTCCATTCAATACACCTGTAAAAGATTTTGTAGATATAGCTAGTAAGTACAACATACAAGTCTATGGTTGCATAGAAGGTCTTAGGCATATCGATGAAAAACACCTTAGAGCTCTGGCAAGTTTATACTGGGAAGCAGGTGCATCTGGAATATATCTCTATAATTTCTTTACAATGCCTACAGAATGGAATAAGCGTATTTTAAATCAACTATCCAATCCTAAAAACCTAGAAAAACTAGATAAATTATATGAATTGGGTTCAACTGGACCATTTATACCAACAGACGGACATGGTAGTGCATTTCGTCATGCAAGCCCCTCCGCTCCTTTACCTTTAACTTTACATCCAACACTTTTAAATAAAGGCTCTATCTTATTTTTTAATATTACAGATGATTTAAAAAACTCATCCTCTGATGGATCTCTTTCTAAATGTACTTTAACACTCAAGTTTGAAGAATTCCCAAAATCTCAACAACTTAACATCTATCTTAATAACCAATCTATAGTATGGAATTCAAATAACGTTAATAGAGACGGTTGGACTCGACTAATACGTGCACCGAAAGCTGAACAAACTACTACTCCAACTTATCCAGTTGAAACTCATCAACCAGGAATATCAATAGAATATGAAATCAAATACCCTCTACTAAAACAAGGTGAAAATGAATTAGAAATCAGGTTGTCTTCAAACAAAACACAATCAGATCCTATTATACTGACAGGTGTTGAAATTAACATTGCCTACAAATAAAACAAACTAAACAATCATTATTTTTGTTTAGTACTAGTCAGTAAATCGTTTCTTGTTCCCCACCGCTTTAAAAAATACCGATAATTATTTCTGCTTAATTTTTCTCTTTCATCTTCTTTCATATCGTACCAGATACGATGTTTATGTCTTTTCACCTGTATACAATCATCTACAATAGTCCTATATCCATAATTTCTACACTGAAAACTAAAATCTATATCAAGATTTCTATAAAAATTAAAACACTGTCGAATTAAACCAATTTTATTAAGTATAGACCTCCTAAATGCCATAAAATAAAGTTCTACTGCATCAACATCTTGAGAATTAGTTATCTCAGTATGAAAATGTTTCAAATCAGAACTAAGTAACCCAAAAGGCCCTACTATACCAACTGATTCTTGATTTAATGCATTCTTAATTGTCGATGAACACTTTTCAAAAAACTCAATACTCGTATCTAATAAAACTACATATTCCCCTACACTAGCATTTAATATACAATTATACGCTTCTGCAGTACCAAATATATGATCTGAACGAATTACTTTTATTTGTAAAAACTTTTGATTAAAAGAATTGACCCAATCCCTCACTGGTTGTTTATTAAAATTATCAAAAATTAAAATCTCAACTTTTTCAGTTGACCAATACTCTAAAATACTAGTTAAACATCGCTTTGCATCTTCATCATAACCTTGTACGATAAATCCAATAGTAAAATCTACTTGTGATTTATTTTTAATTTGAGAGATAACATCTGAACTAGAAGAAACCATGTTCCATGTTTTAGCTGTTTCAAATTCATAATTTCGTGGTATCACAATAGAATTCGGAAATTGATCGCGAACAACTAAACCTTTTTCAAATAAAACTGATCTTTGAGAATCCATTTTTGCATACAATTGTTGTTTCTTAACATCATTCTTTTCAGTAAATGTACTTTTACGTAATAAATCTCTTTCTGAAATAGAATCTCTCAATAAATTACTATCAGGAAAAAAAGTTTCATCCAAATCTAATCCTAATATACTATCAAATTCACAAATAAGTTTATATTTTAGAGAAGAAGGTAATTCAGACTTTGACATTTCCCAAACAATTTTCAAAGCATCAGGCAAATTTAAATTATCATTTATAGCTAAATTAAAACGAGATCTCCATTCTTGCAATGCGTCTTTAAATTCATCTCCCTTATGAACAGATCCATTTTTCCAAAAAACAGTCATGTTTTTTAACCTTGTATACGCAATCTGGGCAGAACACAATGAAGAAAACTTAAAATTCAATCTGTTTTTATATCTAACTGTTAAACACAGGTACCTAAAAGACAAGGTCCCTAATCCTCTTAATTCAAGATCAGCTAAAGTGTATGCATTACCAGCTGATTTAGCCATTTTCATACCGTTCTCTAACAAATGAGCTCCATGTACCCAGCAATTTGCTAATCTAGTTTGAGTCAAACTTTCACTCTGTGCAATTTCTGCTTCATGATGAGGAAAAATATTATCAACTCCACCAGTATGTATATCAAAAGAAGAGCCCAAATACTTCATCGACATTGTTGAACATTCAATATGCCAACCAGGAAATCCTTTACCCCATGGACTATCCCATTGTAATTCCCTAGAAACTTCAGCAGCTCGCCACAAAGAAAAATCACGTATATCTTCTTTTTCGGAGTCAACTTCACCACGAAGACCAGGCATAAGAAATGTTTGATCCCTATTACCTGACAAAAGACCATAGTTAGGAAATCGATTCACTCGAAAATATACATTGCCGTTTAATTCATATGCTAAGTCATTATCTAAAAGAGTCTGAATATGTATAATCATTTCTTCTACATGATCTGTAGCTTTGGGAAATACTGTTGCAGGAATAATATTAAGTTTTGATTCAGCATCTAAAAACTGCCTAGTATAATGATCTGCAATTTCTTTTGCGGTTTTACCAGCTTTCAATGCAGCCATCACCACTCTATCTTCACCAAGCTCAAGCAATTCCTGCCTCATATGACCAACATCAGTTACATTTTTAACATGAGTAACCTTGGCACCTTGATAATGGTATACCCTCTTTATCCAGTCAGCTAATAAAAATGAGCGTAAATTACCTAAATGCAGATCCCTATAAACTGTTGGCCCACAAGTATAAATACCAATATGACCTTTTTTAACAGGATCAATTAATTTAAGTTTTCTAGTATAGGTATCATACAAATACATAATTTCAATCAATCTTACAAGAAAGCCCACTGCTATTTTATTTTGTAACAGTGGGCTTTCTTGTGATTCTATTTAAAATTTAACAAAGAAGCTACATCATGCCTTCCATGCCACCCATGCCTGGAGGAGGTCCTGCAGGGCCTGCTGGAGCATCTTCCTTAACATCACTTATCAAGGCTTCTGTAGTTAAAACCATAGCGGCAACACTAGAAGAATTCTCAATAGCTGCCCTTGTAACTTTTGCAGGATCTATAATGCCACGTTCAAGGAGATTAGTGAATTCTCCAGTCTCAGCATCATACCCAACCATCTCTTCGCTTTTTTCACTCTCTGATAAAATTACTTCTCCAGAAACTCCAGTATTAGAACATATCAGTTTAAGTGGTTCAGCAAGAGCATCAGATAAAATATTGACACCAGTTTTTTCATCTCCATCAACATCAAGGCCCTCTAGCGCTGTACGTGCTCGCAATAATGCAAGCCCTCCACCTGGAACAATACCTTCCTCAACAGCAGCTCTAGTAGCTGATAAGGCATCTTCAACTCTATTCTTTTTCTCTTTTAATTCTATTTCAGTAGCAGCACCAACTTTAATAATTGCTACTCCACCAGATAGTTTTGCTAACCTCTCCTGAAGTTTTTCTCTATCATAATCAGAAGTTGTTTCTTCTATTTGAGCTCTTATTTGATCTGTTCTTCCTTTAATGCCATCCTCACTACCTCTTCCTTCTACTATAGTAGTTTCATCTTTATTAGCAACTACTCGACGAGCCCTACCAAGATCCTCAACCGTTACAGATTCTAACTTTCTGCCTACTTCTTCACTAATAACTTCTGCGCCAGTTAAAATTGCCATGTCTCTAAGCATTTCTTTACGTCTGTCTCCAAATCCTGGAGCCTTAACTGCTAAAATATTTAAAGTTCCTCTTAATTTATTAACGACTAAAGTAGCAAGAGCTTCTCCTTCAACATCCTCTGCAACCAATACAACATTTTTACCAATTTGAAGTATCTTTTCTAATGCTGGTAATAAATCAGCTACAGCAGATATTTTTTTATCAGTTATAAGAATATATGGGTCTTCAACAACTGTTTCCATTCTCTCTTGGTTAGTAACAAAGTAAGGAGAAATATAACCACGATCTATAGCCATTCCTTCAACAAATTCTTGTTCATAAGTAATACCTTTAGACTCTTCAACTGTTATAACTCCATCTTTACCTACTTTTTCCATTACTTCAGCAATTAACTCACCCATTTCTTCATCATGGGCAGATAAAGAAGCTACTTGGGCTATTTGAGTTTTACCCTTAACTGGATTTGACATTCCACGGATTGATTCTCTTAAAGCAATCACTGCTTTTTCAATACCACGTTTTAAAGCCATTGGATTAGCTCCTGCCGCAATATTTTTGAAACCTTCGTGTATAATCGCTCTAGCTAAAACAGTAGCTGTGGTTGTACCATCACCAGCTACATCATTGGTTTTACTTGCAGCTTCTTTTAGTAACTGTGCGCCCATATTTTCATACGCATCTTCTAACTCTATTTCTTTTGCAATAGTGACTCCATCACTACAAATTTGAGGTGCTCCAAATTTTTTGTCTAAAACAACATTACGGCCCTTTGGACCTAAAGTTACTCCAACAGTATCTGCCATCTGATCGATACCACGTTTCATAGCAGAGCGCGCCTCTTCTCCAAAACTTAACTGTTTAGGCATTACATACCTCCTCAATATTACTTTTGACTAACTCAATATACTGAAAGACAGAAATTAATCAGTCTAATTAATCAATTATTTTATAAAAAGAACATCGTCCTCACGAAGTACTACATATTCTGTGTCACCAACACGATATTCAGTACCACCATATTTAGAATAAACTACAGTCTGTCCCTTTTTTATTTCCATAGGAACTCGTTTGCCATCATCTGTTAATCGCCCAGGCCCAGCAGCAATTACTTTACCTTCTTGAGGTTTTTCTTTAGCTGTATCAGGTATATAAATTCCTCCTGAACTAACACTTGCCTCTTCTTCAGCAGGCTCGACAACTATTCGATTACCTAAAGGTTTAAAAGTCACATCTGACATTTATTACCTCCTTAAAAACTAAAGTATTATACCTAAATATAAAAAAGAAAATATCTTTTTTATGAAATAGGATGAATACAAAAATAAGAATCTTAAATTAGCAGAGTAGTATTAAATCTGCTAAAGCAATTTTACATTTTTGCCATACGACTGTCAACTGAAATGATAATTCCAAATACCTTCAAAATTCATACGATTTTTTTTAAATTTTACTTTTATTTACGAAAATACGTTATTTAATTAGGATTGACATACATTTTCTTGTGTTAGATACTCAACACATTATTGCCTTAGTAGTAAAGTTTTGTGTCTAATCATAGGAGGAATTACAAATGGATGAATTAAAAAATATTGCAAACCTTAAATCATCTGCAGCTGAATTTGTTGCTGTTTTATTATTCGTTTTTATTGGAGCAGGAGTTGTTGTATCTACAGGAACATTAACCCAGGAAATGACCCCAGCAAGGCTCACTGCTATAGCTCTAGCTCATGGTCTGACAATATGTATGCTCGTATATGCTACTGCTCATATTTCTGGAGGGCACATCAATCCAGCAGTTACAATCGCAACAATGATCACAGGTAAAACACCTGCTATAAAGGGTGTAATGTTTATAATTGCACAGTTACTTGGAGGTATTGTGGGTGCTTATCTACTTTATATAGCAGTCCCTTCAGTAGCTCATGGTTCTTTAGGTGCACATGCTCTCGCTCCCGGTGTATCTATCACATCAGGATTAATAGCAGAGACTGCCTTAACATTTGTTCTTGTTTTTATAGTATTTGCTACTGCAACAGATGATCGTGCCATTGGTTCCATGGCTCCTTTTGCAATTGGTCTTGCTGTTTTAGTTGCCCATTTAGTTGCTGTACCCCTTACAGGTACTGGAATTAATCCAGCAAGAAGTTTAGGTCCAGCTATTGCAACACAAGAATTCACTAATATCTGGATATATTTTGTGGGCCCTGTTATTGGAGCTGTTTTAGCTGGAATCGTTTATCAATATGTATTTGCAGTTAAGAAATAAATAAATATTTATTGATATGCCATTAACAGAGCAACAATTACCTTCAAAAATAGATCTGTTAATTCGTAATGCTGTAATAATTACAATGGATCTAAAAAATAGTGTAATTGAAAATGGATTCATTGCAATTACAGGAAATCAGATCACAAATATCGGACAAGATAAGTCTATTGATCTTTCTAAATATGATGTTAAGAGATCAATAGACTTACACGGTTCAATCGTACATCCAGGATATATCGACTCGCATATTCACCTTTTATACCAACCTCTTCGCTGGGTACAAAAAGATGGCATACATGCAAGTGATGCTATGTCAGTGCATTCAGAATATTTAAATAATATTACTCCAGAAATTGAAGAGTTAAGTTATCAATTAGCAAGCCTAGAAATGGCTCATAACGGAACTACTTGTTTTTTAGAAGCTAATGTCATTAATACTAATATTGCTGCATCAGCAATTGAAAAAATTGGAATCAGAGCAGTTATAGGAACCCCAGGAATAAAGGATATTTATGAAGAAAATAGCTATTTTGGTCCTATCAAATTTAGTACAAATCGAGCTTTTGACCTTATTGATCGTGAATTAACAAGAAATCAAAACAAAAATGCATTAGTTCAGGGTGCTATTAGCCTCCATGGAATGGGCACAGCATCGGATGAACTTTTACTACACGCTAAGAGTATAGCTGATAAAAACAACGTTATAATTAATATGCACCAATCGTATGCAGAAGATGATACTGCTTCTGATTATAATAGATTCAACCAACATCCTATGATTCATTATGAGGAAATTGGTTTTCTAGGATCAAATTGTACTTTTGCTCATGTAAATTTTGTTCGAGAAGAAGAAATATCTCCCATTTTAAAATCAGGTTGCTCAATAGCCTGGTGTCCTTTAGGTTCAATGATGTATGGAATAGGCGGAACTACTGAAGGCAAACATTCTGAACTTTATAAAAAAGGTGCGCAAATTTCTTTAGGTTCTGATTCTGCAAATTGGACTACTAGTTTTGACATCGGAAATCAAGCACTTATAGCGATACTTACTGCACGAGAAAAAACAAAAAGACCTGATGCTTTACTTGCTGAAGATGGTTTAATTATGGCAACCAAAAATGGCGCACGTGCATTAGGATTAGAAAATAAAATTGGCTCTTTAGAGATAGGTAAAAAGGCTGATTTAATAATTAGAAAGAATAATTTGCCTGAAATGTTTCCACAAACTGATCCAATTCGTTCTGTAATATATTCGGGGAAATCAAGTATCCAGTCAGTACTCGTTGACGGCAACTTTATAGTAGATAATGGCAAGTCAACTCTAATAGATGAAAATGAACTATACTATAAAGTAAATAACTTGAAAAAAAAATACCCCTTTTATGAAGCTTTATTTATTGAATAATACGCAAAATTTAAATACAATAAGTAGAATTTAAAAAATAATTTTTAGGAAATAAATATATGAAAAAACAAGATTTACTTTTTTTAACGGCGAGTACAACTGCGCCAGATTCAACAATAGTATCCATTAATCTTGTTGAAAACGGTGTTATCCAAATTCTTCCTCAAAATGCAGATGAATGGCCTTATCAAACTTTACTGGAGGCCATAAATGATGGATGGAGAATTATAAAATTCCCTGAACAAGCTCTACTCCTTAATGAAGATACAAGTTATGGATTAGGTTGCGAATATGTTCTAGAAAAAATTAATAAATATTAAAAATCTGAGAGGTGAATAATGCATACTTATGATTGCGATCCAATATTAACTGACTCTGAAGTTCTAGATTTTTGTAAAAAAGGCTTTATCGTACTCGACGGTGTTATGCCAAAAGAAATAAATGAAAGAGTAGTTGAAGAATGTAATAAAGCTGCAACCGAAAAACAGAAAAATAGTCTTAATGGCAAGCACGAGACATGGCATGCTGCTCAAAATAATAGACTTAATGAATTATTAAAAGAAGATTGGTTTAAAAAAGATGTTTTATGTAACCCTACGGTAGCTGGCACTATAAGATCAATACTTGGTAAAGATTTTGCGCTTCCCCAACATATTAGCAATCACCGTTCAGTATGTCCGATGCCGATTGCTCAAGATTGGCATTGGGATGGTGGCTCTCGTTATGGATTTGAACCTACTGTACTTCTTTGTTTCTATCTACCACAAGGGTGCCCTCCCGATATGGGACCAACTGAAATTCTTCCTTCATCCCATTTTATGTTTTCTCCATCTAGCAGAAAAGGTCATTATGGAGAAATTAAAGGATCATATTATGCAGTTGCTCACCCTGGATCATGGGTAATTATGATGCATTCACTATGGCATCGTCGGAGCGCCTCTACTGGAACAGGAATAAGAAATAATATGAAACTTTCATATTGGCGAACAACTCCACCAAAAAGAGACTGGATAACTGAAACAGATTTTTTGCGCCAAGCAAATTATTCTTTCGATGGTCAGCTATACAGTAGACGTCCAACTAGAGATGCAAGAGATGCAGCTGAAATGTTTTTCTGGATGTCAGGGCTTTCTGATAAATTCGAGTGGCATGGAGGCCAAGGATGGCCAGCAACTCATCATTCAGATGCACCTGAACACCGAGACACTCCATTAGGAACTCCTGCATATTTGGGTGGCTACAGTATAAAAGGTTAATAGCAATCCACTTAAATATAAATTAATTCTGGAAGGCTAAACAGTAATTGGATACTTTTAAAATTGCTGATATTTATCCCAATCGATTAGTAGTTACACTAGGCTCTGGGAACAGTTCTAGTATCATTGATGACCTAGAAATAATCACAAAAATAGGTGCAATCGCTGAAATACGACTAGACCTTCTTCCTGAAATTGACATGAAAAATATTATAAATAATAGCAATTGTGAGTTAATTGTAACTAATCGTTCTATTAAACACGGTGGAGCATTTGATGGACATATCGATGATCAACTAAAACCGCTGTTGAAAGCAATTGATCATAATGTTTCTTATATAGACATAGATCCTGAAATAATTCCTGAAGTTATACATATAAAAAATTCAAAAACTAAAATCATCGTCTCATATCATAACTTTACTAACACGCCTAAAAACTTACAAAGATTACAAAAAGATCTGATTGGAGAAACAGGTTATATTGCAAAAATTGCTACTATGCCTAACTCTCATCTCGATAATATTTCTATACTTAACTTGATCAAGAATTCTCAAAATCCTTCTATTGCTATCGCTATGGGAAACTTAGGGTTGATTAGTAGAATAATTTGTCTAAAATATCCAATGTGTTTAATGACATATACCCATATGGAAAATGTTAAAAGTGTTGCACCTGGACAAATATCCATAAATATAATGCGAGACACATATCGCGCAAATTCAATCAATCAAAACACACGAATAATATTAATGTTTTCAAAGAATTCAATTGAAAACAACATCATTACAAAACTAAATACATCACCAAAAACAATTGAAAATAACTGTCTATTTGTTCCAGTTATGAATGTAAATAAAACCTCTGAGATAATCAGTCATTATATCCATTCAAACTTGGACTTAAATGATTTTTATCTATTGGATGAAATGCATCTGTCATCATCATCTATACAAGGAGTGAATTCTAGTTCCGATATATTTAATTATGTAAAATTCAGAAATAACACTATACTCGCAAGTTCAATCAACGATCCATCTGAAATAATTAATGGACACTAAGATATTTTTACAAATTCATAATGAATACTAGGCAATTATATTCCATAAAATCAACTTCTAAATCAATAAAATATTATTTCCTTATACTCTTTTTATTATTTAGCTCAGCATGTTTAGATACCAGTGATATAACAACACCTCCTAAGTCTGAAAAAGATGCAGCTCAATCATATGCTCTAAACAAGCAAGCACCGGATTTTGAAATTACGCTCTTAAATGAAAAACAATTTAAACTTTCAGAACATAAGGGTGAAATAATACTTTTAAATTTTTGGGCATCTTACTGCAAACCATGTCAATGGGAAATGCCTGCATTTGAAAAAATATGGCTTAAATACCAAAATCAAAACATTCTTATAGTTGGCATTGCTTTGTCAGACACAAAAACTAATATAGATAAATTTTTAGACGAAGTTAATGTAACTTATCCAATAGCTATTGATGAGCAACATGAAATTGGTGATTTATTTCAAATTACAAGTCTTCCAACAACTATCATAATAAATCCCGAAGGAATAGTATCAAGAAGACTTGGGGTAGCAAATGAAGCAGTATTAGAAATTTTTCTGGATGGACAGAAACAATAAAAAATTGAGATAATAATTATGGGAGACATAAATGGAAATTAAAATTGGAAATAGTCCAGAATCTTGGGGGATAATGCAAGCGGAAGACCCAAATCAAATCAGTTGGGACGCATACCTTGATGAACTCCAAAAAGCTGGCTATGGTTGGAGTGAATTAGGTCCATATGGATATCTTCCTACAACAATACCTGTATTAAAAAACGAGCTATCTAAACGCAACATTAATATCACTGCAGCCGGAATACTTGTTCCTCTACAAAAAAAAGTTATACCTGATAATGTACTGGGAGATATAAATAAGTATTGTATACTTCTCAATGAAATTGGATCTACTTTTTTAAATTTAGTTGCTTCTTTTTACGATAGCCCTAATTCTAAATTTACAGATCCTCCTAATAAATCAAATCAAGCTCTTTGGAATAATATATTTCATAACTTGAACACTATTGGGGAATATACTCTTACAAAATTCAATATCCATTCACAATTCCATCCCTGTGCAGGAACATTCATTGAATCTGAAAATGAAATACTTAATGTACTTACAAATACTAACCCTCAATTCATCTCTTTATGTCTTGATACTGCTCACCACGCATATTGTGGAGGAAACCCCATATCATTCTTAAAATCCCATCATTCCCGTATTAAATACATACATATTAAAAATATTGATCTTGAAATTTTTCACGAAGTAAAAAAGAATAATCTTTCATGGTTCGAAGCAGTCAGAAGAAATATTATATCTGAGCCTAATTCAGGAATTATTGATTATAGAAAATTATTAAAAGAACTAAAAAAAATATCATTTGATGGGTTCGCCATTGTAGAACATGACATATATAATCCTACACAAACTTTACCATTTAAAATTGCTAAAAAAACAAGAGATTACCTCAAACAAATAAATTTCGAATAAATACTTAATTATAAGAGCACTACTCTATGAATGATTCAATACTACAAACATCTAATTTCATCAAAGACATAATTGAAAAAGATAAAGCTAATAATCATGATTTAACAATTATGACAAGATTCCCTCCCGAACCTAACGGGTATCTACATATAGGGCATGCTAAATCAGCCTATATAAATTTTAGTCTTGCAAAAGAAAACAATGGAATTTGTAATTTAAGATTTGATGACACAAATCCTACTAAAGAAAATCAAATTTTCGTCAATTCAATTAAAGATGATCTAGCCTGGCTAGGATTAAAATGGGAAAAACCTACTCGATATGCATCAGACTACTTTGATAAACTTTATGATTTTGCAAAAACACTCATTCTCAATGGTGATGCATATGTTTGTGATTTAACTCCTGAAGAAATTAGAACATTCAGAGGAACATTAACCAACCCAGGTATTGATAGTCCCTATAGAAACAGAGAAATTTCAGAAAATATTGAATTATTCGAACAAATGAAAAATGGTTGTTATGAAGAAGGTTCACGAGTTTTACGAACAAAAATTGATATGTCCTCAGGAAATCTAAATCTACGTGATCCAGTAATATATAGAATTATCAAAACTCCAGAGCATCACCGTACAAAAAATAAATGGCAGATATATCCAACTTATGATTTTGCCCATGGACAAGCAGATTCAATTGAAGGAGTTACTCATTCAATTTGCACACTTGAATTTGAAGATCACAAACCGCTATACGACTGGTTGTTAGAAAAATTAAAAATACACCATCCTCAACAAATTGAATTCGCCCGATTAAATCTAAGTTTCACTGTATTAAGTAAACGTAAATTGGCTAATCTCGTTTCTGAAAAATATGTAACTGGATGGGATGATCCACGAATGCCAACACTTGCAGCATTACGTCGTCGAGGCTATCCTCCTGTGGCGATATTAAATTTCTGTGCTGAGGTAGGAGTCGCTAAAAGAGAAAATACTATTGATATTTCTCTTCTTGAACACCATGTACGAAAAGAATTAAACCAAACAGCTTCTCGTATATTAGGAGTTATTGATCCTGTAAAATTAATTATCGATAATTACCCTTCAAATATTTCTGAAACATTTGAAGCTATCAACAACCCAGAAAACCCAAAAGCAGGAACTCGTAAAATTCCATTTTCACGAGAAATTTTCATTGAAAAATCAGACTTCATGGAAAACCCTACAGGAAAATTTTTCCGTCTAACTATTGGCTCAGAAGTACGACTAAAATATGCATATATAATTAAGTGTACTGATGTTGTTAAAGACCCAAAATCAAAAGAGATTGTTGAAATTCACTGTACTTATGACCCACTAAGTAAGGGTGGAGTTGCTACAGATGGAAGAAAAATCAAGGGCACATTACATTGGGTTTCTGCATCTGATTCCATTCCTGCTAAAATCAAAATTTATGACAGACTTTTTACAATTGAAAAACCTGAAACTGAAACTGATTACCTCAAGTACTTCAATAATGATTCTCTTATTACCAAAACTGCTCAATTAGAACCTAGTATTATCTCATCTAAAGAGGGTTCTAATTATCAATTTGAGCGTATAGGATATTTCGTCTTAGAGAAAAAATATTCTAACAATAACAGCCCTATTTTCAACCAAACTGTGTCATTACGAGATAGTAAGAAATAAAACCAATAGATAAGTTTTTATTTAAAACTTATCTACGTCTTCCACTAGGTCTAACACCTGATGTAATCACATGACCTAATGTATATGGTAGGAGTGCTAAAAATCTAGCCTGTTTGATTGCTTTCGCTAAACGCCTTTGATATTTAGGGCTAACTCCAGAACGTCTAGTAGAAAGTATTTTTCCACGATCATCTATAAATCTACTTAAAAATTCAGAATCTTTATAATCAATAACCAAAGTTGGATCAACAGTAAAAGGACAAACTTTTTTACGCGCAAAAAATCGACCTTTACGACGACCTCCCTGAGCATATGTAGACTGAGGTGAAGAAGCTACTTGAGTTGTAGCTCCATTTTCTTTTTTTACATCTTCTGACTTATTTTTACTATCGTTATCTGCCACTTAAATCTCCGCACTTAGCTATTATGAAATCGCTTTATTAATTAATTATTATACATGATATTTTATATTTAAGGTATATAATATATAAAAACAATTATTATACAAATCGATATGAATCAGTGAGGATTAATATATAAGATGCTACATGAAAATTTCCATTGTGAACTATACTTCATTAGACATGGAGAATCAAAAACAAATGTAAAAAGTAAATATGCCGCTCACATGGACTTTAATTCCGGACTTACTCAAAGAGGTCAAACACAAGCTAAGTTACTGGGAAAACGACTCAAAAAAGAAAACATCCATTTTGACGCTATTTATTCCTCAAGTTTTATCAGAACCCTAGAAACTACTGAAATCATGCTTAAAAATATGGATATACCTGATCAAAATTTCCATGTAGTACACGATATAGTTGAACAACAACATCCTGGGTGGAGAGGAAAATTGAAAAAAGATATTAATTCAAGCTGGGATGCATTAGATGATAAAGGGATGGGGATGGATTATATCCCTCCTGGTGGAGAATCTCTTAAACAAGTTGAAAGAAGAATGGCTACCTGGATAGAAAATGAAATTTTGACTAACTCCAAATATCTAAACAAAAACCATCCTATGAAAATTGCAGTAATTGGACATGGACAGTCTTTACAAGCTTTATTTCACTATATTATGGGATTTGATGAAAAACTTATAGCACGCTTTTGTCTATATAACTGCTCGATTTCAAGATTTCTATTCAATCAAAAAGGATGGACAATTATATCGATTAATGACTCAACCCACACTAATGGAAACCGTCCTAACCCTTCAGTAAATCGTTTGATTTTTTAATGCTTTATTGGTTTCAAAAACACTAAAGGAATTTCCCTATCTGTCCGAGATTGATACGTATTATACCCAGAATATAAAGATACTAACTTACTCCATATATCAGGTCTCATATCACCTGTAATAATAGTAGCATCCACAGATTTTTTAACACTTCCAATTATAATTTCTGCAATTGGATTTTTACATAAATTCAAAAACCAATCTGGATGATTCGCATTTCCAGCATATGATGCTACCACAACATAACCACCATTTAATGGCAGATAAAGCAAAGGTGTTTTTCGAATTTTTTTTGATTTACGACCAGTATGCAAAAGAATTAAAAACCTTATTTTGCCCCATCGATTCATCAAATATCCATTGGTGATTATGTAAACAAAAACATGGAATCTACCAAATATTCGAATCCACCAATACTTCATATGAAATCTCTATCAATAACTACATATTTCGAATCAATCAAACATTATACTTTAGAACCAGCTTCTTGCTGCTCAAGTATCTCAACAAAAAAACCATCACCTGAATCTAGTTTAATCGACTTCACAGGAACACCAAGAGCAATATCACGCTCTATAATGTCTCCAGAAAAACCAATCTTATTTACTAACTCATCTAAATTATCAGTCCAAAAACCAAATGAAGCTACCACGCCTTCTTGATACTTTGATTTAGAAACATCAGTTTTATCTTTCACGGTATGTATTTCTAAATCACACAAACCTGCTACGAAAACATATCCTTCAACTTCTTCGTTTTCATGTCTATCAATAATTTCTAAACCTAACTTGTCCACATAAAATTCTTTAACACGTTTAAGGTCATAACAACGCATGTGGAAATGGTCAAAACCAGTAATAATACCACCAGGATTACGTAGTGCCATCTTTCTTTTTTCATTACGCCGTTTCTGTTTTTCAAGACGAGGATCAGTAATTTCTGATATCTGAATCACATAGTTGTTAGGGTCATTGAATTCTAATAGGGAACGCTGTAAGTAAGAATGATTCATAGGTTGTACAGCAGGGCCTTCTTTAGTCGTACCCCATCTGTATGTATTTAGGAAATTTTTAATATGAGAAAATGCATGATCATTACTTTGAGTATAAAAAGAATAATGACTAACTGCACCCTCCTGAAATGATGTATCTAGTTTTTTACCATCAGGTAAAACTTGTGTGAAAGCATTATGATCTTCATGTAAAATCAAAAATGAATTGCCAACCTGTATAACTGACTCTCTGTTTCCATCCTCAGCTGAAACAGTAGAAATCCATTCTCCATGTTCATCAGGCTCTGATGTTGTATCCTGTATTTCAGTCATACCTAATTCACGAGTATAAACATCTCTGCATTCATCAAAATCTCGTACTCTCATCTCTAAATATGCTATATCTGTAATCATTTTTACTCCTAATATTAATTAAAAAACTGGATTGTTTTTACTTAATTTTCTAATAATAGTTCTACTTTCCTGACTGAATTTAATTCTTTTATTCAAAATATCAGGATCCTTCCAAATTAACAATATAGAATTTATCAAATCTTTCTTAATATTATTATATTTTGGATCAGTAGCTAAATTTACGTTTTCTGCAGGATCTTCTTTTAAATTATAAAGTTCAACTTCATCACCTTCTTGAGTAAAACATAATTTCCAATCTCCTCTCCTTAACATACATCTCGATCTATCAGTTCCGTGAGCAAAGTATTCTGAAAAAGCTTCATCTTTCCAGTTTTTATCTGACTCCATCATTAGTGGTAATAACGTATCCCCGTCTAATGACCAATTTTTTTGTTCATCTAATGAGTATCCTGAAAGATCAATAATCGTGCTCGTAAGATCTACCAATGAAACAACCGAAGAACATCTTTTGTTTTTAGGTAAAACTTCTGGCCAAGAAATTTGTAGGGGAACACGCACTGATTCTTCGTAAAAATTCATTTTTCTCCACAAACCATGTTCTCCAAGAGATTCACCATGATCAGATGTGTATACAATAACTGTATCCCTATCCAAGCCATTTTCTGATAAAGAATTGACTAAATTCCCAATTTTGTCATCCAAAAAAGTAATGAGCCCATAATATGCAGCTCGTGCACGCATAATATCATCATCAGTATATCCAGAAAAACCGAATGCCTGTATCAAATTTTTTTGAGATTTGGTTATTTGAGACTGTTTTTCTATAGTATTTAATGGTAAATCACAATTATCAGGATAATACATTGAAAAATATGGTTCAGGTACTACAAATGGAAAATGAGGAGCTACAAAACCAACAACTAATGCCCAAGGATCATCTTTTCTTTTTGGATCATCGAGATACTTAATTGCTGCACGCTCGATCTCATCATCGGCTTCAATCATTGAAGAACTACCTGGTCCAGATTCACGAACTCCCTCCCATGTATTTGATCCTATGGGAATACCATCCTCCCACAAATATATTGGGTGCCCATCTTTATTTAATCCAAATTTTGCTTTATCCACTTTCAAATTATCTATATCTACATGTGGATCAAATGCTAATTGGCGAGAAAATCCGTGTAACCTATCAGTCCCCAACAAGTGCATTTTGCCACTTAATGTCACATCATAACCAATAGATCGTAAAATATACGGCCAAGTAAGCCTATCAACAGATAATGGTGTAGCATTATCCCATGTTTCACAATTAGAAACAAAATTTCCAGTCATAAATGAAGCCCGAGATGGTACACATAAAGGAGAATTACAATATGCCCCATCAAAGGTCACACCATTAGTCGCTAACTGATTCATATTAGGTGTTTGAACAATATTATTACCGTATGCTCCACTAAACATTGGAGCATGTTCATCAGACATTATTATTAAAAAATTAGGTTTTTTATTTTTTCCCATTTATCAAAAAATACTTTCATTTACTATAAATAATTGTACATTTCAAAATTTTCAATTACTGAAAATTAAATTAACGGGGCATTTTAAAAATTTCTTTAAAAATATCATAGTTTTTTCAATTTTCAAAACTTAGCTATCATATTAACAACATATAGGGTTTAGTGACACCTTATTACAGGATATTGTGTTTGAATCGCCCAAAAAGTCATGTGTATTTTATCATTACTTGTTTTTCATCTAAAAATATTCATGAATTTTTATTCAAAAATATACTTGCGTATAAAAAGGGCTCAGTATTAATCTTTTCCACGTTAAATATTTTACTAGTATAAAAAAAGTATAAATTTATTTATGAGTCATTTAATACGTATCATTAAATTATGTGCTAAGCACCCATTTTTAACAATTTTTGCATTTTTAGCAGGATCATTCTCAATGGGTGCAAGTATACTTTTCCCCAAATTACTTGGATTAACGATTGACACAGCAACTGCATCTATCCAAATAGGATCAATATTTAATCAAGGAATGATTCTATTAACCTCAGCTATTTTTATAAATATGTTATTACTTGGACTTTTCACACTTGGAAAATCATATTTTAGTGAATCTTTAGCTGAAAATGTTTCCTATGATTTACGGAAAAAATTCTTTAACCATGTAATTAATTTAAAATTCGCTTTCCACGACAAAACGCACACTGGGAATTTAATGTCTCGAGCTATAACTGATATGAATTCAGTTAGGTCATTAATATCTTCAGGTATTATGGATACACCTTTTCAAATCGGATTACTTATCATTGTACCTATTTTGCTAATAAATTCGCACTTGCAACTTGGATTATTAAGTTTAGTTATATCTATTGCTATAGTAACTATCGCTATACCTTTAAGATTAAAAGTAAGATCTCTGTGGCTAAAAATCCAAAAGAACTTAGCAAGTCTAAGCACAACCCTTCAAGAAGATTTAACGGGTATTACTATCGTAAAATCTTTTGGAGCAGAAAATTATGAAATGAACAAATTCCAAAGTTCCAATAAGGATATTGCTTCTCAAATTATATCTGCTGAACTAATCAGATCAAGATATGTTGCCTTAAAACTTTTCGCATTTTTATTACTAACAGGCATAGTATTAATTGCTGGAAGAAATTTGGTAATAACCGAACAATTAAGTACTGGGGAATTGGCTCAATTTTTATTCTATCTAGTAATGTTACAAAGTCCAGTAATAGCAATCGGCGGAAAAATCGCAGTCTTTGTCAGAGGAATTGAAGCATCAAAACGTATTCTTGACATCATCGATGCAGATTGGAAAATTAAAGAACCATTAGTTCCGGCAATTATTAAAAACGTAAAAGGAAATATACGATTTAATGACGTGACTTTCTCTTACAATGAAATTACAACTTTACAAAACATTAAATTAGATATTGAACATGGTATGTCTGTAGGCTTAATAGGTATGCCAGGTAGTGGGAAATCGACTCTATTTAAACTCATTCCTCGTTTTTATGATATAGATAGTGGCATACTTTCATTAGATGGAAATGATATAAGAACTCTACCACTTGAAGATTTACGTAATAATATTGGTATTGTTCCTCAAGATGTATTATTATTTCCGATCACAATAAGAGAAAATATTGCTTACAACAAACCTACGGCTGACTTTAATGAGATTATACGTGCAGCAAAAATAGCTGACATACACTCCTTTATCGAGACTCTACCCAATGGATACGACACAATTGTCAGTGAAAGAGGTGCTAATTTATCTGGAGGTCAAAAACAAAGAATTGCTATTGCACGAGCTCTAATAACAGATCCACCAATCTTACTACTAGATGACCCTACTGCTAGTGTAGATTTTACTACTGAAATGCGTATTAATAAGGCTTTAGAGATTGTGACACAAGATAGAACTACTCTGATTGCAACTAATAGAGTTTCTTCTCTAATCAAAACTGACTTAATAGTAGTAATGGAAAATGGAAAGATAGTCAATAAAGGAACTCACTATAATCTTTTAGAAACATCCCCAATATATCAAGAACTTTACTATATCCAAACTGAACAAAAAGCTTCATAACACAGGATTAATCTATGAATAAGATAAAAAAAGATAAAGATGAGATGGTTTCAAACAAAGTATCAGAGAATTCCTCTAAAAAATCTGTAGTTAAGCAAATATTACCGTATTTGAAAAAAGAATGGAAATTACTTGCAATGGCACTTTTTGCAATGTTGATTTTTTCAAGTAGTAAAGCAGCTATACCGCTAATTATAAAATTTGCAATTGACCAATTCGTAAATGTTCCGCAACAAAATAGTTTGATTTTAATTAGTTTAGGATTTATTACATTAGCGATAGCTCATGCTGGAAGTTTTTATTTAATGGAATTTTCTCTATTATCATCAGCACAAAAAATCTTATATCAACTACGACAAGATCTTTTTGATCATATTCAAAAATTACCTGTTAATTTTTTCTCAAAAAATAGTGTAGGAAGATTAATGTCTAGAGTTCTCGGTGATACTGATGAACTACAGACACTATCTGATATATCTATACATATGATTGGCGATATTATGATGCTAATCTGGATTATTATTTCGATGTTATCCTTGAATGTATCCTTAGGTAGTATTCTATTACTTACAATTCCAGTCATCACAATATATATGATCCTTTGGAAAAGAAAAGCAACATTAAAATTCCTTCAAGCAAGAAGTACAATTTCAGCTGTAAATGCAGATCTAAATGTTAATATTTCGTCAGTTCGAGATATTCAGGCTATGAATCGCCAAAATTTAAACATAAGAGCGTTTGACCAACTAAATCAAGACAATAAAAAAGCTGCTCTTACTGCCATTTTAATGGCTGCCTCAATTGGTCCTGTTGTAACTGGATTAACAGGTATTGCTTTGGTAATGGCAATTTTACTTGGAGGCCATTTAGTAGTAACAGGACAAATGACAATAGGAACTCTAATAGCGTCTGTTCTTTATATACAGCTCCTATTTGATCCTATCGGAAAAATAATTTCACATATTGCACAATTCCAAAAATCAATGGCTTCAGGAGAAAGGATATTCCAAATCCTAAATTACAAAAAAGATATTATATATAAAGAAGCAAAAGAAATGCCCAAAATTAAAGGTGATGTTACCATAGAAGACATTAGTTTTAGTTATGACAACAAAACTCACGTACTAAATCATGTCAATTTAAGTATCCAAGCTGGAGAAACTCTTGCATTAGTAGGACCGACTGGATCAGGAAAATCAACACTAGCACAAATTATTGCACACACACAAGAAGAGGGCGTGACTAGTGGCTGTATAAAATTGGATGGTAACAAGATTTCTGAATTTAATCAAAGATCTATTACTAAACAAATTGCCGTAATACCTCAAAGTCCATTTCTATTTTCCGGTTCTGTGATGGATAACATTAAATTCAATACAAATATAACTGATGAATATGTCTACAAAATTACTCAATATCTTGGAATTCATGAGATTATCCAAAATCTGCAACATGGTTATGACACTATAATGAGTGAAAATGGAAATAACCTTAGTATTGGACAAAGACAACTTATTTCTTTTGCTAGAGCATTAGTAAGAGATCCATCTCTAATTATTATGGATGAAGCAACAGCACACATTGATAGTAAAACTGAAATCATGATACAGCAAGCTTTAAACAAATTACTCTCAAATCGTACTTCTGTAATAATTGCACATAGACTATCAACTATAAAGGATGCTAATCAAATTGCAGTATTAGATCATGGAAATATCATAGAATTAGGGAATCATAAAAACTTAATTGAAACTAATGGTAAATATGCCGAAATGTACCAATCAAACGGTTCTGTAGCTGCGTAATATCTATAATACTTGTCATAACCGTTAGGCACCGATAAAATGTCATTAAAATCCTGATTTTGGTATTATATTGTGCGAAAATTTAAACAAAATTTCACAAATTATCTTTCATACTTTATATTTGCTTACCTCGTAATAACTCATA
Source organism: Chloroflexota bacterium (assembly GCA_002722455.1). GTDB lineage: Bacteria > Chloroflexota > Dehalococcoidia > Lucifugimonadales. Next base: position 32,305 of record PBMB01000007.1, read on the forward strand.
CGTTAGGAGCTATTGCAGTAATACTAGGTTTGTTAGGGTCACTATTAATCTCCATTATTCCTGGAATAAATTTTTCAACCCATGAAACAGATGCTTTAGGCCCAATAGGATTTGCATTTTCTATAGTTTTTCTGACATCAATACCCATAGCAATAATTGCAACAATCTGGTCGGCTCCAACTGAAGATAATATTGTAAAAGATTTAACCACTCAATATAAGAGACTTGGGCCATCTGAAGGCGCAAGAATACTCTCCGAAACAAATATTGAAGAAAAAGAAAATAATGAAGACGAACTTATTCGTTAGAGGATAAACTCATGAAACTAATTATAATTGGTTGTGAATATACAGGAACAACAACTCTTTCAAAAAATCTTTTTGAATGGTCCCAAAAAAATATGACTGATGAAATACCTGGTGTTCATGATCATTGGAAAATCCCAGATGTTTGGGGGCATCCACTTAGTAAAAGTAAACTTAAAAGAATGACAGCAGAAGAACAGGAGCAAGTGTTAAACCTAAGCCCTAGACTTTTAGAAAATATGCAAAGACAAAGTTTATATTACCATATGCCAAGAAATGTAAATAATGACCACTATATCGTTGTTGGTCACTATATTGAAGAAGGCATTTATGCACCTATCTATTTTAATTATGGAATTCAAGATTCTGACTATGTTGACCGTAGCGTTGTAATGGAAGCAGTTGAAAAAGAAATTCTTCGAGTCTGTCCTGAGATTGTACTTGTATTACTCACTGCATCGAAAGAAACGATTGAATATCGGTTACAAACAAAACCTCACAATCCTAGTGTCATCACTAAAAATGATATTACTCAAATTTCAAAAAGATTTTTAGAAGAATTCGAAAAATCAAGTATCCTAAACAAAATAAAAATCGACACATCACAAAAAACAGAACAAGAAACGTTAGATGAGTTTTTGGAAAAACATCAAGAATTCATGAGTGACCACGACAAATTATCTATATTGCTGAAACAACAAGTGGGAAATTAAAATATATTTATTAGCTTACTAATTACCAATTAGTAAGAGATCCATCCTTCCTATGTAGGTGAGGAGTTTCCCAATACTGAAAATCATGTTTAATCGCTTCATTTTCATCAATTTCTATACCTAATCCCGCGACATCGCGAACTTTATACCACGTACCTTCCAATTCATATTTCTCTGTATATACTTTTTTATCAAAATCAAAACCTGGTTCAATACTACGATCTTCTAACCAAGCAAAATTAGGAATTGCAGCTGAAAAATGAATCATTGCTGCAGTAGCAACCGGACCGAGAGGATTATGCGGCATTACATCAATATAATGTGATTCACACCAACCAGCAACTTTCATTGCCTCAGTGTAACCACCTATATTACATAGATCAATTCGTGCATAATTAGTAAGACCCTGCTCAATAAAAGGCATAAATTGCCATTTACTTGACATTTCCTCACCTATCGCAAATGGAACATCAGTCATAGAACGTAAAGTAGAATATGCTTGTGGAGTTTCGTCACGAATTGGTTCTTCCAAAAAATCCAATGTACCCTTAGGCATTTTCTGACAGAAAGAAGCTGCTTCAGCAACAGAAAGACGATGATGGTAATCAATACCTAAAACTGGCTTACTCCCAATTTGAGACCTCAGCTCAACCAAAGATTCTGCAATCTCTGAAATAGAATCACGTGGTTCAAATAAACTTGAATCTTCAAATGAAACTGGGAAAATACCTGTTCGAATAACTGTCCATCCAGAGTCGATTAAAGACTTTACATCTTCGATTAATTGTTCTTTTGTTTCTGCATTTGTTGTCGCAAAACAAGGAATATAATCACGATGTTTTCCTCCCAAAAGTTGATAGACAGGCACCCCTAAATTACGCCCTAAGACATCATACAATGCTATATCAATTGCAGAAATTGCAGCTGATATAATGTGTCCTCCCTCATAATATTGACTTCGATACATCCTTTGCCATAAAGCTGAAATATTCTCTGCATCTTCTCCTACAAGCCATTCACGAAAGTGATTAACCATAGACTGAACAGCAGTTTCCCTGCTTGATACTCCAGATTCACCCCAACCATACAAGCCATTATCAGTTTCAATTTTAACTAACAAATAACTTCTGTTTTTGATATAGCTTTCTGAAGATTCAGAGTCAATTTTTAAAACACTTTTACTTCCTGATCCAACAATGTATGTCTTTATATCAGTGATTTTCATTTCTTCCTCTATAAAATTATCAAAATCTCAATCCCTAATAAGGAATAAACAAAATGATAAACTACTCCATTACAATGAAAGACCTCATATTGGAAGACCCTTCTTTTTTACCAAGCCAATCACTTTCAGTAAATGCTTCATTAATTTTTTCTAGGGGATATGTATTAGACATAATATTCCCCAAAGGATATTTATCTTTAATTGCTACAAGAAAATCTAAGGCAATTGGCAACGTTTCCGGAGTATAGTGAGCTGCTGGGATAATCTTTACCTGACCCCATATAATTTTTGACATGTCGAGAGTAACATTACTATTATCCCAAATATTTCCAACTTCTACATATGCCCCTCCCCTTCTTACCATTTGAATCCCTTCATTAACAACTTGAGGATATCCAACAACCTCCATTACTATATCTCCACCTCTACCCATAGTAAGATCTTTTACACATTCAACTCGTGATTCTACAGAAGGTACATCATTAATATCAATTGTCTGTGTAGCACCACATTGTTTTGCAAGTTCTAATCTCTCTTTTTGTCCATCAATTACAATTACTTCAGAAGCTCCCATCTCACGAGCCGCAGCTGTGGCATAAATACCTAAACCTCCTGCTCCTTGAACGACTACTCGATCGCCAATAGATATTCCTCCAATTTTCCAACCATAAATCACTTGTGATAGCGCACAATTCACTCCGGCAACTACTTCATTAGACAAGATTTCAGGAACTTTAAATACAAAATGCCCAGGCCATAAATAAAAATATTCAGCAAAACCTCCATTACAATAAGGAACATCATAAATCGAACCTCTAAACCGAAAACGGGTGGGACAATGATTAAACTCACCTTTCAAACAATTGTAGCAACGGTGACACGGGAAATAATATGGAAAAACAACTCTGTCACCTTCCTGTAAAACTTGTCCAAGAGAATCAGTACTAATATCTTTCCCCTTCTCTTCTACAACCCCTGCTAATTCATGCCCTAATACAACTGGACCAGGTTTTGCACCTGGAGATAATATCGGCTTTAACTCACCTCTCCAAAAATGTAAGTCAGACCCACAAATCCCACCTGTTTTCACCTTTACTCTGATACCTCCATCCTGTACAGGTACCGGTGGAAACTCAAATATCTCAAATTTTCCTGGTTCTACTAACGCAGCTGCTTTAAATTTTGTCATTCTACCCTCACTTAATAAAATAATATGAAATTTAAGAAAAATTACTGCCTAATGTTATAATAAGAATAATACATTAAGGCAAATAATACATTAACTACACTTTCATAAGTATTTTCCAAACAATTTATTATGTCAACTCTAAAAACAATTTTCGATTTTCCAAATCCAGTAAATGACTATGCTGCACGCACTGTAGCGTCAATGGTTATCATAGTATGTATAGCAATATTAATTACAAATAATACTTGGATCACTTTGTTTCTAGTCTATGGATTTATTGCACGTGTAGCCACAGGCCCAACTTTATCTCCTATAGGTCTACTTGCAACTAAAGTGATAGTACCATTGCTAAAACTACCCAATAAACCTGTTCCTGGACCTCCAAAACGTTTTGCTCAAGGTATTGGGTTATTTGTCTCAGCTATAAGCCTAATCCTATTCATAGTAGGGATTGATTTTTGGGGTAGAGCTGCTATTGTTATACTTGCTTTTTTTGCTGGGTTGGAAGCATTTTTAGGTTTTTGTACAGGTTGTTTTATATTTAACCATCTAATGAAATTTGGATTGATTCCAAAAACTGTTTGTGAAGCCTGCGAAAATTTCCACCCAAGACCCTAGGAGAAAATCATATCAATGACTCAACCAAAAGGAATATTTAACAAAAGAGTCAGTCTCAAAAATGGTGATACCCTTGACATCAAAGTAACTGAACCGCCCCTCACATCATACCTAGCTAAAGTTGAATATGGTGACCTCATTCATTGGGCATGGCCTGAAGTAAAAGGAGATATACTTACAGGAAAGATGACTGAATGGATCTATATGCCATATGCTCTAGGTTTCATAGATAATACTCTAGTAGGAAGTATGGCCTATTTTACGCCTCGAGACACACAAGATATTGGAATAATCGAATTTGTTGAAACTTTACCAGAACACAGACGTAAGGGTATTTCAAGTATACTCCTATCAACTCTGGTCAAACTTTTTGAAAAAAAAGGAGGATTAGCGCTCTTACTATGTACTGCAAATCCAGTTGCCGGGAACTTATATGAAAAACATGGATTTTGGTACACAATAGGAGATGGCATGCAACGTACCAATCCAAAACTATCAACAAAAACAGCTGATTTTAACGAATGGTACTTCCAAAATACAGGATCAACAACCATTAGAGAGGCAACTTGGGGAGATCTACCTAGGCTATCCCTATTATATAACAACCCAAATCCAGAATGGATTATCAAAGATTACCTTACTGAATCATTTAACAATACTAGATATGAATATCACTTTGTAAAAATATTTACTCAAGTACAAAAAAGTGATGGGAAATTCTTTTTACTAGAATCTAATGAAAAAAGAGTGGTAGGATCTGTTATTTTACTACGAAAAAATAGCTTTTTAGAACAACATCTGGGCTCTTTGAGTTTTAGAATTGTACCATCATATCAACAAAACACATTAGATATAATTGAACATGCAAAAGAATGCGCACGAAACATTGGTATCTCTATTCTAGAATCACATGTTGCTGCATCTGACAGTGACCAAATTAAATTTCTTGAATTAGCTGGTTTCAAACTTACCACACGACTAAAAAATCGCCTTTATAATGGAACAACCTGGACAGATTTATTAATTTACACAATAGAAGAAAAACACACTGGGAAAAATCGAAAAGATAAATCTGAATTCTATGGAGCAAGACAAGAATGGCAAAACCAGCGAATAAAAAATCATTTACATCCTGATAGAAGCTCTAATTAACAACATTCATTTAGACTTGATTTTTATTTTATTGATTATAGGTGCATATTTATCTATAGAGTTCCCACAAAAATCATGAATGAATAATAGTATATTGTAATTATTATTTAATAATAGCTTCTTCATTATTCCACCATTTATATATCTTGTAAAAACGTCTTATAATCATGAAGGATACTATTGGCAATATTAAAATATATAATTGAAATCCAAAAACCCTGAATTCTTTCAAGTCTCTGACTTCTACTCCTAATAGATAGGCTATAGCTAAAATAGTTATACCATAGATAGATCTAAATATAAGAAAAAAAATAATAGTTTTTATTATTTGCTTTCTTCTTGCAAAAATTTTTGATTTAAATGAATTTAGTGTCATGGATTTTTAATATTAAGCAAATTTTTCATTCATATATTTTGATAGTCCAGTAACCCACTCTGGATTATAGTTTAATGAGGGTATTAATTTTATTTGATCTCCTCCTGCAGCTTTGAAATATTCATTATTTCTTATAGCTATTTCTTCCAGAGTTTCTAAACAATCAAAAATAAAAGCAGGACAAATAACAGAAATTTTTTTAATTCCTTTTTTCGCTAGTTTTTCAATAATATCCGTAGTATTTGGTTGCAACCATGCATCTAGTCCAAATCTACTTTGAAAAGAAATATCATAAGGTTTATCTGGGTTAAGTTTTTTAATTACCCTACTGACAGTTTCAAAACAATGATGACTATAGCATATTTGGTTATACTTACTAATAGTTTCACAGCATTTATCTTTTACTAAACAGTAATTATTTGATAAGTCTATTTTTTTTACATGTCTTTGAGGTAACCCATGAAAACTAAATAACAAAAATTCACTTTCATGATAATCATTTGATTCTGATATTGATTTGACGATGTTATCTATAAAAAAATTCTTGTTGTAAAAATATTCAATTATTTCATATTTCCAATTTAAATCTAATTTATTAATAATTTCAATTGCTTTATTTATACATGATCCAGATGTAGCTTGAGCATATTGAGGAAACATTGGAAATAAGATTATTTTTTTTACCCCAGCTTTTTTTAGTTTAATTAACCCATGTTCTATTGAAGGTTCTCCGTACCTCATGCCTAACTCAAATACAATGTTTGGATTTTTATTAGCTATTTCTTTTAAAAAATTACAAGAATTAACTAGTAAAGGAGATCCATTTTTTGTCCATATACTTTGATATTGAGGTAAAACAGCTTTAGGTCTAAAAGGTGCTACAAATAAATTTACTATTGCCCATCGTATTATTGGATTTGTATCTATAACTTCTGGGTCAGATAAAAATTCTCTTAAATATGATCTTATTCCTTTGATTGTAGGATCAGAAGGAGTGCCTATATTCATTATTAGGCAGCCTATTTTATCATCAACCAAAAAATATTAACCTTTCTAAAAAAGAATATTACTTATATTCAATTGTAATATAAGTTTAAGGATATTAAAATTGAGTTTTTTAATTAAGAACTATTCGTTTTTAACGCCATGATCTGTAAGAAAATCTATAGTTTCTCCAAAAGTAGGTATCCCAGACCTACCTCCTAATTTAGTACAACTTAATGCGGCAACAGCAGATGCAAATTTTGCAGATTGAATCAAATCCCATTCATGCATTAATCCTACTAAAATCGCACCATGAAATACGTCCCCTGCACCAGTAGTATCAAGCACATCAACTTTAAATGCAGGGATCCTAAAGAAACTATTTCCATCAGATATAATACACCCATTTCCACCTAGCGTAAGTACTATGCTCGAAGAAATAGATTCTTTTAATTTCGCAATTGCTTTTTCTGCTACAGTTTCATTAGTTAATCGAGTAATAAATCGATTTGATGGTATTATAATATCAACCAATCCCATTAAATCATATACATCTGGGTCATTTGCCAACCTGTCATCTGCATCTAAGACGATTGTTAAACCAAATTCCTTTGCAATATTACATGCTTTGATTGTTGCAGCTCTATATGTACCATCAATTAAAAGAAATCTAGCATTTTGAATTACATCATTTTGAAGATCTTCCGGCATAAAATATTCTTCACGACTACCGGAAGAATAAATTGTCCTACCTCCAGTACGAGTATCTACCATTACCATACTTATGTGTGACTTTGCATTGGGATCAAATTTACAATATTGAATATCTACACCTTCAATATCAAATGATTTTTTTATTAATCCACCAATATTATCTCCAGGAATTGGTCCTAAGTAAGCAACTGAAGCACCTAATCTAGAAGCTGCTACCAATGCAGTAGCAACCATTCCACCCCCATCAGAAACTGCTCTGTCTAAACGAATTTTTCCATCAATATTAGGAGATACAGAAGAAATCCCTAAAAAATCATAACAACTACACCCTATACCAACTATATCGAACATCAAAAACCTAATACATAAACCTTTAAATACATTCAACACCATTTCCAAGTTCATGTATATACATTCTTCGACATGGATTAAATAATTACGAATAACTATGAACTGGTTTTATTAGAAATCTCCAAAACATCTAGTTATATAAGCATAGAATCGTTAATAAATCTCACGATTTAAACAAAACAACATTTTCTCTAGGAAATTCAATATCCCACAAAAATTGTCCTGCAATCCATTCCATAGTATGTTTACTATAAAAAGCTATATGGGTTGGATCTCTATGATAATACCAATCAGGAAAATCGATCCAGCTAGTCAGCATACTAGTCATAATGCCTAAAATACCATTAGGCTTTAATAGCTCCTTTAACTTTTTAATCTCGATGCCAGGATTAGAAAAATGCTCGAATGTTTCAGTAGATGTAATAAAATGATAAGATTTTTCCAATAAATCTTGATTAGGATAAAAAATTGGATCATATGGAGCTATATTATATCCATCTTCAATAATCATCTGGACTAATGCTGGACCCGGACCAGCTCCATAATCTAATCCATTCGCACCATTAGGAAGAATGGGTTTCATATATTTCCAAAGTCGAAATAAAAACTTCCTATAATCGGGGTCGTTAATATCATTATTGTGTTCTAAATATCGTTTCTTTTGTTCTAGTGAAGTTAAATGGAAAATAGATGGTACAAAAACCAAATCACAATAATTACAATGTAAATATGTTCTAGATACCCCCTTAACTTCAGAAACATATAATACAACTACATCAGATGATTTACATAAATTACAGTTTGTCTGATTAGATTCTTTTTTCAACATATTATAATCTGTCCCAAAATCACCAAAATAATAATTACAAATAAATCAAACACAGATGGAACTTTAGTGGTATTCAAGATATACTACAATACCAAAAATATAACATTGTAACAAATAATTTACCTATAATTGGGAGGTTTTAAATTTATGCTTGCACAACTTCGAACATACACAATTAATAAAGGAATGATGGATAAATGGTTAGAACTTTTTTATGATGAACTTGTACCGCGTGTAATTGAAGCTGGAATGGGAATACCTACAGTTGCGGTAAACCATGAGAATACAAAATTTATTTGGATTAGGACATTCGAAAATGAAGCTGATATTGAAGTGAAAGAGGCAGCGTTTTACGGAAGTGAATGGTGGAAAGATAATGTTGATCATGTAAGGACTCATCTTGCTCATCGCGAAATAGAACTTATTGATCTACAACCATCTCCATAAAAAACATGGATGACTTCAACCAAAATATCCGTATATATGGGACTAATTGGTGTTCAGATTGTACTAGATCAAAAGCCTTCCTAGATAATCACGAAATAGAATACTCTTGGTTTAATATTGAATTAGATCCAGAACTTCAGAAATATGTACGCAAAATTAACAATGGGAAACAAATTGTTCCAACAATTATTTTTAGCGATAATTCAGTATTAGTAGAACCTTCTAATCAACAACTAGCCGCAAAACTTAACATACCGATTAACAATTAGGATCCAGCCAACCTAAACCAATTACAACACTTCGAAGTTCTGATCTCTCACTTTCACTAATTGGCAATGTAGGTGGACGTTGTTCACCAACTTCATGTCCCATAACGTTCATTAATGCTTTTTTCATTCGAGCTTGTCCGCCAGAGTTTGCACTAATCTTTGCAGTTATTTCTTTCATGGATGATTCCTCAGTATCCCATAATTCCTGTGCTTCACTATATTTTTTTTGTTCAAGGAATTTCCATAACTGTAAATCATGAGGTGGGTAGGCTACTGCTGTTTTATCTAAAAAGCCATCCCCTCCCCTTTTATGGAACCCAACTCTATCGTTACCATTCTCAATTAAATTAAAATACTTACCTAATTCTTCCATACTTTCATCTGGACAACCGGGGAAAGAAGCCCACTTAATGCACACAATATTTTCAAAATCTTTCATCTTTAATAATGTTTCTGCATTGATAGCAGAATAGTTGTACCAATGATTTTGATATACCATAATCCCTATGTCACTATTTTCTGAAAGTGCTTCATAGTACCTTAAAATATCATCTTGATTGGGGTCATTAAATAAAGGAGGAGCAACTTGCATTCCTACGACACCTACATCATGAGCTTTCTTAAGATCTTCTATAGTTCTTAAAGTATCTTTACAATGAGTGCCACCAATAATATCTACCTTGCCTTCAGCAGCATCAACTGTAGTTTTGAGCATATTAATCCATTCATTCTCGCGTAATTGTGGTGCTTCTCCCATAACTGAACATACTTTTAGAGCAGCATCTCCACGAACCAACCCATTACTAATCCACCACTTTGTTAAATCAGCCATTTTTCCATAATTAACTTCATAGTTATCATAATATGGAGTAACAGTAACTCCAATCACTCCTTGGTACACATCTCTTTTTTGCTGACGATTCATTTTTTATATACTCCTCTGTTCTTTTAAAATATAACAGACATTATTATGTATAAAATATCCTTACAATTCAACTCGAGTACGACGATTTTTTATATAAAAAGGTATCCACAAAACTGAAACAACAAAAAGTATTGAAATAATGCCAATTACAAAATCCTGTAAATATCTAACAATTTCCTGAAAATAATTATGAGTAAGATTATGTATTACTAAATCGATTTTGGTATTAATGATTGTATTTGTTACAACAAAACTATCATCCAACAGAGATTTGGGTATAGAAATAATACTAGAGATATTATCTTTTATTACAAATACTAATCCCAACAAAATACAAGAAATTATTAAAATATATCCAAGTCCCCACCAAAAACGAGAAATCCAATTCGTTCCACCTATAAATCCAATTAATAAAATTAATAAAATAGAAGGAGTATATTCTAAAAATGGTAATTTTTTAAAAACCCATATAGTCGTACGAATTATATCTACATATTCCTGGTCAATATATAAGGGTATATCTCTACGCAGTAATTTTTCATCATATCTAAATAAAGAAGTATCATTTATAAATCTTTTAATCTCACCAATCGATAACGCCTCAGTACCTATATTTTGGTTAATATAACCATCTACATCTTTTTCTGTAAAAATCAAGCCATCATGTATAAATCTCCTCATTTCCACCATAGATTTATTGTTAGAAGAAATGATTTCTATCTCAAAAGTATCTGGAATATTTTCATCTAAAGCAAATTCTAATTCATTTTTGAAACTAGATATATAGATCTCCAATAACTGATCTTTAGAAACACCCATTGGTACACAAGCAGGAACATGAAATCCTTTATACATTCTAGTATGAAATGCAAAAGATTCTCCAAACGTACATTCACGTAAAGTTGCAATAATATTTCTCGTTTTTTCCTCTGTTAAGCTAAGCAAGTGCTCTGTAATACTAGGTTTAATTTGATTTAATGAAATGATTACTACTGTATCATTTGAATTTCCAGAGATATATTTTATAAACCCATCTACTAATATACTAATTTGTTCTTTTGTCCAACTGGTAGTAATTGTATCTGAAACAATTTTTTCGATTTCACTTTGAGTTGGATGTAATAAAAGAGGAATAGATTCTGGATAAACAAAATTGTTTAGTGAATGTAAGAACATGCCTTCTACAAGTTTTTCAGACTTACTAGGCTCACTCGACAAGTCTACTGGTAATAGTAATGATTTTAATTCATCCGATACAAAAGGCATCCGTTCTTTTAAATTGATAGTTATCTCTAAATTATCTTTTTCACCAAGTAAATACATTTCCAATTGGTCGATTCCATTCTCTGTTTCCTCTCTTAACCACTCAGTAGGAAACATTTGTGAAACAGATTTATTTAATTCTTCCTTTTTAGTCAAACCAATAAACAAATCAGGGAGATTTTCAATAAATTGATCTTGAATCTTTGGAGTAATCGCTAACTTATAAAACTCTGAATTAGCTATTATCAGTTTGATCTGAAAAAATAACAACTCAATTCTGTCATTTAAATAAATCGATATTGTAAATTCATCGGAATCTCCAACAATATATTTAACTAACCCACCTATTGTTGCTTCTGATTCAGATTGCAACCATTCAGAAGTAATAACCTGTTTTAAAGAATCCTGAATTAGCTTTTGATCAAGAGGGATTTTATTTGCATCATATAAATCACTAAGTACTGCTGTTATCAAATCCTCTGAAAGAAAATTATAAATCTCTATTTCTTCCAGCTTCTCGTAAAAATATTGAGAGTCAAAAAATGTTGTTTTTGCATACTGAATATTAAGTGCAGAAACGAATGTTAACAACAATAAAAACCCAAGAGGTAATGTGAATAACCTTCGAATCATAATGATTGTGTGATGCAAGATTTTCATAACACAATTAGAATCTAATATTTAACATACCAAAACCTCAGGAAATCATCATAAATTTAATATTTAAAATATTATAAAAGTATATTAAACCTTAAATTTAGATGCTTCATCTGAACCACCTGTTGTATTTCCTTCACTATAAGAATGCGCTCCTGTACCTGCAAGTCCACCACCTTGAACAATAAGATATTCATCACGTATAGGTTTTTCAGCAAACCAGCATTCTAGAATCTCTCTTACTCCAGCAGCATATCTTGCCTGGGCAGAAAGTGATGTACCAGATGTATGGGGAGTCATAGCATGATTAGGCATCATTCTCCAAGAATGATCATTTGGTGGTGGCTGAGGAAACCAAACATCTCCTGCATATCCTGCAAGCTGTCCTGTTTCTAAAGCTTTAACAATTGCATCCCTTTCACATATCTTACCTCTAGCGGTATTCACTATGTAAGATCCTTTTTTCATTTTAGAAATTAAATTCTCATTAAATAAATGTTCTGTTTCAGGATGAAGAGGGCAATGAATACTTACAACGTCACAACTTTTAACTAAAGATTCAACATCAGCATGAAATGTGAGGTTTAAATCTTTTTCTACATCTTCCGACAATCTATGTCGATCAGTATAATGTAAATTCACATCGAACGGTTTCATCCTTTTCAGTACTGCTAAACCAATTCTTCCTGCTGCTACTACACCTACATCCATACCTTCAATATCGTAAGACCTAGACACAGAATCAGCTATATTCCACCCTCCATCAATTACCCATTTATATTGGGGGATATAATCACGAACTAAGGCAAGAATTTGCATAACTGCATGTTCCGCAACACTGATACTATTACAATAAGTCACTTCACATACTGTCATATTTTTTTCTATAGCTGCTTGAAGATCTACATGGTCTGAACCTATACCTGCAGTGATTGCTAATTTCAAATTCGGTGCTTTTGCTATCCTTTCTGCAGTAAGATATGCCGGCCAAAATGGCTGAGATATCACAATGTCAGCATCTACAATCTCTTGATCAAAAACAGAATTCTGTACATCTTTATCTGAAGTAACTACAAACTCATGACCCTGATCTTCTAAAAATTTCTTTAGACCTAAACCACCAGAAATTGAACCTAAAAGATCACCCGGGTTAAAATCAATTTTTGCTGGTGATGGCATTGACTGACCATCAGGATATTGTTTTAATTCTGGAATACTTTCACGAGCATATTGTGTCGGATATCCACTCACAGGATCATCATATAAAACACATAAAATTTTTTGTTTTTGATTCATAAAACCCACCAATTCTTGTAATAATATTATATTTATACGTAACTAATATTATATTTATCTAATTTTTAAAGTAATAGAATAACATTAACTTCAAACTTTTGGCAGGATATATTTAGGTTAATTAATATAAAATACTAACAATTAAAAAACAACGGGATCGTCAGATCGAATATAAAATACTTTGAGGATTTTTTGTTTTACTTTCCAAACAGTTTTAGTCCCTTTAGTAATATGAATATAATCTCCTCCGTTGTATATTTGGGAATGTCCAGACTCATCTGAAATTTCTACTCGGCCATTAATGAAATATATTGTTTCATCCCAAGTAAAATCAAACTCAAAAGACCCAGGAGTACAAGACCAAACACCATTAAGTAAACATTGATTGTCAGATTGCCAGAGTACTTTACCTGATGCAGCTGGAGTTCCTTGTAATATATCCCTTTCAGTAATTGGCCAAGAATCCAACACGGCTGAGTGTGGATCAATTGACCTAATTAAACCATCTTGATTACTCATAAATTCTCCAAAAATAAACTATCTTATAATGAATCAATGAACTGAAGTTCTTCTTCCAATGTTTCTAAACCGTAAAAATGTTCAAGTAATAATGTTGCATCGAGATATTTAATCACACGATGTAGTTCAGTAGGTAATGTACCCTGATTTAAAGCAGCATGTGAATCATTCATACCTCGATCATCATAAAGATAATTATCATTCCAATGAACATGTCTAAGTAAATCAGGACGACTAACATACTTCATTACTTCCTTTTCTTTGTCTTCATCTTTCATTCCTAAAGCATAGGTACAAGCATGACTAGAATCGAGACATAACTTTACATTAACACGATCTACGTCCTCACATATTCGAATCCATTCTTCTGGAGAGGATCCAAAACTCCATTCATCAAAACTATTAACATCAACCTTTTCCCACGAAGGATTTACAGTCCCATCAGGCCAGTGTATTGCATTATTCTCTAGTACAATTTCTATGCCACGGGCTTCTGCAAATGAACTAATTTCTCTAATAGTATCAATAAGTTTGTTATAATCTCCTTCAGATATTGACACATCATCAGTGTGCTTATCAGTGTGCTTCCAATATTTAGGAGAAGGATGCATGTTTACTTGTTTAAGATTTTTATACTTACTCGCGCTTTCTATATGAGCTAAAACATAATTCTTTGAAACAATTCTAAAATCATCATCTGTAGAGGCATAGTTTAATCGTATTGATGTAAACTCTTTATATTCAGGAAGATATAAAGGAGCATGTGAGCTAATAAGTACATCTTCAAGTTCAATAAGGTAATCTTTGACAGACCCTATGCCTGCAGAACCTTCAGTAGTCAATCCAAGCCGCATTAAATCTGAAAGTCCAACTTCTGGAGGTACTGAAAGTTTATATTTTAGATTTTTGTAACTAGTATTAATAATTTCCTCCCATAATATATCATTGCTTAATACCCTAACAGTATCATAATAATACCGAATACACTACGCCAACAATTATGAATTAATAGCATCGATCAATTGGGGAACAGTAATATTGCTTCCACTATGGATCATAACAACCTTTTTATCTTTAAGTTTTTCTTTAATTTTTATTGCAGCTGCTAATGCTGCTGCTGATGCATGTTCAGCAAGCGTATGTGTCATTTTCAAATATAGAATAATAGCTTCTTTTAATTCTGATTCAGATACTAACATAAAATCATGCACAACCTCAGACATTATTTTCTGTGTCAATTCATACCCTTCTCTAGTTGCTAGCCCCTCTGCAATAGTCTCCATTTTAGACTCAATAATTTCTCCCTTTTTCCAAGAAAGATGTGCGGCAGGTGCATTTTCAGACTGTACAGCAATAACCTTGATATTTGGATTTAGCAAATATGCTGCAATTCCTACTCCACACACTCCACTTCCCCCTCCAACAGGAACAATAACAACTTCTACGTCAGTAAGATCATTAATTATTTCTAAACCATACGTAGCAACACCTGTTATTAATTCATAATTATTGGCTGAATGTATATAAAAATATCCTCTATCTAAAGATAATCTCTCTGCTTCCTCTCTAGCTTCATCAAAATTTCCACCAAAAGTAATAATTTTTGCACCCATTTCTTGTATAGCCATCACTTTATCAGGATTAGCACCTTCCGGAACCACGACAAAAGATTGTCCTCCTATTTTTTGAACAGCATAAGCAACTCCTTGCCCAAAATTACCAGAGGAAGCTGCAATAACCCCCTTTTCTCTCTGAGCATCACTTAACAGAGCAATAACATTCAATGCACCTCTTAACTTAAAACTTCCAGTAGGTTGAAAATTCTCATGTTTCACCCAAACATTTGCACCAATCAACTGGTCAATAGAATGGTATTTTCGAACTGGTGTACGAAATATATAAGGAGAAATACGATTCCCAGCACTCTTAATTTCAGATAAATTAAACTTAGTTAGTGGGTCTTGATATGTTATCCCAAAAGACATACAAATTATTTCTCAACTTTCGGTTTAGATTTAATTATCATAAAGGATTTACGAACTGACCAAACCCAAACTGGTAATGACGTTAAAAATATAGATAAACTGTCGCCAGGAGATTCTCTATAATCATCCGAATATATCTCCGGTTTAGGAGGTACTTCTGTATCAGCTAATTCATAGTTGGAATCATCTGTAATCACTACTGTAGATGATGATTCATCAATAAAATATTCAGTTAAACTTGGAAGACTAGTAGTTAACGATGTAAGAGAAACTAGAGAAAAAACAACTAATGCCAACAGGGTAAATAATCCCTTAAAATGTTCAGTAACTTCTTCAGCTACTCCGGCAAGTTTTAACGTTCCCCAATAATGCGACATCCAAATTATTAATCCAACAATAAATAAAGTAATCCCTGTTACTAAAGAACTAGTGATGGAACCATCAAATACTCTACTGGTAATCCCTTCATTAAATTCACGATGACTGCTCCAACTAAATTCAGGTCCTATAGTCGCTGCAAATCCTGCCTGGAGTATGTTAGAAATTCCACCAACAACGCAAATAAGCAATCCAATTAATGCAAATGTACGAAAATAAACCCAAAGTAATGATTCTACTGATAGAGCCTGTTCTCCGCGAATATACCTAATAAAGTATGTAAGAATTACTACTAAAACAACAAAGATACTTAATACTATTAACCACCACATACGGATCCTCCAAACTATTACGAATACTTACCTGCAATTAAACTTATTACATTTAAATGAGAACATTAATATTTATTATCTCACAACTTAATAGTTAACGTTTCAGGAGCATCTTTAAATAATTATTTTCTTCCTTCACTAATTTGCTTATATTCATTTTGACCATTTCGAAATATATCGATGACTTCTCGTCTCTGTTTATCTGTATAAAATTTCCCTTTTTTCGACACCCACTCCAAAGATTCCGTAATATTCGAAATAAACCAATCTGCAGCAGCTTTCTTCTCAGGACTAGAAATACCACAAGTAACATAAATTGGACTTGTATGAGCAAAAATTGGTTGCAGAAAACTATCTCGTTCTGTACTAAATACACGTGCTGCAATCCAAGAATCCGCGGTTACTTTAATGTCGGTTTCAAATACACCTTCATTTAAAACAGAGGGGGATTTACTTGTTTTGATCACTTTTCCATTACAAATTATCTGAATATACGACAAAGGATAAAATGATTTCCACTGAACCTTAACATTTAATGATTTTCCTACATCTGTTTCAATTATATCTCCCAATTCATAATCATTAACAGCCATTTCAATACTAGGTCCATTAGTAATAAAAGTCTTACCTTTCCGTAATGCATTTATCCAGTCCTCATACTTAAAAACTCCACCAGAATTACAATATACTCTGTTTGCAGAACTTATAAACCAATCAGATCCTGTCGATGCAGGAAGATGAATTCCTGCATTTAGCATTTTGTAGTATATGTCGTATTCAGGATCCATCCATCTTGGATCAAAAAGATTAAAAGCATCAACTTTACCAAGCACCGCAGCAACTGGAGCTTCCATACCCTGACCATTATGACACCAGATAACAATCCCCCCCTGTCTGTGAGCATCATCACAAGCATAACTTAATGGGGGATAATCAGGGTCAAAAGCATCAACTAAAAGACCTCTGCTGACAGGATGCACTACATTCTGAATATTCAACAACATAATATGACCATAACCAAGCGTAGAATTGTCATGACCTTTTCCCTTGTTGTGTCGATTTTCTTCACCACATTCTACATAATGATGTGACGAAGTAAATTCTGTTAATACTCCAGGTGAATACTTATTGGTTGCATACTCTAAATCCCACCTCTGTAAAATACTCACAGCAGTCATACGTAAATCTTCTACCCGAGGATCCAATTGAAGACGTTCATCTGGTCTTGTTTCTTTTTCATCATAGTGAATGTGTGTATTGCCAGGATGCCAACCTCGTGTACTTAATTCAAACCATCTGTCTAAAGTAATATCCACAGCCTGTGACCCATTTACAGGAATGTCACAATTTACTACTGCAGGGATATATTCAGTCCCTCTTTCAACAAGTATCCGTGCAGAACCTCTACCAATCTCTAATTCAAAATTACCATCTGAATAAAAAAATGATTCTCCTGGACCAACCTTGACTAATGATTTATCTGGTCGAACAAATTCACCCCCACTATCAATCACCTGAACTCGTGAAGGAAGCAACTCTCCAGTTTTTTTATCTATAATTTTCCCTGTCAATAAAGCCATGATATACCTCCGTTCACACCTATTATTACACATTAAAACCAAATGCTATTATAAACATGATATATTGTACCAAAAGGATTGAAAATGAAATATCAAATGTATATTACTCTTGCTGGAGAAAATAAAATTGCTGCATTTTCTATAAATGACTTCGGAAAACCTACATTGCAATTTAAAAAAACGATTCCTGGTAAACCTGCCCCCTTAGTCATAGATAAAACTAAAAAATTCTTATATGTTGGTTGTCGTGACTATTTACAACTAACTACTCTATTACGAACCGAAAAATCTGGAGAACTAGAAATACTTAGTTCAACAAACCTTCCATCAGATCCATGTTATCTTTCTCTTGATAAGGAAAATAATTTTATTTTTTCAGCTTACTATGGTGCAGGAATTATAACGGTACACTCAATTAATCAAGATGGATCAATTAATCAAAAGCTAATTGAATCAATAGTAACTGCAAAAGGATCTCATTGTATTCAAAGTAATCATTCTAACAATTACGTCTTTTCTACTGCAATTGCAGAAACAAAAGATCATGATTCAGATAATTCTATTTTTCAATTTATTTTTAACCAAACAACTGGACAACTAATACCCAACACCCAAACTTATAGATTAACTGAATCTAATCCATTAGGGCCAAGACCATTAGGACCAAGACATTTTTGTTTTCATCCACAAAAAAATGATTTTGTATATTTTTCTAACGAGCAAGGATCATCCGTATCAGTAGCCCAAATTAATCAAAAGACAGGAACTTTAAAATATCTTCAACATATTTCTACTCTTCCTGAAAACTACACTCAAGAAAATACTTGTTCACAAATACACATCACTTCTAATGGCAAATTCTTATTTGCACCTAATAGAGGACATAACAGCATAGCATCATTTTCTATTGATCCAAATTCCGGGCTATTAAATAAAATAAATCACACAATGGTTGATCCAGTTCCACGTGCATTTAATTTAGACCCTAATGGAGAATACTTATATGTAACAGGATTAACTACAGGAAATCTCTTAACATATAAAATCAATTCTAATAATGGGAGATTAGATCTGAAATATAAAACTAAAGTAGGACAATCTCCTATGTGGGTAATGATAATCAACCCAAATTAACAAAAAGCTATGACAGATATCATTATTAGTAATGGACAAATAATTGACGGAACTGGAAAACCTAAATTTAATGCAGATATACTTATATCTGGATCAAACATAGATTATATAGGTGATACTTCTGATATCAATGCAGATATAGAATTAAATGCAAAAGGGAAAATCGTTTGTCCAGGATTTATCGATATCCACACACATGCTGATTTTCCTATTTTTGTTGATGGTTTATCTCAAAGTAGTCTAAGACAAGGTATTACTACACTAGTCACAGGTAATTGTGGACATGGACCAGCTCCATCTCCAATCAATGAAATTACAAAACGAAATGTTATAGGCTTTAATGAAGAATGGGGAATTGATATTGAGTGGAATACTTTCGAAGAATATTTGGAAAAACTTTTTACTAAAGGAATTTCTACTAATATTGCTCCCCTAGTACCCCATGGCACTATACGACTCGCAGCAATGGGATCAGCAGAAAGAGAACCTACTCAAAAAGAACTAAATCACATGGAATCACTCATTGCGGAAGCAATGTCTGCTGGTGCTATTGGAATCTCAACGGGATTAGAATATTCTCCAGGTCAATATGCCAATCAAAAAGAATTAATTTCTTTAACAAAAGTTGTAGAAAAATACGGGGGAATATATGCAAGTCATATCCGAGAACGTGGAGACAATTTTGAACAATCTGTGAAAGAAGCATTAAATATAATTAAACATTCAGGAGTACCTGGAGAATTATCTCATCTTGTTCCCCGACCCTATGCTCCCAAAAAATCGTTTGAAAAAGTCTTATCACTAATTAATAAAGCACGTACAGAAGGTTTGGATATAGGTATAGATACTTTCCCTGATATATGGGGCCCTGCACATCTTGTTGATCTTTTGCCTCGCTGGATTTGTGATGGTTCTGAAGAAGCTATCATTGAAAGACTGTCTAACCCTAAAACAGCTACTTTATGCAAAAAATATTTTAAAAATCCAACAAATTATCTTTTACGAACAGGATCATTTGACTTTTTTTTCTTGTCTCATTCAAATTCATACCCTGAATTAATTGGAAAATCACTTAAAGAAATATCTATATTATTAAAACTACATCCTATAGAAACAATACTAAAATTAGCTGCAGCTGATGGAAAAGATTTTGCAAATGTACTTATACGACATATTTATGCAAATCAAGATGATCTTGAAAAACTATTATTAGACCCATATTGTAGTATTGAAAGTGATGGTGCCATAGGATCTACTTCAGGCATATTAAAAAATTTAGTTATGAATAGATCAAGTTATGGATTTGCTCCAAGATTTCTTCGAGAATACGTAATCGAAAAAGAAATGTTTACTATTGAAGAAGGCATCCGAAAATTAACTTCTCTTCCAGCAAAATCTGCATCCCTAAAAAATATAGGAAAAATTGAAAAAAACATGGCTGCTGACATTGTCATTCTAGATCAACAAAAGTTGAGAGATAACACAACAGATAATTTACCACAAGTATACCCTGATGGTATCGATATGGTAATTGTAAATGGCAAGATAGTTATCGAGAACGAGACCCATACAAAAAAAATGCCGGGGAAACTTATAAAATCAGCTTTAAGAAAAATGTGATTTCTTCAAATCAGACTGTACATGAAAAATGTTAGTGTTTCCAGATTTGAGTGGTTGTGGAAAAAATACCGGTAACCGCTCTAACCTTGGTTGAAAAGTTGGACGACCTCTAACTATTTGCTTATTCCAATCATCCCAGGACATACCTAATCCCGTAAGTGGAAATGCATCAACTGCACCATATGACAATAATAAAAGTCTTCTAGGATTTTCAGATAAATTAGGAGCAGAAGCATGCAAGGTTCTTACGTGATGAATTGAAATTGTACCAGTATTCATAGTCATAGGTACTGCTTTCACCATATCAATATGATCACCATTGACGGCACCTACAAAATAACCATCTTGATGGTGACTTATCTCAGGCCATTTGTGTGAACCAGGAATTACTAACATACAACCATTTTCTTCAGTCGCATTATCTAAAGGAACTCCCACTGCCAATAAATCATCATTCGTATGTGGGTAATGCCCCCAATCAGTATGCCATTCTATTTGTCGACCACCTTCTGGCATTTTCATATTCAATTTCGTCGCTTGGAGACGAATATCAATACCTATTAAATCCTGAAGAATATCTAATAATGAATTATCTCTCATTATATCTTCATAAACTGAATGCACCTTATGTGGATTTTTAATTCGAGTTAATCTTGGGTTCTCTGATGAATGATCTGATTCGAGACCAAATATATCATCTTCTTCAATAACTAAGCGAGATTTCTCAACAAATTGGTCTGTCACATCAGAAAGAGCATCAATTTGTGTTTTACTAAACACACCTTCAACGCTTAAATATCCATTTAACTCATAAAAGTCTAATTGCTTAACATCTAGCATATACATACCCCTCATACTACTTATACTATAAAATTACTAAAAAGTTAATAAGCATTATTTTTGACCTATACTTGAGACATTGTAACAACTCCAACTAAAATCAATAAAACACCAATGATTTTAGTTGAATTTAACTTTTCTTTGAAAAAAACTATACCGATCAAAACACTAATCACTATTCCTACTTCTCTAGTAGGACCTAAATAACTTAATGGGACAAAAGTCATCAGAGTCAATATAGAACCATAAACACTAAATAGTAAAATTCCTGTGGCACAAATGGACAGAATATTTTCTCTACCAAATACAATGATTTCTGAAGTAGTATATTTTTTTAACATTAAAGGTATTACACATACTGAAATTCCAGCAATCATCAAATACATATACAATGCAGGTAATGGGAATGCATCAACTGAATTCAGTATCTCCTTATCCCAAACATGATACACAGCAGTACTAATTGCAGCAATAAAAGCCATAAGTACTTGCCTTCTAAAAAATATTACACGGAAAGAATTAATAGAAAAAACCCTGCTACCAGGTATAAAAAAGATAAAATACGCACCAAATATAATACCCACGATAGCTAAAATGCCTAATAATGTAGGTCTTTCCGCTAAAATAAGTATAGATAATATTGGAGTTAACGTAATACCTACTCCCCGTGCAACTGGATATGCAACAGAAAAATCATTATCCTCATAGCTATATGCAAGACATAAAAAATACATTAAATGTAATATTATTGTACCAGCTACAAAAACCCAATACTTAAAACTCATATCAACCTGAAACCAAGTAAAAATCCCCAGAGGCAAAAATAATAGTGTTGCTGCCACTAAAGCTAAACTCATATGTAAATCTTTTATGGCAGAACGCTTTAGATTTAAATTCCAGATAACATGTAATATCGATAAAAATATCACTATAAGAACTATCGTAATAGACATTATTAACTCAAATTTCCTTAACTTAGTTGATTAACGCAAACAATAACCAAATAATGCGTCAAAGCATATTATTTAAAAATAAAAATTTCAACAAACTCTCAAATCTCATAAACTATTACTGTACTTCCATACTCAATCGATATTTCTTAATTGATTTAATCTTGGTTGAAAAAAACGATATCCGATATAGAGAATAATTACAGACAATCCGACTACAACTAAAGTAATCATTAAATCCCCCCATATTTGAGATAAGGCAAATATGGATATTCCAAACAAACTATTTAAAATTATTGCCAATATTAAATATAATGGTTTACGAAAATAAACAGATGCTGCAACCACCAATGAAACTCCTAATTTCATAATTATGGTTGCCACGTTATTAACAATCCCTACTAAAGGCATATAGGTTGGTAAATGGGACATTTCTAAAATCTGTTGCTGAACTTCAGGAGTAACAGGGATATCTAAAAGATTATTCGAATATAAAAAATATACTACAAACAAACCAGATATACTCATACCAACTAATAAGATAGATTCGATACCAGCGTAACCAATTACATAGCCTATTACAGAAACTTGTAAATTCCTTCTCACTACAGGAATGAATCGCATAGCACAATAACGTAAACATTCCTCTGTCACTCCACTAAAAGAAATAAACCAAATACTCTCTATGACAACTGAAAGTGTAAGCAAATTTTCTAGTGCTGTAATTGTAAGAATTGGTATTCTAAGAATCTGAGTTAATAGAAAAAAACTAACTCCTACTGCTATGATACTAATTGCACTTCGACGATTTGACGCATGAGACACAAAAAATAGCATCAGGAAAATAGGTAATCCAAAAGCTACAAAAATTTGTATCAGAAAGAATATCTCAAGCATATCTAAGCTTTCGTAAAAATTATTCTTCTAATTGTTTTTATTTTTTGTTAACATCATATCTTGTTGCATATGATTTTTGACGCGCAAACATTTCACGAAGTTCTTCTGCAGATGAAGCATTAGCCATATCTGCCATAATGTCTTCTTCCAATTGTTGCATCTTAGCTACTTTATCTGAGACTTCAGTTAATTTATCAGCAGGAAATTTACATGCACCGTGTTCATCCATATGTACTATTTCCCCTGGTGACACATCCATACTTGCAACAGAAACAGGAGCATTAATCGAATATACTCCGCTATCACCATGCCCAGAAGCTACTCCACCCAAAATATATTGAAAATCCATTTCTCTAATTTCGTCTACATCACGAGAGACTCCATTTGTTATCATTCCAACACACCCCATTGCTTTCATTGCTGTTACCATCATACCCCCGGCTATTGCAGCTTTAGGTGCTATCTCAGGAGGATATTTCTGTTGAACAACCAAAACTGCAGGCTTTGGAGATGCTTCTATAGCAGCCATTACATCAATCAATGTCAACTTCTTATAATTAGGATCCGCTACACCATAAACAGCTGTAACTGCATATCCAACCTTACTTTTTAAATTAGGATACATTGCACGAACAGTTCCGTCTGTATACCAATTTTCAACCCAAGGATTATATAAGCCCAAACACAATGGATTTCCTGGATACGTTGCCACTACATTAGTTATTGCCGGAGTATTAAACTCAGTTAGTTTTTGCAACATTTCTTCATTAGATAAATTAGCCAAATTAACCTCCAATAGTTTTTAATTACAACAATTCTAGGTTAGCACAATACAAATGTAAGTTCATCTTAATAACTTATGCCCCAAAATATTACTTCACGCAGCCATCTTATATGATTTAAATACATCTGAAGCATGTTGTACCAAATTTTCAGCATATTGATCAATAACTGCATTATTATTAGTCATGAGCCTAGCCCATGTATGTCTCAAAACATGAGTGTTAACCCATTTCAAATCAGCCATTTTTGCATACCTTGATAAATTAAGAGTGAAACTCTTGGGAGCTATATCAAACAGTAGATCGTCAAATTGCATTTTGGTAAAAGACAAACCTTTAACTTTTAATGCAATATTAATAGTCTCCAAAATCACTTTAGGTATATATCTATGAACTACATCCCCCTTTTGAGTAACAGATTCAAGGATAATTTTTGTCCCAATAGAAAAATCAACAACTTTGATATTTAAAACTTGTGAGCGAGTTAAACCTGTAGTAAGAATAAGCATAATAATAGCTCTATCCCTTAAACCCGCATGACTTTTAGGCAAAATACTTAACAATTTATCAATATGGTGGCTATCCAAATATTTTGGAGATGTTTTAGAAACTTGAGGCCTTTGAATACCAATACACGGATTATTTGAAATCATACCAAGCATAACTGCGAACTTATAAAAATTTTTAAGGGAGGCTATTCGCATTGAAATAAGTCCTCTACTAGGCATTAAACCTTTGTGATCAACAGAAAAACAATATTCAGTAACTCTAGCTTCTGTTACTAAACCAGGATCACTCTGTAAGCCTGGTCGATTAAGGAATTCTATTAAATAACGTTTATATTCCTCAGATGTACGCTTAGACTTAATTCCCCCTCTAGATAATGAAGCAGACCATAAAGATATACATTCATCCCAATTATCCATCATACCTCCAATATTTATTGTGTTAGACAAACATATAAATATTAAATCCGTCTAGGATAAATTAGTCCTTAATATAATTAGTTCTATATAAAAAATAAATAGAAAATTAAATCATTCCACCAGTAAATCTAATAAGTTTTTTTTGCAAAAAAGTATTATTTTACTTTCTCATAGTCTAATTACTACGAGTTCACAAGCTCGTATATACATTTCTTATATACGAGCTTAGATTAAACCATATATGGATATGACGTTCTTAAATAATTAAGGTCTATATTTTTAATCTATCTAACAAAAATTATGACATCGATAAATTGTGATAATATTTTTTTCAAAAACAGCTCTTCAACTTAACATCTGTATATACAAAACTTCTGTAAAACAATATTTTCAGAAAATTAACACTCATAAGTACTTACATATTTGATATATATATCTGATACTTTAAATAATTGTTAAATAAACAGGAAAATCAGATGATATACAGTATTAAAGAAGCAGCTCAACACCTTAATGTTTCAGAAATGACTATACGTCGAAAAATAAAGTCGTCAGATTTAGAATATGTTCGAGAAAAAACCCCTCAAGGATTCATCTATCGAATCTCTATCCCTGAATCAACAGATTCTAATAATTCAATTAATAATACTAGTAAAGAACAACTCATACATGCTAATAAAGAAATAATACTGTTGAAAAACATAATTAAATCATTAGAAGCTGATAAGGAATATTTACATAGTCAATTAACTGATTTAATAAGGAATCAAAGAATCACCAATGCTTCTAATAATATTTCATGGTGGTCTAAATTAGCTGGCAACCATAGTAAACCACTCTCACAAATAGAAGAAAGAATTAAAATACTAGAAGAAGATTACAATAACCAATCACATCAAATTAAAACAATAGCTAATCAACAAAAACAAGATGTAACAAAAAAAAATATATCCTGGTGGCGACAAATTTTCAAATAAAATGCTTATGATATGGATTTCAAATATTACTTAAACACTTAACAGGAGGCAACCGAAGTGTCCCAACAAAAACATCGAATACTAAGTATAAATGCCCACCCCCATGATTTTACTCACTCTGCTGGAACATTAGGCATACATGTCGAAAAAGGAGATCACGTCACAGTAGTTTCTGTTACGTCTGGTGCTTTTACTCACAATGAAGAACTCCGCGACGAATTACTTAAAAATAAAGATAAACAAGATACATCAATAGTAAATGTCAATATTGACAAAATTTCTAAATCAAAAACTCAAGAATTAGAGAAAGCATGTAATATTTTTGGAATTACTGATGTTAGAATGCTCGGTTATCCCCAGCCTTTTAGAGTCCAGGATTTCCCTCAATCGATAGATTCCATCTCAGAAATTATTACAGAAATAAAACCTACCATCCTTATTATGCAAAGTCCTTTTGACAGAGACATTAGAGGATATACGAGCATAGGATTATTAGCCAATGATCATGCTCAAACCGCACTAGCTACAATTGAAGCTCAAACTTTAGCTAGTTCAGGAAGAACAGGAAACCCTCCTCACTCTATAGCAACTACACTATACCCTGGAGTTTATTTTCAACGCAATGAATATGATTTTATAGTAGATGTTAGTAACTGGTTTGAAAAAAGAATTCAAGCAGAAGATCAATACATTTCTCAAGGTCATACTCCAGAATGGTCAAAAAGAAGAATGTTGGTAGGCCTTGGAGAAGTAGGCTGGTATTCAGGAAATCTTTATGGAGAAGCATTCGTACGGTCAAAAGCTGAAACAGTATCAAGTATCCCTGTATCTGATTTAACAATGGAAAGAGCAAACGAACCATTTGAGAAACAACGTGATAGAATCGTCGGCAGCAAAGGTCGGGATTTTTAAACCAACTATTTAGTGAGTCAAATATCTCTCTATACTAGGTTTAGTATTGAAAAATATCATCAGTTATATCTAAATACTTATTGAAAATAGTATTAGAAATAGACTAAATAAGCTGATATACTTAATCTAGAATTCTCCTAAATATTATGGATAAAAATATCAACTCAAAGACAAAAATTATAGTTGGCGTACCCAATGAATACTTTATAGAAGAACATATGGTTGCAGCTACACCATCTTCAGTAGCCCAGCTTACTAAAATAGGATTAGATGTAATTATTGAGCAAGGTGCAGGAAAAAAATCTGGATTTCCTGATAAAGAATATCAAAAAGCAGGTGCATCAATTGTTAAAACAAGAAAAGACGTTTTTTTAAAAGCAAATATTGTTACTCAAGTAAATCCTCCTGCTGACGATGTACATAAAAAAGAATCATCGTTAAATTTACTTACAAAAAATCAAGTAATTATTGGATTTT
The DNA here is from genome assembly GCA_002722455.1 of Chloroflexota bacterium. Taxonomy (GTDB): domain Bacteria; phylum Chloroflexota; class Dehalococcoidia; order Lucifugimonadales. The sequence continues at coordinate 59,927 of PBMB01000007.1, forward strand.
TAAATCCATTAATTGAATTAACTAATATGACTCAGCTTGCATCTAAAGGTGTTACTTCTCTAGCAATGGAAATGATACCACGAATTACTCGAGCTCAAAATATGGATGCACTAAGTTCAATGGCAAATTTAGCTGGATACAAAGCAGTGATCCTTGCTGCTAATTATCTACCTCACATATTTCCTTTAATGATGACAGCATCAGGTACAATAAGACCTGCAAAAGTTCTTGTCCTCGGTGCAGGAGTGGCAGGACTCCAGGCAATCGCCACAGCCAAACGCCTGGGTGCTATTGTATACGGATACGATATTCGCCCTATTGTAAAAGAACAAGTTGAAAGTTTAGGGGCACGTTTCTTGAAAACAATACCCGATGAAAAAACTAATACAGAAACTAAAGATGGGTATGCACAAAGTATGTCTGAAGATTTTTATTCAAAACAACGTGAGTTATTAAGTAATATTGCTAAAGAGACAGACGTTATAATTACAACAGCTGCAATCCCTGGGAAAAAAGCTCCAGTTTTAATAAATAAAGAAATGGTGGAACTAATGCCAGAAGGATCGGTTATAGTTGACTTAGCTGCTGCTAATGGCGGTAATTGTGAACTGACAAAAGCAAATGAAATAATAAATGAACACAATGTTACCATTATTGGAACCACAAAAATACAATCTGCAGTACCTAAAGATGCTAGCCAAATGTACAGCCAAAATATTACCAATATTCTTCTAGAAATAATTAAAGATGGAGACATTAATATTGATATGGAAAATCCGATCATCTCAAACATTATAATTACTAAAGATGGAAATATAGTAAATACACGAATCCAGCAATTAATTGAAGAAAATATACAATAAATGGAAGCCATAATTTTTGCCATAACTGTCTTTATTTTAGCCATCTTTTTAGGAGTTGAGCTCATTAATAAAGTCCCTCCTATACTCCATACTCCTCTTATGTCTGGAGCAAACGCAATTTCTGGTATTACTATCGTCGGTGCACTAATTGCTGCTGGATCGGACAATCAGATAATCGGTACTATATTCGGTTTCATCGCAGTTGTATTTGCTACGATAAATGTTGTAGGAGGATTTGCTGTAACGCATCGTATGCTATATATGTTTAGGAAACGAAAATAATGGATAACTTTATAAATATTGTTAACCTAATATATTTGGCTAGTGCAATACTTTTCATAGTAGGACTAAAGAACTTATCAAGTCCCTCAACAGCAGTAAGAGGTAATCTCCTTGCAGCAACAGGTATGTTGATTGCTATCATCGTTACTTTACTTAATCAGAAAATCATAACTTATGAAATAATTATTATTGGTATTATTTTAGGTGCACTAATAGGAACAATCACGGCTGTAAAAGTACCTATGACAGCAATGCCACAGTTTGTAGCATCATTAAATGGATTTGGTGGTGGTGCTTCAACACTAGTTGCATCAAGTGCATTGATTTCCATTATTAACCAAAACCAAGATCCAACTTATTACTTTTCTATTTCTACCATTTTTTCTGTAATAATAGGAAGTGTTACATTTTTTGGTAGTATACTTGCATTTGGTAAGCTTCAGGGGCTTATATCCGAAAAACCAATATTATTTTTTGGACGTCATGTAATAATTATTCTATTAATTATTATAACTATAACTTTGGGTATCCTAGTTATACTTAATCCGTCTAACTTAATTTTCCTTTGCATACTGATTGCTTCAGCTGGAATCCTTGGATTATTATTAGTAATCCCTATTGGTGGAGCTGATATGCCTGTAGTCATATCTCTACTTAATTCATATTCGGGACTTGCTGCAGCAGCAACAGGATTTGTTCTAGAAAATAACCTACTTATCATCTCTGGGTCATTAGTTGGTGCTGCCGGATTAATTCTTACAAATTTAATGTGTAAGGCTATGAATCGATCACTTAAAAATGTTCTTTTTGGAGGACTAGGTGCTGTAGCTACAACTCAAGATGATTCAGCTGAAGATGTGTATGAAGGAAAAGTAAAATCTTCTTCCTCAGAAGAAATAGCATTGCTTTTAGACAGTGCTAATAGGGTGATTATTGTTCCAGGTTATGGTATGGCTGTTGCTCAAGCCCAACATGCAATACGTGAACTCTCAAACATTTTGGAATCAAAAAATATTAATGTAGACTACGCTATACATCCTGTTGCAGGTAGAATGCCAGGACATATGAATGTTCTTCTTGCTGATGCTGATATTCCATACGAAAAATTAAAAGAAATGGATGAAATAAATCCTCAGTTTAAAGAAACTGATGTAGTCATTATCATTGGGGCAAATGATGTAGTCAATCCTGTTGCTAATGAATCTAACGATCCATCAAACCCCATTGCTGGTATGCCTATACTCGAAGTAACTGAAGCACAAGTAATAGTTGTAATAAAAAGAAGTCTTAGCCCTGGATTTGCCGGAATACCTAATCCATTATTTGCTGCAGACAATACCCTTATGTTATTTGCTGATGCCAAACAAGCAGCTCTAGATCTCACTACATCGATGAAAAACTTGTAAAATTATCTTAAATTAAGTGTATAATACCCTAATGTAAATATACGTAAACACACTTATGCCTGACAGTAAACTTAAACTAATCCAAGGGAATTTACTTATCGATGGTAAGAGTACTAATCCAATAGAAAAAGGTGCAGTACTCATCAAAAATAATACTATACTAGAAATAGGTTCACCTGAAATAATCACACCAAGTGATAAAAATTCATTTGAAATATTTGATTTCTCTGATAAAACAATTCTCCCAGGATTAGTAGACTGCCATGTACATCTTAATGGATTTGGTGATGGTCGAACTGGAGATGATCTTGCTTTATTACCAGATGAAATCCTCACACTTCAATCTGCAAAAAATGCTCGTGAATCCCTCTTATCAGGAGTCACAACCGCAAGAGATTGTGGTGCCAAGAATCTAACCACATTCATGCTAAGAAAAGCTATTAATCAAGGAATTACTATAGGTCCTCGTCTAATATTATCTGGACGCGCTATTGCAATTATAGGCGGACATTTAAGTTATTTTGGTGAAGAGGTAACCGGAAATGATGAATGTAGAGCTGCTGTACGACAATTAATAAAAGAAGGCTCTGATTTCATCAAAATAACAGCGACAGGAGGAAGTACTGCTACATCCTATCCTTGGAGACCATCGTTTACAACAGAAGAAATTCGTACTATTTGTGAAGAAGCCCATAAATTTGGCAAACTTGTATCTGCACATTGTGTTTCTTCTGAAGGTATTTCTAATTCGCTAGACGGTGGAGTTGATCAAATAATTCATTGTTTGTTTAGAGAACCCGATGGTAGTCCTAAATACCGTCCTGATCTCACTCAAAAAATAATCGACAAAAATATATTCGTAAATGCAACAATACACCAAGGTCTTGAAAGTTTAAATAACTTAATCCTGTATCAAAATAATACAAAAGAAGAAAAGAATGCTATTAAAAAACTACAGGAAGAACATTCTGTACGATTAGAACATTGTTTACGTATGAAAGATGCTGGTGTCAAATTTGTATGCGGTTCAGATGCATCTTGGCAACAATATAAACTCGGTCAATTCTATAAAGAAATTGTTGCTCATACTACTATAGGGTTGTCTCCAATAGAATCAATTATTTCTGCAACATTAGATTCAGCAATCGCATGTGGGGTTGATGATCAGGTTGGTAGTATCGAAAAAGGTAAAAAGGCTGACTTAATCATTGTAAATGGTAATCCTCTTAATAATATCGAAAACATTAAAAATGTTGATACTGTATTTTTGGACGGTATTGCAGTTAACTAAATAGTATTTAGGTTAACTGTTTCCAATTCTTTCCCTCATCATCAAATCGTCTGTGTAAATCTAATATCGTAGAATTAGAAATAGGTAATTCTTTTTCAATTATTTTAACATTTTCAATAAGATGCTCAGAGTTAGTCGTACCTATGATAGCAGTATCAATTTCTTCATGTCCTAATACGAACCCTATAGATAACACAAATCTGTCCTCAGGTGAATCCACAACAGGACCTAGTTTCAATAGAGTTTTAGCACGCTCAAAATATTCATTTGCATATTCACTCGGACTACTAACTGCCCCCCAAGCTGCATTAGCAATTGGTCTTTTTGCTATCAATCCTAAATTATGTTGTTTAGTATACTGAAACAATTGTTTTCTAGCTAATTGATCAGTAAGATTAAAACTAGTCTGAATAGTATCAAACACTCCGCAATTGGCTGCCCACAATGCCACGTCATTATCACCACTACAACCAATAAACCTTGTTTTACCTTCTTTCTTAAGTTTCTCTAAGACTTCTATTGCTTCTCCTTTTTTCAAAATATCTAATAATGGAGAATGCAATTGTATAAGATCAACATAATCTGTTTGTAATCTAAGCAAACTCCGTTCAATACTTGTTTGTATCCCATCTTTGCTCCAGTTAGCATACTCATCACCACCATAATCCTCAATTAAATGTCCACATTTTGTGGCTAATATATATTCCTGTCTTCTATCTTTAACAACTTTTCCTACAATAGTTTCACTATTGTCATAACATTCAGCTGTATCAAAAAAATTAATACCTAAATCCAATGCTGTATTAAGTAATAGACCAGCTTGTTTAAGTCCATTATCATCTAACTCTAAGCGTCCAATTTCTGCCAACCCTATACCTAATTGACTTATCTCTAAACCTGTATTTCCTAAAGTTGATTTAATCATACTTTCTCCTTTAATTTTCTATCCGTTCAAGCTTATAAGTAACTGGTCTAAATCCGTCGGTACAATTTGTCACAAAAGTTCCTTCTTTTGTTCCTAACATATTTCCACCTCGTCCTAAGATGAAAACATATTTTTGTATATCAACCCATGGAGCATCTGGGAAATTTTCAGGCATATGAGTTCCATCACTAATAAATTCATGACCAATATCAAACGCATGACAGCAATTTGGATTGTTTCCTGTTGATGTCTCTCTCCAATTTTCAGCACAGTCACTATATTGTTCAACTAAATCTGAATGAAATGTTTTTTTCACAACAGTTATTTTCACTTTATACGGTGCACCCACTTCTATCCTCCTTAATTGGATGATATTTACAATTTTTTAGAACATTCATCCAATTACATAAAATAATAACTCAACCTTCAAAAACCATCAAACCTACCCTGTATAGGTACTTCCAAAACAGTTTTATCTTGGAGTCCAGACAAACCTACGCCAACAAGGCGAAATTGACGACCTGGTTCCAATTCACGTTCAACTAAAATATTTGTTGCTTCAGAAATACTTTCTACGGAATCCTGGGATTCCGAAAAAGTAATTTGCCTTGTCAATGTAGTAAAATCATTTAATCTTAGTTTAAGTTTTACTGTACGAGCCAAAAGATTTTTTTGCTGTAAATCTACCGTTATTTCTTTACTTAACCTACTTACTAAATCACGTACCGCGCTAGGATCAGCAGTATCTTCTGATAATGTTGTTTCTGTACTAACTGATTTTCTATTCTTAACTATTCCTACAGGACTATAGTCCTGTCCTAAAGACATTTTATGCATAGCAAATCCATTTTTACCAAAATTATCAATCAACCAATCAACTGGTTTTTTTGCAAGATCACCCACCCTATATATATGGTACTTAGCAAGAGTTGATGCAGTTTTAGGACCAACACCCCATAATTTTGAAACTTCAAGTGGAGCCAAAAAACGTTGTTCATCACCCTTTTTTACAATAATTAATCCATCTGGTTTTCCCATATCAGATGCTATTTTAGCTATACCCTTACTACTTGCCATACCAACAGAAATAGTTAACCCTACAGATTTTTTAATTTTCTTTTTTAAATCAAGAGCAATTGACTGAGGCAAAACGTCTCCTAATCTACTCACATCGAGAAATGCTTCATCTAATGATATAGGTTCTATTACTGGAGTAATGTCTCGAAAAATTGACATAACTTCTCTCGACAATTCCTGATACCTATCAAACCTTGGAGTAATACGGATTGCTTCAGGACATAACCTCAATGCTGTTTTCATTGGCATTGCTGAAGCCACACCACTTAATCGTGCTTCATAAGAAGCAGTTGCTACCACACCACGATCTTCTATGCATCCTCCAACAATAACTGGATGCCCCCTCAATTCTGAATTATCTAATTGTTCAACAGAAGCAAAAAACGCATCTATGTCTGCATGTAAAATATTTGTCATATCTATAAATTAAAGTTTGGGATTAATAGAACAAATGTACTACATTTTCTATTAATTTACAATAAGTTTTATGACAATTTAGTAATTATATTTCCTCAATTTTTAAATTATTTTTACGAACCAAGTACACTAATCCATACACAAGAGGTGTATCCGCTATAGCAACACACATTTTAATAAGATAGGTTACCCATATCATTCCCCATAATTCATGCCAAGCATAAACTCCAACAAAAGCAATTGTGACAAATAATACCGTATCAATAGCCTGTGAAACTAATGTTGAAGCATTATTACGTAACCACAAAAATCTACCTTTAGTTAATTTTTTCCACATATGAAAAGCGATTACATCATGATGTTGGCTTACTAAATAAGCAATCATTGAAGCCAAAACAATCCGAGGCACAGATCCTAAAATCTGATCATATGCTCTTTGATCTTCCCAAAAACCAGCTGCAGGTAACTGTCCTGCAATATAAAACATGGCTACCATAATTAAGCTGACCACAAAGCCCATCCAAATAATTTTCGATGTTATCTTTCTACCATATATTTCAGAAATCACATCGGATATTAAAAATGTAAAAGGATATGCCAAAATTCCTGCATCTATACCCTCTGTACCAACAGCAATGATTTTTACAGCAGTTACATTAGCAACTAAAAGTAATGCTGCAAATATCATTGATAAAGCAACTAACACCATAATTTCTTTCCTAAACTTTTAAATCTGCGTTCATTATGTCAAGACACGATCATAGTAACCACAACATTATTTAACTATCTTTATACGCCCTATCTCTGGTAATTCATGTAAGGGACTTGGATCAGGAAATGCTGCATCAGAATACCAGAGTTCACCATCTTTAATAGATAATCCATGAGGATCAGGAGCATCTTGAGAAAACTCTATCCTGTCTAATTCCTCTCCAGTATCTACATCAAATTTTGCAATAATTTTATGTAGGCGATCGGTACACCATATCCCATCTTCATCTCTTGCAAGACCGTGTAAAACATCGAGATCTACATAAAATTTTTTAATTACTGAAAAACTAAATGAATCAATTAATATAATTGCACGAGGATTAAATGATGTTATCCAAATAAAACCATCATCCCATTCAAGACCATGAATCCCACTACCATCATATGTAGGAATTCGATTAATCAATTTACCATTTTTCAAATCAAGTTGATATAAATAGGGTAGATGTGTATCTGTTGATCTAAAAGATCTTGAAGTTGTCAGACCATTAGATGCTGTCCACAAATAACCACCACCTACAGTAATACCTGAACCATTTTCTGTAGGAGTTTCAATAGTACGTAAAATAGTACCATCCTCTCCTACAACATACACATTATCAGTGTATTGATCCATCACAAATAATCCCTCCTCTGTCCACTGTAAGCCATTTGGCATTTTACATGGAGAGTTTTCAATAGGATTTAATTCAACCATATTTTATTATCACCAACTCCATTGATCTTCTAGTTCATTATTAATTACGGCTCCTCTAGGCCAAAGACCATGGTATAAGTCAATTATAGATTGAGCAGACTCGATTGCTGTATCTGCTATAGAAACACTATCATTACCTGCCATATGTGGAGAAAGTACTACATTATTTAATTCAATTAAAGGATTATCTTTTATCATCGGTTCTATCTCAAAAACATCTAACCCTGCTCCAGCAATGTCATTATTCTTTAAAGCATTAATTAAGTCAGACTCATTGATTAATCCTCCTCTGGAAGTATTAATCAAATATGCAGTTTTTTTCATTAAAGATAATTTTTCTTTATTAATCAATCCTTTAGTCATCTCATTAAATGGACTGTTAACACTGACATAATCTGATCTTTTTAACAAAGTATCTATATCTACCAGCTCTAAAGAATTTGATCTAACAAATTCTTCAATTGGATAAGGTTCCGTTGCGATTACTTTCATCTTCATTGCCAAAGCTCTAAGAGCAAGACTTCTGCCTATTCTTCCTAATCCAATAATCCCCAGCGTATCTCCCCTTAAAGAGTTAGTTTTATCAGTATTCCATATACCAGAACGAATTTGTTTGTCTTTAGTTACAATCTGCTTTGCAAGTGTCATAATTAGTGCCATAGCATGCTCAGCTACACCTTCGTGATTACCGTTAGGTGTAATAGTAACTACTACATTATTTTGGGTTGCACTCTGAATATCAACTCTATCAAACCCAACTCCTAACCTTGCTATAACTCTCAAATTAGACAATTGCTTAAATATCTCTGGCGTATAATATTCTCCAGCCGCCATAGTAGCGTGTGCTTGCTGAAGTTGTCTAATTATATTATCTGGAGGTTTTAACCCCAGACCATGATCAGGAACATCAAGAAAACTCACATTAAACCCATTTTCCTTTAATAAATCCATAGATTTTTGATAAAGATCTTGTTCTCTATTAGTACATATAAATACATTGGGCATTATTTACCTCTTTCACATGAAATATATTATTACATTAACGTATAATAACAAATAAAATTGCAATGAAACCATCTGTATAACTTGTCATTAATCTATGAATGCTAAATTTAAAAATCTAATATCTACCGTGTTTCCTCTTATTGGTATTGTAATCATTACAGTCTTAATAAATAAAGACATCCTTGAATTTTTCAATACATCGATACTATATATGTGTGTGGTAAGTATATTTGCAATACAATGGATTTGCTTTATACCTTCATATATCTACCAAACTGAAAATTATTTTGACCTAACTGGAAGCATTACTTATGTAGGAATATCTATCACAATAATCATTCTAAACAATAATTTAGATTTTCGAACACTATTGATTGGATTACTTGTGATAATTTGGGCATTACGCTTAGGATTCTTTTTATTTTATAGAATACAAAAAAAGGGGTTTGATTCACGTTTTAAAGAAATTACCCCTGACTTTTTTAGATTATTAATGACTTGGACACTTCAAGGAGTTTGGATTTTCTTAACCTTTTCTGCAGGATTAGTAGCAATGTCTTCTACCCAAAAAACACCAATAGATATATACCTAATCGCTGGATTATTAATCTGGATTATAGGCTTTTCAATCGAAATCATTGCTGACCGTCAAAAACAAATATTTCGTTCAAATCCTGATAATAAAAATACCTTTATTACTTCTGGACTTTGGTCATGGTCAAGGCATCCAAATTACTTTGGTGAAATAATTTTATGGATAGGAATTTTCACCATATCTATCCCTGTATTATCAGGATGGCAATACCTAACATTTATATCTCCAATTTTTGTTTTCGTCCTACTTACATATATAAGTGGGATACCATTGCTAGAAAAAGCAGCTGATGCACACTGGGGCACATCTTCTTCATATAAAATCTATAGGCAAAACACATCTATATTAATACCCTTTCCACCCAAAAAATCAAATTGAGCGAACCCGAGTAATAGATAATAAAGATCTTATGATTTTGCCTCGTACAAGTCGGGATTCTGAAGACCAACATGATGCTATCTATGTAAAATTCACCGTATTCCTAATTTTCGTAACTTAGCTATCAATCTGCATGAAAGGACACTTAATACACAAACTTTGAAATGATATAAAAGCCAACGATCGGATTCGAACCGATGACCTGAGCTTTACGAAAGCTCTGCTCTACCCCTGAGCTACGTTGGCATAGTTTTATAGTTATACAGTTTCCTCTAGAAATACCGTAATTTCATCAATGCTTTCTATCGCATCTTCAGTAATTTCCCATAAAACCACTTCTCTACCACGTTCTTTTAATGCTTTGAAATCACCCATAACTTGTGCATTAAGAAGTTCTCCAAATGTATATTTGTAATTGGGAATATTAATATCTTCTTTAAATTGCTTAAAGATTTGAATAACTTTAACACTATCTAATCCGCCTTTAAATAATTGTCCCGTAGAATGCAAATATTTAGGACCATAACCAACAACTGTAGCTAATCCAAACTTGCTAACTATAACTCTTCTTAAACGCTGAATAGAACAACTAAGTTCATCTGAATATTCTAAAAATGGAAGTATTGCAACATAAGAGTACTTATCCACATTGTGTAACATGTTTATTAACTCAGACTTAACATCAGAAGAAAACAACACAGGATTGCTAAGTTTTTCGATCAATGCATTATTAGTATATTTTTTAGACAAAAGAACATCTGGCTGATCAAATGGATTTACATTTAGCATAATCGAAGTAGCTACCACTGTGAACTTCCATCGAAAAAACTCTGCCCAAATATCCATATATGATTCTATATCAATCATATAAACAGGAATACCCATATGCTTTAGTTTTTCGAAAATCAAATCATTTTTATCGTTCTTATCAGAAGACAACCTATAATATACAAAACATCTATCTACACCATATTGTTCAGTTAAAACTACTGGTTCCTCAACAATCGGAACAATACCTAATCCATCTTTACCAAGACTTTCTCCAATTAACTGTTCAATCCAATACCCAAAAGACTGGAGTGAAGAAGAAAATAAAAAAGTCAGCTTATTCCTATTATTTTTCTGGTTTGAGATTAAATACAAAGCTAAATTAATAGCATGATTATCTGTAATAGAGACTCTTTCACTACAAGAATCCATCATTTTAGAAATTACTGAAATAACAGAAGAAACAGATACCCCCATACAAAGAGCAGGTATAATACCAAAATAGGATAATGCAGAAAACCTGCCCCCAATATCAAATGGATTAAGAAAAATATCGGAAAAATTTGATTCTTCTGCAATAGTATGTAAATCAGATCCATTATCAGTAATAGCTACAAAAAAACTTCCTGCTCTCTGATAACCATTTTTTAATACAACTTGATTATAAAAATACTCGTATAAAATATTCGTTTCTAAAGTTTCACCAGATTTTGATGCAATGATAAACAAGGTGTTCCCATAGTCAAGTTTCTGGGATAAGCTTTCAACAGAAGAAGCTACAATTGTATCTAATACTACAAATTTAGTATCTACTTGGTATTTTGCAAACAAAGAAGATAGAACAAAAGAAGTTAAACTACTTCCCCCCATCCCTATTAAAACAACTGTTTTGAACTTTCTATCCTTAAATTTAACAGAAAATTCTTCAAAAAATTCACGTTTAGTTTCAATCCATTTTACTGAATCTAACCAACCTGTATTACTTTGGATATCAACAGTTTTATTTAACCAAAGAGATGGATCTTTCTTCCATATCCTCGATACAATTTGTTTTTCTTCTAGAGAAGTATAGCTATGAACTGAATCTCCATTCAACATTCTATAAATCACCTAGCTATGTAAAGTAAGTTGTTTTTGTTTATTGCGAATTTTCGAAATTAGTGAATCGAAAGAATCAGAAAAAGAGTTTAAGCCATCTACTAATAATTGTGACGTTATCTCAGATAATTGTATCCCAGCTTCCGAAAGTAATTTCATTGTTGTTTCTGGTTCTGTCAAATAATTATCAATTGTATTACTAGGTATCATGCCCTCTATTTCAGCAGCTAAAAGAGCATCAATTGTCACGTCTGTCATGGTATTAATAGTATTGTTTCCTATTAATGCATCTGCATATTTCAAATCACTATATGATGGATTTTTTGTACTAGTACTTGCCCAAAGTACTTTTTGAACTTGTGCACCATTTTTCTTTAACTCTAAAAACCTATTAGATGCAAAATCATCCTGGAAATCCAAATATGCTAACTGTGCATTGGCTATAGCAATTTTACCCAATAATGTAGTTGTATAATTCGACGTGTTTTCTAACTTTTCTATCTCCTTATCCGTATAGGTATCTATTCTACTGATAAAAAAAGATGCAACCGAAAAGACTTTAGTAATATCACCACCTGTATTTAAAAAACTTTCAAGTCCATCCATGTAAGCTTTCCTAACCTGATCATACATTGATCTTGAAAATAATAAAGTAACATTGACATTTATGCCTTTAGAAATTAATTGGCGTATTGCAATAATACCTTCTGGAGTTGCAGGAACTTTCATTAGTAAATTAGGGCGATCTAATAAATTATATAAACGACAGGCTTCTTCAACAGTTTGGTCTGTATTTGATGATAAATGGGGATTAACTTCCAATGATGCATACCCATCACAACGCTGAGTTTCGTAATAAGTCTCCAATAATAGATCACACACTCTTCTAATATCATCTACAACTATATTTTCATATATTTCCATCGTAGATTGATTTTGATTACTTAAACTAATTATCTGTGAATCATATGCTGTAGTTGCATCAATTGCTTTTTCAAAAATAGTAGGATTTGATGTTAAGCCAGTAATTCCTTTTTCTATCAAATTACTAATATAACCTGAGTCAAGCTGTCCTCTATGTATGTTGTCATACCAAATCGACTGCCCCAATTTATCTATAGAATGAAGTATAGTCATAATAATCCTCTAAAACATTATACGTCAGGAAATAACAATTAATGTCTGACCTGTCATTACTTTATCACCAACATTAATATTAATATTTTCTACTTTCCCTGCAAACTCAGAATATAATTTTTGTTCCATTTTCATTGCTTCTAAAACACAAATCTGTTCACCTACATTAACACTGTCACCAACAGCAACATTAATTGAGAGAATAACTCCTGGCATAGGAGCATCAAATTCTTTAAGTCCTAATCCAGAATTGACATTAACTTCTGGAATCTTCTTATGAGTAGTGCTTTTTTCAGACTTACGAATAGAATCATCGAGAACAACCTCCATTTTCTCTCCATCAACCAATGCAATAATTGGATATACATCAATATCAATTACCTCAACCTGATATTCTTGTCCATTTACTTCAACTTTAACTATATCAGACAATGAATTCTCCCTATATCAATTTAAAAGTGCCAAGAAAACACCAGCTATAACTGCAGAGCCTATAACTCCTGCTACATTAGGTGCCATAGCATGTGGCAATAAATAATTATTAGGATTTTCTTCCTGAGCTACTTGATGAGCGATACGTGCTGCCATAGGCACAGCAGAAACTCCAGCTGCTCCAATTAAAGGGTTTATTTTTTCTCTCAGAAATAAATTCATTAACTTTGCAAATAGAACACCACTAACTGTGCTTATCGCAAATGCAACTACTCCCAAAATTAGAATTTTAATAGTAGCTAGTTGAAAAACACTGTCAGCAGATAGCTGAGTACCTATTGTTAACATAAGAAAAATAGTTGCAATATTAAGTATTTCATTTGAAGCAGCATCTGCTAATCTTGGAACTACTCCACTTTCCTTAAAAATATTCCCTATCATAAACATCGATATCAGGGGAGCAGACCTTGGTACAATTAATATAATCAACAACATCGCTAATAATGGCAATATGATTTTTTCTGTACGTCCAACATCACGTGGTGCTTTCATTACTATAGATCTCTCCTGTTGAGTCGTAAATAATTTAGCTAAGGGAGGTTGTATAAAAGGAACTAAAGCCATATATACATAAGCAATTACAGCTGTTATACCTAATATACTAGGAGCTACCTGAGATGTTAAAAATATTGTTGTTGGCCCATCTGCTCCACCTATTATACCTATGGAAGCAGCTTGTACAAGAGGAAAGCCCCATAGTAAAGCTACCCAAAAAGCAATAAAAATACCAACTTGTGCTGCTGCACCCAAAATTAAAGTTTTTGGACTAGCAATCAATGGACCAAAATCAGTAAGAGCTCCAATTCCTAAGAAAATGATAGGAGGTAATATATTCCAAAATGCTAGCCCATAATGAAAAACAATCCCAAAAATACCGGCCTCTTGAACACCTCCAGCTACTACTGGAGATACATTTAACCCCGTTAAAGGCAAATTACCAATGATTATACCTATTCCAATTGGTAATAATTCGTAAGGTTCCATATCTCGTACAATCGAAAGATAGATAAAAATACATCCGACCAATAGCATCACAATAATCTGCCAATTTATGACGCTAATACCTGTTGTATTAAATAAATTTTGAAAATCAAAAATCAAATAACTTCCTTTAAAACTAATTGTTTACTTTTCACTAATGTCCGATCTACTGATACGGTTATTCTTCAAAATAGTTACTGCAACTGCAGCAGCTAACGACTTATTATAGTGAGCTTCATCTTTAGATCGATTAAATTTAGATAAATATTTGGTGCCTACATTACTAAGTATCATAATCTTAGAAATAATAAATACAGAAAATGCCAAAGAAATAAGAAGTAAAAAGGCTATAAATAGACCCAGAACAGTAAGTATTATTCCGTTATTAAAGTTGTCTACACTAATCATTAAATTAAATAACTATAAAATCCAATAATAATCATTTAATTTTACACTACCTAAATAATTATTACAGGTAATAACAGAATATATAATTTACAAAATAAAGTTAATCCTATTCTACAACTAAACTATTTGGAAGCTTAAATTACAAAATTGGTATATCTAATAAAACTAGCAAAAAAATAGATACTTACCTATAATATCTATTAGGTATAAATACATTATAAATATGAATAATACTATAGATATTAATTGTGACATGGGTGAAAGTTTCGGAACCTATAAAATGGGTGCCGATGAAGATGTCATAAAATACGTTAGTTCTATCAATATTGCATGTGGTTTTCATGCTGGAGATCCATTGTGGATAGACTACACTGTTAAATTAGCAGAAAAATATAATGTCCATATTGGAGCTCATCCTAGTTTCCCAGACATCAAAGGTTTTGGCAGAAGAACAATGGACCTTACAGCTGAAGAAATTAAATCTGATATTAAGTACCAAGTTGGAGCCCTCTCAATATTTACTAAAAATAAAAAACTACAACATATTAAACCACATGGTGCTCTCTATAACATGGCAGTTGATGACCAAAAAATTGCAACATCAATATGTGAAGCTCTACTTGAAATTGATCCAACTTTAATTTTACTTGGTTTATCTGGATCTCAATGGCTAAATATTGCAGAAAAAATGGGGATTCAGGTTGCACATGAAGTATTTGCTGATAGATCTTATAACTCTGATGGAACTCTTGTATCAAGGAAAAACCCAAATGCTACGCTACATGACCCACAATTGATTTCAGACCGCTGTCTCCAAATAATCAATGAAAATTCCATAACTTCCATTGACGGAGACAAAATTGACATCAAAGCAGATAGTATTTGTGTACATGGAGATAATCCTGATGCAGTTGAGATTGCTGTACATATTTCAAAAACATTAACTAATGAATCAGTTGTAATTCAACCTTTAAGATATGAATAGTTAGTTTATGAACATTGAACCATTAATTACCAACGCAGGTGATCAAGCAATAACTATCAATTTTGGCGATACAATTGATACTCAAGTCAGCAGCTTTGTTTTTGAGATCAGTGAATCTTTACGTGGTTTTCAATTAGATGGCATCCTAGATATCATCCCCTCTTATTGCTCTATCATGATCCAGTATGATCCTTTAGTCATTACTTCTTCATATATACATACTATTTGTAAAGAACTCTGTTCCCAAATTAAATCGAATTACCAATCAAAAAAATCTAGGATCATATCGATCCCTGTTTTATATGAAAAAGAATATGCTTCAGACATAGAGTTTGTCTCTAGTCATACAGGTCTATCAACAGATGAAATAATTAAGATACATACTACGCATATCTATACTATATTTATGATAGGATTTACTCCTGGATTTCCTTACATGGGTATTTCACCTAATAAATTAACTGTACCTAGGAAAACTACTCCTAGCAAAAGAATTTTAGCAGGATCAATAGGCTTAGCTGAAAATCAAACTGGTATATATCCCATAGAATCAGCTGGGGGTTGGCAAATCATAGGAAATACTCCAATTAATTTCTTCGATATTTCATTATCTAATCCATCACTTTTTAATATTGGAGACCAGGTTAAGTTCGAAGCTCTAAACAATATAGAAGAATATGATTCTATAAAAAAACTTAGCAAAAATAATAAATACAAACCTACTATAAAAAACGTCTAATGACAAAATCAGTAATTAAAATAATATCACCTGGGTTATTATCTACAATACAAGATCTTGGAAGATATGGGTTTCAACACTTAGGGATTCCAGAATCTGGAGCAATGGATAAGTTTGCTTTACGTGTAGGAAACTCATTATTAGGAAATCCTGAAAATAGAGCAGCTATAGAAATAACAGGTATCGGTCCATCATTAATTTTTCTTGAAAATATTGAAATTGCAATAACAGGTGCTAATTTATCTCCAAAAATAAATGGCTCTGCAATCCCTCAATGGCAAAACATATTGATTTCAAAAAATGATCATCTGACTTTTGAAGATGCTATCGATGGATTCCGTTCATATATTTGTATAAAAGGAGGTATTGATTGCCCTAATGTTTTAGGTAGTAAATCAACTTTTTTGAAAGGACAATTTGGTGGTATCGAAGGAAGATCTTTAAAAGAAAATGACATTATTTTAGCTAATGCAGATAGAAATAACATCTTACATTCAAAAAAATTACCACCTGAATATACTAACCCAATATATGGAAACCACCACATATTAAGAATTATTCTTGGACCACAGAACAACCATTTTACAGATAATGCACTATCCACTCTTGTAGAATCACAATATAAAATAACTCTAGAATCCGATCGAGTAGGTTATAGATTAGAAGGTCCTGAGTTAGAGCACATAGATAAACCTGACATTTTATCTGATGGGTCTCCTCCGGGTGCTATTCAAATCCCTGGTAATGGACAGCCAACTATTCTAATGGCAGATCGAGGAACAACCGGTGGATATGCCAAAATAGGAACAATTATTTCAACAGATATTAGTCAAATTGCACAGGCATCTCCAGGCCAAATTATTACATTTCAAATAGTTAATCAAGAAGAAGCCTCAGCACTTAGGCAAGCTCAAGAACAAATATTCATAGACTTAGATAATAATTACCCAATTACTAAATCCAACAAACAAAACCTTTTACATATAACTGATAACAAATCTAAATTAAGTGCTTCCACAAAAAAAGGATTGCCATTAACTTCCAACACCCAACAACCTCAATCTTCTCAAAAACTTTTTCGTACTACTGTAACTTCAAAAAAAACAACTTATACATTTGATTTAGATGTCAATGAAATCGAATAATTTAATCTAATAACTCACTATATGCTAAATTTACTAACAGATCTTACAACTTGGATTGAAGGATTTTATAATTCTCAATATGCTGCACTAATACTTGGTATTATTGCACTCGCAGAATCTATTTTTTTCCCTATAATACCAGATGTATTCCTCATATCAATATCCATACTAAAACCAGAAACTGCAATCTGGATGGCACTAATCACAGTTATAGGATCTATTACAGGAGCAGTAATTGGATATCACCTCAGTCAATTAATAGGCGTCAAATTCATTCATCGCTTTATAAAACAAAAACATTTAGAATCAGCATATAATCTTTTTCAAAAATATGGCATTTGGGTAATATTAATCGCTGCTTTTACTCCTATTCCATATAAAATTTTTGTTATCGCTGCAGGATTTTTCCAATATAACTTCAAACAATTTATTATTGCTTCAATAATCGGTAGAAGTGTTCGATTTATGACTCTTGGGGTAATGCTATATTTTGCTGGTGACTCTATTCGTTCTACGATTTCTAATCAATTTGAAACTATAATAATAATATTTACCATTATCTTAATACTTACACTGATTATATGGATCAAATTACGTGATAGAATTCTTAATTTCTTTAACATGACCTAAAAATATAATCTTTATCTTAAATATATCAGTTGATTAATAATATTTTACGAGTTAACATAACAATTAAAGATGATTCCTTCGTTACAAAAAAACAAGATATTATTTGATTATTTACCAATACTATTAGTTAGTATTTTGGCAATTTCTATTTTAATAATCGGATGTACTTCTACAACAACTATCCCCCAAAACCAAGTAGAACCATCTGGGATTCCAATTCCACAAAAAGCTTCTGCTAAAACATTACAAAAAACTGCTGATGTATTATCTGTCTCAATTGATCTTGGCTCAGGATCAACTCAAAGTTTAGAAACAAAAGGTGAGAACTACGCTATTAAATTAATGGATCCTGGAGGATCAGGGAGTTACAAATTTAACCCCGAACAAATAAGTCTTTCTGCCGGGAAAATATATAGCTTCCAATTAATATCTGAAACAGAAGCTCATTCATTTACTATTGAAAAAAGTGGCATTGATCAATGGGTAGAAGCTAATCAAACTATAGAATTTAACTATGCTTTTTCAAATCCTGGGAAATATCAACTGATATGTATTCCACATCAAACGCTTGGAATGGTAACTGAAATAATAGTCCAATAAACTAAAATGTTTATTGCTTCATAGTCTTTAAGTGTTTAAATTTGTTCTGCTGAATCCAAATTATGTAAGTAGGTATTACCTTCTCCAGGCCCCTCAAGAACTTTAACTTCATGTACATATAAATCAGCTTCTTCTAAATGCTCAGTTATTCCTGTAGTTTCAACCATTAAATTACTAATCGTCTTAAATTTTAGACCTGAATCAATGCTTTCCGTTTTAGAAAATTCCATATATCCCTCTCATTGTTAAATAAAGAATTTTATCTCTTGTCAATTATTACATAATCACCTATATCGATTCAAGCAAAGTCAAATCAAACACAATGAGTATCAAAACTATAATTTACCATATGCATTACTCTATGATAATCTGTGATCATGTCAAAATATAAAGGTAAAGTAATAGTAGCAATGAGTGGAGGTGTGGATTCTTCTGTTGCAGCACTAATCCTTAAAAACCAAGGATACGATGTTATCGGAATAACCATGCGTCTCTGGAACGAACCAACAGAAACCTCCACAAAATCACTGAAAACATGTTGTGGTATTAGTGATATCGAAGATGCCAGACAAGTCTGTCAAATACTCGATATTCCTCATTATGTAATGAATTTTGAAAAAGAATTTAAAAAACACGTTATAGATTATTTCTGTAATTCCTACCTTAACGGGAAAACACCTCATCCTTGTCTCGCATGTAATGATAAAATTAAATTTGATTTCTTACTACGTCGTGCCATGTTTCTAGATGCAAAATATATTGCTACTGGTCATTATGCTTCAATAAAAAATCAAAACAATTCACATAAATTATTCCGAGCAACAGATTTAACAAAAGATCAATCATATGTGCTTTTTACTCTAACTCAAAAAGAACTTTCAAAATTATTATTTCCTCTAGGTGATTATACAAAAAAAGAAATTCGACAATTAGCATCTAATGCCAAGTTACCTGTAGCAGATAAACCAGATAGTCAAGAAATTTGTTTTATTCCAGACCAAGATTATAAAAAGTTTATTACAATGAGGTCTCCTACTTCTCCAGGTAACTTTATTGACAAAAAAGGTAATATTCTTGGAAAACATAATGGAATCCATTACTTTACAATCGGTCAAAGAAGAAAATTAGGACTGACAAACAACACCCAAAACCCGCTTTATGTCACCTATATAGACCCCAATACAAACGAAGTTGTACTGGGTCCAGAATCTGATTTATATAAAAGTACTGTCCATGCTGAAAATTTCAACTTTATTTCAATCAAGCCCCCAAAAGATGAACCTATTAGGATTTCAGCAAAAATTCGCTATAAATCATCTGAGTCCCCTGGATACCTTTATACAAAAAAATCATCTGTCTCAATTAAATTTGATCAACCACAAAAATCTATTACCCCTGGACAAGCTATAGTCTTCTATAATCAAAATGAAGTAATTGGCGGAGGTATTATTAAATAACGCCAATTTTTAAATACAATTATGAAAACCTCTCCTAAATCTGCAGGATATGATGAAGAAAATATCCTAATTGAATCTGGCTTATCATTAATAGCTGGAATTGATGAAGTTGGTAAAGGAGCACTTGCAGGTCCTGTAGTTGCAGGTGCTGTCATCTTACCTCCATCACCCCAACAAACTTGGACTAATGGAATCCGAGATAGTAAATTAATGACACCTAATCAAAGGTTCAGTGCTTTTCAAAAAATTATTAGTCATTCTATTTCCTATAATTACGGAGTTAGTTCATCAATAGAAATTGATCGATTTGGAATATCTCAAGCGACTTATTTAGCTATGCAAAGAGCACTCAAAGGATTGAATTTACAACCTGATTTTCTACTAATAGATGGATACCGTCTACCAACTTCACCAATTCCTCAAAAACATTTAATCCATGGTGATTCATTATCATTATCTATAGCTTCGGCATCAATAATAGCAAAAGTCATTAGGGATAAAATGATGGAAGATCTTGATATAGCATATCCTTTATATGATTTTAAATCCCATAAGGGGTATGGTACTAAAAAACACCTTAGATCTCTCTCATTATATGGAGCATCAACAATACATAGATTATCTTTCAAGAGAGTTATTCCATTTTAGTATATGTATGTAACATTAAGTAATTATATAAACATGTATCTAGTATTACTTGACTCCAATAAAGCACTGTGTTAGCTTCAAAATTTGTAGCTTAGTTATTTTTTAATTGAGAGGTTAGTTAATAATGATATATTTAACACTAGTAGCAGGAGCTGTTGGTATTATTTTCGCTGTTATCCAAACAATGTACATATTAAGACAAGATCCTGGTAATGAGCGAATTCAATTTATTGGAAATGCAATCCGTGATGGTGCAATAGCATTTTTATCAAGAGAGTATAGATTTCTTGCTATTTTCGTTGTTGTTGTAACGATTCTTGTTGCATTGTTAATTGATTTTGATATATCCGGCAAAATTGGAACAACTAATGGCGCAATACCTGGAACTGCAATATCTTATTTGATAGGTGCAATAGGTTCTGCTCTCGCAGGTTTTGTAGGTATGAATATTGCCGTCCGTGCAAATACACGTACTGCGGTCAAAGCTGTTCAAGGTCTGCATCCAGCCTTAAGAGTTGCATTCACTAGTGGAACGGTAATGGGAATATCAGTTGTTAGTATTGGTTTAATCGGTGTATCTATACTTTATATAGTTTTTCAAAACTATACTATTGTTGCCGGGTTTGGTTTTGGTGCTTCTTCCATAGCATTATTTGCTAGAGTTGGTGGCGGAATTTACACAAAAGCAGCTGATGTAGGTGCTGATTTAGTAGGTAAAATAGAACAAGGTATCCCTGAAGATGACCCTCGTAATCCTGCAACCATAGCTGACAACGTTGGCGATAATGTCGGTGATGTAGCAGGAATGGGAGCAGATTTATTTGAATCATATGTTGGTTCAATTATTGCCACTATGTCTTTAGCAATAGTTGGTGCATCTGCCTTAGGAATGTCCACAACAATGGACTTTGACCATAAGTTATTCATCCTTCCTCTTCTTATAGCTACATTAGGAATATTTGCATCAATCATTGGTACATTTTTAGTCCGTACAAAAGAAAATGCGAGCATGGGAAGATTATTATGGTCATTACGTACTGGTATAATTGCCGCGGGTATAATAGTACTAATTGGTACAGGTATAATAATTAATTTATTAGGTCTAGATTTTAAATTATTTTGGGTAGTCTTAGTAGGACTAGTTGCTGGACAAATTATCGGTACTTCTTCCGAATATTATACTTCATTTGAATTTAAACCAACAAAAAAACTAGCTGAGCAGGCCCAAACAGGTCCTGCTACAATTATCATAGGTGGATTAGGATTAGGTATGCTAAGTACCGTTATTCCTGGATTAATAGTTGTTATTGCAATGTGGATTGCAAATTCTATGGCTGATACATATGGAGTTGCATTAGCAGCAGTTGGAATGCTTTCAACACTCGGAATTACATTAGCAACTGATGCCTATGGTCCTGTAGCAGATAATGCAGGAGGGATTGCAGAACAAGCAAACATGGACCCAGAAGTTCGCCAGAGAACAGATGCCCTCGATTCTCTAGGTAATACTACTGCAGCAACAGGAAAAGGGTTTGCTATTGGATCAGCTGTACTAACAGCACTAGCACTAATGGCTGCTTATTCTACTGTCACAGGTATTAAGTCATTTGACCTCTTAGATATTAAAGTACTCATGGGACTGATTATTGGTGCTATACTTCCATTTTTATTCGCTGCTTTAACAATGAACGCTGTTGGTTCTGCTGCTATGGACATGGTTCGAGAAGTTAGAAGACAATTTAAAGAAATACCTGGATTAATGGAAGGAACTGGAACTGCTGATTATGCGAGAGCTGTAGACATAAGCACACAAGGAGCAATGCGACAAATGGTTTTACCTGGGTTATTGGCTATAGTAGCCCCTATTATTATTGGTGCACTACTTGGACCCACAGCACTTGGAGGATTGTTATTAGGATCAATTGTATCAGGATTCCTGTTGGCTATTATGATGGCAAATGCAGGTGGAGCATGGGACAATGCAAAAAAATATATCGAAGCTGGCAAATTGGGAGGTAAAGGTTCTGACTCTCATGCTGCAGCAGTAGTTGGAGATACAGTTGGAGATCCTTTTAAAGATACTTCGGGCCCAGCACTAAACATTTTAATTAA
Source organism: Chloroflexota bacterium (assembly GCA_002722455.1). GTDB lineage: Bacteria > Chloroflexota > Dehalococcoidia > Lucifugimonadales. The sequence goes on from PBMB01000007.1 coordinate 82,834, forward strand.
ACTCATGTCTATGGTGGCATTAGTCTTTGCTCCACTATTTTTGTAAAACCAGAATATGATTAAACTTTTATAAATTACTACATGAAAGGGAAAATGTGTAGATACTATGTCTGATTCACTATCAATAGATCTTGCTACCATCACCTCTTTATGTAAAAGGCGTGGATTCATTTTTCAAAGTAGTGAAATCTATGGTGGAATAGAAAGTATATGGGATTATGGTCCACTAGGTGTTGAACTAAAAAATAATATCCGCCAACATTGGTGGAATCATATAGTATGGAAACGTTCCGACATGGTTGGATTAGATTCATCAATTATTATGCATCCTAATACTTGGGAAACCAGTGGCCATATTTCAAATTTCAATGACCCTCTGATTGAATGTTCATCTTGTAATAAACGTTGGAGAAATGATGAATTAGAAAAACCAATTTGTCCTTCCTGTAATAATCAACTTGATGAACCTAAAATGTTTAACTTAATGTTTAAAACACAAATGGGACCAATTACTGAAACATCTAGTGAGATATATTTGCGCCCAGAAACTGCTCAAGGGATTTTTGTAAATTTTGATAATGTATTAAAGTCTTCACGTAAAAAAATACCATTTGGAATTGCACAAGCTGGTAAAGCTTTTAGAAATGAAATAACAACTCGCAATTTTATATTCCGAACACGGGAATTTGAAATAATGGAATTAGAATACTTTGTAAACCCATCCGATGCAGAAGAATGGTTCAATTATTGGAACACTGAATCCCTCAAATGGATACAATCATTAGGAATTGACGAATCTAATTTGCGTATTCGGCAACATCAGGACTCTGAACTTGCTCATTACTCAAAAGCAACCTCAGATATTGAATATAAGTTTCCATGGGGATGGGGCGAAGTTGCAGGCATTGCTAATCGTACAGATTATGACCTGAAATCACATTCAGCTGCTACAAATTCTAACCTTTCTTACTTTAATGAATCTGAAAAAACTCATATCACACCTTATGTAATTGAACCTACATTCGGTTTAGATAGGATTATATTTATGTTATTAGTTGACGCATATACTTCAGAAGAAGTCTCTACATCAACTAATAAAATTGAGCAAAGAGTTTTACTAAAACTTAATCCTATTATCACACCCATTAAAATAGCTATACTTCCTTTAAGTAAAAAAGAAAGCCTTATAGAAATTGCACAAGGAATTTATAATGATCTAGTATCATCCAATACTATAGTAGGCAGAATAGAATATGATGACACTCAAAGTATTGGAAAAAGATATAGACGCCAAGACGAAATTGGTACTCCTCTTTGTATAACTGTAGATTTCCAATCCCTAGAAGATCAAACTGTTACTATTCGTACAAGAGATTCAATGGATCAAATACGCTCTCCAATAAATTCTCTAGTTACTAATATCCAGGGAAAACTCACTATTTAATTCTCATCTTATCAATATTTGATCCTATTAAGATTATTTGAATATCATTTATTTGACGAAATACTATATACTACCAATAGTAATTAATAGCTTTATAACTTCATAATGCGTATAGTACACTTTAGCGATGTCCATATTGGAGTTGAAAACTACAGTCGTATCGATCCAAAAACAGGATTTTCTACACGTCTGCTTGATTTTTTAAACTCTTTCGACCAAGTGATTGATTATTCAATTAACACTAATGTTGATCTAGTTGTTTTTTGCGGTGATGCATACAAAAATCGTGACCCATCTCAAACACATCAAAGAGAATTCGCTAAAAGAATTGCACTTTTATCAAATAAAGGAATCCCTACAGTGCTGATTGTAGGAAACCATGACGTACCCCTAGTAGCTAATAAAGCGTCTGCTTTAGATATTTATAGTACCTTAGATATCCCTAATATATATATAGGGAATACACTAAAAACACACCTGATCACTACACCTGCTGGTCCAATTCAAATACTTGCCCTACCCTGGATTCGACGTAGTAATTATCTAGCAAAAAATGATAAAGCACCTCTGACTCCAGAAGAAATCAACTTTGCAATTCAAGAAAGCTTAACAAGAGCGATACAAAATGAAGTAAAACTACTTGATAAATCCATCCCTACTATACTTGCTGGGCACATTACTATTGGTGAAGCTAAAACAAGTTCAGAAATATCCATGATGTTAGGAAGTGATTATCTTCTTTTGAAAAGCCAAATTGCCCTACCTGATTTTGACTATGTAGCACTAGGACATATACATCGTCACCAAATCCTGGAAGAATCTCCTCCAGTTGTTTATTCAGGTAGCCTTGAAAGAATTGATTTCGGTGAAGAAAATGATAAAAAAGGATTTTGTCTTGTAACAATTGATCCTTCACAAAAACAAGGTAAAAGAATTAAATCATTAGAATTTAAAAATGTTAATGCCCGCAAATTTCTTACAATACCAATTACTATTAGTGAAACATCTTCTAATCCTATTGAAGACATCCTATCTAATGTCCTTAATTTTACAACTGAAGACTCAATTGTTCGTATCAAAATCAAGGCCCCCCAAAAATTCAGTGGATTATTAACCGAAAATTTAATTCGTAAGTCTATTACAAATATATACTATTTAGCTCAGATTTCAATTGAATATACACATGAAAAATTAATCCACAAAGAAACTAATGAAACATCTTCCAATGACCCTATAGGATTATTAAAGGTGTTTTTAAAAAACCAAGATACCGATCCACAAAAAACACAAACACTTATTGATCGTGCTAACCAGATATTTGATGAAATTAATCCAAATGAAATTTAAATTCAATATTTTTTTTATAATCATAACTATTATTTGTTTTGCTTGTAACATTGAATCGACCAATCAACCAATTCAAAAAAAAATACCTACATTCAGTATTAATTCATTAGATAAAACCACTAAGATATCTATTGACCAATATAAAAATACTCCTATTGTATTAAATTTTTGGTACCCCTCCTGCCCACCATGTAAAATAGAAATCTCTTATCTTCAACAATTATATGAAGAACTCGATGGCTCTGTTCAATTTATTGGAGTTCAGCAAATTGGTATAGATTCTCCCCAAGATGGTTTAATATTTATCGAAAAGAATGGAATCACCTACCCAATAGGTATAGGTACCAGTGAAACATTACTTGACTATAAAATAAGTTCTTATCCCACTACTATTTTTATAGACAAAAATCATAGAATTAAATATAGACATGAAGGACCTTTAAGTCTAAGAAGTTTACGCACTAAAATTAATCAACTAATTAATTAGAAAGCAAATTATATAGAATTATGATCAATATAGGTGACACATTAATACTTACAATGCTTTTTTTGCATCTTTTATCTGCTTCTGTTTGGTTAGGTAATATAACTTGCATCACAATTATACTTAATATAAAACACTTAAAACTATCAAAATCTACAACAACAAATATCTTAGACATTTTAAATAATATATCTGATATAACTACTACCACATTAATCTTAACAGGTGTAATTCTTAGTATTAAACGTCTTTCATTGGGTGTAATAAATAACTATTATTTAACTATACTAATCGTTAAAGTAATAATTGCATTAACTATATTTATTTATACTTGGGCAAAGAGAGAGAAAATTAAATCATCTATCAATACAATTGATGTACAAACTAAAACAAAAACATCGAAATATTACATCATACTATTTATTGGAATGGTTTTGTTTTTTCTATCAGAATTATTAAGATATTATTATGAAAAACAAATCACATCTTAATAATTGCATTACTAAAAAAGTACCATGCCAAAAATATATATGAGGTAATTATATGGATAAATCCCTAATGAAAATATTAGTATGCCCAATTTGCAAAGGCAAGTTAGATCTTAACATCATCGAATACCAAAAGGATGCCATAATATCAGGCGAATTAGTTTGTAAAAAATGTAAAGAATTATTCCCTATCAAAAATGGTGTCCCCCATCTTTTACCCAAAAATCTTCAATTTGAATAAACCCGACACTCACTACATTAAGTATATACTCTTTTATCAACACGTATTTTATCAACTCTCGATTGTTTAAATAACTTAGATATTTCTAACACCGATTTCTTTAAAGTAGGATGTATAAAGTTGGGTGCAACTTCTAATAATGGTTCAAGTACAAATATCCTACTATCTAAATTGGGATGAGGAATAACTAATCCTGGCACACTTAATTGAAGAGATTCATAAAATAATATATCTATATCTATTGTACGTGGTCCATTAATAAATGGACGTTTAAATCCTATTGTATTCTCTATTTCTTTGATTTTTAATAATAACTCAAATGGATTATATTGAGTCATTCCACGACAAACAATATTACAAAACCAAGGCTGATTTGAAAAACCTTCCGGAGCTGTATAGTAGAATGAAGAAATTGTATCAATTTTGCAAAACGAAGATAGATTACAGATTGCTTTTTTAATCCAAAATTCTTTCTTAATTATATTAGATCCTAAAGACAAAAATATTTCACTCATTATGATCTATATACCTCTAACAATTCTATCAGAGACCTTAGCAACACGAACAATTTCTTCAACATCATGTACTCTTACTATATCAACGCCATTTGATATCCCCAAAGCAACAGTTGCAGCAGTGCCTTCTACTCTTCTATCTACTGAAAGGTCAAGTATTTGACCAATAAAAGATTTTCTAGAAGTACCTAATAAAATAGGAAACCGTAACTCTTTGAGTTCTTTTAGTCGTTGTAAAACTTCAATGTTATGGTGAAATTGCTTACCAAAACCTATACCTGGATCAATTATAATGTTATCTCTTTCAACACCTTTAGATATTATATTTTCTGTCACATGATTCAGATAACCTACTACTTCACTCATCAAATCACCGGAGTAGCAAGCTTTTTCCTTGTTATGCATTATAACAACTGGACATTGTTTCTGAACTATAACATTCACCATATCTATGTCCTTTTGTAAGCCCCAAACATCGTTCACCATATGCACACCAGCATCTAATGCACTTTGTGCAACTTTTGCTTTTGACGTATCAATACTAATGGGTATAGTAATAACTTTTATTAATTCCTCGATTATAGGCATAACTCTATCAACTTCTTCTGTCCAACTGATATCACGAACTTTAGAATATATTGTAGAGGGGCGGGTAGATTCACCTCCAATATCGATGATATCTGCCCCTGTATTCTCAAAGGAGATAGCTTTTTTCACCATAGCATCTATGTCATTCACTAAGCCATCACCAGAAAAGGAATCTGGTGTAACATTAATTACTCCCATGATATAAGTTTTGCTTCCCCATTTGAATTCTGAATCACCTATTTTCAAATTTTCAAAACCTCCATTAATATACATTCATATATAATACCTAATATACGTTGTTATATAGTAATACTTGATTTTAAACCAATCAAATAACCAAATATTGAAATAAATTTAAATTTCAACTTAAAATTAATCTAAAACAAACTTGATCAATCATAAAGTAATTTGTTAATTTAAAATAACTATAATTATATTCAGAAAAATCATATGGTATTAAAAAAAGATTCTGACAAAAAAATTGAAAAACTACAAAATCTTCGCCAAAAGGCAAATGCTGCTGGTGGGGAAAAACGTATTGCAACTCAACATGCCAGTGGTAAGTTAACAGCCAGAGAACGTATTGAATTATTGTTTGACAAAAATACATTTCAAGAAATAGATCAATTCGTTAAGCCAGCTAATACAAAAAAAGAAACTGGTGTTTTAGGTGATGGGGTTATTACTGGATACGGCAAGATTAATGGCCGTAAAATTTGCTGCTACGCACAAGATTTTACAGTTCTTGGTGGTTCTCTCTCTGAAATCTCTGGGAAAAAAATCTGTAAACTTATGGATCTTGCAATGAAAATAGGATCACCAATAATTGGAATTATTGATTCAGGTGGAGCCCGAATCCAAGAAGGAATTGGAAGTTTATCAGGATATAGTTCAATATTTTATAAAAATGTTCAGGCATCAGGAATAATCCCTCAAATATCAATAATTGCTGGACCTGCCGCAGGAGGCGCTACATATTCTCCTGCATTAACTGATTTTATTTTCATGGTAGATGGCATTAGCCAGATGTATATTACTGGACCAGATGTAATTCGTGCAGTAACAAATGAAAATATTTCACATGAAGAATTGGGTGGTTCAAATACTCATTCATCCAAAAGTGGTGTTTCTCATTTCTCTGTTAAGTCAGAAATTGATTGTTTTAATATGGTAAAAGATCTACTATCCTACTTACCCCAAAATAATACTGAAGAACCTCCAACAAGTACTCCAATCAACACTTCTCCTTTAGAAGAAGATCCTACAATCTCTAATATTCTTCCTCCTAAAATTTCGCAACCATACGATATGAAAAAAATAATCCAGCGCATTATAGATAATGACAACTTATTTGAAATACATAAAGAATTCGCAAAAAATATAATAATTGGTTTTTCGAAAATTAATGCACAGACTGTAGGAATTGTTGCCCAACAACCACTACATATGGGAGGGGTTCTTGATATTGATGCATCAGTTAAAGCTGCTAGATTTATTAGATTTTGTGATGCATTTAATATCCCTATACTAACCCTGATTGATGTACCTGGTTTTATGCCAGGAGTTGATCAAGAATCTTCAGGAATTATTCGTCATGGTGCAAAATTAATTTATGCTTATGCAGAAGCTACTGTACCCAAAATTAGTGTCTTAATCAGAAAAGCATATGGCGGAGCATATATCGTAATGAGTAGTAAAGATCTTTGTGGGGATATTAATTTTTCTTGGCCAACCGGAGAAATTGCTGTAATGGGTGCAGAAGGTGCAATTAATATTATCCATCGGAAACAAATAGCTGAGTCAAAAGATCCAGAAACACTAAAAACCAAATTACTAGAAGATTACACTGAAGAATTTATGAGTCCTTATATTGCAGCTAATAAAGGTCTAATCGATGAAGTTATTGAACCCAAAGATACTAGATCAAAAATCATTTCTGCGCTTGAAATCCTTAGTACTAAAAGAGAATTCGCTCCACAAAAAAAACATGGAACAATTCCATTGTAATTCTTAATTATTTATATTAATAAGGAGATTTGATGAATGCTCGTACACCCACATTTTTTTTAGCAATTATTGTAGCTATAACGAATTACATTAATGAACATGATCAATCTTATACCTCCCCTAAACACACATATATCGAGCAAAACGAAGATTTTAGCTATAAAATTGGAGCAAGTAGTAGTAGCTGGCGACAATCCATACATCCTTATAAAATTCCTCAATTCCCCAATTATCAACAAAAAACTATTCAAAATTCTAGTACGCAACTAAATCGATTACAATTAAGGAAATGGAAGTTGTATAATTCTTAATTAAGATGACACAACTACAAATTTCAGATACCACTTTTAGAGATGCCCACCAAAGCCTAATAGCAACTCGTCTATCTATTGAAGATATGACCCCAATTGCTTCTCTAATGGATTCAGTTGGGTATTATTCCATGGAAGTCTGGGGAGGAGCAACTTTTGACACTACTCATAGATTTCTAAACGAAGATCCGTGGGAACGCCTACGATCACTTAAAAAACAAATCACTAAAACACCTTTATCAATGTTATTAAGAGGCCAATCATTGGTCGGTTATAGAGTCTACTCTGATGACATTGTTGATACCTTTGTTAAATGCGCTGCAGATACAGGTATTGATATCTTTAGAGTATTCGATTCACTAAATGATGAACGCAATATCTTACAAGCTGCTAAATCTATCAAAGAAACAGGGAAACACCTTCAGTTAACTTTATGTTACTCAGTAGGAGAAGAAAAACATTTAGGAGGCTCAATCTATAATTTAGAATATTACGCACAAAAAGCAACAACGTTGTACGAAATGGGTGCTGATAGTATTTGCATCAAAGATATGGCAGGATTACTCTCCCCCTATGATGCTTTTGTTTTAATATCGAAACTCAAAGAAATACTACCATGCCCCCTACAATTACATACACATTACTCAAGCGGTATGGCTTCAATGACATTGTTAAAAGCAATAGAGGCTGGAATAGATACTGTTGATACATGTTTAGCTCCTCTAGCATTAAGAACATCACAACCAGCTATCGAACCTCTAATAGTATCACTTCAAAACACTCAATATCAGATAGATTTAAATTTGAACCTGATAAATAAAATCGGACAACAACTCGAAAAATCTTTATTAAAATATCGTGATTATTTTGATACTGAAAAAAGTGCAGTTATTGATACTGGAGTTTTATCCCACCAAATTCCTGGAGGTATGTACAGTAATTTAATTTCACAGCTTAAAGAAAATAATGCAATCGATAAATTATCCCAAGTGTTACTTGAAGTCTCAGAAACTCGTCGAGATTTAGGTTACCCTCCGCTTGTTACTCCAATGAGTCAGATGATAGGAGCACAAGCAGTAAATAATGTCCTATTTGGTCGTTATAAAATGATTACAGATCAAATTAAAGACTATGTTTATGGAATGTATGGTAAAAGTCCAGCTGCCATTAACCCCGATGTGTCAAAAAAAGCATTAGAAAATTATACAAAAGGTAAGAATCCAATCACTAACCGCCCTGCTGACAATCTTTCTCCAGAATTAAATAATGCAAAAGAAGAAATTAAATCTCTTACTCGAGACCTACACGATGTACTTATTTATGCTTTATTTCCTACAACAGGATTAAGCTTTTTAGAAAAAAAATATTCAGACAAACCTCTTATTCCTCAAAAACCTCCTGAACATATAGAAACTCCTATTAAACCAAATTTAAAAATTACATCCTCTCCTCAAAAAACAAAAAGTAATAAAACAAAAGCTTATAATATATCTATAGGAGGAGATACATTCCTAGTTGAAGTAGATCCTCTAAATATAGATTCAATGCAAAATCCATCACTTGACCAAGCACCAGTTGCCTCTGATCAAGAGATGATTCCTAACTCAATACCTGTTAAAATAAATATGCCTGGGATTATATTGAAATTTTTTGTAGAAATTGGACAAGTCATCAAAAAAGGTGATCCAATAATCCTCCTTGAATCTATGAAAATGGAAACAACTATTCCATCTCCAGAATCAGGCACCATCGTAGCAATTAATACTGAAGTTGGAATGACTATAACAAATCAAACAATAATAATGTTATTAAAAGAATAAATCTTAGAAAGGATAAATATCAGTGGATCAAGAATTCCATACATCACAAAATCACTTCAAAAAAATCATACAACAGCAACTTGAGAGAATTGAAATCCTCAAAAATGCACCATTACCCACAGACTACAATAAATTAGATAGAATTAAAGTTGGAATTATCGGAGGAGATGGAATCGGACCTACTATAACAAATGTATCACAAAATATTTTAAAATCATTGCTTGAGCAGCATAAAACCAAACAAATTGATTTGATTCCTATACCAGGTTTAACTATAGAAAATAGAGCCTTAGCAAAGCAGGCTATCCCAAATGAAATTTTAGATGAAATTAAAAAGTGTGATGTTACTCTCAAAGGTCCTACACATACTCCTGAAAAAGGAGATGGATGGCCAAATATTGAAAGTGCTAACGTATCAATGCGTAAAAAATTAGATCTATTTGCAAATGTAAGACCAGTACGTATTCCTCAAGAAAATATCGACTGGACATTTTTTAGAGAAAACACTGAAGATCTATATGCAGTTGGTAGTCAAGGAATTAATATCACTGATGATTTAGCTATTGATTTTAGAGTAATTACTACACAAGGATCAAAAAGAATAATTCAAGCAGGATTCAATCATGCTCGTAAAACTGGGAAAACGAAAGTTACAATAGTGACTAAAGCAAACATAGTGAAAACAACAGATGGGAAATTCCTAGAAACAGCTCAAGAAATTGCTCAGGATTTTCCTGAAATTACTTTGGACTCTTGGTACATAGATATCATGACCGCTAAATTACTAGATTTAAAACGTCGTTCTCAATTTGAAGTTATGATTCTTCCCAATTTATATGGTGACATCTTGACAGATGAAGCTGCAGAAATACAAGGTGGAGTTGGCACTGCAGGAAGTGCAAATATTGGGAATAAATATGCTATGTTTGAAGCAATACATGGTAGCGCTCCAAGAATGGTTACTGAAAAACGAGCCCAATATGCTGATCCTAGCTCAGTTCTCCGTGCTTCTGCAATGTTACTAGAACATATTGGTTTTCCTCTAATTGGAACACAGTTAAACCAAGCATTGGATATATGCGGAAACTATGAGAGAAAAATATCTATTACAGGAAGAGAAAATGGAGCAACTAGCGAACAGTTTGGTGATTATGTATTATCAACTATAAATGACAAAAACCTTAATAATCGATGGCTTGAATATATCAAGAATTAAATATATCTTTTACAATTTTTTACAATTTATTTTGGAGGTAAAATGAAATCTAAAGTCACTGTGGTAGGCGCAGGTAATGTTGGAGCAACAGCTGCGCAACAACTATTTTCCCAAGGTAATGCTGATCTAATTTTAGTTGATGTCGTCGAAGGTCTACCACAAGGAAAAGCTTTAGACATACTCGAATCAGGTCCTGCTTTAGATATTGATTCTTCTATTGTTGGAACTAATACATATGAAGAAACTCAAAACTCCGATATAGTCGTAATAACATCTGGGATTGCTCGTAAACCTGGTATGTCTCGTGATGATCTCTTAACAACGAATCGTAATATAGTTGCTAGTGTTGTTAAATCTATTGTTGAATTTTCTCCAAATTCAATTTTAATTATTGTTACTAATCCACTGGATGCTATGGCACAACAAGCATTTATTACAAGCGAATTCCCTAAAAATCGAGTTATAGGTATGGCTGGGATTTTAGATACTTCAAGATTTCGATCTTTCATAGCATCAGAACTTAAAGTATCTGTAGATTCAGTTAGAGGTTATGTCCTTGGAGGACATGGTGATACTATGGTTCCTCTTATTGGGACAACTACTATTGGAGGAATTCCTATAACAGACTTACTATCAAAAGAAAGAATTGAACAAATTATTACCCGGACACAAAACGGAGGATTAGAAATTGTAGAACTATTAAAAACTGGTAGTGCTTACTATGCTCCTGCTGCATCAATAGTTCGAATGGTAAATGCAATCATATTAGATAAAAATGAGATACTCCCATGTACAGCATATCTTGAAGGTGAATATGACATCGATGGATTATTTGTTGGTGTCCCTGTTAAATTAGGTAAAAATGGCATAACTGAAATAATCGAAATGAAACTTACGCAACAAGAACATTCAGAACTTAAAAAATCTTCTGAAGCAGTTAGGACTTTAATCGAACAAATAAACTCCTAACAAGGTAAATACAACAAATCTAATACTACGGAGTTACAGAAAGAGTACTGATTATTTTTTTTGTTGAAACAATATGCCTGTTAAGTTTCAGCTCCGTTGGCTCAATACCCATTGCTAATCCTAATAACTGCGGAAGATGGAGTATAGGTAAGTTAATCTTTTCACGACGAAGAAGAGATGCACTAGGTTGATAACCATCTAAATTAAGATGACAAAGAGGACACGGAGTAACCATTGCATCGGCACCTTTACGTTTAGCACTAAGAGTATGATTACCTACCATTTTAGTTGAATTAGTTTCATTAATTAATAATATTGGGAATCCACAACAAGCTGTTTTACCAGGAAAATCAACTAATTCAGCACCTGTTGCTTCAATAATTTGCTCTAAAGAATTCTTACGGTCAGGATTAACGTCTAATGCAAGCACATCAGAAGGTCTAACAATATAACATCCATAAAATGGAGCAAACTTAAAGCCTTCAAGGCTCCTTGTAAATTGCGATTTAACATAATCTACTCCAATATCCTCAAATAAAACCCAAAGAAGATGCTTTGGCTCTACTGAACCACTATATTGTAAATTTTCATCAGCCAAATCACGATTAATTTCATCAAGATAGTTTTTATCAGAACGAAGACGATAATTTGCTTGGGCCATTACCCCCTGACAAGTACTACAAATAGTTAACAGCGGCAATCCAGTTTTCTCTACCATAGCAAAAGTACGAGCATTAAGTGTATCACCCAATTTTTGATTTTTTTCTTGTAACACACCAGCTCCTGTACATGAAGCTCCCTCTAACGGTTCATGTATCAATTCAATTCCTAATCTTTCACATACAGTTAAAGTAGAATCAAAAAGTTCTGGACAGGCACCTCGAGATACACAGCCTGGATAAAAAGCAAATTTTTTCATTAGACCAAAATACTCCTATTCTCTTTTAGTAATCTGCAAGTCAACTTTCTTAAAAATACGCTGGATACTAGATACACTAGGTAATTTATGATGAAAAACTGGAGGTACTTTACGACTCACAAGAGCATCTAATAAAATTGGTAACAACCCTAATAATTTAAACACATTAAATATCCCAAAGGTTCTTAATGGTAACTGGAATTCATTTAACCAGCCTGTATTCTTAACTGAGTCAGTAAAGACAGCAGTATGTTTAGCTCCATAAGTATTTTTATAACCATCTTGAATTGCAAAATCACGTAATTTCATAATTCTGCCCATTGGGTCAACTCCTTTAGGACAAACTTCAACACATTGCATACACCGTGTACAATCCCACATACCTGATGGTTTTTCTAAAGCCTTCAACCGGAATTTAGTAGAATCATCACGTGGATCTGAAACAAAACGATAAGCTTTAGCTAAAGCTGCAGGCCCCAAAAAACTTTTATCAACTTCTAATACCGTACAATCAGATACACATGCCCCACACATAATACATCCCATAACTCCAGACAAATGTAACATCGATTCATTCGAAGCAATATGCTCTTCCATATATTTAGGAGGATGGCTAGATTTCAACCATGGATCGACAGATTTAACTTTAGACCAAAAGGGAACAAAATCAACAACCAAATCTTTAATTACTGGCATATTCCCTGGAGGTTCAACCAACAATTTAATATTTCCATTTTCTTCAAAATCAGAAACTTTTGTATTGCATGCTAACATTGCTTGACCATTAATACGCATAGCACAAGAACCACATATTGCACTACGACATGAACATCGCAAAGTTAATGTATTATCTACTTCTTCTCGAATTTTAATTAACCCATCAAGGACAGTTGCAGCTTGATCAAGTTCAACTACATAAGTATCAAAAGATTCTAGAGCCACATCTGATTCTGGATTATATCTTTTTACTTTATACTCAACTTTCATTTCAATACATCCCTAAAAATATATATTCAATATTTACGTTCTTCCGGTTTCCATTGAGTAATTACAACTGGTAAATAATCAACTCTATAAGCATCATCATTTTCTTTATAGACCAATACATGTTTTAACCAATTCTTATCATCTCGATCAGGCATATCAGTTCTCGCATGAGCCCCTCGACTTTCTTTGCGTTCAAGAGCTGATATAGCAATAGTTTCTGCACAATCAAGCATAAATCCTAATTCAAGAGTAAAAATTAACGCAGTATTAAACACACGCCCTTTATCTGGAACAATGATGTTTTTATATTTTAACTTCAATTCAGATAATTTTTCTAAAGCAGTCTGCATACCTGTCTCATCACGAAAAACAGCTAAATACTGATTCATCAACGTTCCCATTTCTTTTCGAATGGATCCAAATACAAAACCATTTTTATCATTATTTGAAAGTAATTTTTCTATATCTTCCTCATGTTTTTTAAGCACATCAGTTGATGAAATTTTCGGGTTAGATCTATTTTTACTTACTTCTGCTGCATGTTCTCCTGCTCTTCTGCCAAATACTAAGGTATCTAAAAGAGAATTCGCTCCTAATCTATTACCACCATGTACACTCACACATGCACATTCTCCTGCAGCATATAAGTTAGGTAATGTAGTCAAGCCATTAACATCAGTTTTAATGCCACCCATTTGATAATGCATTCCAGGTCTAACTGGAACTGGCTCTTTAGCCATATCTACATTTGCAAAATCTTTAGCTAAATCTCGAATTTGAGGAAGCTTTTCATTTATAAGTTTTTCTCCTAAATGGGTACAATCTAATAAAACACACCCATCAACACCTCTACCTTCATTAATTTCTTTTTGTTCCGACCTTGAAACTACATCTCTAGAAGCCAGTTCCATCATTTTAGGCGCATTTCCTTCTTTAGCCATAAATCTTTCACCATCGATATTTCTAAGATAAGCACCCTCACCACGTGCACTCTCAGACATCAAAGCTCCATTATTTTTCAAAGTTGTGGGATGATATTGAACCATTTCCATATCCATCATAGGAACTCCAGCTCTATAAGCTAACGCCATACCATCACCAGTACAAATCAAAGCATTAGTACTAGGTTCAAAAACTCTACCTAATCCACCAGTAGCTAATATCACTGTCTTAGCAATACATACTTCGATCTTTCCAGATTTCATATCGATCATTACAGCACCAGAACATTCACCATCCTGAACTATCAAAGACAAGACAAACCATTCTTCATATACTAAAACATCCGATTTTACAATTTGCTCATATAAAACATGTAAGAGCGCTTGGCCAGTAAAATCTGCAACAAAGAATGTCCTGGCTTTTCTTTGACCACCAAATGCCCGTGTTCCTAATTTCCCTTGATCATCCCGATTGAAAATAACACCCATATGCTCCATAGAAATCACTTCTGAACCAGCCTCTTTAGCCATAATTTCAACAGCATCTTGATCCGCTATATAATCACTTCCCTTGATCGTATCATATGCATGATCTTCCCACTTATCACCACGATGACCTAAAGCAGCATTAATACCACCTTGCGCAGCATTAGAATGACTCCTAACAGGATGTACTTTACTAACTAAAGCTACATCAGCACCCAAATCTTTAGCAGCCACTGCTGCTCTCATTCCTGCCAGCCCTGCACCTATTATTAATACATCATGTTTAAGCAATATCTATACCTCGCAAAATAATCAGCATCCAAAATAAATAACTAACTAACTAACTAACAAAATAGGATATCAAACTGATAATTGTGTAACAAGTACTTCTTATATAATTATCAGCGATCATACACTTCTTTCAAAAGTTTATTAGTGTATGAATCTTTATAATTTACACTCTCATTTAATGCATCATATTGAACTAAATAATCAACTAAATCTTCCCACATATAATCTTCCATCCATCCAAGTTTTGATTGATCAAAAGGACGAAATTTTTCAGCAGCTTCTAACTCTGTTGTCAACATATAAGACATATGCGACCTATCTTGATTAGGAGCATATTTCATTACTATATCTAAACTGTATTCATAATTATTTTTAATATAATCGATAGCCTCTATTGTTGCTGCCATAAATTTAACCAATGTGTCCTTTTTCTTTTCTAACAATGTATCATTTGTTACAAAAGTTAACCCCAAAGTTGGAATTCCATAATCAGAAGGATCCCATATTGTCACATCATAACCCATATTTTTAACTAGATTAGGCTCATTAGATAAATAAACAGCAAGTATTTCCACCTTACCTTCAGTTAATATCCTTGGATCAAATCCTACCCGAATTGGAATGATTTGGTTAGAATCAACTCCTTCTTTAGATAATAGTGCAAAATACTCTGGAGGAATACTGACTTTATACCCAAAACTTCTCCCCTCCCAATCTTTTATGTCTTTAATTTGACTAGATTCCAAAGACATAAAACCTTGCTGACCGGTCCTTCCTAATAAAGCTATCGCTATTAAAGACTCATTCAGATCAGAATTTCTTTTTAAAATTGTAGATGCATCAGCAGTTGCAATGTCTACTTTACCCGATAGTAACAATGGAATATGTTCTCCAGAGCTCGCATGTCTAATTTCAACATCAATACCTTGCTGACTATAAAACCCTTGTTCTTTCGCTACATAAACTGCAGCAAATGGAAGATTAGCTTGAGCTTTATAACCAGCCATGAATACAATAGAGTCATGGTTTGTGTCAGAGATAATGCCACACGCAAAGTATATAGTTGATATCATAAATAAAAAACAAAGTTTTTTAAAAATCAAACTTACACCTATATATCTGTACAGTATTAATCTTTGTTCTCTTAAAATTTACTGATAGCTCCAAAATATTATTTTATTTTCAATGAATGAAATACTAATTGTAAGAACTGTTCCTATAAAACTCAAGGATAACACAGCTGCAAAACAAGTTGTCATATCTAAATTATTATACGATACCAAAATCACCCAACCTAAACCACTTCCACTTCCAAAAAACTGAGCTACTACAGCTCCAATTAAAGCCAAAGGAATACAAATACGTACTGACGTAAAGAAGGATGCTAATGCACTTCTAACGCGTAAATATTTCATTACTTCTAATTTAGAGGCACCAATAGATTGAAAAAATCTAATTGAAGAATGATTCACATTATACAAACCAAAATGAGTATTAACCAATATTGGGAAAAAAGTCATTAAAGCAACAATAAATAAAGGAACAAAAACACCAAAACCAAACCAAATAGTTAATAAAGGCGCAATAGCTATAATTGGAGTAACTTTTAAAAAAATACTAATTGGAAATACTATTCTCCCAATAGTTTTATACAAAACTATCAAAATAGCTAGAAAAACAGCAACAAAGGCACCTATTACAAATCCTGCTATTGCAACAAATAAAGTTATACTACTTTGAACAATAAAGAAAACAATATCTTCAAATAACCTATCTACGATATTCAAAGGAGACGGTACGATATAAACTGGAACTCGCAAAAAATATACTAACAATTCCCAAACAACTAATATTACAAAAAACACCCCAAACGGAATTATGATTTTAGGAATAAATTCATCACTTATATCTAAAAAAAATTTGGTATTAAGAATTTTTTTCATGTAATAGATCCCTAATATTATTATTAATATTATTAAATTCTACAGAAGTTGGTACTATAACTTTATCTAAATTATTTTTACCAGCAAAATTTATCTCAAATGACTTAACGATTTCTGCTGGTTGATTAGATAATACAATAACAAAATCTGATAATTGAATTGACTCTGTAATATTATGAGTTACCAAAATAACCGTCCGCGGATTCAAAGAAAAAATTTTTAATAAATCATATCTGAGCTTTTCTCTAGTTAACTCGTCTAAATTTGCCATTGGCTCATCTAATATTAATATCACATCATCTAAAACCAATGCTCTTGCAAGAGAAACTCTTTGACATATTCCTTTTGACAACTGATATGGAAAATAATAACGCCAATCTACTAAACCTAACTGATCAAGTATTTGTAGTACTTTACTCTCATCTTCATCAAGATTATGGTAATTACTTTTTCTGTTAAGAGTTAATGTGAGCAAAACATTGTCAAATACATTCATCCAAGGAAGTAAACCATGATCATGAGATACAAATCCAATTTTTTTCTGTGTACAAGCTTCTTTTGATGAAACTCCTCTTATTCGAACATTTCCAGTATCTGGCACAATGAAACCTGCAATAATATTTAATAGGGTTGTTTTGCCAACCCCATTAGGACCAATTATTGAAGTAATTGAATCTTTTTTAAAACCAATATTAATTTCTCGAAAAATCTCTACTAATTTACCATTGATGTTATAACTATGAGTAAGATTACAAACTTCAATATCATTATCATATTTTTTCATTTTTGTTTTCATTGTTTTCTAATAAAATATATCTAAAAATCTAGATAATTTGATATGTACCCCCACATCATGCGAAAATATATAACCTCTATATACTAATTAATAATTTAAAATAAGAGCTTTTTATGTCAGTGACTTACAGATGGAATCCAGAAGATTTTTCTACTCGTATAGACTTTGCAGAAAAAAATTATCCATCAGATCTTTTTACAAAACTCATTAGAACTATAATTCCACAACTTTTAATATTCTGCAATTTTATCCTAAATCCAATCAATAAAATATCTCATGCCATAGGGCGTCTTTTAACAAAACTGATATTAGGACTATTAGTACTAGCAATATTTGATTTAATTTGGTTGTTGTTTTGGTTGATTATTATCGGTTTAAGTAAATTATGGATAAAATTTAACCTATTAAGACCATTATTATTTATCCCCAGCATCATAATTATACCTATTGCGAATATATATATATTGTTAGCGCCTGACCCCCATAAATACAAAAATTATTGGATTATATTGAAGTTATGGCCAATTACATCTATTATTTGCTTACCACCTAAAGAATACTTTGATTTAATTAAACCAAAAATAATTAAACCAAACAAAACTAAAAAATAATTAAGAGGAGTTAATTTATGGCAAAACCAGATGAAACCTTATTGGAAAATTTACGTTCTTTTAGCTCAGCAACAATTTTCAATGCTGTTGTAGAAACAATGGGGGCAACTCAGGGTGGGAGAGAATTAGAAGATAAGGGAGGACAGCCTACATGTTATACCAACCACCATTTAAAATATCTAACTCCTGAATTTGGTAATATTGCTGGATATGCCGTCACAGTCGAAGTCACTGCAATAGACCCTAATTCACCTAGTAAACCCTGGATGGATTATTATAAAGTTCTAAATGAAACTTCAGGTCCTATTATCACATTCATGAAAGATATTGATGCACAAAAACATCGTGGCGCATCTTTCGGTGATAATATGGCTGCAGTACATAAAAATCTTGGTGTAGTTGGTGCAATTGTCGAAGGAACAGTTCGAGATCTAAAAGGAATTAAAAATGTTGGGATGCCAATTTGGGGATACGGACTTGTTCCTGGTCATGGAATTTTCAATCTTTGTAATGTTAATCAAACAATTCAAATAGCAGACATTACAGTTTCACCTGGTGACCTTGCAATTGCTGATGATGAAGGATGTACTATTATTCCAAATAACTTAGACCCTTACGCTGTACTAAATCAAGCGAAAACAATTATTGATAGAGAAAATGAATTTCAAAATCTAGTTAAGAGCCCATCATTTTCTTTAGCAGATTGGGAAGATATAGCTAGTACTTAAAGTAATTTTTTATAAAAATTATCTGCCTAGTACTAAAATGGTCCACCAGTTCGATCGGTAAACATACCTAAATCTGGATCATTAAAACCTTTTCTAAAATTCTGGCCCATCAGATATTTAGTTTCTAATTCAACTACTAATATTGATTTTTGATCCACTACATCTGGATCTTTCTTAATTAACTCAACCTCAATTTTATTTTTACCAGGTATTGGCCAATAATCTTTAGTTAATTTATATATATACCAATATCCACCTTGTGACCCTCTAGGACCAATCATCCAAAACATCTGATTGATTTTACGTAAAAATTCATCTGGTAGTAATTGTCCATTCAACTTAATTTCAACTGAATCAAGTTCAGTTTTTTGTAAAGCTATTCGTAAAACTACTTCGTGTACTCGTCCAACTTTGTTCCAATGATGTAAATCATCACTAACATCAAATTCTATAGTTTCAGATTTATTTAATGTTAAATTAACAGGTAAAGGAAATTTCTTCCTATCTATCGGCTGCGTATTATCCATGGGTGTATTAATTCGATAATACTTATCTTTAGGCTGCATAATATCAGAAAAAGGAAGTTCTCGTATTTTTTCATAAAATGAAGCTTCATAAGGCCAATTTTGAAACCATCCACGTGCCATATACAAACCATCGATTCCCTGAGACCAATAATTCGAAACTGCAGCTCTTAAAACTTCAATAGTAGCTTCTGAAATTCGATCTGTAAAAAAATGACTATGCACGGCTGCATGAACTTGACACGAAGATCCTTTTGCCAAATCCACTAATGGTCTGAAATCTGCCATCTGATTTAATCTATCTCCTGGAAGAGCATCCTCTCCAACCAAAACATCAACACAATTACGTTTAATCCATTGTGAAGGATCTAAGCCTACAGATTTACAAAACTCTAAGTCGGCAGGAATTCGAATTACTAAAGGTTTTCCTGTTCCAGTTGATTTAAGTAAACTATAAATCTTCTCAATCCATTGGGTCATTATTTCAGTACCACTTTTAACATTATTAGGATGAAAATAATAAGGGGAATTATTTAAATTTAATTCAAAACCATCAATAGGATATTCATTTATCACCTCTTCTATAATTGAAAATCTTTCATTTCGCACTTCTTCATATGCAAAATCAAGCCCATAGATACCAGGTGTCCCCTCAGGAAGATCATTTTTAGCACCTATTTCAAGATGTCTGTTATCAAATCGAAAATTTGAGCATCGTACAAAAGTAGAACTTTTAGGAGGAAGTTCTCCCTCCCACCTATCATCACCATCTACTTGTGCTAGAAAAGAAGGATATAATAACATTCCTTTTTCATGAGCTCTGTCACATACAACTCTCAATGGATCATGTCCATTATCAATTAAACTCATAACGTTCTGATGAGTTCTTCTCCAAGTCGAATGGGGCCATTTATCAATATTATGCCCCCAAATTTCCCCAACTTTTGTATCATGCAATAGAACTCGTCCTTCAGCTAAACCAAACATGACAGCTTCTACAGAAGATCCAGCTAATTCATCAATAGCAGATGCATATTCTTCTTTTTGCATTGGAGGCTCATACATATATATTAGGTTGTGTCTTCCATCATGAAAAAACATCATTTTAGGAATATTCATAATCTACTCCTCAAAAAAGTAAAATCTAACTGAAATTAACTGTGAATTAATTACTATCTATAACCTTATTTAAATGTTGAACTAAGACAGTCTTTGACACCGCCCCAACAACTTGATCGACAGGTTTACCGTCTCTAAAAAATAGTAATGCCGGTATGCCTCTGATGCCATAAGTTGCACTAATTTCAGGATTTTCATCAACATCGATTTTTACTACGACACATTTGCCTGTAAAATCATCTGCAATTTCAGCAACAGAAGGAGCTATCATTTTACAGGGACCACACCATTCCGCCCAAAAATCTACAAGTACAGGAATCTCAGATTGCAAAACTTGTTCATCAAAATTTTCTTTATTTACAGTAATTACATTACTCACATTATCCTCCAAAGATTATTTCTTAAAAATTTCAGTCTAAAATTGGCATATTCCGTAATTTTGCCACTAATCCAACCAAAACCTCAACTATTTTTTCTACTTCTTCTACCGTATTTTCTCTCCCTAAAGTAATTCTAAGGCTACCCTGTGCTTGTTCATCAGTTAAACCAAGGGATGTTAACACATGAGAAGGTTCAAGAGAACCTGAACTACACGCACTACCACTTGATACACATATCCCAGCAAAATCAAGACCTAACAACAGAGGTTCACCCTCAACCCCACTAAAAGAAAAGTTTACATTATTAGGTACCCTTAAAGTATCATCTCCATTCAAGTTGACTTCTTTAATATTACTCATAACATCTTTAATTAATTTGTCTCTTAATTTTATACAATGTAAGTTAGTTTGTTCACGATTTTCTATACTTATTTCTAATGCTTTGGCCATACCAACAATAGCTGCAACATTCTCTGTTCCTGACCTTCTTCCTCTTTCTTGACCACCTCCAGACAATTGTGTTTCAAATGGAGTCCCACGTCGAATATACAATGCTCCTACTCCTTTAGGTCCATAAAATTTATGAGCAGAAAGACTAAGTAAATCTACCCCTAATTTTTTAACATTAAAATCTAAAAAACCTGCAGCTTGTACAGCATCCGTATGGAATATAATATTAGTACCTCTACTTTTAGCTTCATCTTTAACCAAACAACAAATTTGTTCTATAGGTTGAATAGTTCCAATTTCATTGTTTGCCATCATAATACTTACCAAAATAGTATCTTCTCTAATTGCATTAATTACAGATGTAGGGTTAATAATTCCATTTTGATCTACGGGAAGATAGGATATTTCGTATCCTAACTGTTCAAGTTGATAACATGTATGTAAAACTGCATGGTGCTCTATCTGAGAAGTTATTATGTGCTTTCCCGTTGACTGTAATGCTGAAGCAACCCCCCTTAAAGCTGCATTATCTGATTCTGTCCCCCCACTTGTAAACATAATTTCACTTCTACGTGCTCCCAACAAACTTGCAATTTTTTGCCTAGAATCATCAACTACTTTTCTGCTTTCTTGTGCCAATGCATAAATACTCGAGGGGTTTGCAAAAATATCAGAAAAGTAAGGCAACATTGCAGACAAAACCTCGCTATCCATCGGAGTAGTTGCAGCATGATCCATATAAATTAAATTCTTATCCATTGTAAATTAGGATATATTAAACTAAACATCCTTAGCAACTACAAAATTTTAATTCTACTTATCTAACAACCTGTCAGATGCTTCAGACATAATTGTAGAATATACTTGAAATATTGGAATATTACAGGTTTCACTAATTTTACGACAATCATCATATTCTGGAGAAACTGCTAGTTTAACACCCTCTTCTTTTTTAATTTTCACTCTGACACTGCCTAATGAAGTCTCAAAAACAACAACTTCTCTATCTGCTAAATACCGATCAATTAATTTTGATCTAACTCCAAATGTAGTTGTTTCATTGAGTATTAATTTAATGATTTTTTTTTCAAGAAATCTTGGTATAAGCGTAGATAGAATTACACCTGGTCGATTCTTCTTCATATGTATTGAAGTAAACCATACATCCAATGCTCCTTCTTTAAACAGTAAATCCATCACATACCCTAGTGATTCTGCTGTCATATCATCTATGTTAGTTTCAAGTAAAACTGTTTGTTGAGAAAAACTCGATTCTGATAATTCTCCAATCCAAAGCGATAAAATATTTGGATACTTTGGTGAACACTTATGCCCAACCCCATATCCAATATCTTCTATAGACATAGTTGGTGAATCGAATTTTGCAATAGTACTAAGGATTGCTGTTGCCGTAGGAGTAAGAGTCTCTCCAATTTCAAACGATCCAGGTAAAGCAGCAACAATAGGAATATTATTCTTTTTTATTAAACCCATTGTTGCTGGGGCAGGTGCTACCATAATTCCATGATCTGTACTGATCATACCTCCCCCAATTGGTAAAGGAGATGAAAAACATTCAGTAACACCTAATAATTCAAGCCCTACAACACAACCTATCACATCTACTAATGTGTCGATACTTCCAAGTTCATGTAAAATAACATCCTCTAGATCAATTTGATGAACCTCAGATTCTACCTTTCCTATTTCAGTTAATATCATCTGAGTTTTTTTAATAACATCCTTAGGTAAATTTGAACCAACTATTCGGTCAATTAACGCTTTGAATTTCAATGGCGTTTCATTTTTTTGAATATTTACATGTAACGACTTACCTACTAAACCAGATCTATCAACATTTCTTACCTTAAGATCAAATCCAGAAATACCAGCAGTATTGATGGTATCAACTAATTTATTTACATCAATACCTAAATCTACCATTGAAGCTAATATCATATCTCCACTTACACCACCAATGCAATGAAAATATGCAGTTTTCAATGTGTCAAACCTTTAAAATATTTGTGTAATAAAATTGAGAACCAAAAAGATTTTTACAAAAATCAGTAATTTAATCTAATCACTAGTAATTGTAGTATATGCTGACTTGATTTCTATCTTTGCTGATTTGCCATCAAATCCAATAATTAATGTATCTCCAGGTTTAAGATTTTCAGTAAGTACCACATCTGAAATTTTATCTTCAACTTCATCCTGAATCAGTCTTCTTAATGGGCGTGCTCCATAAGTTGGGTCATACCCATGTTCTGAAAGCCAATCTTTCATCTCTGGTAAAATTTCGATACTTATACCTTGTTCTAATAGACTTGAAGCAACAGATTGAAGCATTAAATCTACTATTTGACTCATGTGATCTTGGCTTAAAGCATGAAACACAACAGTATCATCAATACGATTTAAAAATTCTGGCCTGAAGAATCTTTTTATTTCATCAATTACATTATCTTTCATACGATTATATCTGTCGTTATCATCTACTTCATCTGAATTTTTATAAGAAAATCCAATCATTCGATCCTGTTTGATCAAATCAGATCCTATATTACTAGTCATAACCACGATGGTATTACGAAAATCAACTTTACGACCTCGAGAATCAGTTAAATGACCATCATCAAAAATTTGTAATAAAACATTAAACACCTCAGGGTGTGCTTTTTCTATCTCATCTAAAAGTATCACACAATAAGAACGCCTTCTTACAGCCTCAGTAAGTTGTCCTCCATCATCATATCCAACATATCCTGGAGGAGCACCTACTAAACGTGCAACTGTATGCCTTTCCATAAATTCTGACATATCAATACGTACAACTGCATCTTCAGTTCCAAACATAAACTCAGATAATTTTTGAACAACATAAGTTTTACCAACACCTGTCGGTCCTGCAAATAAAAAGATCCCAACTGGTCTTTTTGGATCTTTTATACCAGAACGAGACCTACGCACCGCTTTAGATACTTTTGTAATTGCTTCATCTTGACCAACAACACTATTATGCAGTTCATCCTCCATATTTAAAAGTCGTTCTGTCTCATCACTTGTAATCTTAGTTACAGGAATACCTGTCCACATACTAACAACTTCAGAAATATGATCACCATTAACTTCCGGCCTCTGATCATCAACTGATTTATTCCATTCTTCTTGAACTATACGTAATTTCCCAACTAATTCAGATTCTTCATCCCTTAACTTAGCTGCATCTTCATACTGTCTAGATGAAATAGCATCAGCTTTTTTTTGCTTAATAGCTTCAACTTCTTGAGATAAATCTTTTATTGAAGAAGGTGTTGTTGAGACATTTATCCTAACTCTTGATGCTGCTTCATCAACTAAATCTATTGCCTTATCTGGCAAAAATCTGTCAGCAATAAATCTAGATGCCATTTTTACAGCAGCCTGAAGGGCATCATCTTTAATTACTAATTGATGATATTCTTCATATTTATGTTTCACACCACGTAAAATATTCAAAGTATCATCGGAATCTGGTTCTACAACAATTACTTGTTGAAAACGACGTTCAAGCGCAGGATCTTTTTCAACATGTTTTCGATAATCATCAAGAGTTGTTGCACCAATACACTGTATTGTACCTCTGGCTAAATGTGGTTTTAAAATACTTGCGGCATCAACTGCACCCTCAGCTGCACCAGCACCTATCATTGTATGGACCTCATCTATAAAAAGAATTACTTCTCCATTAGATTGTTTGATTTCATCTATAACTTTTTTTAATCTTTCCTCAAATTCTCCCCTGTACTTTGTTCCAGCAACCAATGACCCTATATCTAATGTAAACAACCTCTTATCTAAAAGAGTCCTAGGAACATCATTAGATGCTATTCTTTGAGCCAAACCTTCAACAATAGCAGTTTTACCTACTCCAGGCTCACCTACTAAAACAGGGTTATTTTTAGTCCTACGGCTTAATATTTGTATAACTCTTTCAATCTCATTTTTTCTACCAACTGTGGGGTCTAGCTTAGCTGACTTTGCTAAATCAGTAAGATCAACACCTAAAGCATCCAAGCTAGGTGTTTTTGTAGAATTTTCACTTTTTGACTTAGAACTACCTTTACCTTTTTTTTCTGATTCTTCTAATAAATCAGCGATTCTTGCTCTAACAATATCAATGTCAATCTTATACTCTAATAATATATTAACAACATCACTGGCACCTTCCCGAAGTAATCCAATTAAAATATGTTCGGTACCAATGTAATTGCTACTCATCATACGTGCTTCATCTACAGCCAATTCAATGACTTTTTTGGCATCAGGAGTTAATCCCAATTCACGAACTTCCGTAGATTGTTTCTCTTCAAGAATTACATCAATCTTAGCTTTAACAGTACTAAGATCTACAGCTAAATCAACTAAACATTTAGTAGCAATACATTCATTTTCATTTATTAATCCCAAAAACACATGTTCAGTTCCAATATATCCATGGTTAAGTAATTTAGCTTGTTCTTGAGCAAAAGAAAGCACTTTTCTGGCTTCTTCAGAAAATTTTTCAAACCTACTACCACTAGAAGTCAATCTACACCTCAAATATCATAATGTTATCAATATATTATCACTACAGTCTAATCGCTTGAATTTACTTCCACACCCTCTATATGTGAAACATCATCAGCTAACTTAGCATCTTTAAAACTTAATCCCAATCTACGACGCTCAAATTCAATACTTAAGATCTTAACTTTAACTTTATCTCCTGAATTAACAATATCTGTAACATCTCTAACATTTTCATTACTCAATTCTGATATATGAATTAAGCCCTCAATCATCCCATCTAATCTTGCAAAAGCACCAAAATCAGTTATTTTAGTGATTTCAGCATCCACAACATCTCCAACCTTATATTTTTCATTAATTTTTTCCCAAGGCTCTTCTGATAATCTTTTCAAACTTAAACTAACTCTTTTATTCTCTTTATCTACTCCCAATATATAGACTGTTACTTCTTGCCCTACTGTAACTAAATCTGTAATTTCACGGACTGGAACCCAAGCCATTTCTGAAATATGTAATAACCCTGCAAGACCACCCATATCTATAAAAGCACCATATTCACTAATGCGCGTAACTTTACCTGTAATTGTTTGTCCTTCAGTAAGAGTCCCAACGATTTTTGTTCTACGCTCATCCTGAACTTGTCGATCTGCTTCACGTTCAGACATTATCACTCGAGACCTAACATGATCAGCATCCATTACAACAAGTTCGAGTTCTTTCCCAACTAATTCAGTAGCAGCATCATTATGATTCCACTCACCTTTTCGTAATTTCTGCATTTGTTCCTTAGTTAAAGTTACTATTTGAGAAAGAGGTACAAAACCTTGGATATTTTCAGTGTCAACTAAAAATCCTCCCTTATTAACTCCTACTATTCTACCCTTTATTCTCTCCTGTGCATTCTGAGCTTCAACTAGTCTCTTCCATCCACGTTGATGAGACATCTTATCTAGTGAAAGAACCGCTGGTGAATCATATGATTCACCTCTTATAACCATTACTGTAACGGTATTACCATCATCTAAAACATCTTGATCTTCAATAGTTCTCATTTCATTTCTAGGAATTAATCCTTCAGATTTATGTCCCACATTTACTAAAGCACCTTCATCTGTCATAGTCACAACGGTTCCAGAAATTATCTGTCCTCTTTTTAATGGCTTAAAGTCTTCCATAGCTTCCAAGACTCCAGCCATTATGTCAGATTTATTATTTTCTTCTTTAGGATCCAAATTAAACACCACTTATCAAATTAATTATTCTTAATAAATATTAGATTTAAGAACATCGTCATTTTAACATTACTGTAGACTATTTAAAAGTCATTATATTAAATAGCCTCTGGCAGTGACCTATTGTCCCACATCCTCACGAATGCAGTATCGTCGGCGCTGACGCATTTCACTTCCGTGTTCGGTATGGTAACGGGTGGAACTACGACGCTACAACCACCAGAGACATCTAAATAATTGTAGAATTTTGTGATCAATCAGTCAATATTAAATATACTGTAATTTCCCAAAATATATAATTTTCAAGCAAACTATCGTTAACACAGGAATTATTTAATGTATAATATGTACTTAGAATAATATATCAATTTAGTACAATATAGATTCAAATTTAGTACAATTAGATTGATTGACGATAATAACTAGTCATGCTAGTGTACTAATTAAATAAATAAAGTAAATATGGAGGACTATAATGTCTGCTATCTCTCAAATAAAGCTTGAAATAACTGATTTAGCACAAAAAGAACTATCAAAATTAATTAATGACGAAAATAATTCTAGTGAAAAAAATTTCCTAAGAATTATGGCAATGAGTAACCCGCAAGGTGGTATTCAATATTCAATGGGAATCGACACTACCCAACATGAAGATGATGTCACATTTGCAATAAATGATATTGATTTAGCTATAGACCAAAATAGTGCTCCATATGTTGAAGGGTCTACTATAGACTTTGTTGAAGATTTAATGCGAAGTGGATTCACAATAAACAACCCTAATTTCCCTCAAAGTGCCGGTGGCTGCGGCAGTGGTGGTTGTGGCTGCGGCGGTGGTGGCTGTGGCGGTGGTGGTGGTCATGAAAATTCTGGTGGCGGCTGCGGTTGTGGCGGACATTAAACCCACAATTCTAAAACGCATCACATACTACTTTTCGATAAAAAATATATTTGTAAGTACTTACTATGTTAATAGTATTTCTTAATTTCCTAATTCATGATTATCTATGTAATTTTAGAATTGTGGGGAATAGACTTAAAACAAACGTTTTAACAAACAATTAATTTAAAAAAAATAAATATAATTTATCAAAATTTAAATGATATATACCGTATCCCAGATACAAAAAATTCACAATCAATTAAATGTACCAGGCGATAAATCAGTTTCACATCGCGCCCTTATGCTCAGTAGTATTGCACTTGGACCTTCACACATATGCAACCTATCTTTTGGAAAAGATGTACTTTCAACAATAAAATGTCTTAAATCATTGGGGATAGATATTTCATATCCAAAAAATTGCTCTAATACTTTAACAAATTGCGTAGAAATTGTTGGTAAAGGTTTAACTGGACTAAGTAGGTCTGCTAAACCTCTTAATGCCGGTAATAGTGGAACAACTTTACGTTTATTATCTGGGATTTTATCTGGCCAAAACTTTTCTTCAATTATATTTGGAGATAAATCATTAAATAATCGACCTATGAAAAGAATTATTGACCCGTTAACGCTAATGGGTGCAAAAATTAGCGGTAGAGACAACAATCAATTTGCACCCTTAGAAATTGAAGGAACCTCATTAAATCCACCCGACACAATGGAATTAAAAGTAGCAAGTGCTCAAGTTAAATCTTCCATAATACTCGCCTCACTAATTTCACAAAAAAAAACTATTATCATTGATCCATTTACAACACGTAATCACACAGAACTAATGCTTAAATATATGGGAGTAGATATTTCTCAAAACAATTCACGAATCACAATCATTCCATCTCAACCAAAACCAAATAATATAATTGTACCAGGAGATATTAGTTCTGCTACTTATTGGATCATTGCTGCTTGTTGTCATCCAAACGCAACTATAAAAATCAATAATGTTGGAATCAATCCAACTCGTTCAGCTATATTAGATATTTTAAAATCAATGGGTGCTAACATAAATATTTCCAACATTAAAAATATTTCTGGTGAAACAATTGCTGATATCTCAGCAAATTCAAGCAACTTAAAAGCAATCCAAATTAATCACCAAATCATCCCTAATATCATTGATGAATTACCTATATTATGTCTGGCTGCATGTTTTGCAAAAGGAACTACAGAAATTACTGGAGCAGAAGAATTACGTGTAAAAGAATCTGATCGAATAAAATCTACAATTAGTGGATTAAAACAACTTGGAGTGCAAAATATTGAAGAACGCCCAGACGGTATGCTAATTCATGGTAAAACAACGCTTAAAGGTGGATTCTGTCGTAGCTACAATGACCACAGAATAGCAATGACTATGGCAATTGGTGGGATTTTAGCTAAAGGTACTACTACAATTAGCGGTGGCGATATTGCTTCTGTTTCATATCCTGAATTCTGGAATCAAATTAAATCTTTAAAAAAATAACTCAATGACTAAGCACAAGACAATTTTAAAAAATTATGGTGGGTTTTTATTTGTTATATCTGGGCCATCAGGAGTAGGCAAAGATACAGTAGTATCTGAAATAAAAAAATTAAAACACCCATACCATTATCCAATTACAATAACAACCAGAAAACCTCGGATTGAAGAAATTGATGGAACTCATTACTTCTTTGTAAATAAAACAAAATTTCAAGAATTAATTTTACAAGACCAGCTACTTGAATGGGCTAATGTCTATGGTGATCTTTATGGCGTTCCAAAAGAACCAGTGTACAAAGCTCTCGAAAAAGGTAACCAGGTTATACTTAAATTAGATGTTCAAGGTGCTTTGAAAATTAAATCTGATTTTCCAAAATCAACATTAATATTCATTACTGCTCCAGATTCAGAACTAAAATCTAGATTGATCAAAAGAATGACTGAATCAAATGAGGAAATTTCACAAAGACTTGAAACCGCTAAAAAAGAAAAGAAAATGATTAGAGAATTTGATTATAAAATTAACAATAAAAACGGTAACCTGAAAGATACGGTTTCCCAAATAAATAAAATTATTAATTTAGTTACTAATACAAGTATCAAATAAAAAATTAGTATCACATTTAGACTAAAAGAGGTACAAAAATAAAATGATTAATTCTAACCCTCTGAGACACCCCTTACACTCAGAATTACTTTCTAATAAAATCTTTCCTTCAAAATACAACATTTCAATACAACCTGATATTGAAAAAATGTCGTTTCAAGGAACTGTTTCAGTAAACATAAATATACTAGAACCCACTGAAGAAATTACATTACATTCTGTAGATCTCTCTTTAATCTCAGTAGAAGTACACATATCAACAAATGAAGTACTTGCCCCTACAGTTATCATGCCCAACAAAGCAAAAGAAACTGTAACATTAAAATTTGAAAATTCTCTTCCTAAGTGCAATGCAATTCTCAAAATAAAATTTTCGGGTAATATTGGATCAAACCTACGGGGTCTATATCTAAGTAAATATAAATCTTCCTCTCAAGAAAAAACAATGATCAGTACCCAATTTGAACCTACTGATGCACGAAGAATGTTTCCTTGCTGGGATGAACCTTCCTATAAAGCAATTTTCATTATTGAGTTAATAATCCCTCAGCATTTAGAAGGATTATCTAATATGCCCGTAAAATCAATAAAAACTAATAAGCATGCTATGAAACATATCATTTTTGATGAATCTCCTCCTATGTCAACTTACATCCTTGCAATTGTTATAGGTGAATTAGAATCAATTAGCCATACAACTGAAGAAGGTACTAAAATCAGCATTTGGACCACAAAGGGTAATAAAAACTTAGGACAATTTGCATTAGATACATCTACTCGACTCCTTGAGTATATGAACAAATACTTTGGGATTCCTTATCCATTGAAGAAATTAGACCATATTGTAATCCCTGATTTTGCAGCTGGAGCTATGGAAAATTGGGGACTTATAACGTACCGTGAAACCGCTCTTTTAGTAGACCCTGAAAATAGCTCTGTCATTACTCGTCAAAATGTTGCTGCAATTATAGCCCATGAAATGGCTCACATGTGGTTTGGGAACTTAGTAACTATGAAATGGTGGAATGATCTATGGTTAAATGAAAGTTTCGCATCTTGGATGGGAGACAAAGCCATAAATGATATATTCCCCGAATGGGACGTTTGGACCAACTTCGTAGTAGATGACACTAATATAGCATTAGAATTAGACGGATTAGCTAATTCTCATCCAATTGAACAAGAAGTTAATAACCCTGCAGAAATCGGACAATTGTTCGATGCAATTAGCTATAGTAAAGGTGCATCAATACTTAGGATGTTAGAAGCTTTTTTATCTCCAAACATATTCCAAAAAGGAATATCGTTATATATGAAATCTCATGAATATTCAAATGCTCAAACAACTGACTTATGGAATGCATTAGAAATAATCTCAAAAAAACCAGTGCAAACCATTATGAAAGACTGGACAGCTCAAACTGGTTATCCTCTTATAAATATTAAGATTAAATCAGCTGAATCCTCTAAAATAGAATTGTCTATTAACCAAACCCCATTTCGATACGATGCGATTATGAAAAATAATAACACTTTAGAAAAACAAATAGTCTGGAATATTCCTCTTACAATTGATAGTTATAATGCTTCTAAAATTACTGCACAACTGATATCAAATAAAAATAATAGTCTTGTTTTAGACAAAATCAACGATGCAAAACCATATTGGTTTAAAATAAATCCTCAACAAACTGGATTCTATAGAGTTAATTACGACAGATCTCTATTACCTATGCAACAAAAAATGATTGAAGATAAACTTATTTCTCCAGTTGACAGATTAGGTGTTCAGAATGATTCACATGCATTATGTCTCAATGGAACTGTTCAAATCGACCATCTTCTTGAATTATTGAAATTTTATAAAAATGAAACTAATCCACACGTATGGATGAATATATCAAAAAATATTGACCACCTAAATCATTTGCTTGCCAATACTCCCTGTAAAGACAATATGGAAACTTTTTCGAGACAAATGTTTAGTTCTATTGCTAATACTTTGGGATGGAACCCAACAGAAACAGATACCGATCTAAATGTAATACTACGCAGTAATATACTACTTCGACTTGGTATTTACGGAGATAGCACTACAATTTCTACAGCTAGAACTATTTTTTCAAATTTTAGGAATAAAAAAACTACAATTAATCCTGATATCCGTTCGGTAGTATATAATCTGAATACCAAAGAATGTTCATCTTCTGAATATGATGAAATGCTAGATCTTTACTCAAAAGCTAGTCTTTCAGAAGAGCGAACACGTATTTTAAATGCTCTTACATATCCATCAAATTCTAATTTGTTAAAGAAAACTCTGGAATTCTCTTTAACAAACGATGTACGACAACATGATACAATTCGAATTATCCTGGGTGTATCACGTAACACAAATAGTCAAAACTTAGCCTGGGAATTCATCAAAAATAATTGGGCAGAATTAAATAAAAGATACGGAAAAGGTGGGTTTGGAATAATGTCATTAGTATCTATAGGATCATTATTTACTCAACAAAATGATCTTGATGATTATATGTTATTTTTCAATCAAAATCCTGTTCCATCTGCCGATAGAGCAATCAAGCAATCAATTGAACAAAGCACCCTAAATATCCAATGGCTAAATCAAAATATAAAATCAACAACTACCTGGTTAGAATATAATTTGTAAATGAAGATACTAATTGCACCTCAATCTTATAAAGGAAGTATATCTGCTATTAAGGTAGCTGAAGCTATTAAACAAGGAGCCCTTAATATATTCCCTGATATAAAAAGCCTTATAATTCCAGTAGCTGATGGTGGAGACGGGACACTCGAAACATTAGTCGAAAGTACTAATGGAACCATCCATAATAGTAATGCTACAGGTCCTTTAGGTAATTCAATACCTGTCATATGGGGAACACTTGGCGATAGCAAAACTGTAATCATTGAAATGGCACGCATATCAGGACTAGCATTAGTCCCGCAAAATAAAAGAAATCCCTATTATACAACTTCATATGGATTAGGCGAAATAATTAAAGAATCACTTGATCTGGGTTATCGCAAATTTATTATTGGTATTGGTGGTAGTGCTACCAACGATGGTGGAGCTGGAATGGCACAAGCTCTCGGAGCAAAATTAACCGATGAAAATAAAAAACCTATAGATTTAGGCGGATTAGCACTAAATGAAATAACTAAAATTGATATATCTGGTATTGATCCACGGATTAATGAATCAGAAATATTAGTTGCATGTGATGTTAATAATCCTCTATGTGGACCAAATGGTGCATCTTTTATATATGGCCCTCAAAAAGGAGCTTCTCCTGAAATGGTAAAAACCTTAGATGATGCGCTATATCATTTCGGATCCCAACTAATTAGAGATACAGGGATTAATATTATGAAAATTGAGGGGTCAGGTGCTGCAGGAGGTATTGGCGGAGGTATGGTTGGATTCTTAAACGCCAAATTAAAACCTGGAATCGAAATAGTTCTGGATTCACTAGATTTTGATAAATCTTTAAAAAACGTTGATTTAGTAATTACTGGAGAAGGACAAATAGATTTTCAAACAGTTTTTAGTAAAGCCCCTATAGGCGTTGCAAAACATGCAAAAAAATACAACATCCCTGTCATTGCTATATGTGGATCATTGGGTGAAAATTATCAAGATGTTCATTCTCATGGGATTGATGCAGTAATACCAATTATTCCAAAACCAATGGATTTGAAAAATGCCTCAGATAACGCATACGAACTAATTAAAAATACATCTGAACAAATATTTCGAATTTTAAAAACAACTTGGTAAGAGCTACTTATTTTTATTAAGCAAACCAAAGAGGTGCATGGATGGATACTTTATTTACAAAATTTACTGATTTGGCTAATTCAGTAAACTCACTTCATGAAAGATTTAATATGGACGGAGTAGCTACCAGAAATGAACTGTTAGAACGTATACCTATCCAAGCAGAAGAAGTCAATGAATTAGAACAAGCTATCCTTACAGAAAACCCCATAGATATTGCAAATGAAGCTGTTGATGTTCTGTATGTCGCAATTGGAACAATATTAAGACTAGAAAAAAAACTAGCTACTCAAGCAATACAACAAGTAATTGAAAAAAATGATATGAAAACTTCCAAAACCCACCACATTAACGATAAAGGGAAAATTACCCGAATTCCAAAAAATGTTTAATTATTAAAAATTAGCCCTGAAAAGAGCACCAACAACTATTCCAGTTAACCATCCTGTTACTAATAACGTAATGCTAAATAAATAGACACCTTCCATACGATACACTTGTGGACGTAAATTAATGAAAAAAATTGATGTCATTAACAATATTGCTATAAACACTGTAGTAGCTGTTGAAACACCAAATACAGCAGTAGAGATAAATCCTAATACTATAGTTAGAATCGGTAAAGTTTTTTCATATGATAAAATAAATCTCATTTATCTACACTTATTAACAAATTTAATACAATAACGAATTGTACCTTACACTTGGTTAATTTACAATTTAATCTCTTATCTAACTAGTGTAAGATAATAGAAAAACTAAAAACAATGAAGCAAATATCTACTCATCATCAAGTTAATAATGATATCTTAGACAAACTACAAAACCGTGCTCTTTGGTTATCATTGTATATGTTAGACTACGCAAATAACATTCGTCAAAACCCAAGCACATTAAAAGTGGGTGGACATCCTTCTTCCAGCTCTTCTGTAATTACTACCTTAACTTATTTATACTTTGAATATTTAAATCAAGGAGATAGAATTGCTATAAAACCTCATGCTTCTCCAGCTTATCATGCAATTCAATATCTACTAGGAAACCTTGACCCATCATTTTTGAAAAAATTTCGAGAATTAGGAGGGCTACAATCATACCCAAGTAGAACAAAAGATCCTGATTTTGTCGATTATTCATCAGGATCTGTTGGATTAGGTGCAGTAGCTCCAAACTTTAACTGGTTGGCTGATGAATATTTAAAGACTCACACTAAAACATCTATCCCAAAAAGAAGATATTTTAGTCTACTAGGTGATGCCGAATTAGATGAAGGTTCTATTTGGGAAGCAATTGCTGAACCTAATTTGATTGATTCAAAGGATATTGTATGGATCGTAGATTTGAACCGCCAAAGTCTAGATCGAATTATACCTGGAATACGTGTACGTGCATGGCGCCAAATGTTTTATGCTAATGGCTGGCAAGTGCATGAAGCAAAATATGGAACAAAATTACAAAATGCATTTAATCAACCTAAAGGAGATTTACTTCAACAATCAATAGATGAGATGCCTAATGAACTTTATCAAAGACTCCTTTTATTAGATGGATCTATTATACGTGAACACTTACCAATTTATACTTCGCATCCTAAAGATCTTAAAAAATTTATAGAACAGTGGAATGATCAAGATTTAAAAACTCTGTTTACGAACCTTGGCGGACATGATTTTGATACATTAAGAAAAACATTTTCAGAAATCACTACCAATTCTCCTAATGTCATATTTGCATATACTTTTAAAGGATGGAGGCTACCTTCTATTGGCGATCCTCAAAATCACTCTATGCAACTATCTCAAAAACAAATGCAAAGCATAATGAAAGAACTTTCAATAGACCCTGCGAATCCTATCGAAAAATTTGATGATAAGAGTACAGTATCAAAATTATGTAAGAAAAGAAAAAAAGATTTATACCCAGAATCAAAACCTTCCCCAGCTAAACATAGTCCAAATAAAATTACAATCCCTGATACTATAGATCGTACTTATTCTGGACTTATGTCTTCCCAACAAATTTTTGGACTTACATTAACAGAATTAATTCGATCATTAAAAGAAGAAATAACTGAAAAAATTGTAACTGTAAGCCCTGACGTAGCAAGCTCAACTAATCTCGGTGGATGGATCAATAAAAAACATATATGGAGTTCTAGTGATCAAGTAGTAGCAGATTTACCTGAAGAACAAATCTTACGTTCATTAAAATGGACAACTTCAAAAACTGGGCAGCACATTGAACTTGGGATTTCAGAAAATAATTTATTTTTATGTTTAGGGCAATTGGGACTTACAAAAGAAATGAATGGAGATTATCTTATACCTATAGGTACTGTTTACGATCCGTTCATTAGACGTGGGCTTGATGCTCTAGTTTATAGTTTATATTCAGGAAGTAAGTTTATCCTAGTTGGCACTCCATCAGGAGTAACACTTGGACCAGAAGGAGGTGCTCATCAATCAATAATTACACCATCAATTGGAATAGAAACACCAGATTTACTATATTATGAACCTTGCTTTGGAAAAGAACTCGAATGGATATTGCTTTTTGCTATCCAACAAGTAATGGAACGAAAAAATAGTATATACCTTCGATTATCCACTCTACAAATTGATCAAAGTCTGTTTGATTCAATTTACAACGAATCAACTGAATCAGAACTACAAGAAAAAATAATTAATGGAGGATATAAACTTATCGATCGATCTTCACTACCTCTATATAATATAGGCAAAAATACCGTAAATATAGTAGCAACGGGTGCAATACTACCTCAAGCAATCAAAGCTAGTAATGAACTTCTAGAAGAGGGTGTTTATGCAAATGTAATAAACATTACTGGTCCCGGCATTCTCTATAAAAATTATCAGGCACGTACACAGTCTGGTAATCATCATTCTAGTGGATCAAATAATCTTATAGATCAACTTATTACTGAAAATATCTCACCTATAGTAACTGTTATGGATGGACATCCTCACACACTATCATGGATTGGATCAACTATAGGGGGAAAAGTATGGCCTCTTGGTATTACATCTTACGGAGAATCAGGTGATCCATTTGATCTATATAAGAAATATAAAATTTCCAGTGATGACATCATGGACACTTGCTATACTGCTATAGAATCGATTTAATTCATCGATTTACTGAAAAAGAATATAATTTACCACTAGATCCAAGCCATGCGCCGTTAGCTACATTTATTTTCCCAACAACTGGCTGATTATCAACACGAATCGTCTTACTATCTGTAGCACTACTAACACTCAATCCTCTTTGCGTAAAATGAAACACCACATCCTCTAATCCTGGCAAGTCGATATTTTTACCTAATACCCTACCTGGTAAAAAGAAGTTTTTAATTGAAAATGTATTAATATTTGAAAAATTAAACAGTACATTTCTTGAATCATCCAGAATAAAACCCATCGGAGTAAAATATTTATGTAACAAATACATTACAAATATTAAAGCTATGGCGAAAACTAATAGCAATACTCCACTAACAGTAACTAAATCGATACTCTCTACCATAGCTAGATTTTCCTCTACTTTTAGATTTTCTTCTTGGTTTTCGAAAAGAAAATCAATTTGATTTTCATATTTTGGTGAATCATCTGTGACAATACTAGCAATTTGATTTACAGCTGGTGGAGCAATAGGAGATGGCAAACTTTCTACTACATCCGTGACGTAAGAATCTGATTGTACAGAATAGATCTCTTCTCCATATGTTAGGTCCATCCGAATGATTTCGGTAAATTTACCTATATAATCTGCGGTAATAATAATATCAAAAGAATCTGATTTACCACTTTTTGAAATATTACGGGGTCGAAGTTCAATACTAGCTAGTTCAGGCTTCAATCCCGTTAAATTACCTGAAATTTGATCAGGATTAATTTTATATGGCATACCTCTCAAATATACACTAGCAGTACCAACTACAGTAGGAGATTTAACTTTAATCAATGCATCTGGTGATGTTCTTAAAATATCTAAAGTTGGAAATGCTATGACTTCTAAAGTCTTTTTGAGTCTAATTACACTATCGGAATTACCCCAATCCATACTCAAAGAAACATCATATTCACCTTCCATTTTCATTGTTTCTGCGGGGATTAATGTTGAAAAATATCCATCTCCACTATAAGAATCTCCATTTTCACCATTATCCAACATTTCATAGGTCATTTCATCACTATTTGGCGTAATAATTTTCATTTTCACATCAACATCAGCAGGAATGACTAAACCATTTGAATCATTCAATGATGCCATTAACACCATTGATTCATTCACCACTAATTGTGGTGAGGAAATTAAATCGAGATTATAATCATTTTCACTAATTTGCCAAACTGAAACATTGCCTGTAACGTCTCTTAAATCAAAACTCCAGTCTCCTGCAGAAGGGCTAGGAATTTCCCAAATATCTACATATGGAGTTTTCACAACATCTAGGTCAGACTCTTTAACCTCATAATTATTCGGGTTAACAAGTCGTAACTCTCCTCCAGAATTTTCTTTAAATAAAAACAACATAGTCTTTAATGTTCCAGGGTGTATGGATAAATTGGACTTTAAAACTTCTCCTTGCTTAGCTATTTTAGTTAAAACTTTATCAATTCCCTGTTGATTGTTTTGAGTCATTACAGTGTCAGCAAATTGTCGAAAACCTATACCAGATGCTAATTTAAAAACATCTCCTCCAGATTTTTGAGTTAAGGTATCTAAAAATGAAACTTCTGAATTCGAAGTTTTTGATAAAGTTATGCCGTCAATCTTAACACCTTCTTCAAGATGCTGTGCCACAATTGGCATTAGATGTCTAGATAATCTAGAGAATTCCGTTTTATTTGAACTACCTGTAACAAAATATACTTTACCAAAAGATTGTGATGATTTTATTAAAGAATGTGACTCATTTAGTGCATCAACTAAACTAGCATTCATCGAAGAGTGGTCCGACATATTACTAACTAATCCTGAAATGTTTTTCATCAAGTTTTCTTCAGAATTACCAGTTATTAAAACTGGATTAACAGGATCAAATGAGGAAATTACATATATATCAGATGTATTATCAATACCTGACAACAACCCCATTAATGTTACTAATCTTTCTCGCATAATTGGAGAATCTAATATAGCATGAGAATCAACTACCAATACTAATTTATCATTCTCAAAACCCTTAGATTTTGCATATAAATCGTCAGCAAAAGCAGCCTGACCAACAAATATTAGAATAAAAAGAAAGGATACAAATATATATTTATGTGAATTAATCATAATACTACCTAAAATTTTACAAGTATAAAATATGTATAATATTAATCTAATCTAACGGTAGGGTTTTTGCAATGCGAAATTGCACTAATTCCAATCAAAGTAAACTAAATAGTAAATATATTTCACTAAACTATTAAATTATGCCTTACTTCACTAATAGTTATAGTTAGTTTAAATTAAAAAATGATTGATTTAATCAATATTTAAAGATGACCTAATGAAAGTTTTTAATTCTTTTTCCGTAACAAACCCTTCATATTTCATCATGACCTTACCAGTTAAAGATAGTACAAAAGTATACGGCTCACTTTTTAGCCCCCAGGTATCTAAAATAGGAGATATCGACACTTTTATCAATTCACCTTCATTGTTATAATTTCTATCATATACCTCAATATGTATAAAATTGATGTCTTGTTTATATTCTTTACGTAAATTAGAAAGAACATCTACTTGAGGACCACAAGTAGATGTCTGACAATACATTGGAGAAGCAAAAGTAACTATAGAATATTTATTATTTAAAACGGCATCACCAACAGATATAGAATAGAGCTCAAGATCCGGATTATCAGATGATGTAATACTCCGTATATCATTCACATCATATCTTGTTTTATTATATGTGCTTGGCACATTTGCACCTATTGGTATGGAACTACTTTCCTTCTGTACATTTAGTGGAATTTTAAAAAATAATTCTTGGTTTTGATAAGTTGCCCCAACAAACATTGTCCAATTACCATCAATCGGAAATTCAATTACACTCACATATGCTCCCGACTCACTATTTGGCCAATTGACAAAATTTGCGCTTTGTTTCAATTCAAAATTATTAGTTCCATCCTTTAAAGAAAAATTTACAGGTAATCTTGAATTACGTACTGGAATACCATCAGAATCCAATGCAATAAACAGAATTCTATTAACCCCTACTGCAATATCACTATTAACTACAATCACAGAACCTTTAGAAGTGTCTGGTGATACCTCATTTTCATTAGTAGAATTCGAAGTACAATTAATGATAAAAAAGACTGCAATAAAAAAGAATATTATCCCAATTACTTGGTGAGATCGGAAAATTTTATCATTACATATCAAGTTTCGTATCTTCATCCTTATCGACAATAAAGTTATTATCTAGTCGATCAGCCATTTCTTCTAAAAACCCCTTAACTTGTGGGTCCATTAAAGAATTTTCAGTGGTTTCTGAAGTCCCCTCTTCTCTAAAAATCATTGAGTCATAAGCAAGTTCTAATTCTTTAATTAACTTAGCAACCTGATGATTATCTGACACAAAAGAGTTAACTTCACCATACTGCTTTTCACCATCAATCCTATGGATTAAATCTTCTGGCAATCCGTATATGTCACATAAATATCGCATAATACAAGCAGTCCCCATTAAATCAGATCCAAAT
Organism: Chloroflexota bacterium; assembly: GCA_002722455.1. Lineage (GTDB taxonomy): Bacteria > Chloroflexota > Dehalococcoidia > Lucifugimonadales. The sequence continues at coordinate 123,779 of PBMB01000007.1, forward strand.
TGTAAATACTGCGGCAGATGTGCCATTAAACTAATAGTTTCAATCCCTAATGCCATTAACTTATCATTTAATTGATGTAATATTGTAGTTGGGCCTTGATATGCACTAACAATCAACTCATCACTTTCACTATCACTATCACTTCCAACTTTAGAACCATTTATAGTGTGTGAAATACGAATTGGCCTAGTATGTGGTACTGCATCATACATAGAACCAACTCTACAATATCTTTTAATTCCTAAACGTGTGAACACACTAACTAAGGAATCTATCAAATCTTCAGCATTACTATGAGGCTCTTTAATATAAACAAGTAAATAAAATTTCTCACCAATACTTCCATAAAAAATCCTTGTATTTGGAACCTTAAGTACTTGTTTACCAGAATTAATATGAACAGTAGGCCTATATCGAGTAAAATCGTAAAATTTACCAGGTCTATTTAATGATAAAAGTTCAGAAGCACTCATATGATCTCGTAATCGATTTAAAGTAATCTTACCCACTCCTCCTACATCAACCCAAGGTGATAACATTGCTATTACTTCAACACCAGATTCAGAAATAATTTCAGATATATCTTTTGCAGAATTTTGAGCTAGGATCTTGAAATCGCCAATCATATTTTCATCCATATTATCCTCTAAATCTATTTTATGGGCCCGGCAGGGATCGAACCTACGACCAATCGGTTATGAGCCGACCGCTCTACCACTGAGCTACAGGCCCTGAATTTCATTTAAAATACTTTTATAAATTCGAACACAATTTAACAAACTTTACAATATAATAATGTATTCTCAAAATATAATGTACAATAAAATAAATAATCTTATATTTTCATAGTATATATTTATAGTTCAAAAATGTCAGTATCCACAAAAATATTAGAATCAATGCATCAAAGCTCCTGGATTAGACGTATGTTTGAAGATGGATTAATCCTAAAGAAAAAGTTTGGTGAAAATAATGTATTTGACTTTTCCTTAGGTAACCCCAATGTTGAACCTCCAGCTAAATTCTACAAAATACTACGCGAATTATCTTTAAACCCACCTCAAGGAATCCACCGATATATGCCTAATGCTGGTTATGTTGAAACCCGAGATGCTATCGCTAAACAATTATCAAAAGAAACTAATATTCTATTTAATTCAAATCATATCACCATGACATGTGGTACTGGAGGAGGATTAAATGTCATTATCAAAACCCTAGTCAACCCAAAAGATGAAATATTAATTTTCTCTCCTTATTTCGTTGAATATCTATTTTATATAGATAACCATAACGCAAAACATAAAATTGTACCCACTGACAAAAATTTTCTTCCAAATATAAATGCTTTAGAAAAAGCAATCACCAAAAAAACAAAAATGGTTATTATTAACTCTCCAAACAATCCATCTGGTGTTGTATATAATGAAAATGTATTGTCATCAATTGGAAAAATTATCCAAGAAAAAGAAAAGTTATTCGACACACATATTTATCTTGTTAGTGATGAACCCTATAGAAAAATCCTGTTTGATAATTTAAGGTACCCTCAAGTTTTCCCACACCACATAAGAACAATCATCACTACTTCTCATTCAAAAGATCTAGCTTTAGCAGGAGAAAGAATTGGATATATTGCAATAAATCCTTCAATTGAATCAAATAAAGAGTTATCAAATGGCCTTACATTTAGCAATAGAATCCTAGGATTTGTTAATGCTCCAGCTCTAATGCAAAATATAATACCTCAACTACAAGATATCTCTGTTGATATCTTGGATTACCAAAATAAAAGAGATATTCTCTACAATAACCTTACCTCAATGGGTTATTCTATAATCAAGCCTCAGGGTGCATTCTATATATTCCCCAAATCACCAATTAAAGATGACATCTTATTTGCTGAAAAACTTCGTGAAGAAAAAATCCTTGTCGTTCCAGGATCAGGTTTTGGCAAACCAGGGTATTTTAGAATAGCATATTGTGTAGATACAGACATGATCAACCGATCTCTAAATGGTTTTTCGAATGTCCTAAAAAAAACTAATTGAACCTTTAATCGAGTTCAATTTGCTTTAACCCTATTCCTGTAATAGGTATTAACACAGAATCAGCAGCCGCTATAACTCCAGAATCAACCAGCAATTTAGTGCCTGCAAGCGCCAAAGCTGATGTTGGTTCAGCAAATATACCTTCAACTTGCGAAAGATGAGTGTAAGAATTTAGAATATCTTTTTCACTGACTCCTATAGCTCCTCCATCTGTACAACGTATAGCATCTATAATTTGATTCATCCTAAATGGCTTTTCTACAGATGCACCTGACGCTATGGTCTCATTAGCGCTTACAATATATTCATTATTATTAAATTTATTAACCACTGGCATCACCAATTCTGGCTGAATACAATGTAATTTAGGTATTTTCTTTAACTCGCCCAATGCAACCAATTCTTCTAATCCTTTCCATACACCTATCAATAAAGAACCATTACCAACTGGGAAGACTATATGATCAGGGAATTTATCTAAATTTATAAAGTTATTGATTAATTCATACGAAAAAGTCTTCATACCTTCTAAGAAATATGGACTACGTGAATGCGATGCATAAATTAAATTATTTTTCTTAACAAAAGATAATGCTTCTCGTTCTACTTTATTTCTTGACCCACATATTTTATGAATAATCGCACCATAAGATTGAATTTGTAGAAGTTTTGACTTTGGTGCATTTTCAGAAACGAATATGTGTGCTTTAATACCAACTCTAGACGCGTATGCAGCTAAAGAAGCACCTGCATTTCCTGATGAATCTTCAACAAATTCAACACATCCATTCTCCTTTAATATCTGTACGAGTCTTGCCGACCCTCGATCTTTAAAAGAAGCTGTTGGACTAAAATATTCTAATTTACCAAACAGACTATGAACACGAAATTGATTTGCAGACTTAGATAATTGAACAATAGGGGTCTGTCCCTCGCCTAAGCTACCTAAAGATTCTCTATTATATGAGTTGAAGGAACCAATTATTGGATGACTATATTCTATATCTAATGGACCATTACAGGCTTTACAAGAATATATTATAAAATCTGGATCCATTTTAATATTACATTCAATACACTTCAAAACATGATTTTTATCCAAAACCAAATCCACCTAACCTTAATTCCATAATTAACATCAAATTGACTATAACTATATAATACTAGATACAATGCCGTCTTTACCTAATAATAATAAAACTACAGAACAAGAACAAAAAAAATATAACAGCACCCTTAACAAAGGCAATCTCAATAATAATCTCATCAAATTAGCTTGGCCACAAATAGGCGAAAGTTTATTTTGGTTTATAATGACTTTCGTTGATCTAATATGGATAGGTAAATTAGGCATAGAAAATGTTGCAATAGTTGGTACAGGCCAAATAATAACATTCGTTTTTTTCTCTTTAAGAACAGGTCTAGATACTGCTACACGTGCCTTGATTTCAAGGGCCCTAGGCCAAAACCGAACAAATTATGCAAAAATAATATTTCTACAAAGTTTATTTCTGGCAATCGCCTATTCATCAATAATAATAATTTTTATAAGATTTTTTCTTGAAAGCACACTTACTGTGCTAAAAATAGACCCTATACTCATACCTAAACTATTAGTATTTATGACTATTACTGGATTCACTCTATTATTTTTTTCTATGCAATCAACTTGTAGTTCAGCCATACAAGCATCTGGAAACAGTATTACTCCTGCTAAAATTGAAGTGAGTTCTCGAATACTGCATATCATTTTAAGCCCATTACTTATATTTGGAATTCTTTTTTCCCCTGAATTAGGTGTTTATGGTATAGCTGTAGCAATGCTAATATCACGTACATTTGGAACTTTATGTTTCATCAAAATAATAGAATCACAAAATTCAATCTTTGCCATTAGCTTCCAAGATTTAAGATTGAACACAAACATTATTAAAAAATTGACAAAAATAGGAATCCCTTCATCCTTAATTCAATTTCAGCGGGGATTTTTACAAATAGCATTCCTGTCTATAGTTTCTACCCAAGGGATTGCTGCAATATCAGCTTATTCAGTAATGAGAAGGCTTGAATTGCTACTTACATTAACAACTACACGATTAGGTTCTGTTACTGGAATTATAGTAGGACATAACCTTTCAATTAACCAAATTACAAGTAGCAAAACCGTAATAAATATTGCTTTACTTTATATATTTATAGCAAGTATAGCAATAACTATCTTAGTAAGTATATTCCCAAATCAAATCAGTGGATTTATTAGCAAAGATCCAGAATTTATTCGCATCTCATCTTTGTGGTTAATAACTGTTGGTTTGGGATGTATTCCAATTAGCGGATCTAACTTATTAGCAACTATAATAAGTTCTGCTGGGCGTCCTAACATACCCATTTTAATTTCAATCATTATCACAGTTATAATTGAACTACCTATTGCTATTATTCTAAGTCAAATATTAAAAATTGAATATTTTAGTGAATTAGCAATACCAATAGCAATTGTAATTGCTGCAACAATTAGATTTATTATGATTTGGATATACGAAAAATCTAACCACTGGATTAAAGAAGGATTGTTATAATTCGATTGTAATGAAGGTAATGTATTACAATAGAAGAAAATTAATGAAAATATGATGTCCAAATACAAAAAACTAATAATTTCAATTTTGTTTATTACGTTATCTATTGATCAACTAACAAAATATCTAGTAACTCAAAACCTAGCCATATATCAATCTTGGCCCACCGATGGTATTTTCCGTTTTACCTATGTTACTAATACAGGAACAGCATTTGGACTCCTTCAAAATCAAACTGTATTTTTAACTATTGGGTCTTTTATTGCAATTTTCCTTTTATATTATCTGTACAAAAATTTTATTTTTCAAAATAAATTATTAAGTATTGCAATTGGACTACAATTGGGAGGAGCTATCGGTAATCTTATTGATCGCTTACGTCTAGGATTTGTCATAGACTTTATCGATATCGGATGGTGGCCTGTATTTAACATAGCTGACTCATCGATAATAATTGGAATTACGATTATTTCAATCTATATTATATTTGAACCACGAAAAAATACTCAAAGCAAAAAACAAACAGAGATTCCTGAATCGCAAATACCTAACAATGAAGAGTAAACTTCTCTTTTAAAAAACAGTACATACTAAATGTCTAATAACAAATACAATACAGAATTCCAAAAAAATAACCTTGGAAAGCTTTCTGAAAACCGTCTATCTGTATACACTCCAGAGTATGCTAAAGATATGCGTATAGATAAATTCTTGTCATTAAATTACACTTTTTTTTCTCGTGCAAAAATTCAAGAACTAATAAAAAAAGGTAAAGTTAAAGTTAACCAAAAAACCATACAATCTCCATCATATCGTATAACATCTCATCAAAAAATCACGATTGATCCACTTTTAGAAAAAACTTTTCCTCTAAAAAAAGAATTGCCTCCAATCATATTTGAAGATGACTACATCATAGGATTAGATAAGCCTGCAAATCTTATCGTACATCCAGCTCCAAGTGTCAAAGAATCCACTCTAGTTGATATTTTACTAAAAACTTTTCCATCATTAATAGATATAGGACCACCACACCGAGCAGGTATTATACACAGGCTAGATAAAAATACATCTGGCATCATTCTAATTGCAAAATCTAATGATGTGCTAACTCACTTAAGTAAGCAATTTAAGAATCGTGAAATTAAAAAACAATACATTGGATTAATAGATGGTCATCCTAATGAAAAAAATGCAATTATAAATGCGCCATTAGGAAGAAATCCTACAAAAAGGTCGACTGTCTCAATTACTAATTCAGGGAAACCATCAATCACTACATACAAAGTTTTAAAAACATACCCACAACATTCATTAGTAGAAGTTTTCCCAAAATCAGGCCGCACACATCAAATACGTGTACACTTCTCAGCTATAGGGCATCCAATTGCTGGTGATACCACATATGGATCAAAAACAAAAATAGATAACCGCCATTTTTTACATGCAAAATCTATTGAGTTTTTACACCCAAACACACTCAAAAAACAAATTATAGAAACTAATATACCCTCTGATTTAAATCAAATACTACTTGAAATAAATGATGTGTAAGATATAAATATTACATGTTAGTGCAAAACTTGACTCGGAATATTGATTAAAAAACATGAAATCAATCATAAGCAAAATAATAAGTCCAAATATTTTGACAAAATAAAATTTTTCTCATAATATTTATATTGAGTATTATATGAAAAACTGTTTGTGTAAAACCTAGATTTATTAGGGGGAATATATACGGAGTCGTTGGCTCCTATAATTAATGTATTACTAAAAATTACACTAATCTGTATAAATTTAAAAAGACTTAGACCTCCAGAACTAAATTTTTGGAGGTTTTTTTATGCCTATTCATGAATATCAAAATACGTTAAGGAGTATAGAAATGAATTTTAAATACTTATATATAA
>PBMB01000008.1 GCA_002722455.1 Chloroflexota bacterium
AATCATTACTAAATTCAAATTCTGCGGTAGAGAGGTTAAATCCAGGTGTTTTGATCCAATCACGTTTTGGAGGTGAAGTTCGCCAATACCAGAATTTTAAATTATTTCGAACACCTGCCCCCCAAGATTCAGATCTTCTATGCCAAATGGCATAATGAGCAAGGAAAATTGTTCCAGCAGATGCAGTGGTATGGTAACTACCTCTAATTCTGCCATGATGTCCTATAAATCTGCTTTGGTCGGTATATAAGAAATGAGAACCAGGTACAATTTCAGTAGGTCCCATCTCTCTAGGGCATGGTTCTGGATAATAAAAAACTAGTAATGTATTTAATTGACCATCATGTTTTGCGCCTCCATCAAGGTGCCAGTTTTGGCCAGGTTGTGGACAAACAGATCTGTGATTAGCTATCGTAGGAGGTAGTGCAAAATCTTTCCCAAGTAACGACCGAATAGCTCCTGCTACTTTAGGGTGTTTAATTACATTATCCATAAACCATGGCTCATCAAGTATTTCATGAGGTTGGCCATGATTTTTCTCAGGAACTTTTTGAAGAAAATCTAAAGTTTTTTGATTGATGTCTTCGGGGATTAGATTTTCAAATTTTAAAAAGCCATTTCGACAGAATTCAATAATTTCTAAATCATTTAAGGTAGGTTCACAATTATAAGTAGGAATCCAGTCTTCTTTTTGTAAGTGCATTTTCTTCCTCATTTCATGCTTTATTGGTTAATGTAACTATTTACAAAATTAATAGAGCAAGCTTCGATTAATTTAATTTAATCGAAGCTTAGCATAAAAACTAATGGATTTTAGGATGATTTGTTATGTATTGTCTTCGTGTCTTTCTATTTCAGAATGAGCTGTGGTATTGTTGGGGTCAAGTGGCTCCCCACCAAAAATAATATAAGCAAAATCAGTTTCGCCAATGTTTTCAGTATAGTGATCAACTTGCGGTGGAGTGTAAACCCATGCTCCCTTAGAAACAATCTTTTCTTCATCTCCAACTCTCATAAGTGCTCTTCCCTCTAACACATAGTAGAACATTGGAGTTTCATGTGCATGAGATTCATATATTCCACCAGGTCCAAATGTGTTTACACCTAAATAACTACCATATGTAGATGATCCAGGCATTCCACCAGGTCCGCTGTTTAGCATGCGATGTTTGATCTGGCCATATTTTTCGCCATGGATACCAAGCATAGTAGCAGTTGTATATCCATCTTCATATTGTTTCCATTCATCTTCATGAAATATATATTTGCTCATAAAATAATCTCCTTCATTGCCTTTTTAAGTACTTCTTAAGTTATATAGCATATAGTATTTGTCAATTAATTTGTAGATTTACTTCCGTTGAAATTGTTTGTTAAAATTACTAGGTATGTTCGATATTAAGGAGAAAAAAATGAGAGATTTAAAAATCTGTTTATTTACAAGAGATTCTGAATCTAGGTTAGGTAGCGTCATTGATAATCAAGTTTATGATTTAACTTTAACTTATGCTGCTTATATTCATGCTGAAAACAAAGGTAATAATTTGTATACCTTAGCTAAAACAATTGTGCCTGATACTCTCGAATATTTTCTTTTAGCTGGAACTCATTCAATTGAACAGGTGAGAAAAAGTTTAGATTATGTAGTGTCCGAAAAAATTACCACTGGTTTGCAAGGAGAACTAATTTGCCATTCTCTTGATGAGGTACGTTTACTTGCACCAATACATACAGGAACTAAAGTGATTTGTTTTGGAGATACTTTTGTTAGTCATTATATGACGGGGAAAAAATTACCAGAGGGATTTGATGAAAATCATCCTGGTGTTTTTTATAAAATGTCACAAGTTGTAGTTGGTATGGATGATACGATTCTAATACCTAAGGCTCATAAAGGTCATGTGGTTGGTGGGACTGAACTTACTGTAGTAATCGGTAAAGAAGGACGTAATATTGGAGAAGATGAAGCAGAGGATTATATTTGGGGGTATACAATTATGAACGACGTTACTTTAAGGGAACAGTTGAATTATATGTTAGGTCCTACTCCGAAAGTATTTGACACTAGTGCTCCCATTGGGCCATGGATTGTTCCAAAAGACCAGATCCCTAATCCCCTTGATTTATCATTGAAATTACGAATTAGTGGTCATCTAGATCAAGATGGATCGACTAAGTTAATGAAATTCCCTATTGCAAATTTGATTTCTGTAATTTCTAAATGGCATACTTTACGCCCGGGTGATATATTAGCTACTGGTGATGTAGGATCAAAACATCCTCTTAATGATCAGGATGTAGTTGAAGCTGAAGTTGGCAATATCGGTGTATTACGTAATTATGTTAAAAAAGAAATTTAATTTTTATAGTGAAAAGAAAACGTATAATTGAAATAGCCTGGGATAAATTTAAGAGATATCAGTTTATTAAGGCATTTTTAGTTGTGATTTGGGTATTTGTTCCAAGTTTTTTAACTGAAAAACATTTAGAAAGATTAGCTAAAAGTAAAGGAAAAAAAATAGTTTAGGTACTATGTGTTTTCTAAATACTTTTCATTGGTGTTGTAGGGCAAATCATCATTTTGTTTAGGCCACCACCGTGTTAGTATTCCAAATACTATTGGAGAAGACACTACAACGAACAAGAGCGCTACAAAAAGTTCGTTTTCAAAATTAGTTAGTTGATTTATACCAGTATCTGTTTCACCTACAAGTAATACTACGACAACTATCATTAAATTATTAATACCATGAATAGCTATTGGTACCATTAAAGAATTTGTTTTAGTATAAAAAATACACAATATTGCACCAAAAACAGATGCACCTATTATATTAGTTGGGTGTAAACATCCGAAGATAATAGAACTAATTATAATTGCAGATGTCTGATTCCATTTTGTACTTAATCTAGTAAACAATATACCTCGGAAAAATAATTCTTCAAATATAGGCGCAAGTACAACTAAATTCAAAAACATTACAATATTTCCAATTACAGGAGTAGCTGTATCGTTGTAGGAGAAAAAAATTTTTTCATTTAGTAAAGAAGATATTTGATCAGGCATTATCTTCGCCAAAGGGTAAGATAATGTCCAGTGTGCACCTAAGCTATAAAATACAGTTGCTATAAATATAAAAAGGATAATTTTCCATGGATGTTTTTGTCCAAAATTACCGATTAATATTTTTGGTGAAATAAAATGCTTTTTAAATATATAGTAGGTCCATATAGTTAAAAATCCATATCTGAATATTGATTCTGTAATTAAAAGTAATGCTGAGTCTTTAAAGAGGCCTTGAATTGATTCAATTAAGTTGAGAATGTAATATAGACCTCCCAAAATAGCAAATATTATGATTGCTATCGGAATACTGGCAATAAACCATAATAATATCCAGCGTAAGCGTAATTTTTCGAATGGATTACTTGTAGTAATTTCTTGAGAGGATGAATTCATTGGTAATATTTCTCCACACAAAGTACAGAAATTTCCCTTAAGTGTTTTATTATGACATTTAGGACAGTTAATATACATTATTTATCATACAATTTAATCAGTATTATTTTTTATAATTTTAATATAATATCCATATCCAACTTCTAAGGAAGAGTTTGTATTGGGTTTGAAGCTGTAATATAGTTTTGATGTTTTATCATAGCCATAACCTTCAGTCCAGGTAACTGTTTGAAGATATTCATCTGCCTTAACAAATGTTCCAATTTTTTCAGAACTAATAACATTTATTAAATTCCATCCTTCCTTAAGATTTGATAGATGTGCATTGATAGAGTTATAAGATATAGTTTCATTATGTTTTATTACAATTGTTTCAGGCCTAGATGTAAAGAACCAATATCCTTGTGGTGTGCTTAAGTTTGAGAGTTCTTTAATATCTTGCAGATGTTTTTCGGGAGTACATGGTAGTACGTCTGTATTTTTCCATTGCGAATTATTAGGATCAGTAGTCATAATTTTACTTACATAAGAATTTTGTAATACATTATTAAGATCATTATCTTCTGGAAGAATAGGCATAGAAATTAAATTCCACCCTGGTTTTATAGGAATTTCTGTTGCTGGAAGCATAACATCAAAAGAAGAATTTACAGGGCCAATAATATTTCCACTAGGATGCCTTGCACTTATAAATAAATTATATTTTTTTCCTATTTCAACTGTTTGAATAGTTGAAAATATTATTTGATCGCTACTCATAAATGAGTTTTTGATATCTATACCGATTTGATCACTGTTAATCAAAGTTGCTTTTAACAATGAGACTTTATAAGGGAATTTAATTGTAAGAAGTATGAGATTATCAGAATCGGGATTTTTGTATACATTACTCCCATTTGAAGGATTAAATGTAATTCCTAACGTATTATTACTTGATGTAAATGATAAAGGATTTTCATTAGTCCATACCAGACAAGTTGGAGGTGTAGGTCTTGCAGGAGTTGGAATTGGTGTTCGTGTTGGTTGAGGTGTTGGTCGGTTAGCTTGGGCAATGGCTGTAGCAGTCGTTACGGCCGTTTGGGCAACAATTGGGGTAGGGGTAGGTGATGGAGGAGCTGGAGGAGTGGGGGTCATGGTTGGTCTTGGAGTTGCTGTAGGGCTAGGTGTAATTGTTGCTGTAGGTATCGGTGTAATTGTGGCAGTTGGTATCGGTGTAATTGTGGCAGTTGGGGTTAGGGTTGATGCTGACAAAGGAATAGAAGTAGAAGTTGGTGTAGGTGATGGAGTAGCTGTAGAAATAGTTTTTATAGAAGAAATTGTTGGTAAAGGAGTAGAAGTAGAAGTTGGTGTAGGTGAAGGGGGAACAGCAGTTTTAGTTGGTGTGTTTATTAGGGTTGATAAAAATTGTTGATTTTCAGGAGTCTTAGTAGGTTTTGGGATTTCTATAGTTGGTGTCATTAGGGTGGGTTCTATGATAAGTTCAGATTTTGGTTTATCATTGCAATTAATTAGTACGACATTAATAAAAAGTAAAAGACAAATTAGATAGTAGTTCATAATTTTAATATTTGTTATTTTTATAGCTACTATGATTAGATATGATTTAAATCCTACATTATTATAGGAAACAATAGGGATATTAGAAAGGTAGATAGTATGTATAAAGTTATTAAAGCGAGCGCTTTAAGTCTTAAGCCTAGAAGATGGGATAAGCCATATAATGCAGATAAACTTGAGCATTATATTCGTAAAGCTGCTGAAGAAGAGCCTGATTTAATAGTTGCTCCTGAAGGGGTTTTAGAAGGTTATGTAACTGGTGAGGTGGTAGAGAATTCTGAGTTAGGGAAAGAGATGCTTTCTATAGCAGAGCCTATGGATGGTGAATATGTTAAAAGATTTAGAGATCTTGCACGTGAATTAAATAAATGTCTTTGTTTTGGATTTGCTGAGCGTAGGGGTGGGGACATATATAACACATCGATATTTATTGATGGGGATGGAGAGATACTTGGAGATTACCAAAAGACTCAGTTTGCAGAAGGATATATAGATGACTGGTACTTTAACCGTATAGGAAAGAAGCTGAGAGCATTTGATACGCCGTATGGGCGGGCAGGGATACTAATATGTAATGATCGGTGGAATCCAATGATAGCACGTACTATGGTGTTAGATGGAGCTCAGATGCTTTTAATCAATTCTTTTGGTAGTAAAAGTAAAGGTCAAAATGAGACAGTATTGGGTAGGGCGAGAGAGAATGGAGTACCGATAGTAGAAGCTAATGTTGGAGTAAATATGATAGTGAGTAAAGGTGAGGTTGTGGCTTATAAGTGGGGGAATGACTGTATAACGACAGCTGAGATAGAGATACCGATGAATGTTGGAAGATTTACAGAGCATGCACGTGAATATGAGAAACAATATCTTGAGTTACAAGGACCTGAAATGAATCGTAGATATCATAATACTTGTCACTGCGGAAGGACATCATTCTGCAGCGGCAAGCTTGACGATAAAGCCTAGTATAAGGAAATATTTATGCAAAATAGGCGGGTAGCTTTTTTAGGTATTGATATTGGAACCACTGCAGTAAAAGCTGTATTAGTTGATATAGAGGGTAAAATATTTGCTGAATGTGATATTGAACAAACTGTTTTACGATCAAACATTGTTTGGGTTGAACAAGATCCAGTCATGTGGTGGGAAAATACATTAACTGCTATATCTAATGTAGTAAAATTAGCCCAAAATTCAAAATATCAGATTGAAGTAATTGGTATTGGTCTTACTGGACAGATGCATAGTTCTGTTTTGTTAGATGAGAAATTTGAGATTGTAAGGCCTGCGATATTATGGTCTGATGGTAGAACTACACTACAATGTCAAGAAATATCGGAAAAGATTGGATTACAACGGTTAAAAAGATTTCTTGGTAATCGTCCAGTAGAAGGATTGACTGCACCGAAATTATTGTGGTTAAAGCAAAATGAACCTCGAAATTTTGAACGTCTTAAAACTCTTCTTTTACCTAAGGATTACGTAAGGTACAGAATGACAGGAATAGTAGTTACAGATCACTCTGATGCTTCAGCAACTTTACTGTACGATATTTACAGGAAATCTTGGTCTGCAGATGTACTAGATATACTTGAATTACCTCATTCTATTCTTCCAGACATTATTGAATCGGTTGAAAGTGCAGGTACATTACAAGAAAACGTTGCTGATATGTGTGGCCTTCAAAAAGGGATTCCAGTCATTTGTGGAGGAGCAGATAATCCAGTAGGTGCTGTTGCAAGTGGAGTTTTTCAACAAGGATTGATTCAATCTAGTATAGGTACATCAGGAACTTTACTGATGCCAACAGATACATTAAATGTAGATAAAGAATTAAACTTACATAATTTCGTCCATTGTAAGGAAGATTGGTGGTATCAGATGGGAGTCATTTTATCGGCAGGAGATTCATTAAAGTGGTTACGTAATATTTTGTATGGTGAAAAATCTGAAACCTCTTATGATTCTATGATAAAAGAGGCAGAGTCAATTTTACCGGGAAGTGACGGACTTATTTTTTTACCTCATTTAGTAGGAGAACGTACTCCACATAATGATTCCAATGCTCGAGGTGTTTTCATTGGATTACATGCCCAACATACTAGGGCACATTTAGTTCGTGCAGTTATGGAAGGTGTATGTTTTGCGTTAAGAGATTCGTTAGAAATAGCAAAAGAACAAAACCATTCTTTTACTGAAATTCGTGCAGTTGGCAGTGGTTCACTAAGTAAATTATGGAGGCAAATTCAAGCAGATGTATTTAATTTACCAGTCACTGTTGTTAATCAATTTGCTGGGCCTGCGTATGGTGCAGCTATTTTAGCAGCAGTTGGACAGAAGAGTTTTTCTTCTATAAATGAAGTTGTTGAGTTATGGACAAATTTTGAAACATCCTCTGAACCAAATTCTGATGTAGTATCTAATTATGATAAATATTATTCTGTTTATCGCAATATTTATCCATCGGTAAAAGCAAGCTTTCAAGAAATTAATTCTCTGACTAATTAATCCTTTCCAAAAAAGACATTATATGCTGTTTTCCCCATAATAAAATCAGAATCTTCTTGATTAAATAAGGGGTTATCTTTAATTTCATTTAAGGAATTTCTATAACCTTCTCTAAAACTTACAGGGGGGAAATCACTTCCCCACATCATTCTATCGGATCCAAATGCATCTAGTGTCATTTTGAGAAGAGGATGGTTCAGGTTAAAAGCAGGTTTTCTTGATAAAACATCCGGTTTTTGCATTAATTCTCCTAGTCCAGGAATTTTTATAAATACATTAGGGTATTTAGATAATTTGATAATATCTTCAAATTTTTTTACAGAAGTTTCGGTATTGTTTTCTGTATTAAATATGGCACCAGCAAGATGTTCGAGTACAATTTTTAAATTAGGGAATTCAGATAAGACAGAGATGAATTTTTCATGAACAAATTCATCTATTGTACCTATAGAGCTAACTACTAATCCTAAATCTGAAGCAGTTTCCCATATTGATAAAGAAGGCTTATCGTTTATATCCATGGTAGGTTTAAGACGGATTCCATCTGCACCTTTTTGAATCCAATTAGGAAGTATTGATACTAGTTTTTGATTCCCCAAATCTGGAATAATAACAACTGCAAAACGATCAGGAAATCGTTGTTTACATGAAATTAGATATTCGTTGTTCTCATAAGCTCCCAAATGCCCAATGAGAACTCCTTTATTAACTCCATTACTATCCATTTGTGATAATAATGTTTCAATGGGTTCATACCAACTTTCTCCTGCATGACAATGTGAGTCTACTATCATATTATTTTCCATTTCATATCGTTAAATGAGAGTATTGGTTTGTAGTATAGTAGTACAATGAACAAAAAGAAAGAAGTAAGACCAATAAGAAAAACCAAAATCATGAGTTATTGTTGCAGCAGTAGGAACTAACCTAGGAGTAATAATATATTTAATGGCACAGTCTGTTTTTTGAAATTAATTAGGTTATGATTATTTCCAATTGATAATAATTTTTTAGGGGATCTTTATGCAAACAATTACAAATAAACTTGGAGAGTGGTCATATGTCATAGGTCCATATAAGGAGCCGGTTGGAAGCGTTAAACCAGGGGAAATTTTCAAGATAGAAACTCTTGATGCATTTGGAAATCAAGTAGATTCATCTACTTCAGACATTACAAAATTAATTAAAATGCCTTTTGTTAATCCTCTTACTGGACCTATATATGTAGAGGGTGCTCAAAAGGGTGATGCATTGGCAGTAACTATTATTTCTGTTGAAACTACTAGAGATTATGGAGTTAGTGCGATAATACCTGAATTTGGTGGATTATGTGCTACTCCATTGACACGTACATTGAATACACCTCTCCCACCTAGAGTAATGATTTATCCTATTGAGGATAATTCTGTCATTTTTTCTCGAGATCTTAATATCGCTCCCATTCCTTATGAACCTTTTTATGGGACTATTGGAACTGCACCAGAAATAGAAGCTATTTCATCATTATCTCCTGGTAGTCATGGAGGAAATATGGATGCTGCGGATGTTTGTCCAGGGAACACGATTCTTTTACCAGTGAATGTAGATGGTGGTTTTTTATATATTGGAGATGGGCATGCTGCACAAGGGGATGCGGAAGTATGTGGTGTTGCAACGGAAATTCCTACTAAAGGAACATTAAAGGTAGATTTAATTAAAGGATTATCTTTAAGAAATCCGAGAGTTGAATCAGAAGAATTTATAATGACTATAGGTAGTGCCCGTCCTATGGAAGATGCAGCAAGAATAGCATTTTATGAATTAATTATGTGGTTAGAATCTGATTATGGTATTGAAAAATTAGTTGCTTATCAATTATGTTCACAAGTTGCGCGAGTAAGATTAGCTAATATGGTTGATACCTTATATTCAGTTGTTGCTAAGTTTCCAAAAAAATATTTACCCAGGTAAAATTAGGGAATTATTTTTTTGATTTGTCATGTTTAGTACCGGCATTTTTAATAGCTTGTTTTCTTTTTGCCATTAGCTCATGTCTTATTTCAGCTGACCATTTATGAGATCTATTTAAACTAAATAATGAATCTTGGAATTCTGGTGCAACATATCGAGAAATTAGTTCATAGCTATTTAATGTTTCTTCACGAGTAGCCATTTCGTGTGCTTGTACTAATATTCCTCCAAATCCTCCAGTTTCAATTTTTAGTTGATTGATTGCATCAATTAAATCATCGGGTGTTCCTACTACCCATTTCCCTTTTTCAACCATTGCATCAACTATTTTTTCCGCAGGACCATCGTATTCTACGTCGAATCCCATAGTATTTTCAAAATAGTCTCTCTGGAAATAACTAGCTCCCATACGAGCTTGATCCAAAGCTTTTTTACGGGTACTAGCTAAATGAACTACTAAAACTATTCTCCAGTTTTCACGTTGAACTGTTTTGTTATATTCTTTTGCTGTCGTTTCAGCAATTTCCCAAAAATCTTTTAAAGTTTTACTGTAGGTATCGCTGGTTACAGTGTATGTCTTTAATCCTAGCGATAGTACACTAGCACCGTGTTTACCTGCCAACACCATTCCAGAAGGAGATTGAGCTGCAGCAACTGCAATTGGAAAATGTGGGCGTGTATAAGGTTGTAGGTGTACTGTTGCATCATGAAGAGAAAACCAATCAGATTTGTGAGTTATTGGTTCAGATTCAGTTAATAATCTCATAATGACACCTAGAGATTCATCCATTCTTTCACGTTGTAATAAAGGGTTAATACCCAGCATATGAGCATCTGTGGCAAGAGCTCCGGGGCCAACACCCATCATGACTCTACCTCGAGTGAGATGGTCTAAAAGTATCATTCTATTTGCTACCATAAGTGGATTATGATAAGGAAGACTTATGACTCCGGTACCTAGTTTAATATGTTTTGTACGTGCTGCTGCATTTGCTATAAATAATTCTGGAGAAGATATTGTTTCCCAACCAGCACTGTGATGTTCACCAATCCAGGCTTCATCAAAATCAAGACGGTCTAAATGTTCGAGTAATTCTAAATCACGTTCTAAAGCCGAGGTTGGATTTTCACCGAGACGGTGAAATGGAGCTAAAAATGTTCCAAATTTCATTCGTTGATTTGTCATTAGGTTAACCTCATTTGTTGAGTTGTTTTAATAAACTTTCGAGATATATATTAGTATATTTTTTTTGTAAAGTATACTAATGATTTTTTTTTTGCAAATAGTTGTTTCAGTGTATTAAAATCAGTCTTAATAATACAAAAAGGAACTGAATAGATTATTATTTAGTTTTAATAACTTTACCACCCTTTACAGTCACCTCTGGTTCCCAACATCCTCCTGACCGTTTGTTTCCATCTGTATCAATGAGGGGAGCTGCATTGGGGTTCCACTTAATTATAGAAAGGTCAGCAATTGTGTCTGTAGATAAACTACCTATAGAATCAGAAAGACCTAAAATCTGGGCAGGCCTGATGGTAGATCGTTCAAAAGCATCAGTTTCATCCATTCCTGCTGCTATCAATTTTGATATAGTTCGAGGCATATCGTGCCTAGGTAAAGATGTAGCATGTTTTAAGTAAAAGTCTGTAGATATTGTGTCTGGAAGAAAACCTTCACGTATAGATGTTTCAGCAACTTCAAAATTGAATGAAGTCATTCCATGTCCAATGTCAAATTTGATTCCTTTTTCTTTGGCTTTCCACACAGCCGTTTCAACTTTTCCAGATGGTGCTAATCCTCCTGGTCCTGTATGGAAACTATAGGTGACTACGTCGTTGGAGCGTAGCAGCTTTAGTTGGTCATCTATTAACCAATCGAATGGGTCCCAACGCATTCCATAGAGAATAGGTTTTTCAGTTTTGTAAGCAATTTCCAAGACTTTATTCATTATGTCTTTGGGGTTATGGCCTGCACAGCAAGCATAGGAAATATTTACTGCAATACCCCAAATTAATGATTCATCTTGTTTAACAGTTTCAGAACAAACTTTTACATCGAGATCTTCAAAGTTAGCGTAAACAGGATGGTCAAATTCTTCTCCATGTATAGCAGGACTGAGAGCCATTCGAATTCTGATATCTGATTTATCTATCACTTCTTTTTTATATCTTGCCCAATTATTGGCTCCTGCATCACCTTGAGAAAGAATAGTAGTGGTGCCTCGGGGCAAAATGAAGATATCCGGATCAACTCCATATTTCCAGTTAGGTGGTGCTGGGTGTGCATGTAAATCGATGAATCCTGGCAATAGAACACTATTAGGAAACTCTAAAATATTATTTGCGTCTGGAGGTATTTGTTGGTTGACAGCAATAATTTTCCCATCTTTGATTGCTACAGATCCAGGGCCGTCAATATTGTTCTTAGCACAAAATACTCTACCTGCTTTAATAAGTAGATCACAATCAGTGCTTTTCATGATAAATTTCTCTTAATATTAATAGGTTGTGGTATTGATTATTTTGTTTTTTCTTTATTAGCTTTATTAATTGTCTTTTTTGTTAATTCAGCAAAATCTGGAGCTTTTGCTTTTGACCATTCAATTGATTGTTTTAGGTTACGAATGGAATCTTGGAATTGTGGCATTACATATCGCGCAATTAATTCATAGCTTCTTCTAACTTGTTCTCGATTTCCTAGTTCTGTTTCCATTATAAGTAATCCACCAAAGCCTCCGCTCATTTCATCAAGATGATGAATGGCATTAATTAGATCATCAGGTGTACCAATACAACATTGGCCAGTTTCAATCATTTGATCAATAATTTTATCGCTTGAACCTTCCATGGGAGGGAAACCTAATGTTTTTTCAAAATATTCTCTTTGTAGAAACCCTGCTGATTTTCTTGCTTGTTTGACAGCATCTTTACGTGTTTCTGCTATGTGGACTTGCAAGGCTAATTTCCATTCTTGCCTGCTAACTTTCTTATTATGTTGTTGTGCAGAATCTTCCGCAGTTTTCCAAAAATCGTTAAGATTTGAAGCAAAACTATCAGAAAGGTTAGCTAATGATAGTACTCCAGTACCGTGTCTACCTGCTAATATAAGTCCAGATGGCGACTGTGAGGCAGCAACTGCAATCGGAAAATGTGGAGTGTTGTATGGACGTAAATGGATAAAAGCTTCATTAAGAGTAAACCAGTCAGATTTATAAGTGATTGGGTCAGGTTCAGTTAATAATCTCATGATTATATCAAGGGATTCTGCCATTCGTTTTCGTTGTAATAGAGGGTCAGATCCAATCATATATGCGTCTGGTAGAAGAGTACCAGGACCTACTCCCAACATCATTCTTCCCTTAGTGAGGTGATCAAGTAATATCATTCTATTTGTTAGTATAAGAGGGTGATGATATGGTAATCCTATTACTCCAGTACCGAGTTTAATATGTTTTGTACGTTCTGCTGCAGTTGCTATAAAAAGCTCTGGTGCAGATATAGTTTCCCATCCTGCACTACTGTGTTCACCAATCCATGCTTCGTCATATCCTAACCAATCAATCCATTGTAATAGTTCAAGGTCTCTGTCTAGTGCTAATGTGGGATTTTCTCCAATGCGATGGAATGGTCCTAGAAACATGCCAAATTTCATTTTTTGAATTGTCATTAATTACTCTTTGTGAATTAATTAAGATATAGGTGCTATTGTATCAGCCCAGGGATAGCTTTGTTCAAAAGCAGCTGATGCAGCTAAAATCGTTATTTCATCCCATGGACGACCTATAATGTGTAGGCCTACTGGCATGTTATTTGATGTTAATCCACAAGGTATACTTGCCGCTGGGTTACCAATAGTATTAATTGGATGAGTAAATTGTATTGTTCCATACCATGGATCAGGAAAGAGTTGAGTGTTATTTATTTTTTCAGGATAATTTTCTATAGAAAATGCTGTGTCTGGCATTGTTGGAGATAATATCAGGTCAAATTTTTCAAAGATTTTTTCAAATTGTGTTATTAAAGCAGTCCTTTGTTTGAGTGCATTGCCATATGCTTCTCCAGTAATAGATTTACCTAATTTCAGACATCTTTTATAGTACCATGTAAGTTGATATGGATTAGATTCAAGTAATTTTCCATTGTTTGAATATGCGTGTGCGTTATGCGTTGTCCACCAGGAATCCCATGCCCACTGTTCAATTTTGAATTCTGTTTTTTCTACTGAACATCCAAATGATTCAAATTTCTTTGCTGCTTCAGATGTAATATTTTCTACTTCTTTTGAAACGGGGATATGACCAAAATCAGAGCTCCAGCCAATTCGTAAATTTTTCAAATCTTTCTTTAAATATTCTAGGAAATCAGGAACTTTTTTTTGCACACTATACTTGTCATCTTTGTGGTAGCCCGAAATGGTTTGTAATAAGAAAGCTGCATCTTTTACAGTCCTTGTAATAGGACCGTTTTGAGCAATCCAGTTTGGAGTAGCTGAATACTTAGCTACTCGACCTTGAGTAGGTTTAATTCCATAAGTGCCACAGTAACTTGCAGGAATTCTAATGGATCCTCCACCATCACCACCTGATGTGATCGCAGCCATTCCTGAAGCTATTGCTGCTGCAGAACCACCACTAGAACCACCACTTGTTTTTGTAGTATCCCATGGGTTTTTACAAGGAGGGCCTAAATTATTTTCACATGTTCCGATTGCACCGAATTCTGATGTGTTTGTTTTCCCTAGGATAATAGCACCTGATTTTTTGATTTTTTCAACCATAATAGAATCTTTATCAGGTATGTTTTTGTCTAAAGTTAGAGAACCTAATGTTGTACGGAGACCTTGAGTTGGCTCCATATCTTTTATAGCTATAGGGATCCCATGTAGAGGGCCTAAGATGTTATCGTTTATTATTTCAGTTTCTGCAGATTTCGCTGATTTTAGTGCATCATCATAGTTAAGTGTTAAGTAAGCATTTAATTTTGAGTTAAGTGAATTAATTCTTTCAAAATAAAGTTCAGTTAATTCTACGGGGGAAATTTCTTTTGAAAAAATTAATTGTTGTAATTTCCATGCAGGGGTAAATGCTAATTCTTTATTATTCAAAATCTAATTGATCCATATGAAAGTTATTATATTTTTATCATAATACATTTTGATTAGTTTAATCGAATGTAAGTATAGTTCGTATGGCTTTTCCATTGAGTAGATCATCGAATGCGTGATTAATTTCATGTAAAGGTCGGTATCCGGTGATTAATTGATCAAGTTTTAATTTTCCAGAATGATATAAATCAAGCATCCAGAGGAAATCAAATTTAGGATTAGCATTACCATGGAATGAGCCAATGAGAGCTTTATCTACTAAAAGATCCATTGCATCAATTGAAATTTTAGATTTTACAGGAGGAACTCCGACTATTATTGTAGAGCCACCTCTTTTAATTGCTGAAAACGCAAGTTCAATTAATTTTGTTGAACCCACTACCTCAAATGCATAATCTACTCCTCCAGAAGTAATATCCATTATTTTTTCTATAACATTTTCTTTTGTTGGATTGATAGTATGGGTTGCACCCATTTCACAAGCAGATTTTAGTTTTGAGTCAAAGTTATCTATAGCAATGATTTGTTTTGCTCCTGCAAGATTACATCCCTGGATAACATTAAGTCCTACACCCCCACATCCAAAAACTGCAGTAGTTTCGCCAACTTTAACTTTAGCTCGATTGATTACTGCTCCGACCCCTGTGATTACAGCACAACCTATTATACAAGCTTTGTCTAAAGGGGTATTGTCAGGAACTAAAATAACTTGATCTTCAGGAACAACAGTATATTCTGAAAATGTTCCTACCATATGATATATTTCCTGTTTTCCTTTTCTGAATCTAGTTGATCCATCTGGCATTGCAAAAGTTCTAGGGTAAGTTAAACACATAGTTGGTTTACCTAAAATACAATTCATACATTTACCACACATAGAGTCCATAGACAATATCACTTTATCTCCAGGCTTCACACCTTTAACATCTTGTCCAATTTCACTGATTATTCCTGCACCTTCATGTCCCATTACAAAGGGTGCACGTGTAGGTATGAAATGACCTGTCATGAAGTGGTGGTCACTGTGACAGACTCCTGCAGCAGATAATTTTACAAGGACCTCTCCTTTTTGAGGAGGTAAAAACTCTATCTCTTCGACAGGAATTATAGGATCAGGGTTATAGAATATAGCAGATTTCATTGCTGATAAGTATATCAAATTTGAAATTGAAATTCTTAATTAGTTATTCCTGTAGCAAATTTAGCTTTTGCCCAAAGTCTTACAGTATTATATGAAGGATTTCCAGGTCCAGAAGCTGAGTCATATATGACAATTCTAGTGGCAACTAATATATTCTTTGATCCATAATAACAATCACATGTAGTTGTATTAATGGAAAATTTGAATGGGTTTTGTATGCTAAGGTTCATTAATGTGTCATTAGATGGATAGGATGATGGTAAAGTTATAAGTCCTGAATAATTTGGAGTATTCGATTCTTGATAAAACCTACTAAATGTCAAGGAAAGAGAACAAGTAGCAGGATCAGGAGTAACTGTACCAAAATTACAGTAAGCACGTCTAGTTCCTTCTGTAGAAGAATATTCAACATAAGCACGATCTATTCCGCTAGAATCTTTTGCAGTAATTGTAATAATGAAAGTTTCTTCAAGTTCTGAACCACTGGATGGTGAAAGTGTAGCACTAATTAATGTAGGTGGAGTTGTATCTGGAATCGGAGTAGGAGTAGCAGTAGGAGTTGGACTTGGTCCTGGGGTAGGAGTAGCAGTAGGATAAATGAAAATCCGAGGGGTTGGCGTAGGAGTGGAAGTAGGAAGATTACTGGTAACTATCGGTATATAAGCTATTGGAGTAGGAGTAGCAGTAGGAGTTGGTGTAGGAGTAGCAGTTGGAGTAGGTGTTGGAGTAGGAGTAGGAGTAGCAGTAGCAGTAGGCATTGGTGTTGGTGTAGCAGTAGGCATTGGTGTTGGTGTAGGAGTAGCAGTAGGAGTAGGTGTAGGAGTAGGAG
>PBMB01000009.1 GCA_002722455.1 Chloroflexota bacterium
CTAAAACTAAGAGTATTTATTGACAGGTCAGTTGTAGAGGTATTTGCCAATGACCGTCAGTGTTTAACAAAACGTATTTATCCGTCGAGGGAAGATAGTATAGGAGTACGTGGATTTGCAAACAAGAAAGATTCGACTATAAAGATATTAAATAAATGGAACATGAGTTCTATCTGGCCTAGTTAGAGAAATTTTAAAAATATTGTATACTTATACTTTAATTTACAAGCATATCTAAGGAATTGTTAAAATGACAAAAAGATATCCCCAAAATATAATGATGAGCTGCGAAACTCCTTGGGATGAAAATTATCAATTCATGGAACCGGTTTTTCGGAAACAAGTAAGATCTGTTATCGATAAAGGATTTAACCATATATATATTTTCGGTACAGCTGGTGAAGGATATGCAGTAACTAATCAACAATTTAAAGAAGTTGTCTCTGTATTTAGAGATGAAACTAATGACCCTGATATTTCACCTAATATCTGTATAATCGCTATGTCCACACACCAAGCTATTGAACGAATTGAAATTGCCCACAAAGAAGGATTTAGAATTTTTCAAATTACTTTACCTTCATGGGGTGTATTAAATGATGAAGAATATATTAAATATATAAGTGAAGTTTGCAACCAATTTCCTGACTCGAAATTTTTTCATTATAATCTACCTCGAGCCAAAAGAGTCCTACTGGGTCCAGAATACAAAATTCTTGAGGAATCAATCCCGAATTTAGTAGGAACAAAAAATCTACGGACAGAGATTCTTGATATCCATAGTATCGCAAC
Organism: Chloroflexota bacterium; assembly: GCA_002722455.1. Classification (GTDB taxonomy): domain Bacteria; phylum Chloroflexota; class Dehalococcoidia; order Lucifugimonadales. The sequence continues at coordinate 793 of PBMB01000009.1, forward strand.
TCATACTAAAGAACTCCAACACTTTTGGGGTGAATATGCCTTTCCTTTAGGATGTATATATGGTGAATCATCATTACTCAGTTCATTCGGAAGTCTCTTACCAACGAAAACCAAAGAGTTTTTCGAATTAGGAAAAACAAAAAACTTCGAAAAATTATTTCCTCTCTTAAAAGAAATGATCAATATGCAGTTATTGTTCGAGCAAACAGGACTTGAAAAACCTGAAGTCATAGATGGAGCTTGGGACAAAATGATTGTTCGTGCAAGTGGAATTGATATGCCTCTAAGGTTATTACCTCCTTACAAAGGATTTGATGAAGAAACATTTGATACAACAGTCCAACTGTTGAAAAAACATTATCCAGACTGGTTAGAATAGTTTTATAATTTTTTGAGGAATATCTATGACAAATAAACTTCTTGGAAACGGTTTCCAGTTAATACGAATACCGGATTTAGTTGAAAAACATGATCCCAATGGCCCATGGATTGAAATTATTATTAATGATGGTCGAAATCGAGTTGGTCTTATTTCTGCTCCTCCTGGAACTCCTCCTGATCCACATATTCACCCTGCGAATAATGAGTGGTGGTTCGTTTTTGGTGGTAAAACGCAATGGCAAATAGGACAATATGAACCATTAAAAGCAGGATACGGAGATGTCGTTGTTGCACCTGCAGGATATTCACATGATATTCGAACAACCGGAGATAAATATTCCCTACGTGTGGTCGTAATGCATCCCAATAGTAATCATAATATTCGAGGTATCGCTCCATCACGATACATACCTGTTGAATATGACCTTCCTAATCCTAATTTAATTCACACAAAATTTGAGTCTATAAAAAAAGATTTTGATGAAAATGCGAATGACTCTCAAGTTGTAGTTAAAGACAACCGTAACATCACTACATATGTCCAAACACAAAACAATCATAAGGAGTCATTTGAACCTCAAATGTTCGATCATTGGATTGTTGTTTTTGAAGGTGAATATACGATATCAGATAAAAATGGCAATGACATGAATATTATCCAAGGAGATATTGTAGTAATTGAAGCTAATACTGCTTATTCAATTACTACAACAAGCAAATCTCGTTCAATCAGGCTGGTAAATACTTCCCCATAAATTAGATATTACTCAATATCACTAAGAGCTTTACGTATTCCTCCAAATTTTAGACGAGCTAATCCTTTAACATCTTCCCACGCGGTAGAGATAATCTTTACCCTGCTATCTGGATCATCAACCCAACGAACTGGGACTTCATTAATCTCATAATTTAAACTATGTGCAAGTAGAATTAATTCTGTATCAAAAAACCAGCCTTTATCAACTATTAAAGGTACGATTTTACGAGCTGTATCTCCATTCAAAAACTTAAACCCACATTGAAAATCCAATGTATTTATTCTAAAAGTTAAGCGTACAAGTAAACTATAGCAACGTGAAATTATTTCTCTCTTAAGTGTTCTGCCTATCACCTCAGATTTTTTCATTAATCTCGATCCTGTTGCAACAAGATATTGGTTAGAAGCAATGCTATCTACTAATGTATTAATAGACTTGATATCAGTAGATAAATCTACATCCATATACCCCACTATATCCGATTTACTAGTGGTCCAAGCATACTGGAGAGCTCTGCCCCTACCACGTTCAGGTAATTGAGAAAATTTAACTTTTGTAAATTTTTTTTGTAATTCATCCCCAACTAATGGAGTACTATCTTCAGAACCATTATCTACAATATGAATTATCCAAGTATACTTCTTTTCCATTGTATCTAAAAAAGAATTCAACTTCGAAACAGAAGTGGCTAAAGACTTCTCCTCATTTAATACTGGAATAATAATTTCTACTGATTTCAAACCCTACAACCTAAATATCTGAATATTATTAGATATTAATGTTTAAAATGCCTTGTCCCTGTGAAAACCATAATCAAACCAAAACTATTTGCAATTTCAATCACTTCAGAATCACGAATTGATCCTCCAGGTTGGATAATGGAACCTACTCGATTAGTAGCAGCCAATTCAACAGTATCAGGAAAAGGAATCATTGCATCTGAAGCCATAGCGCTACCTACAACATCTTCTCCAGCTTTACGTATTGCAAGGTCTAAACTTGTAACTCTATTAGGTTGTCCGGCACCCATACCAAGCATTTGAGAATCACTTGCTAATACTATTGCATTAGACCTAACATTCTTTGCGCACTTCCATGCAAATTCTAAATCTTTAAGCTGTCCCTTAGTAGGTTTTTTATCAGTCACTACAGTCCAAGAATCAACTGAAGTCTGTTTCGTATCTACATTCTGAAGAATATATCCTCCAGAAATATTTCTGATGTCCAGGTTGATTTGATCAGTAGTCGAAAAAGGTGGAACTTTTAAAATCCTGGCCTTCTTTCTCTTTTTTAATATTTCCAAAGCTTCTTTGGAATAATCAGGTGCAAGTATTACATCATAGTAGTGACCTTTCATGGCCAAAACTGTTTCTTCAGTAACTTTGGTATTAAATGCAACAATTCCACCATAAGCAGAAACTGGATCACCTTCATGTGCTTTTCTATAAGCCTCTGACTGATTTGAATCTAAAGCAAGTCCACATGGATTTGCATGTTTAATAATAGCAACACCCTGATCACTAAATTCTGAAATAGAAGTAAACGCTGCATCTGCATCAAGATAATTAGTATAAGACATACCTAAACCGTGTACTTGTTCAGATCTAGCAACTCCTCCACTTGAGAAAATATTGGCCCCAACTATAGCGGATTGATGAGGATTTTCCCCATATCGCAAATCAGTTAGTTTCTTTAAACCAACAGCATACTGATCTCCTACAGGATAAATATTTTTCGATAAATAAGAAGATATAGCAGAATCATAATATGAAACCATTTCAAATGCCTCGATAGCAAATTTCTGTCTCTCTTCTAATGAAATGACATCTACGATACTTGATCCACTTGGTTGCTGACTTAACCGATCTACTACTACTTCATAATTACCAGGATCTGATAAAACAACTACATGCTGATAATTTTTTGCTGCAGCACGCATCAATGCAACACCACCAATGTCAATCTGTTCTATTGCATCTTCTAAATTAATATCAGTATCTTTCACTGAATCAATAAACGGATACAAATTCACTACTACTACATCAATAGAATTAATATCTAATTTCTTTAATTCATCCATGTGGTCAGCCAAATCTCTTCTAGCTAAAATCCCTCCATGAATATGAGGATGTAATGTCTTTACGCGTCCATCCAAAATTTCAGGGAACCCAGTCACTCCAGAAACATCTTTAGCTTCTAAATTATTCTCTGAAAGATACTGACAGGTTTTTCCTGTCGCAATCAATCCATAGCCAAAATCTGAAAATGCTTTAGCTAAATCTAGTAAACCCGTTCGATCTGAAACACTAAAAAGTACATTCTGATTAATTTTACTCATATACTCAGCCCTTCAATCTAATACAATGATTTTATTTTGTTTTTTCAAAAGCAAATTTATCCATCTCAAGTTGAACAGGAATTGGATAATTTCCTGTAAAACAGGCCATACATGATTTACTNCTTACATTTGAAACGGCCTTTTTTAAAGNAGGAATAGTTAGATATCCAAGTGAATCTGCTCCCATAAATTCACNAATTTCTTCTACACTTCGATTTGAAGCAATCATATCTCTNCGNGAAGGAAGATCAACTCCAAAATANCATGGATGTTTGAAAGGTGGNGCACAAATTCTTAAATGAANCTCTTTTGCTCCNCCTTTCCTTAAAAGTGCGACAACCTGTNGCCCAGTAGTACCACGAACAATNCTGTCATCAACAACAACAAGACGCTTATCTCGAATAANTTCATTAAGTGGATTTAACTTCCTTCTCACTCCAATATCCCTTAAATGTTGTTCGGGAAGAATAAACGTTCGACCAACATAACGATTTCTAATCAAACCTTCACCATAAGGAATCCCTGATTGCTGAGCATATCCAACTGCTGCAGCTGTTGCAGAATCCGGTACACCTATCACTAAATCCGCTTCAACTGGATGTTCAATAGCTAATTCACGGCCCATTGCCATCCTGCTTTTATAAACTAATCGATCATTAATAACACTATCTGATCTAGCAATATATACGTGCTCAAACACACAATGAGCTACTCCATTTGTTAATGGCTGTTGGTAAATAGTATTTAATCCCATCTTATCAATCAAAACTACTTCACCAGGTTCAACATCTCGTAAATATTTTGCTCCTACATGATCTAATGCACAGGTTTCAGATGCGACAACATATCCATCATCTATTGTTCCAATACATAATGGCCTGACACCCAAATTATCTCGAGCAGCAATTAAAGAATCTTTCGTAATAAGAGTTAAGCTAAATGCACCCTGTAGGCGTCTCATGACATAAGAAAACCGATCATGCCAGTTTTCACCAGGAGCACTAGTAATTAAATGTGCAATTACCTCAGAATCTGCACTAGATTTAAATTTAATACCCCAATCAAGTAATTCATTCCTTAAATCTAAAGCATTAATCACATTACCATTATGAGCTAGAGCAATTTCAGATCCAGTATTTGATGAAAAACATGGTTGAGCATTCTGTATATTACTACTTCCCGTAGTAGAATATCTTGTATGTCCTATTGATACATGGCCATCTAAATTACTCAGATTTGACTCATTAAAAACTTGTGAAACAAGTCCCATCCCCAAATGAGATTTTATTTCTGTACCGTCGCCAGTTGCGATACCAGCACTTTCTTGCCCACGATGCTGTAGTGCGTACAAAGCCAAGAAGGTAATCTTACTTATGTCACTATTTGGAGAATATACACCAACAACCCCACATTTATCGTGAGGTACATCACCATCCTTTTTACCAGAAAACCCAATCTGCACTACTACAGTTGCCTTTCATTTGGAATGACAAATTTTATGAAGCGTTTGGTCTTAAAAGTATACTTTGTGGATTCATTATCGTCAACGACAAGTATACTAAAAATAGAACCCCATACTATCCATAATATCGTACAAGAAACTTGACACCCCTAACCATCAGACGTAAGATTTACAAAGTAATAACTACTGAAAAATAATTTACTTAAAACTATAAATAAATGAACAAATAATGGATATGAAAGGAATTCATATTTAAATAAATAAAAACAGGAAGGTAAGAAAATGGAAATTATTTTAATTTCTCTTGCTGTTCTTGTAGGGCTTTTTCTAGGTTGGTTAATAAGTCACTATGTACGTAAATTAATACATACACAAAACAAACAATCTGCGCAAAATGAGGCAGAAAAAATTCTTAATCAAGCTAGCGAAGATCGAAGACGAATATTAATCGATGCTAAAGAAGAAGCCATAAAAATTCGCACATCTATTCAAACAGAGTTACGCCATCGTCAAAATGATATACAAAAAACAGAACAACGACTTGTTAGTAGAGAGGAACAACTAGAAAGACGTTCCGACAAAATTAATATCAGAGAAAACTCTGTTAATGCAAAAGATTCTAAAGTTAACGCTATAAAGGAAGAACTTGAAAATTTAAAAGAAGGATATTTAACAAAACTAGAGTCTCTAGCTGATTTATCCCATAACGATGCTAAATCAGAACTAATTGAACAAGCAAAAATTGATATCCAACATGAAGTTGCGGTTTTATACAAGGATACAGAAGAACAAGCTAAAGAAGAATCTTCAGACAAAGCTAAAGAAATTATAGCATCAGCTATTCAACGTTTAGCTTCTGACGTATCTTCTGAATCAACAGTTTCTACAGTTACTCTACAATCTGATGATATAAAAGGTAGATTGATTGGTCGAGAAGGACGTAATATAAAAGCTCTTGAAAAAGCTACTGGAGTTGACTTAATTATTGATGAAACTCCTCAGGCAGTTACTTTGTCTTGCTTTGATCCAATACGTAGAGAAGTTGCTCGCCTATCTCTAGTTAAATTAATTAGTGATGGACGTATTAATCCAGCACGTATTGAAGATGTAGTGTCTCGAGTTCAAGATGATCTCAATGAAGTAATTAGAAAAACTGGAGATAGAACTTTACTAGACTTACACGTACGTGGAATGAAACCAGACATAGTTAAACTTCTTGGTCAATTAAAATATCGTTATAGCTATGGACAAAATGTACTAGCCCACAGTATTGAAGTTGCTAATCTTGCATCTGTAATGGCCTCAGAAATACAAGCTAATGTCTTAGTGTCAAAAACAGGTGGGCTCCTTCATGACATTGGGAAAGCACTGACCCATGAATTAGATGATCCTCATGCAATAGTAGGTGCTGATATAGCATCAAAACACGGACTTAATCACCATATATGTTCTACTATCAAAGAGCACCATGATGATGTCCACACTAGTATAGAATCTTTCCTGGTTGCAGCTGCTGATGCAATAAGTGCATCACGGCCAGGTGCACGAAAAGATACAATTCAAAATTACATAAAACGTCTGGAATCTTTGGAAGAAATTGGTTCCCAGTTTGATGGAGTAGAAAAATGTTTTGCAATTCAAGCTGGTCGTGAAATGCGAGTAATGGTAAAACCTGACATTGTAGATGATGTAAGTGCTAGTGAAATGGCTCGAGGAATTGTTTCAAAAATCGAAGAATCATTAGTTTATCCCGGACAAGTTAAAGTCACAGTCATACGTGAAAGCAGAACATCTGAGTATGCAAAATAGTATCTGATTATAGGAACAAGTTCTTGTAAATAAATTGAGCAGATCCAAATGGATAGTACTATAAATATTGATCTACATCTACATACAAATAAATCAGATGGAACATTATCTCCATCTGAGATTGTAAAATTATCTTTTAATAAAGGGCTAAAGATAATTGCTATCACTGATCACGATACTACAGATGGCATCAGTGAAGCCTCTGATGTTATAGCCAATCATCCTGAAATGACTCTGATTCCTGGTATTGAATTAAGTGTAGATATACCTGGTGGAGAAATTCATCTATTAGGTTATTTTATCGATATACACGATGAATCCTTCCAACAAAAAATTGAAGAATTCAGACTAAGTCGTGTCAATCGTGCAAAATCTATTGTAGAGAAATTAAATCACTTGGGGTTATCTATATCATGGAATGAAGTTAAAGAAGTTGCACAAGATGCAGCAATTGGTAGACCACATATTGCACAAGTACTGGTAAATAAAAACTATATAAAATATCCTAAAGAAGCATTTGATCGTTATATCGGAAGATTGGGGCCTGCATACGCAGATCGTCCGAAATTATCAGCTGAAGAAGCTATTAAAATACTATTAAATAATGGAGCTGTTCCTGTATTAGCTCATCCTTTTTTTATGTTTACAAGAAAAAAATCATCCAATACTTCTCAAATAAAAACTATTATTAAACAACTTCAATCATATGGGCTTGTGGGTATCGAAACATACTATGGGAAGCATGGACCCAATGAAGTATCATATTTAAAAAACCTTTGTAAAGAACTTAATTTAATCCCAACAGGTGGTAGTGATTTCCATAATTCAGGAAATCCAAATGAACCAAAACCAGGAGACGCTGGTCCTCCTATGTCAACATATATAAAACTCAAAGAATTCCACCAAAATATAACACAAAAAAAATAATAATCCCAATGTATATAGATATATTTTACATTCTACTTTCATACTTATGGGGAGCAATACCCACTTCTTACCTAGTGGCAAAATATTATGCAAAAATAGATATCACAAAACGTGGTTCTCAAAATGTTGGAGCATCTAATTTAGCAACGAATACAAATCCATTTATTGGTTATCTTATAGGCGCTTTTGATGCATTTGGCAAAGGTTCACTTCCTGTACTAATCTTTTTGTATATTATTCCTGTCCAATATGAAATCACTCCTATTCTCTGTGGTTTAGTATCAATAGCTGGACATAATTGGTCTCCTTACATTAAATTGAAAGGCGGTCGTGGACTTTCAACTGCAATTGGACTTCTTTTTGCTTTCCAAATGTGGCCTCATATCCTATTAGGTACTCTATTTATTGGAATCATGGGACGGATTGTAACTAAAGATAATGCTTTTTGGGCATTTGTTACAATTATTATGCTCCCGATTATTACGCTAGCTACAACAAGTCAATCAATAGAACACTCACTTATTATTTCATTGGGTATCACCTGCTTATTGATCGCAAAAAGAATTACATCTAACTCTCACCCAAACCTTGAAAATAATAAATACAGAGAAATCTTAATTTACAGAATTATTTGGGATAGGGATCTTAAAGATCATAAACAATGGATTAACCGAAACATATCTTCTGAAAGTTCAATAAAAAACTCATAATTATGAATTGTAACAAACATCCTAAAATTACTACTAAACTTAAATGTCATCGTTGTGAAATTCCAATTTGTCCTAAATGTTTAGTTCAATCTGACGTTGGATTTAAATGCATTAATTGCCATAAATTAAGTATGCCAAATATTAATACGATTAGTTATTTAACACAATCAATACTAATAACAACAATGTGTATAATTGGCGTATTATCTGGCATATTAATAAAATTAATTCAAATTCTATTAGTATTGCCTGCAATGATTGATATATTTTACTGGGTAATACTTGGTTACGTATTAAGTATTATCTCTGGTAAAATCGCTAAAGGTAAAAGAAGCGCAAGATTAGTGTGGATTACTGCTATAGGAATTGGGATGTCGTACATAACATCCCAATGGTTTCTATTTAATCAATTCAGTGCACAAAATAGTACAATCGAAGTTTTAGCTGTAGCAGGAGCCATTTATATAATTTACTTAAAACTTCGATAATTAGACCAAAATATACTTTAATCACAACTTTTCTTGACATACACTACGAATTCAGTGTAATATTTCACCGTTTATATTCAAAGAGGGTGCCATGGCTATTGACCTAGATCAAAAAAACCTAGATATCATTAAGATACTTGAAAAAAATGCTCGTACATCTAATGTTGAAATTGCAAAGAAAATAAATATTAGTGAAGGAGCAGTTCGACGTAGAATTAATTTACTTATCAAGGAAAATTTTATCCGATTGGTTGGTATTACGAATCCTTTGAAAATGGGTTTTAATACTGAAGCTCTGATTGGAATAAAAGTTGATACTGACCAACTTCCAAATGTTGCAGAAAACCTGAATGCGATTGAAAAAATCCGTTGGCAATCTAGTACAACAGGATCATTTGATATATTTATATGGGTAGCTTTAGAAAATCAAAAACAATTGGGTTCTTTTATCCTCACTATAGGTAAAATACCAGGTGTACAACGTACAGAAACATTTGTAAGTTTAGGTAGATTTGGAGATCCTGAATAAAAATATCTAGAAATTCCATAAAAATCTTTTACTTATTATTACAAAACCTCTTCTACAAATGTAAGCACTCAATTACAATGTAATATATAAGAATAGAATAATAACACTTTTAGTTTTCGATCTTTTTCATATTTATTATAAGAGTAATAACAGTGCTTAAAACAAATAATTGTATAGATTTATCAAACTTAACTTTAGGTAAATCAATTATACTTGCTGGGTGGGTAGCCAATAGACGAGATCATGGGAATTTAATATTTTTAGATCTTCGAGATCAAAGTGGGATCGCTCAAGTTGTAATTGATGCTGACATAAACGAAGAACTTCATAAAATGGCAAAATCTATTCGAAATGAATGGGTAATCCAAATCTCTGGAATAATTAGAGAGCGTCCTGAAGGAAGTGAAAACCCCAAATTACCAACTGGATATGTTGAGGTCATTACACATGATCTAACTATTTTAAATGAATCCATAACTCCTCCCTTTGAAATTAATGACGATATTACAGTAGATGAAAGTATACGACTAAAATATAGATACCTTGATTTACGAAGAATCAGAATGTCCAATATTCTTGCTTTACGACATAACGTTGTCAAATTCATTAGAGAATTTTTAAATAAACGTAACTTCCTTGAAATTGAAACACCTATTCTTATAAAAAGTACCCCTGAAGGAGCTAGGGATTATTTAGTTCCAAGTCGTCTATATCCTAGTGAATTCTATGCTTTACCTCAATCTCCTCAACAACTAAAACAATTACTAATGGTTTCTGGAATAGAAAAATACTATCAAATTGCTCGATGTTTTCGAGATGAAGACCCACGTTCTGATCGACAACCAGAATTTACTCAACTTGATCTGGAAATGAGTTTTGTTGAGCAAGAAGATATTTTGTCACTTACTGAAGAACTATATTTCAATTTAGTAAAAGAAATTGTGCCTCATAAAAAAATAGTTTCTCCTTTTCCACGTATTACATATGCTGATGCTATTGCAAAGTATGGTACTGATCGTCCAGATACAAGATATGACTTGAAACTCCATGATTTAACAACATTATTGTCAAATTCTGAATTTAATATTTTTAAAAAAATAATTAATAACAAAGGTATAATTCGTGGATTTACTGCCCCTAATGCTGCACATTACAAACGAAAAGACATTGATGGACTAATCGATTTTGCAAAAACATATGGTTCTCAAGGATTAATGTGGATTGCGATTGATGAAACTACTTCTAATAATATTGAAGAAGATTCAATCAGATCACCTATAAAAAACCATGTTCCTTTTACAGAAATTTTACAAATTGCATCTGAGCTAAATGCAAATCCTGGAGATTTAATTCTCATTGTTGCAGGAACAGAAAAAATCACAAATCTTACTTTAAGTGCTCTCCGTGCTGAAATGGCAAATAGATTAGATCTAATAGACACATCTGTACTAGCATTCACGTTTGTTACTGACTTTCCTCTTTTTGAATGGGATGATGAAATTAAAAAATGGAAATCTCTTCACCACCCATTTACGTCACCATCAGATGATCAATTAGAAAAACTTCAGATATCTCCAGAATCTATTACATCTAATGCTTATGATTTAGTATGTAATGGACTTGAATGTGCCGGAGGCAGTATTCGTATTTCAAATAGAGAAATGCAAGAAAAAATATTTGAAATTTTAGGTTATACTAATCAAGAAATTCAAAGTCAATTTCAACAATTACTTACAGCATTCGATTATGGAGCACCTCCACACGGAGGAATTGCAGGAGGAATTGAAAGATTAGTTATGTTGCTTTCTGATACAGATAATATACGTGATGTTATTGCATTTCCAAAAACTCAAAAATTTATAGACCCACTATTTGAGTCTCCAAGTAAAGTTACGCAAGAACAACTTGCAGAATTACATCTTGAAACCATAGAAAAAGATAATGAATAACAAACATAAATTATATTTAAATTGATTATACTTCCTTAAAATAAGGATTACTTTATGAACAAAAACGATAATTCCTCTAATCCAAACTCCACAATTGAAGAAAAAAGAAAACGTATTCGACATTCAACAGCTCATGTAATGGCAGATGTAGTAACCCAAATGTTTCCTGAGGCGAAATTGGCCATTGGTCCACCAACAAATGACGGCTTTTACTATGATTTTCTCATACCTAAACCATTCACAAATGAAGACTTAGAGAAAATAGAAAAAAAGATGGCAAAAGTAATAAATTCCAATTTTTCATTTGAATACCACGAATACACTAAAAAAGAAATAATTGAACAAAATAAAGATGAACCTCTCAAATTAGAAATAATTGATGGAATTCCAGAAAATGAAACTATATCAACATACAGCCATGGTAATTTTGAAGATTTATGTGCTGGGCCACATGTTGAATCAACAAAAGAAATCATAGCATTTAAATTATTGAATGTTGCAGGTGCGTATTGGAAAGGAGATGAAAGTCGTCCAATGCTTCAAAGAATCTATGGTACAGCATTTGAATCCCAAGATGCACTAGATACTCATCTCAGTAATCTTGAAGAAGCAAAAAAACGTGACCATAGAAAACTAGGTAAAGAACTAGACCTATTTTCAATAGATGATCAAGTTGGATCAGGTTTGATAATTTGGCATCCAAATGGAGCAATAATCCGTACATTAATCGAAGATATGTGGAAAAAAGAACATTATCTCAGTAACTACAATCTTATATTCACCCCACATGTAGGAAAAGCTAACTTATGGGAAACAAGTGGACATTTAGAGTTCTTTAAAGAAAATATGTTTTCTGCTATAGAAATGGATAATGTTGATTACTATTTGAAACCCATGAATTGTCCATTCCATATTAAATATTATCAATCAGATATTAGAAGTTATAGAGATTTACCTTTACGAACATCAGAAATAGGTACTGTATATCGTTACGAAAGAGCTGGTGTATTACATGGTTTATTGAGAGTAAGAGGCCTAACTCAAGATGATGCACATATCTTTTGTCGTCCTGATCAAGTAGAAGAAGAAATAAATGGTGTATTGGACCTAACTCTTAAAATAATGCATACATTCGGCTTTAATGATTTTTCAATCAAAATATCTACTAAACCAACTAAAGCAGTTGGTGAAGACGAAAAATGGGAATTAGCAACTAATTCCCTGAAGAACACACTGGAAAAAAGAAATATAGAATATGAAATTGATGAAGGAGGAGGAGCATTTTATGGACCCAAGATAGATATCCATATAAAAGATGCTATCGGTCGTTTTTGGCAATGTACAACAGTACAATTTGACTTTAATTTACCTCACCGCTTTGGACTAACATATATAGATGACAATGGCAAAGAGAATCAGCCCTTTATGATTCATCGTACTTTATTAGGCTCACTAGAACGATTTTTTGGAATATTAATTGAACATTATGCAGGAGCTTTCCCTACATGGCTCGCACCAATACAAGCAATGATTATTCCTATTACAGATAAACACTACGAATATTGTAAGGAAATATCTGAAAAACTTTCTGCCAATAATATTCGAGTTAAATATGATACACGTAATGAACGAATGAACTATAAAATTCGAGATGCTCAAAACAAAAAAATCCCATATATGATTATTGTAGGAGATAAAGAAATTGATACTAAATCTGGATCTTTGAGAAAACGAACCGGGGAAAATATTGGAGTTCTCAGTATAGACGATATTCAAAATATGATTTTAGAAGACTCTTTACAAAACAATAATTCTTAAAAAATCTAAGCAGTATCGAAAATTTAAAAAACTACTTCTATAACAAATAAAATTACAGCCCATTATTATATTGAAATCCTTCCTCTAGAAATAGGTTATCTGAAACAAAATATGTTATACTCTATTTCTAAGTTAAATTCACTAATTCAATAGCTGAGGTATAGTCAATCCTTAAGGAATACAGGGTAAATAAATCAATAAGATCCCCGAAAGTTCGACTAATACAAAAAGATGGAACTCCAGTGGGAGTAGTAGGAATTCAGGAAGCACTACAAATGGCTCAATCTGAAGGACTTGATTTAGTTGAAGTATCTTCTTCATCTACACCCCCCGTTTGTCGAATTTTAGATTATGGAAAATTTAAATACCAACAAACCAGAAAAGGAAGAACTGCACGTAAAGAAAACCGTATACATATAAAATTCGACAAAACACGTGAGGTTCGGCTAAAGCCAAGAATTGGAGAACATGATAGAATTTCTAAAGTGAAGATGGTTGAAAGGTTGTTAGCTGAAGGTTCGAAAGTTAAAATTGTCGTAAGGTTCCGGGGAAGAGAAATTACTCATCCAGAATTTGGAATGACATTACTGAAGTCAGTTGCAGATGATTTAACAGGAAAAGCAAGACTTGAAAAAGTCCCAGCTTTCGAAGGAAGATCCATCAGTATGACTCTAGCACCTGAAAAAAGTATAATTACGAAAGGGAACACTCAAAATGCCAAAACTGAAAACACATAAAGGTGCTGCAGCTAGATTTCGTAAAACAGGTACCGGCAAAATTGTTCGTATGAAAGGCCATCGAAGTCATCTGAGACGAAAGAAAGCAAACAGAACTAAAAGATTATTTGGAAAAACAATTCAAGTCAGTAATTCTGATACGAAAATGTTAAAAAGATTACTAGGATAAATAAAAATGACTCGTGTAAAAACTGGTGTAATTAAACACCGTAAACATAAAAAAGTTTTAGCTCAAACTAAAGGTCACCAAGGAGTTAGGCATACCCTGTTTAGAAGAGCAAATGAATCATTACTACATGCACTAAGATATTCATACCTTCACCGTAAACGCAAAAAAAATGATATGCGTAAACTCTGGCAAATTAGAATTAATGCTGCTTCAAGACAAAATGGACTGTCATATAGTAAATTAATTCATGGCATGAAAAAACTCAATATTAATATTAATCGAAAGTTACTAGCTGATTTAGCAACAAACGAGCCTACTATATTTAATTCAATAGTAGAACTTGTAAAAGAAAAATCTGCAGCATAATAATATTACTATTTTCTCTTAATCATCAATTCTACATCATGTAGAACATGCATCGCATCAAATGGCAAGGTATATAAAATATGCGTATTGCCTTCTGGACCTAATATATATAATGGAGCAGAGTGTACTACTTCCTCGTTATCAGAAATTCCTGGTACAGATCTTTTGAAATTAGAGACATAATAATAATCTAAAACTTCTAATAACTCTTCTTGCTTCCCTGTTAGATAAACCCATGAATCAGCTTTAGAAATAGAACTTAAATATCTATTTACTGTAACTTGATTATCAATTTCAGAATCTACACTAATAATTAAAAATACAACATCATTTCCAAGGGTGTTTTTAGAATCAATTTGCAGCAGTAAATTGGTCATATCAGGGCATATATCTGAACAGGTAGAATATAAAAACGTCATTAATATAATCTTGCCGGAAAAATCATCAAGGCTTTTTAGGTCACCATTTTGATCATATAATGAAAAACTAAATGGTGATTTCGATTCTATAGAACGACCAAGGTATGCTTCATCTGTAAAGCACGAAGTAAAAATAAAAATTCCTACTACAATAGAAAATATTAGCGATATGTAATATTTATACAAAAATGTTAGGCACCCTGAAATCTTATTATTTTTCACCAATATATTTTTGAGCAACTACAGCAAGTGCTGGTATTAATACAACTAGTAAAGTCCCAATAATCACAACACCCCACGGTTCAGAAGCACCATGAAAAGTAAAATGTTCGAATACCATAAAGAGTATTCCTAAAATTCCAGCTACGATAACAAAGATTACAATAGCCATTAATGGGAATAAAAGATTTGTAACAAATTTATTGTTTTCCATAAATCACCTTACTTAGTAAAGTTTACCAATACAAAATGTATAAATCAAACCCTATTTCCTTCCATTTTAGCCCAATTAAAGAAAGTAATAATAAATAATGTCAAAAATATGAATCCACCAGATATTTTCATGAATATCCCACCGATAATCTGATCTTGTAAAGGTGTTATAACTGTTACGGGAGAATTAAGATATCCTGAATATAGTACTACTTCTGAAAAAGTAATGGGACCAAATACAATGATTTGTCCTACAGATAAGAAAAATAAATACATCATTTTTAATGGTGGTGCGAGTATAGAGATTTGTTTGAATGGACTTAACAAAGGTATCCACATTAAAAATGCAGTTGAAAAGAATAGAGCATGTTCCAAAAAATGTATTAGATGGATATCTAATGCCATATTATATAGTACAGGGAAATGCCACAAAGAATAAACCAAATTAAAAAGAAAGAATGCAACTAATGGATTAACGAAAACAAGAATAACACGAGAAAGTAACCTATTCTTAAATAAAATATCTAGCATATTGTTTGGTAATCCTGCCAAAATCAGAGGAGGTGCTACTATAGTTAACACTACATGTTGAAACATATGACCACTAAATAAATAATGTTCACTAATTTCATGTATAGGCCCAACAGTTACAAGAAAAATAACTAACATACCACTAGTAAATTTTAATATTAGGTTGTGATTATTTTCTGACTTAGACCTAGGTAACATTTTAAACAGATAAAATCCTTGTATTGCAACAATAGCAATCAGAATTTCAGCATGAAAATAAAAAAACTTATTTGAAAAATCGTTAGCAAATATACTATTTAGTATATCCATGTTTTATCACTAATGTTTAGTTAAACATTCCAAACAAAGTCATTAATGCAAGGGTAACTAATGAAGCTAAAACAAGACCGGTAATAAAAAAGATACTAAACAAACGAGAATCATATCGTAAATGCATATAAAACATCCCAACTAATGCAAATTTAAATGCAGAAAGTATAAATAATATAGGTATAATACCTTTCCCTAAACTTTCAACATAGAAAATCCCTACCTCAATAGCCGTAAGTACTACTAGAGCAGATGCAACCATCAGGTACTTACGAGGCGATGGGTGGGCAGAATGGGTTTTATCCATATCACTCATATAATAACTCCAATACAAAAATCTTAAATACCTGGGAAAACTCCCAATAAATAGACGACTGTAAATATTACAATCCATACTACATCAACAAAATGCCAATAAAGAGCTGCTAAATCAACATCCAAATGCCTTTCAGGAGTAACTCCACCACGTAATGAAAAAAAGTACAGTGACAGTAACCATATTATACCAAGTGTAACGTGAGCTCCATGGAATCCAGTTAACACAAAAAAGGTAGATCCAAATAAATTTGTTTTAGGAGTTAAACCATGCAAAACAAAATCCCTAAACTCAAAAACTTGAAATCCAATAAAAGTCATTCCCAAAAAAGCAGTGGACAAAATCCATATTTGGAAATTTTTTATTTGCCCACGTACCAAAGCTGAATAAGCTAAAACCATACTCATACTACTCATCAAAAGTACAAATGTACTTACAGATGTAACTGGAATACTAAATACGTCTTCAGGTACTGGCCCTCCTCCAACAATTTGTCCACTATATATTACATAAGTAGCAATTAAAGCAGCAAAAAACATACAATCTGAGCCTAGAAACGCCCACATCAACATTTTTCTGTTATTTAATCCAGTCGTTGTATGTTCTTCGTGTTCACTATGTGTAGTATTAAGATTAGCCATAAATCCTCTTTCCTAATGATGACCTGAAACATCGGGGTCATTAACAGGTTCAAATGACCATGCATAAATAGAAATCATAATAATCATTCCACCTACAACAGCAGCGAGCAACCCCAACATAGAATCTAATAAATATACTAATCCAAATCCACCAATAAGCATCCCTAGAGAAGCAAATGCTGGCCAATACGATGGTTGAGGTAAGTGAATATCACCAGTTGGTTCTCTCAGGTTTAATTCTATTTCAGATGTATCTCCACTACGCTTTTTCTCCCAGAAATCATCTCTAGATTTTACTATAGGTATTTCTACAAAATTATATTCAGGCACAGGAGAAGGAATAGACCATTCTAAAGTACGACCATCCCATGGATCAGAATCTGCTTTTTCTCCCTTACGCCAAGACCTTGTAACATTATGAAGGAAAAGTAACACAGCTGCTATAATAAAGAAAACTCCTAATGTAGCTACTAAATTCCATAAATCCCATCCCATTTCAGATGAATATGTATATGTCCTTCTAGGCATACCATCTAATCCTAAAAAGTGCATTGGGAAAAACGTAATATTCATACCAACAAAAAGTAACAGAAAACTAATTCTACCTGACAATTCATTCATTAGACGGCCAGTTACTTTAGGGAACCAATAATGAATACCTGCAAATATAGCAAATAAACTACCACCAAAAAGAACATAGTGTATATGAGCAACAATAAAATAGGTATCTTGTTGTTGTGCATCTGAAGCAGCAGATGAATGCATGGTTCCACTCAAACCACCTATAACAAATAACACTATAAATCCTATGGAATAGAGCATCGGTGATTTTAAATCAATTGAACCTTTCCACAAAGTTGCAATCCAATTAAAGATTTTCACGCCTGTAGGAATTGCAATAAGCATTGTAGTTATTGCAAAAATGGAATTTGCAATTGGTCCGAGTCCAACTGTAAACATATGATGACTCCATACCATCCATCCCAAAAAACCAATAATCACACCAGACAAAACTACTACATTGTACCCAAAAATAGGTTTTCGAGAAAAAGTAGGTATGATTTCAGAAATAATACCCATGGCAGGTAAAATAAGGATATAAACTTCAGGATGACCAAAAACCCAAAAAAGATGCTGCCAAAGTAATGGATCCCCACCACCTGAAGTAACAAAAAATACAGTCCCAAAAGTACGATCAAACATCAATTCAATTAAAGCAACAGTAATTACAGGGAATGCCAGAACCAATAATATAGAAGTAATTAAAGTCATCCACGTGAAAATCGGCATCCTCATTAAAGTCATACCAGGTGCACGCATATTTACTATAGTAACGATAAAATTAAATGCCGCTGCCAAAGAAGCGACACCCAAAACTTGAAGTCCAACAATCCAAAAATCTATACCATGTCCTAAATTAAATATCTTCCCAGTAATAGGAGCATATCCAAACCAGCCAGCATTAGGAGCTCCTCCTAAAACCCAACTCATTTTCAAAATAATTGCCCCTGCTAGGAAGGTCCAAAAACTAAATGCATTCAACCTTGGAAATGCAACATCGCGGGCGCCAATTTGCAAAGGAATTACAAAATTAAAAAATGCTGCTCCTAAAGGCATGATTGCCAAAAAAATCATAGTTGTGCCATGCATGGTAAATAGCTGGTTATAAACCTCTGGCGCAACTAAAGTATTATTTGGAATTGCCAATTGAAGTCTAATTAATAATGCCTCTACTCCTCCTGTAAGAAACAAAATGAAGGCAGTCGTACCATATAGTACTCCAATTTTTTTATGATCTATAGTAGTAAGCCAGCCCCAAATTCCAACAGGTTTCAAAGGTCTTACCACAGGGAAAGGTATACTTACCATCTGTATATTCTCCTTTTAAAATCAATTAACTCAGTTATCAGAGTATTCATAAAACCTCATAATATTTATTTAAGTGTCTGTAAGTATGCAACTAGTGCAGATATTTCTGGATCATTTAATTTTTTAGTTTCATCAGTATATACTGTAGCTTGTCGAGCCATTTTATTACCAGGTTTAATACTTTCTGGATCTTCAAGCCATTTACGTAAATTGTCCTGGGTATTGTCTAAAATACCAGCTGCTAATTGTGTTCTACTTGCAACATGTGTTAAATCAGGCCCAACATTTGAACGTGCCTTAGTACCCATAACCTTATGACAAGCGTAACATTGTTTTTCTCCTTCAAAAAGTTTTTTGCCTTCTAATGCCAAAGGTTCTGCCGGAATCGAAGCTTCAGTAGCTTGCAACTTCATCCATTCATTAAATTCCTCTCGAGAATCTGCATAAACTCGAAAACTCATTAACGCATGTGCAATACCACAAAATTCTGCACATTGAGCATAAAATTCTCCCTCAATATCAGATTGAATCCACATTGTATTTACGTGATTGGGAACTATATCAAGCTTACCAGCTATATTAGGAATCCAAAAACTATGCAAAACATCTCTAGATGTCAATTTTATATTAACTACTTCATCTACAGGAATACGCATTTCATTAGAAGTCATTACTTCTAAATCAGGATTAGAGGGGTCTTTATATGTGAAATTCCAAAACCACTGAGCTGCCTCTACAGTTACTTCCAAACATCCTTCTTCATATGTACATGGAGAATTAGCATTATCAAATATAGTGATTACTGTTGGAATCGCTACAAAAACCAGAATTATCGCAGGCAAAATTGTCCAGGCTATTTCCAATTTAGTGTTCCCGTGAATTTGTTCAGGATCTTTATCATCTACCTTACGTCGATACCTGAAAACTGCCCAGAATAAAATAGCTGTTACTATAACAAAAACAAATACAGCCGCTGCAAGAATCCAATAGAAAAGTGTTAACTGTGACTCTGCAACTGGACCAGCAACATTAAAAGTAGACTGTGGATGATCAGGAGTGCATCCCAAAATAAAAATAAAGGAAATAATCGCTACAGGAAGTAATCTAAAAAATACTTTACTGATAATTCCTCCTAATTAAGAAAAATATATACCTATAAGAATTTATCAAAACCTATATTCCTAGGTCAATAGCTATGCAGACTTTTATAATGATTAAATTTAATTGTTTAAGATTACATCAATGATCATTGCCAAAAAAAGTAAAGCTAAATAAAGCATAGAATAGATATAACCCAAGACAATCACACGCTTAGATGAACTGATATTGATATATATACTTAATACCAGATAAATCATTCCTAGTATCAATGCTGAATATAAATAAAACCATCCTACAGTTGGCAGTACAAAAAATAATGATGTTAATGCAATTAGTAAAATTGTATATAAGAGTATATGCATCTTTGTAGAAGTTACACCTGCAACAACTGGTAGCATTGGTATATTAGCCTCAGCATAATCATTTTTAAGTAATAAGCTTAGGGCCCAAAAATGTGGTGGTGTCCAAAAAAACACTATCGCAAAAAGATATAATGCTGATAATTCTACATTTCCTGTAACTGCAGCCCATCCAATCACTGGAGGCATAGCTCCAGCAGCTCCTCCTATAACAATATTTTGCGGAGTCCTTCTTTTCAATGCTATCGTATAAATGAATACATATATCAAAGTTGCAATCATTGTTAAAATAGCTGCAAGATAATTTGTAAAAATCAGCATGATTAGAAAAGATATAACATTCAATGTTATTCCAAAAATCAAAGCATTCATCGGATTAACCCTGCCACTAGCAACCGGTCTATTTCGAGTCCTTGTCATTTTAAAATCAATATCTTTTTCTAAATAATGATTAATTGCCTGTGCTCCACCTGCAGCCAAAGACCCACCCAATACAACACAAAACATTATAGAAAAATCTGGCAATCCTTTTTGAGCCAAAAACATACCAGAAACAGCCACTACCAACAATAATGGAATTACTCTAGGTTTGGTTAATAAAAAATAATCTTTTAATATTTGCTTATTCATATATTTTTATTGTAAACCCCATCAATAACAAACATTTACTCGATTTGTGTTTTTTGAATTGGGAAAAATATATAAGCTGCAGAAATCAAAGCACCCCAAAAAATGGTAGCAATAGCTAAATGAATTACTCTAAAATATAACTGGAATCCTGTCCAAACCATTATTGCACCAATTAAAATTTGTAACACGAAAACAAATCCTATCACAAACACCAATATATTAATATTTCTTATATCTCTATAGTGTTTTAATAAATAAAAAAGTAAGAATCCTATAAAGATTGCCAGACACAATACAACTAACCTATGAAACATATGTATTACATAAGGCATTTCGAATAACCCACTAAATCCATTGCATAAAGGCCATCCAGAACAAACTGAACCATAACCTTCTGAAACCATATACGCTCCAGATAAAATCACAAAAAAAGCAAAAATTAATGAGAAAACAAATAGATGCCTTACATTTAAAATCTTTTTTATTACTATATTTTTATAATTTCTTGTGGAAAAATCCCATGAATAAATGCTTGATAAAACCAAACTTGCAATCAACAACTCTGCAATAGATAAATGAGTTACAACAATTAAACCTTCTAATTCAGTCCATACTGTAATAGCTCCAAAAATCGCAGCTAGTAAAACCAATATTCCTGCAACACAAATCCAGTAAAAAGATACTCGTAGTAAATCTCTCTTAAACCACAAAAACCCTAATGTAATAAACGTTACTAAACCCAAAACACTCCCAGATAATCTATGTGCATACTCAATTATAGAATCAAACCTCAACGGCGGAATCCAATTACCATAACATGTTGGCCAATCTGGACATCCTAACCCTGAACCCGTAACTCTAACTGTAATCCCCAAAACTACCTGGACTAAAGCTAAAATAATTGTAGCAATTAATAATAATCGTATCGTTTTCAATCAAATCACTTCATGTCATTACTAATATTAATAATATATTAAATTCTAGTAGAATGGTAAGTTTATTATTACAAAACACAAGGTAGAAAAACCTGAATTCATCCAATATAAAATCCTACACAATTACACTTTTTATGATATTATTTTCTTTATATTCCCTATTTGATAGGTATTAATTACAGCAATATGTAACCACATTCAAAATTCGGCCCGCTAGCTCAATTGGCAGAGCAATTGACTCTTAATCAATAGGTTCTCGGTTCAAGTCCGAGGCGGGTCACACTTAATGACAGGTATCTGTCATCTTTCATATCTGAATGTGTATAATTACGAATCTGAATGTGTATAATTACGAATCTGAATGTGTATAATTACGAATCCGAATGCCAAAGTTCACCGCTCTGAGAAAACTTTCGAAAGTCCTCTACTCTACCGAATGTAATACGATTGGCGTCATGGTAGTTGGGGGCGTCCTTGTAGGCCGTACGAACCACGTAAATTATGTCATCACCGTCGAACTGCCAGTCAGCGTACTGAAATCCTGTCTTCAAGGTAGATTCCTCTGGTGTCTTCTCGTGCCGATCTTCCATTAACACCTTGTGCCTGATCCAGGAAGACAGATCCTCCGAACTAAATAAACTCAGTATATTCCTGTGAACCCTGGGAGGACCGGTAAACATATCGTTAGCAATAAGCCAGTAACGACCCCCAATGTCATCTCTGAAAATAGTGAATTTGGTCATAGCACCTGGCAAATCAACACACCACCGCTCCGGGTCATTAACGAGGTGTCGGCCCTCATTCTCGATTTTCAGAAAAGCTGCCTTATCAATAGCATATTTGGTTTTACCAGACATGTAACTTTCCCGTCGAGCATCCCCATCGAGCTCTGGCTGAAGCCTCATTACGCTGCACATCTGACCGTCGCTGTCCACGACGATATTACCTTCCATCCATCCGTCGACCCTGCCAGCAGGATCCCCGGGAAACACGACCTCGTTACTTTTACGCCAACTCGAAGCCTTCAGTAGGTCTGAATCTTCGTCAGCTGAGAGGACAAACGCTCGCAATCCTTTCGGCCAGTGCCACGGATCGTTGTTTTCGTATGCTGTGTATAGTCGACCCTCAAATTTCAGAACGTTACTTGGCACATGATGATAATTCGGTGGTTCATATGCTTTCCCGGCCCGAAATAAGAACCCACTATCCTCGTCCACCGGATTAGTCCAGGTCGACCCCTTATCATCTGACCTTCGAATAACTAAGCTCCCATACTCATACAAATTACTGATCAAGTAGGCAGATCCTCTATTTACAAACAGTTTACCTCCTGTGGATCCTTTGATATCACCAGTTAGCTCCCACGTCAGTCCATCGTCAGCCGAGCGGTATACGCTTGTGATGTATTGATCCAGTTTCAAATCCGTGATGTCTTCGTGATGGGATAGGGCTTCTGGAAGCCCTTCAGTTTCTCGGTACCCTCGTTTATCCTTATTTTCTGTTTTCGGAAAATCCCCTCTCCATTGATAATCGTGCGAAGCCAAAAGTTCACCGGTATCGAGTTTCACCATACTTGGACTAGCAAGGTTGAAGCCAGTTGCTGGATCTTGGTATTTGATTTGGCTGATCCATGGATTAGTTAATTCCATATTTAACTGTCCTTTATAACCTTAATCTATTTGCACTATCTGGAGTACCAGAAGGGATCTTAGAAGCACTCAAAGGAGCACCTGGTACCACCGTCGGTTTCCAATTAAAGCCTATAACAGTTTCTGGCATAGGAAGGCTATTATATCTAATACCACTCGGTCTTAAGAAAGGCTCAGCATAAGCACTGCCAGCAATCATACCCCATCTACCATCACGAGATTCAATTATCCAACGAGCTGTATCTCCTTGATATCCCTGACTTACAAGTTGATCTATTGCATGAACTTTCTTTTCAATTACAGAAGTTGTATCTACCCAAACATCCGGAACAATTCCAGGAGTAAAATTACTGTTTCCGTTTACCTCCTCTCCACCATTGATAGTATAAAATATCTGTTTAACACCTTTATATCCATCAACTCCATCAAAAATTTGATGTCGATTACGTGCAACTTCTATTGCTTTAGCAACAATTTTTGCTGTCATTGGGTGGTCGTTATGTGTCATGCCAAAATCAGTAGGCATTCTTGTAACTACTATATCTGGTTTAATTTTAAGTATTAACTTTGCCATTTCCATGACTTTATCATGGTCAAAATAAATCTCACAATCAGTCCATTCCAATAAAACTAATTCCACGCCAAGTATTTCTGCTATTCGTTCAGTTTCTCTTTTTTTAAAATCTCTGTACATTTCAGCATCTAAATTAGCGAAATCAGGATCTCTTTCTTTTTCTGGTTTTTTTTCTTGATCAAAGAGCCAATGCATATGATGTCGATCTCCATAAGAAACAACAACACTAGTAACATTATCACCTTTTTCTAGATGTAACGCAGCAGTTCCTGATGCGTCACATGCAAAATCTGCTGGATGTGCATGAACCATCATAATATTTAATTTTGTCATATTTATCTCCTCAAATTTAAATTAGTAAAAACGTTATCCTAAGAAGCAACTTTCCCCCCATCAATAACTAACTCAGCACCAGTCACAAATGAAGCTTCATCCGATGCTAAATATAGTATTCCGTATCCTATCTCTTCGACTTTAGCAAGCCTTCCCATAGGAACAGTAGCAAGTTTTGGATTTAATATATTAGGGTCTGAAAAAGCATCTACTGATAATGGAGTTAATGCCCAACCAGGATGAACAGAATTAACGCGAATACCTTTATCAGCGTACATCACTGCAACAGACTTAGTAAAAGAATGTATAGCACCCTTGGCAGCTGAGTATATACTATCTCCACGACTTCCAATAATACTAAAAATCGAAGAAACATTAACTATAGAACCAGATCTGGCATTTAACATTTCACGTATTGCATACTTGGTACCAAGGAATGTACCTTTTGCCATTACATCGAATTGCCAATCCCAATCATCTTGAGTTAAATCTTCAACAGGATTACCTGCTCCAACCCCTGCGTTATTTACCAATATATCCAATTTGCCAAATTTTGAAACAGTCTTTTTAATAGCTTGGTTCCAATCATCTTCTTTAGTGACATCAAGATGAATATACATTGCTTCTGTACCTTGCTCACACATTTGAGCAGCAGTTCTTTCTCCTATATCATCTTTTATATCCACGATAACAACTTTCGCTCCCTCACGAGCAAATAATCTAGCTGTAGCTCCACCATAACCCATCAATTCTCCCTCTAATCCTGTTGCAGCTCCTGTAATAATTGCTACCTTATCCTTAAGCCTCATAATTACCTCCTTATATTTATTAATCAAATGTACTATAGCAAATAGTTATAAAAAAATTAACTTTATTATCTTTTCTATAATGAATACTCTAACCTGTACGACCATTCTTTATTGATCTATACTATTTTCTAAAAACAATTAATATAATCGAGTAATTTATATGAGTTTTTGGTATCGTACTATGGGGCTAGTTTTAAAACTAATCTTTGGTTCTATTGCTATAGGTTCATTAGTAGGACTCATATTACCATTTATCATAAAACTGTTTAGTTTAGACAAATTATTTGAATTATGGGAACTTCTACTTACCTTGTTAATTATCATTACCATTTTAGTTCTCTTTATACGATTCCTTACCCACTATCTCAGTCGAATTATTGATATCAAACCACTAATTGATTTCAATTTCAAACAATTTAAATTTCTTATAATTCCAGGAATATTGACTTGCATAATTCCTATGGGGGGTGGATTATTCGGTGGAACAGGAAATGAACCTATATGGCTATTACTGGTATTAGGAATAGTAGGCAGCCTTTTTTGGAGCCTACCTTTAATTTTATGGATTCTTATATCGTCATTATTTAAACGAATAAAATAGAATTCAATTTATCAAATTTTTTCAATATCAATTCGTTCTGGTACTTGATCAAACCCAAAATATTTATGCGAGATAACTCCATCTTTAATATGAACTATTCTTAATCCAGATGGATCATCACCCAAAGGAAATCCTACTGCACTAGTAGTTATAACTTGTAATCTTCCATCAGAGGCCTCGTTATTACGATGCCAGTGTCCTGAAAAAACTGTATTAACTGAATATTTTTCAAATTGTTCGAGTAAAAACAATCGACGCTCACGAGGCAGTACGAAATGACCATCCTCTTCATCTGAACTACTTCCAAACAATGGGTGATGCATGAACGCTATAATTTCTTTAGAATTCTTTGCAGATTCCAGGTCCATACTAATAAATTTCTTTTGGTTTTCCCATTCATTTGGCACTAAAAGAGGATCAAAGATAGTAGCACTATTTAACCCCAAGAAATGAACATCTTGATGGTCAAAAGAATAATTGTCAGCTCCAAAACGATCCCGATAAAGTCCAATTAGATTATGCGTTGGTTGCTCACCAACGTCACAATTACCAGGCAAAAGATACATAGGAATTTCTTCATTAAGTGTCTCCGAGATCCTTGTAAATTCCTGATATTGGTCAAGATTAAGAGGATCCTGTATTAAATCTCCTGTAATTACAACAAATGCAGGATTTAATCTATTAGATATATCTATAGCTTGTTGATAAAGATGAGTTTCGGGGAATCCATCACCAGGTGGTTTGCCTAACAGTTCTATGACTCTTGGATTTTTATATTTTTTATATGCATGTGCAAATAACCCAATCTGAGGGTCAGACATTTGAATGAAAAAAAAACTCATATCCTCACACCTTAATTATCAATTTATAAAAAACATCTAAAACGAACTAATTTGCTGTTGGAGGAGAATAATTAACACTACCAGCAGCTTTTAACGCATCGATGCCTTCTTCAATTGCCATAAGTGCAGTAGTTTTCATTTGAGAAATAGCTCCTGAACCAGCAACTGTCATAAGAACAGAAGCAATAGTTTTCTCATCCGGAGCGGAAAAAATAATTACTAAATCATACTCACCAAAAGCAAAAAATGCTTGAATAATTTCAACACCATGACCATCCAACATAGGACGAAGTTTTTCAAATCTATTTTCAGGATTTTTTATTTGAGCCATCCAGGCTTCAGAAGAATAAGAGGCTTGCGTTAGATAATATGACATTCGTATACTCCTTTTATTGAATTTTGTAAGAAATAAGAACTAAAATCCTAATAAATATAAAATTTAGATATCAATTGAGGATACTGTATATATAAGTAACTGTAAATACAATAATGATCGGATACAATCTAAACAATATAACAATTTTTAAATGAGAAAAATGGAAAAACAAATAATTACTCCTATCATAAAAAAATTAGGAAAAATTCCACATCCTGCAAAATTATTCCCTATTTTTCAAAATTTTAAATACCCAGTACTTCTTGATAGTAATACTGTAGATAGTGAAATTGGAAGATATAGTTATTTATCTGCTAATCCATTCCTTGTTTTAACAAGTACTGGTGATCAAGTCACAATAGATTTAAATGGAAAAAGGATAGAAAAAAAATCAAATCCATTTATAGAATTAAACAATATTATAGAAAAATATAAGCTAGCTCCCATATCTAAAGCAGAAGAACTTCCTCCATTTCAAGGTGGGTTAATCGGTTATTTTGGATATGAACTAAGCAAAATTACTGAAAACATTAAACAGTCAACTCTCCGAAATCCCGATCTTCCAGATCTAGTATTGCCTTTTTATGACTGGGTACTTGCTCATGATAATGTTACAAATAATGGATATATCTTTGCTACCGGTTTACCAAATAAATCAAAGATTTCTGCAAAAAAAAGAATCACTGAAATTATGCATTATTTGGAATCAAACCAAAATATCTGTAACAATGATAAAAAATCTCCGGTAATATCAAGTATTTCCTCAAATTTTTCAAAATCCAAATATTTAAATAGTATCAAAAAAATACAAAAATATATTGCTCAAGGAGAAGTTTATCAAGTTAATCTTTCACAAAGATTTCAATCTTCATTTAAAGGAAATCCATGGGTCTTATATAGTGCACTTAGAGAAAGTAATATTTCAGCATTTGCATCGTACCTTTCATTTCCAAACGCTACAATATTAAGCTTTTCTCCAGAAGAGTTTTTAAATTTTGAAAAAGGTATGGTGCTTACAAGACCTATAAAAGGAACTAAGCCAAGAGGAGTAACTCCACAAGAAGATGAAATTAGAGCAAAATCACTGCTAAAAAGTGAAAAAGATTTAGCTGAAAATCTAATGATAGTAGATGTACTACGTAATGACTTAGGAAAAGTATGTAAAATAGGTTCAATAAAAACACCATATATCTTCAAAATTGAAAAACATCCCAGTGTATGGCATTTAGTTTCCTCAATTTCAGGTGAATTAGCCCCTAAAAAAAACATCGTTGACCTAATTGAATCTACGTTTCCTGGCGGTTCTATAACTGGAGCACCTAAAATCAGAGCAATGGAAATTATTGAAGAAATCGAACCACATAGCAGAGGACCATACTGTGGTTCCATTGGTTATATTTCATGTACTGGTCCAATGAAAACAAGTATTGTAATACGAACACTTATCATTACTGGCGAAAAATTATATCTCCAAGTAGGCGGAGGTATAGTAGCAGATTCTATCCCACAATTAGAATTAGAAGAAACACACCATAAGGCAAGTGCACTGTTTACAATATTAAATAAATATATATCTAAAGAAACCTAACATCGTATAAATCTGCAGACAACATTTTAAATCGAAACCTAACTGACTGATTTGTAGAAACCCCAATATCAGAATTTCCATTCCACGTTACCGATTTATTTAAGTAATCTCCAATGATGGGATCACAATCATCAAAAGTACGACCTTTAACTGGCTCTCCTTTTAAATCAACAACTTCAATTTTTATATAACCAGTTAAAAGGGTCTTACAGTTTATACTTAAATTTCTTCCTTTGACTAAAAGTAATTCAGTAGAAAAAAAACCTCTCTCTTCAGACCTTAAGGCTACCAATCTCCCTTTTTCCCAATATGCCCATGCAACTGCTCCAAATGATGGATTACGAGGATATTTATGAGGAAAAGGAGTTCCAGAATATAAAATACCAACTTTATTATTAGGCAGTTCCACTAAATTCTGATTAGAAAATACAACACCTGAATCCCATTCTCCACTACTCCCTGGTTCTAATATTGGTTTTTGTGGTAATAAATTCCAAGTGAAATTATCAGGACTTGATGCCATTCGAACTGTAAATCTATCCCGATATAGATCCCAACAAACAGGAAACATCAAATTATATTCATCCGCATCAGGCATTCTAGTTTTGGCATTTGAATACCAAATTTCATACGGCTTCATACGAGGATCTGGCCAAAGAATTTCTTCAACTTGAGGAAAAGTATTGAAATCATCAGTCTCAGTACGCCCAACAGTCCTCCGATTAAAAAACCAATCTCTAATATATGCAACATATGTTTTTCTATATGGATCATACTCACATACTAATGTAGTATCTGTCATTTGAATTAACAGAGGATCTGTAAGTTTTGTCCATGAAATGCCATCTGGTGACACTGCTCCACACATTGCAAATGCCCCACCTTGTGCAATTGCCCATTCTGAAACATTTAAATCTGGCCCTGATCCCTGAGAACGTTTATCAATATAAGACTTTAAAACATCTTCACTAATTACATCCATATATATTGTTTTATATCTTTGATCAGATTTTGCTGATGGATCAATAAAAACACTACCGGGGCCATAGATTTTACCCCAACCTCTATCAAAAGCAATGTTATTATCATAAGAACCATTATCATCTTCATACAGTCCCAATTTAGGAAACTTCCAATTCATACCATCATCAGATTCAGCATATCTAGTATAAGAACGCTCATCGATAGGAGCATCTTGACTAGTCATCCAGTCTCCCGTAGTCATCCCATCAATCAAATCTTTTTGAACACTATCTTTTGTTCTTCCAAAATACCAGAATCTATACTTACCTCCGTCTTTTAATAACGTACCTCCAAATACACCTAAAAATGGTTCGTATGTTTGGTCTGGTGATAAAACTGGTTC
This sequence comes from Chloroflexota bacterium, assembly GCA_002722455.1. Classification (GTDB taxonomy): domain Bacteria; phylum Chloroflexota; class Dehalococcoidia; order Lucifugimonadales. The sequence goes on from PBMB01000009.1 coordinate 30,914, forward strand.
CGTTTTTTTTGCTTCTACAGGAACTATTTCAATCCCCCAGGGGATATCTCTTGGTTTAAAAAAAGAAGGCTTATGATCAGCAAAACTCATCAATGGTAAGCGATTACCATGATCGTCTATCCAGCCAACCTCACCTTGAAAAACATAGCGCCAATCATGGAAATAAATGACTTTACTTTTAAGGTCGAAAGGAGGAATTGATCCATGTAAATGACTAATCCTACTAACCATAAAAGTATCCTTTCAAAAAACTATTTAAATCGAGCTATATTATAGACCTAAATTAATTAAGGTCTATATATTAAGAAAGCCCTACAATCTTATTATCTTTATCAATATCTAATGCACGGGGCGTTTTAGGTAAACCTGGCATAGTAAGAGCTTTCCCTGCAATAGGATATATGAATCCTGCACCTACTGAAGCACGTACATCTGAAATCTCAAAAACATAATTTGATGGGGCTGCCTTTAATTTAGATTTATCTGAAATAGAAAGATGTGTTTTCGCCATACATACTGGTAATTGATCCCAGCCATACTGTGAAAAAGCTTTCATTTTTTTTGATGCAGCAAGTGACCACTTAACATCTTTTGTACCATAAACATTAGCTGCTAAAGATTGAACCTTTTCCTCAATAGAACTCTCCATATCATACATATAAGATACAGGTCTCTTTTTATCAGATGTAAGATTTACTAATTCCTGGGCTAATTCTACCCCTCCATCTCCTCCTTTAGCATATACAAAACTATCAATTACCTTAGAACCTTCAGATTTTTTCAAAATACTTTTAACTAAAGAAACCTCTTCATCGGTATCTGAAGGATGACGATTAATTGTAACAGCAACTGGTAAATTAAATGACTTAATCATACCTAATAAATGAAGTACATTCATAATTCCTTTTTCAATAGCATTCGTATCTTTTTGTGTAAGCTTATCAGAGGGTACCCCTCCATGTGATTTAATAGCTCTAACTGTAGTTACTAAAACTACTGCGTCAGGTTCTAATTGTGCTGACCGAGCTTTAATATGCATGAATTTTTCAAATCCCAAATCAGCCCCAAATCCTGCTTCGGTCAAAACATAATCAGAATATCCAAGAGCTAATTTGTCAGCTAAAACAGAGCTACAGCCATGTGCAATATTAGCAAAAGGCCCAGCATGTACTATTACTGGTTGTCCTTCCATAGTCTGAACCAAATTAGGATGAATTGCATAACTTAATAATGACATCATTGGACCTACAGCACCAACATCCTCTGCTGTTACAGGCCTGTCATCAGAAGTGAAGCCAACGACAATTCTTGATAAACGGTTCCTTAAGTCACTGACACTAGAAGATAAAGCAAATATAGCCATTATTTCTGAAGCAGCTACAATATCAAAACCAGTTTCATTTAATAATTTATTATCACCTATGCCAGAGACAATTTTCCTTAAAGCTCTATCTTGCATATCTGTAACTCTTCGCCAAGTAATACCTGAAGCATTAAATGAAGGTATCTTATTGTAATAAACAATATTATCAACAAATGAAGCCAACAAATTATGTGCAGATGCTATAGCATGAAAATCACCTGTAAAATGTATATTAACTTCATCCTCTGGGACAACTTGGGATAATCCACCTCCAGTTGCACCACCTTTAATTCCAAAAATAGGACCTAAAGAAGGTTCACGAAGAGTCGCAACAGCATTAAGTCCTAATTTACCAAAAGCTTGCGTTAAGCCAATAGTAGTAGTAGTTTTACCTTCACCTGCAGAGGTAGGAGTCATAGCTGTAACTAGAATTAGCTTAGCTTTTTTAGTATCTTTTTTTATAGCATCTAAATGAATTTTAGCTTTATATTTACCATAAGGTATCAGCATATTATGGTCTATACCCAATTTTTCAGCTACATCGCTAATTGGAATCATGTCATCTCCTATGTAAATAAAAACCTTACCAAATAAACAACAATATAACAAGAATATTATTATTATTTACTTGATGGTACTCTAAGTATGTATATTGTACCAATTATTCCCAAAAGTATTATAAAAATCTTTATTATTACACTTGAATCTGACAAGATGAAAAAACTGGAAATGGAACAGGCAACTAGAATCATAGAAATAGAAATAACTTTAGCGTATACAGGCATACCTTTACCTTCAAGATAATCCTTAACATATTTCCCTAGTACAGGACTATTTATCAATTTATTATATAAAGTAGGTGAAGAACGAACAAAGCATGCCGCTGCAATTATCAAAAATATTGTTGTAGGTAACCCAGGAACAACAACACCAATCAATCCAAATCCAGTAAAAATTAAACCAAAAATAATTAAAAGAATTCGAATCAATAAAATCTCCTGATTAGATAATAATAACACTAAACTAATTTGATATATATACAGAAATTAATAAATCTATCAATAACTACAGTACACTGATTTTTAAATATTGACTATACATAAATATTTAGTTAGTATATACTAAGTTAATATCATATACCACTAAATAAAGAAAGGTAAGCATAGTGAATATTAGGTTAAAGTCTTTTAAATTATTACTACCTATAATATCAATACTACTAATCGCAGGTATTGCTTGTTCAGATGCAGCTGCAGAAGCAAGGGAGGCAGCAAACAAAAGAGTTGCAGATGCAGAAGCAAGGGCCGCGACTGCTGAGGCAAAGGTTGCAGACACAGAAGCAAGGGCCACAGCTGCTGAGGCAAAGGTTGCAGACGCAGAAGCAAGGGCCACAGCTGCTGAGGCAAAGGTTGCTACAGCACCTGCTACAGCACCTGCTACAGCAAATCCTGGTAAGCTAGTAGTTTATTCAGGTAGAAAAGAGTCGCTAGTTGCTCCAATAATTGAACAGTTTGCATCTGCAACTGGCATTGACGTTCAAGTCAAATACGGGAAAACTGGAGCAATTGCTGCAACAATTCTTGAAGAAGGTAAAAATTCTCCAGCGGACGTATTTTTTGCTCAAGATCCAGGTGGACTAGGAGCAATTGCAAAAGCTGGTATGTTCCAAAAAATAGACACGGATACACTAAATAAAGTCCCCACATGGGCCAAATCTAAAGAAGCACAATGGGTTGGTTTATCTGGTAGGGCAAGAACAGTTGTATACAGTACAAAAAACAATATTTCTCCTGAAGACCTTCCAGCATCTCTAGAAGGATTTACAGACCCTAAATGGAAAGGTAGAATTGGCTGGCCTCCTACCAATGGTTCATTCCAAGCAATGGTCACTGCCATGAGAGTACAATGGGGTGAAGAAAAAACACGTACTTGGCTTAAAGGCATTATAAGTAACGAGCCAAAAGTATATCCTAAAAATACTCCAACAGTTGCTGCTGCTGGTGCTGGTGAAATAGATGTAGGTTTTGTAAATCACTACTACTTACATAGATTCATAGCTGAAGAAGGAGAAGGGTTTGGTGCAAGAAATCACCACTTAAATTCTGGTGATGTTGGTAGTCTCATACTTGTTGCAGGTGCCGGTATATTAGACACCTCCAAGAATACTGGAAACGCCAAAAAGTTCTTAAATTTCATGCTATCTCCAGTTGCTCAGCAATACTTTACTGGACAAACATATGAATATCCTCTTGTAGAAGGTGTTAAAGCTAATCCTCTATTAAATCCAATAGACAAAATCAATAAACCCTCCATTGATATGGCCTCGCTTGATGATTTAGCAGGAACTCAAAAATTATTGAAAGAGGTCGGATTACTTAATTAGGCACAAAAAGATTCATCTACTGCGAGAATCTTATAATACTTCTATACAAACAACAGAGATTAGTGTAATCTAATCTCTGTTGTTTGTATAATATACAGCTATTACTTAGCATGTACTATTTACTAGATATAAAAACTATCTACAAAAAACCATGATTAAATCATCAAAAATCCACATCCCTCCTCTATATATACTCATCCCAACAATATTTACGGCTATAATAATGATTCTGCCTCTTCTCTACTTAATAACTCGAAGTATAGAAGCATCAGCAGATACATGGATTTCTTTATTTAGTATTAGATCTCTGCAAACTCTTGGAAGATCTTTATTGCTAATGTCCACTGTGACACTTATGTCTTTGATAATTGCAATACCTTTAGCTTGGTGTACTGCCCGAACTAATTTACCTATGCGCAAAATTTGGACAATATTAGTAATACTTCCTCTTGTCATGCCAAGCTTTATTGCTGCTTTTTTATTTACTTCAGCATTAGGTCCAAAAGGATTATTACAAAATTTACTTGAAAAACCATTTGGGGTTAAAGAATTACCTGGGTTAGAAGGTCTAATCGGTGCAACAATTGTACTCGCATTACTAAGTTACCCATATATATTCTTAGCTATAAGAGGGTCTATAAATAATATAGATCCATCGATAGAAGAATCTGCTAAAGCATTAGGGAAAAATTCACTTAAAGTCTTTACTACAATTACATTACCCCATATTAAACCGGCTTTAATTGCAGGCTCATTATTTGTAGCACTTTATACTTTAAGTGATTTCGGTGCAGTTTCTATGATGAGATATAACACTTTTACCTGGACAATCTATCAACAATATGGGTCAGTCATTGATCGTTCAACAAGTGCAGCTTTATCTATTGCACTTGTATCAACGGCACTTATAATTTTAATTCTTGAACAAAATATTCGGGGTAAAGAAAAATATCATCGCATAGGAAGTGGATCTTCAAGAAAACCAAAAATCATAAATTTAGGATTCTGGAAATATCCAATTACTTCATTCTTTGTACTAATCATTAGTGCGGCACTAATAATTCCAGTCTCTATTTTAGTGTTTTGGTTATTTAGAGGAATTCTGAATGGAGAATCAATTACTTTATCTCTGAGTACGGTGCTTAATTCAGTAATTGTCTCTTTAATTGCGACACTAACTACTGCCTTACTAGCTTTAGTAACTGCTGTGAAATTAATTCGATATCCTAGCATAATGAACCGGTTTATGGAACCAATAAGTTTTATTGGTTATGCCTTACCAGGGGTAGTGGTTGGAATTGCTCTTGTATTCTTCGGAACAAGATTTGCAATGCCTATATATCAGAGTATTTTCCTATTAATTATTGGATATATAATACTGTTTTTTCCTGTATCTTTAGGAATAATTCGCTCATCACTAATGCAAATCAACCCTAGAATTGAAGAATCAGCTATGAGTTTAAAACATAATGCCTTAAGTGTTCTAACAAAAATTACTATTCCATTAATTAAATCCGGACTATTAATGAGCTTATCTATGGTATTTTTATTAACACTTAAGGAGCTTCCTGCAACATTAATATTAGGTCCACTAAATTTCCATACTTTAGCTACCCAAGTATGGTCATATTCATCTGAAGCCTATTTTGCTAAATCAGCTTTTCCTTCATTATTAATTATTGTACTTTCTATATTCCCTCTAACTACAATTATCTGGCATGATAAAAGAATCTATCAATGAAACCATACTTAACCTGTAAAAACATTTCAAAGACATTTAATGGCTCCCCAGCTGTAGAATCAGTTTCTATAGATTTATTACCTGGTGAAATAATGTCTATATTAGGCCCAAGTGGCTGCGGAAAAACAACACTATTAAGGCTAATTGCTGGATTTGAAACACTTGATGAAGGAGAAATAAAAATTGAAAATAATATAATTTCTTCTAATCAAACACATCTACCTCCAGAAAAACGTAATATTGGTATGGTTTTTCAAGATTATTCCTTATTCCCACATATGAATGTTGAACAAAATATTACTTTTGGATTACAAAATTATAATCAAGATGAAAAAGAATTTCGATTACAAGAAATTTTAAAATTAATACAGTTAGTCGGATTTGAAAAAAAATTACCTGCTGAACTTTCTGGGGGTCAACAACAAAGAATTGCCTTAGGCAGAACTTTAGCCCCGAAGCCATCACTTATCCTTCTAGATGAACCTTTTAGTAATCTAGATGCAGTAACTCGAAAAGAAGTAATGTCAGATATAAATCAAATAATTTTGGAAAGTAAAACGGCATCGATCTTAGTAACACATGATAGAGATGAAGCTTTTTCAATAGCTAATAAATTAGTAGTAATGATCAATGGGAAAATTTTTCAAATGGATAACCCCGGTAATATATACAATTTACCAAATAATATAGAAGTAGCAAAACTGGTTGCAGATTGTAATTTTATAAAAGGTAGCATACAAAATAAGGATGTAGTTACTGACATAGGCTCGTTTAGGTATGAATCTACAGATAAACAAATATCAGATAAACAAATCGTTAATACTTTAATAAGACCTGATGACTTTATTACCACATATGATCCCAACGGTTCATTTAAGATAACTGCGAGAGAATTTCATGGTCCATATTCTATAAGCACCGTACTATCATATCAATATGGATTTTCTTTAAAATTTCGTGATCAGCAAAATGTATCATTTCCAATTGGAACAAATGTAAATTTAATTAAAACAAATAATAGGAAACTTGTAGTATTTCCAAAATAAATGCACATGATTTGACGTGAAAATACATGCATGTTAACCTCAAATATTAAAATTGGAGTAAGAAAGTGACTACTAGTAAAAATAATACATCAACTACAAATATGTCTGTTCGTCTTTCAATGGCGATGGAAAATTATTTGCTCTCAATATTTCGTCTTCAAGAAGAAGGTCTTCCTGTAACAATCTCGTTACTTGCAGAACATTTAAAAACAATCCCTGAAGCAGAAGGATTAGGCACCTCTTTACCGTCTGTAGGCTCAATGGTTAAACGTATGGAACGTGAAGGATTTGTAAAAATTGATGTAAAAAATAAAAAAGTAGTTTTTACAACTGCAGGCTTTACTAATGCTGAAACAATTGTTAGAAGACATAGACTAGCTGAAAGATTAGTCGTTGACCTATTTGGCGTAGAATTATATAGAGCTCACAATGAAGCTCATTTATTAGAACATGCAATTTCTCCATATCTTGAAACAAAAATATTAGCTAAACTCGGCAATCCTTCAATTTCTCCTTACGGATATCCTATTCCTGGAAGTGGATATGTCATTAATAAACAAGCATTAAAATTAAGCAAATCACCAATAAATGCAAATTTTATAGTAGATAGAATCCCAGTAGACGATCAATCTCTTCTAAAATATTTAGTTGAAAATAACGTAACTCCTGGGCAAACAGGTTCGATATCTGAAATTAATGAATCAGCTGGTACTATAAGTATTAATTGTTCAGGATCTGAAGCAGTATTTAGTTTATCTGTCGGTGACTTAATTTGGGTAATACCTAATTAAAATTAAGAGTTCATTAACTTTATGCCTCAAGAACTACCCTTAAAAATACACACAGATACTAAGGATCAATTAAATTCTTTGGAAGAAGTAGGGTATGCTTATATTCCCAGAGTACTTCAAACAAAAGAAATATCAGAACTTAAAAAAGCGATCGATAAACTAAAACCTTTTCCTGAATCTAATGATATGACAAGAGATCCAGGAGATAAATTAGGTCTTGGGAAAAACAGTATACATATCAAAAGTGCCTTTAATCAGGATATATCTTTGTTTAATTGTCTAGATAAGCCAGGAGTTATCGAATTAGCAGAATCTGCTCTTGGGCAGGATTGTCATATTATTGGTTTAACAGCATGGAGAACTGGACCAGGAAGACCAGATCAAAATCTACATGCTGATTGGTGCCCAGTACCATTGCCTGAAGATATTGCCTCTGACCCTAGGGTCAAAATACCAATTTTCATTATAACTGCTCACTTTTACCTTACCAATATAACTGAAACTTCAGGACCAACAAAAATCATTCCTGGAAGTCATCGTGCTGGCAGAGCGCCTAATGAAAAAGATATTTCTTGGAATAATATCCCTGAACAAAGTGTAATATTAAACGCAGGTGATTGTGTAATGTTTCGTAGTGATATATGGCACCGAGGAAGCGCAAATACTAGTACAGAAAGTCGTTACCTAGTTCAGGTTCACTATTCAAACAGATGGATAGCACAACGTATGCCACCATACCTTAATCAATTCAAATTTAATGAAAAGTTATTGTCTAAAGCAACACCACGTCAACGAAGATTACTTGGAGATCATGAAATTGCCGGTAATTATACCTAAATCCATCCTAGATGATAGACTTTTATATTACAAATCATAGTCTAATTAAATCATGATTTTAAAAGAAATCTTCGTAAAGTATCTAATGCATATATAGTTAGACGTTTACGATCTGACAAACCAAATCCAGCAATATTATACTGATCTGATACAATATTTTCTCCGTCAGTAACAACAAAAAACGTAGTTCCATTGCCAAGGTTATCCACTTTATTGCTATCCTTAATTACTCCATGAACTGCTAAACTAATATCGGTACCAAAAAATTCCATCACAAATCTAGCAGCTCTTTTAGTAAAATCCACCGGATCATTACTTTTCTCAGAAGACAATTGATGAGAAAATTGACTATTAATATCATTAGTCTGATTATTTTTACCTAAAACAACTGACCCTATGAATGAATTAGCACTAGATATCTGTAACTCCTGTGATATCAATCCAGATGTAATATCTTCATATACTCCAATAGTCTGTCCCTTTTCTTTAAAAACATCTTGTATTGTATCTGAAATATTTTGATCATCTGTCGCGAATACATACTCACCTAAAATTTTACGTATTTTATCTTCCACAGGATTAATAAGATTAAGTGCTTGTTCATTATTTTTTGCTTTTGCAGTAATTCGAACATCGACTTGTCCAGGATGAGCAAGAAGTCCAATTGTAGGATTTTGACTTTCCTCAATTAAAAATCCAATTTTATCATCAACCATACTTTCACCCATACGTGAAACTTTCAAAACTCTGCTAATTATGATTTCTGATAAATTAAATTTCTTGACTAAATAAGGAAGTATTTCATTTTCAAAAAGCCATTTTAGTTCAGACGGCACTCCAGGTAATGAAATAATTACTTTTCCTTCTTCTTCTACAATAAATGATGGAGCAGTTCCATTTGGATTAAATACAGGAATTGATCCTTGAGGAATATCAGCTTGTTTCTCATTATTCGCAGACATTATTAATCCACGACTTCTAAATCTTTTTTCTATATCATTAAGTAATTCTTGATCACGAACTAATTGCCTGCCGACAACTTCTGCAACAACTTCACGAGTAATGTCATCTTTCGTAGGACCAATTCCACCACTTGTAATTACAATATCTGAACGTTGAAATGCAGTATCTAAAGTGCTGAACATACGATGTTGGTTATCACCAACAACACTCTTATGATATAAATTAATTCCAACATCAGAAAGCTTATTTGCTATCCATGCTGAATTAGTATCTATTATCTGACCAAGTAATAATTCCGAACCAATTGCAACAATTTCGGCTTTTATGCTCATATTCCGTTTGCGCCACCATCAATCATTAAGGGAGTCCCTGTTACAAAAGAAGATTCATCTGATGCTAAAAATAATGCTCCATAAGCAATCTCAATAGGTTTGCCCATACGTTTAAGCATACTTTCTTCAGAAGATGCTCTTTCGAATTCTTCGACCGATACGTTACTAAAAATCCTGTGACGCTCAGATGCCGGAGTTTTGATAGCCCCAGGACATACACAATTCACTCTGATGTTAAGCTCTGCCAAATCCAAAGCTAAACATCTGACCATCTGTAATAATGCACCTTTAGAAGTATTGTAAGCTACAAATGCAGGCTGTGCTTTAAAACTGCTAATAGATGCTGTCGCGATAATAGATCCACCGCCACGTTTTGTCATCTCAGGAATACAATATTTTGTGAAATTAGCTAAACCTAGAACATTTACACCAAAAATTTTTGTCCAATCAGCTTGAGTTAGATCTTCAACCTTACCAAAAGTAAATTGTGCTGCATTACTAACTAAAACATCAACACCTGAATATTTATTAACAACTTCTTTAACTACTATTTCAACATCATTTTCACTCGAAACATCTGCTTGAATAAAAAAGCTGTCTCCTTTTTCATGATTAATACATTCAACTGTATTCTTTCCTCCAACAGAATCTATATCTACTACAGCAACTTTGGCCCCTTCTTTAGCAAATAATTCACATATTGCTTTTCCTATTCCTGACGCACCTCCGGTTACAATAGCTACTTTATCTTTAAGACGCATTTTTACACCTTTTATCAAGCATCAGTTCTTTTCTACTACGAATCTAATTGAATATTTTGCATCATTTTACATAAAAAACTTCATCTAATTCAACAATCACTTCATCAGGTTGAGATCCATCTGGAGCTTCAAAAAAAGGACCCATATCAGTCTGCCACTTAGTATTGATCTCTTCCAATGACATTTTAGAATTAGCTTCTTCTAAAGAAACAGGAGTTTCAAAATATCCAAATAATAAACCATCTTTACTCAGAAACAAAGAATAATTCCACCACCCATTTCTATTTAACGCTGATAACATCTCAGGCCAAACATTCTCATGACGCCTTTTATATTCTGGAATCATTTCTTTCTTAACTTTTAACAGAAATCCAACTCTCATTAGTAATCACTCCCAAAAATATTAAGTAATATTTACATATATGAGTTTCTCTAATCAAATAGATTACATGTTCAATTAAATTTGAACAAGATTAATTTAGATTTGTATGACAACCTAAAAATTTTTATAAACTGGAAAAACTATTAGTACTTTATTCTTTAGAAGATTATTCCAAGTATCTTTGCTAAAATCCATCCTAATACAGCACAGATAGGGTAGGTTATTACCCAAGCTCCCAGGATTCCTTTTATAACATTCCATCGGACCGCAAGAATCCCATGGGTAACTCCAACACCCATAATCGCACTACTAGAAGTATGGGTTGTACTAACAGGTAATCCGATTTGTGAAGCAGCTTCAATTACACCAGCAGCTGCAGTGTTTGCTATAAATCCACTGGCTGGATTTAGCTTAGTTACTCTTGATCCCAGTGTATTTATCACCCTCCATCCACCTAAAGCTGTTCCTACTCCAATTGCTAGTCCACAAGATATCTGCATCCATGGTAGTACAATTACATCCTGAGAAGAATACACAGCCCAACCAAGAGCCATTATACCTATTGCATTTTGAGCATCGTTCTTACCATGACTATAAGAAAGGAAAGCTGCTGATAGTATTTGAAGTTTGCTGAATAATTTATTCGCATTAGAAAGATTCCAATTCCGAAACAGCCAATATAATATTAACATTAATACAAAAGCTGCTGTAAATCCTAATATGGGAGAAAATCCCAATGCCAATATTACCTTAATTACTACAGTATCATTAATTCTAGAAAATCCAGCCGTTGCTATGCCAGCACCCATAACTCCAGCTACTAAAGAGTGACTTACACTAACAGGGAAACCAAATCGTGTAGCAAAAACAACCCAAACTACTGCAGCCAGAATAGCTGCAATTACTGCAGCCTGAGTCATGTAATTAGGATCTACTATTCCTTTACCTATAGTTTTGGCAACTGCTGTTCCTGTAACTGCTCCTACTAAGTTCATACTACCACCTAAAATCACGGCAGCAGCTGGAGAAAGAACGCGTGTTCCTACAACAGTAGCCAACGCGTTAGCAGCATCATTGAGTCCATTAGCAAATGCATAACTAAGAGCTAAACCAACAGCAACAAAAAACAGTATCGTATCAATATTATCCATGCTTTATCACTATACCTTCGAGTATTACAGCAATTTCCTCACATCTATCCGTAGCCCCCTCTAGTTGAGCATAAACCTCTTTCCACTTTATGATATCGATCGGCTGATACGACTTAAAGAGATCTGCAGTAGCTTGGCTAGTAATACGATCTGCTTCATCTTCTAGATTATTCAATCTTTCTTTTAAGGGAAGAAGTTCAACAAACTTCTTAGAACCTCCTTGTAACAATTTCATAGATTGATCAATAGCATCTGCACAAAATGTTATTATAAGAGAGAGGTGCTTGGCATTGGCAGTAGGCTTCTCAATACTATACTCAATCATATAGCGAGCTGCCTCTTCAATAGAATCTACTACATCATCAAGTCTATCAGCAAGTATAGCTAGATCTTCTCTATCTATAGGTGTGATAAATGCATTATGAAGTTCAGTCATAATACGGTAAATAATCTGATCACCATTTGTTTCTATTTCTTTAATTACAGATACCTTTTGTTCTACATTTTCATAGTTTTCCATAAGATCTAATAGTTTTGCTGCAGCTTCTTTTAGATTAGCTGAACTTTCCTGTAATAAATCAAAGAAAATAGTCTGTTTTGGGAGCAAAGAAAAACGCATTTAATCCTCCAAATAAAATTAATGATAAAACTAAATATGATAAAAAAAACTACATAGTCACAACCCCCTTGGACTTAGAAGAATAATAAAAAGCCTGCTCACGACACATCTTAGAACAAAACCTTTGGTCTCTACGCTTCTTAATAAAAAAACGACCATATTTACAAAATGTATTCTCACATAACGCTTGTTTTTCAGCACCACCAAGAATAGCCAAGGTAAAATGCAAATAAATCGCACCTAATAATGTTTCAGGATATAAACGGATATTTTGATGTGGATGTAAATCGATACCAACATGTACATACTTAGTAAGGACAGCTGCAACTTGTTCTTTAAGTACGAAAAGAGCAGGAAAATAAAAAGACCCCGGAGAAATTGATTCTGCAGGGCCAAAATTTTCTTTTAATGTATGAGTATCAAAAGATGTTGAAAAATCAAGGGATGTACCATAAGCATCAGTAAATTGATACTTATAATGTATCTTACGATAATCTCTAGACCAAGAAATCCTCTTTTCAATATCGACATCATCTGAATCAGGGACAGAGTTAGCGCCTTGAGGATATTTATCAATAAATTTCCACAATTGCATCCAAGAACTAAACAAAATTAAATGATAACGCCAATAATAAAGAGACTCACCAACATAATTAGATGATGTAGACCACTGATCAATCAAAGGATAGGGAGCATGCAAAAACCCCCATTGAGACATAAAATTTATAATATTAGATACAGTAGGATTAAAAGATAATTGATAAAAGTCAATCGGAATATTTTTATAGGACATTGGATCATATTGTTTGAACTGAGTATCAGATTTTTTATTAGTAACTTGGACCAACCAAGGAGGGCGAACATTATCAGATAATTCGGTAGTAAACCATGGTGCCAGTACCAATTTATCATCAGATTGATACCCAGAATTGTTAACTTCTAAAGACGAAGATTGTTTATTCATTAATTAAGAATAATAAAAATATTTATTTAATAATATTTATTGGATAATACAAACATAAATCGTAATATGTCAAGCGAATATCGTAATTAAAAAGAATTTATATTCAAAATTAATGATTCATGCAAATGAATTCAGTATTTATAGTGTATTTTTCACTATATTATTCATTGCTTTATACTTATATAAAAACAATATAGGAATATACAATAGTCATAATTATAAAATATTTTTAGTGTATTTATATGATAATTATAGGAAATAAAAGTAAAAAANAGTTTTTTTATAAAAAACCAATAAATCAGATGGAAATGATATATTTAAATATAAATACCAATGGTTATTGCATTGTTTTTTAAAATTNTCTGTATATTTTTATGATTTTTATCAAAATTACTTAAAATAAAATGATNAAAATATACAGANAATTTTTAGAATTAAGCGTTAAATTGGCAGACTTAAAAGTTGTTAGTTNTTATACCGTTCTTGAGGTTAAGNAGATTATTTANAATNATTTGANNGAAATATATTATAGGAAAACTATTCAACAGGATAACCATCCTGGATCCAACGATTAGTCCCTCCATCAATTTTATAAAGTTTATTCGAATCAAAACCAGTATCAGACACAATTTGGTAAGCCTTAGTACAAGTTTTATTGCCACTATTACAGACAAATATTATCTTTTTATCAGAGGGTAATTCTGTAATTCTGGAACGAATTTCATCAACTGGGATAGAAATAGCATTTTTAATATGTCTATGTGTGTACTCATTTGTACTCCTAACATCAATAATAATACCTTCATCATTTGAATGAATTTTAGAAGCAGTATTTGTATCTATAATCTTATCAGGGTTTATATTGCTATCACTATCCATGAAAATAGACCTAATTTTAAAGATTTTAAGTAATAATTAAAATTATACATGTATTCAACAATTAATAACAAATTCTATAAATATAAAAAATCAGATTAAATATTTATAGGATAATGAACAGCAAAGCAAATATTTTCAGTGGATTGGGTAGACTGATTTTTATATATTATTTATACCTGTATACATAATATATAAACTTACGAATATCGGTACTAGATTGAATAATATCGTAATACAGTAGAACATTTATTCAAAACAAATGATTCATGCAATATATTTCATTAATAATATGTCTGATTCAATGTATTTGCCAATGCTTTATATTTAATAGCCCCTAACATCTATACTAGTTTATAAATTCTAATGATAACATATTAGAATTAAAAATAGATGAAAATGAATATATCTAATACAAAAAATATTTATATCTCATGATTGATATAAATAGAGACTAAGCATAGATAATTATATATACTGAAATAGGATTCTCAATGTATTATCCAATGGATAACACTGCATGGGTATTTTTACTAGAAATATCTAAAAACTTATAAGTCTGATTCTAGTGTATCTCCACCATTAACAAATGTTTCCAAATTTCTTCGAGCATTATCATCAGTAAATTGTCTTGGGGGAGATTTCATGTAATAAGATGAAGGCGCCAATATTGGACCCTTCATCTTTCTATCCAATGCAATCTTACAACAACGTATTGCATCAACGACAACACCAGCCGAATTAGGACTATCAGAAACTTCTAATTTTAATTCTACATTTATGGGAATATCAGCAAAGCCTTTACCTTCCATCCTAATGTAGCACCATTTACTATCTTCTAACCAGGGGACATGATCACTAGGGCCTATATGAACATTCTCATCTGACAAAACTCGATCAACTTGAGATCTAACAGATTCAGTTTTAGATATTTTCTTAGAAACTAATCTTTCTTGTTCAAGCATATTAAGAAAATCAGAATTTCCGCCAAAATTTAGCTGATAAGATTTATTTAATTCAACTCCTCTTTCAACAAATAATCTAGTTAACACCCTATGTACGATAGTAGCTCCAACTTGTGATTTTATATCATCACCAATAACAGGTAACTCAGCATCTTCAAATCTCTTTTGCCAGTATCCCTCACCACTACTTGCTATAAAAACAGGGATACAGTTAACAAAACCACAACCAGCAGCAATCAACTGTTCAACATACCATTTAGTTGCTGATTCTGAACCAACTGGTAAATAATTAACAACAACGTCAACTCCTAAATCTTGTAAAATTTTTGTAACATTAGATGTTTTACCTGGTGCTTTTTTAATTACCGATGAAAGATATTTCCCAATACCATCATGGGTCATTCCTCTTTCAACTTTAACACCCATAGGTGGAACATCTTGAAATTTAATTGCATTATTTGGAGATGCAAAAATTGCCTCCGATAAATCCAATCCAACTTTAGAGTCATTCACATCAAATGCAGCTACAACATTAATATCTCCAACTGAATAATTATCCATAACTGGATACATTAATCCATTAACTTTATCGTCTGGACCAACATCTTTATATTTTTGTATACCTTGTATTAATGAAGATGCACAATTACCGACTCCCAGTAAAGCAACTCTTATTTCACTCATACTTCCACCTTATATATCAATTTTTTATTAACTAAAATTTAAACCGCATTAGAAATTATATCAGTGAGTTGCGTATCAGTCATCCCAATACTTTTTAAATATCTATATGTTCCACCAAATTTAGTCTCTATATAACTAAGAGTTCTATACATTGTCTTTGGTGGACTAGCAAAATCCTGGTATTGTTTCCACGTACTAAATGGAGCAATGTTGATGCCTGTTGCAGGATCAGCGTCTGTTTGTTCATCATGTTCATATAAATACTTAGAAGACACCCCATAATCATCTACAATCATATCAGTATTTACTCCCAACAGAGACAATAAGAGCCCACTAACTAAACCCGTTCTGTCTTTACCTCCAGCACAATGGTACAAAATAGGAAATAATTCTTTTCTTGAAAATAAATTAAATATTTCTCTTAACTGAACTTTACGCTCATTTAACCAAAGTTCATGCTCCTCAAATCTAAGATTTTCATGATGTCTTGCTAATTCTAACCTCTCATTATCACTAGAAAAAAAACTTGGAACAATTATCGGTTTTATATCAACTACAAGGTCAATATTAAAATAGTTTCCACCTAATTCTTGCATCATATTTCCAACACTATCTTTTATTTCTTCAGGTGCTCTCAAGTCAAGAATAGTTTTTACCTTATAAACACTTTTTATTTTTTTAAAAGATTCTTTTGAAATTTCATCTAATTTAGCTGATCTAAAAAACATTCCTGCTTCAATTAATTTTTTATCCAAATAAGAAATTGGACCTAAATCTCGTAAATTTTTTGACCCTTCAATCTCTATCAACTTTCCCATGACATAAACCTCAAAAAATACCACTACTATTTACAAACATGCTAGAAAACTCACATTTCTAGCATACTATACAAAGTACAATCTTAGCATTATCATGCATTTAAAATAATAATTATTAAAAAAATCTAAAATAATTAGGAGTAATAATGAGTATACAAAGAATCAATCCTTCTAAATTACAAACTCCACTAGCTTCATACAGCCAAGTAGTTAAAAAAGGTCCAATTATTACAACAGCTGGACTAATACCCACTAACACAGATGGTTTAATTGTAGGAGAAGGTGATATTAAAAAACAAACAACCCAAACCCTCGAGAATCTTGTGATTGCTCTAGAAGCTGTAGGTGCAACATTAGATGATGTTGTAAAAACTACAATTTACTTAAGTAATCTAGAAAATTTTAAAGAGATGAATGAAGTTTACAATAAATACTTTGAGAAAAATCCACCTGCACGAGCTACAATTGGAGCTCAACTTGTACTTCCAAGTCTACTATTTGAAATTGATGCTATTGCTATTGTAGATTAATTCAATAACCCCTATTGTGGGGTTCTTCAGGAGAAAATATTGAGTCATCAGGTAATTTAGTATATTTACTTTTCTGTAATTTAGGAGCAAAAATACCGATCAGTAATCGACCTAATAAGAATGCACCAAACATTGATATAAGTCCTGTAAGGAATTGTCTACGTAATAGCCTCTGATCAGATTTAATAAATTTACTCATAGTAAATTACCTTATATTCCAAATATATACCAAAAACTATAATAACCATTTAATACTAGAAAAATCAATTATTAATCAAGCAAACCCTGTAGATTTTTATGATAAAATGTTATTTCTTAATAATAAACGAGGATTAAATGTCAACTAACGAATTACCCTTACTACCCACAACAGTTATAGGAAGTCATGCAATACCTAGTTGGTTTTGGACAGCAATCGAATCTATTGACAAAGATGAATATGGACCAACTGATATTACTGAAACTTTTAATGACGCTGTAACAATTGCTATTCAAGATCAAGAACAAACAGGGATTGATATTATTAGTGATGGAGAAATGCAAAGATGGTATTTTGTTCAAAAATTTTATAGTCGTATGAAAGGCCTTGTAAATGATCCTCCTCTGCGAAAAATTGGACTATATGGATATGACACACCTCCACGATACCACAATACATCACGTATAGAAGTGCCTAATGGATTAGGTATAGTTGAAGAATTTTCAGCAGCAAAGACTAAGACAAATAAACCAATCAAAGCTACTTGTCCTGGTCCTCTAACATTAACAATGCATATACGACCACATAAACCCTATAACAATCGTTTAGACCTTGCCAATGACTTTGCTGAAGTAATTAACTTGGAGTTAAAGAATTTAGTAAAAGCTGGAGCTGATTATATTCAATTAGATGAACCTTCATTTGCAGTAATACCTGGTGAATTAGATGACTGGGTTAATCTTTTTAATAAAGCTACAAATGGAGTAAACGCGAAAATTGCATTACACATATGCTTTGGAAACTTAACAAGTCGTCCCAGAGGAAAAAGAACTTATGAATGGATGTTCCCTAAAGTATTAGAGACAAACTCCGATCAACTTGTACTTGAATACGCAAACAGAGAAATGTCTGAAATAAATCTTTGGAAAAAATTCAATATCACTAGAGAATTAGGTGCAGGCGTTATTGATATTAAATCATTCTATATTGAAACCCCTGAAGATGTAGCTGAAAGAATTGATGCTATCCTACAATATTGTGACCCAGAAAAATTATATATCAATCCAGATTGTGGATTCTTCCAACTTCCTAGGTGGGTTACAGTTAAAAAACTTGAAGCAATGGTTAAAGGAACTAAAATTGTCAGACAAAAACTCCTAGGTAACAGCTAAACAATGGTTAATTGTGCTTAATATTACATTAAAAGCTAAAGAGAAATTAAATCAGATATCAGCAGAAAAAAATATCTGGCCTCTTCAGTTTCTCCGACTAACTATACCACCAATATGGTCGGGAGAAGGAGATTTTGGAATAGTTATTGACAATGCTAATGAAGATGATATACAAATCAATTTTGAAAATAAAACTATCCTATTAATTGAATCATTAATCAACGAATCATTGTCAAATTCTACTCTTGACTATATCGAATCTGGAAAACAAATCGGATTTAATTTAGATATATATCCTGCAGACAATAATATATCAAATTAATCCCCAAGATTACTGCTTATTTTCAAAATCATTCAAACATTGATTCTCATTTATAAAAAATCCGGAGGAGTAAATGGACGGTCCAAGAGCTTGCACTTTATCAGATGTTGAAAGTTCTATAGAACTGATAAACAAGACTTTTAGAGAAGAAACAGGTCAAGACATCAGAACAGACTATCCACTAGTATATGACTCATCAATGCTCGAATTTCGCCGAATCATAAAAATTAATGATACAGTCGTAGCCCATGTTCCTATTGCACCTCGACTTATATTAAGAGATGGCGACCAAATAATGTCTGGATTAATCAGCGCAACAGTTACTCATCCGGACTATAGAAAACAGGGTCTAGGGACATTATGCTTAGAAGACTGTGTACGAATAATGCATCAACGAAATTGGCCAATGTCTATACTTTGGACGTTAGAACCTACTTTCCCCTTTTATCAGAATTCTGACTGGGAAGCTGTTGGTTCACAGGGTTTTGTTTATAAATTAACAGAACAAGATTCAATGTTATTTAATAAAAACTCATACCTTAAAATTATCGAATATGATAAAGACAATAACGATCACCTAGATGGAATAATGCGAATACACGATGCAGAACCAATAAGAATTTCAAGAAGTATTACTGATTATCAAATTCTATTTGACTTGCCAAAAAGCAAAACCATCTTAGCTTTTGATGATAGTAGCCTAATAGCGTATTTAACTTTTGGTTGGAGTACGAATAAACCAGGTATTATCGAGTCTGGAGGATTGACTGAAGGGATTGAGTCATTGATTAAATATTTCCTGGAAAATGAAATGAGAGATAAAAATACACAAGCTCTAGTCCCCCTCCATAAAACAACAATGGGAGAATTGTTAAATTCAAAGAAACCCAAAGATTGCTTACCTATGGAAAAAGCTCAAGGTATGGGTTACCAAATGAATAGAATCAACAACATGGAAGTATTGTTAAAAAGCATGTACAAATATTTTCAAATAAAATCAATCAATTTAAATACTTCTTTCAGTATTTCACTAAAAGATACAAATGAAACTGTTGGAATTTCATTAAATAAAGGCAAAGTTGAAATATCTAATCACAAACAACCTCGACATATAAATCTAAGCCGTAGGAATCTTACTCAACTGATATTCGGCACTCATCATAAGATATCGGAAATAGAAATAGATCTTGATCTAAAAAAAATATTCGACTCCATATTCCCATATCGTTTTACCATCTGGCCATTAGATAAATGTTAAATATTTAAATAGGAGTACTATCGCGAAATTTATTTGAAGGAATAAAAGATGTCTCCTCTGGATTACGTGGCTCACTTATCCATAAGTCTCTATTAGGATGCATTCCAGCACCAAATTTTGCCGAGACAGATGAATGTCTCATTCTATTAAGTAACCTAGTATCTACTACACCAAGAGAAGGATGGACTCCACCATTAGATTTAACCGTTTTTTCCCATGCTAATTTTCTTTTATTCAAAATTGAAGTATGAGAAAGTTCAATACAATTAATTTGATTAGTATTTAAATCTACTATTATGGTATCTCCATCTTCTATCAATCCAATTTCTCCACCTAAAGCAGCCTCTGGACCAACATGACCAATCACAAGTCCAACTGAACCACCAGAAAACCTGCCATCTGTCATTAGTCCTACAACTATTCCTTGTTGTCTACACAAAGTTGTAATACGTGAGGTAGAATCTAACATTTCAGGCATTCCAGGCGCACCACTTGGACCTTCATAACGTACTATCACCATATCATGATCTTTAAAGGTATGAGGCTTATTTTTTAGTGTATCCAACAAACTACTTTCAGCATCAAATACCTTTGCTTTTCCATTAAAAACATTATTTTCTAATCCACCTTCAACTCCTGCAAGTTTTAATACTGCAGTATGTTCGGTTGAAAGATTACCTCCTAGAATCCTCAATCCTCCAGTATTTTTATACGGAGTTTTTACTGTATAAATCACAGTACCATCAGGGATAGGAGGATTCAGTCTATCTACCTGTTGAGCAAGAGTTTCACCAGTACATGTAAGAGTTTCTCCATTTAAAAGTCCTGCATTTAGTAACTCTCTTACAATAACTTGAACTCCACCCTTAGCATCAATATCAATCATTGAATAATTTCCAAAAGGTCTAGCATTTACTAAAACAGGAACAACATCATGCGATAAATAATTAAATTCTTCAGGTGACATTATATCTTCAAAAAAATTAATATATCCTGCAGCCCTTGCTATTTCTGGAGCATGTAGTAAAACATTTGTAGAACCACCAATTGCCATCGAAGTAATCATTGCATTTCTGATTGAATCTCTATTAACAATATCTCGTGGAGTAATTTGATTTTCTATTAAAGAACATAGATATCCAACTAATTCTTTAGGAAACTGCTCAATTCTTCTAACATCATCTGAAGGGGGAGAAACCATATGAAGTGGTTCCATACCTAATACACCAAAAAAAGTTTGCATTGTATTGTATGTAAACATGCCAGCACAACTTCCGAACCCAGGACATGCCTCACAAGCAATCCTCTTTTTCATATCTTCATCTTCACTTCCAGCAACTTGAAATCCAGAAATTATGTCTATTTTTTCATTTGTTACTGAATCTAATCCAGGATGAATCGCTCCATCTGACATAATAATTGCCGGCCTGTTATGCTCAAGTATCGCTGCTAATGTACCAACTGGTGGCTTATCACAAGCAACAACTGCAATAATTCCTTCTAAACCACTAGCACTTAAGTGTTCACAAACTGAATCGTGTGTAACTTCACGTCCAATTAATGAATAACGCATTTCTTTAGTTCCGTTCCGCATACCATCTGAAGTTGCAATAGTATATTCTGGCTGAATCAACCTCATCCTTATCTGATCAATACCATAACCTATCTTTTGACGTAAAGTTTCCTGTATTACTTCAACCTTAGTTTGTACTCCTAAATAACACTGTGAATCTCCCTTGTTTCCCACAACACCAACAGAAGGTTCATGAATAAGGTCAACTTCTGTACCAAGTTCTCTGGCAATACCAAACGTCTGTGCGCTTCTTCCTGGATTATTATCTATTAGTACCGGTTTAGAATTTCGCATTAAATAATCTCCACAGATATATTCTTAATTTATAGCATATAACATATTTACTACTATAATGAATGGTTAATTCATATATAAATTAATGATTTTACTAATTAGATTTTTATTTCTGAACGTTTTGCTTCCACCAATTCATTTCATAAAAAATAAATACAAGCCCACCCAATAAGACTACACTTAAATATGTAATTGTCCGGTCAACTAAAGTAATAGCTACAGCAGACTCTCTTGAAACCCCTAACATTAATACTCCTACTAACCCAGGTTCTACTACCCCTATACCCCCAGGCGTAGGAAATACTGATAAAAGTGCTCCAGCTAGTGCTACCAAAATAGCATGCTCAGGTGTAATAGTTAACCCTAATGCAAGCACTACACAATAAAGCCGTAAAATTTCTAATATCCAACCAATTAAACCTAAGAAAGAAACTAAAAAAAGATTAGATTTAATTCCTAAAAATCCTCGGTAAAATCTTAGATAAATACCAACAAAAACATTTGGTGCATACTTTCTTAATTGAGCAGGACCAATAAATTTAACAAACATCAAAAAAACTACAGCAATACAACTTAACGCTAAAGCAGATACAAGAATATAATTCGCTGTTCCTATATCATTCCCTAGAGAATATATCCCCAAACTAAAAATCAATAACAAAAGCAACATACTAATGTCAGTTATTCTCTCTGAAACTATTGTTCCTAAAGCCCAAAATGTAGACTTATTCATTAACTTAGCTAAAGCAAGTGATCTAAAAATATCCCCCATACGTAACCAGGTAATGGTATTAACAAACCAACCTTCTAAAATTAATCGAGAAAATATAAAAGTTGAAGGATGTACAAAATTGGTACTATTTCCTTTTTTATTAGAATTCGAAAGAATCTTCCATCGTAAGCCTCTAAACCAAAAACTTAAATAATATAAAAATGTCGCCAAAAAATATAAATCTAAGGATGTACTGCGTATAATATTCCAAGTTGCTGCCCAATCAATTTGAAAAAGTTTTAATAACAAGAAAAACAGACTAGATATAATAATCAAAAAAATGATTTTAGTTAATATCGTAGATCGCCCACTTAATTTGAGTAAATTGTTAGGAATATTATTTAATGTCATATAAATACTTAATCTATTAATGGACGTTTTTGAGGAATTCCAGACCGTCGAGGAAATTTTTCTGGAGTTTGCTTACATTTGTCTATAATAACAAATATTCTTTGTGGCAACGATTCATTTCCTTCTAATTCAACTAATTGGTTGATACTACCTCCTAATAAATCAATTGTTTTGAATAATTTTGTAACTTCCTTAGTCACTGATTTACCTTTATAAAAAATAGTAGTACCGCCAATACGACAAAAAGGTAGAGTTAATTCAAGAGAAATAGGTAAAGAAGCTAACGCTCTTGAAAATACTACATCAAATTTTTCTCGAAATGTATCTGTTCTTGCTAAATCTTCAGCCCTTCCTTTAACAACCGAAACATTGGGTAACTCAAGATTCTTAAGTAACGAATTCAAAAAATCTACCTTTTTACCTCGACTTTCTAAAAGAGTAATTTTATTTTGAGGGAAAACAATACCTAATGGCAATCCTGGAAAACCTCCCCCCGTACCAACATCCAAAAAACTTTTCTTTTTAAAAAAATCTAAAGATCTAGCTCTAAATATATTCAATGAATCCCAGAAATGTTTAAAATAAATTGCTTCTTCACCTTCAATACTCGTTAAATTAATTTTATTATTCCAATCGGATAAAATATGATAATAAAGTTTAAATTTATCCAATTGGGCATTGTTGAGCTTTACCCCAAAATCTAAAGCAATATCATATAATTGTTTTTGAACCAAAATAGTAACCTATCAGATAATCATGAACATCATAACTTATATTTACATATTAGTTGAAGCTAATATACAATACTTTTATAACATTTCGTAATAACAAAAAAGGAAGTCTTACCTAGTGCAAAACCCTAAAGCTCTCACTCCTGAACAAGTAAAACGTTATAGTCGACACATAATCATGCCTCAGGTGGGAAGTGTTGGACAAAGAAAACTCCTCGAATCAAAAGTACTTATTATTGGTGCTGGTGGGCTTGGATCACCAGTAGCTCTCTACTTAACCCTAGCAGGTATAGGTACTATTGGAATTGTTGATTTTGATACAGTTGATATTAGCAATCTTCAAAGACAAATATTGCATTACGACACTGATATAGGGCGTCCAAAAGTTATTTCTGCAAAGGAAACCCTAAAATCTTACAATAAAGAAGTTCAAATAAACTTACATGAAGAGCCCCTAACATCTGAAAACGCTCTAGAGATAATAAATAATTATGATGTAGTTATTAATGGTGCAGATAACTTTCCAGCGCGATATTTAACTAATGATGCCTGTCAAATGTTAGGTAAGCCTCTTGTAGATGGTAGTATTCTTCTTTTTGATGGACAGGCAACAGTATATGAACCAGAAGGGCCATGTTACCGTTGTCTTTTTCCAACACCACCTCCACCAGGAGAAGTACCTAGTTGTTCTGAAGCTGGTGTCTTAGGAGTTTTACCAGGCATGGTAGGTACTATTCAAGCAACTGAAGCAATTAAATTAATTACCGGCATTGGAAATACTTTATCTGGTCGATTATTATTAATTGATGCATTAACTATGGAATTTCGAACAGTAAAAATACGTCGGGACCCTAATCACCATCCAATAAACGAACTGGTCGATTATTTTGAATTCTGTGGAATGCCACAACAAACTAATCCATAATTAATTTTCAGAATCATTGTCATCATCTTCCAACTCATTATCTTCAATAATTAAATCTCTTGCATTTTGAATAAGAGGTTTAATTTTACCCACTACATCTAAGTGTGCCGAAATATACTTTAATCCAACAGGTCGTTGAGTTGTTTCATTATCCAAAATTAAATTAACCGTCTTAAAACCAAGCGCTCGACCTAAAAATCCATGATTATCTTGTATGTCAGTTAACTTATCTAAAGGAATAGTATATTGCTGACTACCAAAAAGACCACCTCGATTATAAATAAATTTGTCAGAATAGAATATATATCTAGTCTTCTTCCAGGAAGCAAATCTTGGGATTAAAATTACAATTGAAACTACGGCTCCTAATATTGGCATTCCTTCAATAAGTATATCTGTATAATAAATAAATGCTATGATTAATAACCATGGTATTGATGACCATACCCATGCATACTGAACCTGTTGTATACTCATAACTGGCTCTGTAACTTCATCCACATCTTTTCCATCCACATCTTTATTGGAATCTGGAGTAAATTTACTATACTTAACCATCAAATACCTCTGTACGTTTCATAATGACATTATGCGAATTTATTCAAAATTTATAAACTCTACTATATCACGTTAAATCATTAAATTTAAACAAATTATGGAAATACATTAATGTACTATATATATTCCATATTTTTACTGTATCATTTGAGTATGAATAGATACAAACTTGAGATTATAAAATAATACAAATACGAGGAGAGTTTCTATGAAAATCTACACTAAAAAAGGTGATACAGGTAAAACGTCTTTACTTTATGGTAAAGAAGTAGAAAAATTCGATCCTAGGTGTGAAGCATATGGAACTATAGATGAAGCTGTTGCATCTTTAGGTTTGGTAAAATCTCTCTCCAATAATAATGAATTGATAAATTACCTTACAACTATTCAAAAAGAACTATTTATAATAGGATCTGAATTAGCAACACCAGTAGATACCAAAGTAAATCCTAACAAAAATCTTCCTAAAATTTCGAAGGTAAATGTCACCAACATTGAAAAAAAAATTGACCGCCTTACATCTGATATTGAAATAGAAAACGAATTCATTTTACCAGGTACTTCTACTATCTCAAGTTGTCTTCATTTAGCAAGAGCTATCATCCGTCGATGTGAAAGGCAAATAGTAAAACTATATCAAGACGACCAATTATCAAACATCGTTATCCTTCACTATATTAATAGATTATCTGATTTCATTTTTGTTCTGTCTAAATACGAAGATCGCAATGAAAATGAAGAACACGTTAAGGTTAGCAAATTATAAAATTAGTAAATATACAATATTTCTAAACTTACTTTCGTAACTTTAATACTGTTATACTATAAATTTACAATATTTATAGCTACTTTATTTAAAACATAGTAAAAATCCCCCAGAATAAACCCTTAAATATCACCTAATAAGATTTATGAGCCAAATTAAAATATCAATAATTAAATACGGTTCTGGGAATCTACATAGTGTCAAAAAAATCCTAGAAAAATTTGGATCTTCAACTACTATTACTGACAATCCAAATGAAATAGTAAATAGTGACGTGATAGTATTCCCCGGACAAGGATCCAATGATACAGCAATGCGTCAATTGCGTGAAAAAAATTTAGTTGACCTAATTCGTAATCATGTTATATCTGGAAAATATTTTCTAGGAATCTGTTTAGGATTACAATTACTTTTTGAAACTTCTGAAGAAGGTATTGAACCATGTTTGAACTTAATCCCAGGAAATGTAAAACAATTTCCTAGAGACCAAAAAAGACCTCATATGGGATGGAATCAAGTCACTTTAACAGACAATCATCCTCTATTCAATGGAATCAATTCTGATGAATTTTTTTATTTTGTACATAGTTATTACGTAGAACCTTCTGCATCAAAAATCATTAAAGGAACCACTAGATACGGGTTAAACTTCTCTAGTGTTATTTCTATAGGAAATATGATTGGAGTACAATTCCATCCAGAAAAAAGTGGATTTGTAGGTTTAAAGTTTTACGAAAATTTCATCGAATTAGTTAAATCAAAAAAGAATCTATCATGTTACTAATTCCAGCAATAGATATATACCAAGGTAAATGCGTACGACTTTTTCAAGGAGATTTTGAAAAAGAAACAGTTTTCTCAACTGAACCTGAAATAATTGCAAAACAGTGGATGGAAGCAAAAGTTAAAAGGATACATATTGTTGATTTAGATGGGGCTAAACAAGGTAGTTTAATCAATTCAAAAACCATTCAAAAAATAATTTCATCAGTTAATTGTACTGTTCAACTTGGTGGAGGAATTAGAACTATTTCTCTTGCTCAACAAGCATTAGACTTGGGAGCAACAAAAATCATAGTAGGTTCTGCTATTATTGAAAACATAAATTTCTTAAAACAACTCACTAAACATTTTAATCCAAACAACATCATTATAAGTCTAGATACTATAGGAGATAACATTGCAATTCATGGATGGACTACTAAACTTCCAATAAAAATAAATACTATATTAAAAAAAATAGAAGCATTCGGCATTTCTGAATTTGTTTATACAGATGTCCTAAAAGATGGAACTTTATCCTCTCCTAATTTCAATCAAATTGAGATCATTAACAAAAATACTAATATGAATATGATCGTCGCTGGTGGTATTTCAGATATCACTCATTTGGAGCATTTAAAAAATATTGGAATACATGGCTGTATTATTGGTAAAGCACTCTATACTGGTGATATTATTCTTACAGAAGCAATGTCAACTATCAATAATAAAACCTAATATATGAAGGAGTCCTATCAATAAATGACAACTAAAAAAACAGCTCGTAGCAAACAACAAAAATCATCTCCCAAAAAAGATTTACCTATAATAGATATTCATAGATTGCTTTCACTTATACCAATGTTTCCACATCATAACATTGGCATTTTCCCTACTGGAGACGGTACATCTCTTACTATCCCTCTTGCCAAAAATGTTTATTATGGATCAGTCGATGCAATTGATTACCACCAAAAAATGTTAGATCAAACAAAAAAAACTCTCATGAAAAATAAATTGACTAATGTAGAGCTTCATATAACAAAAGATGATAAATTACCACTAAAAAATAGTTCACTAGATGGAATGATCCTTCCATTTCCAAAACAAGAAATAGCAAATATACAAACAACATTAAAAGAAGTATCTAAATGTTTAAAAAATTTAGGCTGGGTTGTGGCAATTGAATGGCACAAAACCCAAACTCCAATTGGCCCTCCACAAACGAAAAGAATTGCAGGATCTACTTTAAGAACCTATTTTGAAAAAATAGGTTTTAGATTTATTTCTTATCGTAGTTTTGATGAAAATTATTACATACTTCTTATGAGGAAATAAAAATGTTAACAAAGCGCCTCATCCCTTGTCTAGATATTGATAAAGGAAGAGTAGTCAAAGGTGTTAGTTTTGAAAATATTCGTGATGCTGGTGACCCAGTAGAACTCGCAGTTTTTTACGATAAATCTGGTGCTGATGAATTAATTTTCCTTGATATCACTGCCAGCTCTGAAGAACGTAATACAATGATTGATGTTGTAAAAAACATATCTGAAAAGATATTTATCCCTTTTACAGTTGGTGGAGGCATTCGGTCTATCACTGATATACAAAATATGTTAGAAGCAGGAGCAGATAAAGTTTCAATTAATACCGCCGCAATTAAAAATGAAAAACTCATTAATCAATCTTCTAAATTCTTTGGTAACCAATGTATCGTAGTAGCCATTGATTTTAAAAAAATCCCACCCAATAACCCATTACATAAAAATGATTCTATAGACCCTGAACTTGCCATTACAACAAACTCAAAATGGGAAATTTATACTCACGGCGGACGTAATTCTACTGGAATAGATGCAATTAAATGGGCTCACTACGCTGCTTCTATGGGGGCAGGTGAATTACTAGTAACAAGTATGGATTATGATGGTCAAAAAAGTGGTTACGACATTGAATTTCTCAATGTCCTTTCAAAAACTATCCAAGTCCCAATCATTGCAAGTGGTGGAGCTGGAACTTTAGAACATTTAGTTGAGGCAATTACTTTAGGGCATGCAGATGCTGTACTAGCGGCAAGTATTTTTCATTTTGGAATATATTCTATTGAATCAGCAAAAATACATATGAGTAATAAAGGAATCCCTGTTCGACCAATCCAATAGTAAACAAAATAAAAGTAATTTCTAATTAGGAGGAATGTTTATGGTTAAACTAGATAACAACCAACTGGTTCCTACAATAATACAAAATGCCACAACAAATGATGTGATCACATTAGCATATATGTCCCCGGAATCATTTGAACTTACATTGAATAATAAACAGGTATGGTTCTTCAGTAGAAGTCGCTCTGAATTATGGCATAAAGGTGAAACATCCGGGAATTTTTTTAATGTAGAATCAATACATCAAGATTGTGATTCCGACACAATTTTAATTAAAGTTCATCCTACTGGCCCTGGTTGCCATACAGGTAACGAAACCTGTTTTACTAAAGAACTAACAGATCTACCTGAATTTACATCCACAACACAACATGGAACCATTTTAGAACAAATTTTTACAACTATAGAAGACCGAAAATTAAACCCAAAAAAAGATAGTTACACATCTCATCTATTTACTTCTGGTATCGAACAAATCAGTAAAAAAGTTATAGAAGAAGCCGGTGAATCTGCAATCGCAGCTACAAAAAAAGACAAGGATTCTCTTATTTATGAAGTAGCAGATCTATTTTTTCACACCTTAGTTCTAATCGCTGCTTTAAATCTTAACCCAACAAATATTTGGGAAGAATTGGAAAAACGAAAAAATTAAAAAAGATACTTATCTAATCGACTGATCCCACATTTTAATTCGAGGATCGACAATAACAAGCATTATATCAGAAATAAGTACACCAATAATTGTAAGTATTCCTAACATCAAAATAACAAATCCAGCAGTATATACATCTTCCATCATAATTGATTCGAGTAATAAGGGGCCTAATGTAGGTAAACTTAAAACAATTGCAATTATAGTACTACCACTAATTAAACCAGGTAACATTCCTCCAACACCACTTATCATAGGATTCATTGCTATTCGTAAAGGATATTTAATTATCACTTTCCAAGTAGGAAGACCTTTTGCTCGAGCAGTTACAACATATGGCCTAGATAGTTCATCTAACATATTATTCCGCAAAATACGAATGCCCCCTGCTGTACCAGAAGTTCCAATAACCACTACAGGAGCAATTAAATGAACAAACAAATCCCATACTTTAGCTAATGACCATGGTGCATATTCATATTCACCTGAAAAAAGCCCTCCAACAGCAACATCAAAATATGCAAAAAAGAAATACATCAATACAAGACCAAACAAGAAATCAGGAATAGACATACCAATGAATCCAACTAATGTTACAGAATAATCAGCTACAGTATTCTTTCGTAATGCAGCATATATACCAATGGGGAAAGCAACAAAAAAACTAAAAACTGACGTAACGGCTGATAAAATAATAGTATACAAAAGTCTATCCTGAATTAATTCAGTAACCTTTATCATTTGCGCTGAAGAAGTACCACGCCTCAAGAAAGAATATCCAAAATCTAATTTCCGCATATTCCAAACCCAAATAGCATATCGTTGCCACATAGGTTTATCGAGACCAAAATATGATCTCAAATTCTTTAATCTTTCCAAAGCAAGTTCTTCACTCATAGCAGAAGCCCCTTGCTTGTCCATCATATCCTCCATGTAATTATCTATTGCATCACCAGGAGGTAATTGAATAACAGCAAAACACAATATGGACATAACCCATATTGAAAACAAAGCTAAAACCATTCTTCGAGCTATAAATGCAAGCATAATCTTATTCTACCATTTCTAGAAAAATCAAACTACATAATTTTATTGAATTCGTAATACTTCAATGGATTCTTTCCAAAAACCTTCCAAATTATAATATTTCCTTTGTGATTCACCAAAAATATGAATCATAATAAAACTATAATCAAGAACTACCCATCCACCATTAAAATTACCTTGTTTACTATATAATTTTACATCTTTTTGTTTTAATTTACTTTTAATATCATCTGCAATCGCATTTGCCTGTCTTGTTGTTTCAGCAGTCATTATTACAAAATAATCAGTAAAACTAACTACAGGCCGCATATCAAATACAACAATGTCATCTGCATCTTTTAAAAGAGCTAAGTTAGCTATATATCTAGATATTTCAATTCCTGTCAACATATCTCACACACAAAACTACACAAAAGTAGAGTATAATATTAAATTCTACTATTGTTAAATAATTTTCATTTATTTTGAGTATTATACTATGAAAAATATTTTTAAAGATGCTATATCTGAGTTACGTAATGGCAATCCTGTTGTAATCTCTACAGTAGTACAAACTAAAGGTTCTACACCTCAAAAACCTGGAGCTAAACTTTTGGTAAAATCCGATGGTAGCGGAATTGGTACTTTAGGTGGGGGATGTGTAGAGGGTGACATTTGGTTTGAATCTACACAACTATTGCATGATAAAAAAACTTCTAAATATCGTGATTATGTACTCAATGAAGAATTAGCTGCAGAAGACGGTCTTATTTGTGGTGGAACAATGTATTTTTTGATAGATCCTATTTATTCTTCAAAAGAATTTCTTACTATAGCTAATGAAATTAATGACGCATTAAATGGAAATGGATCAGTTGCATTAGCTACACTCATTTCTAACGACAATCAAAATATCGGTAAAAAAATGTTAATTCGAGAAGACGGTTCAATTATCGGAACTTTAGGAAATAAAGCATTAAATCAAGATGCTAAAAACCGTTCAACTTCAGTTATGATTCATGGAACATTTGAACACATTCTGTCACCATCTGGTGAACAATATTTTTTAGAAGGTTTTACTAATCCTCCAACAATAATTTTATGTGGTGGTGGACACATTTCTAAAGCTATATCTTCTTTAGCAGCAAATCTTGGTTTTAAAATCATAATTACTGATGATCGTAAAGAATTTGCAAATTCAGAACGTTTCCCTGAAGCTAAAAATATATATTTAGGTAAACCAGAAGACATATTAAAAGAAATAAAAATTAATAGAAATAATTTTATAATCATTGCGACTCGAGGGCATCGTCATGATAATGTAGCACTAAAAGCTGCAATTGATACAAATGCTCACTATATTGGGCTACTAGGTAGTAAACGAAAAACTATCTTAATATATAAAGAACTTTTACAATTAGGATATGATCTTTCTCGTATCAAAGAAATTCATGCTCCAGTAGGTTTAAATATTAATGCAACTAGTCCTGCAGAAATTGCCGTAAGTATTATGTCTGAAATTCTTATGGTACGTTATGGAGGCACAGGACAATCAATGAAAATTGACGAAAGTCATATCAGAAAACTAACCAGCTCAATAAAATAATCTTATTCACCTTAATTACTAAAAATTGATGGAAAAAATATCTGGATTATTAACAGCCGCAGGCAAATCAACTCGTATGGGAACTCCTAAAGCATTACTAATGTGGAATGGGGAAAAATTAATTAATCATCAAATTGATACAATGCGAAACGCTGGAATATCTACAATTGTTGTAGTTCTTGGACATAAACATGATGAATTAAAAAAACATATTCAAGATAAATCAGTACAAATATGTATCAATGATAACTATGCAAAAGGTAGAACTTCTTCAATACTATCTGGAATACCAAAAGCATTTTGTGGTAATTCCTCTGTTCTACTATTATCTGTTGATCAACCTCGCCCTGCAAAAATATTGAAATCTTTAATAGAATCCCATCGTTTAAAAAACACAATACTCTCTTATCCAATTTATAAAGGGAAACGTGGACATCCTCTAATCATTTCAAATAAACTAAAAAGTGAATTCAATACTCTCTCTGAATTAAAATTTGGATTAAGGGATATACTTAATAAATATAGGCACCTAGCCAACGAAATCCCTGTAAAAGATCCTTCTGTTTTATTAGATTTAAATTATTACAGTCAGTACATAAAAGCAGTAAAATCTGAATCACCGTAAATTCAGAAGAAAATATCTGGATCATTGGTATATAATTTAATATATTATTAATGGCTTTGGAGGATATATTTATGAGAAGCAGTCATCTTTCATTTCGTTCTGGAAATCCTACATTATCAGCTAAAACATTTGCTGGTTCTTATGGCAATCTTGACCAAGTCATGACTATTCAAGGTACTGTGAATCGTACACTTATTAGTTTATTAATTTTATTAACTTCTGCTTTTTTAACTTATATATTTGAGTGGTTAATTTTTGCTATTATGGGAGGAATTCTTGGATTTATTTTAGTTATTGCAACTGTTTTTAAACCTCAATGGTCTCCTACAACAGTTCCTTTATATTCATTGTTTCAGGGAGCAGCCCTTGGTGCTATTTCGTATTTCTTTAATGCAATGTATGACGGCATTGTGACTCAAGCTATTATTATTACTATTGGAATATTTCTTACTCTTTTAGTTATTTATAGAGCAAGATTAATTAATGTCACACAAAATTTTAAACTTGGAGTAGCTGCTGCTACAGGTGGCATAATGATCTTATACGTCGTAAGTTTTTTTATGAGCATGTTTGGGGCTGGACAAATGCCTATTATGGATATTGGAAATAGTTCCTGGATTAGTATAGGTTTTAGTTTATTTGTAATTGTCATTGCTGCTTTAAATTTAGTGCTTGATTTTGACTTTATTGAAGAAGCTGCAGAAAAAGGTGTGCCAAAATATATGGAGTGGAGAGCTGCTCTTGGATTAATAGTTACATTGGTCTGGCTATATTTGGAAATACTTCGTTTATTAGCTAAATTGTATTCAAGAAGATAAAGCTGAACTTACTAATGGAGAGAAGGCTACACAGTTTGTTGAATGTATGCGTGAACATGGATTCAAAGATGTTAAATATCCAGCATTAAATGCTGATGGGTCAATTAACTGGGAACCTATTAAACAAAGTTTTGGACAGTTGGCAGAAAAAATGTGAAGTTATTTTCTGTAAAAATACTCCTTAGTGTTTTAAATATACTCCTGTAGGATCAACTTCGTTATTTAAAAGACTTATTTCATTTTGAGTAGGTTGCAGTACTACTTCAGGACCGGAATTCGAAATAATTATCTCAAATCCTGTGTTATTTTTCACATCTTCAATAGTCACGTCTGGCATAATTTTTGCAAGAAAAAGTTTCCCGGTTTTTTTATCGATTTCAAAAACACACTGATCTGTAATCACATTTATATCTGGGTCATATACATGTAAACCTGCCTTCTTTCGCCCATCAGGACCGTCAATATATCCTGGACTTGTAATATAATCACACTTTTCTGGAAATCGTCTTTTTTCATGACGTGCAATAA
This sequence comes from Chloroflexota bacterium, assembly GCA_002722455.1. Taxonomy (GTDB): domain Bacteria; phylum Chloroflexota; class Dehalococcoidia; order Lucifugimonadales. The sequence goes on from PBMB01000009.1 coordinate 65,223, forward strand.
TTAAAATCTTCCTAGAATGTGTAGCAATATCATTAGCTCCACCACTTCCTGGCAATCGAACTTTAGGGTTATTGTAATCTCCAATAACAGTAGAATTAACATTAGCATACTGGTCTATTTGAGCTCCACTAATAAAACCTACATCAGCCAACCCTCTATGCAAAATTTCTCCTAATGCTGAAATAAGTGTTCCATGATTTATAGCTTTGTTCATTACACGTGGATCTGAGACTGAAACTGGAGTAGGAATTACTTCTGGACCAATTAATCCAGATTCAACTACGTAACACATATTTGGAGCATGGTTTTTTTGAGCAAACAAACTAGCTACCATAGGTAATCCTGTACCTACCAATACGACATCACCATCAGATATATATCTAGCAGCTTCAATAACCATCAAATATTCATGGATTTTATCGGACATATAGATCTCCTTTAAGCAACATTTTCAAATTTCTTTTATTCTAATAAACTATCCATCTCTTGAATAAGGCTATTCTTAGAACTACTATCGAGGACTTTCGATAAGTATTCATCAAAATTTTTACATCCATATACATAATCATCGAGGTATTTTTGATATTCCATACCACCTACTCTTGCAACTTTTTGATATAAAGATATATGATCAGCATCATGTACATAGTGATGATACACAGAAGTCGGATACCCTCCCCACTTCTGTAAGATAACTGCATCAACATAAATATAAGGAATTGTAGTTAAAGAAGGATCGCTACGAATTTCATCAGAATCAATGATTTCTTCACATGTGACAAGAACATGTGTAGATGCCTTGGCCATTTCAATCTCATGTGTTTTAAAACCTTCTATAACTACATTGCCATACTTATCAGCTTTTTGAGCATGTATGATTGAAACATCTGGGTTTAAAGCTTTAAGTAAAACAACTGGATCATTATTTTGCCAAGGATTATCCATTACAATATACGAATCACTATTAACTCCCGATTCGGAAATAAGATCAGTTCCCAACATACTTTTCGTTGGCATAAATGGCAAACCAAGAGATCCAGCTAAAAACCGAAATGCCATAGAAAGATGACTGAAATCTCTCACTTCAAGTTTGCCTTCCTCTACAGCACGTCTCCATCTCATAGTAGCACCAAAACTTTCGACATTACCAGTACCACACTCGGTTCTAGAAACTAATCCTGCTCCTACCATCAAATCCATAGAAATCGACATACTACATCCAACTAGAATTAAATTTTGCTTATTTTGTCTAACAATCTCATGAGCAAGAGCCATACTACAACGACCAATGGTTTGACCTCCAATTCCAACTATAGAACCAGATGAAACAAATTGCTCTACTGCCTCACTAGCAGTCATTACCTTTTCAATAAATTTTCGATCCATATAACTCCTACAACATCAAACTACAAATCTGAAAATACTCTAACACCTTTACTGTCAATTTTAACACCTACAATATTACCTATATTAATATAAGATCTTTGTTCACAAATTGGTATTCTAGCAAATATCTCATATCCTGAAATTTTTAGAACAATTTCATTATAATCCCCTTTAAAACGAATATCTCTAATTTTAGCAATAAATGTATTCTGATCAGAAGAATTCCTTATGTCTAAAATTTTAATACCAGATGAATCAATATATAATTTGGAATCCATAGAATTTTTAATCATATCAGTACCTTTGAGATTTTTCACAAAAATATCTCCAATCTGAGTTTGGAAAATTAAATTATCATCTTCTTTATGAATTAATTTACCTTTAAGTATATTTTTAAACCCTAGAAGTTTAGCCACAGAAGCATATTTCGGATTATTATACACATCCATAGGAGTACCAATTTGGATTATACGTTTATTATCTACAAATGCTATTTTATCTGCTACTACAAAAGCTTCGTCTCTATCATGAGTTACGTATAACACAGTTATATTTAAATCTTTCAATAACAACCTTATTTGATCTTGCAAAATATCTCTAAGAGGTCTATCTAGCGAACCAAGAGGCTCATCCAATAACAAAATTGCAGGATAGGGGGCTAATGCACGTGCTAATGCAACTCTTTGCATTTCTCCTCCTGATAATTGATTTACATTTCTGTTTCCATATCCTTCAAGTTGAAGCATAGATAATAATTCATCTACTCTATTATGTATATTTACTTTCATTTCTTTTTTCGTTCGTAATCCGAATGCAATATTAGAAAAAACATCCATATGAGGAAATAATCCTAAATCTTGAAACATCATACCTATTCCTCTTTTTGAAGAAGGAATATTATTCACTAATTTACCGTTAATTTTTATAGAACCTTGATCTACTGGTTCTAATCCAGCAATTAACCTAAGTAATGTTGTTTTACCAACTCCACTGGCACCCAACAATACAACCATTTCTCCTTTTTCAACAAACAAGTTCAAATTTTGAAATATTGGGTGATTTTCATAACATTTAGTTAAACCTGAAATCTCTAATACCATTAGTAAAAACTTCCTACGCCTCTAAACCTGATTTTTTCTATTAAAATAAAACTGATTAAAACAACTGAAACTAAAATCAAACTCATAGCTAAGCCTGCAGATAAATTTGCATCTCCAGGTTGACCAAGATATCTATATATTGCTACAGGTATTGTGACTAAATCTTTTCTATATAAAATTAAAGAAGATCCAAATTCTCCTATCGAAACAGCAAATGCAAAAATTGTACCAACTAATACTCCTCGCCATATTAGTGGAATTGTAATAGTTCTAAATATATAAATAGTACTACCACCTAGTACATTCGCTGAATTATACAAATTTGAAGGTATATTATTAATCATTGGCAATATACTACGAATAACGAACGGATAACCAATTATTGAATGTGCAAGCACTATCACAACCCAGCTTCCTCGTAAATCTATCGGATAATAAGAATATGCTAACAAAAAGCCTAATCCTAAAACTACTGCAGGTATCCCTAACGGCAACATTAAAAATGCATCAATTAAATTTATTCTATTCTGTTTTTTCTTAGATGATAGATAATATGAAGCAATGCCTCCAATTAACACAGATATGAAAGACGATATTAATGCAAATTTAAGTGAATTAAAAATTGCCAACCACGGGGATATGAAAAAATAAGAATGCTCACGAAATTTAAACAAATTAATAAATGATTCTAAATAATTTCCTGAAATAAAAATTATCCGATCAACTAACGCCACTAAGGGTAATAGCATTACAAAAACTAATATTACAATGCTAAAGAGTACAATTAAACTCTTAGAATTTACTAATTTTTCTTTTTTAACAATTCTTCTATAAGAAAGACCATTATCTCTAATGAATTTTTGTTGTAAAACAGAATTTATGTACAAAAATATATATATAATTAATATCTGTACAATAGCAATAATCGCTGCTGTTTCTAAACGAAACATTTTGGTTGTTAACTGATAAATTAGAACTTCTAAAGTAGAATATTCATAACCTCCTAACATTAAAACAACACCAAAACTAGTAAAAGAGAACATAAAAACTAATATCGCTGCAGACAAAATTGCTGGATAAAGTATAGGCAAAATAATACGGGAAAATATGTCCATCCAATTTGCCCCAAGTATAGAAGCAACCTCTAATAAACGTTCATCAATATTTTCCCAAACTACAGAAACAATACGAATGACAATCGAATAATTGAACATGATATGTGCTAATAAAATAAAAACTAATCCGTTAACTCCATTGACTTGAAAACCATCTAGCCCAATCATTGAAAAAACTCTATCTACCAAACCATTAGTACTAAATAAGGAAATGAAACCTATTGCTATCACAACTGTGGGCATTACAAAAGGTAACGAAACCAATGACCTAAATAAAGATTTTCCCCAAAAATTATATTTAGCAAATAAATAAGCTCCAGGTATTCCAATTATAAGTGTCAATATTGTTGATAAAAAAGCTTGCCAAAGCGTAAACCAAACAACACTCCATATATAATTATTATTTCTAAGTAAATCTATAACATTATTAGAAGTACTAAACTCTCCTGAAAAACTACGGAAAAATAACATCAATACGGGATAAATAATAAATGCGCCTATGAAAATAATAACAGGAGTAAATATAAAAAATCTTGCTATATCTCGCCTAATCATAATTCCACCTAAACAAATTATTATCGATTAAGGATTACCTTAGACCAATTGTCAATCCACTTCTCTCTGTTTTTTGAAATTAACTTAGGATCAAGTGAAACTTGATGTTTAGGCTGATTAGCATATTTAAAAACATCAGGCAAAGCTGCCTTCATATTAATTGGATAAACCCACATATTCAAAGGAATATCTTCTTGAAATCTCTCTTGTAAAGTATAATCAATAAATTTTTGAGCAAGCTTTTCTTTAGTTGTACCTTTTAATATCCCGATCCCTTCAATTTGCAAAAAAGATGCTCCTGGTAAATCCAGATTACCTGTAGGTGGTTCAGTATATTTCCCTTCAGAATAATATACTTCTGCTGCAGGACTTGTACTGTAACTAACCACTAAAGGTATACTACCTCCGTTCTTACTAAATTCAGTATAATATGCTGCTGTCCAACCATCTTTAACTACTACCTCATTATCTTTCAAATCACTCCAAAAATCGAGGTAATCATATTCATCATCGACTCCAAAATAAGAAATCGTTGCTAAAAGAAATGTTAAACCAGGAGAAGAAGTAGATGGGTTTTCCACAACCAATTTACCTTTCCATTCTTCATTAGTAAGATCTTCCAGAGATAACGGAAGTGTAAGCTGGTGATTATTTAAATATTCTTTATCATAGTTAATCATTACAAAACCATAAGAAACAGGAGTCACATGGTGAGAAGAATCTATTAGTAAACTTTTAGGAACCAAGGATAAAAATGGTGATTTGTATGCAATAAATAATTGTTCATCTAATGCTCGTCCCAAAAATGTATTGTCTATTCCATATAATAAATCAGCTGATGGATTCCCCTTTTCTAAAATTGCCCTAACAATTACTTCACCTGCATCGCCTGCTTTTTGTATTTCAATTTGAACATTATTATCAGTTTCAAACTGCTGTATAACACTCTGATTTATTTCAAAACTATCATGGGTAATAATACGTAACGTAGAATCAGAAACATTAGTACAACCAATAAAAAAAATAATGGTAAAGAAAGTTATACAAATGGGTTTTATTAATTGACTTATACTGCATAAATCAACCAAAACAGATAGTCTGCCAGATGAATTTTTTATATTGGAATTTATAAATTTTATCATTATTCCCTCCGCTGGCATTATCCAGATCAGGTAAACAGGGTCGATCATGTCCTCTCAGCTCAAAAAGCTCCCCTAAATATTTATTTTTACACAGCATATTTACACTGTCAAATAAAGAAATATTATTTATCATTATTGATTTGGTATAATTTTATTATTAGTAAAACTACAAATCTTAAATCTAATTGAAAGAATTTTTTATGTTATTAACAATAGATATAGGTAATACAACTACAAGTTTAGGATTATTCGAAGAAACAGCAAACAAAGATAATACTTATAATCTTTTGCATAGATGGGATATATCAACATCTTTAAATAATACCCCTGACGAATATGGTAGTACCATATCAAACTTAATAGGGATCAATGGATATACTGTTGAGCACATTAAATCCACATCAATATGTAGTGTGGTCCCATCGATCACTTCTACTTTTACTAAAATGTCTGAATTCTACTTTAATTGTTCACCACTAGTAATCGGAACAGGAATTAAAACTGGAATAAATATTTCATATGATAGTCCTCGTGACGTAGGTACAGATAGAATAGTTGACGCTGCTGCTGCTCTACAGTTATACGGTGGTCCAGCTATAATAGTAGATCTAGGAACAGCAACTGTTTTCGATGCAATTGACGAAAAGGGTACATATCTAGGTGGAGCAATCACACCTGGCATAGAAATTGCAGCTGAAACCTTATTCCAGAAAGGATCTCAACTCCACAGAGTTGAATTAAAAGCACCGCCTCAAGCAATTGGGAAAAATACAATTCATTCTCTACAATCAGGTTTATTATTTGGATTTGCAGACCTGATACGAGGAATGATAAAACGATTTAAATCTGAACTAAAAAATCCAGACACAACAGTTATAGGCACAGGTGGCTTGGTTCACGAAATCAATCAAAAAGAAAACTTATTTGACATTATTAATCCTAACTTGACTATAACCGGACTAGCAATAATTTATAATTTAAACAAAAACTAAAGAATTACTTTATAATACCAACGATATGTTATAAACTAACAATCAAAGATATTATGAATAGAAAAAAGAGCCCTACCAAACTTGTTAATTTAATTGCCGAAAAACTTAAAGCTGCACGAAAAGAAAAGAAAATGACGCAGGAACAAGTTGCCAACGCTATAGGAATTCACATTGTAACTTACGGTAATTATGAATTAGCTTCATATTCTCCTAGTTTAAAAATACTAGAGAAGTTAGCATTTTTATTTAATAAGCCAGAATCATGGTTTTTTGCAAAAGATCCTATTATTCAAAACAATCAACATCCATCTATTAATAACATGAATTTCAATTCCAACCTAATCGGTAAAAAAATTTTACTCGGAGTAACAGGCAGCATATCAATTTACAAAAGCCTATATCTAGCAAGCCAATTAAAACAGCGTGGAGCACTAGTAAAAGTCATAATGAGTGAATCTTCTCAAAAGTTTATCACTAGTCTTTCTTTTGAATATATTACTCAAGAAAAAGTTATTACTTCTCTTTTTGACATTTCTGAAAGTAATAATCATATTTATAATGGCAATTGGGCAGATATAATTGTTGTTGCACCTGCTACGGTCCACACTATAGCAAGAATAGCTAATGGAATTGCAGATGATCCACTAGTTACTACTATCTTAGGCTCTACTAAACCAAAACTTATTTTCCCTGCTATGGAATCAAATATGTGGGAGAATGATGCGACCCAATCAAATGTTCAAACACTTAAATCAAGAGGATTTAGAATTATTGGTCCTGCTGAAGGTTATCTTGCATCAGGTAATATTGCAATGGGACGTATGTTAGAACCTGTAGATATAATTTCTTATATATCTACAATATTAGGAGAAAAAGGAGATCTACGAGGTAAAACATTTGTTATAACTGCTGGACCAACTCGTGAACCTATAGATCCAATTAGGTATATATCTAATAATTCCTCCGGGAAAATGGGGTTTGCTCTAGCTCATGTTGCTAGAGATCGTGGTGCAAAAACTATATTAGTTACTGGCCCAACACAAATGACTGCACCTATAGAAATTGATTCAATTCAGACTAATACTGCTCATGAGATGTACGAAACATTAAAAGAAGTTTGTATTAATGCTGATGTCTTAATTATGGCAGCCGCTGTATCTGACTGGACACCTACTAAAATGAAAAAGGAAAAAATTAAAAAATTTGGGAAAATGGATTTTACTCTTAAAACAAAACCAACATTAGATATCCTGAGTAATATTAACTATGATAATCTATTTAAAGTCGGTTTTGCTGCAGAAACAAAAAATCTTGAACAACATGCTAAACAAAAATTAATTGATAAAAACTTAGATGTAATTGTAGCAAATAATGTTACAGAAAAAGGTGCTGGTTTTTCGATAGATACCAATAAAGTTACAATAATAGATAATAAAGGTAATACATTAAAATTAGGCATATTGTCTAAATATGAAGTTGCAAATCAAATAATCAACAAAATTACATCTATGATGAGTTAATAAATGAACAGTAATAATATTAAGCTATATATGAAAAGGAATTTGTAATGAATCAATCAGATTCCATAAACAATATCCCTAAAGTATATGTTCCAGATCAAACAGAAAAAAATATATATGATTTTTGGAAAAATGGAGGATATTTTAAACCATCTGTAAAATCTACAAAAAAACCATTTATCATTATTATGCCTCCTCCTAATGTCACAGGAGAATTGCATATGGGCCATGCTTTAACAACTGCATTACAAGATCTAATGGTAAGATGGCGACGTATGAAAGGTCATCCTACCCTCTATTTACCAGGAACAGACCATGCAGGCATAGCAACGCAAGTTGTTGTTGAAAGAATGCTATCAAAAAAAAATATTTCACGCCATACTTTAGGTAGAGAAGCTTTTGTTGATGAGATTTGGAAATGGGTCCGGCAATATGGAGATAGAATTTATAACCAACTAGAAAGCTTAGGAGCTTCATGTGATTGGGAAAGGAAATCATTCACTCTTGATCCTGATCCTTCTAAAGCCGTACGAACTACTTTTGTAAACCTTTATAATAAAGGACTAATTTATAGAGGTGAAAGAATTGTAACTTGGTGTCCACGATGTTCTACAGCATTATCAGATCTTGAAATTAATCATAAAAACAAAGATTCAAATTTGTACTTTATTAAATATAAACTATCAACTACGGATGATTTTATTACCATTGCTACAACTCGCCCTGAAACTATACTTGCAGATACAGGAATAGCAGTAAATCCTGAAGACGAAAGACACCAGCATCTCATTGGTAAACAAGTTAATGTACCCCTTACTAAACGAAAAATATCTATAATTGCAGATGATATTGTTGGAATGGAATTTGGAACCGGAATATTAAAAGTAACTCCTGGTCACGACCCCATTGATTTTGAAATTGGACAAAGACATAATCTCAAAACAATTAATATATTAGATACTTCAGGATTAATGAACTCTAACGCTCAGGAATATAAGGGGAAAGACCCTCAAACTGTTCGTTCTGAAATTGTACAAAATTTAGCTGATTTAGAACAAATAGAGAAAATAATTCCTTATAACCATTCAGTTGGTCATTGTAGCAGGTGCGATGATGTAGTTGAACCTATTATCAGCAAACAATGGTTTGTAAAAATGGAACCCATTGCAAAACCTGCAATTGAAGCAGTAAAAAATAAAGAAATTCGTATAATCCCTAATCATTTCTCAAAAATTTATTTCAACTGGATGAGTAATATTAAAGATTGGTGTATTAGTAGACAATTATGGTGGGGCCATCGAATTCCAGTTTGGTATTGTAGTGAGTGTGATCAATTAACGATCCAAATTACAGATCCTACAAACTGTCATAATTGTAATAGTACATCTATTAACCAAGATCCAGATGTATTAGATACTTGGTTTAGCTCTGCACTATGGCCTCATTCAACGTTAGGTTGGCCAGAACACACTGAAGATTTAGATAAATTCTACCCAACTTCAGTACTAGAAACTGGTCACGATATACTCTTTTTCTGGGTTGCTCGTATGATAATGATGGGTATTGAAAACACAGGAACTATTCCTTTTGATACCGTATACCTGCATGGACTAGTCCGCGATACAAAAGGAATAAAAATGAGTAAAACAAAAGGAAATGTCACTGATCCTCTAGATATAGTCAAAACATATGGATCTGATGCACTAAGACTATCCTTAACAAGCGGAACCAGTGCAGGTAATGATATGCGACTTAATGAATCAAGATTACAAGCAAGTCGTAATTTTGCCAATAAACTTTGGAATGCTTTCAGATTTGTTAATTCAAAAATTGAGAACAATTCAGTAAATTATTCAAATGATATAGCTAAAAACCTGACTCATTTAGAAGATCGTTGGATACTATCAAGATTACAAAACACGATTGAAAATGTAAATAATTTATTAGAAACATACCAAATTGGTGAAGCACAAAAACAAATTCAGGATTTTTTCTGGTCTGAATATTGTGATTGGTATTTAGAATTTGTTAAATTAAGAAAATCATCTGCTACGCCAACCCTATATCATGTATTGGTAGCAAATCTAAAACTTTTGCATCCATTTGCACCATTTATTACTGAAACAATTTGGCAAATATTATCCAAACAAATGCCTTCAGATGAGACAAACGATATTCCTCTAATAATAACTGAATTCCCTACAAAAAACTCAGCATTTGTTGATACAAAAGCAGAAAATGATATATCTATAATAATCGAGATCATACACACAATTAGAAATCTAAGAAGTGATCTTCAAATACCTCATAAATCATCATTAAAAGCAAATATCAACATTGGAACAAAAAATAAACTAATAGACCAAGAACAAAATGTCATAAAATCATTATCTGGTCTTAATGAAATCAACATTTCAGTAGAGAAAACAAATATTGAAAAACCCCCTAATCAAATTACTCTAGTTTTAAGTAACGGAACAATTACAATCCAATTTGAACAAACAGTTAACTTAGAAAAACAATATAAAAAACTAGGTGATGAATTAATTAAAATAGACCCACATATCCATAGGTTAGTTCGCATGATCAAAGATAAATCATTCATCAATAAAGCTCCAGAAGAAGTGGTCATTAAAACAAAAGATCAATTGAAAAATCTGGAAAACCGGAAAATCAGAATCAATAACTTAATAAAAAATATAACAATCTAATCATACTAAACTATTCTTCAACAAAACTAAGTCGTTATAATTCAGCTCTTTTTCTGCTAAAATTAGTTTCTTTTTTGACATCTTTTCTAGTTGCAATAATCCTTTTTGAGTATCACTAGCAATTTTTGCACTATCAGAAAAAGATAACCTATATTTAAATAACCAATAAGTAAATTCTTTCAATCTTTGTAATGAGATTTCATTTCTGTAAAAATCACCTTTTTGCAATAAAAAAGATTTTAATAATTCTTCTCTAGACTTCCCATAAATCTCAAAATATGCATCATCAGTAAAATCATTCATATCAGTAAAACTATTACTTATATGTCTTTTTTGTATCTCAAGTTCTAATGCCATTTGTAAAGATGATTCAATAGTAACTCCATAAAAATAATTTAAATAACCACGAAACTTGTCTGTGCCTAATATAGATTTAAATTCATTTAGGTGAAAAGATTCTGGAAATTCATTATAAAAAAGTAGATTTTTTAGTTCTCGTTCAGGTAGCAAATCATTTACAACACCACATATTCTTTCAGCTAATAAAATCCAATCAAATGCCTCTCCTTCAATAAGATAAATATACTCTCTACCACGATATATTTCAGTTGGAATTTCCCACACTGATATAGTTTCAAAAAGAGAATGTATCCAAGAATCGCCTTTAAGTAATGAATTCTTGAAATTATTAAGAAGCTCAGATTTTTTCATCGATCAAATATTAGAAGTAACGGCACAAAATTATAATGCCCCATGACATTTTTTATATTTCTTCCCACTATTACAATAACAAGGTTCATTTCTTCCTAATTTTCGATTATTCGAACCTACAGCAGATAATACCTTAGTGTCCTTATCATTGTTTCCATTATTATAGTATTTTTGACCTTGACTACTTGTTTTTCGTTTATTAAAACTATTCTCTGGTGAAATTTGATTTTTTGAACCATCAGCAATGTAAAAAACAGTTCTTGTAACCTGATATCTTATACGATCCATTAAAGACTGGAACATTGAATGTCCTTCTCTTTTATACATTACTAAAGGATCTCGTTGTCCATAAGCCTGCAGTCCAATTCCTGTTCTCAAATTTTCCATAGATGTTAAATGCTGTACCCATTGAGTGTCAACAATTCTTAAAATTAATTGTCTCTCAATTGAACGTAATGTATCGTCAGTAATGATACCTTCTAAATTATTATATTGAAATTCAAAATATTCCATAATTTTACCAATCAAACGATCAGCAAAAGACTCATCACCTCTTTTTTCAATCTCCTCAAAATCATTGAATGGAATAATTGAATGAATTTCTGATTTTAAGGTCTCTGGAATATCTGAATTTTTAGATAAATCATATCTTCCAACTATATTTCTAACTTCCTCATCTACCATAACTAATACGTTAGATTTGAAATTCTCACCCTCTAATAAGCTATTTTTTTCTTTATAAATCACTTCTCGGTGGGTATTAATAACATCATCATATTCAACCAAATGCTTACGTAAATCAAAATGAAAGCCCTCAACTCTAATTTGAGCACGTTCTATTTGTTTACCAATTGTTCCATGTTCTATGGGAGCATCTTCTTCCATACCAACCCAATCCATCACAGCCTTGATTTTATCACCACCAAATCTTTTCATTAAATCATCATCTAAAGCCACAAAAAACCTTGAACTTCCTGGATCTCCCTGGCGACCTGCTCTCCCACGTAACTGATTATCTATACGTCGGGCTTCATGCCTTTGAGTTCCTATTATATGTAAGCCCCCCGCTTGAATTACTTGTTGATGCAAACGATTCCATTCTTGTGATGTTATTTTCAAATCATCTGGATTGCCACCAAGTATAATATCAGTACCACGTCCTGCCATATTGGTAGCTACAGTAACTGCACCTGGCCGACCTGCTTGAGCAATTATACCTGCCTCCTTTTCCACTTCTTTAGCATTTAAAACTTGATGAGATATCTTTTTATTGGTTAATAATTTACTAACCAATTCAGATTGTGCTATTTCAGTAGTTCCAATTAAAACTGGCTGTCCTTTTTTTTGACAATCAATCACTTCTTTCACTACTGCATCATATTTGATTTTTTGAGATTTAAATATAAAATCATTATGATCTTCACGAATCATGGGAAGATTAGTAGGTATTTCTATAACATCCAATTTATATATTTTCCAAAACTCTTCTGATTCAGTAACTGCCGTACCTGTCATTCCAGATAATTTAGAATACATTCTGAAAAAATTCTGTAAAGTAATTGTTGCATATGTAATTGTTTCTCTCTGAATATTAAGATTTTCTTTAGCTTCAAGTGCTTGATGTAATCCATCTGAATATCTGCGACCTGGCATTAATCTCCCTGTAAATTCATCAACAATCACAATTTGTCCATCTTTTACAACATATTTTTTATCTTTCTCGAATACAGCAGTTGCACGCAATGCATTTTCGACAAAATGAACACCTTTTGAGTTATCAGGATCATATAAGTTATCTACCCCCATAAGATTCTCAACCTTACGCACACCCTCAAGAGACAATGATACAGATTGATGTTTATCATCAATCTGAAAATCTTCACCATTTATTAATCCTTTAACCAAACGAGAATATCTCTTATATTCGCTTCCAGTATCTTCCGAAGGTCCACTGATAATTAACGGAGTACGAGCCTCGTCAATTAAAATATTATCAACCTCATCTATCACTGCATAAGACAATTCACCTTGTACACGATCATCTAAATTAACAACCATATTGTCTCTAAGGTAATCAAATCCAAATTCACTATTTGTACCATATACAATATCGCATTGGTAAGCCTCTTTCCTCTCAACAGACCTAATAAATTCAAAACCTTTATTATTTTCTTTGGCTTCATTTTGAAATATATAAGCAGAATTATTTTGTAAGATCCCAACAGACATCCCTAATAAATCATATACAGGTCCCATCCATTGAGGATCACGTCTTGCAAGATAATCATTAACAGTTACTATATGAACAGAGTCACCAGTAAGAGAATTCAAATATGCGGGTAGGGTAGCTACTAAAGTTTTACCTTCTCCTGTCCTCATCTCAGCAATATTACCCTGGTGTAAAACTATGCCACCAATTATTTGAGCATCAAAATGACGTAATCCTATAGCTTGTTTAGCTGCTTCTCTAACTAAAGCAAAAGCTTCAGGAAGTAAATCATCGAGTGTTGCTCCATCCTGAAATCTTTCTTTAAACCTGAGGGTTTCTTCTGAAAATAATTCCTTATTACAATCAACAAATCTAGACTCAAGATCATTGATTTGCTTAAGTAATTTATTATACTTACGTATTTCTTTTTGACTAGAGGAACCGAAAATACGTTTAAGTGTTTTTAACATAATAATCTCCTGGATTATTATTAATTTTCAAACATCGCACCAACAGATAATCCGTTATGTATACGGTGTATAGCTTCACCTAACATTTGAGAGATTGACACAATTTTAATCTTACTCATGACTCTATCAGTATTTAAGGGTAATGTGTCTGTAACAACAATCTCTTTAATAACACTATTATCAAGTGTTTCATAAACATCCCCTGAAAATACTGGATGTACTGCAGTACAGTATATATCTTCTGCTCCAAATTGCTTTAAAACATTTGCAGCAGCAATTACACTATTTCCAGTATCAATTTCATCATCAACAATCAAAGCAGAAGATCCTTCAACATTACCAATCAAATTCATCGCTTCAACTTTACCTGAATTACCAAACCGACTTTTTTCAATTATTACAATAGGTTTATCTAATAATTCTGCCATATCTCGTGCTCGTTTAGCAGCACCAATATCAGTAGCAGCTATAACTAATTTATTTATTTTTTTATTTATATAATATTTTGAAAGAGTTTGAATCGCAGAAAGCTCATCCAAAGGAATATTAAAAAACCCTTGAATCTGTCCAGCATGCAAATTGAGAGTAAGTACTCTGTCAGCTCCTGAAATACTAATGAAATCAGCAATTAATCGTGCAGTTATTGCCACACGAGGTTGATCTTTTTTATCAGTTCTACCATAACCATAATAAGGAATTACAGCAGTAATTCTACCTGCAGATGCTCTTCTGGCAGCATCAATCATAATAAGCAATTCCATAATATTATCATTAACAGGTCTTGTAATAGGTTGTATCAGGAAAACATCCTTTTCTCTAATATTTTCCAGATATTTTACAAAAGATTCATCATTGCTAAATTTAAAAAGATCACACTTACCCATGGGAATATTTAAATAAGATGCAATATCATTACCAAGTTGAGTATGTGCATTACCAGAAAAAACTTTCAGATCTTCAAATAAAGGCATATTTACACCAACTTTTTAAATTATATTTCTTTAGAATATACTATTTGGATTATAGCATAAACAGATATCAGCTAGAGTATAAATAGTAACAAAATCAATCATAAGCAAAATAATAATTCCGAAATATTTTGACAAAATAAAATTTTTCTCATAATATTTATATTGAGTATTATATGAAAAATTGTTTGTGTAAAACCTAGATTTATTAGGGGGAAATATATACGGAGTCGTTGGCTCCTATATTTAATGTATTACTAAAAATTACACTAATCTGTATAAATTTAAAGAGACTTAGACCTCCAGAACTAAATATTTTGGAGGTTTTTTATTTCTAATAAGAAAAAGATATAAATGCAAAAAGAAAAAAGAATAGACACCATAATAAAAAATGATACTCTCTCACCACAAGAAACTCTTTCTTGGGCTTATAATACCTTTGGTAATCGTGTCTCAATAGTTACTAGTTTCCAACTAGAAGGATTAGTAATTATTGATATGGCATATACATTAAAGTGTCCTATTCGAGTAGTCACTATTGATACAGGAAGACTTAATTCAGAAACCCATACATTAATTGATCAGATCCGTGAAAAATATAACCTTGAAATTGAAACTTTTTTCCCAAATCACGATAGTCTTAATAACATGGTATCTAAATTTGGGACTAACCCATTCTACAAAAGTGTTTCATTAAGACTAATGTGCTGCCAGATACGAAAAGTTGATCCAATGAAACAAATTTTATTAGATAATGATGCCTGGATTACTGGAATTCGTCGTTCTCAAACAATCACAAGAAATGATATTACTAAGATTCAAAAAGATACTTCATATAACAAAGATAAAATTAAAATAAATCCACTTGCAGACTGGACATATGAACAAGTATGGGAATATATCAAGGAAAAAAACATTCCATACAACGAATTGTATGATAAAGGCTATACAAGTATAGGGTGTGCTCCCTGTACTCGTCCTATTAAACCAAATGAAGATATTCGTTCAGGTAGATGGTGGTGGGAAAAAGGTGAAATGCCAAAAGAATGTGGATTACATGTCGGTCCATCTTGGGGTCGCTCAAATTAAATAAATTTAAAAAAATAAAACAAAATCTATAGAAAGTAGTATCAAACATTGAGTAATAAAAATTTTAACAATATATTAATAACACCGTATGGTGGAAAATTAGTAAATCTCATATCAAATGAAGATGAAACTCCCGAACTCAAAAATCTCGCTACAAAATTGAATTCAGTGCAAATATCTGAGCGTTCTATGTGCGATTTCGAGATGATGTCTACCGGAGCATTTTCACCATTAGACAAATTTATGAATCAGGCAGATTACCAAAGCGTGGTGGAAACTCAAAGACTCTCTAATGGAACACTTTTTCCTATACCGATAACTCTACCTGTCAACTCTACTGATGGTATAAAACTCGATAGTCAGATAGCCATAAGAAGTCCAAAAAATGATCTGTTGGCAATAATGACTGTCGAAGAAATTTATGAATGTGACCAAAAGTCTGACGCAAAAAAGATTTTCGGTACAGATGATAGAAAGCACCCTATGGTAGCGGAAATGGAAAGATGGGGGAAATATAACATTAGTGGCCAGCTCCAAACCATACAAACACCCGGCCATAATGATTTCAACCTACTAAGGTTAACTCCTGAAGAAACACGCTTGAGACTAGAAGAATTTGGATATGAAAATGTGGTCGCTTTTCAAACTAGAAATCCGTTACATAGAGTCCATGAGGAGCTTACTAAAAGAGCCGCCGAATCAGTAGATGGAGTACTCCTTATTCATCCGGTAGTAGGAATGACAAAACCTGGAGATGTTGATCATTACACAAGGGTTAGAACTTATAAGGCATTAACTGATAATTATTATAACCCTGATAGAGTTTTATTATCGCTCCTTCCATTAGCAATGCGAATGGGTGGACCTAGAGAGGCCATATGGCATGCCATAATACGACGTAACTACGGTGCCAATCATTTGATAGTTGGCAGAGATCATGCTGGTCCAGGTAATGATTCTAAAGGCAATCCTTTTTATGGTCCGTACGATGCCCAAGAATCCGTACTTGAACATCAAACTGAACTGGGAGTAAAAATGCTACCTTTCCAAATGGTGGTTTACCTACCTGAAGAGGATCGCTACGAAGAAATTTCTAAAGTCAATGACACCATGAAAACGGCTTCTATTTCTGGTACCCAAGTAAGAGATGATTACCTGTCTATTGGCAAGTCACTTCCAACTTGGTTCACTAGACCAGAAGTGTCGCAAATTTTGGAGCAAAGTTTCCCACCTATGCACCAACAAGGTGTATGTCTTTGGTTTACAGGGTTAAGTGGAGCTGGTAAAACTGCTACGGCAGATATAGTCACTAATATGATTCTAGAGAAGGGCCGTCGATCTACGGTACTTGATGGTGACGTAGTTAGAACGCACCTCAGCAAAGGTTTAGGGTTCTCTGCGGAAGACAGAGATACTAACATTCGACGTATCGGGTTTGTAGCTGCCGAAATAGTTCGGCACGGTGGAATAGCAATCTGTGCTGCAGTGAGCCCATATATTGCTACAAGAAACGAAGTTAGAGAAATGGTTGAATCAGATAAGTTTATCGAAATACATGTAGATACTCCATTAGAAGTGGCTGAATCAAGAGATGTAAAAGGCATGTATGCAAAAGCTCGAAGAGGGGAAATCAAAGGATTTACCGGTATAGATGATCCTTATGAAGAACCTACAAACCCAGAGATAATTTTAGATACTGTTAAATTTTCTGCTGAAGAAAATGCAAAGCGAATCGTAACAGAACTCGAGAACCGCGGTTTTTTTAAAAGCTGAAGAACGGTTTTATAAAATAAAGAACAATTAATTTATAGTTTTATTATTTAGAGGAAGCTACTAAACCTTGTAAATCAAGTTCTTTAGCTCTGTGACAGCTGACAAAATGGTTCGATTCAATCTCTTCAAGTTGAGGTGCTTCAGTTACACATTTCTCAACTTTATTAGGACATCTTGGATGGAAATAACATCCTGAAGGAGGATTAGCCGGATTAGCAACCTCACCCTCTAAAACAAACCTAGCCTTACGAGCTCTAGGATCAGGAATTGGAACAGATTGTAATAAGGCAGAAGTATAAGGATGTTTAGGATTGGTAAATATGTCAGCAACAGTACCACTTTCTACAATCTTACCAACATACATAACTGCAATCGTATCACTTATATGACGAACAACACTTAAATCATGGGCAACAAACACATAAGTTAATCCTAGCTGCTCTTGTAAATCCTGTAGTAAGTTAATTACTTGTGCTTGTACAGAAACATCTAGCGCTGATACTGGTTCATCAGCAATAATTAAACGAGGATTTAATGCAAGCGCACGAGCAATGCCAATACGCTGACGCTCACCACCGCTAAACGCATGCGGGAATCGTCTCATGTATTCAGGACGTAATCCCACTAATCTCATTAATTCAGCAACTCTATCAGCACGCTCTTGAACATCTACCATACCATGTACTAAAAGTGGTTCACCAACAATATCAAGTAATGACATTCGAGGATTTAGTGATCCAAAAGGATCCTGGAATACCATTTGCATGTCACGTCGTAATTCACGTAATGGAGCTCTTGGAACTTCAGTAACATCAACAATTTCACCATCACGATTAAGAAAATTAATTTCTCCAGAAGTAGGCTCAACACCACGAAGTATACACCTTGATGCAGTAGTCTTACCACAACCACTCTCACCAACTAACGCAAAGGTCTTTCCTTGTTCAATAGTAAAACTGATATCATCAACAGCCTTAACTGCACCTATAACTCGCTTAGTAATACCACGAGTAATAGGAAAATGTTTGACTAAATTCTTTACTTCAAGTAATGGAGTTTTGGTATCAACATCAGCCATTAGCAGCAACCTCCTCTTTCCTAGGATGAACTTTAAAACAACTCACTGTCCTCTTAGTATTACCAACCGTTTGTAATTGAGGAATAGCTGTATTACATTCACCTTGAATATAATCTGGACATCTGGTCCTAAAAGTGCAACCAGAAGGACGATTGAAAGGATGTGGAATCGTACCTTTAATAGAAGGTAACCGACCCTCTCCTTCAGTATAAATACTTGGTATAGATCTCAATAAACCTTGTGTGTAAGGGTGTTGTGGATCATGGAAAATATCATCGATATTACCTACTTCAACACCTTTACCTAAATACATAACAACTACATCATCAGCCATCTCAGCAATAACACCCAAATTATGAGTAATCATAAGTATCGCCATATTATTTTGTTTTTGCAAAGTCTTAAGCAATTCCAATATCTGAGCTTGAGTTGTAACATCAAGAGCAGTAGTAGGCTCATCAGCTATCAATAATTTAGGATCTGCGGATAAAGCCATAGCAATCATTGCACGTTGACGTAAACCACCACTTAATTGATACGCATACTCATTCAAGCGACTTCTTGGATTAGGAATACCAACCAATTCAAATAACTCTTCAGCTCTTGCCATAGCAATTTTTTTAGAGACATCCATGTGCAACTGAATAGCTTCAACCACCTGATTACCAACAGTATGAACCGGGCTAAAAGATGTCATAGGCTCTTGGAAAACTAATGCAATTTCACCACCTCTGACTTGACGCATTAAAGGACTGCCTGGTTTTTCTTGAGCTAAGTCAACTAATCCACCAGCGGACTCACTTTGAAAATGGACTTGTCCGTCAATTATTTTACCAGGATGATCTATTATTTGTAATAAAGATCTCCCAACAGTACTTTTCCCACAACCACTCTCTCCTACAATTCCTAATGTCTTACCAGGCTCAATATCAAACGTGACACCATCAACAGCCTTTACAACACCTTCATCTGTAGGAAAGTATGTCTTTAAATTTTCAACAGAAAGTAATTTATCTACCATAATTTAATTCCCATATGGATCTGCAGCATCTCGAACTCCATCACCTAAGAAGTTGAAAGCTAAGATCACTATTATTACAGGTATAGCAACAAACATTAACCAAGGATGAAGAGCAACAACAGCAGGCTGTTGTGCCTGAACAAGCATAATACCATAGCTTACAGCAGGTGGACGCAAACCTAAACCTAGGAAACTTAGGGCAGTCTCACCAATAATCATACCTGGGATAGCCAAACTAACAGTAGCGATAATATGACTATAAAAAGAAGGAAGCATATGCCTAAACATAATCCGTGCCTCAGAAGAACCGGATAAACGAGCAGCCATAACAAAATCTTCTTCACGCATAGCTAAATAACGACCACGAACAACTCTTCCCATACCAGTCCAACCAAAGACAGAAAGAATAACAGTGATTCCTAAATAAACTTGAATAATAGACCATTCCTTTGGAACAGCTGCAGAAAGCCCCATCCACAAAGGCAAACCAGGAATAGCATTCATGATTTCAATTACTCTCTGAATAATAGTATCTATAATTCCACCATAATAACCAGAAACACCACCAATAATGATTCCAATACCCAAACTAAGAGCAACACCAATCAAACCAATAGAGAGAGAAATACGACTAGCTAACATTAACCTAGACCACTGATCTCTACCTAAGTTATCGCTACCCAATATATATAAAGATGGATATTTCGTATAATCATGGTCGGGATTAGAAAATCCAATTAAATGCTTATTAGTCTTAAAGAAACCTAAAAACCTGTACTCCCAAGAACTAGTAAAAAAACCAACCTTGTGATGTGTTTTAGTAGGTAAATAAACAACCTGCCAAGTTTCAGGATCACGCCCACCTTTAACTGCAACTATATGTGGACTAAATTTTCCATCTTCAAATAACTCCAGAGGTTGTGGGGGCAAAAGCTGCATTTTTGTAGCAACAAATGTAGGATCACCAAAACCTACAAACTCAGCAAAAGGGAAAAGAATATAGAAAAATAACAGAATAAATCCAGCAGCAACTGCAACTTTATGACGTCGGAAGCGCCACCACATCAACCTATACTGACCCGCTACCGCTAAAATTTCTTCTTCTTCTAATAGTTGAGCAGAACTTTGTTCTTGGTCATCAGCCATTTATATACCCCAATCTATAACAGAAAATCGCGATTTATTGATATAAAAAAAATAAGATAATACTTCTGCGACATTTTTATCATAATCAAGCAAAAGTGTCAAGCGTAAACATAGGTAAAACAATTAATAAACAGTATTCAAATAGTATATGAATTCAAGTAGTTTTTATGAAAATAATTTTAACCATATAACTATAAGAAATATCCCTAAAACTTATATAAAAAAAGTAAGGCCAGTATTTCTACCGGCCTTACTTTTTTTACTTCCTTATATTAAATTAGAGATTTATCGGAAGCTTGTACTCTTGTACTTCTTGGACCTATTTCCAGGATTGTTGACATTGTCTTTACCATCCTCGAAGTAATAGGTCTCTGCCCAAGCACCGTAGAAACCACGGGCACGAGCTAGGATTGGAGGATTACGGAAGTTGTTACGCTTCATGTAAACATCACGGTCACCAGAAGCACCTTGTACGGTACCTAGAGTGTACGCTTGCTCCATCCATAGTGAATTTATTTCTTTACCAGCAGCTATGCGAGCATCACTACCTGGAGGATTAGACTTAGCAGTCTTAAAGAGGTCCATGACCTTCTTAATAGTGCCAGTTGAGTCCTCTGGATATGCGCCAGCTGGAGCTGTTGGCAAGTAAGCAGAATTAGCGGTAGGACCATGTCCTTGCTTACCACCACTACCAAGGTACTTACCAATTAATGGACAGTTATGAGGTCCATAACTTCCAGTACAAGGTCCTGTACCAGTCATGCCTGCTTCTGTTAATGATGTATAACCGCCCATACCAATAGGTTGCTCAGCAGTTCTCATCATATTATGAGCTGAACCTTCTTTAACGTCCAATTGTATACCAACGTTCTTGAAGTCAGAAACTACTAACTCCCACATAGGCATATATCGAACAGAAATTTGGGCCCAAAGAACGACATTTCCACCACCTGAGTAGTTACGAATGCCATCGCCATCAGAATCAGTTAAACCTAATGCGTCTAACATGGAATTAGCCTTAGCAAGGTCTGTAACTGCGAATTTATTAGCTACAGCATCACCAGGATAAAAACCATCATTAGGATTAGGAGCACCAGCAGTTGGCTTACCAACACCTATGAAATAAGTGTCTCGGATTGCTTCACGATCTAGAGCATAAGATAATGCTTGTCGGAATTCAGTTGTCCTAATAAGCTTACCAAGAGCTGGGTCTTCGTTATAAGATTGGTTGAACGCAACATCTCCGTTTGTTCCATGTGGGTTTGGCCACATGTAAACAGAGTAGTCACCTTTACTCATGTTGGACTTATACAGTGGGAATTCTTGAATATCAAGACCAGCAGACTGGAAGTCTGTCTCACCTTGCATATGCTTGAACACTGCAACCTCACGAGACTCAGCGAAGTAGTCTACCCACTTCTCTGTGTAAGGTAACTGATTTCCTGCGGGATCAAACGCATGGAAATATGGGTTTGCGCAAATTTCACGACGTCGTTCTTCAGCAGCACAGACTTGGTAAGGACCAACCCATGGGAAATCAACGATACGTCGAGCATCATGCATCTTCTTATGAAGTTTGACCCATGATGAGAATCCACCCTTATCCATCAGGCCCTGCAACGTAGCAGCATCCTGATACTTCGTATGGAATTGGCTGGAATATGCTTTGTCAGTCATGAAACACCAGTTAACACAATCAGCACCATCGCCAAATGGATTTCCTTTTAAGAAATCATAGTTACCAGTGTCAAATGTTATTGTCCATGAATGGTCATCAACAACTGCAAAAGTAAATGGATTACCTGTAACCGGATCTAACGCACCACCACGTGGGTTAGGCGTATACTCTTTATTGAAGTTTATGTCTTCAATAGCATACTTAATATCATCCATAGTGACCTTACGGCCAGTTGAATGATGATGATTCTTACGGTTACGAATAGTCCAAACTTTACCATCTGCACTATTTGTAATCTCTGCAGGTATCCATGTTAACCTGCTATCACCAGGAGTATCTTCCTTAGTGATATAAGCTGGTGCTTGAACCATAATAGCCGCCATATAAGATGACGTAGTTCTGTAAGTTCCACCGTAAACACCTACCTCCCACAAAGGACCTGCGATGAAGCGATCAGCTTCAACAGGAGTCCTGTCAGCGAGACTAGGAATTTTACCCGCAGCAACTAAAGCAGCGTTTGCTGGACTTTCTTGCCACGAAGATGGTGTAGGACCACTATATGCATACGTAGGATACGTAGCAGGGTCAACACCACGGTTGTATGGACCAACATAACTTGAACCACCAGCAGCTGGAGCTGATCTTGCAGCTTTAGCAGCAGCAGCAGCAGCTTGAACAGCAGCGGCAGCAGGTGCGGCTGGTGCAGCAGCGGATGCAGCGGCAGCAGGTGCAGCGGCAGCAGGTGCGGATGGTGCAGCTGGTTCGGCAGCTGTAGCAGCGGCGGCTGGAACTGCAGTTGCAGCAGCAGCAGCAGGTGCGGCAGCTTGAGGTGCTGCAGGTGCAGCAGCTTCTTCAGCAGCACATGCGATAGCAGTGACTACTGAAACCGAAATGGCCAAGACAATTAATAAATTAATCTTGTGTTTCCACATAGGCTTATGCCCTCCTTTACTGTACTTAGAAAAATAGAAGTACATTTAATATAAACTAAATTAGCTGTATAAATTTAAACATTTTCACAAGAATTGTCAAGTACTTATTATGAAAAAGTGATGATTTTTTTAATTTTACTCAGTTTTTTTAACATATTTTTTTGTTCATTTTCTGTTTTTTATATATATTGCACAAAAAAGATAGTGTTTACCTAAAAGAATAACTCTTATACTTCTGAGATCTATTACCTTGATGATTTATATTATCCAGTCCACCTTCAAAATAATAAACTTCAGGCCAACCACCGTAAAACCCTCTGGCATTTGACTTTACAGGAACATTTCTAAAATTATTCCTTTTTATGTATATTTTTCTATCAAGTGGCGCATAACTTACAGTACTAATTAAGTACTGATCCTCAACAATAGTTCTCCATATTTCTTTACCTATCTCAATTCTTCTAGGATGATGCATTGGATAAGCTCTTCCTTCTTTATGTAATTTCTCAAACTTCTTAATGTCCCCAGTAGGATCAGCAGGATACGTATCTGGTGGAGCTAAGGGCTTATAAGATGGATCTGGTCCTGGCGCCATGCCACTCCTACCTTTGCTAGCATTATACTTCCCAATTTCTGGACCACAATGACTCCACCAATTCATAGGAGGAAAACCAGGTGAACCAGCCCATCCATGACCACAACCAGATCCCATTGAAAGATAACCTTTATTTGCCCTAATAACCCTAGAGTAACGGGCTTCTTCTTTCCATCTCAATAATATGCCAGCTTCTTTCCAGTTTTTGACAATAACATTCAGGTATGGAGCATATAATTTACTTCCACCCGTGTATAGCACTAAATTCCCTCTACCATCTCTACGATTACGGAGACCATCACCATCTGTGTCAATTAAACCTAGCCCATCAAGTAATTGGTTAGATTTTTCTAAATCCCTCTCCATATAAAGGTTTTCAAGTTCCGGTTGGTGCCTTAAATAAGGATCATCAGGAGAAGGCGCTCCATTTCTTATCGTTCCTATCCCGATAAAAAATCCATTCAATAATTCTTCCCTATTAATAGCAAGCGACAATGCAACTCTAAAATCTTTTGTTCGAACTAACTCTCCAATCTCTGGATCATCATTAAACGTCTGATTAAAAGATATAGGTGCAGTTCCATCTAATTGAGGCCATCCAAGAATACTATAATCACCTTTTTCCATATTAGCCTTATATAAAGGCAGCTCCATCAATGTAGTACCCGCAGAACTCATGTCAGATTCACCAGCCATAGATCGAAACATAGCGACTTCGCGACTTTCAAAAAAGACATCTGTCCAACTATCAGTATATGGTAATTGATTTCCTGCAGGATCGACAGCATGGAAGTAAGGATTACGACAAATAGTTCGACGCCTTTCAGATGCTTCGCAAACTTTATAAGCTCCTATCCAAGGATAATCAACAATTCTTCGAACATCCTGTTGACGCCTCATCAGTTCTGTCCAATCGTTAAAATTACCATTTTTTAATTGTTGATCTAACCACTTCTTCTCAGAATATTTAGGATGATACCTACTGGTATACTTAACATTTGTCCACATACAAAAATCAATACAATCAGCATCAGCAGATCTTGTTTCATTAAAATCATATACAGCAGTATCAAATGTAAATGTCCACGTCACATCATCAATTATATCTATCCTTAACTTATTATTAGTAACTGGGTCACGATATCTAGTATTAATAAAAGGAACATACTCTTCATTAAAATTCAGCTCTTCCCATGCAAAACGAACACTTTCAGTATTTAAAGGCTCACCATCAGACCACTTGTGACCTTTCCTTAAAGTATAAGTGTATTTTTTCCCATCTTCACTTTGATCAATCGATTTACATATCCAGGGAACCATTGTTAAACCATCAGTATCAGGTTTCTGACACCATGTATCAGCCTGAACCTGAATAGCAGCTAAATATCCACTAGCAGTACGATAAGTTCCACCATAAATACCAATCTCTTCCATTGGCCTCTCAACAAAAACATCCTCTGGAACAGGAAGCCTTTCTTCTAGAGGAGGGAGTTTACCAGCTGCAACATACTGAGCCATTAATGGTGATTCATTGAACTTTGTTGGACGCTCACCATTCCAGACATGAGAAGGAAATGAACCAGCATCAGCACCACTCGTATATGGCCCTATATACTGAAAACCTTCTGGAACAACAGGTGTACCACCATGAGTTACAAATGTTCCACCAGTAGCACTAGTCTGTAATCCAGCCATAGTTTCATCAGATAATTTGATTGATTTTTCAAATTCACTGCCACCACACCCAATTACCATAAAAAATAAAGCTCCTAGTATAAGGGCTGCGATTTGAGTAGAACCCCATACAGAAAAGATTTTTAAAGGAACCTTTATCAATCTTTTAATCATTTTTTAAAAACTCTCCTTTAATATATTTACTAAAACCTAAATCCGTTAATGAAACAATTACCCAAGCTGAGAAAGAAACTCTAAATCACCAAAAGTAACCCAAAACATTAGTAGTATTGCACAAATAACCCCAAAAGGAACAGTTACATATGTAGCAACATGTGCTTTTTTTGAAGCATTTATTTTATCAACAAAATATGCAACAGGTATAAATAAAACCCCCGCAAAAACTGCAGTAAAGAAAAAATCAAATCCAAGGGTAAACGCTTTAAATGGTGCCATCAAAAGTTGGTCTGCAGTAGCACCAAGCATCTCCATAACACTCATAAAGCCAGTAAAAAATGCCAAGAATCGAGTAGCCATCTCATAGAAATATCCACCAAGAATTAAAGGAAGTATAAATGCATACAAACATGCAATTAAAAACCAAGACATCAGTCCACGTGGCCTCCTTAATCCAGTTGAATAAGTAAATTTGGGACGAGACCCAAATAAAACCCAAAGAGCCGGGACAGCAATTAAGCAGCTTGCCAAAGCTCCACCTCCAGCAAGAACCAATGATTGAAATAATGGCTTATGAGCTAAATCAGCTCCAGGACTAATTTGACTTAAAATATTAACTAGAATAGTAAAAGCTCCTAATGCCGCAGCATAAACACCCAAAGATACAGTAAACCTAAGTCGGGGCCAATCAGGTCCCTTTACCAGTACTTGTTCTTCTTGAGTGACTTTACCTCGTATTACATCATTAGTTAACAAAAAATTACCCCAAATATATCTACATCAGTATAAACCAAAAGGCAAATAACCAAATATTAAATGTTATCAGTCATTAGATTATATATGATTTTCTTAATTAAAGTGTTAATATTTTTAAATTTTATAATAACTGTATGTCTTTAGCTTTATTCCTTATATTTAGTTCTAATAAAATTCACTAAATCCCATTTTTCTTGTTCAGTTAATAAATATTGAAAAGCAGGCATTGGTGAAGCAGAAGCACGACCTCGTTCCCAAGCAGCAAATCCTTGCCTACCACCATAAGAAATGAATGCAAATATTTCTCCATCAGTAGAATCAACTGTAGTTTGGTCTTTCAAATTGGCTGGAGCAGGACCAATAAAATTGTTATTAGTCTTATTCCTGGGCCAAAACTGTAAAATCTTAGCTGGATTAGAATTACTTTCTATCCCCTTCAGATCACTACCATGGCATACCATACAATTTATTTGATACAAATATTCACCTTGCCCTAAACGTGATTTTGATATTGAAGGGATCTCCAATTCTGCATATTCCTCTAAAGATGTCAGAGCAACACCTACTCCACTAATTGGCACAGAATTAGATGGGGGCAATAACCGAGGTTTTTCTTGAGAACGATAAGAAGGCTGGTAATGCATTTCAGAAAAAATCTGTATTGCATGAGGCCCTGTTTGTGGCAATGCAGGCATTTTAAGATTAGCTATCCCATATATCTCAACATCACCTGTTCTAATATTCCCTTGACATCCAACGAGTAGAATTAAAGAAAATCCTACTAAGCACAATAACTTAGTAACAAACCTTAATTTTACAAAAATCTTCATATACAAAACCTCTTAACAGACATAATACGTAAGAATAAAATTATCATGGGAATTTAATATCCTCTGCACCACTAGATTTGAAAACATCCTGAGCATTATCTAAATTATCTTCAGTAGTATTAACAACAACCCCAATAAACCCTTCTGTTATTCGAGGATCATATGCACCCATAAATAATTTAGGCAACCTACTTTCAAAAATAATCCCACCAACAGTAAAAAGAATCGCACCCAACAATGTCAATTCATACATAATTATTGCCATTGCAGGTATAGCTAATATAGGCTTACCTCCAGTTACAACAGGAAACGCAATTTGGGTTCCAATAGTGAAAACTAACCCTAAACAGAAACCAAAAACTGCACCAATTAAGGGAAACTTGTGAAGATGTAAATGGGGTTCAGCCTCACCAAAGGTACCCTCGGGATAAGGAACACCAGTCAAAACTTCATATTCATTTTCCCCAAATCCTTTTGACTTTAAACCATCCATAGCATCTGCGACACTATTTTCATCTGTATATAAACCTATTATACTTTTTCTTTTTGTAAACACATTAACACCTCATTCTCGTATTGAAGCAGGAATTTCTTTTCGACCTATCTTAATTTTTTCACGATTTATCATCGCTTCTTTGATGTCAAATAATGGAACAAGTGGGAAAATTTTTGAAAAAACCAACATGCCTAAACATAACCATGCAAAAGTAGCTATAACCATTAGTAACTCGATAATACTAGGTTGATAACTACCCCAATCAAAAACTAAGTGAGTCCTTCTCATCAAACCTGGAACAATGATCAAAAAGCGCTCTAACCACATACCCACATTAACTAGAATTGTTGTAATAAACATCCAAAGCAAACTTCTTCTTACTGCCCTAAACAACCATGCAGTTACAGGAATTATAAAAGAAGTAATTAAAAATACTGCAAACATTCCACTCCATGGCCATTGAAATACTTGGAGTTTCCTCATAGCAATTTCAGGATCTTCCAATGTATATAACGCAAACACCCATTCCAAGAAGAAGAAGAAGAACCAAGTTAGTCCCACAACTATCAACAAACGGCCAATAGCATCAAAGTGATCAGGGGTAATATATTTATGTAGTTTCCATACCCAAACCATTACAGCCATCAATGTTGCTACAGCAGCCACACCAGAGTGAATAGCTCCGATAATAAAATAAGGAGCAAAAATCGTCGAATGCCATCCTTCAGTACCAATTTGTACTGCAAAATCCCAAGAAACAATACTATGAACTGAAACAAAGACCGGCAATACTAAAGCAGAGAGTAGTATCCCTGCAACAATCTGTAATTTCCATTGTCTAGGAGTGCCCCTCCAACCTAAACACAAAAAAGAATATATTACTCGACGCAAACCAGTAGACCGATCTCGAATAATTGCTAAATCTGGCAATAATGCAATAAAAATAAATAATGAACTTGCAACTAAATAGGTTGATATCGCCATTGGATCCCAAACAAACGGAGATCGAATATTTGGCCAAATACCTCTTGCAAAATCATAGGGTAATATCCAAGGAGTAGGTAAAAATGCCCTCCAAGGCCTACCTGTATGTACTAAAGGAGCTGCCATAAGTGCAGCAGTTAACGCAAATACCGTTAAAACTTCAGCCGCACGAGTAATTGGCCTTCTCCATTCAGCCTGAGTTAATCTAAGTATTGCAGAAATCATTATCCCTGCATGACTAATACCAATCCAAAAAACAAAATTAACTACATATGCCCCCCAGAAAACTGGTCGATTCAATCCAGTTACGCCTAAACCTTGGTTCAATAAATATCCAAAAGCACTAGCACCAATTAAAAATACTACACCAAAAAAAGTAACAGCTAAATACCACCACATTGGAGTATGAAAAATAGTATCAAGTAAATCTTTATTTATTTCTTTTTGATCTAATTGAACATGTTCTTGCATATAAATATATTCCTTCTAACCTTATAAATACCTATTCTGGTTTCCCTAAAACCATAACTTTAGTACGATGAAATTCTTTGTGTAACTTGTACAAAAGTAATTCTTTTTGTTCAGCAATATTAACTAAAGGAATCAGTTTAGCTACCATTAAATATAAAAGTATAACCGCAGAAATTGACCCTATCCAAAGTAATACATCTGAAGAAAATTGCGGCCAAATTGTATTTGGTACAGAATGTAACGCATATTTATCAGGTTCAGTCGAAACAGAATATGCCCCTACATATAATCGAACTCTATCTAGCATAGTTCCAATAAGTACACCAATTGATACGATAGTAGGCCCTAAAATACTTTTACGAACTGCATTCCACATCATAATTAATAAAGGGCCAGCAAAATTCAAAATAAACACTGGGATAAATACATATATATATGGCCCAGCCATTAACAACTCTAACACAAATCTTTCACTCGGCTTCCCCCCATACCATAAAATTATAAAACTTGAAAACCAAAACCAGAACCACAACAAAGATAACGCAAATAATAATCTACTTAGAGCCCAAAATTGATCCAATCCTATATATTCACGATAACCACCAAAACGATAGATAATATACATTGTAACTATAAAAACTGCTACCCCAGCTTGTAGAGCATTAGCAGCATGAGTTATGGGGAATAATGCATCAATCCATCCGGGCACTAAAGACATACAAAAATCCATTGAATAAAGAAAGTGTACAAAAACAAGCAGCATAAAATAATGAGCTCCAACAATACCTAAACGATGTTTATGCATATACCAGTTGGATGAACTACCCCACCAACGTCCCGATAAAAATTTGAATATTTTCTTACGAACCGTTCCAACCTTTGAATGGTCACGGAGTATAGCAAAATCAGGCAACAGAGATAACCACAAATAAAACACACCTAAAAATGCTAATACTACAATTGCTAATATCGCCCATATATGAGGTGAATAGGGTGAAACACCTTCAAGAGCATCATAAAACCAAAGGGAACGTCTGCCATCTGCCAAACTAGGTAAAATCCACATCAAAGGAATAAATAATAAGAGATTAACTATTCCTAACAACCCAAATATTTCCGCAATTCTTGAAGTCGAACGCCTCCAATGAGCTTTAGCTACTCTTGGAGCTATAGCTACCATTGGTGCCGATTGTATAGAACTCAATAAAAATGCAACCAATGCTGCATGATAACCCCACTGTTGGGAACCAACACCTTCTACAAAAACTTTAATAGAAAAACCAACAAATCCCAATAAAGACAAAATAGCAAAAATAATTAAAGGCCATTTTAAATTTGTCTGATTTGAAGCTTCTACTAAAGTATTATTAACATTTTTGAAAGCTACATCGCTAACATTTCTATCGATAGCTACAACGTCGCTAACATTTCTATCCATGAGATGAATCTCCTCCATGAGATGAATGCCCTGAATCAGCATCAACTTTTTTAAGGTATGTCACATTGGGCTCTGTGCCCAATTCTCCCATTAATTTATACCCTCTTCCGTTCTTACTCAATGATTCCTCTTTCAACTTTGCAACTTTACTTTTTTCACCTGTATCAAGATCAACATAATTTAAGTCACCAAAAACTAATGCATCAGTTGGACATGCATTAACACATGCTGGATTTAATCGACGATCTCCATCTTTGAGTTGTTGGTTATTTTTATCAGACTCACGAGTAGTACGACGAATACGTTGTATACAGAACGTACACTTCTCCATTATTCCTCTACTTCTAACTGTAACGTCTGGATTCAATTGATTCTTTAAACTATCAGTCCAGCTTGGCTCCCAAAAATTAAAAAATCTAATGTGATAAGGGCAATTATTTACACATAAACGAGAACCAATACATCGATTATAGACTTGTACATTTAATCCTTCTTGATTATGGTAAGTTGCATAAACTGGGCATACAGGCTCACATGGTGCATTGTCACAATGCTGACATAAAAGAGGAATAAAGCGAACTTTAGCATTTGGAAATTCACCTTCCCAATATCGTTCAATTCTAATCCACTGAATAGCGCGTCTTTGTTTAAATAAATCCTCAGTATTTATGGGTATATTATTTTCTGACTGACATGCCACAACACATGCCTGGCAACCAGTACACTTATCTATATCTACAGCCATACTCCACTTACGCTTACCACTTGTTTTTACTGAGTTATCAGACATAAAGTACCTCCATTATTTATTTTACAATTTTTTATCACTTTGATTCACCAGAAGTAGTCTTAATAATATGCCCATGCGCATCAACAGATAAATCAGGAGCAGTATTCTCAAATTTAGATAATGGTAAATTATTACCAGTTGAACTTATAGAAACACGTGTACTTGCCCAGGCCCATGCACCAGAATCTTTATCCTTGTCAGTAGCCAAAATTGATAAAACATTAGATCCCCTATCAGAAGAATACCTATCTCCTGATTCATGTCCTTGCCCAATCGGTATTGCTAATACATCTGGTGAAATAGCAGGATGCGGATACGCAAAAGCTTCTATTTCTCCGTATTCAGACGTAATTTTAACTATATCCCCTTCTTTAATTCCAAGCTCTTTAGCTTTATTTAAATTAATTTCAACCCAAGTAGACCAGGTAACTGTAGTTATTGGATCAGGTGTAGCCTGAAGCCATGGTAAATTAGCTCCTCTACCATCAGTCAACGAACCTAATTCAAATGGGACTAAATGAAAAGGATATATATTTTTATCCCCTAAAAATTTAGCAGGAGTTAATTCCCTCGGTCCATTAATAGAACCTATTTTATGATTACTCACCTTATCATCAACATCCCACCATCCCCCTCGTTGCAAAACTCCATTCCAAAAATCACGAGGATTCTTAGCCTTAATAGAGCCTCTATTTAATTTAAATAATTCATCCGTCATATTACGTAAAACATTTTCATAATTAGAAGCATTTAACTCAAGGTCTATATTTTGAATTTCAGCTAAAGCCATCATCACATCTGGAAAACTTTTTGTCCCCAAATGTATCCCTCTTTTTTCAAAAACAGGCCTAACAACTGGTTGTTGAAAACCTATAGTAGGATAACCAGGACCAGGGTTAGGTATATCTGAACCCCATTCTTCAAGATAATGATTTTCCGGTAATATAATATCTGCCATCATTGCAGAATCATCCATAATACCCGAAAAACTAACAATTAGAGATGTTTTTGATAAAACTGATTTAAATCCAGGAGTTCCATATATTGGATTGGCCCCCCTCAATAACAATATTTCCAAATCTCCACTTTTGAGCTCATCAATACGAGAGCTATTTGCAAGATCAGGAGAAAGATCAGAAAACCCGTCCATAGCAATAGGAGGAATAGGGTTAAAAACTACTCCACCCTTCTTTCCAAGGTTACCTAGTAAAACATTTAGCGTGTATATCGCTTCTAGATTTTGCATTCCATTTGTATAAGCCCCCACAGTTCCTCCACCAAGAACTAAAGGATTCTTATGTTTGGCTAAACCATGTGCTAATTCTTCAACTTGAGACTCAGAAAGACCAGTGAATTCTTTTACTTTAGATGGAGAATATTGACTTAATACTTTTAGCCAATCCTTTTTATCCGATATATTTAGCTCTGACGCATACTTATCTAACAGAACATAAGAAATAGAATAGGCCAAAATACCCTCACTACCAGGATTAACGTATATCCATTTATCAGCATTAGCTCCAGTTAAGGATAGGTGGGAACCAACATATACCAAAGTGCCTCTTCCATGCCCAATACTTTGTTCACGGAAATTGGAATATCCGCGAGAATAGCGAAGAGGAGATTTCCAAGTATTTAGGAAATCTGCTCCAAATGAAAGTACATAATCAGAATTATCAATATCAAAATCAGGTATACGGTCTTGTTTAAAAACGTTTTTAACTGCCCACCTTAAATTCGTATCCTCAATTACTTCATATTGAATATGCTTTGCTTTAAATTTAGAAACAAATTGATTTATTACCAAACTAAGCTGAGAAGTAAGAGGATCGGTTATCAACACTAATCCAGAAGATTTTTTTAAATTAGTAATTGACTCAGAAATTCTTGACAATGCGTCAGTCCAACTAATTTCTTCCCACTTACCTTCTCCTCGATCACCTCTTCGTATACGGGGAGAACTAATTCTGTCAGGATGGTACAATCCCTGTAATCCTGACTCAGCAACAACATTATGCTTCCCCTGATTAATAGGATAATCTGGATTTCCTTCTATTTTCTTTGCACGACCTTCCATAACTCGAACTACAATACCACTAGACACAGATTCTCCAGGAGATAAAGTTGCATACCAATTATCTGTACCTGAAACCATATCTTCTGGCATTTCTAATGGTGCCTCAACAATCAATTCTTTTTCGGGAATACCACATGCTTGAAAAATAGCAGCGGCAGTTACAGAACCACCAAATAGTTTTAAAAATCGCCTTCTAGATATTTTCATTAAACACCTACAATATCTCCTCGAATTTTATAATTAATAATGACATGTTGCACAATCAGTCGGGGCATTATTATCTCGATGGCAATTTACACAATCAGCCATTTTTAATGGACGTACTTGTTTAACTTTAGGCATACTAGTAACATCACCATGACAAGTAGAACAAACTTGAGATGCCCCCACAGTAATTGTCTCACCTTCCTTAATATTAGGATCTATTTTTAATGCATCCGTTATAGTTATTTGACTAGATGGGTTTGTAACACGAGTAACTACATTCTTATCTCCAGAAAAAAATCTTATATGAGCTTCATGTACAAATCGGACATGATCTGGAACTCTATGTACTCGTATCCAATCAATTGGTTGACCTTCAGAATAGTATTCTCGTAATTGCTGAACACCTTCCTTATCTCCGCCAACAGTTTTATGGCATGTAATACATAAACCTACCGCAGGAATAGA
Organism: Chloroflexota bacterium; assembly: GCA_002722455.1. Lineage (GTDB taxonomy): Bacteria > Chloroflexota > Dehalococcoidia > Lucifugimonadales. The sequence goes on from PBMB01000009.1 coordinate 99,779, forward strand.
AGCTGCAGCTTTATCGGTCACTGTTCTATGACAAAAAGTGCAATCTAAACCTATTTTATTAACATGAACATCATGAGGGAATTCAATAGGTTGAGTAGGCCCATGGTTAAATCCAACAACAGAAAAAATTCCAAGAGGCATACCAAACCAAGCAGTTATTACAAAAACCAACATAACTAGAGCAAAAAGAGATGCGATACCACCAGCAACACCAAGCATTCCTAACTTTAATATCATCCCCAATGTTATTTTAGAACTGTTAAATTCACCTGGTAGCAAATCTATTCACCATACTTTTCATAAAATATTTTTCAATTCTTTCCTTTACAAATAAATAAAATTTAAATCTTAAATCCAAAAATCTGGCCAAAATGTTTTTATTACTGCCATAAAAGTCACCATCCGGTAAAAGAAAAATATAGCCAAACTAATACTGACAAAAGAAAAAAGATAGAGTATAGGGCGAACTTTTTGAAAAGCAGAGTGTAGTTCTACTGAACCAGTCATAGATGGTATCCATATATGACCTACAAACATAAACAAAGCAAAAAAGATAACACTGCATAACATTAATGTAAGGCTAGTTAACAAGGCTCCGATTTGAGCCCATTGGGGTTGTAGTAACCCAGATGGATCCATACACTATCCTCAAAATTTAAAATATAATAACTTCTAAACCAAGATATTTTACAGGTTTTGTAGTCCTTAAAAATATCCCTACAAATAGAAGAATTTATCATACGTCTCCATATATTTTCAAGGGGATTTTTATCTAATGGGAATAAATCTAACAGAAACTTACTTACTAAGTTTTATATATTATATTACATATACAAATTATCTGATCATAGACTATACTAAATAAACATAAAAATATGTCGAAGGAAACAAGGATAAATAAATGCCAACTAAAATTGAAGAAACTTATATAAAAAACCACCAAAACTCTTCAAAAAAATACCAAATCTCTAAAAATATATTCCCAAATGGCGTAACTCATGATGCTCGAAATTTAGCACCATTTCCATTTTTTATGTCACATGCGGAAGGGACTAGGAAATGGGATGTGGATCAGAATGAAATTATAGACTATTGGGGAGGACATGGAGCACTGATACTTGGACATGCACATAAAGCAATAACTGATGCGGTATCATATCAAATTAAACGAGGAACTCATTATGCCGCTTCAACTGATCTTGAGATTGAATGGGCACAATTAATCCAAAAACTTATCCCTTCAGCTGAAAAAGTTCGTTTCCAAAGTTCAGGAACTGAAGCAACCATGATGGCATTACGTATGTCACGAGCATTTACTGGAAAAAATAAAATTGTCTTCTTTAAAAACCATTTCCATGGGTGGCATGATTATATACAATCAGTAAGTAATAATAATGTAGGAATTCCTGATGAAATAAAAAATACTGTGATACTTGCAAACCCCAATAATATCAATGTAATTGATAAGTTACTCACACATAATAATGATATAGCTGCAATTATACTAGAACCTACAGGAGCTCATATGGGATGGACACCAATACGTCCTTCTTTCTTATTCGAGCTTCGTGAAATTACCAGAAAACATGGTGTAGTTTTAATTTTTGATGAAGTAGTTACTGGATTTCGAACATCAATAGGTGGAGCACAAAAATTATACGGCGTAACTCCTGACCTTTGTTCTTTAGCAAAAATTGTAGGGGGTGGATTACCAGCTGGTGCAGTAGCTGGTAAAAAAGACATCATTAATACTATTGAAACTGAACAAGATCAACGAATCGCACATTATGGAACATTTAATGCCAATCCTTTATCCGCCGCCGCCGGTATAGCAACACTAAATATGCTTTCTACACAACCAATAAATAAATCAGCTAATGATGCAGCTAAAAAACTTCAAACCGGATTAAATAGCTTGCTTTCTAAACTTGAAATCACTGGGACTTCTACTGCAGTAGGTGCAGCAGTAATGCTATACCTTGGGATTCATTTTGACCATAATAACCCAGAAATAGTACTCACTCCAGAACAAGAAGATATATCTAATAACACAGTTATTTCTCATCAATTAAAATTAGCAATGTATAATAACGGAATAGATGGTGGACCGCGTTTTCTATTAAGTGGCATCCATAGTAATCAGGATATCGAAGAAACACTTAATGCTACTGAAAAATCTCTCATACAAATGCAAGCAGAGAAAATAATTTAAGTGTTAATCTCTCATTAACAATGCCCGATGGTGTAGTGGTAGCACGTCAGCCTTTGGAGCTGAAATCCCTGGTTCGAATCCAGGTCGGGCAGTTCTATTTTTAAAATTATAGGTGCCTGAATATTCATTTGTATATAATCTTAATAATTTCTTAAATATATTTGAAATATAATTAGATGGTATTTAAGAAAACTTATAAATCTTTAAAAACTTAAAATGATTAAAAAACAATCCTTAGTTAAATCCCTAACAACTATAACAAGTTTCATATTTTTCACATCAATATTTTTGTCGGGTTGCACAAATTTAAAAGAACAAGCTACTGAACCTCCGGTAATAACACCCATAATCACTCCTACCCAAATGCTACCTACCCCATCCTCAAATGAAATTATAATTGCGCAAGAACAACTACTAACTTCAATTTACCAAAATACAATTCCATCTATTGTTCAAGTAAAAGTAGAATCTAAAATGAGACAAAGATCATTTTTTGGAGGATTACAAAGTTATAACGTCCCTAGTGAAGGAACTGGTTTCATATGGGATAGCAGTGGACATGTTGTAACAAATCACCATGTAATTCAAAATGCAGATTCTGTACGAATAATCTTTTATGATGGTACAGAATCTGTTGCTACAATACACGGTAGTGACCCTGATTCTGATTTAGCTATACTCAAAATTGAAACAGCTAATGATACTCATCAAGCAATTCCATTGGGTAATAGCGATACATTATCAATAGGTCAAATTGCAATAGCCATTGGCAGTCCATTCGGACAAGAATTTTCTATGACCCAAGGTATTATTAGTGCACTAGGCCGTACACTACCAAACCAAACTACTAATTTTTCTACCTCACAAATTATTCAAACTGATGCCGCTATTAATCCAGGGAATTCGGGAGGCCCATTGCTAGATAGAACTGGTAGTGTAATAGGAATTACCTCACAAATTATTTCTAGTTCAGGGTCAAATGCTGGAGTTGGATTTGCAATTCCTATAAACACAGCAAAACGTATTATCCCTACTCTAATCAAAAAAAGAGATTTTGAATATGCTTATCTTGGAATAAGTGGAACTTCTCTAACATCCAATTTAGCAAGAGCAAATAACTTAGATGAAACAACTAAAGGCGCCTTAATAGTAGAAGTAATAGACAATGGACCTGCATTTAAATCTAAACTTTTAGCATCTGAACAAACCATTACAATTGATGGAATTGAATATCCAGCTGGCGGAGATATTATTACCCATATTGACCAAACACCCGTAAGAAGCATTAATGACATTAGTTCATATATCAATAATAAAGAACCCAATGATATTGTTTCAGTAAGTATTATTCGGTCAAGTAAAAATAAGGTGACTATTGATGTACGACTGGGTATTCGTCCATAAAAGAGTGGAAACTTGCTAGACTTTCACTGATTAAATCCTTAGCTTGAGGTAGTCACATAATTAATGGCATCTGAAACACCTTGAATGCAAAACTTCATATCAAGATTATTTTCAGCAAAGGAAACCGAATCTTGATAAAATTTTTCTCTGTTATTTATCACAGTTTTGATAGGCTGAACAAAACTCGTTACCTTATGATCATTTGAAATAAATCCTGTTCTTGCTTCTTTAATAAAATCAATTTCTGGACTATGTGGTAATCCACTTCTAGTTATTGTAGGAACACCAAGACACAACCCCTGATTTACAGATAGTCCAACATATCCAGGATTTATTATAGTATCTGAAGAAAATATATATGGAGCAGATTTTTTTAATTCCATGATTGACCCTAAAATATGAACATCTTTTAAACCCTGAGAAAAAACCATTTCTTCCATAACTGACTTTTCAGGGCCATCTCCGATAATTATTAAACCAATATTCTGTTGTTGCTCTTGTAATATTTTTAATATAGACAAAGCATCTATCGGATATTTTTCTGGAATTAATCTTCCGAGTAAACATAAGTAGTTTATAGATCTCAATCCTAGCTCAGATTTCAATTGATTCTTATCTTTTTTTTCTAGAGAACGTCGGATAGAAAACAACTCATTGGTATCCAAAGTATTTACTGCTATAAAAAGCTTTTTATTCTCAACAACATTACTCAATTTTTTTTTGTCTCCATTTGTATAGCAAATAAATGCATCAGATATTTTTACTAACCAACGATAAAAGATATCTTTATAGTTGTTACTAACAACTATATTCCTCGACCTACTACCAGCATGCCCCCATAAAATAATAGGAATATTCCGTAAACGACAATATATTATGGCAGGCAACAAGGATAATATCCTTAAACTTGCTTCTAGTATCACAACTTGTGGACGACCATATTCTGAAAATGGTTTCCAAAAAGACTGCCAAATTGCTGATTCTCCACCAAACCAATTATTTTTGAGTATGGTTTCTTTAAATAAACGTGTTTTTGTATCGCTAATACTTGACCCACCAAAAGGAGGCTTACCATAACAGATTATTAGCTTGTTATGTAAACATGAATTGATATGCTCAAACAATTGAGCCTTATAATATGTTAAATATCGTTGGAACAAAAAAACCATATGACTTATCTAATAAAGTTAAATGACTTAAAAATCACCATATAAATTCTTATATCTTTTAAGTTTAGTTATTACTCTAGAATCTTCTATAATCTGTTTATTAACAATAAAATCCGGGAATTCTCCTTTGCAAACAGCAAGGGCAGCCCTCATGGTACTGTATCCACATTCTGTATGCAATTCATCTGTACCTCCTAATGTATGAGGAGTTGCAATCACATTGTCAAGTTTCAATAAAGGGTTATTTATATCAACTGGCTCCTCACGAAAAACATCAAGGCCTGCACCTTTAATTGTCTTATTAGTCAAAACAGATATTAGTGCATCTTCATCAACAATAGGTCCTCTAGAAATATTGATCAGAAAAGCTGAATCCTTCATTAAGGCTAATTCATTTTTACCAACTAACCCAACTGTATCTTTATTCAGCAAAGTACATACACAAACAAAATCAGCTGAACTCATAAGCGTTGGTAAATCTACCTTTTTTACTCCAAGGTAATCAATTTCTTCTTGTTTTACATAAGGATCATATGTAATGAGCTTCATATCGAAAGGTTGAGCAAGTTTAAAAACTTCTTTCCCAATGTTGCCACACCCTATCAATCCTAAAGTTTTACCTGTAACTCCAGTGCCTATTTCGACTTGTTCATGAGAAGATTCTCTACTTTCACCCCTCCTAACAAGTCGTTCTTTTTGTGGAAGTTGATGGGCAAGAGTTAACACAAAAGTCAGACATGCAGTAGCCATTGGTCTACGAACACCATCAGGTGTAATCGATAATATTACCCCTGCTTTATTACAAGCATCTACATCTACGTTATCATAACCAACTCCGTGTCTAACTATTAATGTAAGTCGTTCTGAATTTTCCAATGTAGATGAATCAACTACTCTGCCTCCCATTTGTAAAACGTCAAGATCTGCTATATCAGAAGGAGTCAATATCTCCTGAGTTTCTTTAGTAAATTCCCAATTGATATGCCTTTTCCCTTCAACTAATTCCAACCAGTCAGTCGGAAATGTAAGATTTCCTTCTGAATCAAGATCATCACTAGTATGCCCAATATTGAAAATTTCGTTCATCTCTTCTCCTATTAATAAATACTAAAGTAACACTAACTTAAACAATATCATACATGCCATCTAAGTAGATCAGAAACATCAGACATTAATTCATCTAACTCAATTAAGTCGTACCGGTCCATAGTATGTTTCAATATTCGAAAAAATGTTTTGTTCGATTACAAAAATAAACCAGTGAAAGCATTACTGGTACTTCTACTAAAACTCCAACAACTGTAGCTAAGGCAGCTCCAGATGATAATCCAAATAAAGAAATTGAAACGGCAACTGCAAGTTCAAAAAAATTGGATGTCCCAATAAGACAAGCTGGCGCAGCTATATTATGATTTAATTTAAGTATCCTTGCAGCAACATAAGCAATCATAAAAATACCATAAGTTTGTAAAATCAAAGGAATAGCTATTAGAAAGATAGTCTGTGGTTTATTAATTATTACTTCAGCCTGAAATCCAAATAATAAAATCACAGTAGACAATAATCCAAGTATTGACCAAGGTTTAACCCTTACCAAAAAATTTTGCAAGTCATCTAAATTTTTGCGTCTTTCAAATTTGTAACGAGTATATACACCTCCAACTAAAGGTAAAACTACGTACAATAGTACTGAAAGCAATAAAGTAACCCAAGGAACCTCGATATCACTCACACCAAGCAAAAAAGCAGCAAGTGGAGCAAAAGCAAATATCATAATAATATCGTTAATAGATACTTGTATTAGGGTATAATTAGGATCCCCTTTGGTCAGTTGACTCCATACAAATACCATCGCAGTACAAGGAGCAACACCTAATAAAATCATACCAGCAATGTATTCTGTAGCTGATTGAGGATCTACTAAATTAACAAAAAAGACCTTAAAAAATAACCATCCCAATGCTGCCATAGTGAAAGGCTTAATCATCCAATTAATCAGTAAAGTCAATATTAATCCTTTGGGTTTATTACTTACTTCCTTGATAGAAGAAAAATCAACTTGTACCATCATCGGATAAATCATGACCCAAATAAAAACAGCAACAACTAAATTAACATGTGCTAATTCTAACGCTGCTATAAAACTGAAAATATCGGGTAATAAATTACCTAATATCACCCCAACCAATATACAAATAGCAACCCAAATTGATAGATAACGTTCAAAAAGACTCATTAAGGCAATTCATTAATGTATTTTTGGCTCCGCAGGTTGGATTCGAACCAACGACCGATCGGTTAACAGCCGATTGCTCTACCACTGAGCTACTGCGGAACATTAAACTTAATGATAGAATTTTATCATTCTAAAGAGGTAGTCACAATATATAAATTCAAACATTGAAGAAATTTCATTGGAAAGTTAATTTCTTACTACTAAATCTCTACTTTATCTAAAACTTTTTCATCTGCAGTAAATAATAAAGTATTAGATTTTACCTCTATATTAACACTATCGACATTATTTAATTTATTTTCTAATATTAATTTTGATATTGGATTTTGGATGAGCTTCAAAATCATTCTTCTCAATGGTCGTGCCCCTAATTCTGGATCATAACCAAGTTCAGCAATTTTACTTTTTGCTTTTTTAGTCAAATTAATTGTAATCTTATGATCTTTCAAACGAAGTCTAATTTCATGTACCATCATATCAACAATTTCTTCGATTTGTTTTCTTGTGAGCGGATCAAAGATAACAAACTCATCTACTCTATTTAAAAACTCTGGTCTAAATGCTTTTTTTAGAGATGATTGAATGGAATCACGATACTTTTCAATTTCTATATCTAAATCATTTTCTTTAACAAAACCAAACCCCTTTTTATTCCCATCTCCTGTTCCAAGATTACTTGTCATAATAATTAAAGTATTTCGAAAATCTATAGTTCTACCTTCACCATCCGTTAATCTACCATCCTCAAGAAGCTGTAACAAAATATTGAAAATATCAGGATGCGCTTTTTCTATTTCATCAAATAATATTACCCTGAAAGGACGTCTTCGAACTGCCTCTGTCAATTGACCTCCTTCGCCATAACCAACATACCCGGGAGGTGCACCTATCAACCTAGATACAGTATGAGACTCCATATATTCTGACATATCAATTCTTACCATATTTTCCTGATCATCAAAAAGATATTCAGCTAAAGCACGAGCTAATTCTGTTTTCCCAACTCCTGTTGGGCCCAAAAACATAAAACTTCCAATCGGTCTTTGAGGATCTTTCAATCCTGTTCTTGCACGTCGTACAGCATTCGAAACAACACGCACACCCAAATCTTGTCCAATTACACGTTTGTGCAATCTATCTTCCATATTAAGTAATTTATCAGCTTCATTTTCTAATAGCCTATTAACTGGTATACCGGTAATTGCAGCTATAACTTCAGCTATCTGATCACTATCAACAACCATGTCTGTATTTATTTTTACTGGGGATCCAACTTTTTCTTTCTCAAATTCTTCTGTTAACCTCATACTTTTTGAACGTAATTCTGCAGCAGTTTGGTAATCACCTCTTTGTGCAGCTGATTCTTCTTGGTTTCTCAAATCTTTTATAGATTTTTCTTTATCTTTCAATCCTCTTGGCATAGTTTGTGCATCAATACGTAACTTACTAGATGCCTCATCGATTAAATCTACAGCTTTATCTGGCAACAATCTTCCAGTGACATACCTTTTACTCAAAGAAACCGCAACCTCTAATGCTTTATCACTAATTGTAACTTTATGATGTGCTTCATACCTAGGGCGAAGTGCCTTAAGCATAGCATTTGCAGTTTCTTCATCAGGTTCATCAATAATTACAGGTTGAAAACGTCTTTCTAATGCGGCATCTTTCTCAATATGTTGCCGATATTCTTCCTCAGTAGTAGCACCTATCGCTTGTAATTCACCCCTTGCTAAAGCTGGTTTCATCATGTTACTAGCATCAATTGATCCTTCTCCAGCACCTGCGCCAACTACAGTATGCACTTCATCGATAAAAAGTACTACTTCACCTTTAGACTGTTTTATTTCATCTAAAACTGCTTTCAAACGTTCTTCAAATTCACCACGAAATTTGCTGCCAGCAACTAAAGCTGCCATATCTAAAGAAAGAACTCTTCTATCGATAAGTGAATCAGGAACATCTTCTAAAATGATTAGTTGAGCAAGTCCTTCTGCTATCGCAGTTTTACCGACCCCAGCACCACCAATTAAAACTGGATTGTTTTTTGTTCTACGTATTAAAGTTTGTACAACACGACCAATTTCTTGGTCTCTTCCAATTACTGGATCTAATTGTCCTTTTCTTGCTAAATCAGTCAGGTCAATAGTAAATCTTTCTAATGATCTATATCGACTCTCAGCTCTCTGGTCAGTCACACGATGACCTCCCCGAAGAGCCTGTAGCGCTTTATATACATTCTCTAGTTCAATTGAAAACTCAGATAAAATCAAACTAGTCTCACCTTTATCTTCTTGAACAACAGCAATGAATAAATGTTCGGTTCCAACAAAATCATCATTTAATCGTTTAGCTTCTTCTTTTGCCCTCCCTAATAAAGTAACGGCTCTAGGAGATGCATATATTTGTGAAACACTTTCGGCAACTTTAGGGTTTTTACTCAAATATTGCCCCAACTTATTTTTCAAATCTTCTACATCAATGTTTAATTCATATAGAATCTTTACAGGCAAACCATCCTCTAATTCAAGTAAACCCATGAAAATATGCTCCACATCCCACTGAGAATGCTTATATTGATGAACAAGATTTTGAGAATTTGCTAAAATTTCTTGTGCCTGCTCAGTAAAATCATCTGTTTTAAAGACCATATTTAATACCTTATGAAAATATCACAATGAGTTTATAAGATTAAATTAGTTTAACTACATACAACTATACATTTAATTAAAATATAAGTCAATAAACTTGAGTTGAATCATGTCAACTATTGCAGTTAACTTATTCTTTTATAGCAAAGTTGTGTAATGAAATAATCTAATGCTTGTAATGAAGATAGATCAGTTCTTTTTATTTTATTGTCAATTTCATGTAATGCTGAATACCACCTCTTAACATCATTTTCAGAAAAGAATGCTAGTTGTTCTAATGTTTTTTTTAGAGGATATTCTCTTAATTTTAATATAGCACCAATTTGATTCTGACGTACCCCAGATTTAAGTAAATCCCTTGCAATTACAACTCTTCTAAGTTGTCGATGTATTGTCAAAATTACGCTAATAGATGATCCCCCAGATTGAATTAATTTAGAAACTATATTTAGAGCCCTACTAATATCTGACTTTATTATCGAATCAAAAATTGCAAAAATCACTGAGTCATCTTGATCTGAAACTAAATCAACGATATCTTTTTGCTGCACCTGTCTTCCTATAGTATATATACTCAGTTTTTCTAACTCATTAGATAAAACCCATAAATTAGTACCTGCTGTTTTTAAGAAAAACTGTATATCTCCAGGTCTAAAATTCAAACCTAAATGCTTCGCTTTATTATTAACCCATTCTGATAACTTAGATCCTTTCAGAACAGGGAATTGCTTTATAGAAGTTATATCCTTGATCTCTTTAAGAAAAGAATTTGATGCCTTTAACGTACCATCAACAAAAATCAAATCTACTGAATCAGGCAAAGATCTAAGTAATGTCAATAAATTCTGCCAATTAGCTAATTTAATTTTACTAGAATCAAATAATCCAATAAGGCCTCGTACAATTACATTCCTTTTTTCACCAAACAAAGAAATCGTACTGCAACTCATAATAATTTGATCAGAAGTAACATCTGGAGCTTTTAATTCTATCCAATTCCCAGAATCGAGGCTATCAAACTTTAATTTCATCTCTACTAAAGCTTGATGTATTGAAAAATCATCTTCTCCACATAAAATAGTTATCATAATTAACTCTAATACACTTCTATATACGTAAATATAATCATACTAATATGGCAAAATAATAATACTTAAACTATAATACTCTTTAACTATACAGCATTTAGTTTGTACTTATTTTTAACTACAAGGTCCCATATAAACTAATAATGAAATTCCTGCTACTACTCGCAATAAATTTTTTAATAAGAAATCCAAGAATTGTAATTAATTTCTTACTAAAAAACCGTGTTTTCACACTACTACTAGTATCCTTGCTACCCATAATAATTATAGGTCCATTACCACTACATCCATTATTAAAAATTCTCATATTATTAATAACTGGGAGTGGCGGTTATTTTTATATCAAACACCGAAATAACAATGCAAAAATTCAAAATACATCTAATAAAAATACCACTACAATCGAAGGGTCTTATCACTTCAAAGACGACAAAAAATAGCTATTATCTTTATAATCACCATAAACACACATCGAAGAATTCAATATTTTGAAAGACAGCCAAATAACTATTAATTATCCAAAAACATTAACGTTATACATACATATACCATTCTGCTACATCAAATGTCCCTATTGTGACTTTAATACTTATTCACAAATTGAAAATCTATTTAATAGTTATATCATCGCTTTAAAAAAAGAAATCGAACTTTGGAGCAAACCGCTTGCTAATAGTCAGATACAAAGTGTTTTTTTTGGAGGAGGAACTCCATCATACCTTCCAATAAAATCAATTAAATCCCTTATGCATAGTATTTTTTCATCATTTAATTTAAATAATGATGCCGAAATAACCTTTGAATGTAATCCTGATGACTTAACAGCAAGAAAACTTAATGCGCTTTTGGAAAATAATGTTAATCGACTAAGTATTGGAATCCAAAGCTTTAATAATAAATTACTTAAGATTTTAGGTAGAAATCATTCAGCTACAAAGGCACAAAATGCTATCAAAAGAAGTCTTATATCTGGATTTACAAATGTGAACATCGATTTAATGTATGGTTTACCAACACAAACTATTAACGATTGGATTGAAACTCTTGATATATCTCTAAACACAAATCCACAACATATATCTATGTATTGCCTGACATTAGAAAAAGGCACACCTATGAATGAATGGGTAAAGTCTAAAAAGCTCGTGAATCCAAATCCCGACGTTGCTGCAGAAATGTATTCTCTCGCACAACAAAAAGTTAAACTAAATCAGTTTGAACAATATGAAATATCAAATTGGTCAAAACCACAAAATAAATCAACTCATAATATAAACTATTGGAGAAATGGTTATTATATCGGTATCGGCCCAGGTGCACATTCACATTTACCACAAAAACGATTTTGGAACATTAATTCTCCTAAAAAATACACCAATCTTTTAACAAATACTCAAATCAATATCACTAATAACTTTTTACCTCCTGTAATTGAAAAAAGTGAACATATCTCCAAAGAATTAGAAATGGCAGAAACGATGATCCTCGGATTACGTCTCTTAGAAGGTATAAATGTATGTGACTTTAATAACCGATTTAACATTAATCCTCTAACAAAATATAATTCGACGATATCTGATTTAGTTAACTTAAATTTAATCTATATAAAAAATAATCATATCCGACTTACGAATCAAGGATTCTTACTTGGAAATGAAGTATTTAGTCGAATACTAGAAAACGTCAACCAAGATAATTGATTGCTAAGCAACACATGGTCTAAAGAATATGAGATAATCCGCACATGAGTTTAAATTTATTAAAGACAGCAAAACAAATAGATGTAATGGCAACTAATATTTCTGGACGCCAGAATGTGCATTTAGAAAAAATTAAAAAAGCTATTAATGCTATTAATCAATTTTCAATTGAAAATTTCAAGCAACTTAAAAATGAAAAATCTAACGAACTATCTTTTGTTGTGCCAACTATAGTAGAACACCCCAAAAATCGATATTCAACGACCAATAAAATATATGAATATTGTGTTATGGCAGTTGATGGGTCTCAAATTGAAATGGACAGACATGCTCCAACAACTTGTTTTCTAATTAACATAGGAACATGTACATTAAAATATGGAAATGCTGCAAAATCAATATTTTCTTCAACTCCTATACTATATGCAAAAAATGATGAATTAGTTATAAAAAATGAATTGAACTATTCAGAACGTTTAATCGAAGGAGATCTTTTAGCAGCAAAGCGATCAGTCGATGAAATAAAATTTTTGGGTAAATTGCTTAAAAAATCATCTGCACAACTCCCAAGAATTTGTCTACTGGATGGATCATTACAAATGATTAGCTTAAAAGGGTATTATAATGATGAAATTGTACTTCATGAATTTATTGAATCAGGTATGGTTACAGAATTAAATAAAATTAAATCTATTATCACAGAATCTACTAATACAGTTTTTGCTAGTTATATTAGTTATCCGAATTCTACAGATATTATAAATGCTCTAAAACTCACATCATGTCAATCAGAAAGTATCAAATGCGGAAGATTTGGTAACGAACAGTCCTGTTCAGAATGTATTGGAGGTGTACTAGATAGAGAATTATTTTCTACAATACTTTCTCCAGGAGAAAGATCTTCAGTGTTTTATGCTTCAGAAAATTCATTGTCTGAATACTACCAAGATCATCGTATTATGTTTTTTTACATTAATGTAAATAATGAAATTGCACGAATCGAAATACCTCAATGGATAGGGGAAAATAGCAAACTACTTGAACTATTACATTCTTTGATTCTTGATCAATGTGCAAAAGGTAAAGGATATCCTGTTTCGCTAATGGAAGCACACGAACAAGCTGTAATTACAAATGCCGACAGAAAAACTTTTATAACAATGATAGAAAAAACCCTACACCATCAAAACATCCCAATTTACACATCTATGAAAAACCATTCGAAAAATTTACGATGGCTATAATATATAAAAAACCAAAATAATCTGAGATTGAATATTGATAAATAAAAACCAAGAAGAGAAATATCCTAAAAGCCCAATAGGTGAAGTGATTGAAACTTCAGCTTTCAATCTAACAATCCAATGCCATAAACTATACGAATCTCCAGCAATTGGAAGTCTAATAAAATGCGGTACTGAAACTATCGTATACTCAGTTATTTCTAATATCAAAACACAAAGCTTAGATACAACTAGAACTACTATTGCATTAGCTCAAAATGCTTTTTCAGTCGAAGATGTTTATCAAGAAAACCCTCAATTACAAAATCTACTTTCTACATCACTAAATACAATTGTTGTAGGCTATAAACAAAACACTCATATTAATCATGAAATTCCATCAATACCACCAAAAATACATGACCTAACTTATTGCTGTACTCTGGAAGAAACTTTAGAGTTCTCACAAACTTTTGGTTTTTTGCGAATACTTCGGTCTAGCAATAATGCCCACATAGATGATGTGATTGTATCGTTCCTACGTTCTACCCTAGGTAATTCTAAAAATCCATCACAACTACTTTTAAGAGCTGGGCAGGAATTAGCTCGATTACTAAAAGATGATACTCAAAGATTAACTCAGATACTGGAAAGGGTTTCTCTATGACTATGAACATTGACAACAATGAATCCTCTCTAGGCATTGTTATTTCTGGTTCTTTATCCGAGGGTATTCGAGTTCGTTTAACTAATCCAACAACAGTTGAACTCGTTAAAGTAGGTACTTTCGTAAGTATTAATGGTGAAAACTTAAAATTTTTTGGTGTTATCACTGATATATCTCTTGGCGCTAGTGATCATAATATCGAATATGGATCTATAGAAAGCTCAAATACTTTTGTAAAAGAAGTAATGTCTGGCACTACTACATTTGGTGAAATCATAGTACATCCAATGCTAACTTTATACAATACAGAAGATATTGACACAGCATTCGAAAAACCATTACCTGCAAAGACAATCCCAAATCATTTTGCTAAAGTTTCTTCTGCGACAGAACAAGATATAGAAAGAGTCTTTGGTTCGGAAAGTGATAATGTTTTCTGGGTCGGACATCCATTAGATATGGAATCAAAACTATGTTTAAACATTAAAGAACTCGTAACTCGAACAAATGGTGTGTTTGGTAAAAGTGGAACTGGAAAAACTTTTCTAACACGCCTACTACTAATAGGTATATTACAAAGCGATTCTGCAAGCAATTTGATTTTCGACATGGCTAATGAATATGGATGGAGAGGATATAGTGAAAATATAAATGAAGTGAAGGGCTTAAAACAACTTTTTCCTTCTAAGGTAGCAGTGTTCTCATTGGATGAAACAAACTCAAAAAAACGAGGACTTACTCCAGATTATGTAGTTAAATTTGGACTTGAAGAAATCGAATATG
Source organism: Chloroflexota bacterium (assembly GCA_002722455.1). Taxonomy (GTDB): domain Bacteria; phylum Chloroflexota; class Dehalococcoidia; order Lucifugimonadales. The sequence continues at coordinate 114,912 of PBMB01000009.1, forward strand.
GAGATATTGCAATATTAAAAGATCTATTAAATTTAACTGATTTAGCATTGGATGCTGTATATGTTCTTGAACATCATTATGGGAGAAAAAATTGGTTAAAAATGTTTCTGTCACTTCAAGGAAGAGATTCAATATCTAATATCGCAGAAAAACTTAATTTTCACGAAGGAACTTTAATATCTTTACACAATAGACTTTCACGAATTCATAGGTTTAATTTCATAGATAAAACTCAGTCCCATCAATCTGTTGAAAAAATTCTAGAATATTTACAGCGAGGAATTCATGTTGTACTAGAATTCGGTCGATATGAACACAATGCCTTAGCATACATCCTTGTAACTAACCTAATTACTAGGCGCATCCATCAAAAATATGTGGAACTAACAGAAACTAGTTTTACAAAAAACAAAAAACCTAAGCCAATAGTAATAACTATAGAAGAAGCGCATCGTTTTCTAACTCCATCTATTGCTCCTAAAACAATTTTTGGAACCATTGCACGTGAGATGCGTAAATATAATGTCACTTTGCTAATAGTTGATCAACGCCCTAGCAGTATTGACGGAGAAATAATGAGTCAAATTGGAACAAAATTTGCATGTCTGCTTGACAATGAAAAGGATGTTGATGCTGTATTAACTGGAGTTCACGGTAGTCGTAAACTTCGTTCCGTACTAGCAAGTCTTGATTCAAAACAACAAGCATTAATATTTGGGCATTCATTACCAATGCCTGTAGTCATTAAAACTCGAGAATATGGTACACCTGAATCATATAGATCATTTGGAATATCTAATAAACAAGATCAGATAGAGATTGATAGAGAAGAACTCTTTGGGGAAAATTAATAAACGATCATATTAAATCACCACTAGAAATAATACCTACTACTTTAGTATAATTTATTCCTAAAACAAATAAACCAAAAAATCAAAAAGTCAAAAAGTATGGGTATTAAAGCAAATATTATTAACAAAACAGCACTCTTTATAACAGCAGTTTTAATGTTTTTAAATCTCTACCTGATTTTCATATGGGCCCCAAATGAAATTAATCTTGGTATTTCGCAAAGAATTTTTTACATCCATATTCCTCTTGCATGGTTGGGAATGATTTCAATGTTTATATTGGGAATCACGAGTATTATTTACCTTTTCACAAACAATACAAAATGGGATAATCTTGCAAAAAGTACAGCAGAAATTGGTGTCTTATTTTTATCATTACTACTATTAACTGGAATTGTCTGGAGCAAACCAACATGGGGAATCTGGTGGACTTGGGATGCAAAGTTAACTACTACGCTTATACTATGGTTTATTTATGTGGGATACCTAGCATTACGCGCATATGGCCCACCAGGGTCACAGGGAGCACGATATGGTGCCATACTAGCCCTCCTGGGAATCATTGATACTCCGTTAATTTATTTTGCAACAATATGGTGGAGAACCCATCACCCAGAATTAAACATTGGTCCAGCTGCAGAATCAACTAATACAATTGATATGGCAATATTACAAGTTCTGATGTTTTCCTTAATTACATTTACTTTCCTATACATTTTTTTGCTTATCGAAAAATATAAACTTACCCAAATTGAAACAAAGACAAAGGAAATAATAAATGCTTAAATTTTTATTCTTGTCACTTTTATTAATATCCGTAAATTTAACGAGTATAGATATTATTTTTGCTGATGGTCACTCACAAACTAATGCATCTATTGAAACAATATCAGAAGAAAAACAGACAAATACTCAAAATGATAATGGCTTAATTTACGTTTTTATAGCATTTCTAATTACATGGATAGGATTTTTCTTTTACCTATACTATCTTTCCCAGAAACGTAGAGAATTAGAACGTAAAATTAACTCAATTAAATAAAATTTAAAAGGAAATAAATCCATTCAGACAATTAATAAAATTAAAATTATCATTATTTCAGTTGTTTTTGCACTAGCTTTTTCTTACTTTGCATTTATGGCACTTACTAGCGCAACAATGTACTACTATACCGTCAGTGAATTACAAACACTTGACCCCTCCAGTAACCAAGATATTATAAGAGTTAGCGGTAAACTTGTACCAAGTTCTTACAATAGAGAAGTGACCTCAACTATTTCAGAATTTACTATTACTGATGGAACAAACTTGCTAAAAACTCAACATGATGGGATATTACCTGACTTATTTTTCAATAAACATTCAGAAATAATTTTACAAGGAACACTCACTAAAGAAAAAACGTTCATTACTAATAATGTAACTGTAAAATGTCCATCGAAATATATTTCTGAAAACCCTTCGAGCAATGTTTAATAATGTTTGATTTAATTATTCGAAATGGATTAATTATTGATGGTACTGGGCGTAAAGCTTATACAAGTGACATCGGAATTAATGGAGAATTTATTACTACGATTGGTAATTTAAATAATACCCAAGCAAAAAATGAAATTAACGCCGAGGGGTTATCTATTGCACCGGGTTTTATCGATGCACATGCACATTCAGATGGAATCCTTTTATATGATCCCCAGCATGCTAATGGAATCAGACAAGGTATTACAACTGAAATACTTGGACAAGACGGCCTTTCTTATGCTCCTCTTTCAGAGAAAAATTATAAAATACAACGTCACTATTTAAATGGTATTTTAGGCTCACCTCCAGAAAATCTTAATATGAAAACTGTAAAGAATTTTAAAGCGAATTATCACAAAAAAATTGCAATTAACACAGCTTACCCAATACCTCATAGTGCTCTAAGATTAGAGACTGTAGGATTTACTGACCGACCTCTAATAGGCAAAGATCTGGAACAAGCAAAAAAGATGGTTATTGAAGGAATGGAACAAGGATCAATTGGTTTAGCTACCGGAATGTCCTATCACCCAAATGCATGGAGCACTACTGAAGAACTAATTGAATTATGTAAAGTAGTCGCACAATATAATGGTGTCTATATTACTCATTTACGAGATGTTAACCCAGAAAGAGCTTTTGGAAATGGAGGAATTCCAGAGGCATTAGAAATTGGCAGAAAATCTGGTGTTAAAGTACACTTTTCTCATACTCGTACCGATGCATCAACAGCTGGTAAAATTGAAAAGGTAATTACTTTAATTGATCAATCCAAGAATGAGGTTGATTCCACATTAGATATATACCCTTATCCTACTGGTAGTACTTTCTTGACTTCATTACTTCCCAGTTTCGTACATGAAGGAGGTCCTTCAGCTATCCTAGATAATATCCAAAATCCCAGTATTATCAAAAAAATAATAGAATACTACCAAACTTATCCATTAAAAGCACCATTAGATTCAACAACAATTTCTTATGCACCTAAAACTCCACAATTTGAGAAATTTGGCCTAGTTGATATTCAAAAAAAACTAAAATTGTCAATTTGGGAAACACTCTGTCATTTACTAATTAAAAATGATTTAGAAGTGGGGTTTTGGTTAAATCCTCCATCAAATATGGCCTTATGGGATCAAATCAATAAAGATGCACTTCAATTACTTTCGAGGCCTGATTACATGGTAGGTAGCGACGCAATACCTCTGGGAAGTATTCCCCATCCAAGAGCCTATGGCACATTCCCTAGATTCTTAGGTCGATTACGCAGGAAATACAATATATTAAATATTGAACAAATGATTCAAAGAATGACTCAAAATCCTGCTCAAAGATTTGGATTAAACAAAAGAGGCAGTTTATTGGTAGATAATTATGCTGATTTGGTGATTTTCAATCAAGAACACATTATCGATACTGCAACATATGATGACCCAAAACAATTTCCTCTAGGAATCCCATATGTTGTAATTAATGGGGAAATTGCGGTAAATAACGAAATTTGTACTGGTTCTCTTTCAGGACATGCAATTCCTTAAAATTATATATGGCCAAATTCAAGAAATCGAGCTGATTTTAACTTTCTATCAATTACATATGTAATATAATCATTTATTATTTGTATCAATTTGCCAATATCCTCAGAATTAACTTTAAACGTTTGTAATTTATTCCAAGTTTCACGTTGTGATAAACGCAACAATTTAATATATTGGAGATTCATCTCAAATATATGAACATATTGGGTTCTACGTATCCCTACCATACACCTTGGACAAATAATTCCACCTTGAACAAATCCAAAATACTGATCTTCAGCATTAAGTAATGATCGACACTCAACACATGCTGATAATTCTGGCCCATAACCACACAACATAAGCAATTTTAACTGAAAAAATAAAATCAACATATTGACTTCATGGGCATTATTAAAAGTCTTAAGTACAAATTTGTATAAATCAAAGATCTCAAGATTCGTTTCATCCTCTAGTATGAAAGATTCTAATAATTCAGCTATATACATCAAATAGAGATAATGTGGAACATTATTTGAAATCTCATTTAAAACCCCAATAGTTCTAACATCTTTAACAATTGGATATAACCGACTAAATTGTACAGTTATCAAAACTTCGTGCATTGGTTCTAAAAATCCACCCAGTTTACTTTTTGGTTTACGCACTCCTCTAGCAAGACATTTAAATTTACCTCGTTCACGAGTAACAATAATAACCAAACGATCAGCTTCACCGACTGAAATAGACCTTAAAACAATTCCAGTCAGACTTTCTGTTCTAATCTTTTGCACAACTTACCCTAATACCTGTCTTCCTTCAATTGCACGACTCAAAGTAACAAAATCAGCATATTCCAGATCGCCTCCCATAGGTAATCCTCTAGCTAAACGGGTAATTTTTAAATCAAGCGAAACAACAAGATCTTGTATATAAGCAGTTGTTGCATCTCCCTCAACGTTAGGATTAGTTGCCAAAACTAATTCCTTTACATTTCCTTGATTAATACGATCAACAAGATCATGTAATTTAATATCTTCAGGTCCAATGCCTTTCATCGGTGCAATTACACCATGCAATACATGGTAGATACCTTTAAATACAGTAGAACTTTCAATTGCAACTACATCTAGAGGATCTTCGACAACACAAATTATAGAACTGTCTCGAGTAGTATCCTGACAAATTGAACACGGATTAATATCAGAAATATTGTGACAACTCGAACAATAAATCACCTTTTCTTTAAGGTCTCTAATTGCATTTGCAAGTGTTTCTGCTTCTTTTATTGACATTCTAACTAAATAATAAGTCAATCTTTGTGCCATTTTAGGCCCTATACCTGGCAATCGATGAAAACTCTCTATTAAATTATTGATGGGCTTGACATTAGAATATTCTAAATTCGACATTAATTACACCTAAGAGTATTCACTATACGCTCTCTTTCTATTCATTTTGAATAGATTTATGATTAACTTGTCCAATAACAATAGCTCCCAATTCTTCAGCTGCATTAACCAAATTTTTTTCTTTATCTTCTGTTTTCAAAAATTCTGCAACTTCCAATTGCATTATATATTTTTTACCTAGAAACTGTTCAAATGCATCTTCTAGAACTTTTCGAATAGCGATATCATCAATTTCTTCCTCTAAACGATTTCTATGAGAAGGATGTTTATAACTAATAATTAAAGATTCCTTTTCTATTCTTTGAGCAACAGAAACTCTTAATAATGCACTTAAATTAAACCGTTTCCCTTTACTCCTTCGTAAAAATTTAAGGATTTCATTCCACTGAGATAATTTTAATTGTTCAATATTATCTAAATTTATATTAATGTCTTGGTTGTTAATTACTGTCGAACTATTACCATTATTGGAAACAGGTACTTTCTGCTCAGGTACTTTCTGCTTAATTAAATCTACATTATCTTTTTTCTCAGAAATACCTGTCCCAAAATTATCATTTTTATCAATTCGAATATTAGATGAATCCTTAATATCCATTTCCTGATTATGAATATCATTAGAAATATCAGTAGACGCTTCAACTATTCCTAATTCAAAAGGCAAAACATCCATTAAATCACGGGAGAATTTAATTTCTAAAAGTCTATTAAAACAATAAAGTATCCTTGATAAAGAATACTGTTTCCCCCATTCTCTAATAGTTTTTACTTTTTCATCAGAGAGTGGCGATATTATTTCCGCACTGGTCTTTGCGTGCAAAACTAGACGGATATATTCCAACAACGTCTTGTGTGTAAATCGTAAGTTATTCCCTCCGATTTCAATAGTATGAATAATTTCTAAGCATTTCTTTGTATCGCCACAAAGGATATACCTGATAAGGTCAAAAGATTCATTCTCATATCCAACATTAAGAGCATTCTGAACAGTTTCTAATTCAAGTTTCGATCCATAAGTAAGTATTAATCTCTCAAAAATATTCTCTGCATCTCTCAAACTACCTGATGCTACCTGTGCTACCTGTAATAAAGCATCTCCACCAATTTCTACACCTTCATCTAGAGATAATTTCTTTAATCTAAAAACGATGTCTTCAACTTTTAAAGAAAGAAAATTAAATCTTTGACACCTAGATACAATAGTCGGTAAAACTTTATGAACTTCAGTTGTTGCTAGAATAAACACTATATGGGGTGGAGGTTCTTCAAGAGTTTTTAAAAGAGCATTAAATGCTGCTTCAGTAAGCATATGTACTTCATCAATAATGTAGATTTTATACTTTCCAGCTGTAGGTTTAAAATTTACATTATTCTTAAGTGACCGAATATCATCAATACCTCTGTGGCTTGCAGCATCAATTTCAATCAAATCAAGAGATTTCATTGAATCAATATCTACGCAAATCTGACACTCGTTATCTGGTTCTCCATCAATAGGATTACGACAATTAATTGCTTTAGCCATAATACGAGCTGTACTTGTTTTACCTGAACCCTTTGAACCTGTAAATAAATATGCATGGGCGATTCGATTTAAATTCACAGCATTACACAAAGTTTGGACAATACTATCTTGTCCAATTACTTCAGAAAATTTTCTAGGTCTCCATTTTCTATAAAAAACCTGATCCACTAAATATTACCTCCATCAAGATGCATTTTTAACTGATCAGCTTTTTTTAATCCAAACAATTCCACAACCTCAGACATTATATCTTCTTCAAGTTTGATAAATTCTACCGAACCAGATGAATTATCATGATTATACCCTAATAAATGTAAAATTCCATGCATTATGACATGCGCCATTTCAAACTTCATAGAATAACCCTTACTTGTAGCTTGTTCTTTAACATCTTTATATGATATAACGACTTCTCCAATATAATTTTGCCCAACATCAATTCCTATGAAATCTTTATTAATATATGATTTATCTACAGGAAAAGACAAAACATCAGTACTGCTATCAATATCTCTGAATTTTATATTCAAATCTTTAGAAGTATCCTGATCTACAATTACAATTTCAATCCATACATCTTCATCCAAATCAAGTTTGTTATTTATGACTGCCACAGATTTTTTAACAAAGTCCACATCTACAGTATCTATAAAGTCATCAAAAACTAATACATCAACATTAATCATATAAAAACTACATAAAAACTATAAGAACTTAAAAATAGAATCTTACACACCATCTTTAACCCCACGGGGTTATTAGTTATATGTATTGACTATCCTAATCTATTTTAGTCAACTAATACATCTGATTCAGCAGGAACACACTGAGTAATTAAATCATCGACCTCTTCTGGAGTCAAAGGCTTCAAATCGTCTGCCCTGCTTGACTTAATATCAGATTGAGCAATCTTATATTCCCAAGTGTCACTAAAGGTTTGTCCAGAAAGTAAACTGAAAAAATTTGAATCAGAACTCATAACTACAGTATCTTTTTCACCGAAAGCAACTTCATAAGCCTCCAATTTTCTTATAAAAGAAAAGAACTCTGGGTCTTGAGAATATGCTCCAGCATAAATAGCAAGAGCTTCAGCTTCTCCTTTTCCTTTAACTTCTTTACTAACTCGAGTTGCACAAGAATCCATAATAGTAACTAATCGATCAGTTTCTGATGTGATACTATCAGACAATAATTGACCTTGAGCACGATATCGATCTGCCTCTACTTTACGTGCAGAAGCCATTCTTAAATAAATAGATTGTTCTACAGCTTGTGGTAAGTCTGCTCTTTTAATTCTAATATCAATTAGNTCAACTCCCCAATCTGANNNATCTGTTGTNNNCTGAACAGATTTAATAACAGNTTCCAANATTAAATCTCTCTGATCAGATATCATAGTNTCAAATGAGGATTCNCCTACTTTAGCACGTAATGATCCCAAAATAATTTCNCCTAANCGCTGCCGNCCAAGTTCTTCAGTACTAAATTTCAAATAAAATCTCTTNGGATCCTTTANTCTTCCATCTAGTAATCTGATCTACTTGAATTCTCTTCTGATCAGAAGTTAAATATTCTTGAGGATCAGTATCACTTGTAAGTATTCGTTTTTCTAAATAAGTTACTTGTTGAATAAAAGGTATTTTGGTCTTTAAACCCGGACTAGATGAAACTTTTTGTATCTCACCAAATTGTATAACTACTGCGTGATTTACTTCATCCACAATATAAAATAGCTGCTGAACTGATATGAAAGCTACTACAACCCCAACAATTAATACTACTAAAATCGATCTATTCATTAGTTACCTCCACTGAATCATTTAAGAAATTCTCAGAGGATTTAGCAAAATCAAGTAAAGGTAAAACCTGTACCTTAGTGTCAATAATAGTTTTATTTACGCCAGCAAATACTGACTCCATTTTTTCAATATAAATTCGATCACGAGTTACAATAGGGTCTTTTCTATATTCTTCTAAAAGCGCCAAGAATCTTGCAGTATCACCAGTAGCATTTTCAATTTGCCTCTGATGAAATGCAGCGGCTTCTCTAATTTTTACCTGTACTTGACCCTTAGCTGTTGGGATTTTTTTAGCAGCATATTGTTTTGCATTATTTTTAAGAGTAGTCTCTTCCTCTAATGCACGCGTAACATCCTGAAAAGCATCTTTAACTTCTTCAGGAGGATCAACTACTTGTAGTTTGATTTCGGTTATATCAATACCAATGTTATAGGTGGTAAGCAAAGATATCAAAAAAGAATACGTTTCCTGCTCAACTATTGCACGAGATGTCAGAGCATTGTCAAGTTTTGTCCTACCCATGATACTTCGTAAAGAAACTTCTGAAGCTCCACGTAACACGTTTTCTGGATCCTTAGCACTAAAAATGAAAGCTTTTGGATCCGAAACTTTATATTGAATCACCATCTGAGCTTCGACAATACTATTATCAGTTGTAAGCATTAAGGCTTCATCAAGATTTCTAAAAATATTACCAGTTTCATCCGTTCTAAATCCAAGTTCAGCTCTACGAATTCTCTGAACATCAACTTTTTCAACAGATGTTACTGGAGAAGGTATCCTCCAATTCAAACCAGGGGTTGTAATAGCACTAAATTTACCAAATTGTCTCACAACTCCATTTTCTCGAGGACCTACTTGATAAACTCCAGTAGCAAACCAAATAACTAATACAACAACTAAAATAATAGGGATTATATAATTGTTTCCTTTACCAGTATTAGCCCTATTGCCATTTCCAAATCCAAGTTTTTTAAATAAATCAGAAAGATTTATTTCTGGATCTACGTCTTGATTCATAATTTAGCACTCAGTTTTCATAATATACCAAAACTAATTGTATCATAAAAGAATTATTTTCAACGAATAAAATCACACATTATCACTTATCAACTCATTATATATTGATAGAAATTCTTCATAGCTCGAAATATCCTGCATTAAAGCTACAAATTCATAGGAGGATGATACCTTATTCCTTATTTCTAATAAGTATTTATAAGTTAAGCTAATTGATTCAGGACGATTAGCATATGTGCCATAAAAAGAAAAATATGCCTGATTTATTTTCCTGATAGGATAACCATTACTTTCGAATAAATCCCGTTGATTATGCATATAATCCTCAGCAATTTTAATTTGATCATATTGTAAGTATTCATCAACTTTTTCTCGTGTCTCCTGCATCACCATATTAAAATTAAATGAATTATCTTTTAAAATCTTTTTTTCTTGATTATTAAGTCTATCTATTAAAATACAGTTATTATTAAGTTTGATTTCCTCCCAAACTTGTCTCCCAATTTCATTCCCTAATATAACTGCAATTGATTCATTCAATGTTGTCATTTGACTATCTCTGTAAATAGATTGTCCTAAAGGATGAAAAAATAAATAATGATGAATCCATTCATGCGAAACAGTTATCAGAATATCTTCCAACTTATCCATTTCTGCAATGGAAGATGGATAAGTTGCAATACCTCCCAATTCTATTACAATTGCTGAAAGGTTTTGCTCTAGCAACAATGTATTTTCAATATGTTCTATAGTAGATAAAGGTATAGAAGGGTTAAGTAATATTTCCTCTATCCTTTCAATACGATCACGCGGTGAAATTACTAGTAGATTTGGAGCACCACCTAATTTTGTATCCACAGGCGGAAACATAAAATCTCCCCAAATCGGGAAACCTTCCTTAACTAAAATTGATGTGACTAAAGACTCTAAGGTTTCTTCATAATAACTTATGCTATTGCTATCTTTTTCATTCTCGGGATAATCACATAAGTTATATATTGAAGTATCTAAAACACTTTCATTTACTGAAAAAAATTGCTTAATCTTAAACAACCATTTCTGTGGGAAATTAGTCAACTCCCATAATACGAGATTATATTTGTGATCAATTACAAGTTTTTCTACCGGACTAATTTTGGGAACATCATTAATGAACAGAAAAAAAAATATACCAATTATAATTATTATTAGCCACTTGAGTCTTAAAACTATTTTAGAAAACAACATCCTCCAAAGTATTGAAAATTACTCAAAAAGATCAAGGAATTGATTCTCATAATGTGAAAATAACCCCCAACGATCTAACTCTCTTTTCAAGATTTCAACATCTGCACCTTTATGAACCTCTTCAAATAAACGTTCAATCTGCTCTGTAGCCATCCGTGGAACCCCACCATATTGTTGTTGTGGTTCTAATAATCCTTTATTTTTAAAATCATTCAAATTTGAAGCATATGAAGCTGATGTGAATTCATAAATAAATTTCATTAAAGCAACATCCCAGAGAGCATCAACACCAACTAATACAACAGACATATCTTCATTTTTTGCTTCTAAATCCTTACTAATACGGTTCGCTATATCACTTACTGAACCTCCAACAATTTCAACTTTACTAGCATGATTTTGATATTGGTAAAGAATCCCCGTACTATTAGGCCCTTCTTGATTAGACATATGTTGAAAATATTCATAAGCATCATTACTAAAACCTTCTAAATTTAATGCATATGTCGGTGTAACAATTTTTGGTTTTTCTGCTACAACTCGTCCAGTCCTGATTACTCCTTCTTGTCTAGTAGTCTCGAACTCATGATAGATAGGCTCAGATACAACAAAATACTCTACATTAGTTAACCCAAATGTAGATAATTTTTGTTTAGGAAGACGGACAGTCCATGTCTGTTCAATAGCTTGTTTCCAATTGATATTATTCATTAAACTCATTTTTTAACATCATTATTTTTAACATCATTAATTATAAATTACTATACATACAAATAAATATCATATCTAGAATTTTACAGATAACTAATTTACAATTTTGACAAAACAGATTATCAACCAAATTATATATTTCAATATTTATGTACTCAAGTATATTCAAAATTGACATAGAAATCACAACTGGCTGTAAGAATATTAAAGAAAAAAGAAATATTCTAAAATCTATGTTTACTCGTTTACGTCAAAAATTCAACATATCAATTTCTGAAATATCACAACATAAATCACTATCAATGACTACTATAGGGATAGCTTATATTTCTAATGATTCAAAAAACAATGAAATCATCATCCATAAAATTATAAGAACAATAGAAACACTTCGTCCTGATCTAATAATATTAAACATCATTTCTGATTCAATAAAAATTGAAAACTAATATCTGATATTTTTAGTTCTGGAAATATTTGAATTAAAGAAAATCTATGCTATGATTCCAGTCTACGGGGTGTAGCGCAGTTTGGTAGCGCACCTGCATGGGGTGCAGGGGGTCGCTGGTTCGAGTCCAGTCACCCCGATATGTCCTTTTAAAAAATTAACTACCCTCATGATACCAATCAAATTTTTTATTCATTATTCTGTCTACTTCTAATGGCCAATCTACTGTTACTCCACGAACCCCAAAAGGAATAATCTCAATAACCTGGTCTACATTTGAAAATCCCCAACTACCTACAAATAAAGCACGTTCACTACACTCCGGTACAAAACTTTCGTTAATAGTTAAATAATGTGGGAAGACCGCATAACATCCAATATTATTTGCAGTTGTTATATTATCTTGATCAGCTATAAAAGAAAGAAAACCATGCCTGACAAAAGGTAAAACTTTTTTCGAATATTTAAGTAATTCTTTATTAAATGAAATAATGGTAATATTTGGAATTTCAAATAAATCATTCGATGACATTTTTAATACATCTCTTTTTTGTAATAGTTCTGCAACAATTTCTACTAACATAAAATCGGATGATTTTAATTCAATATACATATGAGTTTTTTTTGAATATCTCTCAATCATCTCATCAAATCGAGGAATTTTTTCATTAGTAAATAATTTTTCAGAAGTTTTAAACCAAAGACCTGCATTAAGATAAGATATTTCTTTATACGTTAAATCACGAACATTTCCGATTCCATTTGTAGTTCTATTAACAGTATCATCATGAATAACTATAGGAATTTTGTCCTTGGTAAGTTGTAAATCAAACTCAATATGATTACACCCTTTTTGAATTGATAAATCAAAAGAGGAAAATGTATTTTCAGGACATTTACTTGAATAACCCCGGTGACTAACAATAATAAATTTGGAAGTGTTCAATTTATACCTAAATAATCGATTTTAAGAAAACATCACTACTAAACTACCTAATATCACTAATAATCCTAGTGCAAGTACAAAAACTCCAAAATTAATCACTTCTGCAACTTTTAATAAAACTTTAATTGATAAAACACCTACAATGAATGCAAATATTAGAGATATAATGCTAAATTTATCAAAAGATATATTACCAATATATATTTCATAGAATGAAGCCATTAGTCCAGCAGGGATTCCCATTAAAAAACTTACTCTAAGAGCATTCTCTGGCGATAACCCAAAACGAATTAACATTACACTTGTTATACCAGATCTACTAATTCCTGGAATAACACTGAAACCTTGTAAAATTCCTATAAAAATAGCTTGTCGCCAATTCACTTGATTTATAGATTTCATAACATTTCTGTCTTTCTTCATATACTGTAATAATCCAGTAAAAATCATCATTCCACCTATTAAAGCAGATATTAATACACCAAACGAAGAAACCATTATGAATTCTATAAATTGGACGATTATTAAAGCTATAATGCCACTAATAACTGTCGAAATTATTAGAAATAATAATAAAGGATGTATTCCTGTAACTATAATGTTTTTAAAAATTTCAAGTAATTGATGCCGAAAATAAACTAAACCGGCAAAAGCGGTACCAAGATGCAACCAAAGACTAAGGGCCAATGCATCCTCAGGAGCTTTACCAAATATTGAACTTAAAATCAGAGTGTTAAACCCTTCAGAACTAACTGGTAACCATTCAGTAATTCCTTGTAAAACCCCAACAACTATAGCTTCAAGCAAATCATTCACCTATTTCCTGTAAACGATAAAATACAATCCATCTTTGGTTAATCAATAAATTTAAGATATCATAATACAACTATACTAGGCCAATAACTCTAAATTTTTTATATCTGTATAATTAAGATATTATGATTAACCTATCTAATAAAGGTGCATTATTGATTGGAGGTAAACGAATAGGACGTATCATTGCTAATCGTTTAGCCAAAGAAAAAATTAATATCGCACTTGTATATAACACGTCAAAAACCATAGCTGATGAAACTTTAAAAGAAATTTCTCCTTTAGTAAAAAAATCATGTACGATTAAAGCGGATATCTCTAATGAAAAACAAGTTAAAAACATGCTGTCTATAGCACAAAAAAAACTTCAGGATATATCATTTATCATTAATCTTGCCTCAACATTCAACCGTACTCCCTATAATCAGTTAAATGGGAAAGATTGGGATGATTCGATGAATTTTGCTAAAGGGAATTATCTTGTTTGTCTTGAAGGTTCCAAATATATGATGAAAAATAATGGTAAAACAAAAGGGCATATCATAACATTTGGAGATTGGGCTGCAACAAATACACCTTATAAAAACTATCTCCCTTATTTAACTGCAAAAGCATCGATTGATTTTATGACTCGTGTATTCGCAACTGAATTATCTGAATATAATATTTTAGTTAATTCAATTGCACCAGGCCCTACTATTCAACCACCAGGATATAGCCAGAAAAACTGGAATGAAAAAGTGATTAAATCTACAGCCCTAATTCAAGAATCATCAGCAAATGAAATTTCTGAATTTATCATAACTTTACTAAAGAGCGAAACCATTACTGGAGAAACAATAAAAATTGACTCAGGGAGTCATCTTCGTTCTAGATAATATTAAAATTTTGCTACAAACATCGTCTTATTTACCATAGATGTAAGTATTAATATCTAATATTGATATCAAGCTAATTAGTATTTCTTTTAGATTTAAGATTTATTAAAATATAAGAGTGTTATAATCACAATAAATTATAAAAATAGATAGGATTTATTTTGATAATTTCTGTAATAGGAGATGGAAACCCTACAGAAAAAATATCCCTGCTTGCCGAAGAAGTTGGAGAATTACTAGCTAAAAAAGGCATCATTATAGTATGTGGAGGACTTGAAGGAGTAATGGAATCAGTTTGTCGTGGAGCAAAAAAATATGGAGGAACTACTATAGGAATAATTCCTGGAAGTAAAGCATCTGATGTAAATAGATGGGTTGATATTCCAATCTGCACAGGAATGTCTCACGCAAGAAATGTGATAATTGCTACTACTGGAGATGCAATTATTGCCATAGGAGGGAAATACGGTACACTATCTGAAATTAGCCACGCACTATCAATAAATAAACCTGTTATTGGTTTAAATACATGGAACCTTTCACAAATTAAAAATATAAAACCATCTATTATAAAAGCTAAAAATCCAATTGACGCAGTTACTTTAGCTGAAAAAGCAATTCAAAATAATCAGCGTAAATAATATAGACTATAGATGAAAATGCATAAAATAAATAATATCTTAGCTAGAGAAATAATCGATTCAAGGGGAAACCCAACTATTGAAGTTGATGTAATCACATCAGATGGATCCCTCGGTAGAGCATCAGCACCTGCAGGCGCAAGTACAGGACAAAATGAAGCAATTGAACTGCGTGATAACGATCCTAATAGATATAACAAAAAAGGTGTATTGTCTGCTATAGAAAAAATTCATACAGAAATTACTCCAAAATTAATTGGAATCGACGTTTCATCTCAAGAAAAAATTGATAATACTCTCCTTGAAATTGATAATACCCAAAATAAATCAATTTTGGGTGGTAATACAACTGTAGCATTATCATTAGCTACTAGTCATGCTGCTGCTGCTGCTTACAAAATTCCGCTCTATAAATATTGGGGACTAGATAATACTCCTCGTATGCCAGTACCCATGCTTAATTTACTTAATGGCGGCAAACACGCAGAAGGCACAGCTGATTTTCAAGAATTTATGGTAGTTCCTGTTGGGCTTCCTACTTTTCGTAAAGCACTACAAGCCGGTGTTGAAATCTACCACAAACTAAAAGATCTTCTCCAACAACAAGGAAGCCAAATTGCAGTAGGTGATGAAGGTGGGTTTGCACCACAAAATATATCAACTCAGAAAGCTCTTGATTTATTAATTTCTGCAATTGATATTGCAGGATATAAAGCAGGAATAGATTGTTTCATAGCTATAGACGTTGCTGCTTCTGAACTTTTAACTTCTACTAGATCGTACAATTTAAAAAAAGAAAATGTAACATATTCAGTTGAAGAAATGATTAGTTTCTTACACACTCTAACTCAAAACTATCCAATAATTAGTATTGAAGATGGTCTTGGAGAATTAGACTATAGAGGGTGGGGTCTACTAAATGATAGATGCGGTAAAAAAACTCAAATTGTAGGTGATGATTTATATGTCACCAATACCACATTACTTAAAAAAGGTATATCTGAAAACCTTAGCAATGCTATACTCATAAAACCTAATCAAATCGGTACTGTATCCCAAACACTAGAAGCAATACAGTGTGCTAAAAAAGTAGGCTGGGGAACAATAATAAGTCATCGTTCTGGAGAAACTGAAGATACATCTATTGCCGATCTATCTGTGGGAGTCTCTGCAGGGCAAATTAAAACAGGGGCTCCAGCACGAGGCGAAAGAACTGCAAAATATAATAATCTCCTTAGAATTGAAGAAACACTTCCAAAAGATTCTTACTTTGGTATAGATGCTTTTAAACATATCGAATTATAAAATTATCAATAACTAATTACAAAGGATGAAATATTTATGAAAACACGAGTAGCTATTAACGGATTTGGAAGAATAGGGAGACAAGTTTTACGTGCCATCATTGAAAAATATCCTGATTCATTAGATGTTATAGCAGTTAATGATCTTGGTGATCCTGGTACAAATGCACATATGTTTAAATATGATAGTAATTACGGAATATATCCTGGTGAAATAGATTTTCAAGAAAACCAAATTAAAATCGATGAAAAAGAAATTCAAGTAGTTCAAGAAGGTGATCCTTCATCTATAAAATGGGATTCCCTTGGTATTGAAATAGTTATAGAATCTACTGGCTTCTTCACTAATGCTGAAAAAGCTGCTGGCCATTTAGAAGGAGGTGCCAAAAAAGTTATTATTTCAGCACCTGCAAACGGAGAAGATGCAACAATAGTAATGGGAGTTAATGAAGAAATTTATGATGAAGATAAGCATAATATTATTTCAAATGCTTCCTGCACAACTAATTGCGTAGCAAACATGGTGAAAGTAATCGATGATTATTTTGGTGTCGAAAAAGCATTAATGACAACTATTCATTCTTACACCAATGACCAAAAAATACTGGACCAAGTTCATTCAGATTTACGTAGATCTAGGGCTGCTGCTATAAATATTATTCCCACTACAACAGGAGCCGCTAAAGCAGTTGGACTAGTATTACCACATTTAAATGGGAAAATCCACGGTATGGCGTTTAGAGTTCCAACTCCTACTGGATCAGTAACAGATTTAGTAGCTACACTAAATCAAAATGTAACTGTTGAACAAATTAACGAAGCTTATAAAGAAGTTTCTAATAAACGTCTTAATGGCATCATAGAATATACAGATAAACCTCTTGTTAGTAGTGATTTCATCCGTAACCCCAATAGTGTTATACTCGATGGACTATCAACCATAGTAATGGATAGAAATATGGTAAAGGTCGTAGGATGGTACGATAATGAATGGGGATATAGTTGTAGAACAGCAGATCTCTGTAAATTCATCAGTAATAATTCAAATAATTGATTTTAAAAACTCAATGTTTCTTATAACAAATTCGCTTTTGATTTAATTGGCAAATGTTAGTTTTTAAAGATATAATAAATCCAAACACATTTAATGAAAGGTTATATTAATAATATGCCTAACAAAGTTACCAAAGAACCAAATCGTAAAACTGGTACATGGAGTGTCAAGTCTGGCTTAGCTCAAATGCTTAAAGGCGGAGTAATCATGGACGTAGTGACTGCTGATCAAGCTAAAATAGCTGAAGATGCTGGTGCAGTTGCGGTTATGGCATTAGAAAGAGTCCCATCAGATATTCGTAAAGCTGGAGGGGTTGCTCGTATGGCAGATCCAACAAAAATCACAGAAATTATTGAAGCTGTATCAATACCAGTGATGGCAAAATGTCGTATTGGACATTTTGTTGAAGCTCAAATCCTAGAATCGTTAGACGTAGATTATATTGATGAATCTGAAGTATTAACTCCTGCAGATGAAAACAATCATATTAATAAAACCCCATTTAAAGTTCCTTTTGTTTGTGGCGCTCGTGATTTAGGAGAAGCACTACGACGTATAGGAGAAGGTGCTGCAATGGTACGTACAAAAGGAGAGGCCGGAACAGGCAATATTGTTGAAGCTGTACGTCACGCACGATCAGTTCTTAGCAAAATTAAAGAAATACAAGGAATGGATCAATCACAATTAATGGCAGTAGCAAGGGACTTACGATCTCCGTTTGAATTAGTATTAGACATAAAAAATCAAGGGAAACTGCCAGTAGTAAATTTTGCAGCTGGTGGAATCGCAACTCCTGCTGATGCAGCTTTAATGATGCAACTCGGAGTTGATGGTGTTTTTGTTGGATCAGGTATATTTAAATCTGAAAATCCAGATATTATGGCCAATGCCATAGTAAAAGCAACAACTCATTTTAATAATCCAGATATTCTTGCAGATATTTCACGAGGACTTGGTACAGCAATGCCAGGATTAGATATCAAAACAATTCCCATAGAGGAACAACTCTCTACCAGAGGATGGTGATTTGATAAAAATCGGTGTTTTAGCCCTACAAGGTGATTATCTTGAACACCAAAGAATACTACAAATTCTTGGTATTAATTCAACGTATATAAAAACACCTGAAGAATTAAACAAAATAGATGGATTAATTGTACCTGGGGGAGAAAGCACTACAATTAATAAATTAATGGACTTCTATAATATCAAAAAACCTTTAAAAAAACTTGTACAGCAAGGAATGCCTATTTGGGGAACATGTGCAGGTATGATTATCATAGCTAATAAAATTATACAATCATCACCAACACCTTTATCTTTAATAGATATCACTGTAGATCGTAATGCTTTTGGTAATCAGACCGAAAGTTTTGAACAATTAATAACCCTTCCTGTAATTGGCAAACAACCTTTCAAAAGTATATTTATTCGGGCTCCAAAAATTATTGATATAGGTGAAAAAATTGATGTATTAGGTAGATTACCTAATAAACAACCAGTTGCTGTTAAACAAAATAATATATTAGCAACATCATTTCATCCTGAGTTAACCAATGATTATCGAATCCATGAATTTTTCGTTAAAATGATTTAGAGAACGAAAAATGATTGATAAACAAAATACTAATAATGCTAAAGATAATGATCTAAATAGCTTATTTGAAAAAATTCCTTCTAAAATAACTAATCGTATCAACTCTTTAAATAAAGACAATGAACTGCTCGAAATCGTACTGGATATTGGAAGGAATCCTGAAGCAAGGTTTATTAACCAATCGTATATTTTTGATGAAGAAATTACAGAAGATGATCTACAATCTGTTATTGAGAAAATTGGATCATTTGGAAATGATAATCGTGCAGGCATTGAGCGTACTCTTCATAGGATATCTGCCATACGAAACCGTAACGAAAAAATCATAGGACTAACTTTACGAGTAGGTAGAGCAATTTATGGAACAATCCGAATTGTTGAAGACTTGATTATGTCTGGAAGATCTATTCTTTTACTAGGTAAACCTGGAGTAGGTAAAACAACAATGTTAAGAGATGTTGCAAGATTATTAGCTAACAATGCCGATAAACGAGTAATCGTTGTAGACACCTCTAATGAGATTGCAGGTGATGGTGATATCCCTCATCCAGGCATAGGACGTGCAAGACGAATGCCTGTGAAATCTTCCACCGAACAATATTCAGTTATGATTGAAGCCGTCGAAAACCACATGCCTGAAGTAATAGTAATTGATGAAATTGGAACGGAAATGGATGCCAATGCTGCGAGAACAATTGCAGAACGTGGAGTTCAATTAATTGCTACTGCACATGGTAATTCCCTAGATAATTTAATTATGAATCCAACTCTCTCAGACTTAATTGGAGGAATTGAAAGTGTTACATTAGGAGATATCGAAGCACGTAAAAGAAAAACTCGTAAAACTGTTTTAGAAAGAAGATCCCCTCCTACATTTGACATCGTTATTGAAATAGAAAATTGGAATCAGGTGAATGTACACGAAAATGTGTCTGAATCAGTTGACGATGCGCTTCAAGGTAAGCCTATTACTCTTCAATCAAGAATTATTACAGAACAAGGAGAAATTTCACAAAATACTTCAGTACGCACAAATTACTTGGATGAAACAAGTCATAAATCTACCAGTAATTTGATTTCTGTAAAACCTGAGTTGACGCCAAATTTATCAATACCTATATCTGAAAATTCAAACCAAAATGATATAACTAGGATACTACCTTATGGTGTAAGTAAATCTTTACTAAATAAGATCATAAACACTAAAAGCTTACCTATTGTCCTTACTGATGATCTCGATAATTCTGATCTATTACTAACAACAAAAGCATATTATAGAAAAAAAACACGTCGTTTGACTGTAGCTGAAAATAATGGAAAAACAATATATGTATTACGAAAAAACTCAATCAGACAGGTTGAACAATTTATCACATCTTTAATGAGAAACCAAGCTCGAAGAGCTCAACCTGAAAAAATGGCCGAGGCTATTCGAGAAGTTGAAAATGCAATATCTGATTTATCCCTAAATGGTAATACTCAATACGATTTGCAACCTCAAAATCCATATTTAAGACGTATACAACATAAAATTGTAGAAAAACATGGAATGTTTTCAAAAAGTACTGGCTCTTTTGATAACAGACATGTCGTTATATATAAACCATTAGATAATTAAATAAGGAAAACTAATGTCAACATTCATATCTTTTGAAGGATGCGAAGGAACAGGGAAAACTACTCAGGTAAAT
This sequence comes from Chloroflexota bacterium, assembly GCA_002722455.1. Taxonomy (GTDB): domain Bacteria; phylum Chloroflexota; class Dehalococcoidia; order Lucifugimonadales. Next base: position 135,869 of record PBMB01000009.1, read on the forward strand.
TCACTGAAAAACAATCTTTTAAAGCATAACTATAGTGTAGAAATAGTTTATGATCCCGGAACTACTTTACTTGGAGAATATTTAAGAGATTGGCTGAAACTAGAAAATCGTCCTCCTTCAACCCCTATATCAGATTTACTTTTATTTGCAGCCGCACGCTCATCTTTAGTCACTGAAGTTATTCAACCTGCTCTAAAACAACCTAATACAATAATCATTTCTGATCGATTTATAGATTCTACTATAGCTTATCAATCGTATGGAGATGGACTACCTCTTAAACTAGTTCAAGAAATAACTCGTATTTCATGTCAAAACTTGATTCCATCTCTTACATTTATCCTAGATTCGGATCCATCTGTATCGTTATCTAGAATTGCTTCTATTTCAAATAAAAGAACAACTAGAAAAAATGAAAAAGGCAAAGAACGATACGAAAAAAGGTCTATCGAATTCCACAATAAGGTTCGTTCTGGTTACTTAGAAATCGCTCGTACTGAACCAAACCGTATCCATGTTCTTGATGCAACTAAACCATCAAATATACTATCAGATACTATTTTAGAAATTGTGTTAGCTCACCTAAATTTATAAAATAATAATAACTAAAGTAGTCTGGATTCTTTATATAATGCCAACATTTTTTTTGAAACCAGACTCCAACTCATATTCTTAACTCTTTCAACTCCATTCAAACCCATTTTTAACCTCAAAGAATTTTGACTCAATAAAACATCTATTTTTTCAGCATACAGTTTAGAAGATCTTGAAGAAATCAAATAACCAGTAACCCCATCTAAAATATTTTCTACCAAACCTCCAGTTTGTGCAGCAATAACTGGAGTCCCACATGCCATAGATTCTAGTGCAACTAACCCACAACTCTCATGGAATGAAGGTATGACCGTAAGGTCTGCAGCATTATAATATAAAGGTATTTGATTATGCTTGATGGGACCTAAGAAATTAACTGCATTAGATAAGTTTAATCCTTTAATTTTTGCTTTAATAGAATCTAAATACTGCCGATCTGTCCACCTACCAGCTATAAATAACTTTGCTTCACCAGATCTAATTTTTTCAACATTAGAAATAGATTCAATTAATAAGTCAATTCCTTTGAAAGGTTCAATTCTACCTACAAAAAGTATAACTAGATTATTCTTTATTTGAAGTGTTTCCTTAGATTCTATTTGATTCATAGCGCTAAATTTCTCTATATCTACTCCACCACCAATACATTGAAACTTTTTATCAAATCCTTTACTAAAAAATTTCAATTCTTTTTTTTCTGACTCACTCGAACAAATAATCTTATCTGCTGAAGCAATCAACTCCATTTCATTTGATAGACGGGATGGTGCATCATCATTATCTGTTAGGTAACGATTTTTTATTTGGGCAAAAGTATGAAATGTTACAAAGTGAGGTATATTTAAATACTTTGCAAGCTTATTTCCCACAATTCCTGACAACCAATAATGAGAGTGGATTAAACTATATCTAACTTCTTGAAATTCTATAAATTTCTTGATTTCATCTAAATAATCAGTAATATAATTAATTAATTCTTTCTTATTAACATCAGGAGAACCTAATCTAAGATGTATAACTCTCACATTTTCAGAGACACTGACAATAATTGGATCTTTGTCATCATGTACTCTAGTGTAAATATCAACTTTAATACCTAATTTGCCTAAAAATAAAGCTATATTACGAACATATACATTCATACCTCCCACATTTTGTTCATCAGGATTTGCTACAGGACAAGAATGTATACTTAAAAATGCTATATTTTTTCTACTCATAAATACTTCATTACAACCGACTAATATTTAATCTAAATATATACTGGTCTTCAGCACCAAGTTGGTACTTATAAAATTCCCCTCCTCGTAAAAAATCAAATATCTTATTCTGCCGAATTATTGCATTTTTAATAGCATAAAGTGTTGCAACAATACCTACTGATAAATCCGAGAATTCAGGATCATACCCACTATTATATAAAAAATATGAATCCCGAGTTTCAAATCCCAAACAAGCAGCAACTGTATTAGAATCAATATCCAAAAAAGATAAATTTAGCATTTTGTTTTCAGCAAACTTAACAGAGACTTCTTCAATAAACCGACGTCTTTTATTATTTAAAAATTGCGATTTTTCGACACTACTAGATTTATGTAAATCAAAGAAAGAATCCATCTCTTTTTTTACCAATTTTGATTCTTTTAATTCTCTAAATTCAACTTTACCAAACGATTCTAATTTCCTTATTTTTCTTCGAATTTCATGCCTTTTTTTCTTAGATAAATTATCTAGATAATCATCCCATGTTTTAGGTAATTGTAATCGAGGAACTACATCTTCTTTTATTACTTCTACTCGAAACCCATAATTTTCTGCTAACTTCGGATAAATTTCCAATATTGGAGAGTTAGCTGGTAAGGACCATAATTCGCATCTATCCCACTCTAAATCAAGCATACTTTCCCAAATAGACAAGTATGCTTCCCGATTATTATCACGAATAATAAAATTACCGTAATCGACTAAATCAGTACTTGAAATAAAAGTTAATACAGATTTTTCAATCATTAATGGAGCAATCCCTACAACATCATCTCCTTGAAAAGCCTCAATTATATTAATAGCTTTTTTACTACCGAAATGATTCCACCAAGTTTCCTGCCATAATACAGAGAAAAAAATCGCATTTAACTCAGTCTGATTTAATAAAATATTCCAATTAGATCTTATTTGATCAAAATTAGTAACTAATCTAGTACTAAGCAAGACTATTTCGCTTTCGAAACAATCGATTCAAATTCTTTGAATCGATCATTTTGAGTATTTAACACACCACGTGATGCAACTGTTTTGATAGTTGCCCCCATTTTTTTAACTCCTCTAAGAGACATACACATATGCTCCGCAGAAATAATTACAGCAACTCCTTCAGGAGATAAAACTAAATCAATTAAATTAACTATCTGCTCTGTCAAGCGTTCTTGCAATTGAGGGCGCTTAGATAAAACATCTATCAATCTAACAAATTTACTGAGACCCGCAATTTTACCATTCGGGATATATCCTATGGATACAAATCCGTAAAATGGCAATAAATGATGTTCACACATTGAAAAAAAAGATATTTTGTCTAATGTAACCAATCCAGAGTATTCTTCACTGAAAGTAGTTTGTAAAATCGATTGAGGATCAATATTAATACCTGAAAAAATCTCTTCATATACTCTTGCTACTCGTTTAGGTGTAGCTAATAAACCTTCTCTTCCAGAATCTTCTCCTATAGCATGAAGTATAGATTCTATAGCATTTTCAATTTTACCCTTATCTACCACATTGCACCTCGATTATTTGGTTACTTCATAAATATATCATTATCCGATTCCACTGAAAATACAATTTATAAGATTTTATGCTCTAATCTAGCAATAAATTTCTTGACATGTCTTTTATAGCATTTTAGACTTTGATTCTTAGGAGATTAAAGAATGAAAACTGAAACTATTATAGATAGATATATTAACGAAACACCTGGAAATTCATCAAAAAAACTTTCTAGTGGGTTTATTGCTTACCTAGCAGCTCTAGATACAATACATAAAGTTTCGCCTAAAATAACTAAGTCCATTATTGACGAAATTAAAGATCAAAGATCAAATTTAAAAATGATTGCTAGTGAAAATTATTCATCACTAGCTGTACAACTATCTCAAGCGAATTTATTAACAGATAAATATGCTGAAGGTATTCCTTATCATAGATTTTATGCAGGATGTGACAACATAGATGAATTAGAAAATCATGGCGTAAATTTAGCAAAACAACTTTTTAAATCTGATCATGCATATATTCAACCTCATTCTGGTTCTGATGCTAATCTAATTGCTTATTGGGCAATATTATCTTCACGTATTGAGTTACCATATTTGGAAAATATAGGTAGAAAGCAACTAAATACTTTATCGAATTCAGAATGGAATACTCTAAAAAAACAATTAGGTAATCAAAAATTACTATCTATGAGCTACGATGCTGGCGGACACCTTACTCATGGATATCGTTATAATGTATCATCTCGTATGTTTACCACAGAAACATATAGTGTAAATCCTAAAACGTTCCTAATCGACTATGATCAAATTAGAGATACTGCAAAAAAATTTAAGCCTTTAATAATTCTAGCTGGTTACAGTGCTTACCCTCGTCGTCTTGACTTCAAAATATTTCGGGAAATTGCTGATGAAGTAGGAGCTGTTCTAATGGTAGATATGGCTCATTTTTCTGGACTTGTAGCCGGGAAAGTATTGACCGGTAATTACGACCCTGTGCCATTTGCAGATGTTGTCACGACAACAACTCACAAAACATTACGAGGCCCTCGTGGTGGAATGATATTATGTAAAAAAGAATTCTCAGAACAGGTTGATAAAGGTTGTCCTTTAGTAATGGGAGGTCCTTTACCCCACGTGATGGCTGCTAAATCAGTAGCATTAAAACAAGCTCTTTCCACTGAATTCCAAGAATATGCCCAACAGATTGTTAATAATTCTCAAGCTTTAGCAAATTCTTTAATATCTTCTGGTCTCAATGTAGTAACAAATGGAACTGATAATCATCTGAATTTGATTGATGTAAGTCCATTAAATCTTACCGGTAGACAAGCTGAAAGTGTATTAAGAGAAGCAAAAATTACACTTAATAGAAATGCTTTACCCTTTGACTCTAACGGACCTTGGTATACAAGTGGTTTACGAATTGGTACTCCTGCACTTACTTCACTTGGAATGAAAGAATCTCAAATGAGTAAAATTGCAGATATAATATCGATTGTACTTTCTGAAACAAGCCCAACAATAATTAAAAATAAAGAACTTACTGATAAAAAAAGTCTTGCAAAATATGAAATTCCAGCCAATATCATCGCGAAAGCTTCCCAAATGGTAAATGAAATCCTGAATGAATTTCCTGTATATCCAGAAATTGACTTAGAGTTTTTAGAAAAAACTTTTAATTGATGAAAATTTAGGCGACATTATAACTTTTTAAAAAATTTAACATAAATGTAACACTGTAGTAACACATTTGAAATATTATTGAGTTAAGATCACATCATTAAATATATTAGTAAGGAAATATTTCCTACTAAAACAATATTTCAATTATAGAGGGAGAAAGGATTTTATTATGGATTCAGGAAATGTAGCATGGATGTTAACTGCATCTGCACTAGTTTTATTAATGACTCCAGGTCTAGCATTTTTCTACGGAGGATTAACTCGCGCAAAAAATGTCATTAATACAATTATGTATAGTTTTATTTCAATGTGTGTAGTTAGTATTGTTTGGGTCTTATGGGGTTATAGCCTAGCATTTGGTACAGGTAATGCTCTAATAGGAGATTTCTCAAGAATTGGACTATCAGGTGGTTCTGACGAACTAATTATGATCATTTTTCAAATGATGTTTGCTATAATCACTCCTGCTTTAATAACAGGTGCTTTTGTAGAACGATTTAAATTCACAACATACTTAATTTTCCTTGTTTTATGGATTACATTAGTTTATGCACCAATTTGTCACTGGGTTTGGGCTGATAATGGGTGGCTTCTAGGTATGAATGCTTTAGATTTTGCTGGTGGCACAGTAGTACACATTAATGCTGGAATTGCAGCTATTGCTGCTGCTCTACTTGTTGGAAAACGTAGCAATCCCGGAGCTGGAGCTCATAATGTTCCTTTAGTTATATTAGGAGCTAGTTTACTTTGGTTTGGATGGTTTGGTTTTAATGCTGGATCAGGATTAGCTGCTGATGGAAGGGCTTTAAATGCTTTTCTTGTTACTAATACTGCCGCTGCTGCTGCTGCTGTAACATGGGGTATAATTTCTCAAATACGAATTAAAAAAATGAGTGCTGTTGGGGTTGCAACTGGTGCTGTTGCTGGTTTAGTTGCTATTACACCAGCATCTGGATTTGTAAATGTTTTAGGTGCAGTAGTTATCGGATTAGGAGCTGGGCTTATCTGCTTTTTTGCTGTTGAATTAATTCATAAAACTTCACTTGATGATGCTTTAGATGTTTTTGCAGTTCATGGGGTTGGAGGCATTTGGGGAGCTATTGCAACAGGTATATTTGCACTTGAATCGATTGGTGAAACTGCAGGACTAATTGAAGGAAATCCTGGCGTAATGGGCCCTCAAATTATTGCAGTTGTCGTAACTATCGCTTATTCATTGATAGTTACCTTAATTATATTAAAAGTTCTAGATATCATCCCTGGTTTAGGTCTTCGAGCCACAGAACAAGAAGAAAATGAAGGGTTAGATATTTCTAGCCATGGAGAACGATCTTACATTCAAGATGGTGCTGACTAATTTTCGTTAAATTTAAAACTCTATATAAGGAGATTTACAATGTTTAAAATTGAAGCTATTGTTCGTCCTGAACGAATATCGCATGTTTCTAATGCTTTAGAAAAAATCGGTTGTGGAGGATTTCATTATCAAAATGTAACTGGCCAAGGTAAACAACAAGGAGTTGAAATTGCTACAGGAAGAGGTGGGTCGACTATAAATCGCTCAGCAGTTCCAAAAACTCTACTCACTACCGTTGTTACTCAAGACATGAAAGAAAAGGCCATCGATGCTATAATTACAGCGTCTCGCAGTTCTGATAATGGTGAAATTGGAGATGGTAAAATTTTCATAACTCAATTAACGCAAGTATTTAGAGTTAGAACTGGAGAAGAAAACGAAGCTGCACTATAGTATTTTAGAAATCTTATTAAGGAGTACATAGAAATGAATGCACAAGAAGTAATTGAATTTGCTAAAGAAAATAACGTTAAATTTGTAGATTTAAAACTCGTTGATGTTCCTGGAACTTTGCAACATCTATCCCTACCTATTGAAGAACTTACAACTGAGTTATTTGAAGAAGGCACCGGATTTGATGGGTCAAGTATCAGAGGATTCCAATCAATCGATGAAAGCGACATGCTTCTTGTTCCTGACCCCAGTACTGCTGCTATAGATCCTGTTTTTGACTTTCCAACTCTAAGTCTTTTTTGTAATGTTCGTGACCCTCTTACACAAAAAGACTACCCTAATGATCCACGATGGATAGCTCGTAAAGCAGAGTTATTCCTTAAATCATCAGGAGTTGGTGATTTAAGTTATTGGGGACCAGAAGCTGAATTTTTTATTTTTGACACTGCAAGATTCGATCAAAATGCTCATAGTAGTTATTATTATGTTGATTCTGATGAAGGAATTTGGAATACAGGAAATGAAATTTCGCTTACTGGAGAACTCAGTGAACTCAATCAGTCACACAAAATCCGCCATAAACAAGGTTATTTCCCTTCTCCTCCCCTGGACACATTAACAGACATACGTAATGAAGCCTGTCTAAAAATGGCTGACTTCGGTATTACAATTGAAAAACATCATCATGAGGTAGCTACAGGAGGGCAAGGTGAAATCGATTTTAAGTACGATACACTCACCAAAACTGCTGATAATGTAATCATACTTAAGTACATTGTTAAAAATGTAGCTCGTGAGAATGGGAAAGTTGCAACATTTATGCCAAAACCTTTGTTCGATGACAATGGTACTGGCATGCATACTCACCAAAGTATTTGGAAAAATAACTCTAACATATTTTCTGGAGATGGTTACGTTGGTATGAGTGAAACAATGAAATATTATATTGGTGGGCTACTAAAACATGCTCCTGCATTGTTAGCTTTTTGTGCTCCAACTACAAATTCCTACAAAAGACTTGTTCCTGGATTTGAAGCACCTGTAATACTTGCTTACTCTGCTCGAAATCGAAGTGCTTGCTGTAGAATTCCAATGTATTTTTCTAATCCTGCAGCAAAACGAATCGAATTTCGATGTCCGGATCCTACTGCAAATCCATACCTTGCCTTCTCAGCAATGCTTATGGCTGGGTTAGATGGAATTAAAAATAAAATTGATCCGGGTAAGCCTCTCGACAAAAATTTGTACGACTTATCTCCTAGTGAAGCTTCTAAAGTAAAACAAGTTCCTGGATCACTAGATGAGACTCTTAATGCATTAGAAAAAGATAACTCTTTCCTTTTAGAAGGAGATGTCTTTACAAAATCATTTATCGAATCATGGATATCTTACAAAAGAGAACTTGAGATAAATCCAATGAAACTTCGACCTCATCCGTACGAATTCCTCCTATATTTTGATGCATAGTCATCAACTAATTTTAAATACAATCTAAACACTAGCGATATCAGAATACTCGATTTTTCATATCGCGAGTGTTTTATTTAGGCTTTCACTTATGTTAGATACTAATAAAACTAATATTGAATATGTACTAGATCAAACTCGAAAGCATGACGTAAAATTCATACGTTTATGGTTCAACGATATTCTAGGAAACCTTAAAGGGTTTGCTATCAATTCTGAAGAGCTTCCTAATGCACTTACTCGTGGGATGAATTTTGATGGATCAACTATACAAGGATTCACTAGAAATAATGAAACAGATATGTATGCTGTACCTGATCCATCAACATTTGCTATTCTTCCTTGGAGACCAAAGACAAATGCTGTAGCTCGTATATTTTGTAACATTCTTACACCAGATGGCAATTTTTTTGAAGGTGATCCTAGAAATATTTTAATTCGTAATATTATGAAAGCATCCAAGTTAGGTTATACTTACTATGTTGCTCCTGAATTAGAATATTTCTATTTCCATAATGCATTAGAAGCTCAACCGCTAGATCAGGGAACTTATTTTGATCAAATTAGTAATGATACTACAACAAATTTACGACGAGAAACTGTGCTGACTTTAGAAGAAATGGGGATACCTGTAGAAGCTAGTCATCATGAAGTAGCTCCTGGACAACATGAAATCAATCTACGCCATACTGATGCTTTAACCATGGCAGATAACATCTTAACTTGTAAAGCAGCTATAAAAGAAATTGCTGCTATGAACGGATATTACGCAACATTTATGCCAAAACCTATTAAAGATTTAAATGGTAGTGGAATGCACATCCATCAAAGTTTGTTCCAAAATGACAAGAATGCTTTCTTTGCAAATAATAATGACTACCTTTCTAAAACTGCACGCCATTTTATCGCAGGCTTATTGGAACATGCTCCTGAAATTACATCAGTTACAAATCAATGGATAAATTCTTATAAACGACTAGTGCCTGCAATTTCAAATGAAACACTAGGGTACGAGGCTCCAACACATGTTTCATGGGCAAAAGTTAACAAATCAGATTTAATTAGAATCCCTGATTATAAAAAAGGAAGAGAAACCTCCCGTCGTATTGAATACCGTTCACCTGACCCTGCATGTAATCCATATTTAACATTTAGTGTACTCCTTGCTAGTGGATTGTCTGGAATAACTAATAAATCTAAATTACCCCCTCCAAACGATATCCATCCTGTTGAAAATTATAAAAGCGGCGAACAATCTAAAAACTTAAAACCTTTGCCTAAAAGTTTAAGCGAAGCCATTAACTTAACTAAAAAAAGTTCCTTAGTAAAAGAAACATTAGGTAATCATGCCTTCTCCTACTTTATCCAAAATAAAGAATTTGAATATAATCAATATCGTACGCAAATAACTGATTATGAAATAAAACACTACTTGCCAATACTATAAGTGTAAAAGATAATATTTAGTAACTAAACATGTTAAAACAACAAAACCATACTTATTCAAAAAATTTAACTACGCTTACAAAACAAGGTTTATATGACCCAACATTTGAACATGACGCTTGTGGAGTAGGATTAGTAGCTAATATTGATGGAACTAAATCTCATCATATTATTAACCAATCTTTAGAGGTTCTTATTAATTTAGGACATCGTGGTGCAGCTGGAGCAGACCCTGAAACTGGTGATGGAGCTGGTATTATGATTCAGATGCCAGATAAATTCTTTAGAAAAGAATGTGCCAAAGAACAAATTGACCTCCCAAATATAAATTCCTATGGTACTGGAATTGTTTTCTTACCTACAGAAAATCAAGCAAAATCAACTTCAATGAATCTTATCGAAAATACTACTGCCTCTGAAAACTTAAGATTTCTTGGATGGAGAAAAGTTCCAATCAATTTAGATGCAATTGGAAATTTAGCTAAAAAATCTTGTCCTGTAATTTATCAGTTCTTTGTTACAAAAGAAAACTCTTCTAATGATGAAATCCCATTAGAATTACGACTATATTTATTAAGAAGACAAATAGAAAAAAAAATAAGTACTCAATTACCAAATCAAACTGATTTTTATATCTGTAGTTTGTCATCTAAAAAAATTGTATACAAAGGCCTACTCCATGCTCATCAAGTATCAGACTTTTATACTGAATTAAAGGACCCTACACTTAAATCTGGTTTTGGATTAGTTCATTCACGTTTTAGTACAAACACATTGGGTGCATGGCACCTTGCACACCCATATCGCTACCTCATTCATAATGGTGAGATTAATACATTACGTGGAAATATTAATTGGATGGCTGCTCGTGAAAAAACTATGGAATCATCCATATTAAAAAACGAAATAAAAAAACTAACACCTATAATACCAACAGATCAAAGTGATACTGCATCATTGGATAATGTTGTTGAACTTCTTCTTGCTACAGGTAGGTCATTACCTCATGTAATGATGATGGTAATACCTGAAGCATGGGGGGATCACATACAAATGGATCCACATAAAAAAGCTTTCTATGAATACCATGCGTCTATGATGGAACCTTGGGATGGCCCAGCATTAGTTATAGCATCAGATGGAGAAAGTGTATGTGCTATTTTAGATCGAAATGGTTTAAGACCAGCTCGATATCTTATTACAACTGATAATTTATTGGTAATGGCTTCAGAAACAGGTGTGTTAAATATACCTCCATCCAAAATCCAAACAAAAGGTAGAGTTGAACCTGGAAAAATGTTCCTTTTAGACACTAAAAACAAAAAAATTGTTGATGATACTACTATCAAGCATTCTATCTCCAATCAAAACCCATATACTGATTGGATTAAAAAAAACCGTCATGTTTTAAATAATAGACAAACCAAACTTTCACTTGGTAAATACTCTGTTGAATCAAAAACATTGTTACAAAGACAAATAGCTTTTGGTTATACACTCGAAGATATTCGAATAATTATCGAACCTATGGTATTAAATGGAACCGAACCAATTGGTTCTATGGGAAATGATACACCAGTTGCTGTATTATCCCAAAAATCACCTCTTTTATTTAATTATTTTAAACAATTATTTGCTCAAGTTAGTAATCCTCCACTCGATGCTATACGTGAAGAACTCGTAACTTCTGTTGAAACATATCTAGGATCAGAACAAAATTTATTCACTGAAACTCCTCAGCATGTAGCTCAGCTTCTAATAAAAGAACCCATCTTAACTCAAGGAGATTTAATAAAAATTTGTTCGATTAATACACCTCATATTAAATCAACAACCCTTTCAATGCTTTACAAAATTAATACCAAGAAAATTCCTCCTAATACATTAGCTCAAGCAGTTAACTTACTTTGTAAAAAAGCAGAAGAGTTAGTAAAAGCTGGAACTACAATCTTGATTTTGTCTGATAAAGGTTTGGATGAAAACACTATACCTATTCCTAGTTTGCTTGCTACTTCCTCAGTACACCATCACTTAATCAAAAAAGGATTACGTACAAAAGTGGGATTGATAATTGAATCTGGAGAACCCAGAGAAGTTAGTCATTTTGCTCTATTACTTGGATATGGTGCTGGAGCTATACACCCATATCTACTGTTTGAAACTGCTGCAGATCAAATTAACAATAATCAAATAAATTCTGGATTTACTTACTCTAAAGCTGAACAAAACATCGTTAAAGCACTTCATAAAGGAATTGTAAAAGTAATGTCAAAGATGGGGATTTCAACTTTACAAAGTTATAGTGGAGCACAAATTTTTGAGGCAGTTGGATTAAATAAAAAAACAATAGACAAATATTTTACATGGACTCAATCTCGAATAGGTGGTATTGGATTACCTCAAATACAAGAAGAAAGTTTAAATAGACATAATCGAGCATATAGTAATTCCAATAATCAAATTCAATCTCTTGACTTAGGTGGATACTATCAGTGGCGGCGTGGTGGTGAACACCATGATTGGAATCCTAGTACAATTGAAGATCTCCAATTTGCTACAAAAGCTAATTCATATGATGACTATAAAAAATTTGCATCAAAAATTGATAAACAAAATAAAGAACTCTTTACAATAAGAGGGTTGTTAGAATTTAAGAAAATTAAAAACCCAATACCGTTAGATGAAATAGAACCATCATCAGAAATTGTAAAACGATTTGCTACAGGTGCAATTTCTTTAGGATCAATNAGTAAAGAAGCTCACGAAACACTTGCAATCGCAATGAATCGAATCAAAGCCNGAAGTAATACTGGTGAAGGAGGAGAAGATCTCAATCGNTACACTNTNGAACCAAATGGAGATTCCAAAAANAGTGCAATNAAACAAGTNGCTTCTGGTCGTTTTGGNGTNACATCTGACTATCTNGCAAGTGCAAAAGATCTCCAAATAAAGATGGCACAAGGATCAAAACCAGGTGAAGGAGGCCAGTTACCTGGGCATAAANTAGATGANTANATNGGTTGGGTTCGTAGTTCTACTCCNGGNGTAGAANTAATCTCTCCNCCTCCTCATCATGANATATACTCAATTGAAGATCTTGCTCAATTAATTCANGATCTTAANAATGCTAACCCTGANNCTAGAATACATGTTAAATTAGTATCTGAAGCAGGNGTNGGTACNATAGCNGCAGGTGTTTCNAAAGGACATGGTGATGTAGTGTTAATCAGCGGTGANAGTGGAGGAACAGGTGCTTCTCCAGAATCATCNATAAAAACTGCAGGTCTACCATGGGAATTAGGACTTGCAGAAACTCAACAAGTATTAGTAATGAATGANCTTAGAAATNGAATTGTAGTTCAAACTGACGGACAATTNAAGACNGGACGTGATGTAGCNATTGCTTGTTTACTCGGAGCCGAAGAATTTGGTTTTGCAACTGCTCCNCTAATTACATTAGGNTGNATCATGTTAAGAAAATGCCATATGAATACNTGTTCTGTAGGAATAGCNACTCAGGATAAAGAACTTCGAAAACACTTCACAGGCACACCAGAAGCTGTAATTAATTATTTTTATTTTATTGCTNAACACTTACGTGAAATTATGTCTGAATTAGGATTTCGAACANTTAATGAAATGATAGGACGAGCNGATAAACTCAATAAACGAAAAGCNCTTNATCATTGGAAAGCTTCTCATCTAGATTTATCNGCNTTAGTATANACNCCTGATGTCGATCNNAATATAGTTAGGTANCAAACTAAAAATCANGATCATTCACTTACTAAAGCATTAGATCAATTATTAATTAAGAANGCACATAAAAGTATTCAAGATGGAACTNCTTCAAATATAGAAAGTCCNATTACAAATCAAAANAGAACAGTTGGAACTATGTTAAGTTACCATGTATCTAAAAAATATGGTCATANAGGCCTNCCATCNNATACAATTTCTGTTAATTTCAAAGGCTCAGCTGGACAAAGNTTNGCAGCNTTTTTAGCTCCNGGAATNANATTTAAATTAGAGGGAGATGCNAATGATTATTTTTGNAAAGGATTATCTGGAGGTGAAGTAATAGTTAAAACACCGNATNAATCTATACTCNATCCATCAGAAAACGTAATTATTGGGAATGTAGCTTTATATGGAGCTACAAGAGGTAATGTATTTATCAATGGTAAAGCAGGAGAACGTTTTGCAGTAAGAAACAGTGGTGCNAATGCTGTTGTTGAGGGAGTNGGTGATCATGGATGTGAGTATATGACTGGTGGTAGAGTNGTCATANTAGGACCAACNGGTCGTAATTTTGCTGCAGGTATGAGTGGTGGAATTGCTTATGTTATCGATCCAAATAAAATTTTNGAATCNTTNTGTAATAAAGANNTGGTTGNATTNGATNCTCTNAGTGACAAACAAGAAATAATGTTAGTTCAACAACTAATTGAAAAACATTATANNTTAACAAATAGTAAAAATGCTCAAGATATNCTTCAAAATTGGAATCAATCTATTCNAAATTTTGTTANAATCATACCTNATGNCTATAAACGANNATTATCAAAAAAATAGTACTTAANAGTNTAANAAGGAANAATTGTGGGAAAACCAACTGGATTTATAGAATTTAAAAGAAATCTTCAAAAAAAGAGNCCTNTAAACGAAAGAGTAGGNGANTTTTCTGAGTATTATTTAAAGTGGAATAGTAAAACAGCTCATGAACAAGGTGCAAGATGTATGAANTGTGCAATTCCTTTTTGTCATAATGCTTGNCCNCTTGGAAATCGTATACCTGATTGGAACCATCTTGTATATGAAGAAAATTGGCCTAAAGCTTTAGATTCTCTNCATTCTACTAATAATTTNCCTGAATTTACTGGNCGAATCTGTCCAGCACCTTGTGAAGCNTCCTGTACACTTGCAATAAATCAAGANCCAGTATCAATTGAACATATTGAAAAAACAATAGNTGATTTCGGTTGGGATAAAGGNTTAATTAAACCAATCAANCCCTCAAATAAAACAGGCAAACGAGTGGCAATTGTTGGTTCAGGTCCTGCAGGTTTAGCTGCNGCNCAGCAGCTAAANCGATGNGGNCATTCAGTAACAGTATTTGAACGAGATGAATATATCGGTGGATTATTAAGATTAGGTATCCCTGATTTTAAGTTAGAAAAAAATATTGTTCAACGTCGCGTAGATCAAATGNAACAAGAAGGAGTTNAATTTNTTACGAATACTAATGTAGGNAAAAACTTTCCNACCAAAAGATTACTTGCAGAATATGACGCTATATGTTTGACTGGAGGATCAACTNANCCACGAGATTTGCCTNTACCTGGTAGAGATCTGTCAGGAGTACATTTTGCTATGGAATACCTTACNCAACAAAATCGTATTAATGTAGGACATAGTGTTNCTAAAAAAGATCTGATAACTGCTAAAAATAAAAATGTCATNATTCTTGGAGGAGGTGATACTGGNGCTGATTGTCTAGGTACTGCACACAGACAAGGAGCTAAAAAAGTTTATCAATTAGAATTATTACCAGANCCACCAAAAGAACGAACTCNTATGAATCCTTGGCCTCAATGGCCAATGATATTAAGATCNTCACCAGCCCATGAAGAAGGAGGNNTTCGTGATTACAATATACTTACAAAAGAATTNTCTGGNACATCTACTGTCAAAAAATTACATGGNGTGAAAATTGAATGGACNCAACAAACCCAAGGAAGGCCTACATTCCAAGAAAAATCAAAAAGNGATTTTATCATTAATGCTGANTTAGTACTACTTGCTATGGGATTNATACATCCNGAACACNACGGNTTACTTACAGATTTAAAAGTAGAATTTGATGAAAGAGGCAATGTCAAAACTAACCAGGATAAAATGACTAATATAAAGAAAGTATTTTCTGCTGGAGATATGTCCCGTGGNCAATCTCTAGTAGTTTGGGCCTTAGCTGAAGGACGTGANCTAGCACGAGGCGTAGATNAATTTCTTATGGGAAATACAAACTTAGAACNAGTATTAATCGATAATTAANTANATANANNCGANTTTTAAAAAGGACTTGCAGGACCATCAGAATAAAAANACAAATACTGNTTAACAAAATCCATATTTATTACTGAATTAAAAGCTTCTTGTAATCTTTTTGTTATTGGTCCAGGTATATTCCCANTACCTATAGTTGTTCCATTAAAAGATATTGCAGGACAAACACATAAACTTGTTGATGTTAGNAAAATTTCATCTGCAATTATAGCATCATAAGGATCAAGGTCTTTTACAATTAAAGGNATATCTACACTCCTNGCAAGGTCCATTACAACTTTTCTTGTTATTCCTCCTAATGTATANNTATCAGGCGGAGTATAAAGNACACCATTNTTTACAACAAAAATATTGCACCCCAACCCNTCACACAAATTACCGTTCTCNTCAAGTAATACAGCCCATGCACTNGGAGAATGAGNCTGNACTTCATTTTCTGCTAAAACCATATTTAANTAATTATGTGTTTTTGCACGAGGACTAACNGCCCAAGGAGGTATCCTTCTATAAGAAGATACTGACAATGGNACACCATCTTTAAAATAAGGNGCTCTNTTCCTAAAAATAATTTTACGACAATTNATTATAATTGTTGATTGNATACTAGAANTATCTTGATTCGAATCACCNGCTCTTATACCTCTAGTCACNCTCTGAGTTACCCAATAATCTTCATTTTCTTGAAGGAATGNNACATTCTTTTCCAGTATTTCATGTGTCAACTTAATATATTCTTCTTTTGACAATACNGGGATTTATATCTAAATATTTGCATGATTCAAAAAGGCGATCAATGTGGTCATCTAAAAAAAATATCTTGCCATTAAATGTTCGGGCTGTATCAAACACTGCATCTCCATAAATAAACCCTCTGTCATTAATAGAGATTTTTGCCTCTGATTCAGGCAAAAATTCACCATTTACATATGCAATTTGTTGACTATTCATTTAAACCTAAGCTCCATAATGTCTTAAAATAATTTAATGCCTTATAATATCACATAATAAAATGACAAATTAAAGTAAAAAATACATATGAAAATGATCTTTATGGGCTCCTCTGACTATGGAATGCCTGTACTTAAAAACTTAATAGCAGAAAATTTTAATATCGTATCAGTATATACAAAATCTGATCCTATTACGAAAATAAAACTAAAACAATCTAATCCAATTGAATCATTAGCAATTTCTAATCAAATCCCTGTACATCTACCAACAAAAATTGATGAGAAGGAAATTGATTTATTAACAAAAATAGCACCAGATATTATTATTGTAGCGGCTTATGGGCTTTATTTACCCCCTAAAATAATTGATTTGCCTAAATTTGGATGTTTAAATATTCACCCTTCACTTCTACCAAAATATCGAGGGCCTTCACCAGTTATAAGCACAATTTTATCTGATGAAAAGGCAACAGGTGTATCAATTATAAAAATCAATAATAAACTTGATGCTGGTCCAATGCTAAAAAGTCAAATGGTTAATCGCATTTGTAATGAAACAGCTTATGATCTAACCAAAAGATTATTTTCAATTGGATCTGAATTGCTAATTGATATAATCCCAAGATGGATAAAAAATGAAATATCCCCTATAAGTCAAAAGGAATCTGATGCAACCTTTACTAAAAAAATAACAAAATCAGATGGAGAAATAAAATGGAACCTCTCTTCTAAAGAAATTTATTTAAAAACACTTGCTTATAACCCCTGGCCTAAAACATATTCATGGTGGAACGGTAAAAGAATAATACTTACCAAAATGGAATTAACTTCTACAAAAGAAAATAACAACGTAGCTCCTGGTACAATAATACGAACTTCTTCAAATAAGATAGCTATATCTACTGCTACAACAGATTTACTTTTGTCGACAATTCAGCTTGAAGGGAAACGTGAAATATCTGTACAAGAATTTGTTCTTGGACATCCTACTTTTATAAATTCAAAACTAAAATAATAAAAATTAAACTTAATTACTAATAATCAGGAAGGAAGATAAACATGGAATTAAATAATATCAACAAATGGGAATGTGCTCTTGAATTAGACATGGAAAGAAATCCCATCAATGGAAGCTCATCAATTTTACAGAAAGCAATTCAAAATGGAGCTGACCTTAGAATACATACAGTTTTTCAACATAATGAACATGTTGATACTAGTTCCAATAATGATGAACCTGTCTTGGAATCAGCAGAATTTCGTACAACGTATTGTATTGATAATCAATGGGTTGCAGGTATCATGACGCAACGACAACCAACAAGCTTACCTGGCGCTGAGTTTAGGCAAAGACCATCTATGTCTTTTTTTATGTACAATGAAGATGGAATTCAATGTATTGCAAGGCCATATCTTGCAGAAGAATCTCCCAAGGATTTAAATCCACCAGATTCTCCTAAACAAATACGCCCTGAAATGAAAAAAATGCATCATATTGACGAGTGGGACAGTGGAACAAATGCACCGAGTAACAATTTTATCTATGATTTCAATTTCTTCCGTTATTTTGTACGTGATGATTGGAAAGAAATTTTATCTCACGACGAAAACGGAAATATACTTTCAGGATCATCAGACAATCTAGGAGATGCAATCGCTCAAGGAATGGAAGTTAAAGCAGGATTACGTAATTTATGTAATGACTTGTCTATCAATAAATCAGAAACACTTGAACATGAGACATTTATACAAATGAATTCTTGTTACTATTATACAAAACAACATATTTTTATTGCTGGTTCTCATCCACTCGTTCGAGTAGCTCCCAATATTCCAATGAAATATCGAAGTAATAACTGGGATTTTGGCTGGTTACAGCTACGTAATGATGGGAAAGTAGGACGTAGGATAGTAGATCCATACACATTAAAATTTACAGACTCACTAAGTAGTCATGCAATACGATGGTTTGTAAGGTAAAATCTATAATATAGATCTATATCAATATTGATTATCTATAACAATATCTAACACCACAGGCTCTCCTAAACTAAAAGCCCAATGTATTGAATCTTTAATTTCAGAAGGATCAGTAATTCGTTTTGACTTAACTCCCATCGCACTAGCCATTGAAGCAATGTCTAAACCACCTGGGAAATCTGCTCCAATTTGTGAATCAACTGCATCTGATTGATTTAATATATGTTGTCTATAATATTCCATGTTTATTTTTAACACTCGATAAGAACTATTATTACAAATAATATAAACAACTGGGATTTTATAAGAAGAAGCCGTCCAAAACCCTTGTACTGTCATCATCGCTGTACCATCACCAAGTATAGCTAATACTGGAGATTCAGGATTAGCTAATTTTGCACCTATTCCAGCACCAACTCCCCATCCAATTGCACCACCAAAACCACCTAATATTGATTTTTCTCTATTAAAATTAATACTACCAAATAAAGCAGATTGAGAAGAAACTGCATCATTAATCAATATAGTTCCAGGAGCTTCTTTTACAAATTTAGATATTTCAGACATCATACGTTCAGGTGACATCGGATTACAATCCCACTTAGACAATAAATCATTCGTCCATACTTTTATAAGTTCTTGTTTCTTAGCCTTTAAAGTAGATATCCTTTGATTAATAATTTTTTGAGTTTTGCTAGACATAAGTGATTGAATAGCAACATTTAAATTAGATATAGATAACTTAATATCTCCTAAAATTGGAATATTTGTTTTTTGAGATTTACCAATTTCATTAGAATCATTATCTAAATGTATTAATGTACTTTGTTCATTAAAATATCTTAAAGAAGGATTTGAAAACATGAAATATCCACTTGTAATTTTCCCGATTACAAAAATGACATCTGCTTCAGAAATAATTGATTGGTCCTCTTTATACCCCAATCTTAACTTACCAAAATACTGACTATGATCTGTAGGAAAATTCATTTCCGAATATTCCATTGCGTATACTTTGCTTCCCGAAATTTCTGACAACCTTACTACTTCAGAAACAGCTTTCAAATTACCAACTTTATCTCCTAATAAGAAAATGGGATTATTCGCTTGCATCAAAATATTCGCTGCTGATTCGATAGCATCTTTATCTGGGTAACCATAACTAGGCGCTTCATCAGGAGGTAGAATTTCCATTTCTGCATCATGGTCTAACGCATTAGCTGTAAAAGATATGAATGTTGGACCAGTTGGAACTTTTCTTGCCTCATTAAATGCCCGCCTGATAGAAAATGGTATTTGCTCAGGCATTGATGCTTCTATTGACCACTTGGTAAATGGTTTAACTACGTCTGTTAAATCCGTCATACCATGTGTTAACTCTCTAATATCTTTATTAGCTGCACTTAACACCATACTAGTACCAGTTTCAAAAACATTATGTAGTAAACTAACTGCATTGCCTAAGCCGGTCTCAATATGCAAATTTAAAAATGTAGGTTTGTTACTTAATCTTGAATAAGCATCTGCAATACCAATAGCAACACCTTCTTGCAATACTAAAATATATTCAATACCTGAATTCGAACATTTCGTAAGTTCATCAATAATAGGACTTTCAGTAGTTCCTGGATTGCCAAAAATATATTCAACACCTTCAACTTGAAGATTTTTTACCAGAGCTTCTTTCCCTTTCATTACTACCATCTATACACCTCAATCACGATTAAAATACTATCTACCCTATAGAGCTAACCCTAGTTTAGTTAGTTCTATCTGTAGAAACAACTACAGGAGACTCTGAATCAGGATGATACATTACTTTAATAGGAGTATTATATACATCTGAAAGAATTTCCTCTGTTAATACTTCTTTTGGATTTCCCTCAGCATGAATTCGTCCTTTAAAAAGAATGATAATCCTATCACAACATTGTGCTGCTAATGATAAATCATGCATAGCAAGTAAAACAGCAATTCCACGACTTTTCAACAATTTAATTATTCGATAAAATTCAATTTGATATCCTAAATCAAAACTAGCAGTTGGCTCATCCATAATTACTGTTTTAGTAGATTGAATCATAGTCATAGCAAGTAAAACTCTCTGCCGCTCTCCTCCAGAAATATCTCGAATAAGTCTTTCAACTAAATATTCGATTTCTGTGAGAGATATAACCTGCTGTACAATATCAAAATCTTGTTTGCTTTCCCAACTAAACAAACTTAAATAAGGATTTCTTGCCATCATGAGCATCTGATAAACCGTATAATCTAAAGGAAATTCTGGCATTTGAGGAGCAACTGATAAATGACGAGATCTTTCAACAACAGATAATTTTTTCAAATCTTGACCATCAACATATATTTCACCATTAAACGGTTCTAAAACCCCACTAATTACTCTAATTAATGTAGTTTTGCCACACCCATTTGGGCCAACTATCCCTACGCTTTCACCTGAATTGACTTGAAATTCAATATTGTTAAATATTGGTGTATTGTCATATTTAAAAGTTAATTTTTTTATATCTAACATGTGATTAAATTTTTAAAAATTTCGTTGTCTAATTAAATAAAGAAAAAAAGGAACTCCACATAAAGCAGTCAAAATCCCAACTGGTAAATCATTTGGTAAAAATAATGTCCTAGCTGCTAAATCGGCTAAAACCAAAAACCCTCCTCCGATTATTGTTGCCATAGGAATTAAAACTCTATAATCAGGTCCCCATAATAATCTGACTGTATGAGGTGCTATCAAACCAACAAAACCTATTAACCCTGTAAATGAAACAGCAGTTGCTGTTACTAGAGTTGCAACAACAATCATAAGTATTTTTGACCTCTCAACATTAACACCCAACTGCTTCGCATGTTCTTCATTTAATTGAAATAAATTTAAAATACGAGCATATACCAACCCAAAAGGTAATACAGCACAAAAAACTACACTAACGATTACTACATGAGTCCATCTTGCACCAGCAAAACTACCTAATGTCCATGATAATATTGGTCGTAAATCTGGATCACTACGAATCATAATTAAAGTAGAAATTGCCGCAGCAAATGATCCAAGTGCTATCCCTGATAAAATCAGTGGGTATGTTTGAATTCCCCCAGAACTCCTTGCAATCAAATACGCAGCTAATACTGTTATAAGAGATCCAGTAAAAGCAAAAAATGAAATACTTAATAAATCTACCATTGAAGATAACGACAAAACTAACATGGCTATAGTAGCACCTAATACCGCACCTGCTGCTGCACCAATCAAATAAGGATCAGCTAATGGATTTCTAAATAATCCCTGATATATAGATCCAGCAACAGTAAGACTAGCTCCTACAAATAATGCAAGTAAAACACGCGGCAATCTTACTTCCCACAAAATGATTTCCATTGTATCTGACCATTCCCAGGCTACATCTAAATAAAATAATTTTGAAATAAGAATCCCTAAAACATCCATAGGATGTATTTTTACTGAACCAATTCCTAATGAAAAGATTACAACTATCAAAACTATAATTAGAAATAAAATTAATCTTTTCCACGGATAATTCATATTACTTCTTCCGAAATTAATCAAAAAGTTCTGGATATATTAATATAGCTAATTCTTCTATGCCATCTACAAACCTAGGACCTGCCACAGATAATTTATCTGACGGAAGTTTATAAACTTTACCTGTTTTAACAGCAGATATATTTGCAAATCTAATGTCAGAGAACCACATATTCGCATCAGCAGTAATTAAAATATCAGGGTCTCTAGAAATAATTAATTCAGGGCTTATTTGGCCATAACCAGAAACATCTTCAGCTATATTTATTACATTAAGTAAATTGAACACTTCACCCATAAGAGTATCAGCACCTGGAACCCAAAACTGTCCTACGTCTTGCAATATACTGAATTGAGATTTACTTTCTACAACCCCTATTTTGCTTTCAATTCTACTGATTTGCTCATCAAACGATTTTGATAATTTATTTGCAGAATCAATATTCCCGGTAATTTGTCCCCACATTTCAATCATATCAGTAGTAGATCTAAAATTGTGATCCACTGTTTTTATATATAAAACTTTTAAACCAGCATTGGTCAATTGCGGAACAAAAGTTTCAGAAAAGACGTAAACTAAATCAGGTTTTAAGTCGATTACTTTTTCTATATTAAGATTAAATGCATCTCCTACCTTTGGAATTTGTTCCACTTCAGGTGGATAGGTTACAAATGAATGTGTAGCAATAATTCTTTCTCCTTCATCTATCGCAAAAAGTGTTTCTACAGCTCCTGCATCATATGCAACAATTCTTTGTGGTGCCTCAGTAAATTCAATAGTATTACCCATACTATCTATCACTGTATAAGGAAAGGTCTGTAATAACTCAACATCTGAATCCATTTCTCCACACGAAACTATCAATAAAAATAGTGGAGCAAGTAATAATAATCTCTTCAATTTTAGTCCTCCATACTTTTCAAATCAAAAGAAAAGGACTAAGCAGCTAGATCTAATCTATTAAATTAATCCAGACTTGCCAGTACCTTACCCTCGAAAGTCATAAGCAAAATATTTAGGCTGTCGATCGGACTCGTTGATACTCATCAACCTACCGCTGCGGGACAGTACTGGATTTTGACCAGTTTCTCATTAACTGAAGAGTAAATCTTCAGACACCCAAACAATAAAATCATACTACTATATTTATGAAAATTTCAAGTCAGCAATTAAACTCCAATTTTCTCATCTAAATCACTATATGTATACATATTATCTTTTATATCTACCAAATATTGTGGTTTCTCTTGATTAATATGTTATAATTCATAGATACAATTAAATAGAACATAATTCAAATAATTTACTATGAGGAAATATGTTCAGGTAGTTATAAAGTTCAATTATGCTTTAGTGCGCTAAAGGAGATCTTATGGCCCTAAGAAAAGAAAATCTTTCAAATATAGAAGAATCTGAATATACCTCTGAAGATATTCAGGTACTAGAAGGATTACAAGCTGTAAGACTACGACCTGGGATGTATATTGGAAGCACTGATAATAAAGGTCTTCATCATCTTATTTATGAAATTGTTGACAACGCTGTAGATGAATTTATGGCTAATTATTGTACCGGAGTATCAATTGAAATACTATCTGATGGTTCCATTCAAATAGAGGATGACGGTAGAGGAATACCTGTAGATCAGCATAAATCAACGGGCATGTCTGGTGTGGAAACAGTTATGACAACTCTTCATGCTGGAGGAAAATTTGGAGGTAAGGCTTATACTGTTTCTGGTGGACTACATGGAGTAGGTGCATCAGTTGTAAATGCACTATCTTCATATTTAAAAGTAGAGGTTTATCGTGACGGTAAAATTTATACTCAAGAATTTTCTAAAGGCCTACGTAAATCGGATCTTAGTTCTGAATCACAGGATACATCTTCAACCCCTGTGAAAACTGGAACTAGAATCACTTTTATACCTGATGAAACTATTTTCGAAAAGATAGAATATGATTTTTTCGCTTTAAACCAACGTTTCAAGGAAATGGCTTACCTTAATAAAGGGATGACAATTAAATTTAAAAGTGATTGGCACGAAGAAAGTGTAGAAAACAATGATATTA
The DNA here is from genome assembly GCA_002722455.1 of Chloroflexota bacterium. Lineage (GTDB taxonomy): Bacteria > Chloroflexota > Dehalococcoidia > Lucifugimonadales. The sequence continues at coordinate 160,214 of PBMB01000009.1, forward strand.
CATATCTTTTCCAAGGTGGAATTATTAGCTTTGTGGAAGATATGAACCAAAATCGTAATAATATAATTCCTAAACCTTTTTATATAGAAAACCAAATTGACCAAACTATTGTGGAAGTTGCTCTGCAATATAATGATAGTTTTAATGAAAACATATATTCTTTTGCTAACTGCATCAATACAACTGATGGGGGATCACATATCACTGGATTTCGCAGTGCGGTTACAAGAGTAATTAATGATTATGGTAGAAAACAAAAGCTACTCAAAGACACAAATCTTTCAGGAGAAGCAACTCGTGATGGATTAACTGCGGTTATAAGTGTAAAACTTACTAATCCTCAATTTGAAGGGCAAACAAAAACAAAACTTGGTAACCCTGAGGTCCGTACTCAAGTAGAAACTGTACTGGGAGAAGCGCTACAGATCTATTTAGAAGATAATCCTAAAATTTCAAAAAGAATAATTGAAAAAATTGTTACAGCACAAAATGCACGTGATGCTGCACGTAAAGCTCGAGATCTTATAATTCGTAAGAATTCTTTTGACGGAAGTTCTCTTCCCGGGAAATTAGCTGACTGCTCTGATAAAAATCCAGCAAACTGTGAACTATATATTGTAGAGGGTGAATCAGCTGGAGGTACTGCAAAAATGGGTAGAGACCGTACATATCAAGCAATTCTTCCAATTAAAGGTAAAATATTAAATGTTGAAAAATCCAGAGAAGATAAAATCCTATTACACGAAGAGATTAAATCTCTTATTGTAGCTATTGGAGGAGGAGTAGGTGAAGAATTTAATCTAGAGAAAATCAGGTATCACCGAATTATAATTATGACTGATGCTGACGTTGATGGCGCACATATACGTACTCTTTTACTTACATTCTTCTTTAGGCATATGTATAAATTAATTGAAAACAGTAACCTTTATATAGCTCAACCCCCCTTATATAAAATCACCTCAGGACGTAAATCTTTATGGGCATATAGTGACGATGAACGAGATGAACATATTAATAGTTTTGAGGGTAAAGGTAAAATTAATACTCAAAGATATAAAGGTCTTGGAGAAATGTCTGCTGAGCAACTTTGGGATACTACTATGGACCCTGAATCACGTACTTTAAATAAAGTACAATCAAACCATACAAGTACTGAAAGTGAAATCTTTTCTCTACTTATGGGTGATGAAGTACCCCCAAGAAGGGAATTTATCCAAACTAATGCTCTTAGTGTTACAAATATTGATACTTAAACTCAATTAATCCCAAGCTGATGTGCTAAAATAGCGTTCTCCAAAATCATTGAAAATAGTGCCAATAGTACCTTTTTTTATTTTTTCTGCTAATTTGTATACACCTGCTAAATAAGCAGAAGAAGACTGTCCTACAAAATACCCCTTTTTTGCTAATAAATGACCCAACCGATGAGCTTCATCAACATCTATAGTAATCATCTCGTCTACTACAGATGAATCAAAGGTATCAGGAATAATATGTCCTTCATTTAATGGTTTTAATCCCTCAACTCCAGGCCATTCACTAAAATCAATACAAACAATTTGTATGTTTGGATTATATTCCTTAAGTCTTTTACCTACTCCACTAATTGTTCCTCCAGTACCTACTCCTCCCACAAAATGTGTTATGTCAGGTAATTGATGAAGAATCTCTACTCCAGTTGTCATATAATGAGCTTTAGGATTATTACTATTCCCATATTGATCACACCAAAAATATTTTTCCGAATTAGTATTAAATAAACGTTCTACTTCTCGAAGAGTTTCATCATACCCTAACATTGGATCAGTATATATGGGATCAGCACCATGAGCGATTACACGTTTTTTTCGTTCTTCACTCGCATTAGCCGGCATAACTAATTCTACTTTATATCCTAGCGCTGCACCAATCATAGCATATGAAATACCTGCATTCCCTGAAGTTGCATCAAGAATAGTTTTATCTGAAGATAGATCACCTGAAATAATAGCATCTAATAACATGAATAAAATTGGCCTATCTTTAATGGATCCACCTGGATTTAAATACTCCAATTTTGCATGTATAGAAATATTTGTATCAATATTAGGTAAATCTAAACAAACAATAGGGGTATTCCCAATAGTAGTTAATAACGGATATTCCTTCAAATATGAAATATATTTATCTGGTACATTCATAAATGCCATCTAGTATACAATTAACCTCCAAATATGTAGTATCATTGTATCTAATTCATGAGTCCATTAAAAGATCATACTTATTTAAATATCTAAAATTATTAAAGATAAAATTTTAATTTACTATGACAATAGATAAACAATTAGAAGAATTACGTACACAAATACATTATCATGATTACCTTTACTACGTCACAAATCATCCTGAAATATCTGATAACGTATATGATGAATTATTACAAAACCTAATTCAACTTGAAGAAAAACATCCTAATCTAATAACTAATGATTCTCCAACACAAAGAGTTAGTGGAACCATACAAACTGGATTTAAATCGATTGACCATAAAACTGCACTACTTAGTTTAGGAAACGCATTCACTGAAAAAGATTTATACAGCTGGTATAAAAAAACAACAGCACTTATAGGAGACCCTAACCCTAAATTTGTTTGCGAATTAAAATTTGATGGATTAGCTATATCTATTTTATATGAAAATGGAGTATTGATTAGTGGTGCAACTAGAGGGAATGGAATTCAAGGTGAAGATGTTACTCAAAATATTCGAACCATTAAATCAATCCCCCTCAAATTAAGAAAACAACATTTGAACTTATTAGATGTTCGTGGTGAAATACTCTTTCCCAAATCCAAATTTCAACAATTAAATGAAAACCGCATTGAACAAGGTTTAATCCCATATTCTCATCCAAGAAATACTGCATCGGGATCTCTGCGACAACTTAACCCTAATATCACAGCCCAACGAAATCTTGATATCTTTTTTTATAACATTGGATATATGGATAGACATAACATCACTAGTCACTGGGAACAGTTAGGCTATTTAAAAGAATTGGGATTAAAAACAAACCCTCTTAACAAACGTGTAAACAGTATTGAAGAAATACTAGACTTCTATTCTATTTGGAACAATAATCAAAATGCTCTTGATTATTGTTGCGATGGAATAGTAATTAAAATTGATGATTTGGACTACCAACAAAAAATTGGGGCAAATAATAGACAACCTAAGTGGGCAATTGCTTATAAATTCCCTTCTATCCAAGCTACAACACTACTTAAAAAAATAGATGTCAATGTAGGAAGGTCTGGAGTGTTAACTCCATATGCAACATTAGAACCTATTGAAATAGATGGAGTTATTATCAAACATGCAACTCTACATAACATCGAATACATACAAAAAAAAGATTTACGTATTGGAGATCAGGTTGTTGTAGAGCGAGCAGGTAATGTAATACCACAAATTATCTCTGCTCTTACTAATAAACGAAAAGGTAATGAAACTTCATTTCAAATGCCTCATAAATGCCCTACTTGTATGGAACAAACAATAAAAGAAGATACTTTTGTACTTTGTATCAATGCACAGTGTCCTGCACAACTAACACGATTGATAGAACATTTTGCCAGTAAAAATTCAATGGATATTGAAGGTCTTGGTATTAAACAAATTAATTCTCTTGTTCAACAGAAAAAAATAAAAGATATTTCAGATCTTTATATCCTAGATGTTGATGATTTATTAGATATAGATAGATTTGGAGAAAAAAGTGCTTCTAACTTAATTCAGTCGATTGAAAATAGTAAACAACAACCCTTCTATCGTGTTCTTACTGGATTAGGAATACCAAATGTTGGTAATAAAACAGCTGAAATTCTCTGTAAAACATTTACTACTATTGATGATCTTAAAGAAGCATCTGTAGAAACTCTAAATTCAATACCATCTATAGGTATAACAATATCAACAAGTATTAATAATTTTCTAAATAATCCAATAAACTGGGAAATGATTGATCGATTAAAACATTCTGGTCTTATTTTCTATTCAAACTCTAAATTTGAAAAAAATCAGACTTTAAATAATATAACCTTTGCAATTACAGGAAAGTTCAACTCGTTTAATCGATCTGAACTCGAAAATATTATTACAGATAATGGTGGTACAACAACTAGAAATATTACTAAAAAAACCAATTTCCTGATTTTAGGTGATTCTCCTGGTTCAAAACTTAATGATGCCAAAACACTTGGAATATCTTTGATAACAGAAAAAGAGTTTAAATCTATGATTGACACAAAAATACCATAACAGACTAATTTAAAATAATATCTGTATATTCCAAGGAGAAATTAATATATATATAAGTAAATTACATTTAACAAATTTCAGGAATTATAAATCCTTAAATTTATTTTTATCACCGGGTATGCACTTATTCTATGGTGAAAATGGACAAGGCAAAAGTAACCTATTAGAAGCAATTTATTTATTGTCTATAGGAAAATCTATACGTGCTACAACAGAAAAAGAACTAGTAAATCACTCCGACACACTAAATCAATCTTATGGCCAAATACAAGCAACTTTAAATAAGAATAATCAAGAAATTTTTTTACAAATAACTATTAACGTAAGTAACAGTCGAATAAATGATCTCAAAAACAGAACAACTTCAAAAAAGCATATATCTATTAATCATATCCAAAAATCGATTACCGATCTTATAGGAAACGTAAATGCAGTACTATTCACAATTAATGATCTTAATATCATTGATGGATCACATATTTCACGTAGAAAATACCTCGATATTTTAATTTCTCAAACAAATCAAGATTATTTTAAAACGCTACAAAAATATAACTATATTGTATCTAATCGTAATAAAATCTTAAAAAAAATTCGTAATTCTTCAACTTCAACAAGAGAGTTAAGCTTTTGGAATAAAGAACTAGTATTACTCGGTACATTTATTACAAAATTTCGTATAGATGTATTGGGAAAAATTACTCAACACCTTAATCCTATTCAAAAAATGTTATCTAATAGTCTAGAAAACATTGCCTTAAAATATGTAACTAGTTATGAACAAATTGAACCACTTAATGAACAGTCAATAGAAAAAGCTATACAAAAAGCAATATCTGATAAGCAAAATAATGAAATCAAGTATGGTTTTTCTTTATTTGGTCCTCATCGAGATCAAATAAAAATTCTTCTTAACGGAATGGATTTAAAAAATTATGGCTCTCGTGGTCAATTCAGAACAGCGATACTATCTATAAAATTTGCTGAAGCAGAATATATAAAAACACAAATTGGTACAGAACCGATAATACTTCTTGATGATGTTATGTCAGAACTCGACACTAAAAGACGTCTATTATTAATTAGTATGTTAGATCAATACAAACAAGTTCTTATAACAACAACAGAAAAAAAGATTTTTGAATCTCTTATTCAGGGTAATAAAATCAATTCATTCCATATCAAAGCTGGTACAATTTTAAAAAATGATACCAATAAATTAACAATATAAGAAAATTATGTAAAATAATTACGTAATTCTTATACCTAATTAATGCTATAATTTTCTTATCGGAGAATAAAACATTGAAAATAACTCAATCAAAAACAATTGAACAGCAAACGAGTTTAAATATTAACTTAACTACAAATGAGTTAGAACCTTACATAGATCATGGCTATCGTAAAATGGTAATGCGGGTAAAGATCCCTGGATTTCGTAAAGGAACAGCTCCTCGTAAAATTGTTGAATCATTATTTGGAAAAGATGCTCTTCTTAAAGAATCAATCGATTTTCTTCTAACAGATACTACAGAAAAAGCAATCAAAGAAAAAGATCTAATTTTAGGTGGAACTCCTTCTGTTGAACTACTTGACCTTTCTCCTCCCAAAATTAAGGTAACTGTACCTTTATACCCAGATATAAATTTGGGCGAATATCTGAAAATAGAAATACCTAAGATTGATAATACAATAAAAAAGAAAGATGTCGATCTAAGAATTAAAGAACTACAGAAATCTGTAGCTCCATGGAATCCTATTTCTAAAACTGCAAAATATAATAATATGCTATCTATCAATATCGATGCTACTGTAGAAAATCAGCCTATTATAAATGAAAAAAATGTGAATTATATTCTTGATAAAGAATCTTTACTACCAGTACCTGGATTTTCTAAAAATTTACTAGGAGCTACTTCAGGAGATTTTAAAGAATTTAAGCTTCAAGTGCCTTCCGACAATCCTAATAATAATATTGCAGGGAAAGAAGCATCCTTTGGTGTAAAAATAAATGAAGTAAAAGAACAAATCTTACCAAAGCTAGATGATGAGTTTGCTAAAAGTATTAACAATAAATTTAATACACTTGAAGAATTACAAAGTGAATTAAAAAAAGAAATGGAACTTGAATCAAAAAATGCTGAAATATCTCAATATCGAGAATCTGCATTAGACGCACTATTAAAAACTGTTAAAATTATAATTCCTCCCTTACTAATAGAAAGGGAAATTCAAAATTTAACAGATAGGCGTGATGAATTTATAAAAAAAATGAACATGAATATTAATGATTATCTCAAATATATCGGTAAAACAGAAGAAGATGTTACAAAAGAAATGCGAGAAAATTCAATAGAAAAACTTACTCGTTCGTATTCTTTGGTAGCACTAGCTGAAGCTGAAAAAATAAATATTACTCAGGAAGAAATAAATAATCAATTCGAAGAACTTAAAAAAAATCCAGGCAAAGATAACATAACGAAAAAAAAACTTAATACTAACCAAAAAAATCAAATAGAAAATGTAATTAGAGAAAATTTACTAGTAGAAAAAGCATTAGAACGTTTAATTGAAATTGCTACAAAAAATCAGTGAATATTTAGGAGGAGTCAATTGATTACAAATCCAAACAATATTATACCCACAGTTGTTGAAAGTGGAGCTAGAGGTGAGCGAGTTTTTGATATATATTCTTTACTACTAAGAGAACGTATTATTTTATTAGGAACACCTATAGATGATCATGTTGCTAATACAATAATAGCTCAACTTCTTTATCTAGATAGAGAAGACCCTGAACGTGATATAAATTTATACATAAACTCTCCAGGTGGCCAAATATCATCTGGGCTAGCAATATATGATACGATGCACCTAATTCGTCCTAATGTATCAACTATCGGATTTGGAATGGTTGCTAGTATGGCTACTGTTTTATTGTGTGCAGGAACGAAAGACAAAAGATATGCTCTGCCAAATTCAACAATACATATGCATCAACCTCTTTCAGGAGCACAAGGTCAAGCATCAGATATCGAAATAGCTGCAAGAGAAATCCTTAGAATGCAAGATAAAATGCGTCAGATAATTGCTGAACATTCAGGACAATCATATGAAAAAATTGCACGTGATACTGATCGAGATTACTATCTTTCTGCAGAAGATGCAGCAGAATACGGTTTAATTGACCAAGTTTTAAAAGAATCAAGCAAGTAAATCTCCTTCTATATTTTCAAAGACATGATAATATACATATATGTCAGAATATAATCAAAATATATACCAATGTTCCTTTTGTAATAAGTTACAAAATCAGGTTAAACGACTTATTGCTGGGCCTGATCGAGTATTTATATGTGATGAATGTGTATTGTTATGTAGTCAAATAATCACTGAAGATCCTCAACAAAATCAAAATAAAGATATTGGTAAATTATTAGATCGCAATGTTAGTCCAAAATGGATAAAAGAACAGTTAGATCAATATATTATTGACCAAACCGATGCTAAAAAAATAATTAGTGTTGCTGTATATAATCACTACAAACGTGTTTCAGCAAATAATTCGACTTCTTCTAAAGTCGAATTACAAAAATCAAATGTTCTAATGCTAGGGCCTACTGGATCTGGAAAAACTCTTCTAGCACAAACTTTAGCAAAATTGTTAAATGTTCCCTTTGCTATAGCAGATGCTACATCTCTGACCGAAGCAGGCTATGTAGGAGATGATGTAGAAAATATCCTCCTTCGATTAATTCAAGCTGCTGATTTTGATGTTTCGCGAGCAGAAAAAGGAATAATTTATATCGATGAAATAGACAAACTGGCTCGTAAAAGTGCTAATCCTTCTATCACTAGAGATGTTTCTGGTGAAGGTGTTCAACAAGCTCTTTTGAAAATTATTGAAGGGTGTGTTTCAAACGTTCCCCGACAAGGAGGAAGAAAACATCCTCAACAAGAATTCATCCAAATAAAAACTGATAATATTTTGTTCCTCTGTGGAGGTGCATTTGAAGGTTTAGAAGAAATAATTTCTAATCGTATAGGTAAAGATAATTCCTCTATAGGATTTCTAGCTGATTCGCCAATTCAAGATAAATTAGATCAATCTCAAAATATTTTGAAATATATATCACCTGAAGATCTACAAAAATATGGATTTATTCCAGAGTTAATTGGTCGTTTACCCATAAACATTTCATTTAACCATTTAGATAAAAATGCCCTTATAAAAGTTCTCACTGAACCTAAAAATTCTCTTATTAAACAATATCAAGAATTATTTAAGATAGACAACGTAGATTTAATTTTTACAGATGATGCTATTTCTGCTACTGCCGATGAAGCAATTACTAGAGGAACTGGAGCTAGAGGACTTCGATCAATTCTAGAAGAAACATTAGTTAATGTAATGTATGAATTACCAGGGATGTCCAATATAACAAAATGCACAATACATCCAGAAAACATACTTAATAACAAGTCTATCTTACTAGAAACTACATCTGGAGAAAATATTAAGTTACCTTCTAAAACTAATATAAAGTCTGCTTAATATCTGGAATTTATTCCTCTTTATCTAGATCTATTTGATGATTTACATTAATTTCTTGAATTTTTATTTCTGCTTTATTTAATAACTCAAAACAATAGGTAGCTAATTCCATACCATTTTCATACAATTCCATTGCTCTATCCAAAGACAATTTCCCTTGCTCTAATTCTTCAGTAGTAGTTTTTAACTGTTCAACTGCTTCTTCAAAAGACATCTCAATCTTTGGTTTCTTTTTAACCATATTTATCTCCTAAATAAATATTATGAATCTTAATTTTTATTAACTTCGGCAACAATATCACCATTTGAAAGTACAATATTAATTTTATCGCCCTTTTTAACATCACTTTTCAAACTAATAATATTCCCTGTGGACATTTTTTGTACGATCGAGTACCCTCTTTTAAGAATTTTATCTGGGGCTAATGAATTAACATGATTATAAATACCTTCTACTGTATTTACATACATATTCATTTGATAATTTAAACTTTTTGTAATATTTTCCGAAATATCTGCAATTAACATCTTACGGTCATCAATTCGAATACCCCGACTACTTAACCTAGTTGTCCAAGAAAGAAGATTATCTGTACACATATTTATTTCAGATAAACAAATATTTTCCATTCTCAAAGAATACTGATTGATCTCTTCAAACAACTCATTAATATCAGGAACCACTATTTCAGCAGCAGCTGAAGGAGTAGAAGCGTGATGATCAGCCACAAAATCAGATAAACTAATATCAACATCATGACCAATACCTGTAACAACTGGTGACTTACTCGCAAAAATAGACCTAACTACAATCTCTTCATTAAATACTGATAGATCATCTACAGATCCTCCTCCTCTAGCTAAAATTACTACGTCAATATTATCAACCTGATTAAAGAATCTAAATGCATCTACTATTTCTAAAGGTGCATTTTCACCTTGAACTGATGCAAATTTAAAAATTACCTGAACTAATGGATATCTTCTTTTTAAAACAGTTTCAATATCATATCGAGCTGCACCATGAGAAGACGTAATGATTCCTATCTTTTGAGGGAATTTTTTTAAGCTACGTTTCCTTTCAGGTAAAAATAATCCTTCTTCCTCTAAACGTTTCTTTAACTCTTCAAACATAATAAGTGACTGGGCAACTCCATGAGGATATACAATATCAACAACTAGTTGTATCTCACCCCTAGCTTGATAAACAGAAATTTTACCATGTACATAAAATCTCGTTTTATCAATGAGTAATGACTGACCTTTACTGTACTTAAACATTACACAACGAATTGAATGATTATCATCATCCAAAGTAAAATAACAATGACCAGCACCAGAACGTCTTAAATTATTTACATCTCCACTAATCCAAATATCTGTTAAAATATCGTCATTTTCTACTTTATTTTTCAAGTAGAGTACTAAAGATTTAACTGTAAACGAATGATTCTTAAGCTCTTGAGAGGTAATTCCCATTCCTAGTATCGACTTTCAAAATATCATTTTCTTCCACAAAAAGTGGAACATTAATTACAAGACCAGTTTCTAATTTTACAGGCTTGGTTCCTCCCTGGGCAGTATTCCCTTTATACCCAGGTTCTGCTTCTATAACTTTTAATTCAACAGAAGCAGAAAGTTCTATTGAAACAGGATTATCATTATGGAAAATTATAGCAACCTTCTGACCTTCTGTAATATAAGGCAATTTATCACTAATTTGATCTTTTGTTAATGGAAACTGTTCAAAATCACTAATATCCATAAAATAATAAAGATCAGCATCTTGGTATATATATTCTGCATTTTTTCTTTCAATAGATGCTAATTCTAATTTAATATCATAGCCACTAATAGTTTTATCTAGAACTCTGCCTGTACGATAAGATCTTAAACGAATTCTCAGTACAGGAGCTCTTTTCTGCATTTTATTTCTCTCATACTCTACTACTTCATATGCTTCACCATCTATGTCTACAGGTAAACCTTTTTTCAAATCACCAAAATCAATCGCCATTTTATTCCCTCTACAAGATTTTATCCTCTCGGATGATATTTTTGATAAACTTTTCGTGTACTTTCTAAAGTAACATGTGTATAAATTTGAGTAGTCGCAGCACTAGAATGTCCTAACAATCCTTGTACCACACGTAAATCTGCTCCCCCTTCAAGTAAATGGGTAGCAAATGAATGTCTTAACATATGTGTATGTATTTTATGAGGCAACCCTGACTTCAAAGAATAATATTTGATCCTTTTTTGTATACCTCTCTGTGATAAACATGATCCGAATTTATTTAAAAATACTGCCTCACCAGATTTCAGGGGATCATACAATTTAGGCCTTACGAGATCTAAGTAAATTTTCAATGAATTTAGTGCCATATTTCCAATCAATACAATACGTTGCTTAGACCCCTTGCCGAGTACTATAATTTCACCTGTCGTTAGATTAATATCCTTAAGAATTAACGATGTAATTTCACTTACTCTCAATCCTCCGCCATAAATCACTTCAAGTAACGCCTTATCACGTTTACCTATATCTGATGATTTATCTGGTATTGAAAGAAACTTATTGATTTCAAATTGAGACAAAAATCTTGGTAAATATTTATCTCTTTTTATTTTACCCCGTTTGGGTAGTGGATCAACTTCTAGTAAACTAATTTCAACCAACCATTTCAAAAAACCACGTAATACACTCAATTTACGTACTACACTAGATTTTACATATCCCTTGTCAATCAACCAAAATAAATATGTTCTCAATGTTTTTTTATCTAATTCATGAAAATCTTTAATATGTTTCACTTTCATAAATTCAAACAAGTGTACTATGTCAAATTTATAATTTCTAATTGTTAAATTTGATAAACCCTTCTGATTAGATAGATAATCTATAAACCTATCTAACATAAATTCTTCTTGCAATATTTTAACCCCCAAATCAAGGATTTATATTGATCAACTAGATATCTACCTTTATAGCAACTTCACTAGTTTGATTATCTCTATCACAGTATATACAATCTAGTTCGCCTTTTTTATCTTTCAATAGTTTCGAATCGCATTTTGAACAACTATCATTAGAAATTTCACCATTGGAAATATAATTACATCCACCATCTGGTTTCCATTTATTGCATGCGTAAAAAACACCTCTTTTAGATCCTCTTTCTACTAATTGACCACCCTGTTCATCCCAACACTTTGGACATTTTATACCAATTTGCATAGGCTCAGAATACTTACATTCAGGATACCCCTTACATCCTAAAAATTTAGCTCCTCGATATTCAATAATTAATAAAGGATTTCCACATTTTGTACAAGATATTCCAGAATCTTCACGCATATCAATTTTCTCAGCAGTTTCATGAGCGAGTTTAACTGATTCTTTAAAACTATTATCAAATTCTCCTACAAATTTTGGCATATCCATTTCACCAGTTGCAATCGCATCTAAAGAATTTTCTAAATCAGATGTGAAATTAATATTGACAATATCTGTAAAAGATCTAGTTAAAATACTACTTACTGCAACACCTAACTTAGTAGGGACAAACCTATTTTTCTCTAAAGCAACATACATTTGATCTCGAATTCTACTAACTATTGATGCGTATGTACTAGGTCTGCCAATACCCTCAGATTCTAGCTCTCGTATTAAATCAGATTCTGAAAATCTTGGTGGAGGCTTAGTTTCTCTGACATCAATATCTAATTTCTCTCTTGAAAGATTTTCACCTTTATCTAAAACAGGTAATTTTGAATCAGATTCATTATCATCTTCTTCCAAAATCATAGAACTATATAATTTCTTAAATCCATCAAATTTTATTTGGGACCCTGATGCTTTAAAAAGATATTCTCGAGTTGATGAGTTCGCACATATATCTACAGTTGTAATTGCGTACAAAGCATCAGCCATTTGACTACTTACCGTTCGATTCCATATTAACTCATATATCTTATATTGATCAGAATCCAAGTATTTTCTTAAAGAAGATGGTGTCCTAAAAATAGAAGTTGGACGAATAGCTTCATGCGCTTCTTGTGCTCCTCTCACTTTAGTAATTTTCTTACCTTTAACAGATCCAACATATTCAAATCCAAAATTAGATGTTATATATTTTTTAATATCATCTTTAGCATTCTTAGAAAGAACACGTGAATCAGTACGCATATACGTAATTAATCCTTCTTGATCTCCACCTTGTATAGAAATACCTTCATACAGCTGTTGAGCTATTCGCATAGTACGATTTACATTAAATCTATATTTGACACTCGCTTCTCTTTGTAATGTGGTAGTAATAAATGGTAAGGGAGGAGAAGAATGTTTTTCTTTTACATTAATTGCTTTAACAATATACTGCGCTGTAACTAAATCAGCTTTAATTTTCTCAACTTCTTCTCGCTCCGTAATTACATTTTGTACAGAACTCCCTTTACCAGTTTTTAAAGACTTTTTGGTTTGCAATATAGCAGAAAATATATTTCCTTTAGTATTATTTTTAGTACAAAATAATATTGCTTTAATTTGCCAATATTTTTGAGATTTAAATTTTTCAATTTTATTTTCTCTATCAATAATTAATTGTAATGCAACAGACTGAACCCTACCAGCAGAAAGTTTTGTATATCCTGTAATATTATTTGTTACATACCTACTTAAAGGAAATCCTACTATTCTATCAATCAATCTTCTTGCTTGTTGAGCATCAACAAGTAATTTATTTATATCTCGTGGAGTCTCAAAGGCACCTTTTACAGCATCTGGAGTAATTTCATTAAACACAACTCTTCGAACATTAGATAAATCGATTTTTAATTCTTCTACAACATGCCATGCAATAGCTTCACCTTCACGATCAGGATCAGTAGCAAGATAAACTAAATCAACATTTTTACATTTTGATTTAAGATCTTTTATCGCTTGCTTTTTCCCTGTAATAACTACATAATCAATCTCAGAAACAAGATTTTCGTCTACTTTAAACCCCATACGGTTTTTTGGTAAATCACGAACATGTCCCATAGTAGCAGAAATTAAATAATCTTTTCCTAATATTTTACCTATTGTTCTAACTTTCGCTGGTGATTCAACGATCACCAAAAATTTTCCCATAATTAAATCCCATATACTTAATATATTTAAAATTCAATGCCAATTTATTATATTGAACTGAAAACATAGAACTGTGTCAACGACAATTGAGGCTTATATTTTATATATAATGTGGCGGAGAGAGTGGGATTCGAACCCACGGTCCCGTTTTGCGGAACACGCGATTTCCAGTCGCGCCTATTCGGCCTCTCTAGCATCTCTCCATAAAAACTACGATTTCTCTCCGGAGAGGGTGGGATTCGAACCCACGATTAGAATAATCCAATACTGGTTTTCGAGACCAGCGCCTTCAACCGCTCGGCCACCTCTCCCAAATCGATTATAACATAGCAAATTTTGATGATATCATTAATAACTAAGCTGCAAAAACAGATATACTAGCTTAAGAATTAATCACCTCATCATATTTTTATAAGACTTTGATTAAAGTCTCTCACTAATGCTAATATATGTTAATATGAATAATTTAAAAATTGCTTACTACTTAAACTTTATTCCTCTTGGCATAGGCTATCTCCTAAGTGGATTATATTTAGAATTTATTGTTTCAGCTTTTTATAGTATCCTTGCTTTTTTCTCAGGATATTTTTTAGGACCAATATTATTTGATTGGGTATTAATGTCACAGTTTGGAGAATGTGGATATGGTTTTTCAAAATGGTGTGATGGACAACGTCCATTTTGGGCAATACTTTTAATTATATTAGTTTGGCTGATACCTCTAGTTTTTGTAAGCTTAGTAAACGTGATAAGTATTAAAAAGCACTTTGAGAAAACTTCAACCAATTAAACTCTCAAAAAACTTATTACATTCAAGTTAATATAATACCCCAACTGAATTTTAACAAAATATGTCTGTAAATAATAAAAATATCCTAGTATCTACTGAATGGGTTGCTGATAATATCAACAATCCTTCAGTAATTATTGTGGAAACATCTACAGATTTAAATAGTACATATATCAAAGGACATATACCAAACAGTATCGGATGGGATATTAATATTCACCTCAAACATCCAATACACAGAGATATCCCTACTATTTCACAATATAAAAACCTCATGGATTCATCCGGAATTTCAAATAATTCTACTGTTATTCTTTATGGTGATGGTAAAAATCGATCAGCAACTTGGACATATTGGATAATGAAATTATTTTCCCATAATGACGTAAGAATTATGAACGGAGGACGTTATAAATGGATTAAAGAAAAACGAGATTTAGTAACTACTATATCTAATTCTACTAAAACTAACTACAAAACTTATCAACTAAACACTAGTATAAGAGCAACACAAGAATACGTACGTGAAAAACTCAATGATCCCAATTGCCAAATTATAGATACTCGTACCTATGAAGAATTTGCAGGATTACTAACTGCCAGTCCTGGCCATAAACAGCCTGAAATAGAACAAAAAGGACATATACCTAATGCAATCCATATCCCATGGGACGATGTAATAACAAAAAACGAACAATTTCCCAGTATATCTATTTTAAAAAAATTATATGAATCTCATAATATAGATATAAATAAAGAAATAATCACCTATTGTCGGCTAGGACATCGAGCAAGTTTAACTTGGTACATATTGAAATATATATTAAAATCACCTAATGTACGAGTCTATGATGGTTCCTGGACAGAATGGGGTAATAGTATAGGAATGCCTATTAAAAAAATAGGTAATTAGTATAAATAATGTTAGAATTTACATCCATACATAAAGAATCTTTTAATAATGATGAAAATCTAATTCAAATTTTAGAATTAGTAAATATTCATGCTAGATTTATTTCTAACTTAGATGAAATCGAAAACAAATCATATTGTGATTTGTTACTCATTAATATATCATCGCAATCTAAGATCGATTATCGTAATTTGAAAAATTATAATACTTCGGCGCCTCCTCTGATTGCTATAATTCATGAAGATGAAATAAATAAAATTTCTTTAGATTTAGTCCCTGATAATTTCATCATATTGCCTTGCTCTAATCAAGAAATCATACTCAGATCAATCAAAATAGTTAATAAATATAAAAAAACAAAAAATGATTCAATTATTAATATAGGATCCTTAGAAATCAACGTATCTAATTTTGAAGTTTTATTGAACAAAATTCCTATAACATTACGATTTAAAGAATATGAACTTCTTGTTCTAATGGCAAGTTCTCCAGGAAAAGTTTTTAGTAGAAATATGCTTCTTAAAAAAATTTGGGGATACGATTATGTCGGAGGATCTCGAACAGTAGACGTACATATTCGACGGCTAAGAAGTAAATTAGAAAAAGAAGAAACATATATTGAAACAGTACGACCACTAGGGTATCGATTTAAAAAATATCCAATTTAACAAAAATACTTGAGATCATTATGGGAACAAATATAAATAAGGCAAATCAGTGTCTTGCAATTTCTATGTCTAGTATGCCTTATCAATCTGCCCTTACATACCAAGAAGAATTTCAAAAAAAAATTCATCTGGAGAATAATTCAAACACTATATTACTACTAGAACACCCTAGTATCTATACAATCGGTCGTAGTGGAAATGATTCAGATATACTAGTTAATAAAAAATTTCTTAATAAGAATAAGATCCCCGTTTTTTTTTCAAATCGTGGAGGGCAAACTACTTATCATGGACCAGGACAACTCATCTGTTACCCTATATTCAATATTAAAAAATTAAGAATTACCCCACGTAAATATATTCAAAGCCTGCAAAAAATTATTACTTCTACACTTGAAGATTTTGATATTCTAGCTCAATGGAAAAACAAACCAATTGGAGTCTGGGTCAAAGATACTAAAATTGCTTCCATTGGCATACGTATCAGTAATGGTATTTCTTCTCATGGATTCTCTTTAAATATTAACCCAAACCTTAAACATTTTGATCATATCATATCTTGTGGCTTATCTATTGCTAAAAATACATCAATGCTACAATTAACTGGACAAACCCCTAATCGTAAAAAAATTGAATCCCGAATAATACATCATTTCTCAAATACATTTGAAATGAATATTACAATGAATAACTAAAACTGGTATTAATCTAATTGTAAATAAAATCTACGACAAACTATTTCTACCTTGATAGACTCATAAAATTCAACGTATACTAAAATTGAAAGATAAGGTTATGGTTAAAAAAGATTTTTTGTCTCTGATTGATCTTGATAGTGACCAAATTGGTTTTTTGCTTTCAAACGCAATCAATATCAAAAATAATAAAATCACAACTACTCCTCTTAAAGGGAAAATACTTGCTTTGATTTTCCAACATCCATCGTTAAGAACAAGGGTAAGTTTTGAAATTGGAATTCGCAAACTTGGAGGAGATTGTTTTTATCTGGATAAAAATAGTATCCAAATAGGTGAACGTGAATCTGTAGAAGATATTGCTAAGGTTTTAGACCGTTGGGTAGATGGTATTATTATACGTACACCTTCACCTCAAGACCTCATTGTTCTTGCTGAAAATACTAGTATTCCTGTGATTAATGCTATGACCGATGCAGAACATCCATGTCAGACAATTGCAGATCTTTTAACAATATTAGAACATAAAAAAACATTAAAAGGTATTAACGTTGTATTCATTGGAGATGGCAATAACGTCGCATCTAGTTTAGCAATTGGATGTAGCAGTGTAGGGGCCAATTTTACTTTAGTATGCCCCTCAGGCTACGAAATACCTAAAGAATACTGGAATGAAGCAACTAATAGAGCTACCAAAAATGAATCTGTATTGTCAATAACTAATAATCCATCAGACATTGATACATCTGTAGATGTAATATATACAGATGTATGGATCAGTATGGGGCAAGAAAAAGAATCTTCTAAACGGCTTCAGTCATTTGAATTAAAATATCAAGTCAATAATAAATTACTTGATTCTACCAATCAAAATACAATTTTCATGCATGATATGCCTGCACACGAAGGAGAAGAAATAGCAAAAGGGATTTTAAATCATCCAAAATCAGTAGTTTTTGACCAAAGTGAAAATCGATTATATGCACAAATGTCTATAATGGATAGTATTTTCTAAACTTCGTAACTATTTCTCGATTAATTATTCTATATATAATCATTATTAACTATTAATATGTCCACAGAGAAAAAGAGCAATACTATGCCTGATATTAAATCCAACGTAGTCATTATTGGACGTCCCAATGTTGGTAAATCAACTTTATTCAATCGACTAACAAAAACTCGTAAAGCAATAGTCCATTTCACAGAAGGTACGACCAGAGACAGACTAATAACTAAAATAGCTACATCTAATGTTACGTATAATCTTGTTGACACCCCTGGTTATATATATATACCTAAATCATCTGAAACAATTGCTTCAAAAAGTCAAGGACAAATTCATCAAGGATTGAAATCTGCGACAATCATACTTTTTTTATTAGATATTCAAACCGGTCTCACCAATGAAGATATCACAATTGCTTCTCTATTAAGGCCTATGAAAGAAAAGGTTATACTGGTAGCAAATAAATCAGATAACTCTAATTATGAAATGAGTAAATTTGACTTTCTAGAATTAGGATTTGGTACTCCTATAGCAATCAGCGCATACCACAATATTGGAATATCTAATTTAACGAATGCAACTTATGCTTTATTACCAAAATCAAATTCCAAATTAATAAATAATCCAACTCCTATTAAAATTACGCTTTCTGGTCGTCCAAATACAGGGAAATCAATGTTACTAAATTCTTTAATTAATAGTGAGCGATCAATTGTTAGTGAGGTCCCAGGAACTACAAGAGATAGTATCGATACAATGCTTGTCACTAACAACACATCGCTGCAAATAGTAGATACTGCTGGTATAAGGCGTAGAGGTAAAATCACTAAAGGAATTGAAAAATTTAGTTCAATGAGAAGTATCAATAACATCTTATCTTCTCACATTTGTATACTATTGCTAGATTCTACTGAAATCGCAACAAACCAAGATATGCATATTGCTGATTACATTCTTTCCTCCAGTCGTGGAATGATAATTGCAATTAATAAATGGGATCTCGCAACAGAAATTGGAATATCCAAAGATGAAATTAGAAAATATGTCCGATCAAAATTTAAATTTGCTAATTTCGTTCCTATTTGTTTTTTATCAGCTTTAAAAAAGACTGGAATCTCTGAATTAATAGAAACTATTCAACTCGTATATTCTCAATGGAACACAACCATTGAAAATAACTTAATTAACGATACTCTCTTAGAATCTGTGTATAAAACACCACCATCTACAAAACGAACAAAATCTCTTAAAATATATACTGCTGAACAAGATGGTATTTGTCCTCCTAGATTCACTATCAAAGTTAATGATCCAGAATTAGTTCATTTTTCATACCACCGACACTTAGAAAACGATTTTCGCCGTTTTCTAGGATTTACACATTGTCCTATAAAACTTAATTTCAAACCTAAGGTGTAAATTTTGATCGAATTTCTATTATCTATAATTATTGCCTATCTAATTGGTTCAATTTCATTTGGAGTACTTGCTGGTTACATAATACATAATATAGATATACGAAAATATGGTAGTGGTGGATCAGGAGCAACTAATGTTTTACGTACTATTGGTAAACCTGCTGCTACTATAGTTCTATTGCTCGATATCAGTAAAGCAGTTATTTATCTTCTTTTACTCAACTTACTACCCAATAATACTCCTTTAATCTCAACATTAAGTGCTCTAGCTTTATTATCGGGACATATTTGGCCAATTTACTTTAAATTCCATGGAGGACGTGGGATCGCACCTGCATTAGGTGCTCTATTAATCATCAACCCCATAATCGGAATTTTATCTTTTCTAATTGCTATTATTGTAATGATTATTTCTAAATATGTATCACTCGGTTCAATAATAGGAACATTATTTGGAGCAATTTCTTTAAGTCTCGTATCTTTTTATAATTTGCCCATGTTTGCTAATGAACCAATTGAGGTATTGTATGCTATATTTGGAGCAATTCTTATTGTTGGGAGTCATCGAAAAAATATAAAACGGCTGCTAAATAAAACTGAATCTAAACTTGGAGAAAAAATAAAGATAAAAACTGATGGATAAAAAACTACAAATAGGTATTATTGGTACTACAACTTGGGCTACAACACTAGGGCTGCTATTTGCTAAAAAAGGACACACGGTTATTTTATGGGCTAGAGACAAGAATGAAGCAAAAAAATTGAATGCCAATAATGAAAATATTCGATTTCTACCAGGCATCAAATTTCCTTCAAATATGTCCGTAACAAATTCTACTCTATCAGCTATATCTACAGCAAACATCACGATATTTGCTGTCCCATCATTTACTATGGAAAAGAATATTACTCTAATTAAAAAACATCTTAATCCTAATACAATCATTCTCAGTGCTTCAAAAGGATTAGATCCATCTGGTAAAAGGATGACTGAAGTTTTATCTGAACAAATAAAAACTGCTAATATTCCAATCTGTGCTATTTCGGGACCTAATCTCGCTACTGAAATAATTAAAGGCAAAACCTGTTCAATGGTAATAGGATCTGACAATATCAATATATCAAACAAAATCCAAACTATAATGAATTCAAATCAAGTTCGAATTTATACAACTGATGACATTACAGGAATTGAACTAGGAGGAAGTCTTAAAAACATTATAGCTATAGGGTCAGGTATATGCGATGGAGCTAATTTAGGTAAAAATGCGCAATCAGCATTTATTACTCGTGGTTTAGTAGAAATTACCCGATTTGCAACATATTTTGGAGCACAAGCAAAAACTATGATGGGACTTGCTGGCATAGGTGATCTAATTGCTACATGTACAAGTCCATTAAGTAGAAACTACCAATTTGGTCAAAAATTAGCAGAAGGTCAAACATTATCAAAAATTTACAATAATGCAAATAATGTTATTGAAGGAATTCATACTACCAAAATAGTCATGAATATTGCAAAAAAACATAAAATCAATATGCCAATTACTGAAGCTACATACAAAGTAATCCAAGGTGAAATGAAACCAAACGCAGCTATTTCAGAATTAATGAATCGATATCCTACTACAGAATAATCATCCTTAATAATCTAAATCTTTATTCTCTAATTCATATAACACAATTGCCATAGCTGAAATAGCTGCTGTTTCAGCACGTAAGATTCTAGGACCTAAAGATAGTTTTCTAATACCATTTTTAATAGCAAAAATTTCTTCTTCGACAGTAAATCCATATTCCGGACCAATAAATATATCAACCGACACATTAGAATTAGGTACTAATTCTAATGTGTCCTTAACATTTTCATTGCAATTCAAGCTACCTATCAAAGCAAAATCATTTACAAAAGAACATGCCTCTTTAAAATTACATGGATCATATAAGGATGGTAATAATCCTCTTTGTGATTGTTCCGTAGATTCAATAATTATACGATTCCATCGATCATATTTTTTCTTCACTGAATTTAAACTCCGGTACATAGTAGATTTTTCACTAATTATAGGAACAAAAGCACTAACTCCCAATTCAGTACATTTTTGTAAAACCAGTTCAAATTTGTCAAATCTAATTAAAGATTGGAATATACGTATATTAAATACAGGTTCATTCTTATTTTTATAAGAATCAAGTACAATACCTATGATTTTGTTATCTAAAAATGAATTGAGTTTAACTACATATTCCATACCAGTATTATCAAAAACAATGACTGTATCACCTACTCTAAAACGTAAAACATTTTTAAATTGATGTACTAGCTGACCTACAATCTCAACACGGCCATTAGCAATATATTCAGTAGAAATAAAAAAATGATGCATTTTAAAATTATGAAAAGAATGTTATGTTAATTTACAATGCTATTATACTACCTGAAAACATAAACATCCCCAATCTTCTTCTACACATGAATTCACTAAAAGAAAACCATTTTTTTGAAAAAAATCAATGATATCTATCATATTCTCTTGAAAAAACCCAGATAGAATTATTTTACCACGAGAATGTAAAATTCTTTTGAAATGAATGATGCTATCTTTGATAACTTTTGCTGAAATATTCGCTACAACCAGATCAAATGATCCATCATTGAATTGCTCATGAGGTAAACCCGTATGAATAATTTCTATTTTATCCTGAACATTATTTATCTTTGAATTTTCTAAAGCTACTTCAATAGCAACTGGATCAATATCAATTGCAACAATATTTTCTAAACCATACTTGGCAGAAACTATTGAAAGAATACCTGAGCCAGTACCAAAATCTAAGATATGCTGATCTTTCATAATATAAAGATCCAATAATTCTATACACATCCTTGTAGTAGGGTGATATCCTGTACCAAATGCTTGTCCAGGATCTAATAAAACCATTAAATCTTTAGATTGAGGTTTATACTTTATCCAGCTAGGGACTACTATGACACGTTGACCTATTTTTAAAGGACGATATCTTTTCCTCCAACTACTTAACCATTTTTTTGAATCTGTAACATCATAATTAAATTTTATATTAGAAGATAAATATGAAAATAGCGTCAAACCGATATCAATGTATTGAATAGAATCTTTATTATCATTAGATATCGGAATATAAGCTTTTACTTTAATAATTTTTGGTTTAATGAAATCTTCATCATCAGAAACAGATTCGTAAGATTCTTCAATTACAATTCCATCAATAGCAAATTTCTGTAATAACTGAGAAACGGGATCAATATATTCAGATTCACATTCAACTACAATTTCAGTCCATTTAGGAATATCCATTTAATATAGTATATCCTAACAATTAGAGGTTGTATCACCAACCTACTATATTATTCATCATTTTTTTAAACCAGCTCTCTTCACGTGCATATGGCTCTGCTTTATCATCGATCATCTCTTTACTTAATTCTTCAAACAATCTCTGTTGAGCTCGAGATAATTTACGTGGAATCTTAACTATTATATTAACGAGATGATCTCCCCGAACATTTGATCTACCTAATACTGGGGATCCTTGACCTTTAATTTTAATCATATCACCTGTTTGAGTACCCGGAGGTATTTCGATTTCCTTATTTTCTCCATCTATAGTTGGTACAGATATATTGGCACCCAATGTTGCTTGAACAATATTTATCGCATGTACATGGGATAAATTACTGCCTTTTCTTCTAAAAATTAAATGATCAGTAACTTGTATTTCAACATAAAGATCACCCCTTGGTCCACCTCGTAGTCCTGCCTCACCCTCTCCTGTTAAACGAATATTCGTACCTGTTTCAACTCCAGCAGGAATAGAAACAACAATTTTTCGATCCTTTATCTCTTCACCTCTCCCTTTACATTCAGAACAAGGTGAAGTTATAACCTTACCTGCACCACTACAAATACTGCATGTATGAACTTGAGAAAAAGATCCAAAAAATCCTTGTTGAGTCCTTTTAATTTGTCCTGTACCCTTACAATTATTACATGTAATTGACGAAGATCCAGGAGCACTACGATTGCCTCTACATGAATGACATACTTCTTTACGTCTAATTGCTATATCTTTATCAATACCGAAAATTGCATCTCTAAAATCTAAATTAATACGATATTTTAAATCAGAACCTCTCTCAGGAGTGGTTTGAGAACGTCCTCCTGAAGAACCAAAAAAAGCATCAAATATATCACCAAAACCACCAAAATTCTCAAACCCTTCGAAACCAGCACCTTGTGCTCCCTTAACTCCTGCATGACCAAATTGATCATAAGCAGCTTTTTGATTAGGGTCACCCAAAACCTGATAAGCTTCATTTATCTCTTTAAATTTTTCATTCGCACCAGAAGCTTTATTTTTATCAGGATGGTATTTTAAAGCAAGTTTACGAAAAGCTTTTTTTATATCTTCATCAGAAGCATTCCGAGAAACCCCTAAAACATCATAATAATCTCGTTTTTTATTACTAGTAGACATTATTTATCACATTATGATTATATTGAATCCAATACCTATATACAACTATATATGTGATCAAATATTAAGTCAATAAAGTTGAGTTGCATCATATCAACTATAAGTAAGAAAATATATTAAAAAAGAACAATCATAAATGATTCATACTTGGTTAAAATTCAGCTACCATCAATAACTAAGCAACCATTCTTGTGATATCTGTCATTATATTTACCATTAACTTAACCGATGCAATCCCTTTTAAATACTGCATTCTAACAGAATCAACTACAGCAATAGAACCAATCATATTATTTGAAATACCATAACAACCAATTATCAGACTAAATGGTCTCATTTTATTATTTGAATGCTCATCACCAATTACAACTCGAACTGTACCAACTTGAGGCATCAAAGACATAATTAATTGTAATAATTCTCCCTGTTCAATATCATGGACTAAAGAATGTAATAACCCATTACGATTAACAAACTCAGGCTGGATCAATAAGTTTCTTAATCCATCCAGTCGATAATCAAATTGAATCTTTTGCTGTTGCTCTTCTAAAACAAACAAAACTGATTTAAAAAGTTTTTTCTTAACAATACCTAACGGAAGATCTACATCTTTTATTTGATGGTAGGATTTATTAACAAAAATATGATTCAGGTAAGTAATAGATTCATCTATCAAAGATTGATCTATATGATTTGGAAAAGATAATATCTTCTGTTTAATAACAGCACCAGGGAAAACAACAATTAGTAACAATGTATTATTTTGAATTTTTATCACATGTATTTGATTAACATATAACTGAAAACTTTGAGGCGCAGTAACAATAGCTAAACTTCCTACTAAATTAGACAAAAGATTTACTGCAGTACTTCCCCATGTATTAATGTCATTTGAAACAGATTGGATTAACTGATGTCTAACTTTTCTTCTTAACTTAGAAGACAACATCATTTCATTAACAGAGCCTAATGCTTCAACATACAATCTGTAGGCTTTTCTAGCAGGAATACTTCCAGCAGAAGAATGTGGACGAGTAACATATCCGTTCATTTCTAATTCAGAAACAACATTTCTGATAGTTGCAGAACTAACCTGCATTTCAGGAAATTCAGCTATCTTTTTAGAAGGAACAGGTAACCCATTCAGTATATAATCTTCAACTATATACTGTAAAACATTAATATCTCGAGACTGTAAAACCATAACTTTTCCAACATGGAGAAATATAAGGAAAAGGTAGCATCGTTATAGCAATGTGTCAAGTAAATTTAAAGATAAGCAATTAATATTTAACAACAGTATCTTTTGATCTTTTAAAAATAAAGAATGCTACAACTATAACTGAAATAAGTATTATAACTATAAGTATAATTAAAGCTATTAATAATGGGGAAAAATTATTCGATTCGTCAGTAGATTTATCTTGATTATTACCTTTTGCGATCAAATTATTATCGATATCTAACACAACTTCTGAGTTAGAAATAGATGGTGTTTCGATAACTATTGGAAGAGGAGTTGCTGTTGCAGGAACTAAAGTTGCTGTTGCAGGAACTGGAGTTGCTGTTGCAGGAACTGGAGTAGCTGTTGCAGGAACTGAAGTTGCTGTTGCAGGAACTGAAGTTGCTGTTGCAGCAAACGGAGTAGTGGGCTGTGAAGATTTAAATGCTTCTAATGCAGCAGCAATAGCTGTAGCGACTATATTAACTTCTGGAGTTGGTACAGGTGTCGGGGTAACAGTTGGACTTGGTGTTGCTGTAGGTTGAGATGATTTAAATGCCTCTAATGCCGCTGCGACAGCTGTAGCAACAAGATCTGGAACTGGAGTTGCTGTAGGTGTTGGTGTCGATGTAGGAATCGGTGTTGGTGTTGGTGTTGGTAATGGCAAAGACTGAAAAGTTAGTGTGAAATCCCTTACAACTGTAGGGAAATTAATTACTCTATATTTATCAGTTTCTTGAGCGAATATTCCATGTTTACTAGCATATTCATGGAATAATTTAGTTCTCAACCATTTTTCTTTATCTGTATTATACTTACTAGGTTTAGTCTTTTTTTCTATATCAGTCCAATATTTTTCAAAATCATCAGTATTAAGATTCAATTCACTAGCAACCTTATTTAAAGCATCTAAGTCTAGTCGCAATACCTCAGATGCTTCGACTAAAATAAATTTGATAGTTTCTCTAGAAGAAGGATCATCAGGTCCAATTGAAAGACCACAATACGTACCATCAGTTTTAGTTAACTGTATATACTCGGAAAAAGTACTATTACCAATCTGGCTCAATAAAACATAGTTGCCATCAGATTTAAAGGGCGTTCCATTAAGTGTTACAACACCACAATAAATAAGAGGCAAAGGTTTTGCTGCAAAAACTGTTGTTGTTACAAATAAAGACAGACAAACAAAAATTGCAGATACTACATAACGATTTAAGATAGAAATTTTTAACATTTGCATACTATTTGTCATTATACAAAAAAAAGACCCCCCCTTGAAAGGGGAGGTCTTTTTTTTTGTAACCTTTATTTAGTAACTAAATACTTTATTACGGTACAAGAGTTCCTGCAGCCTTCAGATATACCCAATAACCTTGTCCAACAGATACTGTATCAGAACTGTCTGGGAGTATCGAAGTGAATGCATTATTACTGTTGCTGTATCCAATAATTCTGGACCATGACAAACCAGTAAGATAATCATCAGCATCTCTTGTAGTTACAGTTAAGTCGTTAGTTGAAACAGGTATTAAGTTCCAACCTTGTACTAACTTGTACTGTGCAGGAGCAGATGCTGAACCTGCAGTAAGTCCAGGAACATCAACCGTCAATGGATCAAATGTACTGGTGTGTACCCAATAACCCTTAGAACCATCTACTGTAGTTAATGTACCAGAGAATGTACCATCAGAACCACGAACAGCTGTTAACCAACCACCTGCAGTTGTAGGATCGTATGTAGTTACGATATCAATATTTGCATTTGCAATTGCAGTACCAACAGCTGTATCAGCTGGAGTACCAGGTATTGATACCAAGTTCCATCCTGGCCT
Organism: Chloroflexota bacterium; assembly: GCA_002722455.1. Classification (GTDB taxonomy): domain Bacteria; phylum Chloroflexota; class Dehalococcoidia; order Lucifugimonadales. The sequence goes on from PBMB01000009.1 coordinate 187,274, forward strand.
TAGAGCAATAGATGCAGTTCTCTTAGCTACTGTAAATGTAGTAGCAGAATCAGTTAATGCATTACCTGCAGAGTCTGTAGCAGATATTGTTAACGTATAAGCACCTAATGCTAAGTCAGTAGCACTATAGAGGAAATCAATGTTGTCAGCTGAAACAAATGATGAAGCAATATCAGTAGTACTAGCATCAGGATTTGTTAATACAGCCTTTGTAATCGTAACTGTTTTATAGCTATCGCCAGGATACTCATCCTCATCAAATACCAATCTTAAGAATGGACTTTGATCAGTAACAGTTGCTCCGCTTGCAGGAGTAACTGTGACTGTAGGAGCAGCTTGGTCAATTTCAAAAACAGTATCAGCTATTTTATAGGAAACTGTAGCTGCAGTTGCTGCAGATGACAATGTTATTGTCCTAGCAGAAGCATCCACTGCTGAGATAAATGACTTAGATGTTGTTGCAGTACCACCTATTGTAAGGCTTACTGAAGTAATGTCATCTCTATCGACATCACCATCAAAGTCAGCATCAGCAATTGGGCCTTTAGCTAATGTTAATAGAGTACTAGATGTTAATGTAGGAGTCTCATCTGCAACGGCTGTAAGGTTAGTATAAGCATTTGTACCATCAGATGCTTGTATACTGAAACCAAACTGACCAGATCCACTACCAGCAACTGCAGTATAACTAGCAGTTGTTACTAGAGGAGTACTTGCAGTAGTTGTAAGAGCCCCAGCACCGGTTGCACCGGAATTACCATGAACATCAATCTTTGGATAGCTAGCTGCTAACTTCTCATCTGTTGTAACAGTTACTGTAACTTTACCATCTAAGGCAATTAATGCAGCATCTGTTGTAACAGTAGGAGCAGGAGCTATACCATCAGTTGCAGTAACAGACGAACCTGAAGCGACTGCATTACCAGCAGCATCAGCAATTGTCCCTGCAATTGTAACAGCAGGCTTGACAGCAGGATCCATATCGGATGCAACTACTATATCTACCTGTGTTGTAGTATCAGCGTTAAGTGTAGCTGAATTAACAGTTGAACCATCAACTGTGAAATCAGATGCAGCAATCGTTGAAGCATCTAAAGCTTCACTAAATACTGCTGTAACTGTAGTTCTACCAGAACCTGTAGTAGCAGAACTTAGAGTTGGAGCAGTAGTATCAATAGTTACTGCATTTGTACCTGTCGCTGCATTTCCAGCAGCATCAGTAGCACTTACTACTATATTAAAGGCAGTAGAGTCACTAACAGCAAAACCTGCAGGACTACTGCTTGTTGCAGTCTTCCAAGAAGTTCCTTGTACAAACCAACCACGATATCCATCTGTGATAGGAGCATAGTTGATTGATGAACCAGAAACTGCAACACCATTAATCGAAAGAGCAATTCCAGAAGTTGTTATTCCACTTGCAGAATCAGCAACATCAAATGTTACTGTAGGAGCAAGTGTTGTTGTTTTAGAAGCATCAGCAGGAGTTAAACTACTAACGGTCGGTGCAGTAACATCAATTGTTACTGTATCAGTAGCTAAGGTATTACCAGAGCTATCTAGATAACTTAAAGTAACCGTATCACCATCTTGAGCCCAGACACCATCATTGTTAGTGCCTTGTAAATTAGCTTCACTCTCAATAGCAATTGAACCTCTAAATACCTGAGCTGTTGAGTTAGCTGTTGAAGAACCAACAGAAGCAACCTCAGTAATGGTTGCATACTCACCAGCTGGATCAGAAGTACTTGTAACTTTTACTCTCTGCGTAGCTGAAGCAGTATGTGCCCATGAATCAGCAACATGATAACTAAATGAAACAGTTGTCGTTGCAGTTGTTGCAACAGCTGTCAATATAGTTGCCTCAGCAGAAGTTAATGAATATGAGGAAACGAAAGCTGAAGTTCCATCAACTGACACCGTTGGTGCAGCACTTAATGGAGTACTGGACGGAGATGACTCATTAAAATCAGTCTCAGTAAGAGTATGCTTTGAACTCTCATTCGTTGAACCTACGTAACCTGTTGCAATTTTGAAAGCTGTACCAGCAGATGCAGTTCCACTTAAACCTTTCCAGACAGCAGTTCCTGTCTTGGTGGTTTCTAGAGCATCATCTACTACGTAAAAATAGGCAGTGGCATCAGATTGAATATAACTGATGTCTTCCCCACTTGTATTAGTCCATGCAGCCGCACCATCGGCAATTGACATAGCAGCTGCCTCCGTAGTTTGAACTGACTGACTAAATCCCGTAACAGCAATTAAAATAGCCGCGAGAAATACAGAAATTTTAGCTAGCTTTTTCACTTAAGCTACCCCCTTACGATTAATATTTTTTTTAACAATTTCTTTCAAAAATTAAACCTTATATTATTATAAGTCTTAATAGATTTTCGAAGTCTTAATACTACGTTATCATTAAGGCTTATTATATTGTCAAGTACTTTAAACACCCTAAAACAAAATCTTTATATCATTAAAGCTTTGTGTCGAATATAAAATACTACATATGAACTATATCTCACCCTATCCCCATTGTCAACAATTAAGCAACTATATTTTTATTGAAAAAACGTGCAAAAAATAACCATAATTTTAATTCATGAAAAGCTTGACGAGTTTTAAACAAATATAAATTATTAATAGGTAATATCATTACTTTTACAAAACACATTAGTTGCGACATATCTCTATTTAGCAGATTTAGCAGATGCGTCTTTATTTAGTTTATCTAAAAATTCTTGATTAGTTTTTGTTGCCTTAAGCCGATTGAAAATTTGTTCAACAACATCAACAGATGTTTTGCTGTCAGGGTTGCTTTGAGAATTCATAAGACTAATCATCCGTCTTAATAGCCAGGTTTGCTTTAGAGTTTCTGGAGATAGCATTAACTCTTCACGACGAGTACCGCTTTTCGCTATATCTATTGCTGGGTAAACTCTTCTTTCACTTAATCTTCTATCTAGGTGGATTTCCATATTTCCTGTACCCTTAAACTCCTCATATATGACATCATCCATTCGGCTTCCTGTATCAACTAAACACGCAGCTAATATAGTCAAACTACCGCCATCTTCTGCATTTCGAGCTGCTCCAAAAAACTTTTTAGATGGATAAAAAGCAACTGGATCAATTCCTCCAGATAATGTTCTGCCACTTGTAGGTGCAGACAAATTATATGCACGTGTCATTCTTGTAATACTATCTAATAAAATAGCAACATCTTTACCTGATTCAACAAGACGTTTAGCTCTTTCTAAAACTAATTCAGCAACTTTACAATGATCTTCAACGGGTTCATCAAAAGTTGAAGCATAAACTTCACCATTCACTGATCTTGTCATATCAGTTACTTCTTCAGGTCTTTCGCCAATTAGTGCAACCATCAAATGAATATCTGGAGCATTTTGAGTAATGCCTTCAGCCATATCTTTTAAAAAAGTTGTTTTACCAGCTTTAGGTGGAGCTACAATTAATCCTCTTTGACCTCGACCAATAGGTGAAACTAAATCAATAACTCTATTCGAAAGTCTCTTTTGCCCTATTTCCATTTTGATCATCTCTTCTGGATGAAGAGGAGTTAACCTTTCAAAATATTGTCTATTTTGAAGAGAACTAGTGTTTACATCATTAATAGTATCAACATTAACTAACCCAAAATATCTTTCCCCATCTTTGGGTGCACGAACAGCACCTAATATCATGTCACCAGGTCTAAGTGAATGTTTTCTAATTTGAGATTGAGATACATATACATCGCTACTCGAACCATTAGAGCCTATACTAGTATTACCCGCGCTATAGGTCCGTAAAAAGCCATATCCATCTTTACTAACAGATAAAACCCCCTTCGCTTTAACTGAATCATCTTTTTCTGCATAAATACTAAGAATTTTAGCTAATAAATCATGTCGTTTATTACTAGCTCCTTCTACATTAACCCCTATATCCTGAGCTAAAACATGTAACTCGCTTGTAGATTTAGATTGAATTTCACTTAAATTCATAATGTATTACCTTTATAACTAAAACCAGAATAACTTATATAATTGTGTGATTAATTTACAAGTCCTAAAGAAAACCCAAAGCTCATTATTGAAACTATATATTTATTAAATATACTTTATCGGGAAAATCTTTCAAACATTAATTCCTACAAAGATTTTGAAGGAACAAAAATAGACTAACACAATCAGTCTTCTACGTCTATACTTGGATAACTATTTTTAATAATAAAATACTATGAGCAATAGACCCTCTAAAGCAATGAGTACTGCTTCCCTTCCCTTAATGTCTGAGATGAAATTTTTATAAACTCAACGAATAATGGATGAGGAGATTCAGGACGTGATAAAAATTCAGGGTGGAATTGTACTCCTAACATAAACGGATGTCCTTTTAACTCCATAATTTCAACTAACTTACCATTAGGTGACACCCCACTAGCTAAAAAGCCTTGTTCTCTAAATTTGGGCAAATAATAATTGTTAACTTCAAATCTATGCCTATGTCTTTCCTCTATTAAATCACGTTGGTAAGACACACTAGCAAGTGTATCTTTTACAATGCGACATGGATAAACCCCTAATCTCATTGTTCCACCTTTTTGATCTACTTCTTTCTGATCATCCATCAAATGAATTACAGGGTGTTTAGTATTTAAATCGAATTCCATAGAATTAGCTGAATCAAAATGTAGTAAGTTTCGTGCTACTTCAATTACCATCACTTGTAACCCCAAACACAGGCCTAAACAGGGGATCCCATTTTCTCTACAATATGTAACAGTATCAACCATACCTTCAATACCACGAGGCCCGAATCCTCCTGGTATAACAACGCCATCTACATTACTCAGAAACTCAGCCGGTCCATTCTTTTCAATATCCTCAGCCCTTATCCAAATAACTTCGATACCTAAGTTGTACCTGAACCCTGCATGCGTTAAAGATTCTTTAACAGAAATATAAGAATCAGGGAGGTCCACATATTTACCAACAATTGCAATTCTTATAGTATCTGAGGTGTTTTGTATAACACTTAACATTTTCTTCCACTGAATCATGTTTAATCTTTTATATTTAAGGTCCAACGATTGAGAAATTATCTTGCTAAAATTTTGATTTTCTAAATGTAAAGGAACCTCATATACTGAAGAGGCATTTTCTAATGCAACAACGCTATTTGAACGTACATCACAATATCGAGATATCTTAAGTTTAGTATCATCATCTAGTGGATAATCACTCCTGCAAACAATAGCATCAGGCTGAATACCCATACCTCGTAATTCTCGTACACTATGCTGAGTTGGCTTCGTCTTCAACTCACCAGTCATTTTCATATAAGGCAAATATGTCACGTGGATATAATAAGTTGAGTTAATATCAACTTCATTCTTTATCTGACGTATAGCTTCAATAAATGGTTGTCCTTCAATATCTCCAACGGTACCACCTACTTCAACAACAACTACAGAAGCACTACTCTCTCTAGCCACTTTATAAATACGTTGCTTAATAGCTTCAGTCACATGAGGGTCTACCTGAATAGTACCCCCTAAAAATTCACCTTTTCTTTCTCGAGAAATAACATCAGAAAATATTTCTCCAGCCGTACAATTAGAAGACGAAGTTAATTCAATATCAATAAATCTTTCATAATGCCCTAAATCTAAATCAGTCTCAGAACCATCCTTAGTTACAAAAACCTCTCCATGCTGATATGGAGACATCGTTCCCGGGTCTACATTAAGATAGGGATCTAACTTCAAAACTGACACAGATACACCACGACTTTTTAATAACCGCCCAACGGAAGCAACAGTAATTCCTTTTCCTATAGAACTTACTACCCCACCGGTTACAAAAATAAATTTAAATTTTTTCATAATATTAGTTGTCTTTAAGTATCTCTTCTATAGTAACTCCAATATCACCTGGCCTTGGAATAATTGCAGCACCAGCTGAAGATAAAGCTTTAATTTTTTCAGAAGCTAATGCGTCATTACCTGTTACAATAGCACCAGCATGCCCCATTCTTCTACCAGCAGGTGCACTCTGACCTACAATCAGAGATGCTACAGGCTTATTTAGTTCATCTTTAATATATTCAGCGGCTAATTGTTCTCCCGATCCCCCAATCTCACCAATCATAATTATTGCATCAGTTGCTTCATCATCGTTAAATAATTTCAAAATATCTACAAATGAAGACCCTACAACAGGATCACCTCCAATTCCTACGCAAGTAGACTGACCTAATCCAACCATAGTCAATTGAAAAACTGCTTCATATGTTAATGTCCCACTCCTAGAAACAACTCCTATGCGACCTGGAGTATGTATATCGTTAGGCATAATTCCCACTTTACATTGATCCCCAGGAGAAATTACCCCTGGACAATTTGGACCAACTAATATTGTATCTTTATTTCTCAAATAACTGGATACCCGTACCATGTCATGAACAGGTATACCTTCTGTAATACATACTATTAAATGAATACCTACATCTGCAGCTTCAATAATAGCATCAGCAGCAAAACGGGGCGGAACGAAAATTAAAGATGTATTGGGGTTTGTTTCTTCAAAAGCTTCTTCAACAGTATTATATATAGGAATTTCATCTAGTAACACCTCACCACCACGGCCAGGAGTTACTCCTGCAATAACATTAGTCCCATAATCTAAGCATTTCGAACTATGAAAACGACCTTCACGGCCGGTGGCACCCTGAACTAATAATCTTGTTTCTTTATTAATTAAAATACTCATTATAATTAAATTTCACTACTCAAAAAACTCTTAATTTTCGCCGAAGCTTCGTTCAAATTATTTACCATTATAATATTCAACTTCGTGTCTTGTAATATTTGAGATGCAATTTCAGAATTAGTACCTAACATTCGTATAACAAACGGTCTAATTTCATTAGGATATTCTTTTTCGATTTCCAAAATACTATTCGCCACAACATCACATCTTAACACTCCACCAAATATGTTTATCAATATAGCCTGGATATGTTTTTCTTCTAAAATAATTCTTAAAGAATCAACAATTTTTTGTTGATCAGCACCACCGCCAACATCTAAAAAATTAGCAGGTTGGAATCCAGTCTCATTTACAATATCCATAGTAGCCATTGCAAGGCCTGCTCCATTAACTACACAACCTACTTCTCCATCTAATTTAATATAATTTAATCCTAAATCATTAGCACGTTTTTCAACTAAATCTTTTTCGCTATCATTATCAAATTTTTGATATTCTTTATGCCGAAATATTGCATCATCATCAATTTCTATTTTGGCATCTGCTGCAAGTAATCTTCCATCGGAAGTAATTACAACTGGATTAATCTCAAGTAAAGAAAAATCATTTTTTTGAAATGTATCCCATATTGCTGATAAAAATTTTCTAAATGAATCAGATTGGTCATCTGGTAATGCTAGTAATTTAATTAATTTTCGTAATTGATATTCTTTTAATCCAAATAAAGGATCTATATCTTCTCTTAATATCTGTTCAGGAGAGATTTGTGCAATTTCTTCTATATCCATACCACCAGCTGCACAAACAATCAAAAAAGGTAATTTACAATTACTATCTATCGAAATTGACACATATAATTCTTGTTGAATTTCTAATAATTCTTCAACGAGTACACTGGATACAAGAGCACCATCATTACCAGTTTGATGCGTTACTAAATTAGTACCCAAAATAGAACTCGCGAATTTTTTAGCTTGAGCAGAAGAGGAAAATATTTTCACACCACCAGCTTTCCCTCGACCTCCAGTAAGCACTTGTGCTTTAACAACAACTTTGCCATTAAGGGTATCTGCAAATTCATAAACAGCATTTGGATCAAAACAAACTGTACCCTTAGGTATTTGAATTAATTCTTGGCTCAATATATTTTTAGATTGATACTCATGTAATTTCAACTCAAACCTCCACAACATATTCAACAGTAATGATAGAACATAGTCAAATTAACATAAAACCGGCGGAGGGGAGAGGATTCGAACCTCCGATACCATTGCTGGTATAACGGTTTTCAAGACCGTCGCAATCGTCCACTCTGCCACCCCTCCTACACGTAAAAATATAAATTATTAAATATAATAAAATACAATTTAAAATATAATTTTAATCGAAATCGAAACATTATAACAAGTCTAACAAGGGTTATTTATCTACAAAATATCTACCAGTTGACTATCCAGTAGACTTACACTTATAATTCGCTTTATCTATTTAAATATTAAATCAAAATTGATCGATTTTTTGCACTAAAATATTATGCAATTAATTATTCTTAAACAGATATTAAAATAAGTGCAATTAATCACTAGTAAGGTGACATAATACGGTTGGATACTAATCCAAAACTACGAATCAGTAATGCATATAGTTTTGATGATATATCGATAGTCCCTGGGACTGTGACTATCGATCCTGATAAAGTTACTACAGATTTTTGTATAGGCTCATATAAATTTTCTATACCAATTATAGCTGCTGCAATGGACGCAATTACTTCTCCGAATTTTATTCAGAAACTTAATGATTTAGGTGGATTGGGAGTAATGAATCTTGAAGGTATCCAAACTCGATATAAAAATCCTGATGAAACATTAAAAGAAATTATTGACTCATCTCCTTTACAAGCGACTAAGGTACTGCAAAAACTTTATACTTCACCTATAAAACAAGAATTGATAAAAGAAAGAATTAATGAAATAAAATCAAATGGTACTACATGTGCAGTATCTATAACCCCTGGAAAAGTTAATGAGTTAGCTCCTATTGCAATTGATTCAGGTATAGATATTTTGGTAATTCAGTCAACTGTAACTACGGCAACGTACATTTCAGATAAAGAATCAACATTAATTTTATCTGACTTAATTAAACAATCACCAATACCAGTCATTGTCGGAAACTGTGTTACATATGAAACTGCAATGGAATTAATTGAAGCAGGGGCTAGTGGATTATTGATTGGTGTAGGCCCTGGAGCTGCCTGTACAACTCGTGAAGTAACAGGTGTTGGTATTCCTCAAGTAACTGCAACCATGAATTGTTCCACAGCAAGAGATGACTATTTTAAAAAAACTGGAAAATATATCCCCATTATTACAGATGGTGGAATCAGAACTGGTGGGGATATGTGCAAATCACTCGTATCTGGAGCAGATGCAGTAATGTTGGGTACTCCGTTAGCTCAATCATCTGAAGCTCCAGGAAAAGGGTTTAATTGGGGTATGGCTAGTCCGCATCCTGACTTACCTCGTGGAACACGTATAGATATTGGCACAAAATGCTCCCTCAAAAAACTTTTATTCGGACCAGCTTCAGTTCATAACGGAACTCAAAATTTTATCGGCGCCTTGAAAGTATGTATGGGGATGCTTGGAACAAAAGCTATTAAAGAAATGCATAACTCTGAAATAGTAATTTCTCCTTCTTTAAAAACTGAAGGGAAATCCTATCAAATTAAATAAAAGCCGATACTCCTCGAATGATTTGATTTGAATCACTAATTGGAATTATTTCAGCTGTATCGTAAATCTCTGCAATATATTTACTGACCTTTTGAATTTGATTAGGAGCTATTTCTAAAATAAGACATCCATTTGGCTTTAAATAATCTTGAGATTGTAAAATCGTATTTAATATAAGATCCAGTCCATCCATACCACCATCAAGTGCAACCCTAGGCTCTTTTTGCACTTCAATAGACACCTTATCTAAATCTGATTTTGTAAGATAAGGTAAATTAGCAATAATTAAATCAACTTTACCTGGAATAGCATTTAATAAATCTCCGCATTTCAAAAATATCCTATCTTGAAGATTATGTGAAGTGATATTATGTTTAGCTATCTGTAATGCCGATGAACTAATATCTGTAGCAAACACAGTAATTTGAGAACAAAAAGTTGCTATTGAAACTGCAATAGCACCTGTACCAGTACCTATATCAGCAACTAAAGAATCTATTTGATATTTTTGTTGTAAAATGCGGATAGCAAATTCTACTAAATCTTCAGTTTCTGACCTAGGAATCAATACATTTGGATTAACACGAAAATTTAATCCATAGAACTCACGTTCTTCTGTGATGTAACTTAATGGTTCTCCAGCTAATCTCTTCTCCAGGTAATAGGTAACTCGATCTCTTAATGATGAATTTATAGGATAGTCTAAATTAGTATAAAAATCTGTACGAGACATATTTATTACAAATCGAATTAATATCTCAGCTTCAATTTCATCAATATTTACTGCGATTAATGAACTTCTAACAAACGCCCATAAACTCCTTATATTATCCACTCTGTAAAGCCTGTGATAATTTCAAGCTCCGTTCATGATCTAGTAATGCACTAATGATTTCTTCAATATCGCCATCTAGAAAAGATTCTAATGTATGTTTTGTTAAATTAATTCTGTGATCTGTTACACGAGATTGAGGGAAGTTGTATGTTCTGATTCTATCTGATCGATCGCCAGATCCTACTTGAGATCTACGACTATCACTGATTTTTTTCTGTTGTTTTTCGATTTCTTTACCCAGTATTCTAGAACGAATAACAGACATAGCCTTTTCTTTATTTTTTAATTGGGATCTTTCGTCTTGACAAACAGCTACAATTCCCGTCGGCAAATGAGTGATTCTAATAGCGGTTGAATTTTTCTGAACACTTTGTCCTCCAGCACCACTAGCGCGAAATACGTCTATTTTTAAATCATCATTTTTAATATAAACATCAACTTCATTAGCTTCAGGTAATACTGCAACAGTTGCTGAAGAAGTATGAATTCTACCTCCAGATTCTGTAATAGGTATCCTTTGAACTCTATGCCCACCACTTTCGTGCTTTAAAATACTATATGCACCTTTACCAGTTATTTGAAATATGACTTCTTTAATACTGCCTAATCCTGACTGAGTTATACTTACCAGATCAACCTTCCAATTTTGCTTTTGTGCATAACGGGTATACATAGTAAATAGTTCAGAGGCAAAAAGACCAGCTTCATCCCCACCTACTCCTGCTCGAATTTCAAGCATTACATTTTTTTCATCATTAGGATCACTTAAAATTAATTTTTGCCTTATTTCATTTTCAATTTTTGCCTTATCAATAACTAGATTATCGAGATCTTCGCGAGCCAATGTAGCTAATTCTCGATCTTCCACCAATAACATTTTGGTTGATTCATCTATATCAATCAACAATTTTTTATATTGTCTAATCAGTAAAACAATATCTTTTAAACTAGCAATTTCTCTCGTAATTTTTTCAACTTTTGTATAATCTTGAGAAATAGTAGGATCTTCTAAACTTTTTACAAGATCATCATACCGACTTTCAAACTCATCTAAATTTTCTAACAAATTCAATCTCCTAAATAAATAATCTTTTGATAACCTATAGATTATCAATACATTCTTTTGCTAAAAAATTGGCTAATATTTCAAATTTAATTTCTTTTTGTTCATTTTTAATCATATCTTTCAAAATATATGTATCTTTCTTAATTTCTTCTGAACCCAATATAACAACATAAGGAGAAGACAAGTTACCAGCATATCTCATTTGACCTTTTATACTCTTTGACATAGGTGCCAAAATTACTTTAATATCCATATTCCGTAATTTATAAGCAGTGTTAACAGCTTTTCTGATTTCCTTTTCTCCTCCAATGCAACAGATCACCACATCAACTTGATTAGATTTTTCAAATTGCATATCCTGTTTCTTTAGTTCTTCAACAATCCTTTCTATCCCCATAGCAAACCCAATACCAGGTACACTAGGACCACCTAATTCCTGAACTAATCCATCATATCTTCCACCAGCTAATATAGTACTTTGGCTACCTCCATCTATTGGCATAAATTCAAAAACTGTATGAGTATAATAATCCAATCCTCTTACTAATTGAGTATTAACGTAATATTCGATATTAGAATCTCTTAGATACATTAATAATTTTTCCCACCGATCTTTACTTGCTTTAGATAAATAATCTAAGCTATTTGGAGCTTTAGCAAATAAAGATTTCACGTACTTATCTTTTGAATCTAATATTCTTAAGGGATTTTCTTCCAATCTCCTTGAATCATCTTCAGATAAGTTATTGGAATAAACGCTGAAATAGTTCAAAATAGCTTCTCTGTATAAATTACGACTTTCTTTATCACCTAGAGAATTTATGTTAAGTTTGAATTGTTTCAGGCCAAAGAAAGCAATGATTTTTGTTGCAAATTCAATTACTTCAAAATCAACAGTTGCGGTATCATCACCTAATAACTCAATTCCAAATTGATGAAATTGTCTGTATCTTCCTAATTGAGGCCGTTCATACCGATACATTGGCATAATATAAAATAATCGCACTGGTTGAGGTTGATTATGCATACCATGCTGTAGATATGATCTACAAACAGATGCAGTCCCTTCTGGACGTAAAGTCAGACTATGTCCTCCTCGATCATCAAAAGAATAAGTTTCCTTCTTAACAATATCTGTAAACTGACCAACACTTCTACTAAAAAGTTCAGTTGATTCAAAAGTAGGAGTAGATATTTGATCATAAGAATACTGAGAGGCAAACTGGCGCACTACATTCTCAATATATCTCCAATAAATTTGTTCATTTGGTAATATATCAACTGTTCCTCTAGGAGATTGCATCACTAACACTCACATCAATATGAATCTTTAAGTTAAAAAACACTAGAATAATACTAAACAACTTACTTCAGCCAGTATTACAATATTAGAATTCTAGAACTTTATACCAACAGATGCTAGCGTAAAATACTGACAATAGCATAAAATTCTAAATTAATAATATAACAACTTAATAAGCTATTCCATAAAAGTATTGTACTTCTCTATATACTCAGGATATACTAATATCATAAAATATATATTAAAAAACAGATTGCGTATTTAATTACTAAATTTGAAATATATAATTTAAAAATCAAATGATACATTTCAATTATATATAGGAGAATTATCGTTGACTGCTGCTAAGTCACTACGCGTTTCTATAAGACGTCACCAAATTAAAGGTCCTCTGAAAACAAGAGCAAATAGTTCTATCAAAAAAGCTCGCATTTCAATCCTCGAAGGGAATTTAGATAATTCAAATATATCTGTTCAAAATGCTATCATCGCTTTAGACAAAGCTGCAAAAAAAGGTGCTATACATAAAAAAAATGCTGCTCGAAGAAAATCAAGAATTACTCGGCAACTAAACAAACTTCAAAAACAGCTTTCTCAATAATTATTATCTTAATAATTTGCACCCATTACTCTATTGACACCTCGAATTCAGTATGTTAATTTCTAGAATTAGAACATTTGTACTGAAAAGAGGCCTCTATGAAAAAAAACGTTTTATCGAGTAAACAGACTGCAATATTAAAGTTTATTAAGCAATTTATTGAATCAAAACCATACCCTCCTTCAATTAGAGACATTAAAAATGGATGTGGTCTGAGTTCTACATCAGTAGTTGACTACAACTTAAAAATACTTGAAGAAAAGAATTATTTAAAACGAGATACTTCAGTATCACGTGGAATCTACCTTGAAGCTCAAAAACATGTATCTAGTCTAATAGAAACATCAGACCCTGATACTACCATCAATCAAATTGAACTTGATGATTTGGAGTTTGAAAACAGAGGAGACTCTAGGACAATAACAATTCCATTTCTGGGATATATTGCTGCAGGAGAACCTTTATCCATCCCACCATCAGACAAATGGAATTCAAATGAATTCGATAGTGTCGAGATTCCTGCCTTTTTACAAAAAGGAAAGAACGACCTTTTTGCATTAAAGGTTAAAGGGGATTCAATGATAGATGCGCTTGTAACTGAAGGAGACATTATCATTATGGAACAAACTACACAGGCTCAACCCGGAGATATGGTTGCAGCTTGGCTAAATGATAATGAAGAAGTAACATTAAAATATTTTCAAATAAAAAATGACAAGGTAATTTTACGTCCTGCTAACCCTACAATGTCACCAATAGAAATTCCTGCTAACAAAGTTTCAATACAAGGCAAAATAGTTGGATTAATACGTTCATTATCATAAATATTGTATACTATAACCAATTTAAATATGAAGAAAAGAACGAAAAGCTTTATATTAGTCCTGATTGTGGGTTTTTTTCAGTTTCCTAGATGGTTGTAGCATATCAAACTAAAGGCATTGATATCAGGACTAAGCTAGTAAAGTAGGAATTAGGAATAGAGTAATTTTGAGACCGCTTGCTAATATCACGGTTTTAGATCTAACAGTCAACGTTCCTGGGCCTTTTTGTTCCATGATTCTTGGCGATTTGGGGGCTCGTGTTATCAAAGTGGAACCTCCTAGTGGGGATGCATTACGTCATAGCTCAGATATGTGGAACTACCTCAATAGAGGAAAAGAGAGTATCGTCTTAGATCTTAAGAAAGATTGTGCTAAGGAGATATTGAGTAGATTAGCTAAAGATGCCGATATAGTCTTAGAAGGTTGGCGTCCTGGCGTAGCCAAAAGGCTTGGGGCTGATTATGGTACTTTGTCTGCCAAAAACAACTCACTTGTGTATTGTTCGATTTCAGGATTTGGACAAGATGGTCCATGGCGAGATCGACCTGGCCATGATCTTAACTACCTAGCATTGAGTGGTTATTTGGATCTTCAGGCGTCTATTGAAGGTAGACCATGGCCGCCTTCAGTTCTTTTATCTGATAAGGCTTCAGGACTATATGCGGCTATTATGGTTTTAGCTGGAGTTAATGGAAGAAAATTGTCTGGAAGAGGAACATATATAGATCTTTCTATGACTGAATCAGTTGTCTCCCTATTGGGTTTAGAATTGAGTAAGACATTTTCTGAAAATGAAACTCATCCCAACGTTACTGGCATACCACATTACGGGTTATTTAAGTGTGCAGACGATAAATGGATTAGTTTGGGTATTGTTAATGAAGATCACTTTTGGAAAAGCTTTTGTAAAACGGCTGGACTAAATGATTTGTGCGAATTGAATTTTCGTGAACGGGTTGAGAGCAGAGAACACATCCAAGAGATACTAAATGAGAAATTCCAGTCATTGACTGCTGACAAATGGGAACAATTACTGCAACAGGCCGACGTACCAGTTGCTAAGATAGTGAGCTTGAAAGATTTATATTCGTCACCTCAATTAAAAGCACGAGACGTTTTCATAAACACAAAAAAGCATAAATTTTTGGCTCAGCCAGCACATTTTTCGTCTACCTCGATCGCTCCTAACAAGGATTTACCTGATTTAGGAGAACATACCGAAAACATTCTGGAGAAATTGGGATATCTTTCTGACGATATTAAGAAACTTAAAGATGAGGGTTCCTTTGGAAAACCCGAAAGATGAATTTGTATGAGTTTTAATTATCAAATAGGCGACTATCATGAGACATATCGAACTTTCAAATTAGATGTACCTGAACGTTATAACTGGGCCTATGAAGTATTTGATGCTTGGGGACAAGATTCTTCAAAAGTGGCCATGGTTTGGGTTGGGCGTACTGGTGATACGAAAGAAGTAACATTTCGACACCTAAGTGAACGCTCAAAACGAGTTGCGAACGCGTTAATTGGACTTGGTGTTCAACCTGGCGACAAAGTTTTTATAATGTTGCCTCGTATAATTGAATGGTGGGAACTAATACTAGGATGTATGCGTTCTCGTACTATATCAGTACCAGGCACAACGATGCTTACTTCAAAAGATATAGCATATCGAATTAATATTGCAGAAGTAAAAATTGCAGTCGTAGATTCAGATAACATAGAAAAAATCCAGGCAATTAGTAAAGAATGTCCAACACTTGAGAAGGTGATAATTGTTGGTAATGCTGAAGGTGCCATCAGTTACGAAAGCATCTTGCAGAAATCGTCTCCAAATTTGCCTAATCCAAATAATTTCTCCAATGACCCTATGATGCTTTATTTCACTTCTGGAACTACTGGACATCCTAAAATGGTCCTTAATACACATGCTTCATATCCGTTGGCACATATAATCACCGGTAAATTTTGGCTTGATAATAGACCTAGTGACCTTCATTGGACTATTGCGGATACTGGTTGGGCCCAGGCTGCATGGACCTGTTTTTTTGCTCCTTGGACTATGGGTGCCGCCATATTTATTTGGGATAATCGTGGGAAATTCGATCCAGCCGGGACACTACATATGCTAGAAAAGTATCCAATCACTACTTTCTTTGCACCTCCTACTGTTTATCGGATGCTTTTGACAGATAAAAAACTTAATGGCCTTAGACCCAAAGCTCTAAGACACTGTGTAGGTGCTGGAGAGGCAGTTAACCCAGACCTCATAGATATTTGGAAAAAAAATACAGGTACTCATATTTGGGAAGGATATGGACAAACAGAAACGGTCTTGTGTATAGCTACGTTTCCAGGAATGCGTCCAAAACCTGGATCTATGGGAGTGGCTGCACCAGGATTTAACGTGGCAGTTATTGATGAAAAAGGAATTGAAGTTTCTGATGGACAGGAAGGAGAAATTGCTATTCGCGTTTGCCCAGATAGACCAGTAGGGTTATTTTCCGAATACTGGCGCGACCCAGATGCAAATGCCAAAGCTTTTCAAGGTGACTGGTATCATACTGGAGACACGGCATATCGTGATGCGGATGGATATTTTTGGTTCGTTGGACGTGACGATGATGTTATCAATAGTGCGGCTTATAGAATTGGTCCATTTGAAGTAGAATCTGCGTTATCAGAACACGATGCGGTTGCTGAGGCAGCTGTAGTGGCAAGTCCTGATGAATTAAGAGGCCACATTGTTAAAGCCTTTATTGTATTGAATACAGGATATAAACCCACGGACTCTCTTATTAACGAATTACAAGAACACGTTAAGGAAGTGACGGCTCCGTATAAATATCCAAGAATAATAGAGTTTGTTCAAGCGTTACCCAAAACTATTAGTGGGAAGATCAAACGCATTGAGCTTAGAAACCGTGAATTAGGTAAAATTTAACTTAAACCTAATGTACAAATTGGGGGAAATTGGGGAAAATTGATATGGGATTTAGTGAAAAACATAGACGTTTCCGAAATAAGCTACGTAGATTTATTCAACAGGAAATCGTTCCAAATATTGAAGAATGGGAAGATAAAGAAGAAATACCTCGGGAATTGTATCGCAAAATGGGTCAATCCGGTTTCTTAGGTATTGAATATCCAAGGATCTATGGTGGAGCAGAAGAAGATTTTTGGATGACAGTGGTTCTAGCTGAAGAATTAGCTAGATGTGGTTCAGGAGGGGTAGCTTTCAGCATCCTTGTACATACTGATATGTCTTCTCCATGGTTGACGCGCCTAGGTACTTCTGTCCAAAAGAAACAGTTCATTCCATCGATTACAAGTGGAGATACAGTATGTGCACTTGCTATAACTGAACCTGATGTTGGCTCAGATATGGCAAATTTAAAAACAACGGCATATCGTGATGGCAATGATTGGATTATAAATGGCACAAAAACATTCATAACAAATGGAGTGCACGGGGATCTTTACTTCGTTGCCGCTCGAACTCGTAATGAAGGCCCACGGCATGGAAAACTCTCTCAATTTTTGGTATACCGCAAAACCCCTGGCGTAACTGTGGTGAAACAGCTTAAAAAAACTGGTATGTGGGCTGTAGATGCTGCTGAAATAGTGTTAAAGGATGTTAGAGTACCAATAGACAATCTGTTGGGAGAAGAAGGACGTGGCTTTTATCAATTGGCTGAAGGTCTTCAAAGAGAACGACTTGTAGGGGCAACATTAAGTTATTCTGCGTCTCAAAAAGCGCTTGAAGATACTTTGAGTTACATACAAAGACGAGAGGCATTCGGGCGTAAGCTATCAGAATTTCAGACACTTCGTCACCGGATTGCTGATATAACGACTGAAATCGAAGCTGCTCGCCGTCTGGTCTATCATGCTGTTTCATTGTTTGCTGCAGGAGAAGAATGCACAAAAGAAGTTTCTATGGCGAAATTGTTTGCTACTGAAATTGCTAATCGTGTTGCCTATGAGACTGTACAATTACATGGAGGCATTGGGTACTTGCGTGATTCAGCTGTTGAGCGGTTTTCTCGAGATTACCGTTTATGGACAATTGCTGCTGGAACATCAGAAATGATGCGTGAGATAATTTCTAAACACTCGTTGACGTAATTTCCTTGACTAGTCACAAAATTTCAATACAAGGCAAAATAGTTGGATTAATACGATCACTAGTATAAATATTGTATACTATAACTAATTAAAATATTATGGAGGAAAATTATGCCATTTGCTAATGGTATAGGAATACCTGAATTACTCATAGTTTTAGTAATTGTACTCATCTTTTTTGGTGTCGGTCGATTACCAGAAATTGGTGGTGCAATGGGAAAAGCCATCCGAGAATTTAGAGGGTCAGAAAAAAAGGATACTGAAGAAAACAACGAAAAGAAGTAGTTTAAAAAACCTACTTCTTTCTTTTACTACCTATTCTAGCTAAAAGTATTCCTGCCTCATACAATACGATAAGTGGTAATGCAACAATAGATTGATTCACTGGATCAAAAGTTGGCGTTATTATTGCTCCCACAATAAATGCGCATACTATAGCGTACCTGCGCCCTTTAATTAATAACTTTGGTGTAACAATCCCAATCAATGAAAGAAAAAATACAATTACAGGCATTTCAAAAGCGATACCCATCCATAAAATTAAAGTTAACATTAAACTGGTATAATTACCTATCCTGATATAAGGTACAGCTACATCAGCCCCAAAATGTAATAAAAAATTTACAGCTGGAGGGAAAAGAACTTTATAACCAAAATACGCTCCAATAAAAAAAACAATTGTAGAAAGAGGGAGAAAGAAATAAACATATTTCTTCTCTTGTGACTTTAATCCAGGCAATATAAATACAGCAAGTTGATACATTATCAAAGGCCATGCAAGTACTATCCCTGTCGTCAAAGATACTCTAATCGCAGCACCTACAAATTCAGTTAAGTCTGTATATATAGGTAGCCCTAATGGAGACTGGGCTCCTTGAGCAGGAATCATCAAAAAATGCAATATAGGATTATGGAAAATAAAAGCTATAATGGTAGTTACAAGGACAGAAGCAAGGCACCATATCAATCGTCTCCGTAACTCTAGTAAATGTAACCCTAATGTCTCTTTTTTATTAATCAATTAAGCACACTTTGTTAGAAAATCTTACTTATCTTTATCATTTTGATCAATACTACCTCTATTTAACGATTCATCTTCAATATCTTTAACCATTTGTTTCATATCACCTTGAAAATCCATTAGTTTTTTAAAAATACTACCCAACGACCGCATTACCTCTAACATACGAACCGGGCCTAATATTAAAAATGCTACTAAAGCAACAATAAGAATTTCCATAGAACCAACTCCAAAAAAACCCATATTATTGCCTCCTCATTAATAATATACAATGACTAGAATAACATCATTTCTAAAGTAATTATTAGCCATGGCTACAATTATCTCGAAAGTACTACTAAACTCTCTACATGCCTAGTTTGAGGAAACATATCAATTAAATCAAATGAAGTGATTCTATATCCTCCAGCTACTAAAATATTAAGATCTCTCGAAAGAGTTTTTGGGCTACAAGAAACATATGCAATTTTATTGGGTAAAAGTTCTAAAACTGTTGCTAAAGTTATTTGGTCACATCCCTTTCTTGAAGGATCCAATACAAGAACATCGGGAATCTGAACTAAAGTCTTAAGAATCTCACCTGTTTGTCCAACAATCATATTTACATTGCTCAATTCTTCAAGATTTACCTGAGCATCAGCTACAGCTGCTTTTGATTCTTCTATAGCTAAAATATTTTTAGAATATGGTGCCAAAACAGAAGCAAAAACACCAACACCTGAATAAGCATCTACTACAAATTCAGTGCCTCTCAAATTCAATCGAGATAAAATCAAACTACAAAGGTTTTCTGCTTGTTCTATATTAACTTGGAAAAATGAAGGAGAAGAAATACGAAATTCACTACCACCTAATTTTTCTTTATAGAATTTTCCTCCAAGATTTACATCTAAATAATTATCCTCAAAAGCTGGTTGTATTAAGTAATCATCCGTATTAACTCCAGATCTCAGTGAAAACTGTGAAGCATCATCAAATTTACTTTGTATAGCAACCATTAATTTATTTATGTTAGTATGCATTATCATACATTCGTCAATTTGAATAAATTTCCTAGTATTTCTATTCACAAACCCCAGCATACTATTTCTAACAGTAAATCTAGCATGGTTTCTATACCATAGTTTATTTTTTGCACCAATAATTTGATCTATAGTTGTATTTTTTAGAGATGAGTAGTTATTTAAATTCTTATTAACAATAATTTTCTTAATTTCTAATTGATACTCATATTTAATATGTTGCCAATCACAACCTGTGCACTCACCAAAATATGCACAGGGAGAATCGATTCTTTCTGGTGAACATTTAATTACTTGATTAGTAATAGCTGCTTGTCTAAGCAGTTTAGAACCACGAAAAACACTTACAACATCTGTATTCACTGTTTCACCTAAAATAGCACCAAAAACACTTACAAGACCTCCTTCATGTTCAGCTTGCATGTCGCCTTCATCAGAAACTGACGTAATCTTAAGAATTACATCAACTTTTTTTTCGAAAATTGTTTTACGTGATTTTCTTGTCATAACTATAGATAATACTTTTACTTACTAAATATCAATCCTTATGGAATAAATAAATTTTAATTAAATATTACAATCTGATATTATATTTGTTAAGGAAATTTCAAATGTCAACAATACAAAAAAAGCCTACAAAATTACCTCCTTGGTTTAAAGTTAAAATGCCAAATGGAAGTAATTTTAAAAAACTTCAAAATTTAGTAAAAAATAGTAGCCTCCATACAGTTTGTGAAGAAGCTCATTGTCCAAATATTGGCTCATGCTGGGAAAAAGGAACTGCTACTTTCATGATTTTGGGTGAAATCTGTACTAGAGCTTGTGCATATTGTGCTGTAACCAGTGGAAAACCAAATAGCGTTGATAGATTAGAACCATTCCGATTAGCTAATGCAGTAAAACAACTAAACTTAAAATATGCTGTAATTACATCTGTAAACCGGGACGATCTACCCGATGGGGGATCTTCAATTTTTGCTGAATGTGTAATTCAAGTCAAAAAAAAGATGCCTGATTGTAAAATTGAAGTATTAATTCCTGATTTTTGTGGTGATTTAAATGCAATCAATACTGTATTAGCTGCAAATCCCGATACAATAAACCATAATATTGAAACTGTCGAAAGATTATTCCATAGGGTACGTCCAAAAGGCAATTATCTACAATCAATAGAACTACTAGGATATGTCAAAACTAAAGATAAAAATAAAATTACAAAATCTGGAATGATGGTTGGATTAGGTGAAACACAACTAGAAATAATTCAAACGATGAAAGCTTTGCGATCCGTAGATTGTGATATATTGACAATTGGACAATACCTTCAACCTTCAAAAAAACATATAAAGCTAAGTAAATGGTACAAACCTGAAGAATTTAAAGAGCTTGAAAATATTGCTCTTTCTCTAGGGTTTAAGCATGCTTTTTCAGGTCCATTAGTTCGCAGTTCATACCATGCTGGTGAACAATATGAATCTGCCATATCACAAATCCAATAATAATCTATTCGTTAATCTAACTGCTAAAACTGAAAGAATTCTCTTGATTCAGTATATTCAGAAAAAGCATCCATTACCTCTGATTCCAAATTGGAAGTAAACTGCCTTAAATCAGATAAACCCATTCGATGAGAGCTTGAGTTGATCCCGTGATTATCTTTTTGACTGATAAATAAAACAGATTTATTTCCACCCAAATGACCCTTCAGGTCGAGGTGTAATACTCACACGATGACCAACACCACAAAAATATCTTTTTTCGTTTTTATCACCTCTTTTACCTGACAGTACAAATTGCTCCATACCATCACCGCAAAAAGGACAAGTCACAGCAAATACTGCTCTATGGCCAACACGTACTACCTTAACATAAGCTAATTTTTCAAATAAATTTGGATAAGGACCTATATAACGAAAAATATGTTTAGTTGCTGAGCTAATTAATCTCTTATTCAATCGTTTTTTAATACCAGTAAAAGCATAATCAGCATATCCACAACTAATACACTCAGGTTCATCATAACCCATAGTCATAAATGAACTACATTTAGGACAAACCATTTTCCCATCATGTGACTTGGTCCTCCTTGGCATACTTTGAAATTCATTTAAAACACTAACTGAATCTTCAACCACTTCATCTTTAGAATATTTCTGTGAAACCATAATAAGACTCCTGATAAATAAAAACCTACATTTAAATAATAATTACAAGATAACTCTTTACTCTATTCTTATACAAATATAAAATTTGTCAAGTACTTTTCTGTTTTAATTTTAAATTAAAGGTAATTTTTTATAGAATTACTTAACTAGAAGCTCTTTTGTATTGTAACCATCTTCAATCTCATGATATATTCCTTGATACGAAAATAATTTTAAAAGAGCGTACAAAGAAATGCCTCTAAATATAATTGTATGTATTAAACAATTAATCGACCCTGAAACACCTATTGAAAATTTAACTATAGATACACACTCTAAAGATATCGATACAATAGATCATAAAGAATTGATAACCAATGGTTTTGATTTAAATGCAGTCGAAGCAGCTTTATATCTAAAAGATAAATATGGTGCTAAGGTAACTATTATCTCTCTTGGTACAATGGAATCCCAAAATAGTTTAAAAAGACCTTTAGCAATGGGGGCAGATGAAGCGATTCTGATAAATAAACCGAATACACCTATAGATTCTGCTACAACAGCATTACTTCTCTCAAAAACTATCAGCTTACATATACCATTTGATTTAATACTTTGTGGGAGGCAAGCTTCAGACTGGGATAATGCAGAAATTCCATTTAGAATTGCAGAAAATTTAAATATCTCTTGTATAAGTCTAGTAAGTAAAATAGAAATCAATGAATCTAAGCTGATAGCAACTCGTGCACTCCCTAATGGGTTGCAAAAAGCTAAAACAAATTTACCTGGTTTAATTACTATAACAAATGAATTTGGAGAACCACGTTATCCTAGCCTTAGAGGAATTATGTCTGCAAATAAAAAAAATATTAAACAAATAACACCCACTTTTTTGGGTATAAATGAATCAGATATCACTACTAAGACTGAAACTATCAGAATCAATTTCCAAACTCGTAAAAAAAACTGTGAATTTATTCAAAATGAAAATAATGAATACGCTGCACAAGCATTAACAGAAAAACTGAAAAACCTAAACTTGATCTAAATATGAACATACTAATTCTTGTAAATACTACAGACCCTGAAGCTAATAGTACCACTAGAGAAGCGATTTCTGTAGCTAATAAAATAGACAACCAATACTCTATTGCCTTAATAAGTAAATCAGAAGAAACATTATCACATTTACAAGAATTAAACGATATATGTCCCAATAAAATCATAGCAACAAATCCTCTTTTAAATACCCAATCTCTAGATCTATGGGTGGAATCGTTTAAACAAGTAATTAAGGAAACAAATCCCAAAATCATACTTATGGTTGCTGATGTATTAACTCGTGAAATCAGTGCACGACTTGCTGCTCAACTCAACATACCGCTAATTCAAGAATCTTCTGAAATTAAAATTGAAAATAATTCTTTAAAATTTATTCGTCCCATATTTGGTGGTATAGCTTCAGCGACAATACAGTCTGATGGAATTAGTCCATTAATTGTAACATTACAAAAAGGAGCGTTCGGCTCATCAAATATTCAAAAATACCCCAACCCTACAACAAGATATATTCAACTGGAATTGAAAACAGAAATGGAAAAGGTAAAATATGAAAAACTATCTCCAACTTCACCTAGTAGACTACCTATGGAAAAAGCATCATCTATTGTATGTGGAGGAAGAGGCCTTGGAGGACCAGAAGGATTTGATTTACTAAGTCAATTAGCTAATATACTTGATAATGGTACTATAGGCGCATCACGCGCTGCTTGTGATGCAGGTTGGATAGACCATAGTTATCAAATAGGTCTTACAGGAAGAACTGTTTCCCCAAAACTATATTTTGCAATTGGAATTTCTGGAGCCAGCCAGCATATGTCTGGATGTACAAAATCTCAAACAATCGTTGCAATTAATACAGATCCTTCTGCACTTATTTTCAATGAGGCAGATATAGGACTCATAGGTGATTGGGAAAAAATCATTCCAATATTAATTGAAAAAATCAAAACTACAAAATAGAGATCACAATAATTTAGGAGCAAAAAATTGTATGGATTAGTTTATCACGGAAATAAAAATGTACGGCTTGAAAATCTACCTGAACCTGAACCTGACAAAAATGAAGTAAAAATTAAAATAGATTTTTGTGGTATCTGTGCAACAGATATCGAAGAATATGCATTTGGTCCTAAATTTATTTCTTTCGATAAGCCTCACCCTCTAACTCAATCTAAAGTGCCCTTAATTATTGGACATGAAATTACTGGAACTATCGTTTCATTGGGAGCAAATGTAACTAACGTAAAAACAGGAACAAAAATTGTACTTGATGGAACGATAAGTTGCATGAAATGCAACCAATGTAATTCAGGAAAACCTACACAGTGTCATTTGCTTGGAACAATAGGCTTTTCACAAAATGGTGGATTAGCTGAATATCTTACTTGGCCAGCAGCAAAAATAATAGAAATACCACCTGAAGTATCTAGTAAAGAGGCTGCCTTAACAGAACCTACGTCGGTAGCTCATCATGCAATACAACAAGGAGAAATTAGCTCTAATGAAACGATAGTGATTTTAGGAGCAGGTACTATAGGCTTACTGTCATTACAAATAGCTAAATCTATTGGATCAAAAGTTGTTGCTATCGATCAAAATAAAATGAAATTAGAGATGGCTAAAAAATTAGGAGCAGATGAAATAATAGATTCATCGAAAGAAAATGTCAGTGAATCCTTACAAAAACTTACTGTATCTGGAGCAGATGTTGTCATCGATACAGCAGGAGGTATAGAAACATCAATTCAAGCTACAGAATGGGTTCGTTCAGGAGGACGCGTCGTCCTAGTTGCAATTTATACATCTACACCTAAGTATGATTTCAATACTATTGTTGCTAAAGAAATTCAAGTATTAGGCTCATTAGGTTACAATATTAATGATGTAAAAGCTGCAATTAATCTGATTGCTCAAAAAAAAGTATTAACCAAACCTCTAATATCAGAAATTATTGGTATTGATAAAGTACTTTCTTATGGCTACCCCAAAATGTTAGCTGAATCAAAAGATATTTTCCGAATTTTAGTAGACCCATCGAAATATTAATCATTTTATCTAAAAACTGTTCCATCCGAACTTACTTTTGTAACACGTTCAGTTCCCTTATATGCAATTGCTTTTAAAGATGTCTCTATTCGTTCACCAGGCTGAATTGAACTTGCAGTTCCCGATTTTAGAGCTTCTTCTAATCCTTGGTTAGTATAACCTGTAAAAGGTTCAAGTCCTACATTATATGTACGACCATAAAAAGGATATCCAAATCCTCCTCCAAGGGACTGCCAATACCAAAGATACTTAAACACATCAGTAGAATAACTTACCGCCCATCCAATCCCAAGCTTCTGATTAGTGACAGCATACCAGCCTTCAGGCATATCTAGTATATAAGACTGATCATAAATCCTAAGATCTTTATGTGGTATTTTACTCAAGTCAATTTCTTCACCATGTTTATCTTTTGTATACGGCCATTTTGTACGAAGACCAGCTTGAAGACGATTGTTAGGATGCCAATCAACTTCTGGATGATTTAATATTTCACCACCTGGTAAATCAATTACACAATCTGTACTTAAAAAAGGAGTTCCCAATGCAATATGTTCACCCCAAATATAATCAAGAACCTCTTCTCCTTCATTTACTAATACTTCATCAATTTGAAGAAATGGAGAGCCATTCAACAAAGTTAAAGTTTTCTCAAAAAAGAATGGCGTCCTGTATGTTCTGACAGAAAATTTTACTGCCACTTTTAATACTGTATCCTCAAGAATAATACAATCCCAAGGAATTGTATTAACTTCAGCATGCAACCCTAAAT
Source organism: Chloroflexota bacterium (assembly GCA_002722455.1). Lineage (GTDB taxonomy): Bacteria > Chloroflexota > Dehalococcoidia > Lucifugimonadales. The sequence continues at coordinate 213,615 of PBMB01000009.1, forward strand.
CTGCCCCCTTATAATTTGAGGGATATCCTCCAGCAGGCAAAACAGTTTGCCAACCACCTTCATACAAATCTAGCCATGTACTTGTAGAATCACCAGATGTAGCTATGAATTTAGAAGAATCACGTACACCTAATGGAGAACGCCACATAAAATCAATATCTGTCTCTTTATGGACAAACTGATATATATCTGCTCCTTTATCAACAAGAACTACGACACGTAAAATATCATTTTCAATAACAACTGTTTTTAAACCTCTATATGTCCAGTCATCAGAAACACGACAACCGTGATTACGTTCAATTTGATAATGAATTTTATTGCTCCTGAACTAATTTTTTATAAACAACGTGAATTTCTAATTTTTCAATTTCTAAAAGTCTATTTTTTTTAACTTTTGAATTCAGTAAGTGAACTCCTACTAAATTTTCCCCAACAGCTAAATATGTTGGATCAAGATTAAACAGCACCCATCCATTTCGCATACATGGATCTTTTAACTCTATATTATTAATACGTACTCCAATATTTTTGTTTGCACTTTTATCCAAAGGGTTATTGTAAAGAACACCTCCATGCCCAATTGTTGCAACTTCAACACTGTCAGCTCTTTTTTCTGGGTTTTTGGTTGAACTTGGACCGTCAGATAGCAAGATTTGTAAATTAACAAAGCTGATTTTATCAATATTTTCCTTCAGATCATCAGATACATTAATAGTCAATAAACAATCTTGATTTGGATTATTTGGTATTTTTTCTGGTAATTGTGCCAACATATTAGTATTTGCATATCCAAATGTTGGTGTATACCAATCCTCTGCATTCGGTATCACGCTAGCACTATGGCCTCCTCCGCGTCTTTCTATGATAAATGTCTTATCTTTCATCTTAAATCCATCTGTTAACGTAAGTTCCTTATACAAATCTAAATGACTCTTCCAATCTTCTCCTCCATAAGGAGAATCCTTTGCATAAGTAAAATTAAATGTCTGTATACCATCTGCACCCTGATTAAACCAATTTGCAACCCCTCCACGTAATACATTAATCCCTGGGTCCATATATCCATCAGATGCATGATGCGCATCCAGGGTAGGGTATATAGGTAATGTTTTAGTCAAAGACCGAAAACTTTCAATGTCAACTTCAAATGAGCGGCATCCTAACGATATAATATCCATAAGGTCGTCATCTATCCATGTTTTTACATCTAGCCCATCAAAATGACAACCAACTATAGTTTCAGGAAGACGCACAGCTAATAAACAAGGCCTTCTCCCTTTTGCTTCTAACTCCAACAACATCTTACGTACCGAAGTTACAAAATCAGTTACTGAATCTCTTAATTCCCACTGACGTCCCGGAGGTAAAACATATCCTCTTGCAAAATTAAGTTCAAGCCCGTCATAATCATAATTTTCAACTATTTCTGTCAAATTTTCCAATATATATTGTCTTAATTCCTTAATAGCAAAATTCCAAATTTTGGTTCCTCCGTTACCAGTAAATAACCACTCCGGATGAGATTCTTTCATAGGAATTGTTGCTTGACCATGTCCTTCATTATCACTACCATTCATTCGATGGGAATAAAAAGCCTCAATACCTCTTTTATGGGTTTCTTCTTGTAAAATTTGAACAATATCAATGTCATCTTTTATCCATCTTTGGAAAACTGGAATATCAATACTTGGTAATCTCTTACTTCTATAAGTTGCCTGATTGCCTTCAGAAAAATTCCACCATATACTGTCAATTTTTACATCATTATTATCAGCAAACTCAAAAAAATGACGTATTAAGTAGTCTAAATCAAATTTAGAACTGTCATATCGAGCAACAGGCCTAGCATCTTTCTTTACAAGTCTCATCCATGCTAAAGACCCTAAGACATCTACCCCACTCACCATCTTCCCTGATTTTATTGCTTTAACAAGACGATACGATCTATTTATAAGGCGCAACTGATGATCTATTTCTTCATCAGGATTATTGTAAGAAAATTCATCATTCATCTCAATCGGGAACATCCTGTTTACAAAATCAACCAACTCTGGCCATGCAGTCAAGGACTGAATCATTGAAAAATTCACGTCAAAATTAGCAATTACTTTCCTATTTTTGATAACATCTTTTTTATTCATATAACACTACCGTTTCTATGAAAATTAGCCACACTCAATCAACAGATTTCGTACATCACAAAATTATCTCAATTAGGAGGATTCACTATCTTTTGTAGATTCGACAACTCGAGTAACTAAATGTTCAGGCACTTGTTCATACTGACGAAATTCAAGAGTAAAAGTTCCACGACCTTGAGTTTGAGAACGTAAATCAGAAGAATACGAAAGCATTTCAACTTGAGGCACTTCTGCTTCAATCACTGTAGATCCACTCGCATCTGGTAGCATACCCAATATGCGAGCTCTTTTACCATTCAAATCTCCAACAACATCACCAGTTAAAGTATCAGGCACAATTACCTTACAAAACATAATTGGTTCAAGTAAAATAGGCTTAGCTTTATTTAAACCATCACTCATAGCATGTTCACCAGCTATTTCAAAACAAACTCCAGAAGAATCAACTGGATGAAAACTACCATCAACCAATGCTGCTTTTACATCCACTACAGGGAATCCTCCAATTACTCCACTTTCTAAAGATTTATTACATCCTTTTTCAACTGCTGGAATATATTCTCGAGGCACAACTCCACCAACTATCTTAGATTCAAACTCAAAACCTGAGCCTCGAGAAAGTGATTTAATTTCTAACCATACATGCCCAAATTGACCATGTCCTCCACTTTGTTTTTTATGTCGATACTCAACTCGAGACGAACCCATAATTGTCTCTTTATAAGCAATTTTAGGAACTTTTAATTCGATTTCAGCTGCAAATTTACGTTTCATTTTTTCTAACGTTACCTCTAAATGCGTATCTCCAGCTCCACCGAGAAGAAGCTCTAAAGTTTCTTTTTCACGCACAATTTTTAAGGCAGGATCTTCTTCAGCAATTCTAGACATTGCTGTAGTCATTTTATCTAAATCAGCTTTAGATTTAGGGTAGACAGCACGATAATAAACAGGGTCTGGAAACTCAATCATATCCAGTTTAATATGATTATCTTTGTCTGAAAGAGTACTTCCTGTATTTAATCCTTCGACTTTTGCAACAGCTCCAATATCACCTGCAGAAAGACTATCCGTAGTCTCTTGAGATTTTCCATTCAAAAAGTATAGTTGGCCTAATTTCTCGATTTTTCCAGTATTAGCATTTAACATCGACGAATCGCTATTTATTTTCCCTGCATGAATTCTTAAATAAGATAATTTACCCACATAAGGATCAGCTGTGGTTTTAAATACTCTTCCTACCGTACTAGAAGAAACATCACATTGAAAATCTTTCGACTTATTATCAGAGCCAACTCCTGTCATTTTTGAATTAGATGCTTCTAAAGGAGAGGGAGCGATATTGACTAATGCATCTAATAATTCTTTAACCCCCAAGCTATTTAATGCTGACGTTACAACAATTGGAATGATTTTTCGATCCTTGACACCTAGTTTTATTCCTTGGACAATATCTTCCTCTGACAAGGATTCACCTTCAAGATACTTCATCATAAGATCATCGTCTGTTTCTGCAACAGCTTCAATTAATTGTTCTTTTAATAATTCTCCATCATCAGTATCTCCAGCATTTTCATTAAATAAATTATTGATACCAGAAAATTTTGGGCCTTCTCCAACAGGGATTTGAATTGGTACGCATTCTCTTCCAAACTTATCCCTCAACTCTTCTACAAGTTCAACAAAATTTATGTTATCTCTATCCATCTTATTAACAACTATAATTGTCGCTAAATTACATTTGCTTGCTAAATGCCACATTTGCTCAGTTCCAACTTCAATACCTGAAACTGCAGAAATTGTTAATAAAGCTATATCTGCTGCTGCAACACCTGATAAAACTTCTCCATAATAATCTGCAAATCCTGGAGTATCGATGAAATTAATCTTATGATCATTCCAGATACAAGAAACAATAGATGTTTGAACACTAGTTTGTCTCTTATGTTCTTCAGGTTCATAATCTGAAACGGTATTCGCATCCGTAATTGTCCCAAATCGTGACACCATTTTTGCTTCAAATAGAGCTGATTCTGTAATAACTGTCTTACCAGCACCACTATGTGATAAAAGAGCAACGTTTCTAATTTTTGAACCATCAATTTTGGACATAACCCCCTCCTTATTAATCAATATATTTTAAAGCAACATAACCATGACTGCAATTAAAAATAATTTTTAGCTTATTAAGGTATAATCAATTATATTTAAAAACAGGTAAAGTTAGTGCAAAAATTAATCGGAATAATTGGTGGAACTGGTGAAGAAGGAATCGGAATAGCTTCGCGATTAGTGCAAAGTGGAGAAAATGTTTGCATTGGTTCACGTGATCCTAATAAATCTGACATAATCAGTAGAAAACTCCGTAAAATTAATCCAAATCTAAAAATTCAAAGTGCTACTAACCTAGAAACTGCAAAAATTTCAGATTTATTATTCCTGACAATAAATCCAAATGGAATCGAACAACTAATTTCTGACATCAAACCTTATTTGGATAATAAAATAATTGTCGATACTACTGTTCCTCTTAAATACAATAATGGAAAATTTAGCCACATTGAATGGCCAAATGGATCATCTTCTCTACATATCCAAGCTTTAATTCCTTCCGCAAAAGTGGTGAGTGGTTTCCATACAATTAGTGCGAAAGATCTAAATAATTTAAATAAAGAAATTAATCAAGATGTATTTCTTGCTTCAAATGATAAAGTTGCTAAAACTAAGATCTTCAAAATTGTTAATAAAATTCCTAATTTACGAGCCATAGACTGTGGCAACCTAGACGTTTCTAAATATCTTGAATCGTGTACTTTACTTTTATTAAATATTAACAAAATTTATAGCAAGAAAAATAAAACCCCCATCCATACTGGATTAAAATTATCTGGATTATACAAAACTGAAAACTTATAAATTAAACCTAGAATTTCTTGACATACTAGGCGTTTCCACAATAACATGACCTTATAGCCGAGGTAGCTCAGTCGGTAGAGCACAGCGCTGAAAACGCTGGTGTCGCCAGTTCGATTCTGGCCCTCGGCACACTTTAAGATAATTTTAAAAATGCGGGAGTAGCTCAGTGGTAGAGCACTACCTTGCCAAGGTAGATGTCGCGGGTTCGAATCCCGTCTCCCGCTCAGAAAAATATATTCTGAGAAAATTTATTCTTCTTTCTCCTTATATTCTCCTTCGACAGTATCATTAGGTACGTCATTATCTGGTTCTGAATTATTTGCTGATTGATCGTCACTATAAACAGACGATCCAACTTTCTGCATAGATGCTTGAAGTTCTTCCATGGCTTGCTTTATTGCTGTTTCATCTTCATTTTCTAAAGCAGTTTTAACCTCAGCAATTTTACTTTCTACTTCAACTTTAATATCTTCTTGTATCTTATCTTTATTATCTTGTAACATTTTTTCAGCCTGATAAATCACTTGTTCTGAATTATTTTTTAACTGAACAGATTCTCTTTTCAGCTCATCAGCATCAGCATTTGCTTCAGCATCTTGAACCATTTTTTCTATTTCTTCATCAGATAATCCAGAATTTGCAGTAATAGTAATACTTTGTTCCTTACCTGTCCCTTTATCTTTCGCTGAAACACTAAGAATTCCATCCTTATCTATATCAAAAGTAACTTCAACCTGAGGAGTCCCACGGGGTGCTGCTAATATACCGTCAAGCATAAATCTACCAATAGTTTTATTTTCTGTAGCCATTGATCTTTCTCCCTGTAACACATGTACCTCTACACTTGGTTGGTTATCAGCTGCAGTTGTGAACACTTCACTTTTGTCTGTTGGAATAGTAGTATTCCTTGGAATTAAGGGTGTACTAACTCCCCCGAGTGTTTCAATGCCTAAAGTTAAGGGTGTAACATCTAACAACACTAGATCTTCTTCAATATCTTTTGATAGAATTCCAGCCTGAATAGCCGCACCAATAGCAACCACTTCATCTGGATTAACTCCTTGATGAGGTTCTTTGCCAAATAATTTGACTACAGCAGACTGGACAAATGGCATACGAGTCATCCCACCAACCAATACAACAGCATCTAATTTCTTTGATGTTATTCCAGCATCTTTCATTGATTTTTTACATGGATTTAGAGTTTTATCAACAAGATCTGTAACCAATTTTTCTAAGTTTGCCCTAGTTAATGTCATAACCAAATGTTTTGGCCCTGAAGCATCTGCAGTAATAAAAGGCAAATTGATTTCAGTTTGCATTACAGTAGATAATTCTATTTTTGCCTTTTCTGCTGATTCCCGTAACCTTTGTAGAGCCATTTTATCATTGCTTAAATCAATACCTTGATCTTTTTTAAAATCATCAACCATCCACTTCACTATTCTCTGATCAAAATCATCTCCTCCAAGATGAGAATCACCACTTGTGGACATTACCTCAAAAACACCGTCACCCATCTGTAAAATTGTTACATCAAATGTACCACCACCTAAATCATATACCGCAACTATTTGTTCTGTCTTTTTATCAAGACCATATGCCAGAGCTGCCGCAGTTGGTTCATTTAGTATGCGTAATACTTCTAATCCAGCAATTCTACCTGCATCTTTAGTCGCATTTCTTTGACTATCATCAAAATAAGCAGGAACAGTTATAACTGCTTGAGTAATTTTTTCACCAAGTTTATTTTCTGCATCTTCCTTGAGTTTACGCAAAACCATAGCAGAAATTTCTGGCGGAGCATATTTTTTACCTGACATAACAACATGAGCATCTCCATTGGTATGCTTCTCCACAACAAAAGGAACCATATCTTTTTCAGATTGTATGTAACTATCTGTAAATTTTGCTCCCATAAATCGTTTCGCTGAAAAAATTGTATTATCAGGATTAGTTACTGATTGCCGTTTTGCGACTAATCCTACATATCTCTCTTGTGTTTTTGGGTTAACTCCAACTACCGAAGGAGTCGTTCTTGCTCCTTCGGCATTTTCTAAAACCTTAGGTTCTCCTGCATCTATAATTGCCATACAAGAATTAGTCGTACCTAAATCTATTCCTAAAACTTTAGCCATTTTTTTCTACTCCTTCTTCACTGTTTTCATCTTGGTCACAAGCTGGTAACTTGGACACAACAACCTGTGACGGCCTTAATACTTTATCTCTTAATAAATATCCTTCATTCACTACTTCTACTACATGTCCCTCGGGTATTTCCGAAGTTTCCAAATAAGTAACTGCTTCAAATTCTATAGGTTGAAAAGCTTTACCAGCAGCATTAATTTTTTTCACTCCTTCAAATTTGAGAATATTATCTAAATTTCTACTAACTAAGCTAAACCCCTTGAACCATGATTCAGTTTTCTGTTCCTCAGGAGCATGCTCCATTACTCTCTCAATATCATCAACAAGAGACAGTAACTTTAACAATAATTGAGAATTCGATTTTTTCTTTACTTCCTCAATTTCATCTGACATCCGTTTACGGTAATTTACTAAATCAGCTTGAGAACGTTTTAATATATCAAGCAACCGATTATTTTCTTTAGATAAATCTTCTATAGTTTCCTTGTCTTCTTTAGTAACTTTCTCTTCATCATTAGTTTGCTCATCATTGTCATTCAATTCATTCATCATTAAATATTACCTAAAAACACCCTAATCTTAAGAAAACTCGACAGAAAGATCGTCAAAAATTTCATCTAATACATCAGTTATGGCAATTTTTAATCTAGAATCTGAATTTTTTTCTACTATTAATTTCATTTTAACTAGACGATTAAATATACTTAAAACCGTTTGAACACCATCCAAATTTAACCCTCTTTCAGCAACTAGATGTTTTATCAATCTAAGCCTTGCAATATCAACTTCAGAATACAAACGCAACATACCCATTGTTCTAGTAGGAACAACTAATCCAATTCTCTCATACTTACGTAATGTCTGAGGATGCATTTCTAAAATTCGAGCAGCTACACTAATGATGTAAACCCCACCGGTTTGTCCTACATCAGTGCGTAAAGCAACACGAAAACTATTTCGATTTGAACGAGAATTTAACATAACAGTATTACACCTTGCTTAGTATAAACCTTGATACAGTTTATGTCAACACCGCTGTATCAACCCGTAATATTATAATAATCATATCGTCATAAATTATTAAAATCGGATATGATATTCATATGGATGAAAACAAAATCATCAAATATTTGTCTGAAAACATTAATTCTCTTTCAAAAACAGAAGAATTGTTACAACATGTGTCACTTGGTATAGGAGATGATGCCGCAATCATTAACTCTCAAAATACGAGTGTTATCACAACTGATAGCATTAGTGAGGGAGTTCACTTCTCCAGAAAATGGAGTTCTTGGGAAAATCTAGGATGGAAAAGTATTACTATTTCACAAAGTGATATCGCTTCTATGGGTGCGCAACCCATATATTCAGTGATAAACCTTTGTATACCAAACGATTTATCGCTTAATAACATCAAAGACCTCTACAAGGGCATGGTCCAAGCTACCAATAAATTTGGGGGACAAATTGTAGGAGGCGATACAGTACGATCAAACAAAATTATTATATCCGTGACTATGGTGGGATCATACCAAAAAAATAAGCCCCCACCTTTACCTTTAAAACGTAGTAATGCAAAACCAGGTGATTTAATAGGGGTAACCGGCACGTTAGGATGTGCACGTGGTGGTCTTATATCATATAACAAAAATTTATCGACTACCTCTCAAAACATTAAACACTTACAAAGTGCATTTAACAGACCTGTCCCAAAAATAAAAGATGGAATAATGCTTAGTAAGTATGGAGCTACATCAGCAATTGATATTAGCGATGGATTAATTAATGACTTAGAAAAATTGTGTTTATCAAGTAATGTTTCATCAAAGATCAACTCAAAGAATATTCCCACTGATCAAATACTGCAAACTACGTTCCCAAAAACATTTTTAGAAATTGCTTTAGTTGGAGGAGAAGATTACGAATTATTATTTACAATTAATCCAGATAGTTTTCAAAATATTCAAAAACAATGTCCTAGTACTATTTCTATTATTGGGGAAATAAGTTCACCTTCAACTGAAATAATTAAAATAGATGGCAATCCAATACCAAACCATTTACGTAAACAACTCTGGAATCATTTTGATTAAATAAAAATTCGTATACTCAGATATATATCCTTTAGGCATTGCGATTTTTCTCATCCAGAGTTAATATATGGATTGTTCTATTGGTTATAAAAAAGTGAAATAACACTAATGGAACACCCATTAACTTATTTCAATAAATTTAAAAAACTCATCAATAAAAAATGACTACTAATTCTAGTTTTGAAATAAAAAGACAAACCCTTATTGGAGAAACAACTGATATATATTTACACAGAACATTAAATATCTTAAGAAATGAAGGTGTTAATCCAACAGTTGTTTTTGAATTTAAACCAATTGAAAAGGGTGTTTTTTGCGGTATTAAAGAAGCCAGAATACTACTATCTAAGATCTTACCAGAAACAGGTATCGAAGTATGGACAGTAGATGAAGGGACAGAATTAAACCAGGATGAAGTTGCGTTAAGAATTAAAGCACCCTATGGATCAATTGGACTCTACACTTCTACTATAAGTGGCATACTTTCATCTTCAACTGGATGGGCTACAGCGGCAAATCAATGCGTCAAGGCTGCGAATAATATTCCGGTTATTTCTACTTCTTCAACATATATACACCCAAATGTTGCTTCAAACTTAGATTATGCTTCAATAATTGGAGGATGCATTGCTTGTTCAACCACCTTAGGGGCAAAGCTTGCTGGAGTTACACCTTTAGGCAATATTCCACATAGTTTATCTCTCATTTTGGGAAATACAATCAAAGCAATGCATGCATTTGATAAACATATGCCTCAAGATGTCCCACGTATAGCCTTAATTGATACATTTAAAGATGAGGCAGAAGAAGCTCTTAATGTATCGGAGGAATTTAAAGAAACAATCCGTGGAATATGTATAGATACTCCCAAAACACGTGGAGGACCATCACCGCAACTCATAAAAGAAATTAGAACAAGATTAGATATTGCAGGATTTCATCATGTAGAAATTATTGTTGCAGGAGAACTTACTCCTGAAATTATATCTAATTTCATACAAGAAAATACTCCTGTTACTAGTTTTAATATATCTCAATATATCGCTCAAGCTCCTACAATTCCATTCCATCATGAAATTCATGAAATAAATGGTCATCCTATAGCTAGACGTGGATATTTACCAGGAATCACTAGTAATACTCAACTAGATAGAATCATGTGACAATTAATTACAATCATTCTTCTCAGAAGCTGTAATTCTTTCTCTGATATCTAGTCTAGGAGAAAATTGTAACTTGACCCAATTTTCTCCTTCTCTTTTAACTTTAGCCCAATTAGCTATTCTCCATCCAACAACCCATACTATGCCTCGAGGTGATTCAACCAAAGGAATCGAATCTCTCCAGATTTTCTGAATCTTAGAATCAATCATGAATTTTTTTAATTTTTTATTCTTTGAAATACCTAATGGATTAAAGACATCTCCACCTTTTCTCGTACGTACCCATAATTTATTTCCAACTTGATCAAAATTACAATAAACCGATAATCCATCTGGCCAATAATCTAAACTTATCGGTGAATATTTATATGATTTATCATCTTGTCTATATGTGTTTAATTTAATATCAACCTGATCTTCCTTCATAATTTGTTTTGCTTCGACAATCCAATCTCCTAAAATATTTTTTTGATTAAACCTTAAAATATATCTTTCACCAGGAAATTTTGGGTATTGACTCATTAATGAAGGTGTACCTATAAGAATATATTCAGATGTAATTATTATTTTTAACCCGGTATAAAAAGGTACTTCTCCATCAAATTGTTTTTGAAGAAAATTGGCAAAAATATCTAAATGCTTTTGTTCAACACCTAGAGTATGACCCTGAATAGATATAACTGCTTTCAGCAATAACTGGTCTCGCAAAATCCTATCTAAAGAACAATATTTTTCTTTATTAATCACCCAAACGCCATCATAATTGTCAGCTATACTATCCCAATATTGATTTACTACATTACCCATATATTGATTATTTTTCTTTGCTACATCTATTAATCTTAAAACTGCAGATCGGAATTGAGGATTATACTCTCTTTGAATCTTAGGGATTAAGTCCTCTCTTATACGATTACGTGTGTAACTCAAAGAAGAATTAGTGGAATCTATTCTAGGAACAATACCAATTTGTTTACAATAATCAACTGTCTCTGCTTTTGTGAAATTTAAAAGAGGTCGTATTAAAAAGATTTTATCTCCTTTAATAATCCTTTCATTTTTTTTTGATATTCCTTCTAGTCCTTTTATACCTGTTCCACGTATTAAATTCATTAATACTGTTTCTACTTGATCATCGCTAGTATGGCCTAAAGCAATAAAGTGTGCATCAAATTTCTTTAATGCTTTTGTTAAAAATTCAAATCTTTCATTCCGTAAAAAATTTTCAGATACATTGGAGTGGGATCCTTCTTCAATATATGATTCACCCTTTCCTATCATAAAAGGAATTTCTAGCTTCTTGAAAATTTTCTCAACAAACTTTGAGTCTGCTAAAGAATCAGAACCACGAACTCCATGATTTATATGTGCTCCAAATATACTGAGATTTAAAGATTCTGATAAATTATCTAATGCAAATAGCAACGACAAAGAATCTGATCCTCCAGAAACAGCAATTACTAATCGTAATTCCTCAGTACTACTAACATCAAGAAGGTTAGTTCTTAATTTCTCCTCAAAAGCATAAAGAGTGCTATCCATTATTCACTCCTACATGTACATTATTGTCAAACAATTTATGAGAAAGGTAAATCTAGCAAAATTAGTTTACTTTATTTAATAAATTCTCTGTACTTTTAATTTATCAATTTTCATCCCATCCATTGAAATGATTTCTATTTTAATCCCCTCATACTGAAATTGTTCACCTTGTAAAGGTAAATGACCAAGATAGTATAATACAAATCCAGCAATTGTTTCATAATCTCCATCTGGGAAATGAATATCTAGCTCATCCTCTAATTCTTCTAAACCCATATTGCCATCAATTTGAAAAGTGTTCTCTCCAAGGTCAGAATATTCATCTTCTGGCCCAACACCTTCCTCACCAACTGGCCCTACTATTTCCTCTAATAACTGCTTCATAGTTACTAAACCAGAAACCCCACCAAATTCATCTACAACAATAGCCATTTGGTGACCAGAATTACGTAATTCTTCAAATAATTCTGCAATTCTTTTAGTTTCTGGAACAAAATATCCATCTCTAATAACATCTGTCACTGAATCATCTAAGGAAACTGTTTTAGCAGAAAAGGCTTTTATCATATCTTTGAGAGAAAGAAGTCCAACAACATTATCTGTGTTGCCTTTGTAAACAGGGTATCTTGAATGCATATCTTTTTCATACAAAGATAGAAAAGTTTCTAAACTTACTCCTCTTTCAACAAAAATTATATCTGCACGAGGTGTCATTACTTCCCGTACATGTTTATCACCAAAACGAAACACACTTTCTAATAATTCAGCTTCATCAGGATCTACAGATCCTTCAGCTTCACCAATATCAATCAAATTTCGAATCTCGGCTTCAGTCACTAAAGTTTCCTTCTCAACTGTTTTATTTCCCAAAATTTGATTGTCAGCAAGTAACTGTAAAATACGAACAAACGGATAAAATAATAATTCAAAAAACCTGATTGGCTTAGCAAAAACGACAACAAGTTTTTCAGAATGTCTCACGGCAAATGTTTTCGGTAAAACTTCACCAAACACTAACAATAAAGCTGTACTAAGTACAGTAGAAATAACAGCAGCTTGGCTAGGATAATCAGGCAACCAAGTAATAACCTGAGTTGTCACTAAAGCAACAAATGCAACATTAGCTAAATTATTACCTAATAAAACTGTTGCTAGCAATCTACCTCTTTGCTGTAACAAAATTGTAGATAATGGGACCTTATCATCAGACTTAGAATCCGGAATATGGGATAATTTCGTTTTCTGAATTGACAAGAATGCAGCTTCAGAACTAGAGAAAAATGCTGAAAAAATCAGAGATATTATTGAAAAGAATATTGTAAGAATTATGTTATCCGGGCTAGGTTCCAAATATAATAACCGACTCCTAATACAATGAAATAAAAAACAACAAGTTAAATACTATTACCATCTGCTTCAGCTAAAGAAATATATATTTTTTCAGTAATTTCCTTTGCAATTTCAGCATTTTCTTTTAAAAACTTCTTAGCATTTTCTCTGCCTTGACCTAGTTTGTGGTCTTCATAAGAAAAATAAGCTCCACTTTTTTTGATAACTTTAGTCAAATCTCCAAGATCAATCAAGTCAGATTCTCTACTAATGCCTTCTTTAAACAAAATCTCAAATTCTGCCACTCTAAATGGAGGTGCAACCTTATTTTTCACCATTCTAGCCTTAACTCTATTACCAATGATTTCTGTACCTGATTTTACAGATTCAATCCGACGTAAATCAATACGTACTGAACTATAAAATTTTAGAGCTCTACCGCCAGGTGTAACCTCTGGATTACCCCACATTATTCCAACTTTTTCGCGAACTTGATTAATGAATATAACTGATGTCTTGGACTCACCTATTGCAGCAGTTAATTTACGTAAAGCTTGCGACATTAGTCTTGCTTGTAATCCAACATGAGTATCCCCCATATCACCCTCAAGTTCTGCCTTAGGAACTAATGCTGCAACACTATCAATTACAACTACATCTAGAGCTCCACTACGTACTAAATATTCACAAACCTCCAAAGCTTGTTCAGCAGAATCAGGCTGGGAAATAAAAAGTTCTGTAGTATCAACTCCACATCGATTAGCAAATTCCGGATCTAAAGCATGTTCTGCATCTAAATAAGCTGCAGCTCCTCCAGATTTTTGTGCTTGAGCAATAATATGATATGCCAACGTTGTTTTACCTGAAGATTCTGCACCAAAAATCTCGGTTACCCGTCCACGTGGGATTCCACCTATTCCCAGTGCAATATCAAGCGATAAAGATCCAGTAGAGATCGACTCTACCCCTTCAAGTAAATTTGAATCACCAAGTTTAACAAGAGTACCGGCTCCAAATTGACGCTCAATCTGACTAATTGCCAAATCTAAATCTTTTTTATTAGAAGTTGCCACTTTGCTCCTATTTAATTAACTAAATTTTAAACAGATTTTAAGGTTGTATATATAGTATTATATACTATGACCTATATACTAACATGGATTACTTGAATATACCTCTTTATACAACCTGATTTAGATAAAGTTAAGATGAATAACACACCCAAGATACTTTGTATATGTAATCAAAAAATACACGCCAATCTACATACTGATCTTTTGCAAAATAGCAAAGTTGTTATAATGCAGCTTGAGAACCATCATGATATCTCTATTATAGAAAAAATAGATGGATTAATCATATGTAACAATATTCAATCTTCACTCAAGAAGTCAGCTAGAAATATTCTACAAAACAATATATTTCGTTATGTATTAGATCATAATCTCCCACTTATTGCTATTTCACAAGGGATGATCTCATTAAATAATTACCTGCAAAAAACAAAAGACCCCAAACAAAAAACTCCTACAGTTCAATTAGAACCTAAAATCACCGAGGCTTTTATAACCCCAGGCTCTCGACTTGCTAAATCATTATCAACCATGGGTGTTATTAAAGTTTCTTCACCTCAAATCCCAATATTAACTGAACATCAAAAAGATAACTCACTTCTAACTTCAGCTTATTCCACTAAAAATCGATCTGTTTTAGCTTTCGAAAGTATGTTCCATAAATGGGTTTTAGGGATATCCTTTGATTTAAATTCTTCCGAAAAAATTAACGCACATATATACAAAATCCATAGTTCTCTTATTAATCAAGTAATAAACCCATAAATGTTAACTTAAAATAACGTTGACACTGCCCATACAATACAGGTGTAAAAAACCACAATTTGTAGTATAATCTTACGAACTATCACAATATATGGTAATATCAGAACCATATTGAGAATTAATAAGTGTGATTAATCTAGGCTAGGCGCCATATCGATAAATAAAGGACGTTTTTATGACAACAGAAACTGAATTTGGCCTACTAAGAAATCGTGACCTCACAGAAGAAATGAAAGTTTCTTATATGGACTATGCTATGTCAGTCATAGTCTCTAGAGCACTGCCTGATGTTAGAGATGGATTGAAACCAGTCCAACGCAGAATTCTTTACGCAATGCACGGATTAGGAATGTCTCCAGGTTCTGCACATAAAAAAAGTGCCAGATTAGTTGGTGAGGTACTAGGTAAATATCACCCTCATGGAGATGGCCCAGTATACGAAGCAATGGTTCGAATGGCACAAGAATTTTCTATGAGAGTTCCTCTTGTTAATGGACAAGGTAATTTTGGAAGTGTAGATGGAGACCCTCCCGCTGCAATGAGATATACTGAAGCTCGCCTAAGTCGCGCTGCTGAAGAAATTTTAAATGACATAGAACAAGACACAGTAAATTTTATAGAAAATTTTGATGGGTCACTACAAGAACCTTCCATCCTACCTGCTAAACTACCTCAACTTCTTTTAAATGGTACTACCGGAATCGCAGTTGGGATGGCAACAAATATTCCTCCACACAACTTAGGGGAATTATGTTCAGGCATTATAAGATTAATTAATAATCCAGACGCTTCAACTCGTGAATTGATGAGATATGTAAAAGGTCCAGATTTTCCTACAGCTGCAATGATCATGGGGAACCAGGGAATTGTGGAAGCTTACGAAACTGGCCGTGGTACAGCCGTTATGAGAGCTGTTTCCACACTACAAGAGACTCCAAATTCTAGAAAAGCAAAATTAATTTTTTCTGAGCTCCCATATCAAGTTAATAAATCAAATCTAATTGAAAAAATGGCTGCACTTGTTAGGTCAAAACGTATTGAAGGAATAACAGAAATACGTGACGAGTCTAACCGAAAAGGAATTCGGATAGTCCTTGAGCTAAGAAATGTCAGTCAAGCTCCAGTCATATTAAACAAACTCTACTCAATGACCCCCCTACAAACGAATTTTTCATTCAATATGTTAGCACTGGCTAATGGTACTCCCAAAACCATTACATTGAGAGGAGCTCTTCAATACTATATTGATTTCCGTCGAGAAATTGTCACAAGAAGAGCACAATATCAACTAACAAAAGCACAAAATCGTATCCATCTATTAGAAGGATTACTAGTAGCTCTAAACAATATTGATTCAATCATAACTTTAATTAGAGAATCTCAAAGTGTTGATAATGCAAGAAGTGCGTTAATGACTTGGTATAAACTGGATGAACTCCAAGCACAAGCTATTCTTGATATGCCACTACGAAGATTGGCAGCTTTAGAAAGAGAAAAAATAGAAAATGAACATAAAGAACTAGCAAAAGAAATTAAATCTCTTCAAGGATTACTTTCCAGTAAAGAAAAAATAGATGAAGTTATTAAAACAGAAACTCAGGAAATGCGAAAAAAGCATGCAGACCCAAGAAAAACTCAAATTAAAGAAGAAGTTAGAAAATTTACTCGAGAAGAACTTGAGGCACATGAATCTATTGTCATTACTCTTAGCCAAGGAGGCTATATAAAGCGTATACCTGCTGGAACCTATCGTAACCAACATCGCGGCGGACGTGGTGTTACTGGAATGACTACACGTGAAGATGATCCTATAAATAATATTATAGTAGGAGATACCCATGATACTCTCCTATTTTTTACTAACCGAGGCAGAGTGCTTCCTTTGAAAGCATTTGAATTACGACCAGATATTTCTCGTAAAACTCGAGGTGTGCCAATAACAAATATAATTCCTTTGCAAGATAATGAATCTGTTAAATCAGTAGTAAGTATACAAAATCTATCTCAAAAAGATTTGTATTTATTTATGACAACAAATAAGGGTTCTGTGAAGAGAATTTCTGTAGAAAAAATTTCCTCCATACGAAAAGCCGGCTTAATAATCATGAGACTCCCTAAAGGAGAAGATCTATTAACCGCATTCTTAGTAAATAATGATGAAGATGTAATAATGGTGTCTGAAAACGGTCAATCGATTAGATTCGGTGCAAAAGACGTAACCCCACGAAATCGTCCAGCTGGTGGAGTTCGTGGTATGAAGATGGTTAAAAACGATAAGATCGTGGCTGCAGATAAAGTTATACCAGATAGCAAGTTACTTGTTGTTAGTAAAAATGGATTTGGTAAATTAACAGATCTCAATAGATATCGCTCACAAAATCGTGCAGGTAGTGGTATAAAAACATTGAATGTTACAACCAAAACAGGCAAAGTAGCAGGAGCACAGGTGATTGCTCAAAGTCATGAAGTTTATCTTGTTTCAAAACAAGCAGTTATGTTAAGAACCAACCTTTCAGAAATACGAAATACAGGAAGAGCGACTCAAGGAGTAACTATTTTTAAATTAGCTAAAGGAGATTCTGTCAGCAGTATGGCATGTGTTGGGGATTTAGGAGATGATGCTTTATCTCAACCTAAAATCACGACAGAAGATATATAATCAATATTTCCCTAGATTAAAATTTAATTTGTAAAATAAAGTATATGTCGCTTAATAAGCAATTTTCTGTTGAAGATCAAATACGTAATAAAGCAAAAGAACTAGGGTTTAATTTAGTACGTATTACAAACGCAGTTCCATTCATTCGAGATGAAAAAGCTGCAATACAAAGACTCCGCAAAGGATTTATGGGAGATTTACCCTGGTATACTGAAAAAAGAGTTCATACGGCTAATAACCCTCAATTTCTTTTAGACAAAGCACAATCAATTATTTCTGTATCTATGCCTTACTATATTGAACAAAAAGCATCTTTAAGAAAATCAGTATCAGGTAAAGTCGCAAGATATGCTTGGGGTGACGATTATCATATTGTCATGAAAAAGAAACTGAAAATTCTACTCTCTAATATTTCTGAAATTACAAAAAAAAGTGCCAACGGACGTATTTTTGTAGATGATGGAGCTATAAATGACCGTGCTGTAGCTGAAAAATCTGGACTAGGATGGTTTGGGAAAAACACTAATATTCTGACCTCTTCCCATGGGTCTTGGATTTTACTAGGATCAATTATCACAGATTTAAAACTTACTCCAGATAAAGTACTTAAAAAAAATTGTGGTTCTTGCACTACATGTATAGATTTATGTCCAACAGGAGCTATTGTTGGACCTTATGTACTCGATAGCCGTAAGTGCATATCTTATCTCACCATTGAACTAAAAGGAATTATTCCACGTAATTTGCGCACAGCTATTGGATCATGGATTTTTGGTTGCGATATCTGTCAAGATGTTTGTCCAGTTAATAAGAGTATCCCCAATACTACTGTGTCTGAATTTTCTCCTCGAAATACAAATTATACAATAGCAGAATTATTGAATTTTCTAGATTTCAATCAAGATAACTTTAGCAAAAAATTCAAGAATAGCCCAATTAAAAGAGCAAAACTGGAAGGTTTAAAACGAAATGTTTGCATAGCATTAGGAAATTCACAAAACATAAAAGCAATCCCTAAATTAAAAAAGGTGTTAAAGGAAGAAACATATATAATCAAGATTCATGCTGCATGGGCTTTAGGACAAATAGGCGGGACTACTGCATATAAAACACTACAAAACGCATATATGGAAGAAAAAAATGAAGGAGTGAAACAAGAAATATCTCTTTCTTTAAAAGATATCGAACTCAGATAAAAGACTATAGACCTTGTCATACTCAAAGAGTAAAATAGTTAATGATTTCGTAATTTACAAAAGAACAATTGAATAGATTTGAGGTACTAATTATATGAAAGTTGTCATGTCAAAAATATCAAAGCAAGCATATTCTAAAAATTATAGCTTTGAAGAAGAATTGATTGAAACATATCCAGATATAAACTGGGTATCAGCAATTAGTGAAGAAGAACAGATAAAAGAAATTGGAGATTGTGATGTTTTCTATGGCTGGCCTTCACATAAAGTATTTCTTGCAGCTTCAGAAAAATTAAAGTGGATCCATGTACCTGGAACAGGAATTGACCGAGTCACAAAAAACAACCAGGAACTTATTGATAGTGATGTTATTCTTACAAATTGTCCTCAAGCTCATACTAAACCAATGGCGGATCATACACTAGGAATGATTTTAAGTTTATCCCGTAAATTATGGGAAAACCGAGACCAACAACATCAACATACATGGAAAGAGGAGGGGTATGTCAAATCTGCAATGGAAAATAATAACCCCCTTGTAGCTCTTTCGGGAACTACTTTAGGTATAGTATCTATGGGTGGTATAGGTAGGCAAATAGCACAGCGTGCAAAAGGTTTTGAGATGGATATTTATGCTGTTGATAAATACCCATCTGACCCTCCAGAAGGTGTTAGTCAAATTTGGGGACTGGATAAACTAGATGAACTTATCCAAATTTCAGACTGGCTTGTAATTACTTCTCCATATACACATGAAACAAAGGGTTTGATTAATGAAAAACACCTACATTTATTTAAACCTTCATCACATGTAATTGTTATTTCCCGTGGTGGCATCTTTGATGAAAAAGCATTATTGAAAGGACTTCAGACAAAGAAAATTAAAGGTGCAGGAATCGATGCTTTTGAAGCTGAGCCCCTTGATCCTAAAAGTCCATTGTGGGATATGCCAAATGTAATAATATCTCCACATTCTTCTTCTCATACTTATACTATGGAAATTCAGCGTAGGCAGATTTTTGCAGATAATCTTGAAAGATTTATTAAAGGTGAAAAACTTCATCACATATGTAATAAAAAAGAGGGGTTTTAATTAATCTTCAATTCTTCTGTACGATTCGACAAAATTCGAAGAGGATTCTTTAATAAACTCCATTTCATGAGGACCTTCAAAAAATTTCACGCCTCTTTCAATCCAAAATCTTGCCTGAGTTGTATCTGAGGATGTAGTTCCCATGGGTATGTTTTTTTTCTTACATAAATTTAGCAGATGAGACATCATTTCCACAATAGCCGGATGGTTTTTATCATCCGGGTACCCCATTTCTATCGAGAGGTCTCCTAATCCGATATATACCATATCAACTCCAGGTACATTAATTATTTCTTCTGCATTCTCACATCCTAAGTTTGTTTCAATATGAACAACTAGAGTAGTTTCATCATTTTGATCTTTAAGCCATTGGCTTCGGTGGGTCGGTTTTAAATAATCACTATTTCCATACCCTGATGCAGCAGCACGAGTGCCTGAAGGAGGATATTTGATATAACTAAGTAATTCTTCTACCTGATGTTTGTGTTCAGTTCTTGGTAGCTGAATACCTACAACTCCAGATTCAAGAAGTTTTGCGACTTCTTGTCTTTCTAGGTCTGGAGTTTTTGCAATGACTGGTAATCCATTGTCTCTTGCTGATAAAACTGTATCTGAAAACCTTGTCATATCGAAATATGCATGTTCATATTCAATATAGACAAAATCAAATCCAGCTTGTTGATATATTTTTATTAAAGATGGTCTTGCATATTCAGTTAGTGTTGCACCAATTAGTAAGTCCCCATTCTTTAGTCTATTTTTGAGATATCTACCAGGGCCACCTTGTGGATACATTGCATTAATTCGTTCGTTGGCATTTTGTGCGAAAAGGGATTTAGGCATCGATTCCTCCTTGTTCAATTATTACTTTAGAAAGATGTTTTTGTATTTCTATAGATTCTGGTTGAGAAGTGATACTTCTTCCTCCGATCTTAATACCTGCAGCAGTTGTTGACCATTTCAGTGCTTCTTTTATTTCAATATTGTTATTTATGCAATGTAAATATGTCCCTACGAATGTATCTCCGGCACCAACAACGTCTATTATTCCATATGGAGCTATCGATGACATTGTATATTTTTTATTTTCTACATACGCGACAGCACCTTTTTCTCCGCATTTTAGTATGACTGTAGGAATATGCCATTTTTTAAAATAATCATAGACATCATCAGGATCTGTAATTCCAAGCAATGTCTCAGTATCTCCAGGATGGGATGGGAATATCATGTCAGTGTATTCAAGAATTTCCTCCATAGCATATTTTGCATCTGAAGCATGTTTCCACAAATATGGACGGAAATTCGGGTCGTATGATACTAGTAAGTTATGAGATTTAGCTAATTTTACTGCTTCGAGTACAGCTGTTTTACAACTTTGAGAAATACCTTGAGATATTCCACTTATATGTAATATTTTAGATTGTTTTATATATTCCTCATCGATGTCTTTTTTATTAATTGTACTTGCTACGCTATTAGATCGATACATACCTATAACAGAATTTTCTGAATAGATTTCTAGGGCATTAAATCCACGGCATTGCTGTACATGGCTAGTATCTATTCCTAATTCATTCCAGGACTTAATCAAGAAATCACCTATGGGGTCGTCACTAACCCTACTTATAAACCCGCAATGACTACCTAGTAGACTACCCATAGTCAATACATTTAATGCATCGCCTGAAAAAGTTTTCCCATAAGGACTATTGGGATTTTGAGGTTTAATGAATTCAATGAAACATTCACCTATAGATATGATATCTGGCATTTGTTTATGTTTGATCCAATTTATAATTTAGATTAGTATAGCATTGATATCATATGATCAGAATATCAAAGGAATAAATTAGATGTTATCGAAAGAGCAAGTGACACATTTTGAGACTTTTGGGTTTTTGGTTTTACGTAATGTTTTAAGTCGTGATGAAGTAGATATTATGATCAAAGAGTCTGAAGAAATATTTTCTGAATTAAGACAAGGGAAGCCATTTACTGCTCAGGAGAGGGAAGCTGTACAGCCATTTTTTGAACGGAAACCATTTCTACATTCTTTACTTGCTGATGATAGGATATATTCTATAGGTGAAAGCATATTAGGATCCGATTTTATGCTTGTTGTAACTGAAGGTAATTTACATGTTGGTGATACTCCATGGCATGCAGGAGAAGAAGCTCGAGTATTAAGAACTGTAAAAATTGGATTTTACTTGGAACCACTGACAATAAATACTGGAAGTCTTAGAGTTATACCAGGCACACATAAAATATCTTCGCCTGATTACTTCTCTATTCTAAAGACAGCAAATAAAAATTCTGATTTTATGCCCTTTGGTGTATCTCCGAAAGAAATTCCATCCTATCCTATACAAAGTGATCCAGGAGATTTAATTGTATTTACAGAAAGTGTTGTTCATGCTGCATTTGGAGGTAGAGATGGGAGACATCAGCATGCAATCAATTTTTGTGAGTATCCGAAAAGTGAAGAGTTAATTGCATTTACTAAGGATTGGTATAGTAGAACGGTTAATATTTTTAGGCCACCAATATCAAATATTAACAGCGACAATGCTAGGTTAAGACGGATGAGTGAGGGGTGGCTACAGCTAGGATTTGAACCTGTAAATATCTGATATTTTAAGCCCTATTTTGAGCATGAATTAGTGGCTTGGTGCAGTTTTGGTGCAGTTCTGACTCTTATCTTTTCATCTACTGGACCAGGTATGCTTCCCCCTTATATATATTAGTTAACTATATAAATATAGTAGTACGTTTCTCACATGCCACTATTAGTAGCATACTGCCACCAGTATATTTTATTTACTCTAATTCTTTTGCTTTTGCACGATCGGCTTTAGCTTTCTCGTGCTCTCCTAGTTCTTCGTAAATATCAGCTCTGTATCTATATGTATTAGAAAGGAGACCATAAGGATTATTAGGATTCAGCTCTATTGCCTTACTGTAATCTTCTATTGCTTTGTCGTAGTTTCTTAATTTTCCGTACATATAACCTCTGTTGTGATATGCAGTAGCATTATTAGGATTCAGCTCTATTCCCTTACTGTAATCTTCTATTGATTTCTCGTACTCTCCTAAGTTATAGTAACTAAAACCTCTGTTGTTATACGCACGAGCATAGTTGGGATCGAGCCTGATGGCCTCTGTGTAATCCTCTATGGCCTCTTCATATTGACCTAGGAGAAAATAAAGAAAACCTCTTTCATTGAAGTTTTTATGATCACTTGGGTTATTATAGATGTCTACGTTCCAGTACGATATGGCTTTCTCATATTCTCCTGCATCTTGGTACTCGCCTTTCTCTATTGGGTAAAAAAGAATAAATAAAATCCATACCACCCACATAAAGAGGGAAAATATCAGCATAAATATCCATGCCAGTATATGACCCTCGTGGATATATTTGGATAGTGGCATATGAATACGATGTATTTTTCTTCCTAGAAGTAATGCTAATGATAACAATAGAAATAAAACGTTTACCGCTCCCCATATTAAGACAAAGCGTACATCTCCACCTCTGTAACGCAATACGTTATCTATCTCCCAAGGCATAGTAAGGGCTGGACTAACACTAGGGGGTGATACTGGCTTTGGTAGTGGTGTAGGTGTCGGTAGTGGAGTAGCAGTAGGAGTTGGTGTGGGTTGCACCTTATTTGCCTCAGCGTCTCTTGCCTTTTTAAGTTCAGGATCAGTGGCAACATGACAAATAGTTAAAAATAAAACTAGAATGACTCCGCCGACCAATAACTTTACAAGATCCATTAAGCCATCACTATTGAGATATCGCCTGTCTGGTGTACCGTCTTTTTTAAAGTGTGTAGTCTTGAAAAGAGATACAACTAACACTACGATTACTATGCCTAAGAGAATTTCCATTTTTGTTTCTCATTCTATATATTCAGAACAGGGAATAATCAGAGAGAGACAAAGAGCGATAAATAAGATTGTCTTGTTACTACTCATCTGATCACCAAAAATATGTTTTGTTAAATATATAATATTGGTCAGATTAGTCAATCTACTCTTGGTTTACAAAGTGTAGTAACTTTGACAACTGACTACACCTAGCTTTTATTACTCTAATTCTTTTGCTTTTACACGATCGGCTTTAGCTTTCTGATCTTCTCCTAATTTTTCGTAACAATTAGCTCTGTGGCGATATACATGAGGAGGGCATAAATATTCTTCAAATGTAGAGTACTTGGGATAAATCTCTATTATTGCTGTGTAATCATCTATAGCTTTTTTATAATCAAGTGCTTTAAGTCTAGGCTCTTCATCAGAAGATTCATATCCGCCATGAGATAGAATAGCTGACCTCGCAAAGTCGCAATAGATTTCAGCTCTATTAGCATATGCTACATGGAGGTATTCAATTTGGGTTCTTTTTTCTATGTACTGAAGATGTTGATTGGGCTTACGGTCTAGTTCTTCTAAGATGTTTTTATGGCGTCTTATTTCTTTTGTGTAACGGGCTGTTTCCATTTCTCTTTTACATTGACATAGTTGTCTTTTGGTGAAATTAATGATTTTAGGTTGATCTTTAGGAAGTTTTACGATAGCCATCCTGTAAGAGTATATGGCGTTCTCGTATAGTGTTACATCATTACTATACTCTCCTAATTCTCTGTAACAAAGAGCTCTGTTGAAATATGCCTTAGCGTACTTGGGGTCGAGACTTATGGCCTGACTGTAACTCTTTAAAGCTTTTTCATAAAAAACTTCATGAGCAATCATTTTTTCTTCTTCTTTTTCTTTTTTGCCTAACTTACCGTAACTAACACCTCTGAAGAAATATGCATCAGATAATAGTTTTACATCATTACCAATTACTAGATCTTTAGCTACAGATAAACCGCCGTCAGTTTTAAGTGATCCATCGGTAGCTATATATGCATCAGCGTACTTAGGATTGAGTAATATTACCTTGTTATAATCTTCTATGGCTTTCTCGTGCTGTCCTAACTCACAGTAACTAAGACCTCTGTTGTTATATGCTTTAGAGTAATTGGGGTCGATCTTTATGGTCTCGCTGTATTCATCTATGGCTTCCTCATGTTTTCCTAACTTACCGTAACTAACACCTCTGAAGAAATTGGTGTCTGCACGATCGGCTTTGGCTTCCTCATGTTTTCCTAACTTACCGTAACTAAAACCTCTGTTGTTATATGCATCAGCGTAATTGGGATTGAGCTTTATGGCCTCGCTGTATTCATCTATGGCTTCCTCATGTTTTCCTAACTTACCGTAACTAAGACCTCTGTTGAAATTGGTGTGTGCACGATCGGCTTTGGCTTCCTCATGTTTTCCTAACTTACCGTAACTAACACCTCTGTTGAAATATGCATTAGTGTAATTGGGGTCGATCTTTATGGTCTCGCTGTATTCATCTATCGCTTCCTCATGTTTTCCTAACTTACTGTAACTAACACCTCTGAAGAAATTGGTGTGTGCACGATCGGCTTTGGCTTCCTCATGTTTTCCTAACTTACCGTAACTAAGACCTCTGTTGTTATATGCACCAGCGTCATCAGGCTTGAGCTCTATAGCCTTACTGTAATCTTCTATGGCTTTCTCGTGCTCCCCTAATTTACTGTAACAAAGAGCTCTGTTGAAATATGCATTAATGTACTTGGGATAGAGCAATATTGCCTTGTTATAATCTTCTATAGCTTTCTCATCTTCTCCTAATTTACTGTAACAAAGAGCTCTGTTGAAATATGCACCAGAGTAATCAGGCTTCAGCTCGATATATTTGCTGTAATCTTCAATGGCTTTCTCATCTTCTCCTAATTTACTGTAACAAAGAGCTCTGTTGAAATATGCCTTAGCGTACTTGGGGTCGATCTCTGTAGCTTTTGTGTAACTATCTATAGCTTTTTGATCTTCTTCCAATTTTTCGTAAGTTTTGCCTCTGTCAAAATGTTCATCAGCACTATAATGAATATCAATGGGCTCAGGATCAGATTTATAGTTGCTTGTTTTACTTGTCTTTGAAGATAAAGAATCATGCCAGTTTACAGAACTCTTATTTAAATCAGAATAGAAAAGGGTTTGCACAGGTTTGCCACTTTGCTTTTGAATATGTATCCTTGCATTTTCAGATAGATTGCCAACAGATATAAGTAATCGCACTCCAAATTCTTCTCTTCCTGATAGACTAATAAAACCTTGTATTTCATCTAGTGGTACTTGTGTGTCAATATAGCACTTT
>PBMB01000010.1 GCA_002722455.1 Chloroflexota bacterium
GTGCAAGATCTCTAAATCTTTTAACATATTCACCATCCATAGGCTCTGCTATAGAAAGCATCTCTTTCCCTAACTCAGGATTCTCTACTACCTCACCAACTACATAACCTTCTAAAACCCCTTCAGGAGCAACTATTAAATCAGGTTCTTCTTCAGCAGCTTTACGAATATAATGCTCAAGTTTATCTGCATTATATGGCTTATCCCATGCTTTAGGCTTAAGACTCAAGGCACTTGCTTTAATAACTTTATACATAACTATCTACCTAGCTAATATCCCTATTCTTTCCTATGATAGTATATTCGATTCGGCATCTTCTATCGCATGTAACAAAGCTGTTGCTTTATCAACCGTTTCCTGGAATTCATGATTAACATTACTATCTGCTACTATACCTCCTCCAGCTTGTACATATGCATCATTATCTTTAACAACCATAGTACGTAAAGCAATAGCTGTGTCCATATTCCCCGAAAAACTAATATATCCTGTCACCCCTCCATACACACCTCTTCGATCTTTTTCTAAATCAGCAATAATTTCCATTGCACGTATTTTAGGTGCTCCAGACAAAGTTCCTGCAGGAAAACACGAGCGTAATACATCATAGCATGTTAATCCATCTTTTAACTTTCCCTCTATATGTGAAACCAGATGCATAACATGTGAATATTTTTCAATACCCATCAATTGAGTTACATTGACTGTACCAATCTTACTAACTTTACCTATATCATTTCTGCCTAAATCCACTAACATAATATGTTCTGCTTTATCTTTTTCACTATTACGTAATTCATTTGCTAAAAAATCATCTTCTCTCTCAGTCTTACCTCTTTTTCTTGTACCAGCAATAGGATGATAATCTAAATTACCATCTATACACCGTACTAACATTTCTGGAGATGCTCCCACAACCTGAAACCCATCAAGATTCAAATAAAACATATATGGAGAAGGATTAATCCTTCTTAATGATTTATATATTTCTAAAGGATGAACAACAATAGATTTTTTAAATCTCTGTGAAAAAACAACCTGAATACACTCACCTTGATTTATATACTCAATTATTTTTGAAATTGAATCATTATAGTAATCCCGGGACATATTAGACTGTATCGATTTACGAATACTTGAATCTTTCAGGCTAATATCATCGTCGAAACTCGATTCTTGATCATTTAATCTATTGATTAAAACATTAATCCTAGACAGAGCATTACTATAAGCTAAATCTACACCTTCTTTAAGAAAAGCATAAGAAACAATTTTAATTCGACCATTCACGTGATCCATTACAAGAAAATCTGTAGTTAGCATAAATATCGATTCAGGTAAATTCAATGAATCACTGTTATTGATAGGTAAATCCTCAAAATACTGGATAGATTCATATCCCATATATCCCACCATACCTCCTTCAAATCTATCCAGTTCAGGAACAGATAAAACCCGAAGATTATCAATTTCATCCTTAATTAAGCTTAAAGGATCAACAGCCCCATCGGGTTGTCCTTCTCCTGTTTTAATTACTTTATGTGGCTCTGTACCAATAAAACTGTATCTAGACAAATTATCATCAATCGATACGCTTTCTAAAAGAAATGAATATGGATTACGTGCAACTTTTCGATATACGGAAATGGGGGTTTCTTCTCCAATATCAATCTCACAAAAAACTGGAATAATATCTATATCTTCGGCAAAAGATTTAAATTTTTCAAAAGATGGATAATAAGTATGTGACGAATTAGGCATATTTCTTTACAACTAATAAATATTTAAAGATTAAGTAGTCCCATTTTATATTTTACTTCACTTAGTTTTGATTCACTAATCTCAGCAGCTTTTTCACCACCATCTAATAGTATACGGTGTAATTCACCGCTATCATTCATAATTCGAGCATATTTCTCCTGAATAGGACGCAATTCCTCTATTACAACCTCTGCAACTATGGTCTTCAAACTACCATATCCCTTCAAATTTTCAAAATCTTTTTCAACTTGTGATTCCGTTTTACCTGTAATAACTTTATATATCCCTAAGAGATTATTAACTCCTGCCCTTTCAGTGTCATCACTAAAACGTATTTCATTATAAGAATCGGTAACAGCTCTTTTAAAACTTCTTTCGATTTCTTTAGGATCATCGAGAAGTCTTACAGCGTGACCTCTAATTTTTGAATGTTCTTTAGACATTTTGATTGTTGCATCATTTAAACCCATTACCCTAGCACCAGTTTTGGAAATAACTGGTTCAGGTACAACAAAAGTTTCACCGTAAATACGATTAAAGCGCTGAGCAATATCCCTTGCAAGTTCTACATGTTGTTTCTGGTCTTCTCCAACTGGAACTTCATGAGCATCATAAATAATAATATCTGCTGCCATTAATACAGGATAATCTAATAACCCAGCTAAAATACTATCTGTACGTAAAGATTTATCTTTATACTGAGTCATTCTTTCAAGCCAACCTAATGGTGTAATACAATTTAATAACCAACAAACTTCTGCATGAACAGATACATGACTTTGTATAAAAACACAACTTTTAATGGGGTCTATACCACACGCAATATATAGAGCGGCTGTCTGAAGTGTACGATCTCTTAATTCATCAGGATTCTGTTTAACAGTTAATGCATGTAAATCGACAATACAGAAAAAATTATCTCTATTGTTTTGTTGATTTACCCATCCTTTTAAAGCACCAACATAATTCCCTAAATGAAGATCTCCTGAAGGTTGTATACCACTAAACACACGTTTCATATTAATAGTATCTGGCAAAATATCCTCCACCTTAAAATAATTTCTCTTAATTATAGTATATAGTTTGTCTTACTTTAGACCAAAGGGAAGATTCATGCTTCTTATATATATAATCATATTACTATGATTAGTAAGAAATAAAGTTTAATATCACTTGGTTTAATTTTTGTCTCAAAAAATTAACTTTAATCTACTTCTACTGCTCTTGCTCTAACTCTAAACTTGGATTGGTATTTTTCTCGGTTGTTCTGGTGATCTTTCCAAACAGAATCTTGACACGACTGATGCGCCTCCTGATGGAACTCCGAAAATATTTCAGGTGTAGGACATTTTTCCTCTAACTCCTGACGGTGCAACGTATCCAAAATCAATAACAAACCATTCAGGGCTCGGTTATAGGAGCGTTGTTCTGCCTCTGTTGTTTCTTGTTTGGATTCATATAATGAAACTGTTTTTTCATAATTTTCACGAGCTGACTCAAAATCTCGACATTGAGAAGATCCCTGAATGTCAGCCAACTCCACAATATTATTAAGATTATCTGGTTCGTAATTTAAATTATCATGAGCAACCCGTAATTGTTGTTCGCAAATCTTATTTAATACATCGTCTATCTTGGATTGGTATTTTTCTTCTCTTTCCTTATTAAACTCTGCCACAAGAGGATCTATACACGACCGATCCTGCGTCGCTGGTTTTGCTGGCAGTGCTGGTTTTGCTTGTTTTTCTGGATATAGTGCTGGTTTTAGTGGCAGTGGTGTTACAACGGGAATAAGATTACCATCTGCGTCTCGATTAACAGGAGAAGAACATTTTTCATTTATCTCAATGTCGAGATTTCTACTCTCATGTGGACTGTGAAGAAGACGATCTAGGGCATGCATATACAAGAATTTTTCTTCGTCTGTTGTTTCTTGTTTGGATTCATATAATGAAACTATTTTTTCATAATTTTCATGAGCAGACTCAAAATCTCGACAAGGATAATCCTGAATGTCAGCCAAATTAAGCAACATCCCAAGGTTATCTGGTTCACTGTGGAGTTGTACCTGTAAATATTCTAATTCTGTTTTACAATCTTCTTGTCTTTTCACCTCAACATTCTGCGAGTAATTCTCCATCTCATCCCCACTTTGATATATATTATTAGCACAAGTTCCAGCCACAGTAACCATCACGATTATAAGTAATGCTCCATGTACTTTTGTAGTCTTTCCTCTACGAGATGACAAAACTAAAAAAAATATAACAGTTAATAATACAAAGAGAAAACCAAGCCACCACCATCCCAATATCTCAAAATCTGAACCACACATGCCAAACGTCGATCTGTCACAAGAAGAAACAGTCATATTCAAAGCCATTATTGTAGAACTTAACAAGATTATTAGAGAAACAATACTGAATATAACAAAAAATAACTCTGAAATTGCTCCTTTATTTCTGTCTCCAGTTTGGGTAGTTGGTACAGACCTATCAATTAATTCTGATCCACAACTTGCACAATAAACTGCATTAGATTCATATTTTTTTCCACATTTATAACAGTGCATAGAACCTTTCTCCATTTATTATTAAAATTGAACCAAACATTTTTTCAAAATGTTGTATATCTTCCAAATTCAGATCGATAACTGAATATTGAATTTCGTTCCAGCTAAGAATTCTGTAATATTGTATATTACAGAATTAACTTTAAGATTGACAAGAATTTATGTACTCTATAGGCAG
Organism: Chloroflexota bacterium; assembly: GCA_002722455.1. Taxonomy (GTDB): domain Bacteria; phylum Chloroflexota; class Dehalococcoidia; order Lucifugimonadales. The sequence goes on from PBMB01000010.1 coordinate 4,513, forward strand.
AAATAATTAAATAGAGTCACTATAAACAAACTATTTATAAATTCAATTATGATAAAAAATAAGTTGCCACTAAAAAAATTAATTCCAATTCTATCTGGATCTTTAGTCGACATGATAGCTCCGATAGGAATCTTTCTTTTTACTATTGGATTGTATGCTACAACTATAGCTCCTTCACTAAGTTGGGGTTTTAATAATTATGGTATAGATAGTGGTGAATTACTAAGTGCAGCAAAAACTCTGGGAATACCTCATCCCCCCGGATACCCAACTTATACCATTCTGCTACATCTTTATTCAAAAATAGTACAAATAGGAGATTTAGCATTTAGAGGAAATACTTTTTCAACTTTTAATGCAAGTATTACTGTACTAATGATTTATTTTATTATTAAAAAATCCTGTACACTGCTAGAAATTACTAAAACAAGAATTGAAACTATTTTCTGTGCAATAATTGGTTCTGTAATCATTACAACTGCACCTTTATTTTGGGCAAATTCATTAATTACTGAAGTTTATACTTTAAATACAGTTTTTCTAAGTATTTTAATTTTATTATCTCTAAAAATCACAGAGAAAAATACAAAAAGTAAAAAACTATTCCTCATATTTGGGATGTTCGCAGGCATAGGACTTGGAAATCATCTAACTCTAATATTTATCAGTGCCCCATTAATTCTCTGGATAACTCACTCCCATCAATATAATAAAAAGAAGTTTTCCTTATTAATACTAGGATTTTTTATCGGATGTGCAATATATTTATATTTACCTATACGTGCTCTTTCAGATCCACCTATTAATTGGGGGAATCCTGTTGATTTAAAAAGTTTTCTCTGGGTCATTACTGCAGAACCTTACAAAAATTTAGTATTTGGAGTAAATCAATCTCTTTTAATAGCTCGATTATCATCATGGAGCACAATAATATTAAATCAATTTACTTTTCTTGGTCTATTTATAGGTTTAATGGCACCACCATTACTTTACAAGAAACAAAGATGGTTTCTTATATGTAGCTCTGCATCTATGATTTTTTTCTTAATATATTCTATAACTTATAACTCCATGGATGCTGAAGTATTACTCTTACCGATAATTGTAATATTTAGTATTTGGATAGGAATTGGATTCGCTGTAATCACTGCTCACATTAAAAAGGTTATCTATCCATGGAGAAACTTTTCATATATCCATGCACATATTTTTACAATAACCGCTATATTTATCCTAATATTAATATCGGGATTATCGATAATAAATAATTATAAATCCCTTAACCTAAGTAATAACCAAAATGCACTAGAATATGCACAAACAATTTTCGACAGAATCCCTGATCAATCAATTATTATTGCAGATAATGAACAACATGTTTTTTCATTATGGTATCTATTATACGGAAACCAATCTAACAAAAAAATCATGGTTGTGTCTTCTCGATTATTACAATTCGACTGGTATGTCTTACAAATGAGAGATCAATATCCGTTACAAATTCCATTTAACTCAACATCAAATCTAACTGCACATGAACGCTTAAAAAATATAATCGAACATAATCAAAATAATGTAGACATATTCTTTTCTTATCCAACAGCATTATTCCCACAAATAGAAGAAGGACTTATCTACCGTTTAGAAAAAGCAAGAAAACAATAAAATTCTAGGAAATTACTGATTTCAATTTTCCGTATTACGTACAATTGTAACCGATACATTTCCTGTAACATTCTGATTGATCTCTGCCGAAGGTTTTGTAATAGTCACTTGAACACTATCAACCACAATAACAAGGAGTATCTGCTGTGCTATTTCATTTGCTACTGTTTCAATTAATTTCTTACTAGGTCCTTGAACAATATCACGAGCAATTTTATGTAAAATTCTATAATCTACTGTATCTGACAAATTATCTGTAGAACTAGACTGTTTTAAATCTTTTTTTATCACAATATCAACTATAAATCTCTGTCCTAAAGAACGTTCAGACTCTTTAATACCGTGATATCCAAAAAATATCAAATTACTTAATTTTATTGAATCTTCTGTCATAGTAATCTATATTAATCAAAATTTAATTTTTTTTCGTATTCGAGAACCTGTAGTGCACGCTCAACTACAGGTGTATCAATCATTAATCCATCTAATGAAGTTGATCCTCGACCAACTACTTCAGCATTATTATAAGCTTCAATAATCCTTCTTGCTTGATCCAATTCTAGTTGTGTTGGAGAAAAACATGAATTAATAGGATCAATTTGATTAGGATGAATCGCAAATTTCCCGATATAACCTAAGCGTCGAGCAAATTGACTCTCTGCTATCAATTGTTTGGTATCCTGATACACAAAAAATGGAGCATCTAATGCTAAAATACCTGCAGCTCTAGCTGCAATAGGAACAACTGAACGAGGATAAGAAAGGTGTTCTGGATTACTTATATCTGGAATCCCAGGTAATCCCATATCAAGACTGAAATCTTCAGAACCAAAAGCAGCTGCAATAATCCTAGGGCTAGAAGTCAATATATCATAGACGTTTACGATAGCAAGTGCAGATTCAATCCATAAAATTAATTTTATATCACCAACATTTAAACCCTCTTTATTCTCTTGTTTCTCTAAGAAGCTTTCAACCATTTTAACATCGGAAACAGAACCAATTTTACCTACTGAAATAGTTGTAATACCAGGTTTAATTACAACTTTCAAATCATCTTGAATTAACTCAGATTTAACCGAATTAATCCGAGGAATTACAGGACGACCACTTTCAATTAATTTGTTTAAATTAGATGACAATATATCTCTGGCTTGAGATTTTTGTGATAAAGATATTGAATCTTCCAAGTCAGGAATTAAAACATCTGGATTCAGAGTACATGCCTTTTCTAACATACGAACACTATTACCTGGAACAAAGAGTAAACTTCTCACTATTCTCCTTCAAATCACATCCGATAAATTAAACTAATTGTATACTTAACTATAACAAATTATCTAAATTAATATATATTTGCTTTAGATAACAAAATCAAATAATAAAAATAACATGAACTTTAATGGATAATCATATGCCTCAAAAAACTATACAAATTATTGGATTAAATCATATCCCAGAAATCAAACCTGGAGCAGATCTGACAAATATATTAATAAAAGGAATTGAAAAACAAAAACTTAAAATAGAAAATAATGACATCTTTGTAATTGCACAAAAAATTGTATCTAAAGCTGAAGGTCAAATAATTAATTTAAATCATATTAAACCTTCGACATTTGCTACTATTTTCAGTCTAAAATCTGGGAAAGATGCGAGGTTAATAGAATTAATCTTACAACAAAGCAAACAAATTATCAGAATGGATATGGATAAAGGTACGCTAATTACTGAAACTATCCATGGTTTAATATGTGCTAATGCTGGTATTGACTCATCAAATGTAGAAGGGTCGGAATATGTGACCCTTCTTCCGGATAACCCCGACTTATCAGCTAAAAAACTATATTACGGCATCTCATCATTTTTCTCTAATTTATCAATACCAGTAATCATATCTGATACATTTGGTCGTCCATGGAGAAATGGTCAAAATAATGTTGCCATTGGGATATATGGAATGGATCCAATAAAGGATTACAGAAATACCAAGGATGTTTTTGGGAATACACTTTCTAATACAATGATAACAATAGCCGATGAAATTGCTGCTGCTGCTGAGCTTGTTATGGGAAAAACTAATAGAATTCCTATTGTACTAATCAAAGGTATTAATACAAGTTTTAGTGAAACAACTATTAATACAATATTTCGAAATCCATCAGAAGATCTATTCCGTTAAAGAGAAAAGCTACTGAGATTCCGCAGAATAATCAACCGTTGATTTTTCAATCTTTGCAATTGATGATTCACCTGAATCATTACCAATCAACTCTTCTAGCAAAACATCATTTCTCCAAACAGTACCTTGGAGGTAATTATCAAAATCACGCTTTTGATTACACTCTTTACAAGTACCTTTACTAAACTTACCTTTAGGAGGTTCTATTATCCATATATGACGACATGTAGGAATTTCAGTACTTAAAGACACCTGGCCAGAGTCATCTTTCTTTTTATCTTTCACAAAACACCTATTAATATAGTATTAAATGGATTAAATGAAAGTATGGACTCAAAGTCAATTGAAATATAGAGTATTTTTATACAATTCTAAGAAATGTATAGCCCAGAAGAAGCTTACGCAGGAAGTTGTGTACCTGATAATGGCTTGTTAAACTGTTTGCGCATCCTGGCAATTTGCTTAAGTTGTGCTAGGCGCTTATCAATATCCGTCATGACCAAGCCGCACTGTAAACAAGCTAAGACGTCTTCATCTAAATCTGCCCTTAGAGATACATCTCCATGGCATTTTTTACAAGCTTTAAATAATATCACTTTTTCTCCCCGTTAAAACTATTAATAACTAATTATATTTTTCTATAATAAATTGATTTTATGAAGGAATTATTAAGCATTTCATAAAATAACCATCGATAAATTACTACAGAGGTTAACGGCTGTCAAGAAAATAAAATAATTGCCATAAAAAGACATTTCTAAGCATATAAAATCCTAGAAATATAAAGAGTGAGAATTATTTAAGTAATTTCGAGAATATGACCAGACTAAATGACGATATTCGTAACAAAAAAACACTATTCCATGCGTGATTTCAAAAAAAAATTACGATTTCAGTTAAAATAAACGGTTAAGCGATTAATAAACATTTTTAGAAGTAATATGTACTAATTTCGTTATAAAATGATTTTTTAACTACTAAAACAATCGATTTTTTTAAACTTTTTTTAAATTAATAAATTTTTTTTCTTACATTTTAATAACTAAAATAATAGAAATATGCCCTTATAAACCTCCAACATCTCATCGGGAGAATATGGCTGCCGAAGAACTAAAAATCCAAATCTTTCAAACTAAAATATGTTTTGAACTTAACATATTGTGACCTCCCTATAATTAAATACGGATAACTCGTAATGCATCTCCATCTTTAAATTTTGTAATTACTTGAGAGTCACTAATTAAATTTCCAACTAAATTCCCTGGACTAGCTAAACGTATCTCTCCTTCTCTGCTAATAGGAGTAACGTCATGAAATAAACATAGAGCATTACCCGGTGGCCAATATGCGACATCAGTAACTAAGAAAATTTCACGTGAATCTTCTTCACCTAAAGAAACTGGGGTACTAAAATAGATTTCACCACCCCAGACATTATTGACTGATTCGAATGGAGTTGAATCCCAAAGAGCATCTGCTGTCATTGAATCATTCAGTAATAATTCAATGTTAAATTCATTATTACTGATTTTTAATTTCCGTAACACCATATTTATCAGGATTCATCTATTGAAGCAATTTCCAGGACAATTGATTTTGCCATTTCCAATGTACTTACAAAATTAGATTGATTATCTGCGATATCCTGAGTTCGTTTACCTTGTAATACAACATTACTCACTGCTTTTTCTATAGTATTAGCTTCAGTAACTAAACCAAAAGAATATCTAAACATCATTGCAACGCTTAAAATAGTTGCAATAGGATTTGCAATCCCCTTGCCCACTATATCAGGTGCACTACCATGAATCGGTTCATATAAACCTTTATATGTCATATTTTTAGATTTAAATCCACTATCAATCGATAAACTAGCTGAAGGTAATAATCCTAAAGATCCAGAAATCACTGCTGCTTCATCAGAAAGTATATCTCCAAACGTGTTCTCCGTAACTATGACATCATAATTAGCTGGATTAGTAATCAATTGCATTGCCATATTATCCATATAAAGATGTTCTAATTGAACATCTTTATATTCAGAAGCGAGTTCATTAGCAACCTGTCTCCATAATTTTGAAGATTCCATCACATTCGCTTTATCAACGGACGTAAGTTTTTTACGCCTTGATCGAGCAATTTCAAATCCAACTCTCAATATTCTTTCAATTTCTACCTCAGAATATTCTAATGTATCTACACCGTACCTAATATTTTCTTGAGTAACCCATCTTTTTTTAGGTTCTGAAAAATATAAACCACCAGTTAACTCTCTTAAAATCACCAATTCCACATTTTTAAGTATGGTATCTTTCAAAGGGCTCATTGCATTCAAACAATCATAAACTATGACTGGCCTAATATTGACAAATAAATCCAATTTTTTTCGAATACTTAATATAGCTGATTCAGGCCTTATTTCAAAATCAACTGAATCCCATTTAGGTCCACCAACTGCACCAAATAAAATCGCATCAACTTCCTCACAAACAGATACGGTGTCATCTGGAAGGGGAGTACCAACTTCATCAATCGCTATTCCACCTATCTTACCATCTATCAATTCAAACTGATGACCGTATTTTGAAGTAATCGCATCAAATACAATAAGTGCAGAATCAATCACCTCAGGACCTATACCATCTCCTCTTAATACTGCTATTTTCATCATGTTATCTAGTCCTCTTAAAAAATCACGGGCTAATTATTTATTACTATATTAACCAATTTATTAGGGATATGTATAATTTTCATGACTTCTTTGCCTTGAATATATTGTTGAATTTTCATACTGTTCTTTGACAATTCAATAGCTTGATCTTTTCCTAAATTGTTTGCAACAGAAATTTTGTCTCGCACTCGACCATTTACCTGAACTACCAAAGTAATCGTTTCTTCTATAACTAGCATCGGATCAAAGTCTGGAAACCTTTGATTATGTATACTCCCTTTCTTTCCATTCCTTTCCCATAATTCCTCAGTAATATGTGGAGCCATCGGAGATAAAAGTAATAATAAACTTTCAATTGCAAAACTCCAGCTATCTTCTGTTATCTCTTGGTCTATATTGGCATATAACCCATTAGTTAATTCCATTAAAGCTGCTATTGCCGTATTAAACTTAAATTTTTCTAAATCATTTCCAACTCGTTTAATGATTTGATGAACTAATCGAACAAGAATAGTATCTTTTTCATCTGAATGAGTAGCAAAACCTCTTGGTTTTCTAATAGATATTTCCCATACTCTGTTAAGCCATCTAAACATTCCTTTAGCACCAGTATCATTCCAACTACCCCCCTGATCCCAAGGACCGATAAACATTAAATAACAGCGTACAGCATCCGCACCAATAGTAGAAACATAATCATCTGGAGAAACCACATTACCACGAGATTTACTCATTTTTTCTCCTTCAGATAAAATATGTCCTTGATTAAACAAACGGATGAATGGTTCATCCAACTTAAGTAATCCAATATCTCTCATTGCTTTAGTAAAAAAACGTGCATATAGTAAATGCATTACTGCGTGTTCTGCACCTCCTGTATACTGATCAACAGAACCCCATTCATTTAATAATTTCTTATCAAAAATACCTTTAGTATAATTTGGACTAACAAATCTAAATTGGTACCATGATGAATCAACAAATGTATCCATTGTGTCAGTTTCACGTTTTGCAACACCGCCACATTTCCAACATTCACATTCTAGAAAATCAATCTGATGTTTCAGTGGAGACTCACCAGTGGATCTAAAAATAGCATCATCAGGTAATAAAACAGGTAAATCTTCTTCTTTTACAGGAACAACTCCACATTTTTCACAATACAATATAGGTATTGGTGTCCCCCAATAACGTTGTCTGGAAATCAACCAATCCCGCATTTTATATGAATAAGTTCGGCTGCCCCAACCTTTTTCTTCTAAATAATCAGCAATCTTTTCATAAGCATCATTATTATTTAGGTTTGAAAACCGACCTGAATTTATCTGTATTCCGCCTTTTTCTATATACGCCTCTTCTAAATTCCTTTCATCCTTGTCAGAAGGAGCAACGACAAAATTTATGTCAAGGCCATATTGTTTTGCAAAAATAAAATCTCTTTCATCATGTGCAGGCACACCCATAACTACGCCTGTACCATAACTTTTAAGTACATAATCAGCAACCCAGATAGGAATTCTTGCACCATTTACGCGATTTACAGCATAAGATCCTGTAAAAACTCCTGTTTTATCTTTTTCAGTTGACAATCTTTCAACTTCAGTCTTTCTACGAGATGACTCAATATAACTTAACACCTCTTCCTGATTTGATTCTTGAACCAATCCGTCAAGAACTGGACTCTCTGGAGCAATTGCAATAAATGTCACTCCGAATAAAGTGTCGATTCGTGTAGTAAAAGTTTTAAGTTCACTCTGATTTAAACCATAATGTGAAATATCAAATGTAACTTCAACTCCTTTACTTCGACCAACCCAATTATCCTGCATATTTTTTATTTTTTCAGGCCAATCGATATGAGAATGATCTAATAGCTCATCTGCATATTTTGTAATTCTAAAAAACCATTGAGTCATTTCAGTATGAATTACCTCTGCACCAGTCCTCTCATCTTTACCATCAATCACCTGTTCATTTGCTAAAACTGTATTTAATTCTGGACACCAATTAACAGTTGCCTTATCTCTATAAGCCAATCCATTCTTAAAAAACTGGAGAAAGATCCATTGGTTCCATTTATAATATTCTGGAAGACATGTTACAACTTCACGATTCCAATCATAAATCGGCCCCATTGACTTAAGTTGCCTCTTCATATTTTCAATATTATCTAATGTCCATTTTTTAGGATGTATACCTCTCGTAATTGCTGCATTTTCAGCAGGTAATCCAAAAGCATCAAATCCCATCGGATGTAATACATTAAACCCGCGCATCCTCATAAATCTTGCATGGGCATCTGAAGGTGCCATAGCATACCAATGACCTATATGAAGGTCACCAGATGGATAGGGATACATAGTTAACTCATACCACTTCGGTTTACTATCATCGTCATTTACTTCATACAATGAATTAGACGACCAATATGTTTGCCATTTTGTTTCTATTTGTTGAGGGTTATATGAATCATTCCTGTTACTAGAATCCACTCAGCTTAAATCTCCTTCTTCAAAAACTAATCCTATGCAAACTCAATCATTCACAATTAAATATATTGTACCACCTAAAATACTCAAATTATGGAAATTTCATCTAATAACCATTGACTACTTTAATAGCATGAGATGCAATTATGGCAACATCATCCGGAGGAGATATGAGCTGCCCATCAGGAGTCAAAAAAGGTTTTTTCTTACGAAGACTATCTATATCTACCCATAAACAGCCTGTTGGCAATATTTCACTTTTTTCATTGTGACTTTTATCCAAAATGCAAATATATATCATGTCAATATGCTGATGATACCCTTCAATTGGATCATTAATATCTTCTATTAATATCGTAAAAGGAGGAGTGATTTGTAATGGATTATCAAATTCAAAATTTGAACCAGAGTCAAATACATTAGCTACAATTCCGGACTCTTCTCTAATTTCACGTAATACCGCTGTTACTGGATCTTCATTTTCTTCTATATGGCCACCCAAAGGCAACCATGCTTTGACTTTCTCATGCCAATGTAAAAGAACACAAACATCATTTACTAAAAATCCAGTGGCCGTAAAATGTCGTTTAGTATATTTTTTCTCCGACATTACAACTCACCATAAGTATAAAACATATATTTTATATTCAAACATCTGATTACTACTTAAACCAAGATCTTTTTCTAAAAATAATAGCTGCCAACAATCTAATCTTAATGCCCCCAACGGGATTCGAACCCGTGTTTCCAGCTTGAAAGGCTAGCGTCCTGACCAGACTAGACGATGGGGACAGCAAATGACTATAACTTTATATTAGAAACTAGCATGATTAGCTATTCCCAAGGATTTTGATCAGTATTTTCCTGTTCTATATCATAGCATTGACTGAGATCTTTATCTGTTGCATTTAATAAAAGCCATCTAAGGCATTGATGATAAGTTAAGCCTTGAATACCTGGATCTTCAAATGAAATTCTATACAATTCATATTCTGGATGCACATATCTATACATATATCGAAATCCTATAGGAGGATCACTTGGATAATACCCTGAAACTACCAGCTCATCATTATACATCCATGACTTTATTTTTTCTCTCTCACACCCCTCCCATTCAAAAGTTAGTTCATTAAAATTACCCTTTTCACAAAATTGTGCTGGTGAAGGAGCACTTCCCCAAATATTTGCATATAAATCATTATCAAACACTGGTGAAATATTTTCAATCCCAACTACATCGATATTGTTATCAACCCAATGCGCATATGTACTCTTAAATTGCTCTAACCCTGTTTCTAAACGAAATAGCTCAGACATGCCTGAAGTATAAAAAGATCCCAAATCATCAATTCTAACAGCATCAATAAAAGTCATAGTTACATCATTTACTATTCGTTCTAAATAATCAGTACGGGGTACAACTTTAAACCAAGCTCCTGCCCCTGCAGTTTGACGCCAAGGTCCAGTAAAAGATGCTACATTCCATGTGCCATCTTGTTTTACCAATGTCAGATCAAAATCTATCTCAGCACCATATCCATCTACAAGAACCCCTCTATATTTAACTAGATTTCTAGATGCAACAGTTCTGTCTCTCCATGGATGTAATTCAGCTCTAATTGGTTCGGCCATAGTATCAATTAAATCTACAAAATCATATAAACTTTGTTCTTGTTTGAAAGCTGGAATTGTCGAATCATATGCTACATCAAGATGTCCTGATTCAAGATGATCAATAAATGCTTCTGCATATTCAGCAGAATCTGCAGTATTAATCCCAACATACATCAATAAAGCCCCAGAACATGAAGCAATCAAAGCAACAAAACTAACTATTAATAATAGACAGCCACGTAATTTCATTTCAGAACCTTCATTTTAATCAAATTCAATCCTCATCATTTCGTCTACTAATATCATAAATACAAACTATAGTATATGCCTGAATATAATTCCAAAACAAGACAAATATGAAATATATAATCATATTATTTCATATTTCTAACTTCTAATAAGACTAGAAGGGCATTTTTTTACTAGAATACACTCCTCACACTTAGGCTTAATAGCTTTACAAATTTTCCTTCCATGAGTAATCAGGTAAACATGTAACTGGTATCGATTTTCAGGAGCTATAATAGATTCTAACTCATCGTGAGCTTTTTCAACTGAAATCTTCGAATCAATCCACCCCAATCTCTTAGAAACACGATAAACATGTGTATCTACTGCCATCACCGGCATCCCAAAAGCAAAGCACAATACAACAGCAGCTGTTTTAGGGCCAACTCCATCTAAAGATCGCAACCATTTTTTTGCATTTTCAGTACCTATATCACTAAGAAATGAAATGTCGTAACTGCCTACTTGACGTTTTATTTCAGCAAGAATCTTTTTTATCCGAACTGATTTAATGTTACCTAAACCAGCTACACGAATTTGATTAGCAATTGATTGAACTGATTGACGTGCTATACCTTCAGGTGTACCAAAAGCATTTATTAAGTTCTGAAAAGCTTTCGCTGAATTTAAATCTGTTGTATTTTGAGATAAAACAGTGAATAGTAATTCATCCATTGGGGAGTATCTCTTTACCCATTCAACAAAACCATATTTTCTTTCAAAATAAGCCTGTGCTTCTAATGGATGAATTGTACCCAAAATGACAAACCCTAAATATATTATTTACAAAATACCACACTTAAAACATGGCTTTTGCAAATTTACTTGGCCACTTTATTTAAATCTGCTCCTGCAGTAAACCCAATTCTTTTATGAGCTGGGACTGTAATTAAAGATCCAGATTTGTCTCCTCGAATAGGTTTAACTTTCCTAGATTTAACAGATCGAACTGAAAATGATCCGAAACCTGTAAGAACAACACGGTCTCCAGCACCAAGAGCATCCTGAATTACTTTTAAGACTGCATTTAATGCATTCTCTCCCTGTACCCTTGAAGTACCTAACTCAGCAGCAACTCTGCCAGTAATATCACCTTTTCTTAAAACAGCCAATCTAATACCCCCTATAAAATAAAGAAGTCCTTTAAATAGTGGAAAATAAAATAATTTAAAGGATATAAGCGATATTATGTGGAATAAATAGTATTGTCAAGCAAATATGATTATTTTAGAACTTAACAATAAATAAAATAGACAAATTTAAATTTTAATTCTAATATCTAATTAAAATTTGTCATTATATATAACTACACTACATTAATTGAAATCCTACTCATGCTACAAATACCGTTAAGTATGCAAGTCATTGCTGCGATTACACCAATCTCAATTTTTATCATTACCCACATTTTATTAAATTGGAAAGCTGGGAAATCAGCCTCATTATCTTTCATGATCGCTGCGATATTATATCTTGTTGTTTTCGGCGGAAATTTTAATCTACTTGGAATAAGCATAGGTAAGGGTCTAGCAATCACCACATTTGTTACTCTATTAGTTTTTGGAGCATCTTTTTTTCAAAACTTCATGGATATCTCTGGAAATTTAAAAATCATCTCGGGGAAAATTGTCCAGGTTACAGGTGATAGAGAGATGGGTGTATTGCTAATCGGGTGGGCTTTTTCTGGTCTGATTCAAGGTATTGCTGGAATGGGCGTTCCAGTAGTCATCGTAGCTCCTTTACTTATTTTATTCAAGTTAACACCACTAAGAGCTGTATGCTTAGCATTAATAGGACATTCATGGGCAGTAACATGGGGTAGTCTTGGAGCTAGTTTTTATACTATTCAACTTGTTACAGATGTAAACCCAGATCAATTAAAATTAGTGCTAGCTCCATTGGGAATATTACCAATTTTTTTAACTGGTATTGGATGTCTTCTTATACTAGGAGGATATAAAACTATTCTCAAAAAATTACATTTAATTATTATAATGGGCATCCCTATGTCATGCTTTCATTATTTCTCTATTATCTTTGGATTTGAACCAATTGCTTCACTCTCTGCAGGATTAGCAGGATGTATAGCAGGATGGATATTTGTACAAGTATCTAAAAAATTTACTAATAATGCTACCAATCAAATTCAAAATGAATTCAGCAACAAAAATTCTATTACATTAAAAGACCATAAATCTACGCAGATGGCTTTTTTACCATACTATGTGCTCTTTTCTATGATTATGTTATCTCAAATTCCAATTATAAAAACATTTTGCAAAAAACTGGTGTTCGGGTTTAATTTTTTGGGAGGAGAAACTAATCTAGGCCATATAATACAAGCAGAAGAAAATTTTGCTTCTATTTCAATCATACATCCAGGATTATTGATTATTACTTCAGTTTTTATCTCACTTCTGTTCTATAGAATAAAGTCTGCGGATGACTTACCAAATATTAAAAAACTCATTAACCAATCTTTCTCTGAATTAATAACCCCCTTAATCACATTATCGTTCCTGTTAACTTTATCGATGATTTTACGTGATTCTGGGGCATTAAATATAATAACTTTACAAATTGCTCCATTAGCAGGACCTCTTTTCCCTATAGTTAGTCCTTTCATTGGAATGCTAGGAGTATTCATAACTGGTAGCAACCAAAGTTCAAACATTTTATTTGGAGACTTACAGTCACAAATAGCATCTCACCTTGGTATAAACAATATTCTTATCATTGCATTACATTCACTTTCAAGTGGATTAAACAGTGCAGTTGCTCCAGCAAAAATAATTCTTGGTACAGCAGCTCTTAAAATATCTGGTACAGAAACCCAAATATTAAAGAAAACACTGCCATTTTGCATTATAATGACTCTATTATTGGGTATAATTGGATATATACTGAAATAGTAGCCTTATAATGGAAAAGGATTAGATTTGAAAAGTCATATTCAAAAAATCATATTTGGAATAGTGATTGTCAACATTTTACTAATGGGATTTTCTGGATCTCAGGAAAATTTGCTATTATTGTTACCTGGAATCAGTTCATTTATCACTGCGTCCATTCTTACTATTTTAATTTATTAAATAAATTTAAAGGAGTTGTAATTATGTCAGCAAAACAAATTCAAGAACCATACGACAGAATCGATATATCTAAAGCATTTGAAATCTATAATACAGAAGATGTAGCTATTATAGATGTACGTGAACCAGATGAATATAATCAGGCTCATATAAAAAATGCCATCCTGATTCCAGTAGATGAAATCATGACCAGAGTTGATGAACTACCCTCAGATAAAAAACTCTTATTTGTCTGTGCTTCAGGTTATCGAAGCGGATTGGCTTGTGAAATGGCAGCAGCAATGGGTGTTGATACCTCAAAAATATTTAATATTGATGGCGGTACACAAGGCTGGATTGAAAATGGACACCCAACTAATTCTGGACCAAATCCATAATATCAATTTATAGTATTTCTAATATATTTCTGAAATAAATTCGAGAAAGCTTGAAATAAATAATGTCAATTTTAATTATTGGAACTGTTGCTTATGATGATATTACAACTCCTGTAAATTCCAAAAAGAGATGTTTCGGCGGATCTGCAACCTATTTTGCTCTTGCAGGTACAAATTTCACCAAAATATCTATCATATCTATAATCGGAGATGATTTAAAACCCAAAGACGAAAAACAACTTTTAAATCAGGGTATAGATATATCTAATATTGAAAGAACTAATGGGAAATGTTTCCATTGGAGTGGAACTTATGATAAGAATTTCGATACACGAAAAACAAATTTTACACATCTCAATGTTCTAGAAAATTTCAACCCAATTGTATCTGCAAAATTTAGAAATCCAAAACACCTTTTTCTTGGCAATATTGATCCTGATATTCAACTTTCAGTTCTAAAGCAATTGAAAACACGCCCCAAAATTGTTGCACTAGACACAATGAATTATTGGATAGAAACAAAAAACCAATCATTACTTAAAGTTATCGCTAATACTGATGTACTTTTTTTAGATTCATCTGAAACTCGGATGCTTGGTAAACAATCAACCCTCATTGAATCTGCAAAAAAGATATTAAATTACGGACCTTCATGTATTGTAGTAAAACGAGGAGAACATGGAGCATTTCTTGTTTCAAATAATGATTTATTCTCTACTCCTGCCTATCCTACTGATCAATTAGTAGATCCTACCGGAGCAGGTGATTCATTCGCAGCAGGATTTATGGGATATCTTGCATCCATTAATACTCTGGACAACCTTGATTTTAGAAAAGCTACAGTGATGGGATGTGTAATGGGTTCTTTTGCCATTGAAGATTTTGGCCCCTCAGTTCACACAAAGCTAACTCAATCTGATATATTGAAAAGGTATGAAACTATTAAAAATATGTCTAATTTAATTTGATCACTATAATATTTAAAATATAAGATAAAAAACTATAGGAGCACTAATGAACTTTGACGTTAAAGATTTGGCTTTATCTACTAAAGGAATAGAACGCATTAAATGGGCTGCAAATGAAATGCCTGTAATTAATCAAATTACTACAAGATTTGCTAAAGAAAAACCCCTTAAAGGCCAACGAATTACTGCATGTCTACATGTTACATCAGAAACAGCAAATCTTGTCATTGCATTAAAAGCTGGAGGTGCTGAAGTTAATTTAACTGCGAGCAATCCTCTAAGTACTCAAGATGATATTGCTGCAGCTTTAGTATCCGAATATAAAATACCAACATTTGCAATTAAAGGTGAATCTAATGAAACCTACTATGAACACATAAATGCAGTATTAGATTCAAAACCCACTATTACAATGGATGATGGAGCAGACTTAGTAGCCACTCTACACTCTGAAAGAACAGATGTCATTAAACACGTTATAGCTGGCACCGAAGAAACTACTACTGGAGTCATAAGACTTATCAGTTTAGCTAAAGCTGGTAACCTACGTTATCCCATAATTGCAGTAAACGATGCTGATACAAAACATTTTTTTGATAATCGATATGGAACAGGTCAGAGTACCATCGATGGTATTACTAGAGCAACAAACATGCTTTGGGCAGGTAAAACAGTTGTAATTTCAGGATATGGATGGTGTGGAAGAGGCGTTGCTCAAAGAGCAAAAGGCTTAGGATCCCATACAATTATTACAGAAGTTAATCCAATTAGAGCGCTTGAAGCAGTAATGGATGGACATCAAGTCATGCCAATGAATGATGCTGCATCTTTAGGAGATATCTTCATTACAGTAACTGGAGGTAAGAATGCTATCGATATAAATCATATTTCAAAAATGAAGGATGGTGCTGTTTTATCTAACAGTGGACATTTCAATGTTGAAATAGATATAGAATCATTAGAAAAAGTATCTAAATCTAAGAAACAAGTCCGAGAATTTGTTCATCAATATACACTAAAAGATGGAAGGAAAATACATTTATTAGGTGAAGGCAGACTCATCAACCTTGCCGCTGCCGAAGGACATCCTTCTGCAGTAATGGATATGAGTTTTGCCAACCAAGCACTTTCTGCAGAATATATATCTACTCATGCACAATCACTAAATAACGATGTAATCAGTGTACCTCGTGAAATCGATAACACTGTAGGGCTATTAAAACTTAACGCTATGGATGTAAACATTGACCACCTTACTGAAGAACAAGAAACATATCTTTCAAGTTGGAATGTAGGAACATAAATCTAATAATTTCAAAAATACTAAGCACAGGAGATAACCGATGTCATTTAGTTTAATTGACTCCCCTTCTTATTTATTTACTTCAGAATCTGTAACTGAAGGTCATCCTGACAAAATATGTGACCAAATATCAGATGCAATACTAGATGCTATTTATGATCAAGACCCTTCAGCTAGAGTTGCCTGTGAAACTGCAACTACGACTAACCTAGTAATCATAATTGGTGAAATAACCACAACTGCAAAAATAAACTACGTAGAAATCGCTCGACAAAAATTAAAAGAAATTGGATATAACGATCCTAACACTGGCATCGATTGGAAAACTTGTGAAATAATCGTCAAAATCCATGAACAATCTCCAAACATAAGTGCAGCAGTCTCTACTGCACTAGAACACCGTAAGGATGCTACTAAAATGTCAGATGCTGCAGTAGATTCTATCGGTGCAGGTGACCAAGGAATGATGGTTGGATTCGCATGTAATGAAACTGAAGAATTGATGCCAATGACAATGTCTTTATCTCATCAACTGACACAACGTCTTTCACTTGTACGAAAAGAAAATATAATCTCTTATTTAGGACCAGATGGTAAATCTCAAGTTACAATAGAATATGAATTTGGTAAACCAAAGCGTGTACATACAATAATCATTAGTACACAACATAAAGATGGAATTTCAATTAATCAAATTGAAAAAGATATAACTAAGCATGTAATCGACCCTATCATCCCTGAAAAATTGATTGATAAATCAACTCGAATTTTTATCAATCCATCCGGTAAATTTGTAATAGGTGGCCCTCATGGAGATGCTGGACTTACAGGTAGGAAAATCCTTGTTGACACCTATGGAGGTGTAGCTCGTCATGGTGGTGGTGCTTTCTCTGGTAAAGATCCTACTAAAGTGGATCGTTCTGCTGCATATGCAGCACGATATGTTGCTAAAAATATCGTAGCTGCAAAAATTGCAGATCGATGTGAAGTACAAGTTTCATATGCTATTGGCGTTTCTGCTCCCATATCTGTATCGGTTGAGACATTTGGAACTGGACATATTCCTGATTCAAAAATCGCTAATTTAGTTAACAAATACTTTGATCTTCGTCCTGGTGCAATTATACAAAATTTGAATTTAAGACAACCTATATACCAACAAACTGCAGCATATGGCCACTTCGGAAGACTTGATATAGAATTACCTTGGGAAAAAACTGATAAAGCATCTGCCCTAAATAAAGAAGCATTTTTATAAATTATAAAATCCTTAATTTTACAGGATAATTACATGGTAATAAATTTTGGAACTGATGGATGGCGTGCAATCATTGCTGATCAATTCACTTTCGAAAATGTAGCAATCTGTACTAATGCAACATTGGATTATTTAAAACAAAATGGTTTAAATAATAAGGGTATTGCAATTGGCTACGATACTCGTTTCCATTCAGATAAATTTGCAAAACTTGTAGCAACATTAGCTAGTAATTCTAACTTTAAGACTTTCCTGTTTGATCGTCCATCTCCAACTCCAGTTTTAAGTCATTACGTGGTTTCTAACCATTTAGATGCAGGAATTATGATTACTGCAAGCCATAATCCACCCGACTGGAATGGATTTAAAATCAAAACAAACCTAGGTTCTAGTGCACCTCAATCAATGATCGAAAAAATTCAAAAAAGAATTGATAAACTAGTAGAAACTAACACGAAATTCCCAACTTCAATAAACTTAACAAATAATTTAATTAAATTCATCAATCCAGAAATAAAATATATAGAGCATATTAATTCGATTATTGATCTAGATATTATCAAATCAACCAATTTGAAAGTAATTGTGGATTCAATGTATGGATCAGGACAAGGTTACTTCAAAAAATTATTATCCGGAGGAAATATTGAACTAATAGAACTAAATGGTACTGAAAACCCAGCATTTCCTAATATAAAACAACCCGAACCAACAGAAGAAAATCTTAAAATACTCTCTGGATTTATTAAACATAATAATGCTTCTATTGGGCTTGCAACTGACGGAGATGCAGATCGGCTAGGAATTGTAGATTCTAATGGTAAGTTCATCAGTGCTCTGGACTTATTTATGCTCCTATGTTTCCATCAATTAGATATTTTAGGTAAAAAAGGACATATTATTCGATCAATTACTATGACTAGTAAAATTGATGAACTAGCAAAATTATATGGGGTATCAACGATAATTACTCCCATTGGATTTAAGTACTTAGCTCCTAAAATGATTGAAAGTAATGCGCTTATTGCTGGAGAAGAAAGTGGAGGCTATGCATATGGATTCCATATACCTGAACGCGATGGGATATTAAGTGGCTTAATGATCTTAGACTTAATCGTTAAATCACAAAAAAATGTTGACGAATTAATAAATATATTACATACCAAAGTAACTCCTTTAATATATGAACGTAAAGACATACATATCGACCCTAGCGAAAAACAAAAGTTTGCACCTGATGTTTTAAAACAATCGGCACCAAAATCTATAGCAAACTTAGAAGTAATCAACGTCGAAACATTAGATGGTATCCGCTATCAATTAGAAAATAATTCTTGGGGATTAATTAGATGTTCTGGCACAGAACCACTGGTCAGAATTTATGCAGAAGCTACAACAAAATCAAAAGTAAATTCAATACTTGATTCGTTACAAAAAATATGTTCAAAATAAAATTATCTGTTGATACCTAATCCTTCTATTTCATAGTATAAAAAATGCCATCCAAAAAGATAAATACACCTGACAAAAAAAACTTTTTAATAGTAGATGGACACGCTATCGTATATCGAGCATGGTATGCAATCCAACAACCCCTAACAATTAGTAAAACTGGACAAGATGTCCGTGCAGTTTACGGTTTTTTAAATAGCTTGATAAGCAACATCAATGAATTTGGAATAACACATTGTTTAGTAACATTTGATCATCCTAAACCAACATTTAGGCATAAAGAATTTCCTGAATATAAAGCTCATCGTGCTCCAATGCCAGATGACCTTAGACCTCAATTTACGATAATAAAAAATCTACTTAATGTTCTTCGTATACCTGTACTCGATTGTCCAGGATATGAAGCAGATGACATTATTGGAAGCATAGCCCATCAAGCAGAAAATAAAAAAATCCCCACAATGATTTTAACGGGAGATACAGATACTCTGCAATTAGTGTCTCCTATGGTTACTGTAATTATTTCTGGAAACAAAAAAACCCATTACACTGAACAAGCTGTAATGGATCGTTATGATGGACTTACTCCAAATCAAATAGCTGACTTAAAAGCTCTACAAGGGGATAAATCTGATAATATTCCTGGACTTCCAGGAGTAGGATTAAAAACAGCAACACGTCTTTTAAATGAATTCCAGAGTATTGAAAATTTATTAGAAAATACCAGTAAAATTTCTTCTGAAAAAATCAAATCATTAATTACTTCAAATGCTCATTTAATTCCTTTATCCAAACGATTAACAACAATAGATCGTAATGCTCCAGTAACGTTCAATTTATCAAAATGCTACTTATGGCAATACAAACAAAAAGAAGTAGTCGATGAATTAAATAATCTCGAATTTTCGAGTTTTATTTCTCGGCTACCGATAGCAAATGATACAAACCAATCACTAACTAAAATCACCCAATCTAATTCATCTGAAAACAATACAACTATTATCAACTCTGAAAAACTATTATTAGAAATGAAAGAGGCTATTACAAAATCTCAATCAATTGCAATTAACTGTATAGGATCTTCTGAACAAATAAGTAATTGTAATTTATTAGGTATTGGAATATCTACAGATAAAAATCACTCATGGTTTATACCATATTCTAGTAAAACAATAACAACAGCTTCTACAACCTCTTCAGCTCTAGAAGCTATATTTAACAATTCAAAAATCAAAGTAATTACACATAATGCCAATATACAATTAAGTTTACTTGATAAAGCCAAATTAAATATTGAAAATTTTTACTTCGATACAATGCTTGCTTCTCATATAATCGGCAAAAATATGCTTGACCTTAATTCTTTAACTATAGCAATTACTGGAACAGAAATAGAATTAATTAATCCTACAAAATCTGGATTAATTATTGCAGAAAACGATACTCCAACAAACCAGTTAGCTAAGTTAAGTGGACAAATAACTTCATCCATAATGCAAATTTCAGCTCAACTTGAAAATGAATTGATTGAAACAAAAAACATTAAAAACTTCCTCGACGTAGATATGAATCTAATTCCTGTACTCGTACAAATGCAAAAAAATGGAATTACTTTAGATATTAATTTAATAAAAAAAATGAATGAAGAAACCTCTTCAAATCTTAATGAAGTCGAATCTAGTATTTACAATCAAATTGGCTATGAATTTAATATAAATTCGTCAAAACAACTATCTGACGTTCTATATGAAGATTTAAAGTTAAAACCTACCAAAAGTATTAAAACTGGTTTTTCTACTGATGCATCTTCTCTTGAAACTATGCGTCAAAATTTAAATGATGGAATAATTACTGATGCCGACCCCAGATCTCTTTTAATCTTAACTTCAGTTCAAGAATATAGACAATTAGCAAAACTAAAATCCACATATCTGGATACTCTTCCTCTATTAGTTAATCCTAATACAAAAAGAATCCATACTAAATATAATCAAACAGGATCATCAACTGGACGTATATCATCTATCGAACCAAATATACAAAATATTCCAATAGTTACCTCTGAAAAACAAATAAATATAAGAAGAGCATTCACGCCAAGCAATACAACCAATCAGATTATTGCAGCTGATTACTCACAAATTGAACTTCGTATACTAGCACATATCTCTGAAGATAAAGGATTAATCAAAGCATTTAAAACTGGAGAAGATATTCATTCGAAAACTGCTTCCATCGTATTTGAATGTGACTTAAAGGATGTTACCAGCAGTATGCGTCGTACTGCAAAAATAATGAATTTTGGTGTAATTTATGGATTAACTGCATTTGGAATAAGTCAACAAACAGGTCTTGCTCCAAATAAAAGTCAGGAATTCATTGAAAAATATTTTAACGAATATCCTGGTATAAAAGAATATATTGATGAAACAAAAAAGCAAGCTCATGAACGTGGATATGTGGAAACAATATTAGGTAAACGTCGATATATACCTGAGATACATTCAAAAAACTTCCGTATCCGATCATCTGGTGAACGAATGGCCGTCAATATGCCAATACAGGGCACTGCGGCAGATATTATTAAAATAGCAATGATAAATATTCAAAAAGCTATAGTCTCTAATAATTTAGAATCATTAATGATACTTCAAGTACATGATGAATTAATTTTTGAAGTTCTACCCCATGAAACTCTAAATATAGTGACTATTATTAATCAAATAATGCCTTCAGCATTAAAACTTAAGATACCTCTTGAAGTAACAATTAATCAAGGTTCAACATGGGGAGACCTAAAATCGGTAAACTAATCATCATTTATCTGGTAACTAATAAACAGATTTTGTGATAATCTTGAATAATTAAACTAAGCTATACATTAACTATTTCAACTATCATTTTTTGTAAATTCTTTAAATATAAATTACATTGGAACATCACGACCTAATTAAATTAACTTTCCAAATTGCAACTATACTGATAGCTGCAAAGTTAAGCGGCGAATTTGTAGCAAAATATCTAAAAACCCCTCCAGTTTTAGGTGAACTTCTAGTTGGAATATTAATCGGACCATCAATACTTGGTGGATTAAGTATCGATTTCAACCCTGCTAATTTCACATTAGGATTTACTTCTGGATCTGGTTTATTTAGCGTTTCTCCTGATTCGCATTCAAAAATCCCTGTATCTGCTACTCTTTGGGCTATTGCTCAAATCGGATCTATTGTACTGTTATTTTCAGCTGGTTTAGAAACTAATCTGAAACAATTTTTAAAATATTTTAAACCAGCTATAGGAGTTGCTATCGGAGGAATTGTTTTACCTTTTAGTTTTGGTTGTATTTTACCTGTGCTATTTGGTTTTAGTAATGGAATCTTTGATTCTCCTTCTCTTTTTATGGGATCACTACTGACAGCTACATCTATAGGTATTTCAGTTCGAATCCTAGAAGATTTAAATGAATTATCTTCTCCTGAAGGAGTAACCATATTAGGTGCTGCAGTAATAGACGATGTACTCGGAATAATTATATTAACTATCGTACTTGGGATACATTCTGCTGGTAACATAAACGTGTCTACTATAAGTCTAATTACAGCCAAAACATTGGGGTTTTGGCTGGTACTAACTGGATTAGGTATTCTTCTATCAAATTATATTTCAAAAATTTTCCTGGGATTCAAAACTCCAGGCTCAGCAATAACACTTGCATTAGCTCTTGCATTCATAGCAGCAGGACTAGCTGAAACAGTTGGCCTAGCTATGATAATAGGTGCTTTTTCAATTGGATTAGCCCTTTCTAATACAAAACTTGCACAATTTATACATAAACCTCTTATGAGTATATATGCAATTTTCGTACCAATATTTTTTGTAGTTATGGGAATGATGGTAAATTTACAAGATATGGGAGGAATTTGGATTTTTGGTCTTACAATATCTATAGCTGCAATTCTCAGTAAACTTATTGGTAGTAGCTTACCAGCACTACTATTTAAATTTAAACTAATAGAATCTCTAAGAATTGGTATTGGTATGGTCCCTCGAGGAGAAATAGCAATTCTTATTGCCAGTATAGGTATTACTCAAGGGTTAATCGATAGTAAACTGTACGGAGCAGCAATTATGTTAACAATGATAACAACTCTTATAGCCCCACCTTTACTAAGTCTTTCATTCAAAAATAAATCCAATCAGGATTCTCCTAACTAACCCATATAACTAACAAAAATAATTGAAAGATTTGATATGCTCTTAAAAAATCAAAGAGAATCATCATTAGATGAAATAAAACACCACTTGAACAAAACAATTTCAGGTGATGTCTTAACTGATCCGATCAGCAGATCTTTATATAGTACCGATGCCAGTATTTACCAAATTCAACCGCTCATAATTGTATTTCCAAAATCAGAAGAAGATTTAATAGCAATAATTGAAACTGCTTATAAATATAAACTACCTGTTCTACCTAGAGGTGCTGGAACAAGCTTAGCAGGTCAAACCACTTGCGAAGGTATTATTATAGATTTTTCGAAATACATGCATAAATTAATAGAAATTAATGCTGAAGAAAAATGGGTGTCCGTTCAACCAGGCATAGTTCTCGATGAATTAAATCAATTGATCTATAACAGCGGCCTTATGTTTGCACCAGATCCAAGTACTAGTAACAGAAGCAATGTTGGTGGAGCTCTAGGAAATAATTCTTGTGGAGCTCATTCTTTAGTATGGGGGAAAACAGTCGACAATGTCCAAGATATTTCAGGAGTTTTATCAAATGGAGATCAAATTCATTTTACTAATACTTCTAAATCATCATTAGTAGAAAAAACTAATAAAAATACTTTAGAAAGTTCAATATATAAAACTCTTAAAAAAATCCCTGAAAATTATGAAAAAGATATCCTGGAAAATTTTCCGGATATTCAGAGACGTGTGTCTGGGTATAATCTTGATGAATTAATTCATAAATCTCAAGTTGATTTTGCAAGATTTGTAATTGGATCCGAAGGTACATTATTTTCAATTAGTGAAGCAAAGCTTAAGTTAGTTGAGCGTCCAAAACACAAAGCGCTAACACTTATATTCTTCAAACAGCTTTCTGAAGCAATGGAAGCAACTAAAGTGGTATTGGAAACAATGCCTTCTGCAATTGAAGTAATAGACGATATGATTCTAAATAATGCTCGTACAAACCTTCAGTATTCCAGACTTGTAAATAGTTTTATAGATGGAAACCCTGAAGCTATGTTAATTGTTGAAGTTATGGGTGATAGCCAAGCAGAAATTAAATCTAAGTTAGAAATTTTGGAAAAAAGTTGTAATAAAAATAAATTAGGGTATTCACAAAAAATCCTAACGTCATTGAAAGATCAAAAAAATGTATGGGATGTACGAAAAGCTGGATTAGGTTTAATGATGAATGTACCCGGAGACATG
Source organism: Chloroflexota bacterium (assembly GCA_002722455.1). Classification (GTDB taxonomy): domain Bacteria; phylum Chloroflexota; class Dehalococcoidia; order Lucifugimonadales. Next base: position 29,320 of record PBMB01000010.1, read on the forward strand.
AAACCTCTTCCTTTTGTAGAAGACACTGCAGTTGCCCCAGAAGTACTTCCTCAATATGTTGATGAATTTACTAAAATACTAAAACAATATAACACTACTGCTGGATACTATGGTCATGCTGGAGAAGGCTGTCTCCACATTCGTCCTGTTCTCAATTTGAAAGAAAAATCTGATATCCAACGTATGGAATCAATTGCCGAAGAAATATCTGATTTGGTAATTAAATATGGAGGATCACTTAGTGGTGAACATGGAGATGGATTAGTTCGAGGAATTTACTTAGAAAAATTATTCGGTAAAAATATATGTTCAGCCTTCAGTGAAGTGAAAAATGCTTTCGATCCAAAAGGAATCATGAATCCAGGGAAAATTGTTAATTCACCTAAAATTACAGATAATTTAAAACAAGAAATTATCAGATCTCCTTATTTTCAACCACAATTACACTACAGCAAAGAAAAAAGCTTTGAACAAGCATTAGAAATGTGTAATGGCCAAGCAGCATGTAGAAAACTTACAGGAGGAATGTGTCCATCGTATATTGCAACCAGAAATGAAGAGGATTCTACTCGAGGAAGAGCAAATGCTTTGAAAGCATTTATTTCATCAAATAAGAACTTCGATGATTATACCGCACAACGTACGTTTGAAGTACTAGATCTTTGTCTAGAGTGTAAAAGCTGTAAGTCCGAATGTCCTTCAAATGTAGATATGACAAAACTCAAGTACGAATTTCTCCAAGCTTACTACAAAGAAAATAAAATTCCCTTACGAAACTATCTTTTAGGTAAACTCCCTACCTTAAATAAAGTTGGTTCTATATTTGCCCCATTATCAAATTGGATAATACAATCTAGTCTTATAAAATTTTTTATGGATAAATTTTTAGGAATAACAAAAAATAGATCATTACCTCCTTTCAGTAACCAAACATTCACACAATGGTTCAAGTTTAATGAACAATTTATAAATGATCCCAAAAATCAGAAATCAGTAATTATTTTTCCTGATACTTTTACTAATTTCAATTACCCACATCTTGGTAAAGCAACTGTTCGCATAATGCAAAAATTAAATTATAACGTAATCGTCCCTCCAGTAAAATGTTGTGGTCGCCCAATGCTTTCTAGTGGATTCATCAATTCTGCAAAACAAAATGCTAAGTACAACATAGACATACTTTATCCACTAGTCCAGCAAGGAATAAAAATTGTAGGAATTGAACCTAGTTGTCTTCTTAGTTTCCGAGATGATTATATTTCTCTATTGGGTAAAAGACCAGAAGTAGAAGCCATAGCAAAATCAACTTTTCTAATAGAAGAATTTTTAGAATACTCATCCAAATATGATAAGACTAAATTAAATTTCAAAACTACAGATCTGGACATTTTATTTCATGGACATTGCCATCAAAAAGCAATTGTAGGAACGGAAACTGCTATGAATACTCTTGAATCAATTCCCGGATGTAATTCATCTAACCTAGAAACAGGATGTTGTGGTATGGCAGGAAGCTTTGGATATCATAAAGAACACTACGAACTATCTATGCAAATTGGTCAGAAATCATTATTTTCAACTCTAAAAGATCAAAGAAAAGATTCTATTATTGTTACAGAAGGTGTTTCTTGTCGCCAACAAATTCAGCATGCAATGAACGTAAATGCAAAACATTTAGTAGAAATTATCGCAGATTCTCTAGATTAACTTTTAATGATCTAATCTTATTATATAAACCGCTTTGTTTTCTCGAGTGCAACGAATTCTAATGGGTTCTCCAATAATCAACGTATCCCATGTAAATGAATCAACTTCAATTACATCACTAGTATCGAGCAAAATATAAAATGCACCTTCAGGTCCACGCTCTTTAGCATTTAATTGTCCTTCAATTAAAGGATAAGGGGGTAATATTCCAATAATCATACGAATTATTCTTCTTGGAATATTTTTTAAAAAGTTAAGAATTTGAGATTGTTTAAACATCCCTCACCACATTAAGGTTTTTATTTAATAACTTCCAAAAAAGAATTTATTAATCATTAGTATCATCAAATTTTAATCTACGTACTAATGTAGTTACACCAGGTAATGCTAACCCTGCCAAAACAAGTTTCACGGCATCACCACCAATAAATGGATATAAACCACCTTTAAGAGTTTTATCCAAAACATTACTACCAACTATATAGTCATATATCCCTGAATTGGTTGAAATAATATATCCCAACCATGGAAGACCAATGACATAAATTAATAAATTCCCAATTAACAATGCTAATGTAATTCGTGGTTTACTATTCCATCCCTTTTCAGCCAATCTCCCTACAACATAAGCAGCTAATATGAATCCAATAATATATCCACCTGAAGTCATCGTAAGGAAACCTGAACTTTCCCAAATTGTAGATGAATGACCATGCCAAGGTAAAATAAAGTGAAAACTAGTGTCCGTTAGTACTTTACTAAAATTGGGAGCAAAAACAGGCATTCCAACCATTCCCAATATCATATACAAAAATAAACTAGATGCTCCTCTTTTGCTACCCAATACACCACCGGTCAGTAAAACACCGAATGTCTGACCTGTAATAGGGACTGTAGTCGTTGGTATTCGAAATGCAATTTGAGCACTAAGTGCTACTAATAAACTAAATACTACTACTATTGTTATATCTACTACCCATCTCATTGTCTGAGAACGAATTATTGAATCAGGTATCAATTGATCTATCAAAACAGTATTTTGATTTATACGAGCTTCCATTTTTTATCTAACTCCTTAGAATGATTATATTCCTAAAATAACAATGTGAACTATCTATTAATAATATTAAAATGTCAAGTTGGAAACTAATTATAAATTTAATCATATTAACTTGTCATAATAACAACTCTTATTATAACCTCAAACAAACGTATAGAGTATATCAACTACAAGGTATATTTAAAACACAAAATGATTCCACTCGATAGCCTCAATATAAAACAACGTGAAGCAGTTGAAACAACTAAGGGACCTGTTCTAGTCAATGCTGGACCTGGTAGTGGTAAAACACGTGTAATTACTTATCGAATCGCAAATTTACTCACTAATTGTGGTATCAACCCCTACAACATAGTTGCATTAACTTTCACAAATAAAGCATCTCGTGAAATGTCCTCAAGAATTTCAAATCTAACTACTGATTTACGTAATAGCTTGACTATAAGTACTTTTCATCATTTTTGTTCCAGAATT
>PBMB01000011.1 GCA_002722455.1 Chloroflexota bacterium
CGAACCTGACAAGAGTGGTAAGTTTTAAAACTTCTTGCGCAAAACCCACTTTGTCGCCACCTAAAAAACCGTTTTTACCGCTTATATACCTTGATTTGATCTTAATCTTGGAAAGCGTGATGACTGATTACGATAGAGTTATTATATATCAACGATATGATAAAAACAAGAGTATTTCTTAATTTTTTATCATTTTTTCTTGATGATTTTTAGTCGTCAGCGTCATATTGCCAATAAGCAATATCATTATTGTTGCTTGTGTCTGTAATGGTCAAACAATCACAGCTAGAGGCAATGACACGAACTGAATCTTTCGGATTAATGTTAATGTTGCTAATTTCGTCAAACTTAAATGACAGGTTATACTTCCTATCATTTGCAGCAATTTCATAAAAGAAATAACCTTTTTGAACAGTAAGCATATTACCAATTTTTTGTTTTAAAACATTGCGTAACTCTTGATCTTTTGTTCGCAGTAATTGATTTCTTAAACTAGCAGCCATATTACTCGCCTTTTTGTTCTAATTCATTATAAAAGCCATTTTGTTTAAGAGTAGAAACCATAGTTTCATAATCAGAAATGACTTCTTTTTTCTCTTTAAAGTCTTTTTTATGACCGTAAATAAGAATGTGTCGCTCTTGTGGCGTTAATTTAGAAAGCCCTTTAAGTAATTCCTCATTGAATACATAAATTTTTGTCATTAAGAAAAGCTCTTGTTTAGAAACATAATCATAAACAATAGGCATAGGGTCAGAAGAACGCCCACTGTAATCATATCTAAGAACTTTACCAACGACGATATTTTCATGCTCATTTGGAACACCGATAAGAAGACCGTCAATAGGAAATAAACGGTCAAACTCTTTTAAACGCCATTCTTCGTTGAGTTCATTCTTTTTGTCCACTTCTGATTGGTATTTTTGATAACCCTCACTTTTAGCACGATTAGTAATCGTTTTATAAGTATCAGGGAAAATGTTTTTTAAAATACTAGTAATTATGTTTTCAAGCATAAGAGGACTCTCTAAAATAAGGTAGATTTATTATATAATAAGCAAATCATTTAAACAATAAAAATCATTTTGTTTTTTCTAAAAAATCAGCTTCTGAGTGACCTTCGTTTGAAACAACAAACATATCAAAATCAAGGATTTTACTAAAAACGTCAGCATAAAGATCTAAGTAATCTTCTGATACAATGGATTTATCCCAACTAGAAGCGATAGAAATTCGTTTTGTAGAGATTAAATCAATAAGTGAATACGCATATTCAGGCATCTCACTTTCTTTGTCATTATACAAAAATTGACCAATAGGGACATTGTAATAAATGTCAGTAGAATGCCCTAAAATTTCGGAAAACAAGTTTAAAATATAATCGTCACCATAAATCTTATTATGTAGACTATCAATGTAAACAGTAGGAACTGTACTTTTTTCATTAACAAGTTTCTTCAAAAAAGCGATAGAGTCAAAGACTAACTCAGGATTGTGCTCTTTGACAGGTTCTAGCTTTTTAGACTTTATCAACTCAACAATAACTGAAATATTTAGAATTGAATTTTTATGTCTTTTAATAGGAAGTTTCTTGTTCATTTTTTAGTCCAAAGAGTGCTTTAAAGAGTCTTTATCTTATCAAAGAATCTTAGAAAAAGCAAGTTAAACGAATTGTTTTTCAACCAAAATATTTTTAATGTAATTTATATCGTTTATTAAAGTCATTTTTGTTTGTGATTGTGGATTTAATTGTAACAAAATAATAAAGTAATCTCAATTAAAAACTTGAAAATTTAATACATTTAATGTATTTTAAGAAACGAAAAACGATATGAGTTAATAACAATGGAATTACAAGAAAAAATTGAAAATTTAGTATTAACAATAGATAGATATAAAGATTCTAATTTTGCCTTAGATCAATCGACTACTATTGAGATTGTAAAAACAATAGATATTTGTAGAAGCATATTCGATAAAGAATTATCGAGAGAAGTTTCTAATCTATATAGGGAAATAAAAAACAAATTAGATAAAGAAGAATTTATTGAGTTTTTTATTAAATACTTTGTTAAGCTAAATAAAAAAATAAACAATGAAACAAAACAAAAAATAATAGAAAGTTTAGCAGTAGCGGTATTTGCAGGAATCTCATTTACTGAAATAAATAAATTTTTATTAAAAAGAAATGATTTACTAAAAGATTTTTATTTCAAAATAAACATAAACAAAAAAAGAGAATCAGTCTATTTGCCTAATGGATACGTATTAAGAAAGTCTTTCAATAAGATTGAAGATAATTCAATAAATGTTTATGAAATAGAAAAAAATTGTATTGCCTATAAGTTTTTGCCTATGAGTTCTTTTTTCAAATCCAAAACTCTTTTGAGAAAAATAAAAATAGAAAGCATTGAAGAATTGATAATAAATAAATCAAAAAAAAGAAAAAAAAATGAAGATAGATTTAATAATAATTGTCTACTTGGGATGGACGATTTTCATATTCCTAGATCAGATCTTGAATTCAAAATTTCTTCAAAGTTAAGAATAATGGATATAAATCAACTTAGGATAGATAAAGAAAATATAAAAGAAATAAAAGAAAAAAGTGTTGACGTTAATGATATAATACTCATTGAGTTGCCACATAATAGATTTTATAATCAATATCATAATGAAATAATATTTAGATTTTTTGAAATAATAAAAAGAACAAATAAACAAGTATTTTTATTAACACCAAACGACAAAGATAACTTAAATAGTAAAATAATTTCAGATAAAAAATCTCAATTATATTATTTGTCATTTTTAATGTTAAGGTCAAAATTGTCAGAGCTACCAATAAATTTATTGGCGACATTTTTAAAATTAATATTAAATAGTAAAACTACTTTTTTATTTGAAAAATTTTTAATGAAAATAAATAGACATATAAACTTAGAACATAGTCCAAAGTCTTATTATGTGATTTATGCAAACTATTATGACTTATTTAAAAACTTACCAGAAGAATATTTAAAAGACGTCCAAAAGTTTTTAAAAGAAAACCCTGATAGTCTTAATAAAAATAAGACATTTACAAAAGACGCTTATGAATTATTTGAGTTAAATATGTATTTTTAAGGCGAAAAAAATGAAAAAATCACATACACATAGCGAAGAAAATCAAAAAATATTACGAGTTATTGAAAAAGTATTAAAATATAAAAAAGAAATAGAGTCAGACAGATACAACTCTTATGCATATTCAAATAGTCATAGTGCTGTCGTATCACAAAATTATATTCGTTCATCAGGAAAGAAGCACTTAATCCTTTCTTTTCAAATATTTGAACATTTAAGTGAATATTTTAAATCAGAGTCAATAAAAGGGTCTGAGAAATCTGAATTAATTAAATCTATATTAGATCTCTTTATTGAAAATTCACAAAAGGAAGATTCTTTTTGTAGTAAAATAGGACTAAATTGTTTCTTTTATGTTTTAATGTCGATTAATCAAGACCAGTGGTATAATTTCTTTAAATCAAATAAAGAATATCTAAATAAAGTTTTAATGGATGTAAAAATAGGAAGAAATGAAGACATTATCCCTAATTTCTTATTTTATTCAAGATTGAGAAAATCATTAAAATTAGTAAAAAAGAATTCTTTAAAAGTGAACCTAAATAATCAATCACCATTGTTTTTTAATTTTTTAGAATATTATGCTTTTAGTCATGATTTGAAAAAGTCGATAGATTTAAATCATTTTTATAAGCTAATAGATTCTCATAAAGAATTGGAAGACAAAGAAAAAGAAGAAGATTTCTTAAAACAAAGCGAAATAATAAATATGTGGTTGTATGAATTTTTCTTTGGTAAGCACACAGAGATTGATAAAGATGGTTCTTTTGTTTTAAAGTCCAATGCAACGTCGAGAATAGCTAAAAATGATAAAATAAATAATGAGCGTTGGAATAGTAAATATGAAATAAACAAAGAAAATTATTTTAATAAAACAAAAGATGTATTATGTGTTCAATTGCCAGTAGGGGAAAAGCTAAATAAAATAGAATTAAGGGGCGCAAAAAGACTTATTAATTACATAAAAACAAGAAATCCGAATGTAATGTTTGTAAAGGCTGGGAAAAGAGTATTAAATAGAAGTGAAATCATTACCGACAATAAAGAAATAGTTAAAAATATAAAGTATGTAATACAAAAAGGCTGTAAAGAAAGTATAATTGAGTCTTTTGGCGACACAATCGTTAGATATTTATTTAGAGTTAATTTTGTTTTCAAAAAAATAGAAAATAAGACGATTAAAGAGATAAAAAAAATGACATTTGGAGAAGAAAAAAATCCTAGCAAGGAGTATTTATTAAATTATCTTCAAATAATAGATAGAGTAAATATTGAGGATTTGGAAAATGCAGTGTCTTTTTTAATGGAGAATCCTGAGTATGTAGTAGACGGTAGAATAACAGAAGAGGGATTAGAGCTTATGGAAATGAACATTATGATGTAGTGGACATTGATTTCAAAGTAAGAGAATGATAAAGTAGTCTTTTAAAACAACATTAAGATAAGGTTATTTCAAAAAAATATTCAATTTGAAAAAATCGAAAAAAGAGAACAAAAAAGCCCTGCTTGTGCAGAGCTTTTCTGAATTAGATCCCTATTCTTCCACCATAAAGACGAATCAATTTTCTTAAAGTGGGCTTGTACTACAAGCTATAATCTTTGTGTAATATAATTTCTTTATTTGTTATCTCAATTAAATAATAAATTAAATACCTAATGCTCTACCAGTAATCAAAAGCCAGTGCGAGACTGTTTCTTTATTGCTTTTGGCTATACTCGACTTATTTATGTGCAAGTAGTCTAAGCTGTTATTACTGTGGTTTGGACATCAACCAAACCAAATATCTGTAATCCTCTTCTTGGTTTGAAACAATTTGTTCCGATAAGCAAACCTTTGACTTCAAAGGCTTGCCACTAATTAAGAGTCTTTATTATAAGATAGTCATTTTGAAAAATCAAGCCTTTTTCAATAAAAAATACAAAAAAAGGCATTTTACTTTTTGTCGATAAAAGAGAAATCACCGTTTTTAAAAATCAAAGCATAAACAAGTTCGGTGTAGGCAACAGAGATTTCGTCGTTAATTAAAACAACCGCTTCATGAAATTGATACAGTTTTTCTTCTGACGGTAACAATTGTTCTGCAGGAATACCGTAAGAATGGCATACATTGATAACACCACAATTGCCTGAATAGCTCTGAGACTCGATAATGTTAAGGATAGACCAAAACCATAGAATAATGTATTGTTCTGCTTTATTTAGCTTTGTAAGCAATCCATATTCTTGATCAAATACGTCTTTGTCACCTTGTGCAAAAGCCCATTCAATGTTTGTCGGTAGGAATGCTTTGTTTAAATCTTCCATAGAGAGATTTTCATGATTGTTAAATACATATTCAACAATTTCTTTTACTTGTGAAAAGGATTTAAAATCAATATCAAGAGTATCTTTGACAAATTCTTTAACTCGAACAGTATCTTGAACAAATGCCGTTGTTAAGAAATCTTCAAAAATAGCTTTTTGTTTTTTAAGATGATTTAACTTTTCAATGTGTTCTTCAAAAACAGTGATCCCTTTAAAGCCATAACGATTAGCAATAGATTTGCGATATTGGTTTAATGACAAGTTTTTAAAGTGTTGAGACTGAGTTTTTGTTTCAGCACGGAATTCTTCAATAGTATTAAATGGAATGTTCATAATTTTAACCTCAAATATTGAGCTTATATAACAGTTGCTTCACTCACCATCAAAACTCATTTAAAGTTAAGATGTTTGTTTTTTTAAAAGCCTTTTTGCCAATGTGAAGCGGCAGGATTGGTCAACCTAGAAATGGCTTACTGATTAACAACCACGCATTTCATAAGTTCTATAATAACAAAGCGGGTTGGAAAAGAAAAGCTTTTTTTTCATTTTATTTTGAAACAATCCCTTTACTGGCGGGGNTGAAGGAGTATAATGGGGGTAACTAAGAAACTAAAAACTAGGCAAAATTATGGATTTATCAAAAGTTCCAATTCCAAAGTCAGGAAAAAAACTAGATAATATTTGGGCTGATAAGATCTCAAAATATTGGGTAGAACAAAACAACAGCAGTATAAAACGTTTCATTGCAGGTGGTGAATGGGGTCAAGCGTATGAAATCGAAGATAACAAAGTTTTAAAAGTTACTGTTGGTATTGAAGAAGCTGCATACGCCTATGAAGCTATGAAAGACAAACCTTTTGGTTATGTTCCAATTCATGAGGTATTAAGGGTTAATGAGTCTGTGTTTATCATTATAATGGATTTGATAGAACAACCAGAATACCTAATGAACATAACAAAAGAACTTGACGATATATTGGATTCAAAATCGTTGAGTATAAATTCTGATCCAAAAAGTGTAGAGGATTTGATTCAGAATGATTTTATGATTGAAATTCTTTTTGATTTACACGATATTGTTGTAAGCAATGATAAGTTCCCGATGGGAGATGTTCATTGTGAAAATATAGGTTTTAAATTAGGAACAACAGAATTGGTTGTGATAGATCAAATGTTCGATTTTGTAGATGAGAAATATTATCAAAAAGAAATAGAACAAATGGAATAAGTTAAAAAAGAAGTCACTAAGACTTCTTTTTTTGTTTTTAAGCTTTGGCTAATGATTCTTTCGACAAAGTCATTAAATCAAATGTGTCTTTGACAAGGCTTTTGATATCGGGAGACGATTTGCTTAGATTTTTCATGAAAACTTCACCTTCTTCCACAACTTCAACCATAAGATATTCAGTATCAATTTCAACAATGAAAGAGTCACGGAATTTCGTAATATAAATGGTTTCAAGGTTTGTAGAGTTTTCCTCTGAATTGAAAGAAAAGTAAAGATTTCTTGTTTCAATGCCATTAAGGATCTGGTATTCCGTTAATAAACTAGAATTTTCAAACTTTTTTGAATAATCAGAAATATAATAAAGTTTATATTTTTCAAAGGTATGAAAAATAGACATTAACTCTTCTTCTGTAAATGTTGGCATTCTCGGAGAACTTATACTAACCATTATGTTTTTCCTTTGTTTTTTAAGTTGTGCTTATAATAGCAAACCTTAAAATTGAAATCAAATAAGAAGAAAACATGAGAAGCTTGGTTTCAAAAGCATTGCATGTAAGAACAAAAAGTACTATAATATAAGCAATTCAATAAACACTAGGAGTAAAAAAATGGGAACTCGACCTGTAACAATGCGAAGCTCACGACGAAAAATGCACCCTGCACGTAAAGCTTTTCTCTCTGCAAAAATTCACGGTAAATCACACCTTAAACTGGTAGTGGATAACACTTGAGTTTATTAGACTTTCTTAAAATAGGAACTGTAACAGGTGTTGCAGTTCTTTTGGTGCTTCTAATGTTGAAGTATGGTTTAAACTATGACAAACAAGATAAGTAGTTATAGTAAAACTATCTTAAAGACAATATTAAAGGTTTCAAATGAATATCCTATCTCAAAAAGAATTGCTTCAATTTAAAGGTATTTGGCACTCAATCAAGGTCGAAAACATTGCAAGCATTCTAACTTCTGGTGTCTTAGAAGCACGAACGACTCAACGTTATTGGCAAAATGGAATGGTTTATCGAGATAATCAAGGCAAAGCCTATCACGATTCTCATTACATGAAAGGTTGGTCAATGACTCGTGATAAAGATTATGCTTTCGGTTGGGCTTGTGTAACGTTCCTGTTTGATTGGGAAGCGATTAAACGAGATTTTAAAATAAAGACCATTTCTTGGAATTATCGAAGTGCTTCTTGTAATGTCAATTACGACAAAGAAAGAGAAGAATTCGTTATTTCTAACATTATGTCTCAAACATTTGACGAAATGAAAGAAGAATATGAAGAAATTACAGACGATATTTACGATAATAAAGGCTCTGAAGCGTTAGAAAAATGGAGAAAAGAAAATGGAATGGATATTATCGAATACTGGAAAAGAAAAGGAACTAAATCAATTTCTCTCGATAAATACTTAAAAGGGATTTTTATCAGCAAAGAGACTTATGAGATTTACGAAGGAAAAGGTTTTGAAGCAGTAGAGAACCATCCATTATTCAAAGGGTTTATCTCGCAAGATGAAGCAAGAGAAAGACATCAAAAAAGCATGAAACCTTATGTTTACAGATTAAAGAAGTAACTTAAAATCAAAAAAAACCACTCGTTGAGTGTTTTTTTTCTTTCATTAATTTGTCCTTAATTACAGTAGAGATATAATATAAGGATTAAAAAAATAAAGCCACAAAAAAAACCTTTGTAAAACACTCTCGAAAAAGCATTTTGCAAAGGTTTCTTGAAAAAATCTTTGTAAAAAACTCTTAAAAAAAGTGCTTTGCAAAGACCTCTTTAATCCAATTGTAAATTCTTGTTGCGCTTGACGGGCTGCACGTAGCAGTACCCGACCAAGGACTCGAACCTTTTAACCAACACCTTGCGCTCAATTGATTTTCTTGTTGGCAAGATTTACAAATGTTTTGCGTATCGTCTGGTATTCCTCCAGTGCTTCTCTGCCTACTCCGAGTGGGGGAAGTTTCTCTCCCGTGGTCAACAGTTTCAATTCAACGTATTCCTACGCACAATACAATATATGGATTCGCCATTTTAGATCGGGAAAAGATAAATGGATCTTATCTTTTCATTCTCTGGCTTCCTGTCAGCCAACCAAGAATGAACCATAATCCCACTGTTACACATTNTAACGAGTATGCAACTTTCTCATGACAGTATCTGGCTCTCCCTGCAAGACTTGAACTTGNGACACATNGATTAACAGTCCATCGTTCTACCAACTGAACTAAGGGAGAATTATAAGTGATTATCTTCAATAAAGAGGCACAAACGATAATCCTAGTGTGCTTAATCAAAAATTCTAGTCCTCTCTACCAAGAGAAGGCTGATACGAGCAGCGAGTTTCCTCGTAACTCTCCACTTAGTGAATGATTGTAAGTCCATTCATAGAAAGCTACCCAACTAGAATCTGGCGCAATGAAAGCCTAAGCTTGTCTTTGCAATTTATGTAGTAATTATACTTTATAAGAAAAGATAATACAACATTTTTTTAAATTATTTTCCTTATTTTTTAATAAGGTTGGTAGGTTTATTGAGTGACCACAAAGCAAACCTAACAAGAAATCTTTGTATTCTATGTAGTAATTATACTTTATAAGAAAAGATAATACAACATTTTTTTAATTATTTTCCTTATTTTCCAATAAGGAGGGCAGGTTTTTTGAGTGACTACAAAGCAANCCTAACAAGAAATCTTTGTAGTGTCCAAAAGACAGGGCTATTGTCCTTTGGCGATAAATAAAGTGACAGTCTGGGAATTGAATCACTAAGTATTCTTCCAAGCAGAATAACCAAACGCCATAATTAATTAGACCGTCAAGATAATGAATCTCTATCTCTATTCAGAGCATATCTACCATCTCGAAACCCTCTTAAATCCTGAGTTGAACAGGAACGGCTACAGTCATAATTTGAGGCGTAAGCAGGGGATCTAACCCTGTTTCTAAAACTCAATGCATCAAAGTATAAAGAAACTTCTCTCTTAATTGTCCTAACCAAATCCGAAGATAAGTGAAAGAACTTACGCATATTTCGTTTCTTGATTTTAGAGTAAGTATATCTAACACAAGATATAAGGTCAAGAGAAAAATAAAAAAAAATAGATTAAATAGGAAAAAGTTATGAATACCATACCGAGATATGAAGCCCCAGAATGTAATGCAGATTCACCTGAAGAAATAGAAGTGCCTTGTGTTCATTTAAAAAAAACAATTTTTGGAAACTATAAAGAATGTCTAGGTGTTATTAGGCTATACAAAAATCCAAAGATAAAAGAAGTTTTTTATGANTTTGAAGATATAAGACATGAATTAGTAACAAGTGAGTTTGTTTATCACCATCAGAGAAGAAATTGATATTTAAAAAATAACACCCAAAAAAGAAACAATTAATTCCTACCCTGAAAGACAGGGTGCTCTTGTTAAGTTCCGATAAATAAATACAGGCATAAGCCTGTATTTATCTTTTGTAGTTTAAGTTAAATCATCTTTTGTTACGAAAATTCATAGCCTAATAATTTCAATGCTTCGTCACAAGATTGTCGAGAAGGCGGATAAAAGCCATAAATTTCATTTTCGGGGATATGACCATCTTCGCCACCTGCTCCACGTAAAACTGTGTACCATTTGTTGTTGCTGTTAGTGTTTGATTTATTGTCAGGTACAAAACGAACTCGTGCTGATTTTTCAATAAAAGCAACTCTTACAGGTTTTTCATTTTTCACTGTGCTCTCGATAACTCGGTATGCGCAATGTTCGTCAGGAATCCAATCAGATAGTTTGCAATCTTCTGGTTTGTAACTTTGAAGGTTTTCGATAATATCCTCGAAAAATGAATCTGCAACGCCATAATTTGAATCTTCATCAAGCGTCCAAGGCACTTCTTCTTTACATTCTTTAACGGCACAAATGATAAGGTAAGCAAGACGACCAAGACTAAAATCAAGTCTAATATAACAAGTAAGATCACGAACTCTTTCNAGAGTTTCTAAATTTTCGTCCGAACCTTTAAACAGCCAGTCTTTTTCAAGTTTTTCATAGATCTGATGGACTTTCTTTGCGTCTTCTTTTTGAATGCTCATAAAAGGTGCTGTTTCGATTTTCTCTCTAACAACTTGACGAAGATAGTTGTAAGCTAAACTGGTAATAAATTTGTATTTGTACATTGAATTCTCATTTAAGTTTGAACAATTGGCATAATTATATCATTACCATAAAAAAATGCCACTAAAAAGCGGCATTTAAAACATAATATTACACGTTATATTTTTCAACAAACTCGTCTTTTGTCATTGACTTAATGTTGTCGTCAAAAATATTGCCAATGATTTCACCTGATTTTTTGTATTCGATTTTCCCGTATGATTGATGGCGTCCAATATCTTCACCATACCAAATCCCATAAAAGCCGTATAGTCCTGCACGTTCTGCGTTAAGTCCTTTCTTTAAATCACGTTTGGAAACACGAAGCACAACGATTGTGCGATCTTCTTGTTTTACAATATCACCGTTTTTAACAGTATGTTTTTTCATTTAAAAATTCTCTTATTTGTTAGTTAACATTAATACGTTTTCGTCAAGAATAGTAGATCGAGAATCTATATTAGACAACATTTTCATTGCAGATTCAAGAGGAATTTCCAATTCTTCTGCAGCTTGTTTTGGGGTTGTAACCCAACCTTTTCGTTTACCAAGTTCAATGTTGATTAGAGTGATAAAATCATAATCAAAATTAAGGTGGATAGTGCCTTTTTTAAATACTTTCATTGTGAATAAAGTTTTTTCTTTATCGTCAACTTTACATTTAAAGTCATAAACCTTTGAATATTCAACGTTTCTTAATTCTGAAGCCATTGGGTATTCCATTGTTTTGTAACCACGAGATTCAGCGAGAATAAGAAGATCGTCAATGATTTTAGTGCAACCTTCTGAAAAAGAACCGTACTTGATTAATTCATTTTTCCAGAAGAAACTTTCAAGAATCATTCGTTTTGTCGTATTAAACTTAAACTTATTTTCTTCTGTGATATCTTCGAAGTTTGAGTATGTCCAATCACCGTCAACAAATCGAGAACGGTTTGATTTGTATGATTCAATATTACAGAATGAAATAAATTTTTTGATTGTTTCTTCAAACATAACTTCGTNATAGTGCTTCGCATTCTTTAATACCCAAAGAAGAAATGCACGAATATTGGCGTGAGTAAATTCTGCAGATTTATGTGAGTTCATTTCTTGTGTAAACGCATAACGAACAGAAGAACTAAAACGTTGTTTGATTACGTCAATGTTATTGATAAGTTCTGACCAAAATTTAGCTCGGATATTAGCGGCTTTTTCTTGAACCATAACTGAAAGTTTATTGATATCTAAATCAAAGAATTCAAGGTTTTCACTATCAATAGAGCAAATCTTTTGAAAACTGTTGAATAGATTATCAAGATCTTGCTGATAAAGTTGAACAAGCGTATCAACATAGTCATTACCTGCAACAAGAGAATGACCATTACTAACAGATTGACGTTGTTTTTCGACACGATCTTTTATTGACTCTTTGACACGATCTGCTTTTTCTTCAATTTTAAAGTTTTCTTTGATCCAATCTTTTAAAGGTGATTCAGCCTCTTTGAAGGAGAGTTTAATTACTTCAACATGGCATCGAGCACTTCGATCTGCTTTTTCAAAATCAAAAAAGCCAAGAGAATCAACCGTGATATTTCGGTCTAAAATAACTCTTTGGATTTCGTCATTATCACGCCAACGGTCAGGAATCGTCATATAAGCAACACCTGAACGAACCTCTGATACAATTTTAGAAAGCCATAGTAAAAATTCTGAATATGGAGGATTGCAGTAAATAATGTCCATATTCATTGTCATTAGATTTTGATCGTGAAAATCAACACCAATAGGAAAAACATATTCAGGAAGACGTTTGATAAGTGTTTCTGATTTTTCAATGGCGAATAGGTGAGAACGATATTCTGATTTTAGAGAATGTCTGCCCTGATTAAATTCACCGTCAGCATCGACAATAGCTTTTAAAACACGCCCGTCACCTGCACCGCAATCAAGGATTCGTTTGCCCGAAAGATATCGACCATTTTTATGAATATCGGTCTTAATGACTTGAATAATTTCGTCAGTTGTAGGGTAGAATTCAAAATCCTGATCAGTTCCTAGAACTGCTTCAACACTTTCTTTGTTTGAATATGACATGATTTTTCTCTAAATGATTAATTGGATTAATTATACCAAAAAAAACAAAAAAAAGCCACGAGAAAGTGGCTTTTAATGGGATAAAGTTTATCATCCTCTTCCTTGTTTTTTTAATTTAAGCGTTTTCTAATAGTTGCTGTTCACGTTTTGCAAGTGCGTCATCCATAGTTTTCGCATATTCTTCAGCAGGACAAATGAAAAGAATGTCATTTTCTTCTACATTACCAAAAGAAATTTCCAATACATCTTTTGTGCCGTCTTCATTTTGAACTGTTTTGCCAATTTCAAGAACACCGTCTTCTTTGCAAGAAGTTGTTGTGCCTGTTTGATTACCATCTTGATCATACTCAACCCAAGTAAAATCTAGTGTCCCCTCTTTTTGGTAATATTCTTCTGAGCCATGATAGGTTCCACGAAAAAGAATAACATAAGAAGCGTTTGCTTTAAGTTCGTGCTTCATTTCTTTTAGAGTATACATTGTGTTAATGAACATTTTAAGTCCTCTGATTTGTTTGGATAGCGATATTATAACAAAGATAACANAAAAAGCATAGTTTTTTTAAGAAAAAAAGTTAAAAATCATATCGGATATTTTTCATTCAATTCTTTTTCATGGTCATATTCCGATTTTGATTTAATGGCAAAACCAAGAAAAATACGAACAAAAAAAATAGGCATAGATATATATAAAACAAAAAGAAGACTTTCAGAAAAACCATCTGATATTCCAGTTTCAATAGAACGAAGAATAAAGAATAAAACAAAATTCATAAGCAATAGAATACTAATGTTTTTATCTAAAAAAGTAAAAACAAAAGGGTTTGTGGTTTTTTTTATGTTTTTAATATCTTCAATTCTTTCAGAAATATAAAAATAATCTTCAACAGAACTGTCAATATTTTCTTTTGAAGTAAATTCTTTGATTGCTTTATCTTTGTCTTCTGCTCTATCTATTTTCCATTTTTTTATTCTTTCAAGAGTGAGTATGTCATTATTAGTTTTTTTCTTTGCCCAATAGATAACAAAGATAAAAAAATTAAGAGGTATTACCAAATAAGAAAAATCATTTTTAAGAGCAATAAGAAATGTAAGGAAAAGAGCCATGTAAACAACTGGCATGAAAAAGAAATGTTTAAGAAATGTCTTGTTGTAAGAAATGCTTTTGTTTTTCTTTTTTAATGACTTGATTTTTCTTTTTGCATTAAAATAACTGTAATGATATAAATAAAGCGCAAGCAACATATGTGAATTGCGTTTCAAATGTTTATAATGGCTCTGTTTCGTTAAATCATCTTCTGAAAAATATTCTTTTTTATTGTTTTTCATTTTAAAAACCCCTTATGATATTCATATAAGATACAAATATCATAAAGGGATATTAAATCAAAAATTTTATATACTTAAATTATAAAATCTTTTCTTTTTTCTTTTCAATGGAAAGATATTCAGATAGAAGTCGCTGATCCCTTTTGTGCTGTTTTGTAATGATTTGTTCAGCCAGAGCAATTTTGTCTTCTGGACTCATATTACCGTTTGGAATATTATTGATATATTTAGCACCATTTTTTAAATCGGCTTCTGTCACAACATTTAGATATTGTTTTAAAATATCAACAATAAAGCAAATTTCAGTTTCGTCTAATACAATTTTTTTACTTTTTGGATGATCAATTTTATCTTCTAAACGCTCAAATTCTTTTTCGTCATACTGAATGTTATATTCTTTTGAAATGACTCTAAAAAATCGTGTATAAGCGAGTTTTAAACCGTCACCAGAGCCACTAGCTCTTTTAAAGAAACTAAGGAAGCGATCTGACATGCCAATGACTTCTTTGTGAAGTTGGTATCTTTGACGTTTTATGTTCTGCAAGTGTTCTTGATGTTCTTTTAATGTAAAAGTAAATNCTTCTTTTAAATCAGGGTATTTTTCAAGAAACTCATGTTTTAGACGTTTGTAATACTTTTCACTGGAAATAAGGCTTTCAGTAAGTTCTTCTTTCTTGCTATCAAAGGCTTTATTGAACGAATTTTTAAGATTTGAAATGGCATAACTAGATAAACCATTGGAAGCACCAGATTCACGAGCATCCCAATCATAAGGATCATATTCATGGGAAGCTAATTCTTGATTAAAGTTTTTCGCATTTTTCTGATTGGGTTCAAATGCTTTAACAATTTCTCTTTGCTTCAAAAATGCACCGTAGGCATTTATGATCATTAAAAAATCGTTCATTGCATGAACGGGAATATGTTTAGTCATATTTTAACTCCAGTTTGGATTGCACAGTGTCTCGTAAGACAAATTTATTATAAGACAAATTTATTATAAGACAAATTTATTATAATACAAACTGGAATCAAATTAAAGTAGAATCTTTCTTAGATCGTCTTTGACTTTACTATCAACATTAATAGTTTCTAACTCAGACTCGTTCATTTTAAAGCCTGACATATCAAGACCGTCTTCGCTTAGTGTCATAATGGTTAGATAGTTTTTAAAACAACCAGTATCTAAATAAAGTCGATTTTTGTAGAGATATGGATTATGAGTGTGAGAATGACCGTGAATAGAGAGATCAGCACCACAAACAGGAAGCGATTCAAGCAAAAACTCATCATCGTCAAGATAATCTTCATTTTCTTCTAAGAACTTTTCGACAGGAAGCGATTCAGCTTTTTTAAGTAACCAGTTTTTAACCAGTTCTTCGTCTTTAATTGATGTGATTTTATCGTAATCATACCCTGGCACTGCAGCATGTGAAGCGATAATGTTTTTACCTTTAAATTCAATATCGATGTATAAAGGGAACGTTTTTTCAATTCGAGTGAATAGCTCGGTTAACACTTCTTCACTGTGTTCTTTCGTCCAAGCACCACCGTGATAATGCCAAGAATCAATCCAGTCTTTATTGTTTTTAACGTGAGCATCAATACCAAAATCTTCATGATTGCCTCGTGAAGATACGGCAGACGGTAGACCATTTTCTGTTTGTTCTGGTTCTAGGAAGAACAGAGCAGTTTCAAGAGATTCTTTACCACGGTCAATAACATCACCCATAGTAACAATAACGTCTTTGTTGCTATCATAACCAAGTTTTTCTAAGCCTTTTTTTAAAAGCTCTAAATTGCCGTGAATATCACCACAAACAAAAACTTTTCTGTAATCTTTAACTTTTAACAACATTGTTTTGCCCTTGAATTAATTTACTTAATAATAGCCTAAACCAAACAAGAAGTAAACAAAAAAAACTGGATTATCAATCCAGTTTTCCAGAAAGTTTAAGCCAACGTTCGACAATTCGGGGAACAGCAGTAGAAGCATTTTCCCTTATAAGTCGATAACCAAATGGTTTTTTAAGAACATTGTGAGCCACAATGATTTTATCCGCTCGACCACGTGCTTTTTTAGGAATGTTACAAGCAGGTTTAACGGATAATGAAGAACCTATAACCAACACTCTTGCAGCCGTTCTCATAGCGTCACTGGCTTCGTCTAAGTGATAAGGGAACTCGTCATACATAACAACGTCAGGGCGTAAACGTTCTCCATTCAAACAACGCATTGAAGGAGATAATAAATTATCACCGATATAAACCTGTTCAGTTAAATCAACTTGTGATCTCGCATAGCTTACATCACCGTGAATATGAATAACGTTTGTGCTTCCTGCCTTTTCGTGCAGATTATCTACGTTAGTAGTAATAACGGTAACATCAAAATACTTTTCAAGCTCCGCAATGGCAATATGAGCAGCATTAGGCTTCGCCTCGATCATTTCCTTCTTTCGTTCGTTCCAAAAGTCTATAACAACTTCTGGGTTACGATTTAGGGCTGCTTTGGTAGCAACTTTACGAACAGGAGTGTCATGCCAGTGACCAGTTTCTTCATTGTAAGTCTTTAATCCACTTTCAACACTAATACCTGCGCCTGTAAATACGACCACTTTATTTAAATCTATTTCTTTTTTTGTGCTCATAGTTCATTTCCTTATCGTTTTGGAAAATTTGTTNTTTCCTGAAAATACAATGTGATTTTAGCTGCTTCCGTATTATTTAAATCAGGATCTAATAAAATAGCACGAGAAAAGTTTGTCACAATTTCAGTATAAGCGTTTTTTTCAGCGAAAACAATCTCTTGTTTTTCTGTTAATTGATAATCTTTCACGATTGTGTCTTTGTAAGATTCTGTCTCAATAAACTCGTTAAGTTTATTAGCATATTCTATTCGTAGTTGTTGTTCAAAAGCTAAGACCGAACAAATGTCTTGCGAATTAACATTCTCTGTTAATTTAATAAATCGATTATAGACGTTAAATTGTGGATAAAACCAGTATTTCATATCGTCTGAAATATTTTCTCTGTTCTTTCCACGGAAAAACTCTTTTTGGCGGATAGACAACCATTCTTTGAAAATATCAAGAGTGACAACTTCAACAGTCAATAATAAAGGAAACCCATTGGCAAATTGAATATTGGGAATCATTTTATGCTCTTTAAAAAAAGAGTCGTGTTTTGTTAGGATATTTTCAATATTTTTCAATTTAATTCCTTAATGAAGAAAGTGGTAAAAGCATAAACTCAACTAAGAGGATTTAACAAGGAGCATTTTCAGAGGCTTGTATTGCAAATCTACCTACCAGAACATATTCAGAGGTTCTTTTTGTGGTAAAGTAATTATGCTTTCAAGTCATTATAATAACATAAGCAATTTAAATATAAAAGAAATTTCATTTTTAAAATACAAAAAAAACGCCTCAGTGCAACTGAGACGTTTTAAAAGGTGGCACGTCCTGCAGGATTCGAACCTGCGACCACATGCTTAGAAGGCACGTGCTCTATCCAACTGAGCTAAGGACGCATTTTTGTTTTGTGTATTCTCCAATGGACTCGAACCATTGAAACCTCACCACGAGAAGAATACATTAAAAATAGAGAACCATATAAAGCAACAAAGAGCCAACTTTGTTTTTGTTCCATGTAAAATGAAATCTAGTCTTAGGCGCAAGAACTTGTATTTTCTATTTTTAATTTGGTGCGGATACCGAGACTTGAACTCGGACGCCAAATAGCGAGGGATTTTAAATCCCTTGTGTCTACCAATTCCACCATACCCGCATTTTAAAGGATTAAGTCAGAGACTCAACCCTGAATCAGTGAAAGCGGAATCGAACCGCACTTTATCAGAGATAAAGCTGTTGAGCCTTACGAATTATAGGTGTTTTTTATGCTGATAGAGACTGCAATTAAGGATTAACGTTCGTTAATAGAGGACTCGAACCCCATGCAAAAAACTTATTTGAAAAAAAGAAAGCAAGTTTTTTACACCTTAAAACCGTTTGACTTCTGTCTTTTCTCGACACACCAACGTTCAACATTTCAAAGTCGAAAGTTATTACAACAGTAACAACTTAAAAATGGTGCTCTTTTTCAGACTCGAACTGCAGACCTACCGATTATGAGTCGGGTGCTCTAACCAACTGAGCTAAAAGAGCAAAATACATAGAGATTATTTAATATTAGGTTTACAATCTCTAAGTTTTTTTATTTGATTATCAACTTCTACTATTTCAGAGCCACTAAATTTACTCATCATTTCATCAAGAATAGCTCTTTTTTCTTTTAGTTTGACTTGAATATTATCAATAGATAAATTTATTTTTCTATTATGTTTAACATGTTCAATAATAAGTTTATTTTTTTCATGTCCTTTTAATCCTTTATATTTTTCTGTATCAAATGAACTAAGCTCAATTGACAGTTTGTAAGACTTGTCATATAAAGGCACTAATTCTGTAACATAATAAATTGCAGCTTCTTTAATTTGTTTATTTTTTAAATTGTTATTAATCATTTTAATTAAAATCCTAAAAATAATATCAATAATAGAAAACTACATATTTTATAAATGGCACACCCTGCAGGATTCGAACCTGCGACCACATGCTTAGAAGGCACGTGCTCTATCCAACTGAGCTAAGGGTGCATTTTGTTTGTTTTTAAAAAGATTTCTCTCTTTAAGTTACCCTGTAATTATATATAAATATTATTGTAATTACAAGCTTTTTTTATTTATTTTTCGTCTTTTAGACATTTAAAATATTTGGTGCGACTAGAGAGACTTGAACTCTCAATCCCGAAGGCGAGGGATTTTAAATCCCTTGTGTATACCAATTCCACCATAGTCGCATGGTGCTTCCTACAAGACTTGAACTTGTGACCTACCGATTATGAGTCGGACGCTCTAACCAACTGAGCTAAGGAAGCGAATAAAACAATGATACTAAAAAAAACTTTAAAAATCAACAATTAAAATCAATTTTAATGCATTATTTTTCTTTTTTTCTTTCTACGTTAAAATGAGAAATATTAGCATTAATAAAATAACGAAATTGAAGATTCATTATTTCATCAGATGAAACTTCTTTTCCGTCTAAAAGCATTTTTGCTTCAATTTCCGAAAAACCATAATTAATTAACGCTTTTAAACCATCTTCTGAAAAGAAAGCTAATTGTGCGCCAACAGAGCCAAGCATTCTGTTTTCTTTTTCAAGAATCAATAATTGGTCTTTTTTAAATGACATAAAATAAGCCTCTTTTAAAATTTGGTGCTTCCTGCAAGACTTGAACTTGCGACCTACCGATTATGAGTCGGACGCTCTAACCAACTGAGCTAAGGAAGCGAATGAAGTAATGATACTAAAAAAGGCTTTTGAAATCAATAAATAAAGTCATTTTTTTCTCATTACTTTTAATTTTTTAGTATGAAAAATCCACTTCACGAACGTCAACAAGATCGTTGTGAAGACGATAAATCAGATCAACATTGTCAGGGTTCGTTTTTAATTCTTGAATAGAATTATTCAAGTCGTTGATATCAGAACGTGTTTGACTTGGAGTGTCAGAAACGTCTACTTCAACATTACGAAGTTTAAATTTAACTTGTTCCAGAACTCGAATTAAAACGTCATTTAGGTGACGATTTCGACGTTCATCAGTAGGTTTTGCTTTTAGACTTTGAATAGCTTGCTCAAGCAAATCAATATCAGCAGGTAAACCTTTTTTCTCATTGTCATTTAAAGGATATAAAACAACTTTTGTCATAAATCTGTCTTTAATATAAGGGTTAATGTATGTCTATATTGTAATAAAATAGAGATGATATCTCAAGAGATAAAATCAATTTTTTTTAAATTTGGTGCTCCCTGCAAGACTTGAACTTGCGACCTACCGATTATGAGTCGGACGCTCTAACCAACTGAGCTAAGGGAGCATATAGATTAAATTTGTCGGAACACAAACTCAATCTCGTATAGTTTAACGAACAGGATTCTCAGGGTATCCGCCTCCACTCTCCGTTTTCTTGCTATACCAAGATATATAACTGAAAAATCAGTGCATTTCTGCGGTATATATACCAGTTTACTTGCCTTTGATCAATTAAGGCTTCGTCAAAGTAAAACCACTACTTCTATCTGTTGATTAGACAGCACGTAAAAAATTATTTTAAATCATTTTTAAATGGGTGTTTTCGTCAATATGAAAAATATGATTAATAGTGTCAAAATCACCAATTTTTACAAAGTTATAGCATTTAAAATAACCTTGTGCATAATCAAACATATCTTGTGTTTTAAAAGCACCTTTAAAACCACACTTTCCTAACCCACTAACATTTTCTCGAACAGCAAAACGGCAATGACTTCCAAACTCATCAAAAAGTTCTTGAATTTCAATTTTCATAATTCGAATAGCTTCTTTCTTGTCTTCTTCGGACATTGTTTTTTCGAGGATTTCAAAACGTCTATCGACTTCTCTAATATCAGAAGAGTATTTTGAGTATCCACGCCCTAAATATTGAATAAGCCAGATAAAACTTAATATAAAAAGAGCAAAAGCACATACAGTTAAAGAAAAAATTTGAAAACCTGTCATTACAAGCCTCTTATTGTGTTCTTGATAATATGGTGCGACCACCGAGACTTGAACTCGGACGCCATATAGCGAGGGATTTTAAATCCCTTGTGTCTACCAATTCCACCATGATCGCATATGTATATAAATTGTGGCTCTGAGGGTTTCCAGTAACAAAACGTATTCCCACAACGACTATCACTCAATAGGCGTTATCTAGAATTATTTAAGCTTGAACCAAGCAGCCTATATCTTGTGTTTACTGTCCGAGAACCTCAATTTATGTATTTATTTTAATTTTTGTCACTTGCAAAGTCAAGGCTTTTTTTGTTTTTTTCGAAAACAATTTCAAATATAACATTTTGATTATAAAAAGCTTTTAAGCCCTGACAACAAAATCAATTATAGGTTAATTTATTATTAGAATCAAGTTTTTTTATCAATAAAATGAGTGTTTGAGCGAAAATCACTCAAAGTGTCATTTTTAAGTTATATTCAATTAAAAAATCACTTAAAACAATAGACATTCTTTTAATATTTTTAACATATTTATCACTTTCTTTGCTTCTTAAATCTTGGATTCCTGACTTATTTTTATTATAGTCGAATAAAACAATGCTTTTAGAAAGGTTAAAACAGAAATCTTCAATTTCAGGATATGTTAAATTTAAAAAATATTCTGGGTTTTCTTTAATTAGATTTTGTATAACAAAAAACATCTGTTGTGTTTTATGATGTTTTGAAAATGAAATTGCTTTTTTTCTTTCTCTATTTAGAAACAAAGAAAAGTAGTCCGAATTAAATCCTTCTTCCATAATTAACTGGAATGTAAGAATGCTTGCACTTGCTTCTGAGAAATTTTCTAAAAATAAATAGTTATTTTTATTCTTTAAAAGAAAATAAAATTGTGAGTTTAATGAATGAGCTAATTCATGTTGATACAAAAAGTAAGCATGATGATAATAAGGATCTCTTTTGTGTTTGGAATCATTATTAAATAAAGTTAAATTTGCGTCATTGTTTTTGTTGTTTTGAGCTATTAAATGAACGGCACTGACCTCAGAGTTTAACATTTTAGGAAAACCTTCCCATTGTGAGTACTGTAAATTATAGCTGTCAATAAGACCTAACTCTGAAAGTTTTTTATTTAATTCCTTAGAAGGGTAAAAAACGATTGTTATTGGTCGAGATTTATAAAAAGGATGTTGGTAAATATCAGTTTTTTTATGTTTAAAAATATCTTTGTAATTGTTTTTATCAATAACAGTTAATGAATACTTGTAATCTTTTAAGTATTCTTTTTTTGAAAAATCAGGAATATCTAGTTTAGAAATCAAATCTTGATCATAATCTCTATTTACAGAAAAAGGCTCGTTTGTTTGATATTCAGAATTTAAGGTTTCACAGCCTTGAAGAAGAAAAACTGTAAAAATTAAGGGGAAAATGTTTTTCATATTTAATGTAACTTTCATTTAAGCAATACCTATATCATAGCAAAATATCAATCAAAAAGAAACAATTAATCCCTGCCCTGAAGGACAGGGTGTTTTTGTTAAAAGTCGATAAAAAACTAGATTTGAATCCCATTAATAAATGTTTTTATAAAATTATCAAGAAATAAATCATAATTATAAGAAACAGAGATAGAGTGTTTACTATTTGTTTCTAATTCAGACCACCATTTAGGAATATCGTCATTATTTCTATTTAAGACGACTTCTTTAAACTCTACAAGCTCTTTATTCTCAATACTCATAAAGGCTAAAACATCGTGTAGACACTTTTTCTTTGATTTTTTGCCTGATAAATATGACAAGTATGTTTTAAAACGGTTTGTTGAAAACATATTCGTGTTTTTCAATATGTCATTTTTGTGAACCCAAGCAGAGTGACAAATATTTTTTGAAATAAATTTGATTTTTAAATCACTTTTTAAAACTTTATCTGTTGCTTCAATATCTAAATTGAGATTCCATGTAGGACAATCTTCACGGTCTTTAAATCTGTTCAGGGTATTCTTGGAACCAACGATCTTATAGGAAGCAAATCCGCCTTGAACATATGCTTCAAATGAAGAACAATCAAAATTATCAGCAAGAACAGATAATGTATTTAAACTGCCACCACAAAAAACAGTCATACCTTTCATATCAATTTTCTTGATATAATCTTCAAGTTTATAAATAACAAGCCTTTCATTAAAATGCTTGTCGGGATCTTCAAATTTAGCATTAAACTCAGCAACGTCTTTTTCAAAAGTTGCTTCAAAAGGAAGTGGTAAAAAATCTTGAACTGATTCAGCAATAAGCACGTTATAAGGAATGAATGGAGATAAATCATTCTCAGTTTCATATTCTGTGATTTCGCCATTAATAACAAGATCAAAGCAAAAGCCATTACGCTTTAACATATCTTCACGATAAAGTTGAGCAAGTTGAAGTTCTTTTCTAGAAGGGTTATGAATAGAAAGAACTTTAATGTTTGAGTTATTTGTAAGGGCATATTCAAGGGTGATTAAGTCATCAATATCTTCACGAAGTTCTAAATCTAGCCAGTATGTTTTTTTCATTATTTTAATAACTCTTTAAATTGGAATAGAATAATTATAAAACAATAATAATAAAAAAGAAACAAAAAAAGCTAGATAAATCTAGCTTTAATTGATTGAAATAATTTAATCTGCTTTGATAAGTTCGTTTTTTAGAAAAAATCCAAAACACCACCTTCTTTTGTTACAAGGTCTCGTGACCAAATAAAATTATGCTTCTACAAATTCAACATAAAGATATTTACCGACAGAACCCTCTAAAAGTTTGCCAAAATCATAGTTTTTAGGAAGTTTAGAACCGTCATTTGCAACGTCAAAAGAGACAGAAGATTCAAACCAAGTATCAATGTCTGTGTCCATATGTTTATGTTTTACTTTCATAACAACTTGCTCAAAGCAATTTGTAGAACGACCTTTTTCAATTTGCTTATCAATGCCTTCTGCTGTATTAGCAACAATGTAAACAAGTTTACCACGTTTACGATCAAGATCTTTCATTGCTTCACTCAAACGAAATGAAGGAGTGATATTGCCGTGTTTAGAACCTTTAAAGAAGAATGAAGGTTTTTTTTCTTCTCGACCTAGAACCAAAGAAGATAAAGAAGCTGATACGATTTTTCCTGATACAATCATTTTATTCACCATTGTGTGTTAATCTATGAAAAGAATTATAGCAACTTAAAAGAATAAAAACAAGTAAAATAAGAAAAGTCCCAAAAGGGACTTTTTTTAAATCATTTGAGCGCAATATTTAAAATCACTAAGAGCATTGGAAAAAGAAGTGTAGCTAGACAATTGTAGTATTTTTTCTTTTTCAAGATCAAACTCGTTCTGATTTCTCAACTTTAAAAAAATAAAACCATATTTTCCTTCAAAATTTGTTTTTTTTCTGAAGTATTTTCGCATAGAATTTTGTTTAAACATTTTGTCAAACACGCCAAAAGCAACAACTCGATCTTCAAATTGAACAAAGATACCTTCGTTTTTATCGGATTTGTATAAACCAGATTTAGTAATGGCTTTTCCAATACCAAATTTTTCTGCTAAAAAACTGTCTACTTCCTTTCCGCAAAAATTAGGATCTATATCTTTTAATTCGTTACAGAATTGTTCATATTTATTTAAATCATTATGTTGTTTTGACATTCTATTTAACCTCACTTTTATTTCAACAGATTCAAAAATTCTGGTGGCACATTATGAGTGTGAAGAACCCCGTTTCGGGTAATATAAAACGGAATTGGTGTATCTTTTGAAATAACAAAGATAGCAGGTTCCTTATTACCTGAGTGACGTTTACCAACAAGAATAGCAGTTTCAATGTCTTTTGAAAGATGAACATATTGGCGTTTTTGAGAATTGATACCTTCTTTTAAAATAGAGTCAACAAAATCAGGCGAAGTGCCATGATAAACGTCATGTTCTAATTTAATTTCAGGATAGTCAATGATAATGCCTAAATGTCCAGAATGACCTTGCTCACAACGAATCAATTCAAAATTATTTTTTTGTGTGTAGCGTTGTTTCTCGTCAGATTCATAAATATCAATGAGATCTTGCAAATAGAACTCATTAATGCCAAACTTACGGTATTGTTTTAAATGCTTAGGAATTTGTTTCCCTGCTTCTTCCAAATTTTTAATGCGAAAGAAATATTTTTCATTAATTTTTTGAATTAATGTTTTAACATTAGTCCAGCCACCTTTTTTCTTTAAATCAATATCAAGAGATTCTGGTAAATGACGTAACGCTTGGCAAAGCATGGTGCTAATGCGCTTTTGTGCCTTTGTTCCATTTAAGTTGTTGGTTCGTAACGTATTCATTATTTAGTCTCTTTTTCTGTAAGTGTGATCATTATAGCAAAAAAAGATATTGGTTAGCAACAAAAAAAATCGCCAAGAGACGATTTTTTTATAAATATTTAATATAATGGTTGTTATATAAGGTTACTTTCCTTATTTGACAAGGCTTAAATCCAAATCAGGATCGTATTTTAAAAGTTCTTCTTTATTATCAAGTTTCATGATGAAAGCCATCCAAGCATCTTGCGAATCACCATAACAACGCTCATAATATTCGCCTTCAACTAGATAAACTTCGCTCCAAGCACCTTTTGTTTCTCTTGAAGGTTGTGTTTCTAGGATTTTAACACCGATTTTATCAATTTTTCGGTCAATAATACGTTCTTCTTCATCTGTCAGTGTTTGAGCCATTTTTAATCCTCTTTGTCTGTTTTTCAATGTGTTATTATAGCAAAAACCAAAGAATAAAGCAAATAAAAGGCTCTGAAAGAGCCTTTTATTTTGTTTCTAAATCTTTGAATAAGTTACTTTTTTTTCAAAGAGTTGATTTCTTTTTCTTCTTTCATAAATGTAAGTAAAAGAAGATTACGACAGGTCATTAGAACAAATTTCAAATTCTCATAAGCTTTTGTTTGTTCTGGGAACAGACGTTTAGATTCTTTCAGCATAGGCAAGAACCAATCCGTAAGGTCTTTTAGGTAACTAATTTGTTTTTCACGAGCAAACGGTTCAACCATAGTTGAAATGTTGTGTAGACGGTCACACAGCTTGCAAATAGAACAAACCGCACAAAGAGTCATTTTGTCAAAATACTCTTGGTAAGGAAGTGCAACGCCATTACGTTCTTTACTTAAAGTGATCATGTAACCAATGTATGTAGGGAACATTTCACTTACTTCGTCTTCTGATTCTGGGTAGTCTTCAATAAGGTCGTGACCAAGTGCAGCCATATAACAAGCAACAGGATCAATAAGATATGCCTCAATAGTCATTAAGTAAGCACAAATAACATATTGGTGACAAACTTCTGGTTCACCATTTTTTCTTTGACCATTATGATACTTTTCTGTAAGCTCCATCATTCTTAGAATATCATAATAGCGTGAATCTGCTTCTGCTTTACCTAAGATATAGTGACGGAATGAACTACGAACTTTTTTAAAGTCAGGCATAATAACCATTTCAGAGAGATCTAAATCTTCATATTTAATAGTTTTGTCAGCCATAGTGTGTTCTCCTTGTGAGTTTTTTAAGAATATATACAAATAATAACATAAGCAATCATATAAAATCAATAGTTTAATTAAAAAAATAAAAAAAGGCTAGATGTCAAATACACCTAACCTTTTAATTAGAATTTAAATTAATTATCTTTAAGCACTAGGCTCACAGATAATAAAGTTGGATTCGAGATTTTTTGATTCTAAGACGACTTGTTGAATATCTTGTGGGATCTGATACATATTCATAGATTCCGTAAAAATAGCTTCTGCTAAGGTTACGGAAGTTTTACTTTCAACACAAGAATAAATACCACCAATAAGACCTAGAATCTCTTCCCCTTTTACAGAATCGGTTAGTTCAGTCATGCTCATTGTTTTGATTGTTTCTAGTGTTTCATTACCTTGCTCTAAAAGTTCTGCAACTTGTGCATATTCAGGGTTGGTTCGGATTTCATCAATACCAACTTGAACGGCTTTATCTTTTAAATCATTAAGTTGTTCTTGCGCCATATTACCAACATCTTCACAACCAAATAGAGTAATAATAGTGGCAATAGCAATAAAGATTTTTTTCATTCAAAACTCCGATAATTTAGTTTAATGTATTTTAAAGTGGAATATATTATAACTTGTTTATTGTTAAATTTAAAGCATTTTCAACAAAAAATAACAAACAAAAAATTCCTTGTCAAAATTTGATTTTGAATGGTGTAATTGCTATAATTTCATTGTTAAATAAAAAACCAAAGAGAAGAAAATATGCGATATATAGGGTTAAAAGATATTGAAGGAACAATGATTTTTGAGGGTGACACTTTGGAAATAACAAAACCTGAAGATATGAATTTTAAAGAAGATTTTTTAAATCATTTTAAAATTGATAAATTAACAATTAAAGTTTTAGAGTTAATGAAAAATGAAATTGGTGTATCTCTTGAAATTTATTTTTCTTCAAATGGTAGAGAAATTTTGTTTGATGATATGATTGTTTATCACAAAAAACAAGAAATTCCTGAAAAAGAAATTTTAGAAACTTATCCTGACAATAAGATAGGTTCTCCTTTTTTTGAAAAAATATTATCTCTAAATTCATTGTATGATTTTTATCATACTTTTGTTCATCGTTCATCTAAGAAAATTATTGATATGAAATACAGTAATGAAAGAGTATTAGAAAATGAAACAAGTCTTTCTGAAAAATTATTAGTCGAAATTTATGGTGAAAAATACAAAGCCCACAGAACTCAATTTTTAGTAAAATTAAATGAGAAAACAAAAAAAAGAATTGAAGAGTTTGTGGAAGAACAAGATGAAATTTATGACGAAGATACAGTTAGAGAAGGTTATTTCACTCACATTCTTTTAAAACCGACAAAAGTGTCTTTATATGATTATGAGCTTGAAGCTGAACCAGTAAATGAAAATTTAGAGTATACTTGGATTGAATCAAATTTTTCAAAGAAAAAATATTATGAAATATCAAGACCTCTTAAACAAGCTTTAAGAGATCGTATTGATAAATGGAAGGAAGAAAATTGTCATTTGCCCGAAGAAGATTTAAGAAAAAAGAGCCGTGAAATTTGGGAAAAAGAAATGAAAGAAATAAAAAAAATGGAATTTACAGAAGAAGCTCGAATTAAAGAGCCTTGTACTTCAATTGTGTTTGGATTATCAAAAGGTAAAGATTTAATTGACTTTTTTGTTGATAATAAATGTGAAATTAAAGCAATAAATTAAAAAATAAAAAACCGTAAGTAACAACTTACGGTTTTTTTATATGTTTTATTTTGATTATCAACAGGTAAAGTTATTAATATGAAAAACAAAAAAGCTGCAACAGCAGCTTTTTTTGTTCTTAAAACATTTTATTAAAAATGAGGAGGGTTGAGTTTTTTTTGAGTGACCTTTAAGCAAACTCAACGGTAAATCTTAAAGGTGTCCACAAATAATCTGGCGGAATTATTTGCAGCGATAAATAAAATCTGGTTTTATAAAGGAGATTGCTTAGGGCAGAAATATAATTTCTCCGAATAGCAGCTACGTCAATCTCAAACTTAATGCTTCGAATCATTTAAAATGCTTTATAATACCATTTTTAAATATTCTTAAAAAAAAACATTTAAAGATGGCACGTCCTGCAGGATTCGAACCTGCGACCACATGCTTAGAAGGCACGTGCTCTATCCAACTGAGCTAAGGACGCATTGTAAATTGATAGTCTTTTGTCTCTCTCAACTATGTAGATAATTATAGTTGAAACTTTTTATTAAAGCCAGGTTTTTTGTTAAAAAGAATCAAAAAAATTAAACTTAAATCCTTGCTTTATAAAGGTTTCAAGAAAAACAAGAAAATGTAAAAGAACGGTTAAAACGATATTAAAAACATATTTATTAAATCAAAATATTCAGTATTTTTCTTTATATGGTAAAATGAAAGACGAATCAATTAAAAAGGACAAGCAATGGAATCAATGGCAGCAAAAGCACAAAATGAGTTGAGTGCAAGAGATCCACAAATGGATAAATCAAACGTACTTATAAAATTTATAGGAGACAAAGGTGAATCTTTCCTGTTTAAAGACGGTAGTGTGTTAGGTTTTGAGGACGAATATCAAGCAGAAACAACAATAACAGAGCCAAAAAAAGATATGGAACTAACATTGATCTCGGTTGGTGGAACTGAAGAAGATCCTTCTGATGAATTTGTAATGCTTCTTGTGGATAAAGCAAAAGACGGTATTGAAATTACATTAAACCAAAGAGAAATTGGTATGAAGATAGAAAGAACAGTGCTAGAAGAAATGCCAGAAGTCTATCTAGATAAAGCAGGTATGGAAAAAGAACTTGAACTTTTAGGGTTAAACCCGAAAGTGATTAAATCAGCACTTGCAGAAAAGAATGACGAATTAAATAATAGTTATATAGAAAAATTTGTTTCAAAGATAACAGAAAATATAGGAAGCAAGTTCAAAAGGTCAGGACAAAAAATGCGCAGATAATAAAAAACCCGTTAAGAGATTAACGGGTCTTTTTTTAATTATTATTTTCGACTATCAAGAACGGTTTGAATAGCACGACATTCACGTTCAAAGTAATCCAGTTGCTCGTCAGTAAAGCTAGGGTCTTTAGCTCGATTTTCATACATAGTTAAAGAACCAGTAAGAGTTTCGTCTGTTTGAGCATTAAAATGAGAAAGAGAGCCTTCAAAAT
Source organism: Chloroflexota bacterium (assembly GCA_002722455.1). Taxonomy (GTDB): domain Bacteria; phylum Chloroflexota; class Dehalococcoidia; order Lucifugimonadales. The sequence goes on from PBMB01000011.1 coordinate 29,574, forward strand.
CTCGATGAGTAACACTACCTTTCTCGTAAGGGTTGTTTAAAGTTGATACAGTCATAATTGTCACCTCTATTTTTCAATTGTTTTAACAAACTAATTACATTATAGCAAAGAATTGCTTAAATACAAAATAATTTATACAGATTTCATAAGAATTTTTTCATACAATTCAATAATAAAATCGCTTTATTTCAAAATACGTTTGCAAGCGTTGGAAGAACAATAACCTTTAATATAACCAAACAAATCGGTTTCTGTGAGAGTTGCAGTGTATTTTTGACCGTCTTTAAGTTCTTTATCGCCAGAAAGAACCATAATTTCTTCATTTTCGTCTTCTGTTAATACTGAGATCTTAAATGCATCACCGTTAATCATACTCTGCATAGTGAAGGACTTTCGGTTAAATGGATCAACATTTCCACCATTTTTTAAAACATTGAGAAGATTCGGGCAATGATTTTTTACAAAATTAACGATAGGTGTTTCAGTAATGTCAGATCGTAGAATAGTGCTAGAACCAAATGCACTATCACCACAAATACGGAAGCCGTTGGTAATCTCTTTTTTTCTATTTAAAGGGGAGAAATGAAACGTAGTGTTATTTTTTCCTGCTAATAAAACTTCAATTGCGTGATACATAATAAACTCTTCTTGTTTGTTTCGATGGGATAATTATAGCACAAAAATAAACAAAAAAAAAGAAAAAAAGCCGTCGATAATGACAGCTTTTAAAAGGTGGCACGTCCTGCAGGATTCGAACCTGCGACCACATGCTTAGAAGGCACGTGCTCTATCCAACTGAGCTAAGGACGCACAAATTGTTTTAGATGGCTCTCGATAGGGGACTCGAACCCCTGACGACAGGGATTTAGAATCCCCCGCTCTACCAACTGAGCTAATCGAGAAAAGTTTGTAACACCTTGTTTTCTTTAAGTCTTTATCCCTGACCACGAAATAAAGTATATAATAACTAATTTTTCGAAGCCAGGGAAAAAAGCGTTTTTTTTCAATTTTTAACTAATTTTTTTAATCTTTTCTTTCAACTGAGAATCAATATCAATAACAACCTCTTTTTGGTTTTGATAATTGCGAATGATTATCGTATCGATTTTTTCAATGTCAAGATTAGGATCAGCTCCATTAAAAAATTTGTCAAAATCAAAAAGGAATAAAAATAAAATGAGGTTATCTAAAGAACATGTTATCGAATCTTTGACTTCAATCTCTACCTCAAAATCTTCATCTATAATTAATTTTTCAGCAGGGGTGTTTACACTAATACTTTGAGTGTCAGAACTAAAAACAATTTCTCTTAGGTTATGACCATACTGATAAAACCAATAATCAGTGTTGTTGATACAGCCTTCATTTTTAAAAGAATAAATGAAAAGCTCTTTAAAGTAAGAATCTAGTTCAGGGTGATCACATTTGAATGTTTTGCAAGCTTCAATTTGTTCTAAGTTTTGCACTTGAATAGAGTAAGGATCTGTAACAGGGATATTGAAATCAATATAAAGATTGACCATATCAATAAGCCCTAAGATATCCAAAGTATAAACATGATTAAAATAATTGTGTGGTTCTGGATTTAGCATTCTTTTAAATTCTGACATTTTAAACTCTCAAATAAATAAATTGTCAAGATTATAAAGACAAAAAGAAAAAAAAGCAATCAACAGATTGCTTTTTCTTATAAATTAAATTTTTGGTTTTGTTTGTAAGAAGTTCCAATAAGTATTAATTTCAGTCTTATGGTCAATAACAGTAGGGAGTAAACGCTCTCGAACGTCAAGAATAGAAGCTTTTATTTTTCCACCAACCATATCTTTGTAAAACTTAACGTCAGCTTTAATAGTTGTTTTTGGAATACTTGTCTTCGTAATATCAAATTTTACAAGCTCACCTCTGTCTTTCATTGCATTTAACGTTGAAAACATAGATTTTGTTCGAACCTGTTGTGGGCTAAGTTCTGGTTCGGTTTCTTTCTTCTTAGGTTTAGGTTCTTCTAAAACACTAACAGAAACAATTTCGATATCATTAGGTTTATCCATCATTGAGTATCGATCAAGACTTCCATATTCTGGATGATAGACATAATTAAAAGAATGAGTGATACCTGTCAAATGATCCTTGAATGCAGCATGTCGCAGCTCTCGTCCATCATCTTCAAGATAATCGTTAGGGTTACATTCTTCTTCAAAATAGTCTGAGTTAGGAATAGCATTAAATAGAACTTCGAAACGATCAGTCAGGAGATTTCCATTAATGATATTTTCAAGTTCTCGAAAAGTAAGTTTTAGCATTTATTGTGTTTCCAAGTCGTTTTTCAATATGAGTATTATAGCAAAAAACCATATTTTTGAAAAGAAAAAAGCCGCTTAAAAACGACTTTTTTTATTGTATTAAATGCTGTAATATTTGCTGAGATTGTCAATATTTCCTTTTGAAACAAGCATTTCAAAATCAGTGTGAGAAAAGATTAAGAATTGTCTATCGCTATCTTTGCACCAAGAAAGTGTTTTTGATAAATCCTTAAAGTATTGCGAAACAGAAGTTTTGTTTAGCTTTTTATCTGCAATAACTTCTGTAATTGTTTTAAAAGTTGATTCTGGTTTTTCTTCAAAACGGTAATCACCAATTAAGTTGTGAATAACATCTTTATTAAAATCACTTTCACCGTTTACAAGATGAGAATGGATAGAATCTTTAATGTAGTCAGATAAAATAGCCAGAACGTCATCTATATTAGAATGAGAGAATTCTAATTCAAGACCAAAAGCTTTTAGAGTGTTGTGGGTGCTATCAATTATATCTTCATTTTTCTTTGCGTCATAGATTTCGGCAACCATATCAGATAAAGAATTATCTGATTGAAGTTTTCGGTTCGGTTTTTTTAACGCCAAAAACTCTTTGTAAGAGCCGTCAAATCGACGAAACTCTAAATTATGAATCACACCATTAATTATAGTGGTAATTCCACGCCCTTGCGTACCTAGAATAACATTTTTTAGCTTTGCTTGAATATCTTGTTTTGTTTCTGCTTGAATGACAGTCATTGTTAAACCTTTATATTGTTTGTTTAAAGCTCAAACTCTGCTTCTAAATGGATAAATACGTCTTCGATTGCCTCTTCTAACGTATCGCCAACACCTTCATGAACATGACCTTCTGCAGTCATTAGGTCACACTTGTAATGTGTTTGATTTTTTTCAACAGAACCACCTTTTTCCCACCAGAAAATGCGATTATCACCTTGTTTTAAGATGTCGTCGGCAGTTCGTTCTGAAATAATCCAGTCTTTATGTTTTGGCTTGGATTTCGCTTTTCGAATAGTGTCTTTAATCCCTGATTCGATATCGGTGTTAAAAGAACTAACCTTAAAGCCAAGATCATTATAGGAATAGAATCGGTACCCGTCATTGATAGGGAAGTAACAGACTGTTTTTCTTTTGATTGTGACATTTGTAAATTGATCTACGGGAAAAATTTTAAACCCTAAAACCTTTTTCATTTTAATTACTCAATTGTTTAACATACTTAAATTATACCAAAATCAAAAAGGCGAATCAACAATTACAAACCAAAAGGTGCTTTTGCCAAGATAAGACCACTATCTGATTCCATTACCTCGAATTCATGTTCTTTTAAAAACTCAACAATTGTTTCATTTGAATAACGAACAGGTTCATCGTCAAGATTAGAAGCAGGAGACATCCAACGAATGTTTCCGTTTTTATCAATGACAAACAGATTGATTTCGTCATACATAAAACAAACGATACCTTTGTCGTCAGCAATATACCTCATACCCGTGCCGCTTGTTTCTAGAAGACTATCGTTTTCTGACAAACGCCATATAGCAGAATCATCTAAGTCTCTTGCTAATTCGTTTTTAAACCACTCTGTTAATTGATTATGTTCCATATTATTCCTTAATTGAGAAAGGTTAGATTATATAGTTTTTAAAAGATAAGTCAATATTGGTTGAAACAAAATTGAGTTTATGAGAAAATACTATGAGTTAAACAAAAAAAGAGTATTTGATATGCTAAATAAAGTTCTAAAACAATGGTTGGAAGATTTAAAGGTAGACGGATATCCAGACACAAAATTTTACAAACATGAACATATCTATTCAATTGGTGCAGATGAGTATTATGAAATCTCTGCAATTCAAGAAGATACACCTTTCACTTTCTTCTTAGAAATTAAAGATAGAGTAAATATCAATAAACTGGTTGTTCTTCAAGAAAAAGATCGTGCTGATTATGATATTCGATTCTTGGATATTCAAAACTATATTGAACAAGAAAAAGCATTGTCTTTATCATAGCTTGAAACAAGAAAAATAAAGAAAAATAAAGAAAAAGGTCTCAATAGAGACCTTTTTTTATGCGGTTTTTTCTTCTAGATTTTCTTTTTTTTCTTTCTCAATAAACAGTTTGAAACACATAATACCAATGACCATTGCTTTAATAATCATCATTTGTGTATTTCCGTAATAGCCGACCATACCGACAAAACCAGAGATTAACATTAGTATGCGGTAATGTTTAAGGTCTTTCATTGATAAAGCAAGTAATATAACACCAAGATCGGCAAATTGCATTCCTGTCGATAAAGTAGGGTCTTTCAAAAAGTTAGTGACAGCGAACCAAAAAATATAACCAATTCCTGCAAACATTAATGCTACAAGTGTGTTTAATAGAGCCAATGGCGCTTTTGTAAAATCTTTGGCATAGCGATATGCGTTAACACCTGTAACTGATAGGTTTAGTATTAATTTTGGGTACCAACCCATAAGTAATGACCAAATAATATCGTTGCCTGTTGAACCAAATGCAGCGAAACGAGTTATTTTCATTGAGTTGAAAACAGTGATTGAAATATAAAAGGCTATTGAAGTCCAGCCAAGAATTTCAGAAACAAGTGCTAAATCCATATTTTTATCTCCTATTATTGTTGTAAACTTTATTTTACAAAGACTTTTTTACGTCTTTTTAGGAAATATAATGTGAGAATAAAACTTGTAAAGAGAAAAAAATAAAAACAACTAAAAATAAGGAAAATATATTTTAAAAATAAAAAATAACATTTCAAAAGGCAAAGAAAAAGTGTAAATAAAAATTTACACTTTCTTTTTTACATTAAAAAATAGTTGTGTTTTGGAATCAGTAGAATCAACTGTTATAACCTGAAGAGACTCAGAAATTGTTTCTTTTTTATCCTGATAAGATTCTTCTAATTCAGTAAAATCTGCATATTTTTGTTCATTTGACACAATCACCTCTTTCATAAAAAATTCATAAAAAAACATTGAATACTGTTTTTTATTATGTTATATGCTTCAAAAAAAAAGATAGTAACAGCCTAATCTCAAAAATGCAACACTTTATTTTAAAAGACTTTTTTCACTTGATTGTAATCAAAAAATAATATAAATAAACATATAAAACCTTGTGCATAAAAAAAGAAGGCTTGCTGCCTTCTTTTTGTTTTTGACTGAATTAGTAATTTAAATCGTCTGACGTTAAACTCATATCTTCTGGAAGTCCAAGAGAATCTATGACGTCATTATCAACTTCATATTCGTCAAGGTTATCAATACTTTCAAATTTCTCACCATTCAACTCTTGGTGCTCCATAGCCATTGTTTTATGATGTTCCGCATCTGTCTTATCTGTGACTTTCATTTTAAATTGAGTGCCATTTGAGTAAGACCATTCCATATCGTTATCAATAGCTTTATAGACTGCTGAACGATAGTTTTCAAATAAGTTAACTTCATCTTCTTTAACTTCTAATTGTTGGTCTAGTGATTCAAACTCACCAGTCTTTGAACAAAGAAGATTAGACGAATTGATAAGTTTATTTGCATCTTCTTTAGTTTCTGTAATTAGACGAATATGTGCATATTCTGTTGTTAGTAGTGACAATGTTAAAAGTTTCATAAAACCACCTCTTCAAATCTTTGTTTGATTACTTAACTTTTACTCAATATTAAACAATCCAAGATAAAAAAGCAAGCATATTTTTTATATTTTTTATGAAATAAAAAAAAGACTTCCTAAAAAATAGAAAGTCTTCTTTTTTTAAACAATTGCGCCTCTTGAGTTTCCCATATCTCTAACAACTGTCAGAATTAAAAATTCCCGTCTGAGACCATTTCTGGCGGCATACTTGCGCTCTATAAAGAACTGCAACTCTTGCAAGTACAATCTTAGTATAACAAATCTAAGTATTCGTGTCAAGTGCAAAACGTTGAGAAATAAGGATTTTTTTGAAAAACGAATTGAACAGGTCAAAGAAAGCTGTTATTATGAATTCAACTCCATAAAGAAAGGTAGACTCATATGTTTTATTATCGAATCGGTTCTATTTTAGTTTTAGTTGAATGCATAAATAAAGAAAAAGAAGTCTGGTTAATGACCATAATGTTTGTTCCAGAAATGACAGAAGAAATGTTTGAGTCGGGCGCAGACGAACCTGATTGGATTGTGGTAGCTAAGAGTGAGGTAGAAAGAAGTAAAGTATCTTTGTCACAGCAATTAAATGCACTGAAAGAAACAGCAAGAAAAGAGATTGAAAAATTGAAATAATAAAAAAGTGTATCTAATCTCAGATACACTTTTCTTTTTTTGTATTCAAATTTCGATACACTTTAACCAAACAAGGTCTCCAAAATGTCTTTTTGAATCTCGTAGAGAGTGGTCTTACGATCAGAATTATCGTTAAGGTCAATTATTTTAAAACAAGAATTATAAAGTGGAGTATCCAAGAATTTTGCATAAAGTTTCAGCTCATTTTCGGATAAGGAGTTGATGAATTGCTCTCCTTCTTCTTTTGAGCCTAGAGAGTCAAGTTTCTTTTGCATTGCTTTTTTTTCTTGTGGTTTGATTGTTCTCATCTTTGACCTTGTTATTATTTTATTAATTGTCACTATCATATTACAAATAGTTGAAAAAATCAAGAAAATAGAGCTTTCTTTAAAGTTGGTTCTATGTTAAAATAATCAAAATCTTGAGAGAGTAGCTATGTTTAATGAAGAACCAAAAGGTTTACTTAAAGAAGAAGCTTACGAAAATATTTATCGTCACTTATATCGTTGCTTAGGTGAATTGGAAAAGTATGGCGATGAAGTCACTTCGAGATACCAAGGCTATAATTACCCAAGCATGAATATGCAAGTTGCCTACATTAATTTCTTTGGTGAAAATTGGGTTTTGGCGAGAAGAAAAGAAGAAATGGTTTTGGCAAGGTTAGGCGTTATCGGATCTTTCTTCGGGAGATACTATGTTGAATCATTGTTTTCAAAAAGTTTTGACGATAATAATATTTTATTGAAATGCAAAAACGGAGTATTTCAAAACAAATTAAATTGGGAAGGTCTTAATCAATTGAAAGAAAAGATAGACCTACATTTATCACCAACAAGAATGAGAGTTATTTCTGTATGAGTAAAATTGTTTTACCGCCAAACAAAAATGGAATAAGAGAAGAATTGGAAGTTTCACCAGAAACACGCATAGCGTTTATTACAGGTGCAGGTGTATCAGTAGGAAGCGGTTTACCGACTTACTACGGTCAAACAGGTTCTTACACAAACCTAAATGAATCGCCAGAAGATATCATTAACTTTAAAAATATGCGAAATGCACCGCATAAAATCTGGGATGCTTTAACACCATTGATCAAACAAGGAATTAAGGCTGAACCTTGTATCGCACATAAGAAGATTGCTGAAATACAAAGCTTGGTGAATACCTCAAAAGTATTCACTCAAAATGTAGATCCATTACATAAGAAAGCAGGGAGTAAGAGTATTACTCAAATTCATGGTAATGGCGAAAAGTGCTATTGTAATAGTTGTATGATACAAGGTAACAAAAGACTGTTCGATCTTGTAGACGTAATAGAGACAGTGGAAAAAGGTAAAACCCCTATTTGTCCTGATTGTGGCGAGAGAAATGTTGTTCCAAACATCATTGCTTTCCATCAAAACTTAGAAGAAGAAGTTTTGTTTCAAATGTATGATTTCTTCACTGAAAAAGTTGATTACATATTTGTTGTAGGAACTCAAATGTCATTCCCTTATATTCAAATGATGTTGTATGATGCAGAGCAACGTAATGAAGACATTAAAATCATTGACGTAAATCCAGATCCAAATTATATCAACACCTTTGCAAATGTATTTAATTATACTGCTGACGATTTCTTTGAATCTTTAAGTATAGAAAAATAGCCGTTGATTCGGCTATTTAGTTTGGGTATAAATGAGATTATTAAAGAGAACAAGTTTAAAAATAACAGTGTTTTATATTCTGTGGTTTTCCTTGGATTCGTATATGTATTACAGCGATAAATTTGCAGTTGTAATACCTAATTTTCAACATGCCATTGCACCAATAGATTGCAGTTACTTAATGTTGAGAAAATCACAAAGAAGTTCTGTGATATTGGATATCAAAAGTTTTAAATACAACTTCAGTAGTGTTAATTGTTTGATTGATAAATTAGAAAAAGGCAATTACAAAGGTGTGTATATAAAAAATAGCACAGGTGGAGAACTGCAGTCTTCAATGCGACTAAATGACTATTTTAATAATAATGATCTGGATTTTGTTATTGAGAACGCTTGTAACTCAACTTGTTCTTTTTCTCTAATGGTTATTAAAAATGCGAAAATGTGTCATGGCTCTAGAATGGGCATTCATTTATCTAAGAACAATAATCCAGTGCGAGAATACATAAATAAAACATTTAATTTAACAAATGGAACAGCAAAAAAACTATTCTATCAAATGGAAAAGAATGAATTAAATTCAAAAATGTATCAAGACATATTTTATAAAACACCAAACGACGATATTCATTTTATAGGATCAAAACAAGCTCTTTATAATAGAATGACTAAAGCAGTCTTAAATTGTGATAATTATTTTGATTTAAATTGATTTTAAAGACAAAAATGGTTAAAATAATAGCATAGACGTTAAGATTGTTAGGACAAAAAATGAAAGGCAAGGTAACAAGATATTTAAAAGAAAAGAGTTTCGGGTTCATTAAAGGTGAAGACGGCAATGACTATTTTTTCCACAAAAATTCTTTTAATCCTAAATTAGAAAACAAAGATATCTTCTCTGGTCTTCCTGTATCTTTCGACCCGAACTTGAACAAAAAAGGTTTTAACGCAAAAGATTGTAAGATTGTTAGTGATTTCAAGTCAAATCAAGAAAAATACAAATTCCCTTCTGAGGTGCTTCATAGTAAAACAGACCGAGTAAAAGGTTATCAAGTTCTTTCAATGCCAGATTATGAAATTTCAGTAACAAGACGAAGCAATGACGAAGCTTTTAACGAGATTAAACAACTTTGTAAGAAATTAGGTGGCAATGCAATTCTTTCGCTAAAACATGAAAGACAAAAAAGATCAAAACCGGGCAGGGGTAATGGTACTTATTATTACAATGTTAATGTGTTAACCGCAGTTCCTGCATTGGTAGGAAGAAGAGAGCAATTTGGTTCTGATTTAGGTAATAAAGTGAATCTTTTAGAATCTTCTTGTGAAAAAGAAGTAAATAAATTGACAGAAGAAACCAAAAGTAGAGACGTTTTAAGATTGATTTTTGTTTTGATTTCTCTTTTACTAATTTTGGGTTCTTTTGCTTCTGCACAAATATTTGGATCATTTGTTGCTTTAATTCTGTCATTAGCTTTATTCCCAAAATCAATTTATCAAAGAATTAGAAAAATTGATAAGCAATAAGAAAAAAAGAAACCGTAGCAATGCTGCGGTTTTTTTATCTTTTAAATAGGCTAAATGTTCGTGTGATACGCTCTTTAAGAGAAATCATTTTCTTTTCTTTTAAAACTTCAACAATTTCTTCATTTTGTTTTTCTTGCTTGCGCTTTTCTTTTGCTTCTTTTTTGCCTTTTCGTTCTTCTGATTCTCTTTTGTATTCTTCTATTTTTCTTTTTTGTTTGTTCGCCTCTTTCCTTTCTCTCTTGGCTTTCCTTTCTTCATATTTCTTAATGAATTCGCTGCCTTCTTTGAAGTTGTCAAACAAATGCTCATTGCCTTCTGTTGGCTTAATGACTGGTAGTAAAGTAAAATGGACAGGTGCAACATTAGGTAAGATCAGAAAAGCGTCTTCAACCGCAATAACAGGATAATAAGCTCCGCTATCTAATTTGTTGGAGAATCGTTGATCGATAGGTTTAAATCGAGCATATCCAATAGGTTTTACACCTATAGGCGTCATTGAAATATTATCCAATGTCTCCATATCTTTAATGACTCCTGCTGCAGTAAGCATTTCTTTTCCGTTAATGTCTTTCATATTTTTCCTTTGTTTTTTTCATTATAACATGAAATGTAAGAAAGAAAAAACCGCAGGTAGCCCTACGGTTTAATTGTTTTGCTTATTTTGATTAAGCAAGTTCTGTTTCGTCGTCGTGGAAAATGAATAAGTAATCGTCAATATTTTCAACAATACCCGATTCCAAACCTTCTCGTGGAACAACACTATTAGGGAATGGGTAAGAACAAGGAACCCAATCATCTTCTGAGATTTCCTCTTTCATTTCTTCTGGAAGAGCGTAGCGACTTGTGAAGAAATACTCTTTTGTATCCATATTAGTCCAAATATTGAGCTGACCTCGCTCTTGGATTATTTGTTGAGCTTCTTGTTTAGTAATACGTTTTGAAGTTTCCATTGTTTAATCTCTTTGTTTGAAAGTATGATAATTATAGCATATGCATAAGAAAAAGCTATACTCTAAAAGTTATAATTAATGGAATAATCCAATTCTTTTTCACGAGGAACGCCAAAAACGTCAACGTCAACATTTATAAAATCAGGAGAAACATTGGAAACTTCTGCTGCCTTGGCTACAACGATTCTATTAACGTCTTGATCATCTAAACGATAAGTAATCTTTTTGTTAATCTGAGATTCAAACGATTTTTTTTCTTTAATTTCTTCACGAACTTCAATAGTGCAAGACAGATTTAAGTGATTTCGAATGTTCAAGAAACATTCAATTTCCTTATCTTTATCCTTCCAGATAATTCGAGTTGCGCCATATTCAACATTATGTAGTTTAGCAAAGTGAGAACGAACAACTTCTTGAATCTCTTTTTGTGTAATTTTAAAAGCAAGAGTGATATTTTTTTGTTTAAGTTCAGACATAAAGTTTTTCTCATAGTTCATTAATTGGTCATATTATATCAAAACAAAAGAAAAAGCACAACTCGAAAGTTGTGCCTTTAAATTAAACAAAAATCTGAACTTCTTCGCCTGAAAGTGGTGGTGGAGTTTTCCAAATATCTCGCCAATATTTATCTTTAATTATTTTTTCTGTGTCATTATGCTTATGATTAACTCGCTTTTGCTTGTTTAGGCTTCATAAGGTTTAGGTTTTCTTTATCAATAAGGATTTCGAGTTCTTCTTTAACACCTTTTGCAAATAGGTTAGAAGAAAGGAAGCGTTCGATACAAGGAACGTCAGTGCGACCTTCTTCATTACTAAAAATCTGTTGGAACATAACACCACAAACCTCTGCTTCGTAATCTTTTGCCTTCCAAGCATTTTGAAGGATATTGCGTTTGGTATCAAGATCGATTTCTAATGAGTAAAGATGTAGGTTGATTGAACCTGCTTGGTGAGAGCACACCTCTTTAACTTTTGAGATATCTGGAATAGTAAAATTAATCTCTTCAAGGACTTCTCGTTGCATTGCAGTTAACAGATCTTCTCCTGCATCAACATTGCCGCCCGCAAAACCTTTAGAACCATCCCAACGATTTAGTAATAGAATTTGTCCAAAATCACTTTGCTGAATATGTTCATTAACATTTTTATAACCTTCATAACATTTACTTTTAAGGTGAATAGCAAGAAATACTGCATTGCGTTTTTCGTTAAGTGTGCCGAATGGAACTTCTAGAATTTTAGACATGGTGTACCTTTTTAGTTGTTTATCTTAATTGAAACACATATTAACAAAAGCATATTTAATAGTCAAAAAAAATTTCATTTAAATATTTTCAGTTCTGAATAATTGAAAAAAAAGAAAATTATCCTCATCTTGATTTAGATTGGTTGAATTGCTATAATGTCAAAAGTTAAATAGATAGAGCGATTAAAAAATGAAAAAATCATTAGACTTGAATTTGGTAAGTATCAAATGTGAAGATAGTGTTTTAATTTTGAATAATCTTGTTTTTCATTCTCGAATGAAAGAGTTGATTAAAGAAAAAGATCTTGTTCTGTGTGAACGTGGCTTATTGAAGTCTTTTTTGAAGGACGCAAAAGCATTGTTAGACGCAGATGTGATTATTGAACACTTCGACATTGATTATGAAGGTAAAGAAGTAAGTCAGTATCTTTATGAAAATGGAATGTCAGAATTAGAACATGACGAATTAACGCTCTATCGAGACTCTGACCTTGAAAAGATTGCTGATATATTGAAGAGCAATCTTAATGAAAAAGAGTTTGATATGTTTAAGAAAAATCACATTTTTAATTGTTTGGAGGTATTTGATGATCAGCCTGTTTGATAAGGTAGAACACATTAAAGACGGTTCTGTTAAAGGCATTGTCGTTCATATTGACGATAACTTGAAAGGAACAACAACTTGTCGTGTGGCGTGGGGAGTTGAAACAAAAGAAGAAGCCGAAAAAATGCCAGTAGAAGATACAGATATTCAGTGGACAAACAAATTGGTCAAATGCGATTGAAGCGAATTGATTAGAAAAAGATTGCATACCTTTTTTTATATTGATATACTACAACCAACCTAAACAAATATAGCGAATCGAAAAATGTCAAATGCAACATATCTTGTAACAAATCAAGCACAAATTATGAAAATTGTAGGCGAAACTACGGATAAAGAAGGTATTGTTTACCAAGCAAAATCTGTTCGTAGCCATAAGCGAGAATGTTTTTTTGTTGAAGAAGAAGGTGCGGAAGTGGAAGCAATTAAAGAAGCTAATGTTTCTCTTGTTGATACAAATTATTCTGTCCTTAGAAACCAAGTGGATAAAGTATTAGGAATTATTGATTAAAATGAGTGAAGATAATAAAGAAAAAGACATTCTGCAGCGTCTGGACGATATGAGCGACGACGAATTTCTAGAAAGATTGGAAAATGCAGATGACGCAGGACTAACACGAGTGTTAGGAACGCCAGATGAATTTCTAGGCAATAAAAAGCGTCTTTCAGTAGAAGAAATTAAAGTTGGTTTAGAGAATTTCGCAAAAGTAGATCTTGCTTTAGGTAAGGTTTTTCCTGACTTCTTTATCAATTTAGAGCCAGATTCAAAAAATAAAAACATTTTAAATATCATTTCGGCAATCAAGTTTGATGAAGAAAGTGAAGTTGAATCCGAGTTTCTTTTTGATTACAAAGATATTCCCGTTTTTGTCAACGAGAAGTTAGGTTATCAAGCACTTAACGAAAAAATGCTCGAAGATTTTATTGTTTATTACTTAATGGTGAACAATCAAATGGAATCAATTGATAAAAATTGGTCAAAAGAAGGATATGAGGTGATTGAGAATGGTTTACATATCAACTCAACAAATCGTATTATCTCTTGGCAAGAAGTGGCATTTTTAGTTTATGAAAAGAAAGTCCTAGTATTTTCATTTGAAGAAACTCAGAAGCCTAATTTCTTATTCGATTAAGATTAAAAAGAAGAAGCCGTAGAAAAATATACGGTTTTTTTTGTGTTTTAAAAAGAGATGAACTATAATACAAATATCAAATTGCAAAAGGTTAAAAAAAATGTCTACACAACAAACAATCTATAAAACAAGCTCTATTGCTGAATCTTTGAAAAGTATGGTTGAAACGCTAGGAATGGCTTATGCAGCAAACCTGAACGATCATTTTGGTGCTCAATCTTCACAACAATGTTTTATTTTTGAAGGTAAAGACGTAGGTTCTTTGGTTCGATATGATAATACAACTTATTTTGTTCGTTTTGACGGCAATGAAGTAACTGTACGTGACGTAGGTGGTAAGGTTCTTGATCATGGTGTTACTTGTATGCGTGGTAGTAATGAGTATTATACAGATAATGGCAAGGCGGTGTTAGACAGTCTAACAGAAGAAGAAATTGAAGATATGGCACACGGTGGCGGAGTTATCTTTACAGAAGAAATGCTTGAAGAAAAACTTGAAAGTGCAACAATTGAGCCTTATGACTTTGAGATGATTGCTGACAATATGAAAGAGCTTCTACCTTAAATTTAAAAAACAATGAAAGAAAAGCCATAGTTACTTTTATGGCTTTTTATTTGAAAAAATATAAAAATTATTGTAATATAGTGTTAAGTATTTTTTGAGGTTTTTTATGAATAGTGAAGAAAAAGAAAAACATAAAAGCTTGGTGTTGGAGTTAACACTTTTTGAACAAAAAGCTTACGCAATTCACAGTACAATTAAAGATTTGCATAAAGGCTACTCAGCATCATTAACAGACGAAGCTTTAACAGTTAGAGAAAACGGAAAAGTGTTTTTGAATAATGGAATGAATGCTTTTGTCGTAAATAAAGAAAATTCAACTTATATGTCTATTGCAATGGGTAATGATTTATGGGTTTATAAAGTTAATAAAACAATTTCAGAAGGTCTTCGTTTGGTGGGGCTTAATTGTTTAGAATCATTTAGAACATTTGGAAAACTGGTTTATACAACACAAAAAGAAATCCTGAATAAAAACTCTGGATCTCGAATATATTCGATAAAAGAACTCCAAAGAAAGAAAAACAAAATTAAGTTATCGGTGGAAGAAATGAATATGCTGGTAGAAGAAGCACAGAATTTCTTTAAAACAAAAAATAGTTTAAAATACATAGATATTAATTAAATATTAAATTAAAACCAATAAGAAAACGAGGTTCCTTCTGGAGCCTCTTTTTTTGATTTGACCATTAGAGTGACTCTTAACCTTGTTAATGACTATTTTAATGGTCATTTTTAAAACAAAAAAATAGAAAAGATTTGATTTAAGGCTCCGTAAATAATATAATGTATTTTAATGTAAAGCACTTTAAGGGCGTTAAAATGACAACACAACTATATAAAATAACAAGAGACGGTAAAGAGTCCGTAGATATTCATAACTTAAGTTCTTATGACGCTGTTTTGTTAAAGTCTGGGAAAGCGGCTTTAGTTGAGCCAGAAGAATTTCAATCAGCTTATGCAAATATGGTAGAATACTGTAAGTTGTCAGGTCTCACAGTAGAAACGGAAGATATTCCAGTATCACAGGTTTTTGCAGTAGGCTTTTTTAGCGAAGAAGAAAACCCGCTAAATTTTAAAATATCTTGGTTGGTAAACAAATCTCAAATTGATAAAATAATTAATGCGATGAAAGAGCATAAAGAATCTAATGAAATCTCAGAAGATTTAAGAGTTTATTATGAAAGCTCTGATTTTAATTTTTGTTTATTGGACTCTTTGAAGGAAAACGGTGAAGAATTAGAAGATAAAACGTCCGATCATTTTGGTTTATTTATTTTCTAGAAAATATTATAATAAAAAGCACAATATTGATTGTGCTTTTTTATTGTCTTTATTTTTTTATTTGGTAATCTATTTTTAACATTCAAAGAAAAGGAGTACGAAATGTTAAGAGTAATAGGTTCTAATAATCAAGTTTCATTACAAGGTTCTTTCAAAGGGTCTTTTGAAGAAAGAGTTTTGTCCTCTGGGACAGGTGCATTAGTTCAGAAATCAAAGATAGAAGGTTTATTAAAAGCTGCAGAGGGTAAAACTCAAAAGGATTTAGTTAATCACTTAATTAAAAGCTTTCCTATGTCTTTAATCGACTCTTCACAGCTTCCACAAGAAATGCTTCAAAGAGATCAAACCTCTGAGGTTGTTGTTGTCGATTTGATGATTCTAGAAATCATAATGCAAGAACTTCGTTTTGACATGGGTGAAATTACATTCAAACAATTTGATGAAGAAAATAGATTTCAAATAATGAGGTTAAATGCACAAATGAGTTAATCTTAAATAACCGAGAAAGAGTTGCGAATGCAGCTCTTTTTTTGTATAATGTGGCTTAGTTAATTAAAAGATAGAGTGTTAAAAATGGAAAACTATTCAACAAGATCTTATTTGGTAAAAAAATTCGAAAGAATAATAGATTATTACACTTATGAGTTTGGATATCAAAAAGAAGAGTGTTTGGCTTGTGCTGGTTCTGGATATTATGATCATAACGGCAATCCTGACTGTAGTGCGTGTGACGGAACGGGTTCTGATCTTAAACAAACATTAAAGAACTCAATGTTGTTAAAATTAAAAGACACAGTTTTAGATACAATATCTTTAAGCGGCAGTCTTGACGAAGAAAGTATAGCTAGACTTCTTCTTGCATTATCAAAAGACCCATTGAAGGTGGATTTGAAAAGATTAAACGAATACACTAGAAAAGATTTTATAGAAGCAACTGCTCTTCTGGAAGCACATAAGTTATACTTGAAAGCAAAGACACGAGCAAAAGAATCTGCACTTGAGTCAAATGATAAAGTGGTTTCAATATGGGATTTTGACTCTAAGCATTACATCAAAAATTTTGTATAGGAAAAAATTATGGCTTTAGAAATAACATACGACGATAAGACTAATTATGCCTTAAAACTTCTTGAAGAAGTTAAAGAAAGGGCAGAATTAAAGGTTAAGAAGCAAATGGCAGATGAAGGAATTGACCTTTTTGATCCGAATTTTAAAGAAATATTGGTGGAAAGATTATCTTCTGATTCTGACATTATTGAGATAGAGGCGGAAGAAAAACGATTAAAATCTTTATCCATTCCAAAGTGGTATAAGCTGGTGTAAACATAGAATCAAAAGATAAAAAGAGTTGCTATTGCAGCTCTTTTTTTGTATAATTTTAGCACACAAAAGAGGTTATTATGATTAGTGAACAATTGAAAAAAGCATTGAAAGAAGGGAAAGAACTTGTAAAGTCAAATGAAGACCTTTATGAAAATGCTAATTCTTATGTCATGAAAAACAATCCAAAGATTGCCAAAAGACTTATAGAGCAAGGAGCATTATCAAGAATTTTCAATTACAAAAGTGTTCATAATTATAAACCCAAAGGATACTATCCAGCAAGCAGTATCATTTTATAACGAACTACTAAATCTAATTTCTGAATAAAAGGTAAAGATATGAAAAACGCAAAATTGGTAATGAATAGTAAAGGTTCTTCTGTCACAGGCTTATCTGATACAATGCAAGAAGCTTATATGCAAGGAGATCTTGTGGTCGCAAAAAAAGCGGAACTTCTTACTCTTATTTACACAGCTAATCAGCTTATTGAAAAAAAAGTGGTACCTGATACAGAATCTCTGGATGTTGAGTTAGACAATAGTATAGAATTAACCGAAGCTCATATTTTTAATGTGAAAGATGAAACAGAATACCTAGCTGCTTCAATCAAGGAAGTTCATGAATTAGTAACACGAGCAAAAGAAAGCTTGACGGCACAAGGTTTTAAGAAGATGAAAGAACTTCTTAATGTAGATTTTCTTTATTTCCCAGTAGAGGAAATGTATGAAGAAGATAAAAGCTCAAAAGTATTGTACAACGCAGCATAAGGAAAAAAGAAATGATTACGAAAATTATTAAAGCCCAGTTAGTAAAACCTTATAAAAACCTCGTCGATTTAATTTCTAACAATCAATCAAAATTGTTAAAGAATGAAATTGGTGACGACATGTTAATACTTTCAGAGATAGCTGCAAAAGTAATAAAAGGTGAAGCGGCTGGTGTTAATCAAACTAAAACGATTGAATTTTTAAAATATATGACATTGCCCCTTCTTATGGAATGGAAAGAATATCTCGCAGATGGACATTCTGATATTGTAAGTAGAGGCAAGATATACTCTGCAAAACAAAAAGAGTTTAATGGCGTTAATTATAAAATGACGGTCTCTTATGAGGAAGTTGACGGGAATAAAATCCCAGAAGCCCTGGTAGAAAAAGAAGGCGAATTTTGGTTTAAAGCGACCTGGTCCTCGGATTCTTTCCAAGTTTGGGCTAGATCAGAAGAGATGGTAATCAACATTGAAAGTGGAAATGAAGAGCTTTTAGTGGGGCTATCGCTGGCAGAAATCGAAGAGATGAGTAAAATTTCAAGTTTTTTTTAAAAAAGACTTGTCTTTTATGTAAGTTTTGATCTATAATTCAAATATGGAGTCGGGGCAAGGAATTTTTTAAATCTTTTTATAATCCAGGCTGAATAAATTTGAAAACTGGGTGATTTAAAAATAGAAGGACCACTTCAAAAGAATTACAAAATATCTTGACGAAGGAATCGAGCTGGAGTTAAGATAAAATCATTAAAGGCCTACTGGGTTTTGATGAGACGGCGGAAACGCCAAGGCTGTGGCTGCTGGTGTAACCAAGTAGACGAGCTGGTAAAATGTGTTGTGTGTGAAAGTCTCTCTTTGTGTGTGAAGAGAGCAAAACGGTAAAGAAGGGACCTCCTCTCCTACATTTACCACTTGGTCTTTTGAGTTAGTGTGTGACTTTTAAGACCGCCATATCAATGTGTGTAAAAGTCTCTTATGTGTGAAGAGCAAATCGACGAGAAAAGAAGTGTGTGCTTTTCGAGTCACGGTTTTACAAGTTAGTGTGTGGCGAGTGAAACCAATTATAAGAACCCCAGGCTTCCCAGTTTGGGGTTTTTTCTTTAGGTGAAAATAAAGAAACCCCTTTCTTGTTCGACGAGAAACCACTACTATTCCTTCAATCTTTCTAGAGGCTCATAGACGGGTTAATTTGACAATTATATAATTTATTATATAATACAATATATGTAGTGTTGTCCCTTAACATTACTTCTTAAAAATAAGTATTTAACCTTGTAGTTAAAAATCGTCGAGAGGCGATTTTTTTCGTTTGAATAAAAGCAAAGCTTGACAAAAAAATGCTTTTTAAGATATAATAAACAAAGAAGTCGAGACAACAAAAAAGGTTTTAAGATGAGTATTTTCAAAAAGACAAATAGCACAATGACAATGATTCTTAAGCTATTAAAGCTTCGTGAAGTGAATGGAGAAAATGTTTCTTCTGAGCTAAAAGACACGGAGGAAACTTTTGAAACTGCACAAAAGAAAACTAAAATATTGAGTGACGCTCTTAAATCTGCAATGAAAGAAGACGGCTATAATGCGATTATTGCTGATGCATTAATTGACGCTGGTATTATAGCAAGTGAGCCTTCTTCACTTCCTGATGACTTAGAATCTATCAACCAATACGTTCTATCGACTCGTGGGGACGCAATGAAAGAAGCTTTTGATAATCTTGCAATCCTTTTAAATAAAGGCGGATATGTAGCAAAACTTAATGATTTTGAAACTATTAAAGATTCTAGTTTCGTTGATAATTGTCATTATGATAGTGCTGTAATTTTTCAAAATAATGGTGCTCGTGCAATTGTAGTAAAATTATCTTCAGGCTCAAAGTATATTGTTGTTCAGGCAGGTAACGATACACAAGCTTGCTATACTTACTCATCGGCACTGGAAAAGAAAGTGTTTGATTCGATTTCGAAAGATAAATTAAATAAGGATACATTAACATTAAATTCTGTTTTTGATACGAAACAAGGCGTTTTTTATCATAATCAAGATGAAACAAAATTAACTCTAATGGCAGCTCGAAGCTCGATGGATACTGCAGTTTTTGCGATTCAATCTATGAGTTACAAATTAAGTCAATAATTAAAATAAAGACAATAAGAAAGAGGTATATATGTCTATTGAAAATGAAACTGTAAAAGCAAACCGAGAAATGGTTAGAAAAGGAATCGAGAGATTCAAAGAATTACAGAAAAAATAAAAAAGAAGCCTTAGAGAGATCTAGGGCTTTTTTGTGTCTGTAACACACGAGAAGGGCGATAAATATGATAAATGCTTATTGTTATAAAGAAGGTTGAAAAACAAGAAAGGTAACTGCAGAAAGAGATTCAGTTGTTGATTATTAAGCATTCTGCGTTGAGAAAATGTTTAAATCAGGAATTGGGAAAATAAAAAAGCCACTCTGTGGCTTTTTTTTAATAGAAAAATTATTTATAAAATTTTGGCATTAATCCTTTAATATTAATATTAGCATAAGCACTAATACGCTGATTTGGTCTAAAAGTTATGCCACAGAAAGATAGAAAATACTCTAAAATGAAACAATCAAGTATTCGATTAATATTAGCTTTTTTATCTTTGTTTAATACGCTCTCGGAAAGAATCGTTTTTCCGAGTTCATTTTGACTATTGCCTACTCCTATTACTCTTAATCCTTTTAAAAGATTAAACTCAAGATTTCCAAAGGCAAGTATCCCCATTTCTTTGATTTCTTTTTTAATGTATGCATTATCTATTGGATGTTCTATATCGACATAATTTTCGACGACCTTACCGAGATTAGATAGAAGCTCTTTTTCTTTTTCATTATATAAATTAACTTGTTCTTGATCATCACTATTTTTAAATCCTTTTAATTTATATAGTGAATTATGGATATATTCCTCGTCATGAAGAACTTTTTTAAATACTGTTTCTTTATATGTTCCTTTATTTTCCATTTCATTTTCAAGTTTTTTACGCATTTTTTCTAACCATTTAAGTTTTTTTAAAGTGTTTTCTTTGTATTCTTTCCCTTTAAGTGATTCAGCATAAGAGTTGTGAATACTTTTGTTATTAAAATCATCCATAATGATATCAAACACTTTTTTAGGAAGAATCATTGCAGTAAGATGTGAGCCATCTTCAAAATGAACGGCTGAAGCAGTGATTTGGTAGAATAATTGGTTTAATGTTTTAATAGGTGTATAATTTTCTTCCCGAAAATTAAAAAAATTTCGTTCTGATTTTTCTTTAACTTTTTCTACCGAGATTCGATTTTCATTGATGTAGTCAATAAACTCTTTTTCTGTGGTTGAAGGATTGTCATCACCTTTGAAATCAAAGTTCGAATTTGGTGAATCATTACAGATAAATTTAGCATCAAAAATGCTTCCAATAGGAGTAAAATGTTGATCACTTTGATAAGGGAAAGAATGATTCATATTAAAATCACCTTCAACAGAACGTAAGAAAATAAACTTTACCAATTGTTTTGGTTTAATAATAAGATTACTAATTGGACAAATGTAATTCATAAAAAATCTCTTTAAATTAATTGTCGATATTATAGCAAAAAAGCTTCTCGGAAGGAAGCTTTGTATTTAAAGGGTTATTTTTTTAAAAATACGAGTTGCTGGAATCCATCATCGGTAATCTGATAGCACTCAAACCCTAGTTTTTTATAAAGTTTTTGAGCAATGACATTTTTAGGGTGGACACCTAGCCTAACACCTCTCATTTTTGTTTTTGAAATAATAAATTTCATTAATTTTTTACCATAGCCTTTGCCATGATGGTTGTCTGAGATGGCAATGACAACTTCTGGTAGTTCAGCGTAGCGCAAGGTGGAAGATCGTTTGATTCTACTTTGAACCATTCCAATAATTTGATTATTTTCGACAAGAAAATATCCGATATCTTCTTTTCCTGTGTTCCAATTTTCATAGTATTTTGCGGCATAAACATCTTGCATTACATTGATATCGTATCGTTCTTCGTCATCGGATTGCCAAAGAGCTTTGAACAAAAATTCAACCTGTGTTTCGATATCTTTTTCTGTTATCTCTCTTAGTTCCATTGAATTTCTCTTTTATTTACTTTGTTTGTATTATTTTATCAAACTCAAAAGAAATAAGCAATAAAAAAGCCCGTAGAAACGGGCTTAATGTATTTTAACTTATTTTAATGTATTTTAAATTACCATAAAATTTTCACGAGAGGTAACAATAGATTCAGTTCGGTCATTTAATCGCAGTTCATATTCATCAAAGTTTTTTGAACCAACGACTTCACAGACACTACCTTGACGATAAGTATTGTTGTTAGGCATAGAACAAAGAAGAATGACTTTAGAATCATCTTTGATCACTTTTTTAAAATAATCAAATGATTTAAGCTTGTAATAATGAGCGTTACAACCTTCTCGTTTGTCTTCTTCTGTCATTTCAAAAAGCATATCAAAAGACTCATTGTTAACCAAAATGAATCTTTTGCCGTTTTCGTTTTCTTTATTATGAGATTTACTTTTAGTAATATTCACAAGATCATCAATTTGACATTGAACATAAATTGAGTCAACAGAGAATTTAGTAGCTTCATAGAGATTTCGCATTGTTTTTCCTTGTAAAGTAAAATATTGAAAAGCCTAATGTCTTAGGCTTTGTATTGTTCGCTGCCAAGCAAGGTTTCACCGTTGTTAAGAACGGTATCAACAACCGCTTCAATGATTAATGGCTCTATCATTGTGTAGTAACTGATGTCATTGGAGTTTACTGCTTGACCACCATTTTTTTTATCAACAGCAATAGTGATATGTTTCGTTTTATTCTTGCTATAAATATCGTGTTCTACTTTTACAGCCATAACTTTATGCTCATAAGAAACAGCAATACCTATAATTTTTAGTTTAATACGGTTGCCCATATGTTTTTTAATTTCTGGAACAGCTCCCCCTAGATTGGTTGTCATATGATGACAATGAATAACCCATCCTTCTGGGATAAGTTTCATTACTGCATAGTGTAGTTCCATAGCACTTTGTCTAGTAAGAATTGCTGCCGTGTATTTAGGGCGTTTTTCAACAAGCTCTGCTTTAAAATTTTTTAACCACTCTTCATTGTATTTTTGCATAGCCTCACTAATTTCACTATAAGAAAATTCAGTGATTTTAAGAAAGACGACTTGATTTTTGGCAAAAGGAATTTCGTCACCTTTCTTTGTGATCAAGAAAAAGTTATCTTTAGTGAAATAACCAAGGTATCCTTTTTTGTTTCCACCGAGAACGCAAATACGAAAATCTGGTATGCTTTTAATCTCAATTGTCTCGCTTTCTAAAAATTTCATAAAAATCCTTTAAAGAGTGTGTTAATCAATAGAAGTATTATACAAAAATGATAGGATTAAATCAATTAAATATTAAGATTATTATTAAAAAAAAGAAATTGACAAAATAAAAAAAATATTATAAAATTTTAAGATTCGGTGGAGAAAATCGGAACTGCTCCCGCCTCCATGACGTATTAAGTTACTCAGCAGAAAAAAGCCTCCGCTTGGAGGCTTTGTTACTTTTTAAGGAAAGTTAATTAATTTCTTTTAATATGTCTTCACATTTTCCTTCAATATAACCATGTTGTGGATTTATAGACTGACTATACACAGGAGAAATAATATAAAAGGGTCTTTCGTCAACACACCATAAAGAAGTAGATATCGCCAATCCTTTATTTTTATAAAGTGTAATAATACCATTGTTAGTAGTTAAATGCTTAGTATTATCTTGAGTGTATTCTTGAAACGCAAGGAAATTATTGATAGATCCGTAATGTTTGACTTCTTTTTCAAAACGCTCACAAGAAGTGAATTCAAAAAAACGTCGTTCCCCTATTTTTGTTACAGAACCAAAGGAAAAGATTGAGTTTTTCTCATGAACCATAAGAACAGCATCATCGTTATTGCACCCAACTGTCAAATTGATAAGTTCGATGCCACCGTCACCGTCAGGGACATAATACTTGGCTTGAAGGATCTCTTCTCGAACAATATTAGGACTAAAGAATAAAATTATAAAATAAGCAATACATCCACCAAAGAATACAAAAAAACAAATTTCTTTAAGATTTTTTTTGACAGTTTTTGACATAATAAAGTTCTCATTTTTAAAAGATACAAATATTATAAAACAAACGACATAAAAAAAGCAACTTGAAAAGTTGCTTATATTTGATTATTTTACAATACTGAATGGATTGTCTTTCGGTTTATCATCTTTATCCTGTTTAGGATCTTCAGTGACAGGTGGCTCCATAGGTGGCAATTGCATACCTGATTTAGTCTCGTTATCAAAGAGAGAAAGGATAGAGTGAAGCGGAAGAAATATGTCTTCTGATTTTCCACCAAATCGAGCAGAAAAAGAAACTCCGTCATCACTAACATTTAAATTAGGAGCAGCATCCATAGAAATGTTGAAAATTATTTTGTCTTGTTCGTGAAACTGAGGAGGGATAATAACGCCTAGTGCTTTTACATTTACTTCAATATAAGGAACACCATTACTTTCGATAACCCAGTCATATAGGGCATTGATAAAAAATTTATTTAATGGTTTCATTTTTTTCTCCTTTCTTTTAATCCATTTAAGAAAGGAGAATAACATAACTTAAAAAATAAACAAGAATTATTCTTCTGGGTTTAAATCAAAAACAAAAGAAGCTCCTTTCAATTCAGTGTATTTATTGCTTTTATCAAAGTATAAGTCACAAAGTGATTCTCTTGCCATTTCACGACACATATAAAGACCAATGCCATGACCACGAGATCCTTTTGTAGTAAAGCCAATGTTAAATAATTTATTTACGTCTTTCTCATTAACACCGTCACCGTTATCGGAGATGATAATTTTATCGTCAACTAATTTAATCTCAACTTCGTCAGAGAAATACATGGCATTATGAACAACATTAGAAATAATCGTAAGTGCGGCATAATTTTTTAAAACAGTAGCTCCATGATCTCTAAGCACCGCCTCTGCAAAGTTGTTTGAATAAGTGATAGTCTTTTTAGATCTGTTCTTAAATAAAGAATCGAAATGACTAATAATTTCTTTACCAGAAATATCTGAACGACCACCCATATTAGGTTTAACACGAGCAAATTGACCTACAAGAACTTCTTCTAAGCGATCAATGTCTTTTTGCATATGCTTCAAAGATTCAGTGTTTTTGAAAATATATTTAACTCGATCAAAAATGCCACACATTTCATGACCACTTACAACAAAAGCAAGCCCACGCATTCCAAGTTCTCTATAATCTTTAATGGCTTGAACGTGAGTAAACAAAGCGTCTTGATCTTCAATCATTTCTTCAATAAATTTTTGCTGTTTGTTAGAAATTTTTAAAAGAGCTTCGTACTTTTCTTCTATTGTTAAGTTTCGTTCTTCAATTCTTTGAATTCGACGTTTAAAGTTGTCTGTATGTGTTTTAGTGTATCGTGAAATGTTATTGAAATCTGATTTTATTTTAGACATTTTTTAAACCTTCAACTTGTTTAGATAGGGTAATTATATAAAAGAAAAAGAAGGATTGCAATAAAAAAAAGCTACAAGAAGTAGCTTTTTATATTTAATTTCAAATACTTTAAAAACTATTGATATTATGCCAGAAAATACCAAAAGCAGCACTCATTGAATTCATTTCTCCACTGCAAACCATTTTCATTGCGTCTTCATGAGATATTAAATGACTTCTAATGTCTTCTTGCTCCCCTTCAACGCCACCGTCTTGTGGTGTGTATTCGGTAGAGCTAAACAATCCAGTAGCAAAATAACCATATTCAGAAGAACCGCCTGGGCTTGTGAAACCTTCCTGAATAATCTTGATTGAATCAATGTCAACATTAACGCCAGTTTCTTCTTTTGCTTCACGAACCGCAGCTTCAAGAGGAGTTTCGCCTTTATCAATAATACCTGCAATTGGTTCTAATACTAGAGGATTGTCAGTGACGTCTGAAACAATTGCGCCAATTCGAACTTGTTCCACAACCAAGTGCATCTTTGTGTTAGGGTCAAAAAGAGAAAGAAAAACGACAGGATCTCGTTTGAAAACCTCTCGAATGACACCTTCTAATTTTTCTCCACTATGTTTCGTTTGATCAAAAACGACCTTATCGACTTTAAAAAAACCGTCATGAAGTCTTTCTTCTTGAACATTATTAACTTTTGCTTTGCTATCCATATTTATCTCCAATGATTAATTGGTTCTTATTCCTGAGTTGCTTCTTTACGCTCTTTGATTAAAAATTCTGCCTTTGCATTGTCACAAGCAGAGTGCATCTTTTCAACATTACCATCATAGTCTTCGAGTTCAAATGTTTGAACTACTTTATCCGTTTTGTGATCAATAATAATGGCACTACCAGTTCGTTTATCAGATTCGTATCTACTCATTTTAAAAACCTTGTTTTATTTAATTTGAATAAATTATAGCAACTTAATAGCAAATGTCAACTAAGTAATTGTATATTCTTAAGATTTGTTTAAAATTTACTAAAAATAACTTTTATTTCACAGTCAATATTAATAGATTCTTTAAGTGCAATAAGAGTTTCACCACTAAAAACAGAATCATCTAAAAGAAGAACTTTTTTATCATTCCATTCTGTAAAATCCAACTTTTCAAAGAGAATGTCTCTAAAACGTTTTCTTTGGTTTCCTTTAATTTTGTTGATTTGAATAACGTCCATATTTTCAAGCACATTAAATAGGCTTTGTCTTTCGTTTTTCATCATTTTCTGTTGTTCTAAGTCTGCTAAGATATCGGTTTTACAACGTTTAGAGACAGAAATGACATTATGGCTCAAAGATTCGGCAATGATTTTTAAGTATCGACCTTTTGTTTCTGGGATAATAACAAGATCGTAAGAACCGAACTCATTTAAAATCTTTGTTTTAAGTTCTTCAAATTCTTCATTTTGGAATCGATACTCATATTTATCTTTCAGTTTGAAGTAAATTTCAAGGTTACTTCGATCTTTTGTCGAGAAAATATAAGAAAAAGGCGTTTTACCTAAATCGTTTTCAATAAATGACTTAATAGCCATAGTTACTCCTTCCAAATATCTATAATTTCTTGATCAGTAAGTTCTGGTTCTTTAATAATGTCTGTAAGACTTTTCCCAATTTCACGAACTTCTTCATCTGGAATATCTTCAACAAATGCTTGAATAGGTTTTTTGAAATCTTTCAAGTCTTCATCAGTAATTGAAGTTTTGTCTTTTTTGGAAGTAATAGAAAAATCAATCTCAATATCGGAATTATCTTTTTTACGCATAGTAAGAATCTCTAAAATTTAAATTAAGAATATTATAGCAAATAGAAGAGAATAAAGCTATAAAAAAACCGCTAATGCGGTTTTAATTTAAAGGTTTTTTAAGATAAATTCATATTGTTCTTGGGAACTAAGGTCAGGAATATCAATGATATCGATGTGTTCTTTTAAGTATTCAAGCACAGGAAGAGTTTTTACATTAAATTCATTTAATCGAACTTTAATTGTTTCTGCAGTGTCGTCAATTCTTTGATAAAGCTCACCACCACAATGATCGCAAACACCTTCTTTTTTAGACTGCATAGGTTCTTTACGACTAAATGGAGCAGAACAATCTCGACATACTAATCGATTAATAATACGTTCTTCAACTTCTTCGTCAGATACTTCTAAATAAAAAGCTCGTATTTTCTCTGGTGGGAATAGAGTCAATAAATGTTCAGCTTGTTTGATTTTTCGAGGATAACCCTCAACAACAATATTAGGGTTATCAATAGTAGAGATTTTTTCAGTCATCATTTTATTAAGTAATTCAGAAGAGATTAGGATGCCTGTCGTTAGAGCATGTTGTGCCTCATTGTAATATTTGGCTGTTTTTGTTCGACTGTTTTCACGCAAAACGTCACTGCCACCGAGAACAAAGTAGCCATCTTTTTCTAACATTTTTGAGATAGTTCCTTTACCGCAAGTTGGTTTTCCAAATAAAACAATAATCATAAAAAAGCCTCTTTGAAGTTTAACTAATTATAACCAAATCATTCAAAAGAGGCAATGTTTTATTTAAGATTCTTCCATCTTAATACTGTAATATGTGCCGTCCATATTAACGAGATGAGATCCGTGAGTGTCTAGCCATTTGTCAAGATAAAGTTGATAATCAGTTTCATAAGATTGATAAGTAGAATATTCATTAAGTTTTAAAACACGCAAGGCTTTGTTAATCTCAGAGAGCATATGTTGTTCTGAAAGATTGTTTAAGTCATGTGGTGAGCAAATACGGCTCCAAGCAGGACTATAGTAATGCATTACTTCTAAGATATCTGATTTAGAAAGTTCTGTGTTCATTTTTTCTTTAATCATTAGTGCAATGACATTTTCTTTGATTTCAATTTGCGGTACTGGTGTCATATTAAAGCTCCAAAATGCTTAGGTCAATATCTTGTTCGTTAAGTTGATCTTGAAAAACCATTTCAATCAAACCTTCAAGTTCTTCATTTTCAACAGAGATTTCAAGTTCTTTTTCTAGATCTTGAATAGTTTTTGTTTTGTTGTTTCGAACCCGCTCTACGAGGTCAAAATCTATAACAGAAAAAATGGATTTAATTTCGTCATGATTGTAATTATGACCATTAACATAGTTTTCTGTTAGTTTTTGATTTTCGGTTGTCGTTCGTTGTAATAAATTTTTGAATGCAAGGTTGTCCTTACAAACAGAAATTAAATATTTTTCTAATTCATCCATTGATATACTCCAATTTTTTTCAAAATTATATCATACAAAATTAACTGATCAATGATATGCACTTATTTTCGCATTGTTTGGATAATTAAGGCAAATAAACCGCCAAAATTAGTGTGCATTTTGAAAGTAAAGTAAAAGACTACAACATTAAAAATAAATAAAACAAACTCTAATAGTCCAAACTCAGCATTAGTTGAAGCAATAACCACGCCCAAGTAAAGAGATATAAGTCCAGTAATAGCACCGAAAACATAGTTAAAAAAAGAATAAACAAAATCTTCGGGAAGTTTTTTTATTGCTTGTTTTACCATAATTGTAGCCTCTTAAAAAATAGGTTAAGTAAACTATACTTAACCTAGTATTAAAAATCAACTATTATTTAAACTTCGGGCTTTTTCCTTTTCCGAAAGTTGCCAGAAAAACAACTCTGCGAAAGTTAATGCTGCTGCCATAACAAAGGCAAATAAAGATTCAACTTCGGTATTTACAGTGCTTTCTTGGAAAAAGTTTGATCCAGAAAAAATACCAATAAAGTTAAATACAAACAAGCTAAGGATAATTAAGATTTTTGACTCAATGCTCATTATTTTTCGTCCTCTTTCAGATACCAAACACCAACTTTTTCAGATAATTTATTGTCGTCAAAACAATATGAAGAAACTTCTACTTTTTCTTTATTAATAGTGACAAAACCATAAGCAATAGATTCTTCGTCATTGCTAAATGTAATGTTTTTAACAGAACCAGTCTTTACAAAGTAGCCAAACTTATCATATTTCAAATCCATTTCGCTATCTTCATCGATTTTAATCATTTGTGCAGAAATAGAGTTATTTTTAATTTTACCTTCAAAGTTTCGTTCTACACGACAACCACAACGTTGAGTGTGATAAACTTGACGGAAGTTACCACAAACTAAACAGAACTCTTTATGTGGAGTCCCACAATCTTCTCGTAAAAGAGAAAATGTAGGAATTGTGTAAGTAGAATCATTCCAAAAATGAAATTTACCTAATTTATCAACATTGCCTTCAAGTTTTTTAATCTCATTACAAATAGATTCTACGTCTTTTTCAATAGTAAACATGCTTTTATTAAGACCACCACGAGAACCACGAATGCGAACAATAGATTTATCATCTTTTACAGTTCGTAGGCTTATGATTTGAGAAGGGGAGATTTCAATAACTTCATTGGTATCAACATTTTTTACAATAAACATGGTTTGCTCTCTTATTTAAATCAATAAGGTTATTATATCAAAAGCCTAAGAAAAAGAAAAGAAAAAAGCCCTTTGGAAAGGGCTTTTTGTTTTTTTAAATAAAATATTTTTTTGCTTCTTTTGAAGAGTCTTTAACTTGTGTCCAAAATGTTTTTTTAATTTCAGACAAATCTTCTGGTAGGTTAAAGTCAGTATCAGTAGCAGAAACAAGAATTGCTTCTTTAAGCGAAAATTCAAACCAATCGTTTTCTGGATTAAATTCAGAAAAAATTTCGTTGTAAATTTCCATAAGTCGCTGTTCACTTTTTAAATGCTTATTTGCAAGTTTTCTATACTCAACAAGATAACCAATAAAGTGAGCATAATCTTTCAACATTTCATGGAAAGAGTAAGAGTTCTCACCAAGTTGATAATCAATTAAAATTTCTTGCCAAGCACGAAAAACATGACCTTGATGTTTAAATACAGGCTCATACTTCTTCATTAATTCACGCTCATCATTTTCTTTTTGATTAGGTCTTTTTCCACGAAGTTCGACATTAAAAACTTGATATTCAGAAATCTTTTTAATCATATCATTGAATTTTAAAATACCGAAAGGAAGAGCTTCATGGTTTTTACTAAGGTATCGTCCTTCTGGAATTGGAGTTAGAACTAAAGTTCTTGGACATTCAGACATATCAACAACAAATTCGAAGTTAGGAACAACAGGAGGCGTTAATGGTGCAATCCAATTAAAGACAGCGTCTTTGGAAAGTTCTGAAACTTTAAGTTCATATTTTTTTAAATCTTCATGATAGGCTTCCATCTTTGATTTAAAACTTTCCAATCTTTGATCTAAAATAAGTTTTTTATCATTGTGATTTAATGGAACAACCTCAACATGAAATCCAGTAATTAAACCAGCAGTTTTATAATTGATAAATGAAACATTTCCAAAAGAAAGTGATTGAATGATTCTTTCTGCTTCTTTTTCAGAAATGATTTGTTTGCCTTTAATTTTTTTCAATGTTTCTAACATTTTTTGCCCTATGTACTTTAAGAAGGGCTAATTATATCAAAAAACAAATAAAAATAAAATACTTAAAATAATTTATTTTAATCCAAGCATCTTACTTCAGGTCGGTGAATTTGACATAGGTAGGCTTAATCTATAAACAATTCACTAATGACCCAATATATAGTAAAAATTAAAAAAAAAACAGACAAAATCCCGCCTAATATTCCATAGAATGGAATATTCTCATAAATAAATGAATCACTTTCAAAAAACATACAAATCTCCAATGGGTCTACTTATATTAAAGCAAAAAACAGATTGAATGACAAATATTTTTTTGATATAATGAGAGAGATTATATAAAAGAGATAGAATATGCCTTTAAACGAAGCGTTACATAAAAAATGGTTAGAAGCCAAAAAGATTCAAGAATCATTAGGTTCTTTACTAAACATAGATATTGATTTTTTACAGTTAGACGATTTATTAAAAGAATTCTTAAAAGATAAAATTCCGTCAAAAGAATCAAAAGAAGCTTTTGCAAGATTTGTATCTAAAAGTAAACCTATTTTTGGTTTAAAAAGAGCAGTATATTTCAATGAGTTATTAAAAACACATTATGTAAAACTAAAAAGAATCACTGAAGTTGAAAATGAAGTAGTTTTTAAAAACGTGTTTAACTTAATGACAGAACAAGAACTTTTATATTTTGAAAAAGACGGTGTGTATATTGTTGTAAAAAAGCTGTCTAATAAAAAGAATGATACTTATATTTTAAATTCCATAGTAAAGAAATACAGTCATATTATATTAAAATACACGGAAGCAGTAGGAGTTTATAGATTAGGTCTATATAACACAAAAAAAAGAACAAATACATTATCTATTGCAGATAAAAGTGAGATGAATGATAAGTATAAAGATAAAGTTGAAATACTATTGAAAACCAATGATTTTAATTATTATAAAGGATTAGAAGACTTTGAAATTATCAACAATAAAAAATCATTAACTACGGAATGTGAAAATGTAACTGCTTTTGATGTGTCTGTGATTTCTGGGCAACCATTAGAATGTAAATTCTTCAAATTAAAAAATGCAAGAAACGGAAAAGAATATAAAGTTTTTTGGTCAGAAGAACCATTTTTCAATATAATAAAAAATAGAAATACAGTATTTAGAATAAGATCAGTTTTAAGCTCATATAATACACATTATTCTGCACTGTTGTCTAAGGAAGAGATACTTGAAGAAAAAGAAAATAGAGAAAATATTAAAGAGTTAAAAAAAGGGTTGAAAGCTTTGGGTTTGGAAACAACAGAATATGCTTCTGATTTGGCTATCGTTTCGGGTGGCAGTTATGAATTGTTTTTAGATTCAGAAACATTATTTGAAAATATTGAATTGCTTTTAGGAAATTAAATAAATGAGTGAATTAAAAAATAAAGAAATAACAGATGTATTGTCAGAAATACAGAAAAATATATTTCCTTTAAAAATAGTCAAATCTATTTTGGCAGGTAAGAGTTTAGAAGAATCTCACTTTTCAATAATAAATAAAAACAAGTTAAATCTAAAAAAACTTTTGGAGAAGTTAAAAACTGTTAAATATCCAGTAACTGAAAATGAAGAAATTGATTTATTTCCTGAACAATCTTTTAGAAAAGGGGAGCTAAAAACTCATTATTATAGACATGAAAATGTATTTTTGTTCTACATAAAAGACTATAATATGATTTCAACGATAAAAATAAAGTATGACGAAAATACAACGATTGTATTGGACGGAGTAGGTCTATTTTTTCATATAAAACATAAAGGCAATTTTTATAATCTATATGCTTCTGACTCAAGTATTGTTGTTCAATCAAATGGGGTAATTAGAAAAATAAATAAACATGGTTTAAGGACAATTATAAACAAAAAAGAGTGCCTTGATTCTGCTAATTCAATACAATATTTATTGAATAGAAAAGAATATTCTTGGGTTAAGTTCCCGATTAAGCAAGAAAGAGTTGGAGTGGCGTCAGAATCGTTTGTACTTACAGGAAATAAATCATTGAAGAAAATTGTCGTTTATGAATATGAAAACGAAGGTTTGTATGAAAAAATGTGTAATCACAACACAACGTTCTATTCGTTAGAAGCAGGGGTTTATATAAATAAGCATTTGGAAATGACAGATTATTTTGAACGATTAAAATTAAATGAAAAATTAAAAATGAATAAGAAATGGACAGATCCAAAACAAATAGAGATATTTAAAAAAGTTTTCTCTACATATTTAAACCTTTATGACTTTCGTTTAAAAAATGAAACTTATTTTATTATCGGGAAAAAAGGAATATTTAAAGAATTTGAGTTAAATATGGAAAATATCAAAGAATCCTTGGAATTAGAATTAAGAGTGTAATATGTTTGATTTAACAGACTTTATAAAACAAAAAGAAGAAGAACTTGAGCAAATAAAATGGTTTAAAAGTAATCTTGATTTCAAATATCTAGAAGACCTTTTATCAATTGTGTTGACTAAGAATGTAAAAGATTTCAATGATAATGATTTAGAAGTATTTAAAAGCTATTGCAAAAAGATAGAGTTAATAGAAAAATTTCTTTCAGAAAATTTAAAAGTTAGTCATTCGGAAGCTTATGAAATAAACGAAAGAGAAGATAGGGAAAGGTTTGGGATATTGATCCCTGACATTCTATTGAATAGAACAGATGATGAAACTTATGTTCAAAATAAAAACAATACTTATTTGGTTTATAAAAGGAATGAGAGATTAAAAGAAATTGTAGTTTTCCAAAATGTATGTAAAAAATTTGGGAAATACACCGTATCAATAAATAAAGAAGATATTAAAATCACAAATAAAGATTTAAATTATTCATTCGTTTTTGGCGGTGGAAAAAGTAATAATCCAAGTTTTAATATTACAACAAAAGATTATACCTTTAAATATATTTTTGAAAATTTTCGAACATTTATTGATAAGAAAAAAATAAGAGATAGAGGTTTTGACGTTAGCACTTCTTATTTCGGTTGTTCAGGGTTGAAAATATTAGGTCAAAATATCGAAATAATAGAATACAAAGAACAAGATCGGATATATTATTTGGCTTTTATTGAAAAAGATTTAAATATATACAATAAGAAAGAAATCTTGAAATGTTTAAACCTTGCTTTAAATGGTTTTAGAAGGAAAGTTGAGTTAATTTATACTAAACCAATAAATCAAGAGGACGCTAAAATTAACCTACATATAAATAATAGACAAAGATTTTTATCGTCTAAAATAAAATCAATAAACAAAAAAACAATGGAAGACTTATTAAACGCTCATGGAATGAATATAATAACAATAAAAAATAATTTTGCTGTTATTGAAGGTGGTAATACACTTGAAAATAAAACAAATATAAAAGAAGGACTCGAATTAATAATTGGCTCATAAACAAAAAAGACCGAATGATCGGTCTTTTTTTCATCCAATAGTTTTAATCGCAACTTTAGTTGTTTGTATTTTCCATATAAGTTTCATTTGTTCTGTTGGACTTAATTTGTTCCCTTCATATTCTTCAACAAGTTTAGCAAGGGATAGTTTTAAATCATCAGAATCTTCTAGGGTTAAATTAGAAACGTCTTTTTCAAAAAGCTTACCCATTTCACTATTTTTATCATAAGTGTTGTGAGAAGGAATTTCAGGGAGAATAGACTCCAATATTTTACCGATATCTAGTTCTGGTCGATATTGTTCTAGGTATTCTGGATTTCTTTCGCCTTTAACCATTATAATTGCGTATGTGATTTCTTCTGCATTGTATTGAGCTAACCCATCTGATTTTGGGTCATCAAATATAGCTTGTTGTTTTTTCATTTGGTTATCAAGTAAACTGTCTGGTATTTTTCTTACCTTCTGAAGAAGTCTTTCAAATGTTTCGTGAAAAGGTGATTCTTTAGTATATGGGTTACAAAAATTTGGATTTAACAATCTCATAGGCATGTCCTTTTTTTATCATAATTTACCAAAAATAAAAAAAATAACAATACTTTTTTCTTAAAAAAATATAATAGTTTAAAGTAAAAAAAATATTTGTATTTGATTATAATTGTTTTAAAAGAAATAAATGTTAAATTATAAACATAAAAAAATATAATAAGACAAAAATAAAAATAGCAAAAAAGGAATTCAAGCAATGAAAAAAGGACTTACAAAAAAAGTAGGTTTAACAATGATTGAAGCTTTAATAGGCTTGTCAGTGTTTGGAGCTACTTCAACATTAATAATTAATGAAAAGATAAAAGATACAGAAAAAGAAACAGCACAAAATATAGTTCATAATTCTATGTCTTTATTAATGGCTGTAGATCACAAACTTGCGATAGAAGGTTATAGCGGAAGTGTTTGGAAAAAAACAAATTGGAATAATTTAGACAGTATTTACAAAGATTTGATATTAGAAGAACTAACTTCAAAAGATAATTCTACTTGTGATAGTGGTAAGTGGAATCCTACGGGATTAACAGATACTGACATTCAATTAATACCTTGTGATACCTTTAAAAACACAAAATATAATGATTTAAGCTTTAAATCTTGGTTAACAAAAGATAGCAATGATTTTGTTGAAGAATTTGAGCTGAGAATATCTTTCAAAGATGAAGACGCTTTTAAAGATTACTATCAAAATCTAAAATTTGGATTAGTAAATTACAAAAAAGGTAAAACTAATATATCAGGCGAACATACTTATGGATTAAAATCTTTATCTTCTAATAATCAAATTAATTCGATGAAATGCATTGAAAATATATCTGATTGTTCTCTTTATTTTAATTTTAATAGAAACGGTGGCAATGAGTTTATTAGAGTTGACGGAAACAATTCAATAATTGACGATACATTAAGTTTCATAGATACAGTAGGTTCTTCACCTAAAAAATGTTTACGTTGGGTCAATAGCAAAAGAGATGGTTCTGGTATATGGACTCTTGATTTAAGTAAAAAAGTAGATTGTGGAATTGGGTTGTATGAAGGAAATCCAGTAATGGTAGATTTATCAGTAGAGAATGGAACTTTCCAAAGTATATTGTTAGATAAAAATTGTAATTCATTAAAGTTAGATTCAAATGATAAAGTAATCGATGACGGAAATACACCTTGTGGAATAGTAAAAAGTCAAAATGGTATAGAAACAGAGATTGTTCAAGTTGTTGATGACACAATAGCAAATGTAGGTATTCTTAATGAAATGTATGTAGATAAAGGCTATATCCAGAAAGCGGAGATAGAAGAGTTGACAACAGTTTCAATAGAAGATGTGAAAACATTAACAACAGAAACAATAAATGCAGAAGTGGTTAATGTAATGGATACATTAACGGTAAAAGGAAAATCTGAATTTAATGATTTAGCTAAGTTTAAAGAAGAAGTAGAGTTTAAACAAGATTTTGATGTAGAAAAAAGCATTAACGTTGAAGGGGACATTAATGTTGATGGTAGTTTAATTTCAAATACACCATTAGATCTAAATAATGTAATAATAGATGGAAATCTAATAATAAATAAAAATACAACATTTGAATCGAATGTAACAGTTGAGAATAATTATACTTCTGAAAAAGAATTGGTAGTAAAAGACAAAACAGAAGCAACAGGAATAATACATAGTAATAACAAAGCAATTTCTGATACGTTGATGAAGGCTCCCGTTGGTAATTTTGATAATATTAATAAAGATATTGTTGATATTAATAACAAAATAAATGGAATGGTTTATGTTGTTGACGAAGAAGAAGGTAATATAAATAAAGCTCAGTGGACAAACAGTGGTTCAACTTATAGTTGCTCTTCGTGGTCTCCAAGTACTTCAACAGTTCCGCAAGGGCAAGCGTTTACTCAAAGCAGAACTTGTAAACAAAACCAAGTAAGAACGACACAAGATTATTATATATGGAGTGACGGTAGTAAAACACCAGTTCCAGGGACTGAAATAACTGATCATAGAACAATTAATGTAACTTCAACAAGAACAGCCTATGGAACAAAACAAATTTCAGGTAATTGGAAAAAGGTTTATCAGGATTATGGTTCAATGAAATATGGTTGTACAGGTTCTTGGTTATCAGGCTCTTGTAGTCCAATAGGTGCAACAAGAACAATATGGGTATCAGCAGGACAATCAGGTGGTAATCCAGTATGTCAAAAGGCAAGATTTGAATGTCAATAAGTCGTTAAATTAGTTAAAAAATCAAAAAAGCATTTACTTTTAGAGCAAATGCTTTTTTTTATTCTTTTATTTAAATAAAATTCGTTTTATCACTGTTGAATTTGTTAAAAAAAATGTTATAACTTTAATTAAATGTTACATGCTGGAGAATATTTTGAATAGAAATAAAAAAGGATTAACTTTAGTTGAGTCATTAATCGCTTTAAGTGTTGCAGGAACAGTAGCAACTGGTTTTATTGTAAATGAAAAAGAAAAAGCGAAAGAGAATAAAACTTTAAATTTAATGCATGATGCAATGAGTATTGTTTATGCAGTAGACCATAGAATAGCAATTGATGGATATGAAACAACAAATTGGGGTTCTACAAGTTGGGATAATATAGATTTAATACATAAGAATTTGATAAAAAAAGAGTTAACTTCTAGAAATTTAAATACGTGTTCTGGTGGTGGTTGGGACCCAAGAATTATAAAAGAAAGAGAAATAACATTATTAGAATGTAATTTGTGGGAATCAAGACCAATAAAAGATTTAAAATATAAAGCCTCGTTATCAAAAGATGCATTAACGGGATTTATTGATAGATTTGATTTAACAATATCATTTGATGATGAAGAAGCTTTCTTAGAAAACTATCAAGATATGAAATATGCATTAAACAATTATAAAAGAAATGAATATCAAGAAATAACAGGTCAGCATTCTTTGACGATTGTAAAACTTAGTTCAGGAAACGAATTAAGTTCTTCGGAATGTATTAATTCACCATTGGAATGTGCTTTTAGATTTACTTATGATATTTCAGGAGGAAATGAAAAAATAAGAGTAGACGGAAATAATTCTATAATAAATAATCATTTAGATTTTATAGAGAACACAACAAGTATAAGCCCAAGGCAATGCCTTCATTGGATTGAAAAGACAAATCCAAGCGATGGGTCTAAATATTGGGAATTACAAAAAGAATCTAATTCTCTTGATTGTGGTATAGGAATTTATGAAAAAACACCTGTAACAGTGGACGTACTTGCAGAAAACGGTAATTTTAGAACAATTCTTCTTGATAAAAAATGTAATCTTTTGAAATTAAACGGAAATAAAGTTGAAGTAGACTCAGGAACGACTACACCTTGTGGAATAATGAAATCAAAAGACGGTTCTGAAATCATTCAAGTTGTAGAAAACACAATCGCAACAACTGCTTTAATTAATGACGTTTTTGTGGAAAAAGGTTTTATAAATACATTAAATTCAGATATATTGACAGGTGTAACGTTAAATACAACTGATTTGGTTGCAACAACATTAAATGCAAAGACAGTTGAAGTGGCAACAGAAATGATTGTTAATGGAAATAACACATTTAATAATTTAGTAGAGTTTAAAGACCAAGTGGAGTTCAATAAAACCGTTGGTGTAGATAAAAATCTCACAATTGAAAAAGATTTAAGAGTTGATGGCAACGTTATTTTTAATGGTGAAATTAATTTACACCATGTAACAATAGATGGAGATCTAACAGTTAATTCAGTTGCAACACTATCAAACACTAAAATATTAGGAAATTTCAATAGTGAAAACATAAATAGTTCAACTTTAAATTCAGATCAAATAAGCACAAATACAGCTAAGTCAAAAACGTTAATGAAAGCTCCTACGGGTGATTTTGATAACATAACAAATGAACTAACGATGATTGACAAAAAAATATCAGAGATGGAATTTGTTAATGGTTATGAAGAAGAATCAGGAAATTGGAAGAATGTTGGTTCTTATTATAATTGTAGTAGTTGGACACCTTCAAGATCTGAAAGAGCAAAAGGAAGTGAATTCACACAAAGAAGAACTTGTGCTCAAAAACAAGAAAAAACAATAAAAACATACGGGAACTGGTATCGTGTAGATGGCAGATTCAACAGAAAACTCGAAAAAAAGGAAGAAATATCCAGAGTTATAAATGTAATAGAAACTCAAAGTGCTTTTGGGACAGAAGAAAAACCTATTTTGTCAGTAGAAATAATCAACAGAGGAAGAAAGGATAAATAATGATGAGGCTTAAAAATAAAGGGATTTCTTTAGTGGAATCATTGTTAGCATTAACAGTTGGTGGTGCAGCCATAACAGGCGTAATAGTAAAAAATACAGAAGAAACAGAAAAAGATTTAACGGTAAATTTAATTCATGACGCAATTAAAATTGTTTATGCCGTAGATCATAGAATTGCAATTGACGGATATGACGTAACATTATGGAATACAACAAGTTGGAATTCATTATCAGAAATTAATAAAGAATTAATTCAGAAAGAATTAACCTCTGAGAATAATACTGCTTGTTCTAGTGGAACTTGGAAACCAAGTTTAAATACCGAAAGAGATAGAGTTCTAATACCGTGTAATTTATTTAATAATAGACCTGAAAATGGCGTGTTAATGAGTGCAGAGCTTGTAACAGATTATACAACGCTTGCTCCTGACGATAAAAATTACATAAAAGATTTTAATCTATATTTATCATTCGAAGATGAAGAAGCTTTTAGAGAAAATATAAAAAATATAAAATATGCAGTAAACACATTTAAATCAGATTCAAAAAAAGAAATATCTGGTATTCATAATTTTGATTTGCACTCTATTTCAAAAAATGAAAATATATCTTTACAAGAATGTTCGGCAGCACCAACGGATTGTGCTTTCAAACTTTCTTTAAATAGGTCTGGTGGCTTTGAATACTTAAAAATAGACGGCAGTAATTCAATG
Source organism: Chloroflexota bacterium (assembly GCA_002722455.1). GTDB lineage: Bacteria > Chloroflexota > Dehalococcoidia > Lucifugimonadales. Next base: position 69,239 of record PBMB01000011.1, read on the forward strand.
GTTAATTCTCACCTAAGTTTTGTCGAAACAAAAGGTCAATCTCCAATGAAATGTCAAAAGTGGACGAACACAAAAACAGAATTTACAGGAGTTTGGAGTTTAGCAGAAGTAGATTGTGGAATAGGAATATATGAAGGCAGTCCATTATTAGTTGAAGTGGCAGCAGAAAATGGAACGTTTAGAAATATAATTTTAGACAAAAAATGTAAAAAATATGAAAAAGTTTCTGGAAAAATAAATGAATCTTCCGACGAAGTTCCTTGTGGAATATTGCAATCACCAACAGGATCAGATACAGAAGTTATTCAAGTAGTGGATAAGATAATGTCAGAAACATTATTGGCAAAAGAATTATATTCAAAAAATGGTGAAATTTATAATTTGGAAGTAACAAATCTAAATATAAACACTGCGACTTTTGAAAGTATTGTATCGGATTCAACAAAGGCAGAAGAATTAATAATACAAAATAATTTGAAAAACATGGGTGCAACAATTTTCAATGGAGAAGTTGTTTTTAATGAAACAAACATAGACGGAGTATTAAACTTTGAATCAGATTTATCAATAGGTGGAGATTTAACAGTAAAAGGAAATTCAGAGTTTTTAAAACCTATATCATTAAAAGATACTAGAATAAAAGGAACATTAACTGTAAATAAAGATACTGTTTTTAAAGATGAAACAAACTTTTCAAGCTTAACAGTAACAAATGGAGTAACAAATAATGTTATAAATGTAGGCAGTAATGTAAATATAGCAACTAGTATGACGGGAACTACGGGGATGTCTGCTCCAGTAGGTGAATTCGGTAATATAAATAAAGATTTGGGTGACGCACGTACTGATTTATCGAAAATAACACCTAATGGAGAAACAAGTGGTGGAGGAACAGATCAACCAAATGTAGGTTTTACATTAAAAGTAGAGTATAGTTCTTGGGTGAATAAAGATGATATTTACGCATGTTCATTATGGCTGCCAGAAGCTTCTTCTAAACCGAAAGGAGTGACATTTACTCAATCAAGAGAGTGTTCTAGGAACCAGATTAGGACAGAAACAACATATAAAGTATGGGAAGACGGTCGCCCCAAAGAATTATTTATGAGGGAAACAATAGAAAGAGTCGTTGCTGTTCTACAAGAAAGAGAAAAAATAGGAACTAAACCTACAGGCGGTGAGGGAGAAGTTAATCAATGTTATTATAACTCTGGAAATAAGTTCGTTCATGAACTTGATACAACAACAAATGCTGGAACAAGTTCTTGGTATATATTATCAGACATAGGTCCTTTCTATGATAGTGGTTCTGGTATTAGACCGACTGGTACACTTGTCAAGAACGGCAAAAAATATAGCGTAGGTCGTTTAAGAGATAATAGTTATTCTAATGGAATACAAAGAGTGGAACATGAGGTTTGTGTAAATGATGTATCAACGAATACAGATTGTTCTTATTCTTCGACGAATCATTTCTTAGAAATAGAAAAAGGTGGTCCTCATAAAGAATTGAACGAATTTATTGTTGTAAATGGTAGAATGAAAGCAGCAAATGATCCTGCATATAAAAAAGGTAAGTATATTTCAAGCGAAAGAAAAGGTATGGATAAATTTACATATTTTGAGTTGTGTAAAATAAAAACTAACGAAGTTCCAAAAGGCAATTGGGAGCAAACAGGAACACATTGTAATCAAACAAATGGTTATTGTTCCACTCCTGGCAAAGTATTGACAGGAAATGAAAGAACAAAAGAGTGTACGGTAGGAGAGACAGGTCATTATTTACAATCTGTTCAACCGCCTTGGCATCCTAATCATCATATTTTAGTTTTATATTACAAATGTGTTTAATTCTTTAAAAACAAAAAATGTCATTCAAATGGCATTTTTTTATTATACATGGAATTGTATTCAATATTGTTATATTTTCTTTTAGTAAATAAAAAAAGTGTCCGAATGGACACTTTTTTAATGCTTGATTAATTCATATAAATATTTTTTGAAATTTCGACTTTCAAAAGATAGTTTAATGCTTCTGATTGAATGAATTCTTTTTGATATTCGCCAGTACTAGATAAAACGTCTTCATTGAGTGGATGAATAAGCTCGTCGATTTGACGAAGTGCAATGTCCATCATATCAACAAGTTCTTTTGGCTCTTTATCACGAATAATATCAGTAAAAGATCCAAGTGGTTCTTCTACACTGATACACATGTTACGAATATTTAATAATAATTTAGAATGGAATTCTAAATCTTTATTTTTCTTTTTAGCTTCAATCTTTTCAGGTAAGCTAGAAGTCACTGAAATAGAAGCACTGAAAGCTTCTCGTCTCTTGTTTTCAATTCGTTCTCGAACATTCTCAATACTTTGAAAAATGGTTTTTGCGAACTCAACTCGTTCTGTTTCTGGTAGTTTTTTTAAAATAGCTTGAGCAATCATAATAGACCTTCGTTTTCTTTTTTAATAATACTTATTTTATCAAATCGTGGTCTTCTTTGCCAGTTAAAAGTGGCACTTCTTTCAATGTTTTTGCACTAACAACAACTAATCTGTTTTCTTTTGTTGCAAGATCTGCAGCAATAGACATAGCTGATAAAATATTCAATTCATGATCTGATGAATCATAGCTTTTTTGATTGGTTCTAATAATCGAAAGAGCAGCTTCGTTTTCATACTCAGGAAGCTTTTCAATGGATCTAATATCTTCAATATCCAGATAAATTTGTTTACAAGAAAAATAGACGCCTTCTGCAAGAATAAGTGCTTTTTTCATTAAAAAATCCTTAATTTAAAATTTCAATTGAAATATTATATCATAAAAAAAGAAAAAAGCCAGAAGAACTGGCTTTTTGTTTTAATAATAAAGCTTTAAACTGCAAGATTCTGCATTATTTCTTTTCATTTCTTGTTCTTTATCTTTAATACAACGAATCATTTCATCAATCCTATGATTTTTTTCCAAATACTCACTAAGTTTTGTGTTTCTATGAAACAAGCCATCAATTTGATTACGCTTATCGTAAGCAGTATTCAACTCTTCTTTGACTTCACAAACAATGTGTCCGTCAACAACTCTTTCTTTCCAATATTGGGATAATTCGCTAAATAATTCATTATATATATCTAGTTCATATTTAGCTTCATCGTAAATATTTTTCATAATAGATAATGTTTGATACTTACGAATGATTTTAACACCAATTTTTTTGGCAAGTTTTGTCATTTCTCTGTGTTTCTTGCAAACTTCTTCAATGGTTGGCATTAATACACGTTCTAGATTACAGTGACTAGTTCCAGAAGTGGCAACACGAATACTGTTTTCATTGATTTCAGAGTGGTCAAGTATTTCGATTTTTAAAGACATTTTAATACCTTTACGTGTTCTTAATAAGTAATGGAAATATTATCAAAAAAAAAGAAAAAAAACAAGAGTTATTGCATTGTAGAGGCGATAAATTCGAAAAGAAAATAAGTGCCAACTAACATAAAAATGATTAAAACGATAGAACCAACTTTTTGTCTATTTTTTCCCATAATACAACTCTCCGTCCGATGTTGAATGTTCAACATCATTATTGTATTACACTAACGGTAATATTTCAAGAAATTAAACAAAAAAAAGAACATAAATGCTCTTTTTTTTAAGTGTGTTTTTTATTGTAAAAATAATTAAAATGATTTGATAAGAGATTATTACAATTTAATCAAGTGCGTTATGAAGATGTTGAAGAATCGCCTGAGAATCTTTATCGCAAGCACCAACGTCATTTGAAATATCAAGAAACAATTGTTCTGATACAGAAGTCCCTTTTGCGATTTCTGATTCTGCCATTTCTAGTGCAACTTGTTTAGCTTCTGAAATTGAAAAATAATGCATAGCCATAGTTTATTCCTCCAATAAAAAGGTTATATAAATAATCATATCATAGAGAAGATTCAATACAAATAGAATAAGGAAAATCTTTCAACGGAACAACATGTTCTGTGTTCGTTGTCACAATCATTTCTTTGAATTTTGCAGCATCTACAAATTCTTGATTGTTTTGAGTCTCTTTTTCAAAATCGAAAACCAAGTCTTCTAGGAAACGAGTCTTATCAAGCTGAAGCTTAACTGCTTTATCGCCAAAAGGTAGAAACTCGCTAACTGTATTTAACACACTTTGACCAAGTTCTTCAATCTTAACAATTTCTGTTTTAACAATTGTGTCTCTTTCGTATAAATGGATATTAAGTTTCATTTTAACAACCTTAATTTTTTTGCTTACCGTTTTAACATAGAATAATTATATCAAAACAAAAAACAAAATACAACAAAACTTCATTGTTGATTTTTTATCCAAAAATTGATAAAATAGGTTAATTCAAATAAATAGGTATTTATTATGTTATTGATAAATAAGATTATATCTTTACTTAGTTTTAAAAAGAAAGAACCAAGTGAATTTGCTAGACTTTCTTCTGTTGGTCATGACCTATATGAGCAATTAGAAAATGGAGGTCGTCGTTTTAACTATACAAAATATAAGAATAGTGGAAGAAACGAAATAGACACAAAAGGTTGCAAAGCATTTTTTGAAGATCCATATCCATATAATGTTAATTCTAATAGCTCTGGTGATTATGATAACGACCGTAGAAGTCGAAGACAAAGACAAGCAAGATCAAGAAGTTCAAGTAGAGACAACAGAAGCTCAGTAAGCAGAAATGGACTATAAAAAAACCGTAGAACTCACTACGGTTTTTTATTTTAACTATCCCACGCTAATTTTTCTTTTAGGGCAATATTTATGTTTAACTTCTGATTCAGCAACAAAAAGGATAAAGAATCCTAAAAACCAAGCAATAAGGGCTTCCTTTTGATTTACAAGAGCTAATGTATTAAGTGCATAACACAAAGCAGTTAAGACAATCATTAGAAAATAAACAACTTTAAGAAGTTTTTTTAATGTTTTGTTAGCTTTTGATAGTGAAATGTTCATTTTTAAAATTGCCTCCTATAAATCATTGATTAAGTAAGAATATTATATATAAAGTTTACATTTTACACAATAGTTTTTTAACAAAAAAATAAAACTTTCAAATAAAACAATGATTTGATATAATCATTAGCAATATTTTAATAAGAGGAGATTAAGATGGGTCAAATAAATGAAATTCCTACAGTAAAAATAGAAGAGAATCATTTGATAGAAATTAATAAATCATTGGGTCAAGCAGTAGAGAACATATCAGCAGCATCACTTGATTTTATTGAAAATTTAAAAAGTGGTAATATGCCGACAGAAAAAGAATTGGAACGATTTTCTAAATCAATTGCAAGAATGAAAGATAACGCAACGAAAACTAAGAAAGCTTGCTCTGGAAATTGTAAAAAAACTGATCGTAGAATTCAATTGTTGAGAGAAAGTTTGCAAAAAACGAAAAAATCAATAGGTGTTATTTCAAATTCTGAAATATTGGAAATCTGTAATGATGGTTTGGAGAAAGACGAAGAATTATCGTTGAAATAAAGTGGAACAAAGAAAAAAACAAGTCGAAACGAGTTTTCGGCTTTTTTTTATATCAATTTTTCACAAAAAAAACGCCAAAATAAATTGGCGTGTATCCTATGATCGTAACCTCTAGGATCAGTGGAAGTACAAGCCGACCAAGAAGTTTTTGTATTGTAATATATTAAGAAAAATAAACCAATATTTTTTTTAAATATTAAATAAAAATGTAAAAATTGTTTTAAATATTTTAAAAATATAAAAATAAGTGATAAATATATATATAGGAGAACGTAATAAGACAAGGGACAACATAATTATGAATAAAAAACTTTTATCTTTGACAATAAGTGTCATTTTTTTATCAAATAATGCTTATTCAGAATCGGATTTTTTAGCAATAATAAAACCAGATAAAAATTTGTACTTATTTGAAGAAGTGAACATAGATGACGGAACAGATACAGATAATGATGGATTAACAGATTATGAAGAAATAAGAGAAGGCACAGATCCAAATAATCCAGATACAGACAATGACGGTTTGGAAGACGGTGAAGAAGTAGATTTAGGCACAGATCCAAATAATCCAGATACAGACAATGACGGTTTGGAAGACGGTGAAGAAGTAGATTTA
>PBMB01000012.1 GCA_002722455.1 Chloroflexota bacterium
TTCAAAGAATTTTGTATTCCGACCTGTTAAGGTTGGATACGCCATAAAATGCAAGCAAGAAAAATAGTCTTCAAGCAGCAGAAGCTACTTTACAACCTGAAGACAAACCTCTAACGCTTGCCTTCCCCTCTTGTATCCAAAGATTCGTATATTTTAATCGTTTGATAATCTTACTACCAACAATTTCTTGTGCTTCTTCTTTTGTTAAACCTGATTTTACTAAACCACGATAAAGAATATTTAACGCTGCATTTAGGTCAGCATTGATTTTGTTGTCACAGTTTGAGCAAGCAAATTTAGCTTGGCTTGCACGATTAGATTTTCGCTTGCTATGACATAGACAACATTCTTGTGAAGAAAAAGCGGCTTGCCTTTTCTCCAAAGTCTGGTCTTTCCAGTCTTGCTTATACTTTAACATACCAGAAAAAATACCCCAACCTTGTTCTAAAATAGAACGATTGAGACCAGACTTTTGTTTTACGTTTTTACCAGGTTTTTCAATTGTCCCTTTTGCACTTTTAGACATATTATTAATCTTCAAATCTTCAATATAAATAATAGCGTGATTATTGACTAAATATGTTGAAAGTTTATGAAGATAGTCTTTGCGCATTTGAACAATTTTTTTGTGAAGCTTGTTTATTCGTTTTTTCAAACGAATAAAGTTATTTGATTTTTTGGTACAACGACTCAACTTACGTTGAAGTCGTGCAAGTTTGTTTTGATTCTTTTTAAACGCATTTAACGGTCTAAAAACTTCACCGTTAGAAGTTGTAACAAGTTTTTTCACACCAAGATCTATGCCAATAGTTGAAATCGGTTTATCATTGCTATCAATAACAATAGATTGCTTTGTTTGAAGGCTGATATAGTAGCAATCACCTTCTTTTGATAGCGTGACATTTTTGATTTCACCCTCAAAGTTCCTATGTTTCAACACCTTTAAATAGTCTTTCATTTTCGGTATTTGAATGTAGCAAACTTTTGCTTTTTTATAGACTTTATAGTTGTGAATAAAACGAGTGTTGTTGTTATAAACGGGAAATGAAATAGATTGTTTTGAATCATATTTCTTTTTAAAGTTAAAGGTATTCGTTCCTTTTCCTTTTTCTAATCTTTGAAAAAACGTATTAACGGCACGACTAGAATCTTTTGAGACTTGTTGAAGTGCTTGTGAATTAACGTCTTTTAGAAATGGAAATTCATTTTTTTTCCAAGGCGATAAAAATTTATCTAATTCCGTATAATGAAGGTATCCTTCACCATTTTCTTTACGTTTTTTTTGAATTTCCGCAAATTTATTATAAACGAAACGACGACAACCAAACCATTGAGACAAAAGTTCCTTTTGCTCATTGTTTGGCATGATTTTGAATCTGTAAGATTTCATAATCTGTTTGTTGACGGTCATATGTTTCCTATATTTAATTGCAATTAAATTATAAAGGAAACAATAAAAAAAGTCAACAATAATGTTTGAAATCAAAGAAATAAGAATACAAAACAATTCATCCTCGACCTGAAGGACGAGGCGTTCTTGTTATTCATAGGTAAAAATGTTTTGAAATTTGCAGATAAACAGATTCTTCTACTGATTTAATTCTAAACGTGAATACTCCCCCCCCTTTTACTAACAAGTCTTTTATGTGTTAGTTTTTGTGTTATTGTTGTCTTGCTAAAAAAAGTCTTTTCTTTTTTATTATAAGCTGTAAATATTGATTCTACATCACTATTGTTTAAATAATCTAATAATTTATCATTCATTTTAATTACCATAATTAAGTTTAAACACGTCTACCCATTCATTTACAGGAATATCTTTGAATATCTCTACCAAATCCTTCAATGAAACAAAACACAAAGACAACAGCTTTTCTTTATCCTTTAATAAAGGTATGTCCGTGTCAGGAGATAAATTTAAGTTTTTGATAAGGTTGTATCTCATTACTGCCGAGATTAAACCCAAAGTGCTTTCGTTTGGTTTCATTTCCAAAAACAAATTGAAAGAATTTAAACCTAATGTGTCTAAATCTTTATTTTTATTGAAAAGATATTTGTTTTGAATGTCTGAAACTAAGTAATCTTTTTTGGCGTCTAACAGATCAACCAAGCATTCTATTTCAGAAATGCATTCATTTAACATAGTTTCCTGTTCTTCTTCTGACATATCTAAGTCGTCTCTATTTATTTTTGCCATTCTTCCTTCAAAAAAAAGAGTAACTATATTTAATTTTATTGGCGATTCCAGATCTTTTCTAGTTACTATTAAAGAAATATGCATGTTAATATTTCTACTAATATTTTTTATTTTTTTCCCTAACTCAACAAGAACCGCTAGACCAGTATTCTCTATGCGATTTTGTTTGATTTTTGAATTTGGATTCACTCTGTCTTTTAAATATTCATATATATTTTCGCTATTATCCATAAACAATTAGACCCCGTCTATCAATTCAACCATATCCAACCATTCAGACATAGGACTTCCTTTAATCACTGATTCTATCTCTTGAAGTTTACTTTTTGTTATAAATAATTTAAAATTTGTATTTTCAAGAATATTGTCTAATGCTTTATCTTCTTCTACAATTTTATTCTCTTCTACGATATTTAAATTATCTTCTATAAGTTTTTTTAATATAGACGTCATTTCTGGATAATAATCATTCTCACATTCCCAGTTTTGACGATTACTAAAATGAAAGTTTTGTGGTTTAAATTTTTTCATATGAATTTGTTTTTTATCATATAATGCCGTCAATTCTTCTTCTCGCAGATTTTCTTTAATCCCTAGAACGTCTACTATTTCAACAATATCTTTTCTTATCTTTTTCAATTCTTCCCTGCTTAAAGGGAAATCTTTTATGGCGTGTGAATCAGAAGGCGTTGGTCTACTTTTTAAATTAGTAAAAACTTCAAGGGATTGACTCGTATGTTTTCCATCTTCGCTACTTGCGATGATTTTATTTAAAAACATTAACTTAATATAGGTTATTGTGTCCTCTCTTTCTATTGATTTAATAAAGAGTTTTATAGCGACAAGGCGAGACCCCCTTTCTATTTTTTCTACGTGAGAAATATTTTCTTCATTCACAATTAAGTATTCATAGAGATTTTGATGCATTTTTTCACCTTTGTTTTAGAGTTTCAATCTCAGCATTATATCATATTTTTAATCAAAAAAACAACAAAAAAAGCAAGGTATCAAACCTTGCTTTGTTGTAATGGAAAAATTAAGATCTATACCTTGCTCTTATTCTTTGGAGTGCTACTATTAACACAGTCAATTAGATCTTGAAACCAATCAACACATGCTTTTTTGTTATCGACATCATTCGCCAATTCTTTTTGGTAATTTGCATTAATTAATTCAATTTTTTTTCTGCCAAAATCTGTTGATAAATAATTTTCCAAAAATATACTTATATTAGAAACAAATTCAGCCTTATCTTTTACTTGTAAATCTTTAAATGTTCTATCAAGTAGAGTTTTAAAATCAGAGTTCGAATTTGAGTTATTTTCATTTCCATTTTTAATAAATGTTAAATCATAAATATAATTGATATCTTGTGATAATTGAAAATCCTCAACATTTTTTTGATAACAATTAACTTCTTCATTAGATAAATTTGCTTTCGAATAAAACATTGTGCTTACAAAATCATTTAGACTTGTTGGTATAAAATTAACAATATTTTCTTTTTTTAATATATCTTCTATTTCTTTTGGGTCTATCAAATTTATATCTGAATCGAAAGATTGTTCTTCAAGTCTACTTGGTATCTCGTTTCTTATCCCTGCAATTTTTTCTGATATTTCTTCTGTATCCATAGTATTTGAAAACACAATCGCATCTTCAATGCTTTCAATGTAATCATATACAAATCTTTTTAATCTTTTTAATTTTAAACTCATTTTTACTCCAAGTATCTAATATAAGAATTATATCATATCTTTGTTATATTTAAAAATAAAAAAGCAAGGCTTCAAACCTTGCTTTCTTTTTAATATAATTCTTTATGTTTGTATGCAGTAGACTTTTCATAATCAGATAAAGAATTAAACTTATTGCCATACAACATTGAACGGAACAATGTTTCGGTTAACTCTTTTGTCTCTGTTAAATGGTTTTCTTTCGCATATTTACACATTGCATATAAGAGATTTTGATCTTTCAATAAATCTTTCAACTCGTTTCTTTTCTCAAAGACTTGTTTTTCAGCGTCAGATAAGCTCTGCAGGATTTTTCTATCTCTCAAATGATAATTCATCTCCATTGCTGCTATCATTGTTATGCTCACCATAAAGACAACTGTTGTCATTTCAATAAACGCTTTCTTTTCATCGCTAAAACCTACAAGATCTATTATTTTGTATTGAATTAATATCATTACTCCGACAATAGACAAAGACAACACAGCCATAGCAACAATCTTATTTAATTCTTTATTTGTTTTATCTTCTTTTTCGTTAAATATATTAACGTTATTGTAATAACAAAGATAAATGAATAAAGAAAAAGAACCATATACTTGAACCATATGACTCATATAATAAGAAAAGCCCAAATTTTCTCCCATTAAAACTGCTGCCATACAAATTACGGCAAGAGATTGAACAGCCATTGCTAACTCATTAGGATTTGTATAGAAGTGCAAGCCAGATTTTGATTTCATTTTTCTAAATTCCGAAACCGTATTTTCTAGACTCTCAGCCGTTTTAATTATTGATATCATAATTCAATCTTCTTTTATGTTTTAAATTGCATTAATTTTACTCTCTTTTTATGCAACAATCAAGGATAACTTTTTGTTCCATTTATCTAAGGCTTATGGTAAAATAACCGCATATTAAATTAAAGAATCAGACAAGAGGTTTTCAATGCAAAGAGTGTCTATGGTTAAAGAATACACTTCGATTCTTGGTGATACATTTAAAGTTCATGTTATTACTGTTAAAAACGGAAATAAAAGAGGTGGCTCATATCGCCAGATTCGTGCCAAAGAAGGAATGATAGAGCGTTCTCATGATCGCTGGTTTGATCATTGGTATCAAAAAAAACTAACAACACATCATTCATTAACTCGATTTGATCGCTGGACTAATGCTGACGATTCTATTTATATTAAAGCACGAGAGCGTATGGCTAAACGAGAAGGCGTTGAAGTCGCACTCGAAAACTACCCAACATATGAAGTCGTAGAGCATGATTCTGTTTGGGATTTCTTTGACCACATTGGATATGACCACAAAAATAAAAAAGTCTCAAATATAGACAGTCTATTAATTATTAAAGAAAGAGAGTAGTATGAGCATTGAAAATAATACAGAACCAAAAATTGAAGTGCTTGACGAAGTTTTAAAAGAACTTCTCGAATTATCAAAGAAACAAAAAAATATGACAAAAAGAGACGGTGTTCAAGACGCTTATGCACTTGTTGTTGGTTTTCGAAACAATTTAAAAAACAATAAAAGTTTAAAATGTGAATAATGTATTCTTTGTTTTTTGAAGATTAATTTTTTATAATAAAACCATATTAATATTATAAGGGGAAAAAGATGGGATACTCAATTGGTGACGTAGTAACATTCGAGCGAAATAACACTCAACGTTTTGGTCGTGTTAAAGGTTTTAAATTGCCACAGAAAACTGCTTGGCAAGGACCTACTGGATTACTTCATGGCAAAGTTAGTAGCATTATTGTCAATATGTGGAGTCAAGAACCTTTTTATTCTTGTGACGTAGCAACTGAAACTATTGACGTTAGTCCTACTGATTTAAGACGTTCCAATGAAAATGCTTATATGCGTTCAAAGTTGCCTAAAATGGAAAGGATTAAATCTCCTGCTGATTTAAATTCAGAGGTTGATAGCTATATGACATTGTCTTACCCTATAAAACAACCTTACTCTAATTTAAAAACAAATGGACTTTATGTTTTTGGCGTTGAAATTCGAGCTTATGCCTTAGAAGCAACTGCTCATTATCAATTACAACAGCACTTAAAACGCTATGGCTTAAAAGAATTAACCAATGGTAATTTCTATTTGGAACTTCCAGAAGCATTCCAAGGCAAGTTTCTGTTAAGACAAGACAATCGAAAGGGCTTCGAAGAATTGTTCACAGAAGCAACAGGCATTGAATGGGATGCTTTATTGTATATTACTTTTATCCCTTGGGGAAAAGAAGCTTAAACATTAATCAAACAAAACCGTATTGAGCAATCTTTACGGTTTTTTTCTTTTTTAAGCCAATACAAAATAAACTCATTTATAGACGATAAATTAACAAGAAAAAAAATGCTAAAAAAAGTATATTTTTCTCTTGCTTTTATAATCCAAGGTTGTTATTATAGTTTCCGAAATCAAGGGCATACAACAGATTGTGTCCACTAACTTAACTAGGAAAATAGATAATATGACAACTGTAACTACTTCAAACACTACTCAACAAGACCTAACTGTAATGCAAGAACTACGTTTGAAGATTAAAGGACTTGTAACAGCACAAAAAGAAGCAAAAGCTGCAAAACAAAAGGCTACTACTGTCCCAGATATGGCTAAACTACAATCTACTATTGCAATTCAACGTCGAGAGATTGCAATTGCCTCAAAAGAGCTACAAGCCGTTCGTGAGCGTCTATCACAGATTCCTTATGGTCAAAGCACTCCTGCTTGTAAAATGGAGCACGTTTCCAATCAGCTAAATATTGTGAAAGAAGAATATCAAGCGACGACTAAAAAACAATATGAATTGAAGAAAGCGATTCAATCTTCTCAATTCGGTGGTGAAAGTCTAAGTGAAGCACAAAAAGAAAAACATCGTAATAAGAAAACAATTCAAGCTCTGGTTGCTAAACGTTCCATTCTGAAAGTAAAACACAAAGCATTCTCAGATATTATCTTTGAAGAAAGTAAAGTTAAAGCTGCTGCTTAACACTTAAAATACATTACAAAAAAAAGACCACTCGTTGGTCTTTTTTTGTTTTTGATTATGAATTTTCAATTTCTACATCAAATGACTCTTTAAATCTTATTTTATACAATTCTTCATGCCTTTCTTTTTTTGTCTTAAGTTTTTCTCTTTTTGACGCTTCTCTTTCAAATTCATTCATTAATAATATTAAGCACTCGCTAGGTTTTTTGCTTGAATGATATTTTTCAATAATCTGTTTCATATTTTCTGGATTTGTTATTAATTCTGTTTTTAATAACTTATATTTATCTGATTCTTTTTCTAACTCTTTACTTATTTCTTTGTCCTTTAATAAAACATTATTATCCAATCTCTTTTTGAAAAGATTCTTAAAACAAGCCACAAAATAAAAAATAAAGACGAATAAAAAAACAAGAAATGAGAAACTCGTTATGGCTATTGTCAGACCGTTATTAGTTGCCATCAATGTTAAGGATAATGATAAAGGAAATGCCATTAAAAGTATTGGAATTATTATCAAACGACTATTTGACGTTCCAAAAGGATTTTTTAATAAAATATCTACTATTTTCTCTCTTAATAAAATAGAAAATATACACAAAAGAGATGTTGCCCCTATTAAAAAACCAATAGCTTTTCTTTTTTCTTCCAACAAAGGATCTGTTATCGAAAATAAATTAAATATACTCAGATTTATTTCGAAGTCTGTTATTGTCGATAATATTATTAAAAAGAAGATGACAGGAATTAATAAAACAAAAATCGATTTTCTATTAGCCATATCGACATCTCTTCTTCCTGTTTCTTTTTTCATTTTTTCTATTTTTGATTTTTCTTTATTCAAAACTTTAACTTTGCTATCACTTTTTTCAAATTCTTTTAATAGATTTTCAATGCTCATACTCACTCCACAATTCCCAAAAATATCAATTCTTTCTTTAAAAGTCAATTTTTTTATGTTTAAGTCTTTTTTAAAAAGAAAAAAGCCCGAAAGGGCTTTTGTTATTCTGTTGATATCTCTATTGTGTCTTTCATTTCCTTATTGAACATTATCTTATATTGAGATTTTAAATCTTCTTCTCGTATTTTTTCTTCTTTCAACTGTTTTGTTTTTTGATCTAATTGCTTAATTAGTGTTTTCTCATAGGGTAATAATTCTTTTTCTTTCTTATTCATATAACTTTCTATGACATTTTTCATTAAATATTCATCATTCAATATCTCAGAGGATATTTTCTCACAAAGATTTGTTTTGTCTGATATTTGAAGCAATAATGCTTTGTCTTGTTTATATAATTCTTCATTTTTATTATTGTTATTTTTAAATAAATAAGGTGTGTAATATAAATTCATCAATAATATTGGAATTATAATTAAAAGCAAAGAAGTATAAATTAATACATTCGGGTTGGGACTTCCTATCATTAAATATAAAGATATAACAAATAAAAAAGCAATAGAGACAATCAATATAGGTAATGTAAATTCTTCTGAATCAGAATATCTATTTAATGCAATAACGATATCCATTCGTTTTCTTTTTCTATATTTTTCAATTAATTCAGAACCACTTATTAAATTCCCTAAATAAACAAGCATAAGTGTTATCAAAATATAGGTCGAGATCATTATTACAGATAGAGTTTTATTATATTCATTTGATAAATTTATATTGAAACTCAATATTTCTGTCATTGTCATTGGGGTAAACACACTTAGTATAAATGCATAGAGTATTGGAACAATTAAAAAAGACAAATAACATTTTGCTTTTGTATTAAGTACTTGATAACGTCCTTCCTTTATAATTTTTTTTTCAATTTCATTGTGCTTGTCTTTTAAATCTAATAAGTCCTTAGATTCTTTTTGTATTGTATTTAACAGGTTTTCTTTTTTCATTATTTAATATCCTTAACTCTAATCATTTAATATTTTGGTTTTTTCTAGATCGATATTAAATACTGATCTATATGCATCTTTCAACTTATCTTCTTCTTCCCTTTCTTTTTCTAATTCTTCTCTATATTTATAAAACTCATTAACCAAAACATTTACATGTGAAGGAGATTTAGATTTTTTGGCTTCACTCAGAACCAACCCCATTATTTCAGGATCTTTTACTATTTCGTTTTTTAATGAGATATAATTTAAATTTTCCTTTTTTAAACCTTCATTTATTGACTCAACTATATTAATGCTATCTTTAAAATCTTTTAAGTAATCTTTTTTTCTCATTTTTATTAATTCTTTTACGTCTTTATAACCAAATAAAAGAGCAATAGAGTTAATGAATATCGGTATACACAAGAAGAATACGTATATAGCTGATACATTGTAATGATTAAGATTAAAAAAATACATTATTGTAAATAATACATAAAAAAACACCATGAATAGACACGATAAACGTTCTTCTACTTCATCTATATTTTTTATATTAACACGATAAGAAAGGTAGCTTATCGCTGTTGTTAATAAAAATATTACCCTATACTTTATTAATAATATGTATTCTATTGGGTATATGCTTGGATCTATCTTCCCATAGGGTAAATCAGAATACAATTCTTGTGAAGGTATCAATAAATAAACAAGTGCAGTGTAAGTTATTATAGGTATTGAAGATAAAAATGTATTATAAGTCCTTGCTTTTGTTGATATTAATAATTTATAACTTTCTATTTCTTTATTTTTTTTATCTTTTTCTTTTTTTAATTTATCAATTCTTTCATTTACTTCTTTAAATTGATTTAATTCTTTATTCATGATTTTTTCTTTCTTGGTTATATTGACTTTTAAATTTTTTTGATAGTATCAATATACAAAATAATAGTCAAGATATTTGATTTTTATTTGATTTATTACTTCTATTAAATTATAATCGGATAACTTATAATCAGAAAGCGAGAATAATATGAGTAACAATAAAGAATTGTTTAAAAACTTTATTAATGATAATGAGGTTTTTGAAAAAGCTATGTCTTATTGGGAAGATACAGTAAATGAAATAGCAAAAGGTCATTGCATAGAAGAAGAGTTGTTACAAAAGAATACTTTTGATCGAGACGCCAATCCAATTCTTTATAAACACTATAAGAGTATTAATAAATCAATCCGTATCATTCAAGAAGAGTTCGAAGAAGATAGTGAGCACTTAGGCGCTTGGGTTCAAAAACATGAAGAAGACGAAAACCATTCTGAATTAGTTATCTCTGTTGAGTTAACTACTGATAGTAAACCAGTAGTTGAAACTCTTATAAAAGCGTGGTTTGAAGATCTTTCCAATGACTTTGATGAAACATTAGATAATATTATTTCTTGATTTCTACACCTTTATTTATTATAATTGTTGCATGTTTAGTATGTTTTATTTAATATAATGGTGGTGGCAAATTGCTTTTATTTACAGATCTGAGACCAGGGGATAGTCTTTTTCATATAGATCCTTATAATCATGATTTTGAAAAACAAGGGAAATGCAAGATTCGTAATTTTATTGTTAAGGAATTGGATTATAGAAGTTATACTATTTTTTATCTTGAAGATGGAAAAGAGTCTCATGAAATGGTTAAGTGGAAAGATCTAGGTGTTAACAATCCTAATGATTTAAGAACCACCACACTTGATTCTGGAGAAGCTTTAGTCGCTTTAAGAGAACTACATAATAATGTTTGTTTAAATCATTCAATATAATATTATATAAAAATATTTTATTAAAACAACAAAAAAAGAACACAGGCAGTGTTCTTTTTTTATATTAAAAGATGGTATTATGAATTATACATACTTTGTTTCTGAATTAGGTGAGTATTCTGTTTATGGTTCTATCGTCGCTTTGTTCTCTTTATTGCTTTCTGTTCACAAGAAAAAAAATATTAGTTCACAAGTAAAATTTATTTGATTATTTGTTATATTTTTAATATAATAACTTTGTAATAAAAAACTTAATTAAACTTTAAAGGTCGTCTGATGAAAAAAAATAAAAATCCTAAAAGTTCAGAAGCGTTTCAAGATTCTTTATCTCTTATGTTGGATTTAAATATAGTAAGTCAAAAAGATATAGAAGAAGGCAAGTTCAATGAGGGCAATGCAGTTGAATTGCTTTCTCTTTTAACGAATGAAATTGAGAATTGTAAAGAGTCTAAATCAGCTTTAAAGACTCACACTTATAGAAAGTTCTTAGACAAATTCAAATGATAAAAAAATAAATAAATAATCCCACCTAGTGTGGGATTGTTTTTTTAATTAAAAAAACTCAAGAAAAATATATAAAAACTTTACTCAACTTTTTGCTTGAAAATACCTTTATTAACAGTGCAATGAAAAAGAAAAGTCAATAGGTTTTTCAATAAAAAGTATGCTTTTTATTGAATGGTTTTGTTGCGGGGATGCGGAACCAAAAAACGGGTTTTAATAAGTGTAATATTTAGGGGAAAAATAAAAAAATTATTGGAGTAAAGTTCACGCAATACCTACGCAAGCACTTTAGAGTAAATCTGTTTTTTCCTTATTTTAATAGGGTTTTCAATTTAGGAAGAGAATAATAGATATATTATTGTTCTTATTCTCTTTTTTCCTTTAAAATAAACAATATTGAATATTCTTCATTTTTAAACGTTTTTTTCATTTTTTCGACCATTTCCTAAAATATTCGAGCTTAAATTCATTTCTGAGCGCATTTGATTTACTGTGATTTTTTGAAAAAGTTTCGTAGACTTTTTTGATATTTATAACCCTTGTTTTTGTAAATACCATTTTTCATTGTCAAATTATTTTTAAAATATTTTATATCATAGTATGCATTGTGAATTTGAAGACTCCCTTTGTTTAAAGTCTGAAAAATGATTTTTGACTTCTTTTTAGAATATCAACGAAGGCATATTATGTACGATCTGCATTCTCTACCATTTTTTTTACAAAATATTTTGCTCAAAATTGTTGGTTAAAAAATAATCAAAACTATTGAAATTATAGAGCGTGATTTTAAATCTACCTTATGGAATACTCAGATTGAATTATTTAATTTAATATCAGGTTGTATAAAAAATAAACAAAATTTCTAATATGTCTCCATCGATAATTCTTTTGTTTTTTCTTCCAAAACATAATCTTCAATTGAATCTTTGTTATCTCTTTGTAATTTTTTTCCTATCTCTTCTTGAATCAAATCTGATAATATTGAATTCTTTAACTTTGATTTATTTAAATCTTTTCTCAAAAATAACAAACCCTTGATGCCATAATCTTTTACATTATCCAATTCGGATTCTATATTTTGTTTTATTTTCTCCATTTCTTTATTTGGTTTTCTTTGCTCTTCACGTTGATCCAGAATACCAGTAAATATCCCATATGATATCATCATAAAAGTTAAAAACCCAATCATTCCGAACAGGATAAATGTAGACGGACTTTTAGTTATAATAAAACCAACGAGTATGAAAAATAACGTGAATTGAAACATAGATAAAATCATTGCACAAAATAAAGATTTAATTGTTAAAGATATTAATTCAACAACGCTTACTTTATATAAAGAATCGTCCTCATTATAACAGTTATAGTTTATTTTATCCCCATCTTTATATTTTATAAAATTAAAAGTAATTTCTTCTTTAAATAAATAAGAGTTCATGTAAAAAAACAATCCAAAAATAGGTAACAAAAACTTAAAGGAGTCTAATTTCTCCCAGAAAGTAATAAAAAGTAAAGAAGTAATAATAACACTTGCAACTATATTTATTTGTTTTGAAATCTTAATGTATGGCTTCACTCTATTTACTATTTTTGTTCCACAATACATTTCCAGCTTTTTATTTAATTTTTCTAACTCTTCTAATTTTTCCATTATTTTAAACCTCATTTATATTTTTTTATATTTGTTTTTTTTTGAAATATAGTTTATTAAAATAATAAAGTCAATCTATATTTTATGCTTTTTATTTTATTATTGTTGTTTTTTATTTTAATATTTCATATATTTTTATTCGTATATTTTACCTAATAATAAAACTTTCTTTTTTGTTTTTTTATTTTAGTTTTAATTTTAATCAAAAAAACATATAAAAAATAATTTTAAAAAGTGAATTAATATTTATATTTTGTGAATGTTTAAGTTTTTTCAATGTCAAAAAAAATAACATAATTTCTCAACATAATAATTTTTAAATTTTAAGCTTTCTTATGATCTCAAAAACCTTGTATAAACTTCTCATTATTGCTATAATAAAGCACATAATTACTCTAATTAAAGGTAAAAAATGAAAGACTTGAAAGACATTGACAACCACATTGATTTTAAAGAATACTTCTTAAAAGAGCTAGGAATTCCAGAACTTATTGCCAAGTTCGAAGACCACAAAGAAGAGTTTTGGATTGAATTCTTTAAATACAGTAAACAATTAGAAGAAAATAAAAAAGAAAGCGACAAAAAACTGCCTAAATTAGAAGAAATAAAAACTTTCTATAAAGAGGCTCTTCCTGATTTTGAACTTTCATTCTTTAAAGAAGATCAAACTCGAACTGAATGTGTTTTTAATTATGACAATGTTCCTTATTGTTTCTCTAATCTAGGCAATCTTCATATTGAGAACGACCCTATTAATATCTTAAAACAGAGAATCAAACATTCTTTATTCCATTTTGAACTTATCAAAGAACGACACCACGATTTAGTCAAAAGTGTTTATGAATATATCAAAACAAAACAGGACAATGTTACTTGTATGGTAGGTGGTGGCGCACAGATTCAAGTATTCTTTCAAAATGAAAGTGGATATATTGCAATTCTTTATCTTTCTCTTGATTATGATTGCGATTCTTATATCTATGAAGAAGATGAAGATAGTAATTATGTGCTCCAAGTAAATGGTTCTAAGAATGATATTCTTTTTGAAGAAGACTTAAATATTGAAACATTAACAGTTCGAAGTCATGCTTCTGTTTATGGTAATAAATCTTAAATAAACAAAAAATAATTCTATCAAAGGGTTCATTATGTTACAAGAAAATATTTTTAAAAATAAAAAAGTTATACGTAATACATGCACTGTATCGAGTCAATTTGGTTCTCAGAAATTAAATCGTTTTCCAGAACTTTTTGATATCTATCAATCTCATATTCGTGCTTTATCGGAAACCAATACACCTAATGCTTCTATTCGACAAAAACAAGCATTCAAAGATTTGTCTTTTTTTGCAAATAAATATAAAGGCTTAGAGAGTCTTCATGTATCAATGAAAAAAGAAAAAAGTTATGTTTCTCCGATTATTTCAATCTCTAACGACGAAACTTATGAATTTTTGCGTAAGTTAGCTAGTGTTTATGCTATTTTTGTTGTTTACAAGAAAGATCAACGAGATAACTTATTTCCCGATCTTAAATTAGAAGATAACGATTCTAAGCTTCTCTCCAACAAAGAATGGATCGAAAATGCTTTTATTAATTTTAATTCTTTATCTATCCATTATTTAATTGATACGGATTTAGACATATATTTGTCTTAAATAATTATGAACTTAATAAAGTATGCTTTATCTTGCATTTGAATGTTTTATTTTATTATGTTATTATCGGGTTTTATTTTTTAACAGAACATCGGACATATGGATTAAAATTAAATGAAAGTAATGCGAAAAGATAAGGTAGACAGAAAATTAAGAAACGCCAGAAAAAACAATAAAAAGATAAGAGGTTTAATAGATTTTCATTATAATGACTTGTTTTTTTTACTTTGGTTAATAGCTGCTCTTGTTCTTATTGTTGGTTCTCTTATGGCTTTCGTTGAAAGTAAGTTTTTTTTATTGAATTGTGGTATTGGTCTTGTCGGTTTTGTTAGCTTCCTTTATCACGGTCCTTTCTTTACAAGATTTAGAAACCACTATGATGCATTTTGCAAAATCGATCATGAAATTGAAAAACTTGAAAAAGAAAATCTTACCCTTAAAATTGAAGATAATTACCAAACATACTTCAATGAGCTAATTAAACTTAAAGGAACTAGTGAAATTGAAAAGATTGAACCTACTCTAATTCAGGACATTATTGAAACATACAGAAAGAAAGATTCATTGAATCTACCTAAATTCAAAAATGAAGATAGAGTTAATCATTTTATGAATAATGAGTTGAGACAATCTTGTTTAATTAAAGAAGAAGAAATTGAATTGTTGAATATGGAAACGAATTAAACCAAGCAATATAATAATCAGTTTTAAATTATAATAAAAGACCTCAACGTTGTGGTCTTTTTTATTTTACAATTATTTGCTTTATTATACTTTATTTGATATTTGATATTTGAAACCCAATAATATATACTCATTGACTAAAACTTAATATTAAAATGGCAAGTGATCGATTAAATGTATATTAAAGAATATGAAAGACTGAAATTATTAACTCGAATATATGAAAAGGGATTAGAAAACGGAAAAAAGACACCTTCTGAAAAAACAGAAGAGCGTCTTGTTATGCTTGCTTGCGCTTCCTTTATATTCGCTTTCTGTGTAGGTTCATTTGCACTTAGCCCTTCTTGTTTATATTTTGTTTTCTTTGGTCTTTTATTTGGTTATCTGTCATATCGCCTCTTTTCTATAAGATATAATAGATTCTTTAAACCTGTTCAAGATAAATTAAATAATCTTGATAAAGAAATTAAAAAATATGAAAGAGAATATGTCAGCCATATGTTTAATGAAATTAATGAAGGAAACATTAATGATCTAAACAAATATACTGTCGCTAAAATTATCTCTCTTAGAGAAGAAGAAATAAAACGAGAAAATATAAAAAATGAAAAAAGAGAAAAAGAAGACCTGTTACTTAATTTTAAAAAAGTTAAAACACTTGAAAATGAATCAAGAAAAGTTATTCATAGTGAAATAATAAACGAATAAGGAATTACCAGTGTTATTAGATAAAGCCGAAACTCTTAGAAAAATGTATAGAAGAAGAGAAATAAATGTAAATAGACTGAATTCTATTCTTTTTGATAGAGAAATGCTTGCTTTTTTTCTTATACTCTCTACCTCTTTAGTTGTCATAATCTTTTATTTGCTTGAATTTTCTTATTATTTTAATATTATTTTAATTTTCTTTATTGTTTGCAATGCGTTTTATTTATTTTATCTTGGGAAAAGAAGAAATAAGACTTTAAAAAAAATTAATAACATAAGCAAGGTAAAGAAAGAAAATTATGACTTCTTTGTTAATAGTAATATCAATTTATTGTTTGACGAATTAAAAAGAACAGATCTTGAAAATATAAATGAATCATTGGCTAAAGATATTATTAATCGCAAAAAAGAATTTATTAATAATAGTAATGATGTTAAAAGTATCGATTTCTTAATGAATGAAGTTGTCATCTTAGAAGACTCTACTAAGAAACGAGAGTCTGTGTTTATTGTTAATGAATAATATTATATTTTCCTTTTGTTCCTTAGTATGATATTATTAATCCATTAAATGTGGAGTTTAAAATATGAATACTGAATTGAGAGAATTTATTTCTAACCTAGCTAAGACTTATGATAAGCAGAATGCTGAAGAAACATTTAATCTTATCAAAGAAAAGGCTGAGAGTGTTAAAGAGTATAATTACCCTTTATATGCCATTCCTTTTGATCATGAACCTTCTATATCATATTTTCTTTTTAAAGAATCATATAGGCTTGTTGCAGTTGATTCAATTAAAGATATTGAAGAAGAAGAAAAAGAAGAAAGAAAAAACGTTCTTTATCGCATGTTGTCTAGTCTTTTTGGAACACTTGCATTTGATTCTGAAACAGATTACCTTTCAAAAGCAGCATCAGACGTTTATATTGAGCTACTTGGTGACAAGTTTGATTCTTTCTTAGAATTGGCATTAGAAAATAAAAAGAAGCTTATTCTTCGAATGTTAGATAACACTAAAACCCAAGAAGACAGAGAACAGGTTTATAGATTCTACGAGGATTCAATCAAACACTCTGTTTACAAAGAACAGGTAATTAAGGTTCTTGATGAAGCCTTTAAAGAACATAACTAATCAAACAACAAAAAAGCATTCTTCTGAGTGCTTTTCTTTTAATCATTTAGGACTACTAATTCTTTATTTTTTTCTAATTTCAATAAAAAAGAAAAAGAAATTGACTTAATTAATTACTAAACATTAATTTAAAATCGTTGTTTTTTTGAACAATCTTTGGTATAATAATACTTTAATTTATTTTTAAAGAGAAAGAGTTATTTAGCTCTTTGCTTAACAGAGAATCAATTGAAGCAACAGCGTAACATCAACTTAAAAAACATAATAAGACTAGGCATCACACCTAGTCTTTTTTTATTAAAATCTTCCAAAATTATTGTTTTACTTATCGTGCAATGCTATAATTATGCAATTATTAAATTACTTTAAAAGGTTTAGTTTATGTCTTATATGCAGAAAATCATCGTTAATCTTGGAGTCTCTCTTTTGGAATTTGAAACTGATAAAGTTTATGTTGTTAGTTCCGAAAAAACACTTACACAAGAAGAAGCATTTAAAGTTGCAGTAGGCTTTGCTCAAACTTGTTATAAAAAGCTTTCTTTTAATGAGGAAGAAAAAGCTTTTACTGACGTTGACGGAGAAATCCTTATTAAAGTTACAGAAGTGAAAGTTCTAGATTCAGAAGACGGCTTTATATTTGAAGAGTTAGCACCTTCTTCTGTCATTCTTGCTGACATTGATTCTGTTGAACCCAATATGGTTGAAGTAGAAAAATATCTAAACTCTACAATTAACAAAGAACCAAAGCAAAATAAAGAATCGTCCAAGCCTTATATTGAAAAATTATTTGAAGATCAAGGCTGGAGTGTAAAACTAGTCAATGAAAAAGATAGATTATATAACTTATATATGGAACCGAATCATAAAGAAGAAGATCTTCATTCAACAAATCTAACTATTATCTCTTTGTATCTTGAGTATATTATGCTTGTTGAAAAAGTTAATGATTCCGAGCATGAAATTATTGTGAAAATCTTAAACGAGTTAGTAGCTGCAGAATAAATTAGATATTAAAGATAAAAAAGCTAGGGCGAAGTCTAGCTTTTTTATCTTATCTTATATACTTTCTTCGTTTTTTTATTTTTGTCTCTTATTTAGTAATCACAACCACTAGGAAACATATCTACCTTTAAAGAATATCCTGCTGTTTCCAGCAACAAGTATTTACCTTCATAAACACTATTCTCATAATGTATATCATCAGTTAGATAACTAGGCTTATTCTCAATATCTTTGTCAAAAATCTCTTTTGGAACAAAATCATGAGCTTTAACCATAAAAACATAAAAATCTTCAACCTTTTCTCTCAAAGCTTCTTTTCTTTCTCTAATCGCTTCTATTTTATCATCTATTCTTTTCTTTCTTGACGCTTCCATTTTGCGTAGTCTTCTAAAAGCAGGTCTTCTTTCTTTTTTCAATAATTTTTCTGTTATAAATTCTGACAATGATAAATCGTCTTTATTTTCCATTTTAAAGTCCTTTTTTGTTCTTTATATTATTATACTACAATTAAAAAGTATTTATAATTTATGCTAAATTTGTAATTTGTAAACTTGATTTTTTTTTGTTATTATCGAAATCTTAAAAATAAAACAAAAAGTCAACTATTCAAAGAGAAAGCAATGGATAAGTATAAAAAAATAAACATTTTAGATCATAAGATTAGTAAATATACAAAGTTAAGAGATAAAATGAATCGCAGTTTAAATACTAATATCATCATTTTTCAATTTTCATTTGCGGTTTTATTTTTTTATATGCTTCTAGCAATTCTGTTTAGATTCTATTTTCTTTTTGCTCAGACTTCTCTTTTTGAAGTATCTATTGTTGAAGTATTTGCTGTAAAAATTTTCTTTTTTATTTTTGCTTTATCTTGTTATGGTTTTATTGCTCATAAATTGTACTTTATTATCGAGCGTTATTTAAAGAATAAAACAAATAAAGCAAAAAAAATCAAGACGGCTATGTTGAATATAACGAGGCTTTCTAAAGAAAAAGAATCTGAGCTTTCTTTATTTACAGAACTCGACTTTAATGACATTGAAAATAAATTAAAAAACAAGGCTACAATAGATAAGGCGATTTTGTTATTTAATCAAAAAGAAAACCCTTATTTAAATGATCAAAATATTTTTTTTGACAAAGTTTTAAAAGAATTCAGAAGTGGTATATCATTAAGTTATGATCAAGCTATTACACTTGAAAATTTTAAAAAATACTACAATAAACAAATAATTGAAGAAAATAATAAAGCACGAAAAGGTAAGTTGTCTATTATTTCTAAACAAAATAAAGAATTTGTAATGGAGAATGAATAACCTTATGGATAATTGAAAAATGTGCTATTGAAAAACTTAGGTTAGAAATATTAGATAAAGCACATGACCCAAGAAAAGAGAAGTCATAAGATTTTTGGAAGAATATGATAAAGAAGTCCAACGAATAAAAGAAATAAGAAAGAGCGATAGACTTAATAAAATAAAAGAAAAGAAAAGAAAAATATGCATTGTTTAGTTAATGATTAATATGCAATATTTGTAATTTGAAATATGTCTTTTTATTTGTTAATATCGAGAAAACAAAAGAGGCAACTTGTGGATAACGTCGAAAAAATAAAGAAAATAGAAGATGAATTAAAAAAGAAAGATAGGCAAATTAAAAAAATAAATAAAATATTAAAAAAAATTGACAAAAATTTTTTATTGTTTTTGTCTATTCCTATTTTTGTTTTTGCTTTTTTTATTCCTGCAATTATTATTACTCAGATAACGCCTCCTTTAAATCCTATCATTAATATGGTAATTTGGCTTATTTTTCTTATTATTGCTGGTTTTATTGCTATCCAAATTCAAGAAAAGATTCTTTCCAAACATAAGGGCTATCAAAAAACAATCAAAATCTTCCGCACAATAAAAGAAAAAAAGAATTTATTAATAAAAGAAAAAAAAATATTACTTAACCAATTAAAAGCAGAAGACTTTTTTAACATTAAAGAACGAATCAAAAATGTTTCACTTATTGACGAAATGGTTCACTCTTTTGAAACACGGTCACAAATAAGAACTGAATCTGAAATCTTACACGCTACGTTCAAAAAGTTATTAAGTAGAGAAGTGCTATCCAGAGAAGAACGAGATGGTATACACAAATTACTTGATTTATATGAAAAAGAGAAAGATATGTACATAGATCAAACTAGAGAAGAAAGAATAAAAAAAATAGTAAAAACAAAAGAAAATATTGTAAATATAGAGAACGAATAAATGGAAGAATATAAAATATTAAAAAAATCGAGAGCATTTAATAGGCTTTCTAAATTAAACCTTTTACTAGATAATAGAAAAAAACAAAAAGATAATCTGCCTGACCTTTTTATTACTAATTTTCTTTACTCTGCTTTTATTTATCTTTTTTTTGCTGGTTCTGTCTTGTTTTTTATTTTATATAGTAATGTTATGAGTAAAGACATTATTAGTGTTTTTTTTAAGATATATTATTCAGGCACTGTTTTTATTCATATCTTACTTAATATTTCTATTGTTTATGCTTATTTATCCATAAATAAAAAAATCAAAAAACTTAAAAATAAAAAGAATAGATTTCATAATGCTTATATTATTAAAGAAGATAAAATTGATGCCTATTTAGAAGAATTAAAGCTTATTGAAGACAAAGAACTTGCAAAAATTAATATGAAATTTTTAGATTATCTAAAAGAAACAAAAGAAAATCAACTTCATAAAATAAAAAAACGAGATTTAAAATATAAAAAAGAAGCTATCTATAATATATTAGAGCTGGAAACTGAATTTAAAAAGAAAACAGAAGACATTGAAGAAAAATATATCGTTATCAACGAATAATATTGAAAAAAACATAAGGTATTTGCATTTGAAATTGTACTTGAAAACATTAATCATGAAGGTGTCTTCATAAATGAATAATAACAAAGAAAAAACTATTGAAAAAATTAATTTAATGACAAAGAAAATTAATTCTCTGAACAAGATTCATTTAAAAAAAATAACCCCTTTTCTAGAAAAACAAAAAAAAATAAAGCTTATATTTTTTTGTTTTATCACTCCTTTTGCTTGTGTGCTTTTTTTTCATTATTTTGAAGTTTTTTATCTTCTACTTCTTTATCCTTTTTTTATCGGTTTTGTCTTGCTCCATGCTTTTTTTAATTTTTTTCCTCAGATCTTTTCAAAAAGTGCTAGGCGTAATTATTCACTTGACAAGAAAATAAAAAAAGAAATAAATCGTTTAGAAGTAGAAAAAAAATCTTTATTATTTGAATTAAAAAATAATGATATTTTATTCTTTTCAGAAAAAGGGATTGATGAGAAAAGTATAGACGTTATTCTTGAAAAAGAATTTAGAGAACAACACGCAGATCTTTTCCTTATTATCGAAAAAATTTCCGACGAATTGGATTTTTCTGAACGCCGTACTTTTAAAAAACATTGGATAATGAACTTAAGAATCATTTAAAAAACAACAAAAAAGAAAAGTTTTTAAAACTGAAAAATAGAATAGAGGATAAAGCAGTAAACTTTCAGATTGAAAATGAATAACTGTTACAAGGTTTAAAAATTGATTCTTAACCTTTTTTTTATTATAATGTTTGTATAAACAAAATAAAAAAAGGTGAGCACTATGCAATTAAAAGGTCAAGATGTTAACAAAGCTGAATTTGTTGATTATTTCTTACCTCATTTTCCAGAAATTGAATCAAAATTTAAAGATAAAGATAAATGTAAAATGTATACGAACCGTTTCGATTTTGAACCAAAAGTATTGGATAAGGTTTACCAACTTTTGAAAGCAAATTTAGCTCCTAGTGGTTTTGAGTTTAACTATATTGCTGAATGTAACCTTTGTGAATTGAGCAATAACATTAATATTGAAGTAAATGAGTATTCTCTTTTTAATAATGAACTACAAGATTATATGAAAAAAACTTGGACTGATTATTTCCATTTTAAAATAAGATCTCGTAGAGACCTATCAGAAGCACCACCATTATTCTATTACCCTATTGAAGATTTTATTATTTCATATTTAGAGTATGAGGAAGCAAAAGAAGATAAAGATTTTATTTCAAAAGAAGAATTTCAAGAAGCGGAAGACGGGTATTTATCAGCAGCCGCAGCAGTAATGACATACTGTAGCACATTTTCTGTTACTCACAGTGACGACCCAGAGACAGAAGAAAGTTTGAATAGTGTCGTAAATGATATTTTATTAGATAATGACAATCTTGAGGATATGTTCCTATTTAATAAAGGGGAGCGTATCTCTGATAAAGAACTTGATTACATTAAAAAGTATTCATTAGAGATTAATTTGGAAACTTATGTAAAAGAATATAAGATTACAAGAAAATCAAGAATCTTTTATCATGACGTTAGAGAGTGTTTTGTCCATTACTATACAGATGCATTAGCAGATAACATGCCTGTTCAAATGTATGACGACAAGGATTATCATAGTGCAGAAGAACTTTATCATATCTTTGAACACGCTGAGATACATGGAATTAAGAATTTTGGTATTAGTTTAATCAAACGCTAGATTGATTATAATTAAAAATAAAAAAGCACAGACTTCGGTCTGTGCTTTCTTTTTTGTCTTTTTAAGAGAATATTAATCCTTTTACGTCAGATAAGCTTATTATTCCTTTCACATTCCCTTCTTCGTCAGCCACCACTGATATATGAGCACCAGATTTTTGTAGTTTTCTTGCTAAGGTTGTTACGTCTGTATTCAAGTCTACGATTGGAACAGGGTGCATTATTTTAGAAAACGGAATATCTGCGTCTTCCTTAATAATCTTTGTTAATGCTTTCGCTCTAAAAAACATTCCTACTGGCTTACCTTCATCATTTGTTAATATAATTCTTCTATATTTACAATCAATCAAGTCGTCTTTTCTATCTATGATTTTATCGCCTACATTCATAGATACTATATTTTCTTCCTCAATAAGAATATCAGCCGTTTTTGCTTTAAGATCGATTATATTCTTCATAATCTTTTCTTCTTCGTTACGAATGATTCCTGTCTTTTTAGCCGTAGTTAATAAATGCATTAACTCTTCAACTTGCATTTTGTCTTTTTCATTTTTAGAGCTGTTGTTTAAGAAGCCATTTACCATATTTACAAATGGAGACAGTATTGTTGTAAAAACAATTATTGGTGATCCTATTATTTTCAATATATTCTCAGGGTTTTGTGCTGCATAAATCTTTGGCTTTATTTCACTAAATAATAACATTGCTATTGTTAGTGTTCCAAGAAATATTGAATAATCTTCTGCACTATATAAATTAATTGCGATAGAACCTACAAACATTGAACCACCGATATTAACTAATGTATTTAACATTATAATCGCTGATAAAAACTTATCTTTGTTTTCTACGAACTTTTTTAGCTTTTTAAATAACTTTTCATTGCTGTTTGCGTATTTTTGAATTGAAATCTCCGTTAGTGCTACTATACTTGCCTCCGCAAGAGAGCAAAACGCAGATAGTAAGCCTAACGATATTGCAATAGTATATAGAACAATCATTTCATTTGTCATATTTTTACCCCCTTTGTTAGTTGTTTTTAATTATTTGATTATATTATACACTAAAATGTCACTAAAGTGAAGGGTTTTTTGTTAGAAAGTTGTTTTTTTAAGGCTTTTGAGTTCTTTTTTGTTTTTGTTTCTTATTTTTGATTGTTTATCTCTTCAAGACGTATTTCTAATTCTGACAGTATATATTTACCTATCGTTATCATTCTTTGACAATAATTGTTGGATACGACAATACAATTGCTTCTATATCTGTCATTTTTTATAATCCCACTATAAAGCATTTCTATTTGTTCATTAGAAGATTTAGGCTTTTCTCTTATATAAAAAAGGTGATTAAAATCCACCATTCTTTTAAAAACTTCAGGATCTATTGTTGTCACTATTTCTTCTGGTATAAATAGGTGTGTATGTAATATCTTTTCGTTTCTAAATTCTATTGTAAAATCAAAAAGAACGTCTTCATATTCTATAAAAAAATTACGTTCTGTTTTTCTAGTCAAATTTGAATTTCTTTCATTAAATGTTGAAGTTGTATTTACTAAGTTTTTTCTTAATAAAAATATAGCCATTTCATAATCATCGCTATCATTTATATGGATAATATATATCTTAGCATCTTCTTCGTTGTCTATGTTGTTAAAATTTATTATTCTTTGCTGCCTTTCCAATTCTGTATATTTATAGAAAAAACTTTTAGGGATTTCTTTATAATCTCTTGCTTTTTCTTCTCCATTAATTTCAGCGATATCATTATATGTATCAACAAGAAGTCTTTTCAAAACTTCTTCATTATCACTGTTTCCTAAATCATTAAGAACAATACGTTTAAAACCATTTAACATTCCTATTCTTTCGAAAAAATTATAAGACAATACTTTTAAAAGATGATGAGTGTATTCGTCACTTTCATGCTCTTTTTCTATTAATTCTCTTATTTTTCTTGATTCATAAAAGCTTAAATCCAATAGGATTGCCTCTGTTCTATTCTTAAAGCTTAAAGGTAAGTTTTTAATGTCTTTTACTACCTTTATTTCAGTTCTTTTACAGCCATTCTTTTCTAATTCATTTATTATGTCTTCTGGATCGACACTTTTTGTAAATATATAACTCTTATAATTTTCGTCCAATATCATATCTTTGTTTAATGCAAATGATTCACGATAGTTGTCCTTCAGTTTACCAATACATAAACTATTGTAAGAGGCGTCACTAGACAATATATAATCATTTTTTATATAGGAATACTTTGATTTCTGCATGTTACAGATAGAGAAATAAGGTTTATTTAATTTATTGAACTCTAATATTTTAGTCACTATTCGTCTTCCTCTTTTTCCTTTTTTATAAATAGTTTCTTAGGATTGAAAAATTGTCCTTTTTATTCATTTCGATTATCTTTTTTTTAATTTAAAAAGTCAATTATTTCTATTGATTTTTTTGTTTTTATTTGTTAATTTCTTTTGATTAGAAAAACAACAACTAGAATAACGTTTTAAAAAGGATTGAAATGAGTGATTTAAATAAATTAAGTAAACAGTTAAGATTAAAAAAACGTTATCTTTGTTTTATTGAAAAAATCAATGAGAAAAAACCGATTAAAGAACTCTCTATGACGTTCTCTATCCCTTTATTCTTAATTTTTGTTTTTTCTTCTCTTTTTTCGCTTGACCCACAATATTTCTTTTGTATTCCTATCGCTTTGTTGAGCTTTTCAATTATGGCAGCACGAAATATATTTAATTATCAATCTGACAAAAAGATTAAAAAACTTGAAAAACAAATTGACCTTATCGATAAAGAATTAAAAAAACATAATATTGAAAAATTATTTGAAGAATTAAAAGTCGAAGGGATTAATGAAGTTCCTTATGAAGTCTCTGAATTTATCTTATTACAAAAAAAAACAATGTTAGATAAAGAAATGTATAAAACTGATATGAATATTGTTTTTGAATCCGTCCTTATATTGGAACAAATGAAAGAGTTGAAAATGCAAAAAGAAAATAAAATTATAAATGATTAATATCGCATTTTAATCCTTATTTTATTGAGACCTCTCTTTTCTTAGGTTATACTGGTTATATCTTAAATAAAAGGGAAAGAAAATGAAAAATCAAGTTGTTTTAGATTACCTTAAAAAAAATACATTTAAATATAAAGGTGACGTTGTAGACTTTAATGTTACAGAAATTAGCTATTCATATGCCATTGCTGACGAAATCTATTTTCGTGCCTACATTGATTCAGACGTTCTGGATTCAAATTTTTTGATCGTTTATGGTATCGTTGATAAAGAAATTAAAAAGATTGTCCCTCACACTTCTGATTTTGATTCAAAAGTTAAAGAATATAAAAATTGCACTTCTTGTTATATTATGAATATTGACGGATTAGAGGTCGCTTAATTTATAATATGTTATTTGATAAAAGGTCATGATTTTTCGTGACCTTTTTTTATTGCTTTTTAAAAAAAATATTGATAATATACATTTTTTAATTTTGAAAATAAAAAAATGTTTTTTAAAAAAAGAGAGAGACAACATTATATGACTTTCTTGGCTTTGGCGTTTTCATTTATTTTCACTGCTTTCAATATTTCATTTTTATTTGGAAATGTTTTTCTATTAATTGGTTGGATCTCTTTTGTTATTTATTGTGTTTGTAATTCTATTTATATTGAATGTAAAGAACCTATGTCAAAAAAAGCAAACAAAATTAAAGCAAAGACAGATAAAATCCGTTTAAATATAGATAAACTTTATGTGGAATCTTTTATTTGTAATGAAGATATAGAATCATTGTTTGAAGAATTGAATCAATATCAAAAATTAGAATATGATTTAGATGATTTAAATCCTGCTCTTGTTGACTATATTGTTAAGCAAAAAGAAGAATTAGATTTACATAACTTTTCTGCGAAAGATAAAATTAAAATTTACAACAATATGAGAGAACTTACCAAAGAAGGGAACTATGACATCGAAAATGCTTAAGGAAACAGAGGAAGATTATAAAAGATTTGCAAGATTGATTCGTTGTCACAACAGAATTGAAGCACTAAAAGAAAAAAAGATTATAAGAAGCAAATTTATTTTTAAATTTGTATGGGTAGCGTTTATTTTGATTTCAATATTTACACTATATTTATTTTTTAGTTTTTTTGTTGTTGCTTCTGTCTTTTGCACCTATATTTTTCTTTTTGCTATTTATGATGCTAGTCTTACATATACTCGTGATAGTAAAATATTTAAAAGAGAAACTTATATTTTAAATAAACTTATAAAAGAGCGCAACTCTTATTTTAGGAAAATAACAATTCATAATAGAGAGTTAACGAAAGAACTTTTAATAGAAAAAGAATTAGGTAATTTAAACAAAATAGAAAAAAATCATATTTTAAATATTGCAAATAGAAAGAATTATATTGTTATTAGGAACGGAACGAGTAATCAAAAAAATGTTGAATTATTAAACTTAAAATATCAACACTATTCTGAGGAAATAATTAATGAATAGAGAAAGCTTTAGTGATAAATATTTCAAATTAATAATAGAATTGAAACGCTCTGAAAGAGTAGAAAATTTAATAAAAACGAAAGCTAAAAAAAATATTTTCTTGATTTTTATGTCAATTCTAGTTTTTTATGTGTTATTTTTTATTTATTTTATACTTTTTAAGGATTTTGGTCATACAGTAAATCAAATTTTCACCCTTCTGTCTACTTTACCCATTATCCTAGCTTTCTTTCGTTTTTTTAAAACAGAGATAATTTTAAGAAAGAGAATGAAGTTGAAAAAAATTATGCCTTCAAAAGTTGTTAAAAAAGAGATTGATTCTCTTTTTAAAAATCATATGGAAGATATTTTTATTGGTGTTGAATCAAAGAGAGAAAGAAATACCATTGAAAAAATAAGAACCAAACACCTGCAGGATTTTTTAATTTATTATCAAATTGAAAAAAATGACAACATGAGTTTAGAAGATATCGTTGATTCTATTCAATATAATGAAAATGACGTTGTTCTTAGTATGGAAAATACATAAGTCTTTCTTATGTTTTTAAATTTCAATTCAATAAACTTATTATGTATTGAATGTTTAAATTAATGATGCTATTCTCGATTTCTTAATGGAGTATAATACGAGCATTGTTAAAAAAATCGTTCAGCTTGACAAAACAATTAAAATATAAAAAGAATGTCCATTATTTCAGCTTGTCATTTTGGATTTTTATTTATTTTCTTTATGTCAACAAATGAATAAAGCAGCCAAATGGCTGCTTTTTTTAAAAGTTTGTCCAGTTGCAAGATGGGCAGTGAACGTGGTGCTCGTGACCGCACTCATTTGCACACTCCGCTTTATCAAGTCTTGTTATCTTTGCAAAGATTGGTATTGCGTGACCGTCAGCGTCTAATTTTAGCTTTCGATTGCTTTTCTTCTTCTTGTTTATGAACTTTGCACAGTTTGGGCAAGGATCACCTGCTTTTGCCATTGATAACTTTTCTACTTTTCTGCGTCTTGCTCTGCGACCGTCTCTGTTTGACATAATGTATACCTCTCGTTGTTTAAATATCCGAGGTATACGGTAAACATTGTTTTGTTAGAATAGTTTCTTTTCATTTTTAAACCTTTTGTAATTTTCATTATTATATAACAAATTTTAAATTGAATCAATATTAAAGCAACAATTATTTTGATTCTCTCTTATGTTGAATTTAAAGTGCTTTTGAGGTTTGATTTACTTATATTTTCAACAGAGAATAGTAAAAGTTTAATTCTTTTTGGTTCTAACCATTTGCCTTCTTATGTTTAATTCAAACGTGTCTTCATGGTGTTAATTTTTAAACTTTTTGATTGCTTTTATGCTTTGGGTTTGATAAAATAGCAGTGTATTAAAACAGAGAGAACAGTTATGAAGCATACAGAAGTAAACAAAGACCATTTAGATATGATCATTGAAAGTTTAATGGTTGAATACTCAACTAGCGAAGTTCTCGAAATGCTAAATACAGCAGTTTTCTCTGTTATAGATAACGGTTATAACGTTACTTATGAAAACGGTGTAGAGGATAAGTTCGTTTTTGTTCAAAAGCTTGTTCACGAAAGTGATGTTTAAACAACCAAACCAAACAGATTAAACAGAGAGATTAACTATGTCTTTATTAAATGCACTAACTTTTACGTTTCCTTCACGTAAAGAAAATAAAGCAGATGAAAACATTAAACAGGTCATACAAGAGTTTGATGCTGTTCTAGCAACAACTCAGAAGATTTTAAAAGACTCTTCCATTTTTTCTGAAAATGAGCTAAATCGTCTTAATTCTGATTTAAGTAAAGAAATCAAAAGTCAAAATGAAATGATTTCTACAATCAGAGAACGAGTTTGCAATGACAGAATGTTAATTTCAAAAGGTAATGCCGCTTACGATCTTTATATTGAAGGTGAGAAAAAGAAAGTTTTTGACGTTTATTCAGTCGCTGGTATGTGTCCTCGTGTTTCTGTTTCAAATGTTAAAGACGTTGCTGATAAGTTTGGATTTTGTATCTTTGACGAAAATGTATTTGGTGAAGATAATAAATCTCAAAATGCAGAAGTTGCTAAACATACTGCTACTATGCTTAAAGAACATGGTTATAAAATTTACTACTTGTCTCCCTTAAGTGGATTTGACTATGCTGCATTTATTAACTGTGGTAATGGTATCTATGAGATTCCTTCTTATTGGGGTAATCACTTACAAACTTTTAATACCCTTGCATTGTCTCTTAATGTTTTCCGTGATTTGTATTCTATTGTAGATACGTTGAAGAAAGAAAATGAATCTATCCGTAAAGCAATTGAAAGTGATCGTGAAAGAGTTGACGCTTTCCACCAACAATTTAAACAATATACAAAACACGTAAACAGCAATCTTCGTATTATTGAAAGTTCGTTAAACTCTTATATTGATAAAGAAAACGAAAAGCTTATGACTGACTTCCAAAATCGAAAACAACAAGCAGAATCAAACAACAAGAGATATAAAAACAACCGTTATAAAGAAGTAGAGCACCTAGACGTTTACCATAAAGCCACTGGCAAGCACGAAGGGGATTATAATTTCTTTGACCCGTTCTTAGATCGTGATATTGATTATAATGATTATCGTATTGTTAAGCGAGTTGAGTATATTGATCAATTCGTTCCTGTCCCAACAGAAGCAAAACAATATGAACGTTTTTATGCAAAAGAATTTTCTGTTGCTAATTTAAACAAAGAATCTGAAATTAAAAAGTTTAAAGCAGAATATACTGTGGCTAACGTTAAGAAAATGATTCAATCAGAATTAGGTAATAATTATATGATGTTAGCAGTAAAAGGTGATATACTTAATTCAGAATCAGATGAAGCGATTGTCCTATCACAATGGGGCGAAGGTATTTCGGAAGAAACTAAAATTGCACTAGGAGTTCAGTAAAATGACTGTTCAATTACAAAAACTTAAAAGCATTGAAAAATCAATCAAAGATATTAAAAAAACAGAAGTTTCAAACTCTTTTCTTTCAACTTTAAATAAAGAACTTGAAAAGAAAAAACAACTGGAATACCAAAACCCTATGGTTGTTCGCAGTCTTTTTGACGGCAAAGAGACAACTCGTGGATTACAAATACCTAAACATATTAAAAATGTTAAAGCAATTAGTTTCGAAGCAAAACCATTCTGCCATATGAATATTCAAAATTATATTGTTCGCAATCTTGATAGCTTTACTTGTAAATTCGGTAAAGAAGCCCTTCATTGGTTAGAATGCCTTGACGTTTCTATTCGTTCTCCTGAAATGAGTAAAATCATTGTCAAAGACATTATGGATTCTGAAATTGTTCGTGAATCTTTTAAAAATGAAAAATGTGCCAGTTTTGGTTTTGGTTATTCGTACAATCAACAACCATTTACACTTGACTTATCAGACTTAGAAGAAAAAGATAAAGATAATATTTTGGATATTATCAATAATTACAATACTTACCTTGTTCACCCTGAAATTGGGCGTGATATTATGATTAAAGAACTTGAAGAATCATTGGCAAAGTATTATAATAACTACACTTTCTACTTAATGTTGGATCAAGAAAACGAAGACGTTTTTGAGTTCCAATTTAAATAATTTGAAATTGAGATATTAAGATGAATCTAATTAAAAAATACGCCACTAAGACAACAGAAGAAGAAAAGAAGGCTTTTGGTGAAATACTTGATTTGTTCCGTACTCACAACGAAACAAAAATTACGGTTTCTAACGTCCAAAATATTTTCACGAGCAATAATGTTCCATTTCCTTCTGTTACTCACAATGATATCGACAAAACATTTAAAACTTTATGCACAGAAGAACGAGACGAATGTATTGATATTCTTTCTTCTCTTGCAAAAGACAACAATTTAAAAGCGATTGTTATTGTTGGGTTAGTTGCTATTTTTGAAAAGCTTTCAAAAGAAACTTTTGATTTTGTTAATAAAACAATTGATTTTAAAACTTTTGAAAAAAAGAGTAAGATTAAGTTTTCTAAATATTTCAAAAACAAAACCAGTTCTCAGCGTAAGAAAATTGAAGACGTTATTAAAGTTTTCTTAGAAGTAAGATCAGGTTCTGTTTATACACATTTTCCTACACCTTTTTCTTCTGACATTAATGCTGTTATTTTAAATGCGCTTTGTAATCGATATAAAGAAGAACGTGAGCCTTGGGCTAATACCAATTTAAGCAATGCAATTAGTGCTGCTGCAACAAGCACAAACTTCTTGGCAATCAAACGTTTTCTAGGTTTAGTAGACGCAGAAGAAGTTGACCAAGAAAAATATGATAACCTTGCAAAAGACATTGTTGGTAAAATTGTAATTCATAATTCAGAAAAGATTTGTAAGGTCGTAGGATTTTCTGACATTAAAGAGTCTACCATTCTTCGTGCATTTTCTAACTCAAAATACAATGGCATTGCTGTCTCTATTCTTTCAAGCACACGCTTTGCTGAAAATAAAGTCGTTTATTTCGCAGAGAAAAACTTATCTTCTTGCTCTGAATTAACTATTGCAAAAGGCTTTACTGAAAGTGACTTTGATTATCTTAAAAATGGTAAACAATTTATTCATATTGGATATGATGACAGTTCTTATGCAAGAGAACTAAATAATCGTTTTTCAAACTGTAAAATTGCCAGTTTTGATGCAAAAGCAATTTATGACTTTAAAAATTTTATTGAAGATTATGAACCAGAAAATTTCTTAGGTTCTATTGTTTCTATTGAATGTTCTAATTTTCATAAAAGATCAAATTGTTATGGTATGATTTATTCTGTTGGATACAACAATGAAAGAAATGTTCGTTTATCAAAGGGTTTGTATGTTACTGTATTAGTCGCTGATATGCTTAATGGTCATATTTCATTTGAAAACTATTCATTAGATGACATTATCTATAAAAAGAAAAGCAGTCAAATGAAAGCTATGTTGTTTTATCAAGACTTGCTTCACTTGAAGCAAGTAAAAACAAGTGCTATTATTGAAGAACAAGCAAATCGAGATCGTGATAGAATGCGTCGATAGCAATAGTTTACAAAAATTCTTTCATAAACTTCAAAACAACACAAAAACATGATAGGTTAATTTATTTAACATTTTTTAACGTGTAATAAAAATAGGTTAATTTTGATAACCTATAACGGAAATAGGTTAATTTATTTAATATTTTTTAACGTATGATAAAAATAGGTTATGATTGTTTCTACAATTTAATGATTTTTATTTTTGTATTAATTATTTAAAATTTAGCCACTTTGTAAGTGGCTTTTTTTGTGTTAAAATAAAGTTAAACATAAGGAGTATAATTTGAGTATTAAAACTATATTTGACACAGGCAAGATAAGAGTTCAGTTAGAAGGGCGTCCTATTGAAGATTTTGATTTTTCGAAAGACTCTTTAAAAATTGTTTATCAATTTCCAACCATAGCTTTGTTTTTAATGGAGTTAAAAGCGAAAGCAAGCAATCCAGAGTATTGCAAAGGTTGTACTATGACTGTTGATAGCCATAAATACAATGTTGTTGGAATGAAAGAAATTGCTGCAGATAAAATTAGATTTGAACTTGAAAAAGATTAATCATTTTTTTTAATAAAAAAAAGGAAACGTCAGTTTCCTTTTTTATTTAAACCTTAATTATTAAATACCTTCTGAAAAAGTATTTGTTGATCTGTCAAATGAATTGTAATCTAAGTCAAAAGCCCAGAAGCTACGATCATATTCGATTCTAAACTCTGTTTTCTTACGAATTGCAGGGAATACATCACTCATTTTTACATTCAAAGAAAGTTCTTTAATTGTTTTGCTTACCAAGCCTTTCAAACGTTGAGTAATATGTGTCGTTTTTAGAACTGGATAAATATGAATATCAAAGTTCGAGTATCGACCAAAGTCATTGATTAATGCGTGTTCGATTAAGTCAGACTTTTCCAACTCTTCACAAAGGCGTTCCATTTCTTCCTTATGTGTGTCAGGTGTTTTTGCTTTGTAGTAATCATCGTTAAAAGACATAGTTTTTACCTCTTCAGTGTGATTTATATATTAACATAGCCTAGTCATATAATCCAATATTATTTAATTAATTTTCTTTTCCATGAATTTTTTGAGACGCCTTTAATTGTACCTTATTTATCTCTAGCATTTTTTCTTTAAAATCAATTTGTGCTTGATTAGCGATTGTTCTTGTTGTTACAGCAGGAGTAAGAATAAGATTCATTTTATTTAATCCATAGCCAAAAGCATAATTTTCTAATGCTAATTTTAAAAGGTTTGGTTGACCTTCTTGTCTTAAAAGTAATAAGCTCTGGAAACATTCAATTTCTTCTGTATGTAGAATCTTTGACATTGTCTCTTCTATCTTTGAATCCAAATAAACATGTGGTGTACATAATTTTTTATTTCTTAAAATGTATTCGAATTCGTTATAATCTTTATCATATTCCATTTCTTCTTTTGAGTAGTCTTTATAGTAGGCTTCTCTTTCTTGTTTAATCTTTTCTTTTATTTCTTTGCATTTATCTTTGTGGCTTTCTGTTGTGAATAGGATATCAATTACATTCAAGCATTCTTTTGTTTTTAAGTTATTGCAATCTCTTGTTTTAATATCTTTTATCAACAATTGATAAACTTCCTCCAAAATCACAGTAAAGCTATTTGTTGCCAATGATCCAAAATTATTAATATAAATATCTAAAAATGATTCGAGTTCTTCTACTTCATATTCTTCATTTAAATAAATTGACAAAAAAGTTTTAAAATCAGGAGTGGACATTAGTTCTTTATTTAATTTAATTGGTGATTCAATACTTGGTGATATTGCAGGAATGGCAACAGCTAAGTTTGTTTGCATTTTCAATTCTGGATTACCAATCATAAAACTTTGACTTTTATGATAAAGTGTTTCTCCTAAAATAACCCTTATCTTTTGACCTTCCAGTATTGGAGATTGAGATACTGCACAAATAAATCGTTGACCAGACATTCGTTTTTCCTTATTCTATTTTTTTCTATTATACTATTATTTGTTTTTTTTGACAATTTATTTTTTCTTATTTTTAAAATAAAAATTGCAAATGAATAATTGAAATCCTATTCTTTTTTTTGTATAATCTATCTATTATATTAAGGAATTTTTATGGTTATAAGTGAAAAACTCAAGACTCTTTTAAAAGAAGAAGTCTCTAATGAAATTGAAAGTCTAAAATCTCTTGACATCACAGAGTTCAGGGAGCAAATCTGTGAAAATAAAGTTTTCAATGATATTCAATCTATACATAAACAATTGTATAAAGAAGAAATCATTGTTCGAAATGAAAAATTTGTTAAAAGTTTAAAAGACTATATCTCAAACTTTAAAAATCTTGAAGATTTGAAAGAGTTTCCAGTCAATGAAACAAATGTTGATCATACACTTGGTTTTTCTAAATTAGGCAACAAATTCTCTAAACTAATGGAGTTTAATTTAGAATACCTTTCTGAAAATCTTTTCAACTATAAGATTACTGAGTTTTTCTCAAAAAGTAGTGTGTTCAAATTATTATTTAGTGAAGAAAAAAATAATTCTCAATTTAATCAATTTATGACTTTTCAAAGTAAGTCTATCCCTAACAGCATCCGATCTTTTAATATCAACGGCATTGATTACCTTTTTTATGAGGTCGATAAAAAAAACATTAGAAGATATGCTTTTTGGGGTTATATCTTTGATTGTGAATACGGCAAGGTTTTGTATAATATAAACCGTCGAAGTGCAAGAGAAGGTTCTTTGTCACTTTCTCTGTTTACCAATGATAAAAATATTATTAATATTTCAAGTGGTTTCAACAACAAGTTCAATTACCAATTTTTCAGCAATTACTTTGAAAAATCAGCTTCCATTTTTATTCGAGATTTTAATAAAGATTCTTTGTTTGGTTTGGGTTTTGAACATTATTACCCTGATATACTTGATTCCACACGTGAAGTGTTAGCCATTAAGCAAGAAAAAATTGGCGACCACAATTCTTTTTTAATTACTAATGGAGATAATGAAGTTGTTGGAAAACGATTTAAACTAGCATTAAATCAAAACTTAGAGTTTTCTTTATTGTTAGATAACCATTCATGCAGAAGTTTTATGGAAAGCTTCAATATGCAGCTCTTAAACAAAAAGAAAAACTATATACTTAATTATAGTAGTGATTTTTTTAATAATCCGATTTTTTCTTCTGATCATCAATCAGTAAATCTTAAAGACGCTTTTGTTAAGATAAACACTCTTGATTACGGTGAAGATTTTTTAAATTACCTTGAATTAAAATATAAATCATAGTGGATTTTTATAATATATACCTAAGTTTATAATTTTAAAAGATATATCATTTCCGACCTTGTAAAAAATCAAAAAGTGTATTAGAATTAAAATTAAGTGTAATTTTTTATACAGGAGGCAATTATGGGTACAATTATTGGATTGTTAATATTGGCTTGTGGAGATCTTTATCTTAAAAAGAAAACTGGTCTTCATTTTCCACAATGGATTTCTAAAAAATACAAAGAAAGTCAAAAAAAACCTAAAGAATGAAAAACAAAAAAGGAGCTTAGGCTCCTTTTTCTTTTAAATGTTTTTAGCGAATAAACCACAAGAAACCCTCGCCCGTACCTAGGGCGGGGAGCAGTCACTTCTTCAATGGTTCAAAATAATTCTTTATATATGCCTACTATGAGTGGTTACAATGATGAAGTTCTTTCTTATTTTGGTCATTTAGTGGAGCATTTAAAAGAAACTAAACGTTAATTTTATAAATAAAAAAAGCCGCTACTTAATGCGGCTTTTTCTATTCATTTATCAAATCGCCTTCTTTAACGGAAGTCTTTTTTAAAAAGAATGAATTTACACTATGCACACCATTCTTTTTTAATTCTTTTTCTATATCCAATTGTATTACTTCTGATAATTCATTCGACTCTAGATTTAAATTCTTTACTTTGTCTTTTAAAAATATCAAACACTCTAATTCAGTTGAATTTCCTTTTATATCATCTTTAACTTTTTCTAGCTCAGATATTACTTTCTCTTTCATTAGTTTCAATTCTTTTTTACTTTTAAGGTGCTTATTTTCTACATTAAGCTTAAAAACGTAATTATCTGTAACATATATAAACAATACGAATAATAGTGTTGTAACAATATAGGAAGTCATATAATAAAAAGAAGAAAAAAGTAATTCAGGGGCTTCTCCTATTATAAATTCAAGAGGCAATAAAAGAAGGATTGAAGTTATAAAATGCACAGGAATAGCTATTGAAGTAATTATGAAATTAGTAAAGAAGCTTGAAGAAACTATATTTAAATAATCTACTTTTGTAATTTCATTGTATTCGTCATTATAATAATCAACATAATAAATAATATTTTTTCCTTTTGAGTCTTTTTTTTCCATTCCTATATTTTTTAGAGTTCTAGCATAACAATCTTTTTTTATAAATTTATGAATCATTATTATTACAGGAAGAAAGAACACGACAGGGGTAAAACCAGTAAACATTAAAAAAGAAATTATTAATAAAGTATAAAACCCTATATTTAAAAAATCATAAATACGTTCTGCTTTTTTAAATTTGAGCAATCGTGATTCTCTTTTGCATTTACACAAATTGTCTATCTTTTTGTTTAAATCTTTGACTTTTTCTTCTAAGTTTTTTTTATTTTCCATTTAAAAATTCTCTATTTGGGTTTCTTCTTGTAGATTTTTAACAATATAGCTATCTATACTATCAATGTTTTCTTTTTTTAATTCGTCTTCAATTTTTGAATCTATCAATGAATCTAAATAAACATATTTCAAAGGTCTAATTTCTTCTTTTAACATTAATAATTTTCTTACTTCATCACCTTTATAGGTTTCTTTCATTTTAAATAGCAACTCTTCTGATCTTAATTTTTTTCTTATTGCTTCTGTTGCTTCATTTTCTTTTAATACATATTTTTGTTTGAACTTTTTGTTTTTATATAATGAGAATAAAGAAAAAATAAAAGACAAAAATAAAAAGCTTATTAGAGTTAATGTTTCAACCGCACTTGAAGTTAAGATTATGCTTATGGTCTCTCCTTCAAGACCCGCTCTTTTTAATATAAGTTCAAATAAAATTGTAGGTAATGAAAAAAATATTATATTTAAAAACATTGTTCCAAAAAATAAAGAAAAGAGGAAAAAGTCTATTGATTCACTTTCATTTTTGATTTCTTCTTTTTTAATTTCTTTTTTTTCTTTTATCAAATCTTCCATAAAAAAATCATAATGTTTTTTTGAACTTGTTTGTCTTCTTCGTTTAGATTGAATTATTTCACTTACAAAAAAATCTTCCCTAAAAGCCATAATAAAGAAAAATGCGTTTATATTACCTAATAAGGGATAAAGAGATGAAGTCATAAAACAAAAAAATATTGTAACCAAAAAAGATAATATTAAGTGAGCTGTATTATCTTTAAACATTTGTTTTTTATGGATTTCATATATTTGTTTAAGTTTTATTTCACAAACACGAGATAAATTTTTATCTATTTCTTTAATCAATTCTTTCTTATTCATCAATTTGTTAATGCTATTCATTTCTATTCCTTTTATTAACTTCTCGAATATATTAAAAATAAAAATAAAAGTCAATAATAAAAAAACCGCAGCTACCTAGCTACGGTATTTATTTTAAAGTGTTTTTTAAACCATGAACAACTCTTTTTTATCAATTAAATTGTTTTTTAATTGTCTTATATAATTTTCATTTTCCTCTCTGGTTAAAAACAATACTCT
The DNA here is from genome assembly GCA_002722455.1 of Chloroflexota bacterium. Lineage (GTDB taxonomy): Bacteria > Chloroflexota > Dehalococcoidia > Lucifugimonadales. Next base: position 37,900 of record PBMB01000012.1, read on the forward strand.
TGTTTTGTTGTTTGAAGGCTTAAAATCCCATGAATCTTGTTCTTTATTATATTCAAAATTAATTACTACTCTATTTTCTGGAATACCTTTTTCTCCTTTATGAAGAATTACAGAGAGTTCTATATTTCCTTCTTTTGGTTCGCTTCTAATGTATTCATATTCATATTCAGCAGTCTTTAATAAAGGATCACCTTTCAATACAGCTTCCAGACCATTTGTTGTTGTTGAATAAACTTTTAACTCAGTAAAGTCAACGTCAGGAACTTTAAGCTCTATTTCTTCATTTCCGTCAAGAAGATTTTTTGGGAATTTCTCTTTTAAAAAATTGAAAAAATCTTCTTCTGAAATAGATTGTATATGATCACAAAAACTTTTTAGATTCGAGACTTTGTCTTTAATAGTTTTATCCATCTTTCGTTCAAATCTTGTTGTTGTAGCCATAAGGTATTCCAACTTATCTATTGCTTCTGCAAAAATATAAGCCAGTTCTTCAATAAAACGTTCATAATCGTTCTCATAACCATCACCATAACCAACATGTTTATTATATTCTTTTATTGTTGTTTCTATTTCGATTGAGTCAAACGCTTTTAATCCTGATTTCTCTACCAAATATAGAATATAACTAGATCTTGGAAGAATATAATATCTAGCTACTCCATAAATTTCAGTTGCTTCTTCTAAACCTACTATTTTTGATTTAAACATAATTCAGCCCTTACAGTGCGTCAATTTTTTCTTTCATTGATTCAAAAGAGTTCTTTAATTCTTTTTTATCTAATGAAAACAATTCATTGCCTGGATTTTTTACTTTCATTTCCCAACTTGATCTATTTATTTCTTTTTTAAATTTAACAATTGCTTCTTTTTTCGTCTTTTTTTCAATGAAAGTTACTGTAATTTCTGAGTTTAACTCATTTACTTTGTTAAAGTTAATGTATTTAGGTTTGTAATGGTTTAGTTTTGCATATTCTTTCCCTAACAACCCACGAAGATTAGGTGCAATAGAATAAAGATTTAAAGACATAATATCAAGATCAGGGAAATTCATTACAACGTCTTCGTTTTTGAAAATAATTTGTTGATTTTCTTCTTTCAGCATTGTTTCAAATGCATCGCCACTTGATTTATGACGTTCTATGAAAGCGTGTGTTTCTTTATCTTTTTTATGCTGCGTTTTCATTTCTTTGTTGAAAAGGTAATCTTTTAGAGAAGACAAACTTTTGTTGCTGCGAATATTCAACAAGGCTGCACTTTCTAATTCTCTTGATAGTTCATTGATCGCCAACTCATAATCTGTTTCTTCTTTTGGAATGAATCTGATTTCTTTAGGATTTCTTGTTTTTTGAACAAAAGCATAGTCTAAAAGATTCATTGTCGCTTTTAATCCGTCTTTTTTAAGAATAGAGGCAAGGTGGCTCATTGATTTAATCAAATAAGTTACTTCAACTCCATACTCCTTAGACGCTTCACCGAATGTAAGAAGTCTATTTTGAATTTGTTCTTGTGTCTTTAATACAGTATACATGCTAGAAATCTCTCTTGATTTATTTGTTCTTATTATATCTATTTTCGCATTTTCCTTCAAGGGTTTTTTTGTTTTCTTGGTTGTATTTGTTATTTCACTTTGCTATAATAAGCCCTATGAAATACATTACAAAATTAAAACTTAAAGGAAAAAACTATGGCTTCTAGCACTGATTCTCTATTTTTCAAAAAAGAAGATTCAAACCTTACTGTCGAAAAACTTCGAGAAATGAACTATCTTGCAAAAGAAACAAGCAAAGGCTTTATTCTTGTTGGTCTCTTCCACGATCTCCGACAACGACAACTAAATTATTACAGCGAATGGGAGTTTAAGGAAGATTACAAAGAGCTTGTTAAACTTCTTTCTGATAATCTTAAAGAAAACGCTCCACCAATCATGAGATTAAATTCTAGCACCTTTGGTGGCTGTTTTGACGATGAACCTTCATTGAAAGTCTATAATTCCGAAGGTGAAAAAGTAAAAGTTTTTTATGATAATATCTTTACACCAGATAAAGAAAATATGATTCAAAGTTATTTCAATGAACTGTACAAAACCGATGAACATTACTATGATTACGTTGGTTTTTTCCGAGATGATAGCGAAATCATAACAGAAGAACAAAAACAAATGATCAAAGATATGGACGACGAAAAAGAACGTAAAGAACGAGAAGCTTGGGAAAAGACAATTGACCTAAGTGATACAGAAGAAGTTCTTCGTCGTTACATCTTTGCAAAGAAAAAAACAGACCGTAGTGCCATTGGCAATCCTGCTTATGGTTTGAGCAAAGAACAAGTCGAACAAGTTGAAAATGATGTTCGTTTCATTGAAGCAATCTATGGTGAGGAAGATGATTAATGTCTACTTATGTCATCAAAAAGATTGAAGATCACAACGAAGCACAAAACATTATTTTTTTCAACATCAACGATGTTAATCGTTATGCCATTATTGACGAACTTGAAAAAACGTCTGCCTGTCCACATTGTGAAAATGTTGAAACGTATCGACATGATGAAACAACAATGTATTTATCAATGAAGTGTAAAATTGAGAACATTCAAGCTTGTCTTTGCAACACTTGTAACAATATTGTTGGCTTTGAAGAAGAACAACAAGAAGTAGCAGAAGAAGCTATCTCTGAATTTATATGTAATCGTCCAAGTATTTCTTCTTTGATTTCACCGTTTCATGAATCAAGTATGCGTTGGTGTGATAATTTTGCTTGTGCTTGTATGGGTGCTGCCAATTGTTCTGGTCAACTTAGTGCTTATCTTTACACTAAGACTGATTGGATTATTTGGAAAAGTAAAAATCAAAATACAGCTAAAAATTCGTTTCGTATTGAAATTAATGATTATGAAAAACGAATACCAACATTAAAAACGTTATCAAGTATTCTTCATATGCCTTTAACAGAAATGAAATCTATTATTGAAGAACATCCACGTATTTTCTTTGTTAAGTATGATATGTATAAATGGGAAGAAAAAGACATTCAAAAAGATATTGAAAAGGTTAAAAAAATCCTTTCTGATAAAGACATTCTGTTTAATGTCGAAGTTTCAGACATGGATTTTGATGAAATGGTTAAATTTACAGACAAACCGATCTTTACCGTAGAACGATAAGTTGATATGTAATTGGATTAAAAGGCACAAGTTCCTCTTGTGCCTTTTTGTTATATAGAAAATGTTTCATATATTATTGTGCTTTATGTCAAAGTATTTCAATACTGCTTTTGTTGATCAAAATCAGGTTTTTTGTTAAAATAAATAATATGGGAGTATAAAATGAAGAAATTTAAAAAACAATTTTCTGAAAAGCTAGTTGAGATTGGTTATCACGTAAATGAAGCTATTCACCTTGATTTAGACGAAGGTCATGTTCGTGTTTACAAACAAGGTAAGTATATTTGCACTGTTAATTATTCTTGCGAAAAATTTCAAAAAAGCAATTTTTATACTCCAGACGATATTGTAAAAATCATCAATGAATATGGTGATAACTAAATAAGGTATTAGTATGGAAAATAAAACCGTTAATTCGGAAAAAATGATTGAACTATCAAGAGAACTTGTCCTTTCTATAATTGAAAGATATGACATTAAAAGTTATGACGAATTTACTTGTCCTATTGTTAAAAATATGGCAATTGAATTGGAGGTGTTTTAATTATGCCTGAATCAGACTATCAATTTTCAATTCAACCCTCAACAAAATGTATATGGCTAGACAAAAATGATAATAAAATATTAAAAATTGTCTTGCGTTCAGAATCTCAAATCAGTTTAAATGTTATAAAACTAATTCAATCTAATTTAAAAGCATTAGATGAAAATGAAAAAAAACAAAATATTCGCTATTTCAACATCGATAAAATTGTAAATGAGATTCGTGATTTCATGGAAGAATATAGTGAACTTCAAAATAAAAAACCTGGTTTTTATATTGATATTTGCTCTTAATGTTTGATTTATAGTCCTTATTAAGTTATCATCGTTTAACTTAATAATTAAAATAGAGATTAAAACATGAGAATCATTGGCACAAAAGAATTTAGAAAAGACGAGAAAGTTTATCCATATGTTAAACTAGAAAGCATGAGTGAAGTTTATGCTTATTTAGAAAAATCTAACAATGAATTTTCTCGCTTTTTAAAAGCACTTATTAACTCAGAAGAACCTGTTCGTCGTTGGGATCATATTCGTGCAGAAGGCACTGTCATGGCAGAATTCTATGCAACTGTTGTTAATATGAAAGTTAATGAGATCTCACCTTTCCAATCAATCTTGGATATATCACAATTGAAAGCAAAAGGCATTGTTGAAACTTTTCAGCGAGAAGGTTGTGTTTGTGTGAATTTAGAAACAGGTACATTTCGTGGTGATTTTAACAATGAATATGACATTGTAGTGTCTGACGAAGTATTGTTTGAACTTGATATTAAACAAGATTATTCGGAGATTTAATGCTTTTAAAAAGCTTTTGGGTGTTTTTAATTATTTTCTTGGCTGAGATTGGAGATAAGAGTCAACTTGTGTGCATGACTCTTTCTGCAAAACACAAAGCAAAGAAAGTTTTATTTGGGTCAATTCTTGCTTTTGCTATTCTTAATTTTATGGCTGTTCAAGCAGGTTCTCTTCTTTCTGGTTTTATTCCTGAATATTATCTAAATATTATTGTTTCTGTTTTATTCGCTGGATTTGGATTAAATTCCTTATTTTCAAAAGAAGAAGACGAAGAAGATTGTTCGGAAGTTAAGTCCACAAAACATATTATTTTTACAAGTTTTTCTTTGATTTTCATTGCTGAATTAGGTGATAAAACACAATTGACAGTCGCAACTATGAGTAGCACTCAATCTGCAGTTTCTGTCTGGATTGCCTCTACCCTCGCATTAACAGCAACAAGCGCACTTGGTGTATTTTTAGGAGCACGATTTTTAACAAAAATAAAACCTAGTTTACTTCACAAGATTAGTGGTGTATTCTTCTTGGTTATGGCGGCGATTTTTGCTGTTCGTGTTATTTAACAAGGAAACTTATGGATAAACGACTTTCAATAACAAGAAAAGATATTGAAAATGATATCAATGATATTTGTCAAAACAGTAATAAAACAAAGGATAAAGTTGAAAGAGTGTTCTATAAGCTTTTCTTAAATTTCCATGAAGACGTTAAAGATAAAAGTGTTTATTTTAATAAAAAGAACGCTTTAAGCTATGCTACATATTTTGACCTTCAGAATATTAAACGTCGAAATCAAGATAATTATGGTAAAAATAAGGCAATTCGTGTCGTCAGCAAGCTACTTGAAAGACAAAAAGAATCCTATATAAATACTTGTCTTTCTTATGGTCTTTATTTAGATCTGTTAGTGCTTCCTTTATTTCAAAATCTCGGAATCAAAGAATCAGATAAAATATTCTATTTTATTGATAATAAAATGAATCTAAAAGATTTGACTCTTTATATTGATTATTACTTTAAACGATTTCAAAAGATAGATATATCTGTTAAAGAATTTGAAAACATATTAAAAAGAACAGAATTAGAAAATAAAACCTCGTCTCTTTTAAACAACTACCATGAATTAAATAAATATTATAAAAAAGAAGTTAAAGGAAACGCTTTTGAAGATTTCATTGTTCCACTATGTTTTAAAATAAAAACAAATCAAATATCAAAAGAAGAATTCGAGCAAAAAATTAAAGAACGTATGGATTTAGAAATTGAGTTTTATAATTCTTATTTTGACACTCCAAAGATTGAAAATTATAGTTCTGTTCCTCCTATTATTGAAATCTATAATGAGCAAAAGATTGAAAAGTATTTTAAAGAAAAAGATACAACCTTATTGGTTAATAGAAATCTGTTGTCGAGAAAAAAGAAACTTTCTATTGATCTAAAAGATAATTTTTATGCTTCAGGAGAGCATTCACTAGACTTATTAATCTATAATGCTTTTAATAATTTTAAACAAGGTTATGGTAATTTTTCTTTCTTTTTTTCTTATACTGTTTGTGCAACTATCGAAAATTATTCTTTTATTAAAAACGCTTGTCGTCGAAAAGAAACCTATTTTTTTACTGAATCAAACCTTCATTTTGTTACACGTGAAATGATAGATGAGTTTATTGAAAACAATTCCAATGTTTTCTTTGTTATAAGCACTTATGGTTTTCTATATAAAAATAGAGAAGCCATTAATCACATAACAGAAAATTATACAAATAAGGTTAAAGAGATATTAGGTTGGATTGCTAAATCCAACAAAAAACCGAAAGAGCATGCTCTTATACAATTTCATAACGAGTTTGCCGATGACAAATCACAATACTATAATTTTATAAATTTCTTTAAGTCTACCATTCCATACTTTAACTGTAATAATTATGCTATTAATTATTCTGAATATTATAAACCTTATGATCCTATGTATATAAAACCAGAAACAAAAAGTGAGCTTTTTAAACTGCAATCATTTTCAGCTTCTTTTAAGCATAAATTTGTTTCTAAAAGTGATAATCCTTTGCATTATGCTATTGCTGATTTAAATGCCGAATTTAATCAGCGTAAGACCTATAAGATTTATTATTTTAAAGACAATGTTCTAGATATTAAAAATAATTGGGAAATTAGAAGAATAAATAAAGATAATACGCCTTACAAAGTTAGTTCAGAAATGCCGTTAGGTTTAAAAAAATCTAATAAATAATTTTTTTCCTTAATTGAATAACAAAACTTAAATTGATATAATAATTAAATAAATTAAAAGAGGATTCTAAATAAAATGAATAAAGTTAAAAAACTTGGCCTTGTTTTTTTATCAACATTTGCACTTGTTGCTGGTTCTTATGCAAAAAGCTTTACTGATAATGAAATGGGTTATAACTATTATAAAGGTAATAATGGATATGAAGTTAATACTAGCAAAGCCCTAGATTACTTTGAAAAATCTGCTAACTCTGGAAATGCTGACTCTCAATATATTTCAGGCATTATGTATCTTCAAGGTCGAGGTGTCAGAGTCGATCACGCAAAAGGACTGAAATATTTACAACAATCTGCTGAACAAAATTATGGTGTTGCATTATTTTCAATTGGAATTATTTATGAACAAGGAAAGATACTTCCTTTAAACAAAAAATTAAGTTTAGAATATCTAGAAAAAGCAGCCAAGAACGGATATAAATCATCAGGTTTTTATGTCGGTTATAAATATTTTATTGGTGATAATGTTGAAAAAAGCTATAAAAAATCAATTGAATATTATGACATCTCACTACAAGACTCTTTGTTAAAAGACAGTCAAATTGGTCAAATTTATAAAAACAAAGCCACTATGTATTTTAAAGGTGGATATGGATTAGAAAAAGATCTTGATAAAGCCAATTGGTTTGCAGATTTGGCACTTAGTAAAGGAATTGACTTAATTAATTTAAAATTAGATATTGTATCTGAAAAAAACAAGTAAAACTTCAATTACCAACAAAAAAAACCGCAAATTTCTTTTTGCGGGTTTTTTATATATTATTTTTTTTAAGTATAAAAATCAAAATAAGATTCGTCGTCTTCTTCAAAGGCGAAGGATAAATCTAACATTAAAGCTCTTTTGGTGGAATAGTCTTTAATCATTTTATATTTTCTTCTATTTCTTTCAACGCAGAGTCTTTATCAAAAAATATTGGATTAGGATCGTAGTCTTTTAGGAATGGAAAGCGAATATAATCAAAATCCCAATCTAATGCACAAACAACTTTTGGACGTTTAGAACCTCGTGACCCAAGCAATACACCACCTGACTTATAAAAACCTTGATTTAATGCTGTGTAATAACCTTCTAGGTCAATCTTATAATTATCAATAATGTCTGAGTTTACTGTTTTTCCTTCAACAATCTGTTTCATTATAAATAAACAGCGTCGAAGATCTTCATGTTTTGCATGAACATTAGTAAAAAATAAGCCTGACCAATTATCACAAAGCCAGTAGCCGTATTTTTCTTCAAAATTGTCATTGTCAATATCTGAAATAAAGATTACTTTTGAATCTTTTTTTCCATAACGTTTTCTTTCGCTATAAGCCAAATGTTTATCTAACAGCACCAAACATTTCTCGAATGCGGATTGTTGTTCTTTGGTTACAAGTTTAATTGAAAACTTGTCTAATAACATTTTTCTTGTAGTCATAATTTTTCTCTATTGATTTTAATGGTTATATTATAACGAAAATTGTTGTTTTGTGCAACTGTCCTTTCATGCAATATTTTTATTAAAAATGCTTTCTTTTTGCAATTTTTTTTATTATAATACTCGCACTTAAACAAACAAAACAAAGGAAAACTATGTCTCAGAAATCGCACGAAATTGATTACGAAATTAAAGGTTCAGATATGCAGCTTGTTGAGGTCGAACTTGATCCACAAGAAACAGTTATTGCCGAAGCTGGTGTCATGAACTATATGGACGCAGATATTAAATTCGAAGCAAAAATGGGGGATGGCTCTGATTTAAATGAAGGCTTTTTTGGAAAAATCTTCAAAGCAGGTAAACGTATGCTTACTGGCGAATCTCTATTCCTTACTCATTTTACAAATGAAGGTGAAGGGAAAAAACGAATTGCATTTGCTGGTTCTTACCCTGGCAAAATCATCCCACTAGACCTTTCAAAAGGCGATATTGTTTGTCAAAAAGATTCATTTTTGTGTGCTGCGCTTGGAACAAATGTCGATATGCATCTAAATAAAAAATTAGGTTCTGGTTTCTTTGGTGGTGAAGGCTTTATTATGCAAAAGCTATCTGGTGATGGCAAAGCTTTCTTACACGCTGGTGGTCATATTGTTGAACGTCAATTAGATAATCAAAAAGTTCTTGTCGATACTGGTTGTGTTGTCGGTTATCGAGGCGACATTAATATGAATATTGAAAAAGCTGGTAATTTGAAAAGTATGCTTGTTGGTGGCGAAGGACTGTTCCTTGCTAGTCTTGAAGGAACAGGCACAGTTTGGATTCAAAGTCTTCCTATTTCTCGACTTGCTGCCAATATCGTTTATGCGTCAGGCATGGGTGGATCTTCCTCTGGCTCTGGTGGTGGGCTTCTTGATGCCGCTTCCGACCTTATCAGCGATTAATCATTAACAAGAAAAAAGCCACTTCAAGTGGCTTTTTTTGTCTTTGTATAATTCTTTTTAAATCTTTTTAAAAGTGTTTAATTATTTTGATTTACATTTTCTTTTTATTTTGTTATTATTGCTTGATAAAAAAATATAAGGAGGATGTGAGTGTCTGGTTTAAAATCCGCATTAGCATATAAAAAAGAACGTGCGCAGGAAGTAGTAGATTTTGTTTACTCTCTGTTAAAAACATTAGAAAAATCTAATGACAAAGATGAATTAGTTCTAAAAAGAAAATCAAGCAGAATGATTCATTCACTAAAAGATAGAACTTCAAAAACAGAAACTGATTTTGAGTTTTTGTCAGTCTTTAATGATTATATCGAAAAAGTCATTGCCAAGTTTGTAGAATTTGGCAATCCTGCTGTATTAATTGAAAAACGTGATTGGGTAAATGAAATTAAACCGATTGTTATTTTCGACGTAGACGACACATTAAGAGATGCTTCTCATCGTTATTGGGTAAGAGAAGAAATTGAAGTGTTAAAACAAAAAATGAATCAAGAAGAAGATTATGGTGTCCAACAGTCTATACGTGAAGAAATAGACGAAAAATGGCAAGTTTTCTTTATTGAAGGTTTTAAAGACAAGCCTAAACAAGACATGATTGATTTATGTAATATGTATTATGACATGGGTTTTGAAGTTCGAATAAGAACAGGAGCTTCTGCATTATACTATGATCGAACTGTCGAACATTTAAAAGAATTAGGTGTTAAATATCATGATTTAAGAATGAGAAAAATTGGTGTTCGTATTCCTGACTATCGCTTAAAACCTGCTTGGATTCCAAAGTATGATTTGGCAACAAATGTTTTTGCCACTTATGATGATCGTCAGCCTTTAAATGACGGTTTTCAGAAAAAAGGTGTAAAAAATACATACTTGGTGGATAAAGAGTTTAATGTGAAAAAACATATTGAAGAAATCAAAGCTTCAATGGAAAATCAACAACAATTTTTTTAAGGTTTAAGAATGTATTAAAGGGATTTCGAAGAATTAATTGGCAACAACAGCTCAATTCCTCCCGACCTGAATGACGAGACATTCTTGTTATTTTTCGATAAACTCGTCCTTCTTTCTCTAAAAAAATAATCATTTAAAAGCTGTTTTCGAACAGCTTTTTCTTTTTTTATGATTCGTTTATGCTATAATATATATATCAAATTACGTTAGGAACTATTATGGACATTAAAGATTCAATCAGAATTGCATTAGAACGACAAGAAGAAGAAAAACGTCTTGCTGAACTTGCAAAACAACAAGAAAATAAAGAACCAGAAGATCACAAATACTTAATCAAAGGAAATGATAAAGGTATTAATATTTCAGAATTTTTAAGTAATTTTGAACAAGCTTATGACATCGAAGAACTTGTTGACGGCACATATTATTCTTTTAGAATCAAAAACGATGACGAACAAAACCTTTATTCCATTATGGCAGAAGTTTACAAAGACTATTCTGATGAAATTGTAAACGAAACTCTGAAAAAAAAATCTGTAATGGATATTGTTCTTGATCGAAACTTCAATGACGCTTATATCGACGTTTTTAGAGAGCACCATAAAGATCTTAAAGAAACCTTAAAGAAAAGCGATGATTGGGATCTTAAAGTTGTAAATGAACACAAAGCATTTAAAAATGTAGATATGGACGCTGTAAAAGATAGTTTTGCTAATGTTATCCACTCTGTCTATGATTTTTCAGAAGAAAACTCTAAACGTTTAGTTGATATTTCTTTTAAACATATCCAAAAAGAATTGGAGCAACACTCTACTATACTTGGAACATTCCATTTAGGTTATTTAGATATAGAACCAAAAATAAAAGAACCTATTCGAGCATTAGATAACTATTTAGATACAAGAATGGCATTATCTGATTCTATGCGTGAAATGGGAAATCAATCTTCTGAAAATATCCGAACTTTCTTTGACACCGAAGAAAGACTTCAAAATGAAATTATGAAAGAATTTGGTGAAAAAACTTTAAAAATGAGAGATTTTGAAAAATGGGAAGACGCTTATTTTGGCGACGATAATAAAGTAATGAAAGAGCTTGATGATAAACTTTTTAATGTTTTAAAAGATTCTGGCATTCCAAACGGTGAAACAGTTTGTGGATATCCTACTTTTGAATTTTTCAATTATTACAATATAAGTCAAAGAGCTTATTCTACCACAAGACCATTAATCAAAGAGTTTACGCAGGTTATTCTTTCTGAAAAAATTGTTCGAGACAGAGAAGAAGTCGCACAAAAAATTGAAAATATTATTTCTGACATTCAAAAAGGAAAAGAACCAGAAAAAAATGCCTTCAATTTTGTAGAAAAAACATTAATAAGTAAGAAAAAACGTAAACCAAAGCCTTAAGTTATATATATTATTAAATTAAAAACCGATTCTTTCGGTTTTTTATTTTTATTAAATTGTTAATTTATTTTTATTGAATTGTTGATTCTTTTTGTTATAATTATATTTCTAATTGATTTTTGGAGTTATCTATGAGAAATTTAATTTTATTTATTACATGTTTATCTTTACCTTCTCAGTCTTATGCCCTAAGTGAAAAAAGAAATGGTTTTAGTGGTGAAATTTCTCTAACTACGGGTGTAACAATGAACAGCTCCAATTTAAGCACTAATTCTAGTAAAAAAATCGAAAACCTAAATCATTCAGAAGATTTGGATAGCAATTTTCTTATCGCTCCCATTGGAGAACTTGCTTATAATTTTAATGATGGCAATAGTGAATTTTATATTGGTCAAGACCGAAGTGATATTGCGGTTGGAGCATTAGCATTTCAAATTGGCTATAAACAAACACTTGATTCTGGAATGGATTTGTCAGTTGCTTACATTCCTACTATCATTAAAAGAGAAGTTTGGGAAGACCCATATTTAGTAGGGACTAACCGAAATGAAACAAAAGTTGATGGTCAAGCGTATCGTATTAAGTTAGATAGAGTTGCACAATATTTAAACTTTGAATTTGCTTATGGAACAAAAGATGTTGAAAGCGAACAAATAACAGACCCTTCTTTAAAACGTGATTCCAATATGTATTATGGCACTGTTGGAACATTTTTTCCTGTAAATCGTGGTTTATTTTTATCTCCTAAAATCAAGTATCTTCACAATGACGCAGAAGGTGAAGCTGCCACTTATGATCGTTTTGGATTTGATTTAACAACTGTTGGTAAGTTTAATTCTTTTGATTTAGCATTAACGATTGGTTACGCCAATAATGATTATGCTGCTGAAAGTTCATTATTTTCCAAGACAAGAGAGGATAAAGAATTGAGGCTTTTTGTTGCTTATGAAAGAGAAGGGTTCTTAAATATTAATGACTTATATTTTGTTACATTGCTTGGCTATAAAGAAATTGATTCCAATATCAATTTTTATGATAGTGAAGAAGTCATTGCTATGATTGGAACCAACTTAAAATTCTAAATGGAAAAGAGAGGCGTCTTGCTTCTCTTTTTTATTGCTTTAGTGTATATTTGTGTGTTATAATTGATCAGTTAAATTATTTTTGAAAGGATTAATTATGAAGACAGCAATTTATGCTTTATCTGCCGACCCTATCACAAAAGGTCATTTAAATATTATTCAACGTTCAGCGAAAATGTTTGATAAAATTATTGTTGCTATTGGTAACAATGACCGAAAAAAATACATGTTTGAACAAGCAGAAAGAAAATCTATGGTTCAAAAAGCAATCAAAACTCTTCCTAAAAAAATCCAAGAATCTATTGAAGTTCAACAATTTAAAGGCGCACTTGCTGACTTTGCATTTGAGCACAATGCTTCGGTTATTATTCGTGGACTTCGCAATGTAAATGATTTCCAAGCAGAGCAAGATTTAGCTAATATCAATAAATCTGTTGGTAGTGGTGAGCTTGAAACTTGTTTTATCTTAACAGAAGCTAATCAATCTGCTGTTAGTTCTAGTGCTTCAAAGGAAATTATTAAAAATCATTATTTTGGAGACGACTTCCTTCCTGTTAATACAAAAGTTGCACTTCAAAAGAAAATCAATAACCAAGTATTTATTGGTATTACTGGTTTAATGGGCAGTGGTAAGTCTCATATTGCTACGCAGCTTGAAAATGCGTCGAAACGTTCTGACGTTAGCATTCTCAATTTAGATTTAGATCTCTTATGCCATGAAGTTTACAATGAAGAAAATGAAAAATTTGCTAAAGAACGAGAGGAACTTATTGCTAACTTTGGGACACTAGAAAGAAGTGTTATTGGTAAAAAAGCATTTGAAGATCCTTTGTATCTAAATGTGCTTAACTCCATTTTCAAACCTGTTATTGAATATCAAGTAAGAGAAAAAAGTAAAGACCATGAAGGTATTGTTCTAATTAATGGTGCTACCATTGTCTCTATGGGCTATTTAACAAAGCTTTGCAATAACAGAATCATTATGGTAGAAGCAACGCCTCAAACTCGAATTAAACGTTGTAAGGAAGGACGAAACATTGAAGAAGATGTTATTGAAACTCGTGATAAACAAATGTTAACTTACAAAGAGCAGCATGGCATTATCAATGAACAGATTCAAAAGGATAACTTTGGCTTTGTTATTTCTGTCGATAATAACGATAATAAATTCAGTTTAAAATCATTACTTAGTGAGCTAGACAAAAAACAACTTTTTTAATTTAATAAACGTAATAGAAATATTTAATTGTTTTTGCTTGTTTTTTTATAACCCGATTGTTATAATATTCAACGAAATATTTAGGAAGAAGAAAAATGTTAAAGAAAGTTTCAATTAAAAATGTTGGTTTATTCAAATCGAATGAATATAACCTTAATAAACGAATTAATTTGCTTGGTGCTAAAAATGATGTATCAGGAAAAAGCACATTTATTCGAACAATGTTAATGTTAAAAATTTTTTCAGATCAGGATAAAGAAAAAATTAGCGACTCTTTGTTTAGAGGTTTCGAAAACAAAAATAGTAATAGTCATATTTCTGTTGATTATGAAATTAACGATAGAAAATACATTTACAAGATTGAATACAATCAAAAAATCATTGTTTCTGAATCTTTGTCAGAGGTGGTTGATTCACAGATAAAAACATTAATATCAAGAAAAGATTCTTCTATTGAATTTAGTCAAGAAGAAGAAAAAACTTTCAAAATGTTCAGGTTAGATGATAATTTTTCAATTATTCGAATGACTGATTTTTATGCTGTTGAAAACGTTCCTTATTTTTTAGAAGATTGCATTGATTTTTTCCGTGGGCTTTTATTCTCAGACAAAGACAATATTTTATTTGGTCTTAAACTAAGAAATAAAGGTAACTTCAACCGTGATTTATATGAAGCTGCTGCTTTTTACAATTCTAATGACGAAGCACATAAAATATTTGAAAAATTTATGCAACTTGAAGACCATAAAATGACTAAAGTTGAAATTATTGATGCAATTGCCAAAGATACACTTAAAGAAGTTAAAGCACCAAGATTTTATAGTGAAAATTGCGATTTTGTTCCATTTATGTATTTATCTAGTGGTGTAAAATCACTTTATTATATTTCAATAGATCTTTTCCTTGCTTGCTCTAAAAAAGAAAAAGGTATTTTATTCATAGACGACTTAACAAAAAAAGTTTCAGAAGAATGTTTAGAGATAATTATCGAATACTGCCGAGAAAATAATGCACAGTTGATTTATTCATAATTAAGATATTTATATTAAAAAGGTTCAGAATGTTCTGAACCTTTTTTTGATCTCTTAAACTGAAATAATGTAAATATTTTAAGAAATAAATTAAAAAAGAGAGTATTGAGACTCTCTTTTTTTCTTATTTATTCTGTTATTATATCTGCATCGAAAGTATTCGCCAAAGTCTTCTGTAATTGTTTACACATTTCTTCTCTTGCTTTTAATGCCTTTTTTTTATTAAGATAAAAATAAGCATTTTCTTCAATATAAGTGCTTGCTTCTATTTGGTGTCTAGAACAAGATACATTGATTTTTTCTCGTTTTCGACCTTCACCTTTGATAAAAGTTAAATTTTCTCCGTTAGCACCTGGTTTTCTTGAAACCATTTCATATTCTTCCAATTCAAAAAAATTACCTGTTGAAACAATATCTTCTACTCGTTTATTAAAACGAAGAACATAACCTTTATTATCCTCAACCTCCAAACAAGCCATTTCTGCATTTGACCATTTAAAAAGATTGTTTTCATAAAAACGAGCAATTTTTAAAACCATAGTTTTTTTTGATTGTTTCAAAAAATAATCTACGAATGTTTTTCTAACCTCAACAGGATTTGCTTTTATATATGAAGAACTGAATCTTGTTCCTAAGCCGTAAGTCGCCATTACAACGTCTCTTACTTGGTTCAACATTTTTGGATATTCTTGTTCAGCCAATTGTTTTAATTTTGAAAATGATTCTTCTGTTTTAATGTATTTTAATTCTTCGTCCACAACACCAATTTCTTGAAAATCAATTTTTTTAGACAATTCTTCTTTAGTTAAATCTTTTGGTTCATATTGTGTGCAAGTATAAGACTTAGACATTGTTTTTTCTATTATTTTAAAACGTAGTTCAGGATCTTTTTCTTCTATCCATTCTTCTACTCTATTCCAAAACGAGTAATTTTGTGAAACCAAAATAAATTTAGATTTTGCATTAGCATAAAGTGAAGGCACACTTTGTGTATTCTTCACTTCTATTTCAAATGTTTTCTTATTCCACATAATGACCGCCTTTAATTTTTTATATTGATTAATTATAGCAAAAACAGACGTTAAAGACAATAAAAAAGCCCCTATAAGGAGCTTTAAAATTTAATGATATTTTTTAATTATGCTTTATAAGCGAACAAGGTTTCAGAGTCATAGCTTTCTGCATACCAACCGTGTTCTTTAAGCAATTCAGTAATTGGAAAACTATCAATATCCCAAGACAACTCAGTTGATTGAGCTTTTGAAGCCTTTTCGTTATCTGGATAATGAAACCATACCGAACCTTTATGAGAAGGAGCGAACAATTCTCCGTCAACAACGTTAAAACCTGACTTGTTTAAAAAATCAATCATTTCAATTTGAGTTAATACTTTCATTATGTTCCCTCAATGTTTAACATGCTTGTATTGTATCAAAACTAAAAGAATAAATCAAAGTCATTATCTAGGTTTGTTGGTTTTTTTAGATTTCTTTTCTGGCTTCTCATTCTTGCTTTTTATCAAATCTTCTACTGTATTAGATAATTCTAGATTCTGTTTATACAATTCTACATTATGTTTATGGAAATTATACAAATCTCTTTGTTTTGAATCCCAACGATGTTCAACATTCATACTTCTACCATGTTTTTCTGTAAATTTTTCATTTTGTCTATCCCAACTTTCCAATGCCATTTTTTTATAGATATCAGAGCTGTTCAGCCACAGTTCCGTCAGTTCTTCTTTTGTCCAAGAAGGCATTTCTTTTTTGTTATAAACTTGAAAATAAGTTGGTTTTCCTACCGAGATACATCTTGTATTCAAAACAACAGTTTCTTTTTCACCATGATTGTCATTTTTTTGATCTCCCAAAACCACTGCATCTATACCTTCTGCCCACAAATCTTCAATAATGTCTTCTAACTCAATTGCGTCCTTTAATTCAGGCATTTCTTTTATCACTGCATTTCGCTTTATTAAAACAGGTGCGACATTGCCGCTAGAAGCTGCTCCTGTGAAGTTAGATGCTATATTTCTATCAGATGATAATGAGACTCCATAGTATTGTTCACCGCTACCACCGCTAAAATCTTCAAAGTTTTTCAAAACAATACTTGGTTTTAATATTGAAATTGGTCTAGCAGAACCATGATACTTTAAACTCTCTGCAAACTCTTCTGGTGTGTCAAATTTTGCTATTTCTTTATAGAACATTGACTCAATAGTTGAATTTTTTGCTCTTTTTATTTCTTTTATTATTTTTGCTTTTGTCCAACCACCACGTACTTTTGTTATTGCGTTTCTATAATCCAAATCACCGATTTTTCCTTTTTCATTTTCTATAATTGTTCTTTTCATTTTTAATTCCTTGTTGCCATATACTTATTGTATCATAAATTCTTTCAATATATAAATTTCTTGTTTTTATTTTTTCTTTTTGTTAGAATAAAAGCAATTATTAAAAGGTATGATTATGACTAAAATTGATTATGATTTAATTCGAAGCATGGAACTGGTTGCTGATGATTTAATTGAGTGGCTTGATTTACCTATGGTTGATTATTATGCTTCACATAATTTTTTAAAAGAAGAACGTATGATGCGTATTGTTGGCAATAAAGATCGTATGCTATGTCAAATTAGCACCCCCATCAAAGAATTCGGACGTTGGGCAAATGATTATGATTTTGAGTTTAATTTAAACGATAAAGAAGATCGTGATAATTGTATTACTTACATTCAAAACAACCGAACCGATGGTAAGTAATGTATAAATTTGAGTTGTTGCATCACGAAGAAGGATCTAACTTTTTTTATCTCTCATTAGGTGATAAAGTGATTTTTATAGATATATCAAACCCTTATCAAAATGATTATTACGAATGGAGATTTGATGAATTTTGTTTCATTCTAAAAGATTCAATTGATATTGTTAATTTTGAAAAGCCATTCGAATTGTCAGATATAACTATAACTCAAAAAGAATATGAATTCTTAGATGCATACTTGTGCTACAACAATGACGGTTTTTTTGGTTTAACTGACAAACCCAAAGAAAATAAATTAAATTATCATATAAATAAAATGAGAGAATTTATTGATAAATATGGTAATGTTGTTAATCCATTAGATTATTTGGATTATACTATTTTAACTTCCATATGGTATGAAGGTGACGACGAATTGAGTCATTTTATTTATAAAAGACAAGGTTACAATTGCTTAAACATGCCAGAAAATGAAATTGATAAACATATACTAACCAGTAAATTTGAAAGACCTTCTGACATAACACAGTATCAGGGAATGTATAATATATTAATTCCTTTAATGGAAGATATTGCTAATTTTTACACCAAATAAATTTAATTAATGCACAAAAAAAAGAATCTTGAAGATTCTTTTTTTTTAATTTATCAATGTTGCTGTGAATACTACGTTATCTGTCTTTTCATATACATAAATATCAACTGTATACACTTCTCCTACAACTAGATCTTCAAGAACGCAAACTTCGTTTGTTAAACTTCCACCTAAATCTTTATCTGATTCGCAATCATTTCTTCCCGTTGAAGGTTCGTCATTCCCATTTAAACCAACATACAAAACAACGTCACCCGTTCCATCTTCTGTTTTAAACTCTATATCATTCCCTATGAAACCTTCTTCTATTGTAAACACTCTTCTTTCATAAAAGCTTTCTCTTATATTTAAAGTTTCTTTGTGGATTTCTCCTTGTTGTGGCTGATCACCTGGGTCTGTTTCATCTAATTTTTTTGACGTATAATTTCCTGAAACTGGTATTACAAAATCTGCTGCTAATACACTTGAACTAAACAAAGCAGAAGCTGCCAGTAATGATATGCTTTTCATGTTATCCATTTCTTTTTTGACCTTTTTATTATTTTAAATTAAAAAAACTTATGTCTAAGATCATATAAACATAAGCTTATAAACCTAATAAAAACACATATTTCTTCAAAATCAAGAAAAAAAAGAAAATGATTTTTTGTTTTAAATTATTTTTTATTTAGTTATATGAAATATTGTAATTTAAAAAGCTGTTTTTTATTTAAAAAAAAAAAGAATAAAAAACATTTTATTCTTTTTTAATTTTTATTTATCTTTTTAAACTAAGAAAATATTATTATCTCAAAATTCAAACTTTTCATTTAATATTTTGTTAATTTTACTTCTAACTTCTTTTAATTTCCCTTTATAAAAGCCTTCTGCTTCTTCCTTAGAAGTAAATAACTTAACATTATTTTCGATTATACAGTCTATCATTTTTCTGTCATAAATCTTTTTATCTTCCGCATCCCTAAACTGATCAATGAATCTAATGTATTCAGATTTTGATAAATTTTCTAACTTTTCTCCCATAGCATACTTGCCTGTTACAAAGTAATAAGCTACTTCATTAATTCCTTTAATTCTTTTCTCTTTGAAGCGATAGGCAGTGACTTTTGGAAATGTATTCTTTGTAATCATTTCCTGAATATCAAAATCTTCTTGCAATAGGTAAACTTGTCTAAATTCATCTAATTCATGAGGAAGAATATGATACTCTTTAACCAAAATTTCCTTTACTTTCTTTTCTATCACTTCTTTTAATTTTGCTGTAAAATCTTCTTTATTTGAAGCTTTGCTAAAAATCTCATTTTTAAATTTTGTATAGAAAAGACCTTTTGTTTCTTCACTTATGCCTTTATTTCTAAATACATAATATTTATCTTCTCCTTTCACATAATACTCAAAAAGATATTCTATCATATCATTGAATAACATATAACTTCTTTCCATAAAACGTGCGCCATATCCATTTTTATTCCAATCCCAAGAATCATCTGTTTGTAAGATTACCTTATCTTTTTTAACGTTTAATTTTTCTCCGAACCAACTACTATCTTCCGCTTCTTTCCATTGAATTTCGATAAGATTATCAAAGTAATTACTTGTATCAAATTCACCTGTTTCTTGATACTTTTTCATTGCTTTCCCTAAATAATGAGTATCGTAAATCATTCTAACAACAAGATCATTATTAGTAGAATCATTGAATAATAACTCAGCGAAAGTGCTTATTACAGTATCTTTTGGTCTATTGATTGCGTGGTATCGACTCATTATTTCATTCTCGTTCAAATAATTTCCTTAATTATAACAAAAAACAAGTGTAGTTACAATGTTGTTTTTATGCTTTTTGTTTGATATAATAAGCCTAGTAAAACAACAGGATAAAGACCATGAGATTCTACTTAGAACCAAATACACAATCAGAACTTAGACATTTAAATTACTTACCTAGTAATGTATTCTCTGTTATTGAGCAAAAGGCTGATTTTGAAGAATTTAAAAATCATATAAGATATCAAAAAGCTCTTATTGATATTGAAATCAAAGAACAAGAGCATTCTTTTTCTGTTTATTCAAGTGAACAACATAACTTGTGTCATGAGGATCACCAAGAAAGCATTCAAAAGTTGAATGATAAAAAAATGACACTTCAAAGAGAATGTGTTAATTATCAAAAGAAATATAAACGTGGTTTCCACTTACTCAATGAATCTGAAAAATCTCAGTTTAAAGCTGCTATCATGGCTTTATCAACACAAAGAATTGATTCTTTTTATTTGTCAGGAAAACTTATTAAAAGTTTTTCAAAAGATCTTGTAGATATTTTAATTTATTTTTATTCTGATAAAATTTCTTATACACTTCGTCACTTTGTTGAGAATAATCTTAATATTAAAATGAGCGTTTTTGATAATTTTACTGGCAAAAAAAATCTTTATTTTGTTGATAAAGATTTGGTCAAAAAAAGAGCTTTATTTTATAAAGATGGACACCCCAAAAACACATTGGAATGTAATAGAGACAAGCTATTGCAAATGCCTCTCTCTCAGTTAATGGATTTATTAAAACCCATTATTGAGGTTCGTAACGCTTTATCGAGTTACGTGGTAACGGATGAGAGTCAGATCACAAAAAATGAAAATAAAAAAAACGAATTTCATAAATTTTTTAATAGCATTCATAAAGTTGATTTTATCCTTAATCAATACGAATTATTGAAGCTAAATAACTTAAATTACGAAAAAATTGTTTTAAAATAATTTTTATATCTTTTTTTGTATGTTAATTTGAAGTCATAAGAACTTATATCAAGGACGATATTATGAAAAAAGAAAATATCGAATTTTTTGAGAAACGTTTTGATGCTATGACAAAAGAAGAAAAAGAAATATATAGCAATATATTTTTCGAAGCTTTTGATAAGACACATGAAGATGTAAAAAAGGAGTGTTTTAGGATTCATACAATTGTTAGTAGAAAAAAAAGTTTTTCTTTAAATGAACATATTAAAAATGAAAAAAAATTAATCGCTTTAAAAAAAATAGACAATGATTTAATTAAAATTAAATTTTGTTATTTCTATGAATATTTATATCCAAATAAAAAACAGGTTAATATCGAAAAAACAATGAAAGATTTTATGGTTGATTTTTCAAAAGGTTGTCTTCCTCTTGAAGATAAATATAAGGAGATATTAGGTCAACATATTATAGATTCTTATATTGTTTCCATGAATAAAAGAAAACAAAAAACTGAAAACAAAAATAAAGAAAAAAACAATAATTTAAAACCTAGATAAATAATATTTATTTCCTTTATTTTTTTCTTTTTTTGTTAATATTGAATATTAACATTATACAACTTAAAGATTCTTGTTTTAAAAAAAACCTTTGTTAAGGTTTTTTTATTTTTATTTATTTAAAAAAATCAATTATATTGTTGTTATTCGATTGTCTTTTTGATATAATTTTTCTATTATGACATTGAGGCGAACAATAATGATTACATTAAATTCAGATATCAACAAGGCTTTTCAAAAAACGATTAAAGAATTGCATCATTGCTTTATTTCAAAAGAACAAATTGAAAATACTTTTTTTAATTTTCTTGAAGAAGGTTATGTATTATCAGAAGAACATAAGGAGCTTTTAAATCTTTACATTTCTTCCGCTAAAATTGAAACGAAACTTAAAATCAAAGAAAAAGATTTTAATCCAAAACTAAAAGAGAGTGAATTATCACTTGCTTGTTCAGTGCTTATTTCTTGCTTTCAAGAAAAAACAAACCATTTCTCTTTTAAATTAAATAAAAAAACAAAAGAAGAAATTCCTGAAAAAGAACATAATTATGTTTTCTCAAATACTCAATACACTCATATTCAAAGAATCTTATATGAAAAATTTAAAAACCTCCAAGCAAAACAACCAGAAGAATGTAGTTTTGATTACATTAGCAATATAATGTATGAAATGTGGCGTGAATTAAATCAACACGGTTTAAATATTATGCTTACAAGCGATGATTTCAACGATCTCCATGAAACCATGAAAAACGCTTACAAGAATACTATATACAAAAAGAACAATGAGACCAATAATAACTATTCTTATATTTCTTCTGGTATTTTGAATCAATTTTATTCTAATATTATTATTGAATATGAAGATAATTCTATAAAACTATTTCGTGAAAAAGAAAAAACGCTGCTTCAATACAATTAGATTTCATGTTATAATTCAAATAAATTAGAGGATATTTTATGAGTCATGAAGTTAACGTTTGTCAATTATTAGGGAAACCTGGTCTTACTAGATATCGAAAAGATACGACAAAAGAAAATAGTGGTGAACAATTTCGTCAGGATTATTTATTACCTGCTTTACAAGAACACAAACATGTTACATTAAACCTTGATGGCTATAACCGATATGCAAGAAGTTGGCTTAATGAAGTTATTGAAGGTCTTATTGTTGACGAAGGAATGAATCCAATAGAATTGAAAGAAAGACTTGTCATTAAACATGATCTTTTACCTAATGTTGTTGAGTTTTGTAATGAGTTTATTGAAAAATACATTCGAAGTTAATGATTTTGAAACTCCATTATGTATGGGCGAACGAATTTCATAAATATTCTTTTAATAGAGAAAAAAGTTATTTAAATGATTTAAAAGAATATAAAAACTCGCTGTGAAGCGAGTTTTTGTTTTTCTATTATTTTTTAAAGATTTACCCATATTACAGCACCAGGTTTATGGCTATAAGGAATAGGTTTATCATATCTTTTTGCATTTTTTAGATGCCAAGCAAAATTCCATTTAGTCAAAAGAGAAGGATCATTCACGTGATGTTTATCTATTGCTGATGTTTTTTCTTCTTCTGATATTTTATGCCAACCTGTTATTTCAACTTCACCAACAACCATGCCTGTTCCTGATTCTATTATATGAATTAAACCAGTGTTTTTAGTTCGAGTCGTTCTCATTTCCCAAACTTTACCTTCATCAAATATTTTATCTAACCATTCTTTTTTTATGATCAGTCCTTTTTTATACTTAAACATTATTGAAACTCTCTAATTGTTCTTTTGTGCATTCTTCTCCTATATAACTCAGAGTCCAATCTAAGTCAACAGAAGGACATAAGTAATAAATATTGATTTCAATAGATTCAATCATTGATTTCAATTCATCACTTATTTGACTTATATCTAATGGCAATCCTTCTGTAAAGAAGTGTGATTTAAAGTTAATATTACCATTAAAGAAAAACAGTAAAGTATTTAGCTCAAGACTTGAAATTAAAATTTCACCTTTTTTATTTGCAGCACCTTTAATAGTAAATGGAATTCCTAAAATAAGGTTTTCTAAAATTTCATTCTGATTTTTTCTTGACGGAAGTGTCATTTTATTAACTAATAACAAATCATTTTTTTCTTTTTCAATTTTTCCTAATAGTTCAAAAAGAGTGATTTTTTTTAATTTTGTGTATTGTTTAATCATAATATTTTCTCTAAAATGTTTACCATATTATACTTTATGCATTATAAATATACAACACTTTTGGTTTTTTTATTTTTATTTATTGACAATTTTTAATTCTTTACTGCGTTCGGTTTGATTTATTTATTAAAATTTGTTATTATGAGACAATTAATTAAAAATGAGACTAGGAATAATTTTACATGCACGACTTAAATCTACTTAAAGTTTTTGATACAATGATGCAAACCCAAAGTGTGTCAAAAACAGCAGAAGTTCTAAACAAAACCCCTTCTGCAATTTCTCAATCATTAAATAAACTAAGAGCTGAATTTAATGAAGAAGCTTTATTTGTTAAAGAAGATCGTTCCTTAAAACCTACACAATATGCAATTGACTTACATAAACACATTAAAGAATCACTAGATTTATTAAATGATAGCAATAAAATTCATTCCAAATTTGATCCCAAAACGAGCAAAAGAACTTTTAAAATCGGATCTCATTCTATTTTTGATAATTTGTTTTTTATAAAGTTAAGAAATAAAGTGAAATCAGTTGCCCCCAATGTTAAGATTGAACTCACCAACTTAAGTTTTCAAGAAGATTTACATGAAAATGCATTAAGATTAAGACATATAGACGCTATGATAGGATTAAATACATTAAGTTCTCTGACTTTTAATTCAAAAAAAATCGCTGAATATGATATCAAAGTAATTTGTAGTAAAAACCATCCAAGGTTAAAAGAATCTCTAACTATTGAACAGTATTTACAAGAGGAACATGCAGTTTGGATTAATCAAGAATCTTCTAAAAATACGATAATGTTTAAAATTGATGGGGAAAGAAAAATTGTTTATACTTCAAACTCTCTTTTCAATGTTATTCATAATGTATCTCAAAGTGATATAGTTTCTTTATTCTCTGAAAAATTATTAAAACATTTTAATTTAATTGACTCAGTTAAAGTTCTCGAACCACCTTTTAAAACAAGAGATATACCCTTAAATTTAACTTGGCACAAAAGGATTGACAAAGATAAAGGATTTATTTGGTTAAGAGGAATTATTGAAGAAATATTTAAAGAATTAGAAGAATAACAATATCGTGAATAACCACCACATCAAGGTAGTGGTTTCTTATTAAAGTAAAACCTCTTCGAGAGGTTTTACTTTTTTATATTATTGAAATAATATCTTCTTGTTTCAATCTTGCTTTTGGCAATCCAAAATTATAATCCTCTTCATTTTTATGATAACCCATAGCTATTGCAACACTACAAACGTGACCGTCAAGCTCATCTTTAAATTCTTCTGCTATTAAGTCTGAATCTATCCCCTCCATTGTTGTTGAATCTATTTTTAATCTTGCTAGAACATGAAGTAGATTTCCCAATGATAAATACACTTGAGCTTTTGTCCAAGACTCATTGTAGCCATTTTCGTCTGTATTATCTTCTGCAAATGCATATGCACCCATAAAAGTTTCATATTTTTCTTTTGGAAGATGACCAGAAATAACCTCTTCGTCTACTCTTTTACTGAATTTTTCTTTTGTGAATTTTGGATCGTGAGCCAATAAAATTGTATGAGAAGCTTCTTTTGCATGGATTTGATTAAATTGATGCTTGTTTTTAAATGTTTCATGAAAACGTGCTTTTGCCTCTTCACTTTCTATTATTATAAATTTCCAAGGTTGAGAATTTATAGAAGAAGCAGAAAGTCTTAATGTTTCCTTTATTATTTCAATATCTTCTCTTGATATTTTTTTATTTTTATCATATTTTTTTGCTGTGTATCTATTTTTTAAGTCATTTATTATTTCTGATTTCATTTTATACCTTCCTTATTTTTATTTGTTATTATTTGACAGAAGTCTCATTTTTGAATGTAAATACTACTCTCTTTTTGGCGTTTGTCAATTTTCTGGCTTTTTATTATTATTTGCAAATTTTAATTACAATCACAATTTTATATTTTAAAAAGCCAACTTTTTAAAAGTGGCTTTTTTGTTGATATACTTTTTTTTTTATTGTATTATGACGCAAAATAAAATACATAAGGTAACTAAGAATGTCTAATTTAACTACTCTATCAAAACAAATTGCTGCACTTTCAGCTCTTAAAACAACAAACAAAAATCAACCTTTTTCTGACTTTCTTATCGAGCTATCAGAACACGATAAAGAAGAACTTTTGGTAGAACATGCTTATTCCATTAAGAGTATTGACGTTCATCCTGACCTCTTTGATACTTTTGGTCAAGTTCAAGAAGCTATCCTTAACAAACAATTTTTATTTGAAGAGATTTTAAGCTCTATTCAATCTAATTTTAACAATGATTTTAATCAAGCTCTTGTTTCTCCGTTAATTATTCAACTTTATATTGAAAACGAAAAAAACTTAATGCCTTGGGTTGTTAAAGCTATGGTGGACATGGATAAAACAACATTAACAACTGCATTTGAAGAAATTACAAAAGAAACTGAAACAGACAATCCAGAATTCACACTTGAACAAAAACACGGATATGGATTTGAACATGTAGACGATTTTAATCAAGAAATGTATAAAATTGTTGACGAAATTAAACTTTTTTCTTCTGAAATTTCATTAACTCTTTTTGATAATATTGCTTGATTAAAAAAACTTTAATTGATATAATATAAAAACGTTGTAGAACTAGACTAAAAAATTACACGGTGATGAGCCAAAGCGTAATAGCTGCCAATGTAACTTCCCAAAGTAAGTAGTGTACAATGCTTATACTAAGAGTTCGGAAGTGCGATGTGCGTAGAAGCAGCCAATAGTGTTTAATTTGGAGTTCGTCTAGTCAGGACTGAGAACCTCTGCAACGATCAATTCAACTCAATTTTTATATATGCCTACATTTGAAAAAGAAAAAACTAAAACACTCATTTTACTCATTTTAAATGAGTTTGGATCTATTTCTAAACAAAATCTAAACAATATAATTTATTATCTAGATGTCTGTCATCTAGTTGAAAATGGTCGATATATAACAAAAACTCTTTATTATAAAACCAAAGGTGGTTTTATTTCAAAAGATATAATTTCATTAATTGAAGAAATGAAAGAACACCCTTTTTTAATGGAGTGCAATGGCTCTCTAAAGTCATTCGTAACAAATTCAGATTATGTTCGAAAATATTTTATTTATTCTGACGAATTTTCCCTTTCTGATATGCGAACATACATTGAGTTCTTAAAAAATTCATTTGAATTCTGCAATTTAAATCTTTCAGATTCATTTCAAAGTGTTGTATTTAACATTGTTTGGGAACAAAAAAAATTATATGAAGAAATGACAATACATGATTCCGCTAAATCCACTGGTGACACTGCATTAATTGAATTCTTAAAGACTTCTTACTATTGATTTTAATTATTTATATATGCTACAATTATGATGATTAATAAGTAGCAGGTAAAAATAATGAAAAAGCCAGAAACGATTCAAACAGAACAAACACTCGTTGATAAGATTTGTAAAATTCATGGTGAAACACCTGAAACAAAAGGTGATTTACTTTTTGCTGAATATTATGTTCCTTATGTTTATGAATCTTTTTTTGTTAAAAAACGTTATTTTTTAGTTAAAATGGTTACTGCAGAAGCTGAAATTAATCGAACTTTGAGTGTTGAAAATTGGGCTGTTGGTATTATTGAATGTAAAGATCAAAACACACTTGAACATTGTATGGCTTATATCTTTGAAAATACTAACTATGATCGTAATATTCGTCAATATATCGAAATTGAAGAAGGTCGTCATTACAACGAAAAAGATCTTAAAGCATTTAAAGCCAATAACCCTGACGTTATATTTGAAGAAGTCGGTTCGGGTTTGTAATGTCAAAGTTCAATAAGATATTGCTTTCTATTTTAAACAAAACAGAAAGTAAAAAAAGAGATAATATAAAAAACATATTTGAATTTAAAGAATTATCTCAAAATCTTATTCCATTTGATAAAGAAAAAAACTTACTATTATCAAAAAAAGAAGATTCTAGTAAAATAAAACTCCACCCTTTCTTTAAAACACAAGAAGCAATATATAGATATTATTACAAAACTCAAAAACAAGAAGAAAATATTAACTTAAAGGTCTAATATGACAAGAATTACTCGACACGAAACGTTATTTGGAAAATTAACAGAACTTAAAGACGCTTCTCATTTAATTAAAGAACGAAAAGTTCAAAGTGACATTAATATCTTTAAAGTCACTAAAGTGATTGCCGAAGATAGTATATTCCTTGGTTTCGGTAAACCTAATGTATTTCTAGGCTATTCAGAAGATGGTCTGATTAAAAAATTTGATGCTAAATCACTTAAACGACAAAAATCAAAAGTCATTGATACGAAAGGTTGGGCGCAATCTGGTCTTATTATTGAAATTAAAAACCCTTCAAAAGAAATGAAACGTCGAATTCGTGCCTCTGCTGAAAGTTTTGTTGGTTCTTCTCATTTAACTTGTGTAAATGCTAATGCGAGAGTATTAAATCGTGCAGGGTTTACTTCAAATGGTAAAGATTTGTCTGGTTATTACTTCCCTATGAGTCTTGCGAAACAAATCGTGAGACACGGTCTTCAGTTTGAAAACAAGAGTGTTAATTTTGATATTGTAAAAACAGTTCCCAATTATCTTGAAAGCTTTGGTCTATCTGTTATTAAAGCACAATGGCTCACTTTTTATCGTCATAGCATTCGTTTTTACAAATCAAAACAAAAGACAAACAAGTTTTTAGATATTCTTAATAAATTCAAGCACAAGATGACTGATTCTTTTTTGAAAAACAAAAAACAAAAACCATTGGAAGAAAAAGTGGTTTTATTCCCAGAAGGTTCAAACTATCGAAAAAATATTGAAGTATCTATTACTACACCTAGTAAAATTGGTTTAGGTTTAAGAATGATATGCGGTCCTCACGCCTTTTATGAAATGAAACATTCAAACGAAGAAATCGAAAGAATGCTTCCCAATAAATTAAAAGAGTATGAGAAGAAAAAATCAGGTTTATTTACTTATTTAAAGAAAAACGTATTATTTTCAAAACCTGTTGTTAACTTTATTCGCAAACATCTGGCAACAACTAAAGAAGTTATTTCGGATTCTAGTGAAAAAGATTTATTCAACATGATTAGAACAGATACCGAAAACATTAAAAACAAATATAACCTTGTTATTACAAGTGAATCTATTTATGTTATTAAGATAGGTATTAAATATAAAATTATTGACTGGATTTTAAGTAAACACGTTCTTTTGTCTGGATACTCACAAGACGTTCGTTTTGCAGGAGAATTTTGGAAAGACAAAGACGGTATTATCTTTTTTAACAATAATTCTGGCACTTATGCACCAAATAAAGATACTATCCCTTATGCACAAGCTATCTTGGAACAAGCATTTCCAAACACAAAGATAAAAAGTAAATCATTCGATTAACAATCAAAAGGTCAAAGGCTATTGACCTTTTTTATTGTCTTCATTATATCGCTATGGTATTATAACCATATTAAATAGTATCTCGGAGAGAAAAATGTCTAGAATTCATCACCCTAACTTTGTTGAAATGATCATTCAAAAAGGGGCAAAAGAAAACGAATATATTGCTTCAGGTTTTATTACCTCTGAACACCGTCTTGATATTCAAGATTACAAAAAAAATCTTTTAAAAATGAACTTCAACGACGATGGTAAAATTGTTTTTCAATTAGAATACCGAAATATTCTACCTAATGAAAGTGTTTTAGATTTATCAAAAAAAGAGTCATATGACATTGCCTTAACAGAATTACCTGCTCTTAATATTTGGCAAAGCTATTATGCTCCATTTGAAGCTATTGATAAAATTTGTGATATTATCTTTATGAAAACTCAAGCACATAAAAATGACGAACTACATCGTTATGCTTTTGTTTCTGCATTCTTTTTATCAAAAGATATTTTAAATGGCAAATCTGCCAAAAAGTTTTATGCACAAGAAGTTCGTGATTCCTTTATGCATTTTTTAATTGAAGACGAACTTGAAGTTGACAATAAAGGTGATCTTGCGAATTTATTTACCCAACCTATTTGGATTACACCAAGTGGTGAAAAATTCTTAATGCGTTCTTGTGCTCCATTATCACAAATTAATGAAATTAACCGAGTTAATCGACATATCATTAAATATAATTGTTATCCTGACGATGCACCATATTATACTAAAAACCCTAACCCTTTATACTTAGAGTTTATCAAAGAAATGTATCGTCTAGATCCAGATAATTTCTACATTACTCGTTTAATGTCAGAAGAAGAACATGAGTTTCATTCAAAAGCTTCTAATGAAGCCTTTGAAATTGTAAACTCTTAAATAAAAAACAAAAGACATTAAAAAGCTTCTGGACGAAGCTTTTTTTTGTTATAATTGTCATACATTATTTAAAGAGAATCATTAACATGAGCATTAAAAAAGACATTGAATTACTTGAAGGCTATTCAGAAGTGTTTTCAAAAATCAAAATGAAAGCTTTATTCTTATCTAACGATTATACTGATATTTTTACTGTTTATTGGATTCCTTTTGTTTTTTACTTTTATCATGTCGATTTTCCTTTTGCAGAAATTTTCACTGACAATGATATATTGGCAACATTTGGCATGTATTCTTTTTTCATTTCTGCTTCATTTTATTTAATGGTCGCAAGAATTAAAGAAATTATTGGAGACAAAAAAGAATATAAAAAAATTCTTGAAGATGAGTCCTTTCAAGAATTAAACAAAATTATTAAAAAATACAATGAGGGTAAAGGTCTTCGAGAAAAAAACAACATTAATCATTTTCATTTAAATAAAATCATTTTGGAAGACACATTAAAATCATTATCACAAGCTGAAAAGATACATAACATTAATCAGGAAGATAAAAGAGAAAAAATAGAAAATATTTAATAATTAGTATTAAAATATTTATTCCTTGATTTTGTTTTTAATTTATATAAAATATAAAATGTTTATTTAATGTTAAATGAGAGGATTTATGTCACATACTGATAATATAAAAAGTCGAGATTTACTTCTTTTACTTGGGTTTGTTATAGCCTTTGTCATTGGTATTTATTTTATCGATACGAATCGAGAAAATAATAAAGTATTTAATTCAGGAGATCAATCTATTTCTGAAATGACATTTTCTAATATTTCAAAAGTTTCATTGGCAAAAGACGGTGATTTTATTATTCAAGCTGAAAATAATGAAAAACTTAAAATCAATGCGAAACTAGAAGATCTTAAGGGAGGTAAACAAATCACCTATCGAACAAACAAAATTACTGGAAATAAAGAAATATGTATTAATAAGAAATGTTATACATATGAAAAAATGTGATATTTTTCTTTATTTACAATTAAAATAATTTCATTTAAATCAATGACGTTCCTTATTTGGAGCGTTTTTTTTATTTTATTTTATATAAAAAATTAGGAGATTGAATAAAATAAGTATAGGATATTATTGTATGTAATTTTAAGGAAATGCACCATGAAGAAAAAGTTAATGCCTAAAGGAATAGGTAAAGCGGATAATGAATTATTTTCAGGCTTATTTTTATTACTATTGCTAGTTCTTAGTATTGTAGGGTTTAGTGTTTATATATTTTTAGGTGGCATCCCTGATCAAAAATACAGATCTAGTAAACTAATATCCAGTCAATCAATTGACGATATTACTATATTTAATTACAAAACAATTATACATTCTGGTGTTTATTCTTATGTTCTTGAAGAACAAATAACTTCACCAAATGACGGTGACACTTTTGAAATTAGAAAAAGAGGTGGTGAAATTTTTGTTTGTATTAAAAGAACATGCCATAAAGTTACAAATAAAACGACAAAATAAAAAAGCCCCCAATTGGGCTTTCTTACATCTTCCATTCGAATTTATTATCGTCATTAAAATATAACTCAGAACCATCTTCAAACTTTACTGCTGTTTGATAAGGGTTGCCTTTTAAATAATAAGTTTTTATTTTTACTTCTATACCTTCTGGAATTATTAAATACCCTTTTTCATTCGATTTTTCTGCTGTCGAATGAGCTAACATTTTCTTTTTCAATTGCTACCCCTTAATTATTCGCTAATGAATACACATTCATAAACTGCTTCTGAACCTGTGTATCCTGTTAATACGAATGAATATAACACATCTTCTTTTTCTGTAAATAGAATTAAAAAGGAACCACCCGTCAATATAGTTGAATCTATCATGCAAGAATTCTCTTTTAACATTTCAGACTCAAAACTTTCTAAGAAATTTTCTTCATAAAGAGAATAAGAATCTTCTTTTTCTAGTTCGTTCCATTCTTCTTCTGTTAGTCGGTCTTTGTTTTCTTTCGCATGGAAAACAATGTTTGTTTTGTTTTCTAGCTTGACTCGTTTTGCAATTTCTGTGTAACGATATTCTTTTGATTTTTGGAATAAATCTCGATTAATCATAATGTGCTCCTCTTGTGTGTTTTCTTATAATACTATATCCAACATTTCTTGTCATTGTTTTTTCTCAATATAAAGGTTTTTTTGCTTGATTTTATGCTTTTTGTTTGATATTATTCCATTATCAAATCAATAAAAGAGATTTAAAAATGGTCAATCAAAACCTTATTAATCGCATTAAATCCATTTCGGAAAGAGACAACAACTTTAAAAGCAATGGTTCTTCTGCTTTTATCATCACACCGCTTGTTGTGCTTTTTAATATCGTCTTCCTTTTGTGTTTTTCTGTTGTTATGTATTTTTTCTTTACTGGAAACCATGCGATCTATGGAACAGTATTTATTTTTACTGTCATTCTTTCTTTTTTTAGTTTCTTCATAAGTACTTTAACTAACATTATTGGTATTCGAGAAGATTTTGACAAACATTTCTTGATTCCTATCCTTGGTTTTATTTTAAATAAAAAACTTCTTTTTCCTGAAAATTCTGTTAAAGAAAAATATAAAGAATTTTGTGATAAACAGAAAAAAGATAGACAATATGCTTTAGCCTTAATTAATTCTGAAAAGCTTGGTATTAATAATGAAATGAAGCAATTTTTAAATAAAGATGAATTCGAAATTTACAAAAAACTCGTTTCCGACCACTTAAAACTTTATCAACAAAAACTTTAAATATTAAAGGCATATCTTATCATATGCCTTTTTTATGCTATAATATCTATATATTAATTTTATAATCCAAAACAAAACCCTGAAATGAGAAAGCTTTTAAGACAAGCAAAGCAAATTGCTACAAATGCTCCTGTTGGAACAAAACTTATGTGTCCTTGTGGTTGTGGACAAGAATACCATAAGAAGCAAGGTCAAATCTTTCAGGACTCTGCTACTGGAAATCATAAAGATAAATATCATAACAATGTTCGCTCTACTGCAAATCACGCTCTTGATGGTGAAACATTAGAGCTTAGAAGAAAATTAAAAGCCTATGTACATAAACACTTTGAACTTTTAGACGTATTTAAAAGAAAAAACAAACCAAGTGTTAAAGCCAATAAAGTTGCTCAATTTGTAATGCCTAAATCATTACCTAAAGATTTTAATTCTGACAATATGATTAAGGTTATGGAATTAAACAAAGAAGTCTCTGCAGTTGCTAAGGTTGGTTCTCAGATTTTATGTTCTTGCGGTTGTAGCGATGTCATTACAAAAAACACTTATCAGCAAGTTTTTTCTCAGAAACGTGATACACAATGCAAAGACGATTTTCACAATAAAGTTCGTGGAGCTATGAAAATTGAAAAATCTCAATCAAATATTAAAGCATTTGAAGCATTTAAGAAAAATATCACTAAACAGTATAAAATTATTAAATCAACCCATAACAACGAAAGCGACGAAAATAATAAACCTAAAACAAGAAGAAAAATAAAGAGATAAGAAAAAACCGTAAGAACACTTACGGTTTTCTTTTTTAAAATAATGACAATCCTAGCCCTTGTTTAATTTTTTCACAAGTCTCACCTGTTATTATTTGAGACTTTTCTGTGCCTTCTTTCAACACTCTTATTAGCTCACCTTTGTCAGACATTAATTCTTGCCTTCTTTTTCTAAATGGTGTTATCAATTCAATTAAGCATTCTAGCAATACTTTTTTCGTTTGACCGTCTCCTAACCCACCACGTTGATAATGTGCTTTTAATTCTGCCAAATGAGCTTTATCTTTATAAAATGCGTCCAAGTATGAAAATACAACATTACCCTCTATTTGACCAGGCATATCTATTGTTAAATGATTATCGTCGGTATACATTTTATTTACCAATTTTTTTAATTCTTTATTTGTAACGTCCAGTGTGATTGTATTTCCTGCCGATTTAGACATCTTTGTTTTACCGTCCAAACTTGGTAGTCTTGGCATATCGCTTAATAAAGAACGACATTCAGACAATACTGGCTTACCAACAATTGAATTCATTTTTCTTACTATTTCATTTGTTTGCTCTATCATAGGCAATTGATCATCACCTACTGGAATAAGTGTTGCGTTAAAAGCCGTTATATCAGCAGCTTGGCTTATCGGGTAATTTAAGAAACCAGCAGGAATTACTTTATCAAAACCTTTATTCTTTATTTCATTCCTTACAGTTGGATTTCTTTCCAGTCTTGATACTGTTACTATATTACTATAAAACATAGTTAATTCTGCTAATGCAGGAAGTTTTGATTGAAGACAAATCGTTGTTTTCGTTGGATCAATACCCACTGATAAATAATCTGCTACGACATTTAATATATTTTCAGATACTTTTTTAGGATCATGACCATTATCAGTCAACCCTTGCATATCCGCTACTAATATTGTTTGATCGTGAGTTTCTTGTAACTCTACTCGTTTTAAAACTGAACCTGCTAAATGACCAAGGTGTAATTGACCTGTTGCTCTATCGCCTGTTAGTATAACTTCTTTCTTTGACATAATTTTTTCCTCTTAGTTTAAATATTTTTCCACTAAAAAGACAAAATTATTTTATGATATGATTCAAACCTGCCTTTCTAGCGGATTTGAATTTTGTTTAAATGAAAGTATTCGCACCGCTCTAGTTATAGAGTGTGCCACCAAGACATATTTGTTGTTAAAATATCTATTATCACTTTCATTTCTCTCTTTTGATATGAATATAATTACATCATAGTCCATTTTTTCATTATTTGCAAGAAAAAATAATTTCTTTTTTTATTTTGATTTGCTATATCCTTTTTGATATAATTTAGAAAATCAGTAAGATAAAGAGAGCACTTAATTATGCAAGACTTAATCGGTAATGTTTTTTGTTTTGAAGAAAAATACATTCATAACAAAGAACTTAAAAAAGAAAATGGTAAGCATTTTTTACTTAAAAACGTAGAATATGAAAATGTTCGAATGGACAGATATAGTTCAGACACTAAGACGACTGGTGTCTTTGTTCAAGTAGAAGACAATAAAGTGTCTTCAAAAGAGATTAGACTTGTTATTGATTTTTGGGCTAATGATATTGACATTCGCTCGTGTCCTGTTGTTCAGGTTGCTGTTGTAGATCCACAGTATGGATTTACCGACCCTTCGGTAGAGCCAATTTGTAAAACAGTTTTTAATCTTTCTTTGTTTTTAAAAAATAAACTTGGTGAAATTATTTTAAAAGACGATTTAGAAACTATTCTAAATTATGTTCATGACGCTGTTTCTGATAGTGTTCCCAACATCAAAGACGTTTTAACGGTTGAAGATCTTTGTGGTTTTTATGATTTTAATAGATCGGCATTTTATAAGCTTTCTTTCTATCATAAAAAACGAGTTTTTGAAGAAGGTGTTGATATCCTTGTACGATATTTAACAATGAAAATGTATAACGAAATTGAACCTTCTGAATCAAATATGCTCGATCTTACTATTTCAAAAGAACAGTATGAAAACGTTAAATTCTTTATCTCATACAATGGTCTGAGAGTAAAATATTCAAACTCGATAGTTGAAGAATTTGCTTTGCGTGATTTTGAAGACTTCATCTTACTTTTTGACTTTGAAAAAATGCAAAAAGAAAAAGATAAAATTGAAGCTTTTTTGATTGAAAAAAGTGTATCTTTATCTTGATTTCCTAATATCACTTTGATATTATAATACCACTAAGAGGGAGTTAACATTCCCTTTTACACACACAAAAGGTTTTATTATGAAAGTTACATTTACTAATGGTTTATCTATCAAAACAACTGAACACCCAGAAGATTGCAATTTTATCGATTTTGAAAACGAATTTGGCACTTATTTGATTTCTGCTTCTGTGTTTACTGATTTAAAAGAGTTTTCTGATACTTGGAAAGATTTAGCTAAAAAAATGAATCTAGAAATTGTCACAAGTGAAAACTATGATTCAGAATATGTTCTTCAAGTTGGAGACATTCAGATGTTGTTTGATACTGAAGCTTCATACGTTCGAGTTTCAGAAACTCAACATAAAGAAGAATTTGAAGGTTCTTATTGGACAGTTGATGAGTTTGTAGAAGCACCAATGGAAGTATTAGGAGCTTTGGCAGGTTCATTATTTAGTAATGTTAACTCTCGACGATTTGTTGAAGAAATTATTGAATAAGGTTTTATTATGAAAGTTGTTTTTGCCAATGGCACTGCTGCAGAGTTTGCAGAATACCCCTTAGACGTTGATCGTCTTACTTTACATACAAAAGATTCTGCATTTACTTTTATTCACAATAAAATGGATAATACTGACTTTTTTCGAAAAGCTGTTGAATCCCTAGAAATGAAAGAACGTTTAACTGTTAATGACGGAACTGAATATGTTCTTGTTATGGATGATCTCGTTTTACGCATTGGTAAAAATTATGATTATATTCGAGTCACTTCAAAGCTTGAAGATGATATGTTTATGGCAAGCATTAGTGATTTTACAACTATTGAATCAAGTATCAAGTCTTTAAATCGTCTTGCTTATTTGATTAATATTCATTGTTTTGAATATTTAGAAAATTATTAAGTTTTTATATTGACAAACGCATGGTAAAAAGATATAATAACTAAAAAATAAGGTTTCGCTGAACAACTCAGACAGACGCTAGTACCGCCATACATTGTATGAGAAAAACTTGTAAAAACCCTTTTGGGTATAGACAAGTGCCTTGTTTAATACTTGTCATTTCGGTGGCAAAGCTTAGAGAGTTTAGAAATGGGTTTGGCTCTAATGCTTGATACGACAAACTATTAGAAAAGAGAAGCCTTAGTGCTTCTCTTTTTGCTTTAGTTTAATTTATTTTTATGTTATAATTATTCTTTATTTTTCAAGGTTTTTTATGTATCTAAAATTATTAAATATTAATGAATTAGAACGTGGTAGATATGCTTTAATTAACTACGATAATTTCATGGAACAAATAAATATTGAAATCACAAGTGTTGGTATTAATCAAATAGATGATAACGGAAAAATAATCATTTATGATATAGGAACTGAAATACTTGATCTGTATACGCATTTTTATCGTTGGAGAAAAGGTCTTGATCTTTTTAATACATCTATTACATATGAAAAATATATTGAAATTACAAAGCTAAAAAATATAAAAAACCCAACTTACCAAATTTTAGATACAAAAGGGACAAAACTTCTAATTTACAAAAACAACAAAGGTAATGTTGTTTTTGATTTAAAGAAAAATGACATTCTAACCCTTAAAAAAGGTTCGGGTTGGAATGCTGTTAAGATGAAAAAAAAACATATATCTTTTGATAACACTATTGAGTTAAACGTTGAGGATTTACGTGCATTAAAACCTTTATTAACTAGATTTGCCAAAACATTAATTTATGTGTCAAAATATGATGTCGAACTTATTGATGTCAATGGAAAAACCATTTTTATTTATCGATCTTCTGTTGCTACTGAATTTCGATTATGGTTTAGGATAAAAGATTCAATTATAAAATTTAAAAATATAGATTTTTCTTGTAATTCTTTTCTAGAACAGATATCACAAAAAGAATATACTCATTTAATTGATGACTACCCTTTAATTCAAAATGCCTCTAGTATTTTATTTCCAGATTCAATAGAAATTAATGGTTTTCATGCAAGAGCAATATTAAGAATATTAGATTTGTTAAATGTTTACTCAGAAGAAAAATCTTTTTACCTAGATATATAAACCAGAAATGAAAGCAAAATGATTTCTAAAAATGTTATGACTTGTAACGACATTAACGAGCTTGACGATAGTGGAAACTTTTCTAACCACAAAAAAGAACTCCAATCGGAGTTCTTCTTTTATACCTTTTTTATTTTGTTTATGTTATAATTGATTATATTTTAATAAAGTGAGTAATATTATGTTAGAACAAATAACCTTATTCGTTGTCATTGCACTAATATTGACCAAAATTATTTCTGTTATTTCTGAACGCTTAGACGAAAAATTTATGAACACTTATGAGTCTGAGTATTCTGCTGACGATATTAGAAAAATCGAGCATCATTTTTTTAATTGGTTCTATCATAATGTTATGTCAAAAAATCTTAAATCTCGTTATACAAAAAAAGAAGAATTTCATATCATTCACTTATTTGAAGACATCCACGCCTGTCCGTTCGACGATTATTCAAAAGAATTGAAATATTTAAAAATCAAGTACGGTATTAAAATTGATTGTGTCGAAAACAACAGTATTCTAGGTGAATATTACTTTACTCTGAACGAAAGCTTACTTAATTCTATTCTTGAAAAACAAAAAGAAACAAAGAGTCTTTATCGATTAAAACCTATTAAAGATTCTGAAGTTAAAAATATGGTTGAAAAACATAATACGATTTTTAGTTTTTAAATGAAATATTTATCTTCTTCTGATTGTCTAATCATCAACTTAAGGAGGTAAATATGGCAACAAATGTAGAACGTTGGCAAAAAGAAGCAAGAGAACAAGATATGCATTTTGTTGAGTATCGAGTGGGAGAAACAAACGTTTATCTCTTATCTTGTGGTCATGAACAAAGATTGACGCCTAATCAAGTTACAAGCGGAGAATATGAATGTTCTGTATGTAAAATGAAAAAAGTTGATTTAGATCTCAATTATTAATTTAAAAAGATACTATTTAGTATCTTTTTTTTCGAAGCCTGGAATGATTATTCTTTTCTTGATATATTTATCATTCGTTTTTTGAAAGAGAATACTAAATGTGTAAAAAAAGTGACAAATTAATTTCTAATGCAAAAGAAAAAGGATTAACTTATCTTAATAGAGATGAAGGTCGCTATCATCTATATCGTTTTAACGATTGTGGACATACACAAAAAATCCGTTCCGATAAAGTTGTTTCAGGTCAATTTCAATGTAGAAAGTGTAATGAAGCAGAATATCAAAAAGAAGCTGAAAAACACAACCTAACTCTTGTTGAGTTTAAAAAATCATCTTGCGGAAATCATGTTTATCGATTCAATGAATGTGGACATACGCAAGAAATTAGAACTGACAATCTTAAGTTTGGTAAATTTAGATGTAAAACTTGCAGTGAAGAAAAACATAAAGCTGCAGCAGAACAATATAATCTTAAAATAATTAAACACCTTCAATCTGATAAATACCTTTACGAGCTTCCTTGTGGACACACAAAAGAAATTTCTCGTTCAAAAGTATTAGTTGGTTCTTTCCAATGCCAGATTTGTGATGCTAGTTATCACACTCAACCTTCAAAATTATATCTTGTAAAAATGTATAATAGATTAACTCGTAAATCTTGGATTAAATTAGGGATTGCTAAAAATATAGAGCATAGAATTAAAAATTATGGATTGAGCAGCTTCATTACCACAAAAATTTTATTTGAAAAAGACTTTGAAACTCATTTAGCTGCATTAACGATTGAACAAAACCTTCATTCTAAATATAAAGATAAAAAAGTAGACCCTAAACTCATGAGACAATATATGAAATCTGGTTTTTCTGAATGCTATCCTTTTTCTTTCTTTAAAACAATTAATCAAGAAATACTTGTTAATTAATATTTTTTATATTGCTTTTTTATATTGCTTTAGTTATTATCGCAAAAAAATAATATAAAAGGTTGCAATATGAGTGAAGTAAATTTCAGAAAAGAAAAAGACAATGACGTTTATATACTAGAAAATGAAATAAAGAATTTTGAACATAAAATAAAACAAAGCGAAGAATATTCAAGATATTCTTACATGAGTATTTATTCCGCATTTACACATTATGGACTACAGCGTATTTATGATGGTTTATTAATGAGAATATCTCTTGATAATAGACCTGTTACTATTCTTCGAACACAATCACCTGAAAAATGCGATTCATTATACAACCCTCCTATTTCGACTCTTGATGGAAAAGAACCTTTTGATCATCAAAGAGGTGGTGTATATATTGATAAAGAAGGCAAAGAAAAAACGCTCTCTGATCTTTATTTCTGGATTTCGTATAGTAAAAAAATCATAACAAATGAAAATGGTGAAGAGAAAAAAGTTTCATTAAAATCTGGTGAATCTTTATCTGTGCTAGGAAAAGAACGTTGCTTAGGATATTGGTATAAAACCAGACCATTAGAATCTATGGGATCTGAGGTTAATGATTTTCCTTACGATATTAAAAGTGCAATTATTTCTAGTCCACTTACTGATGAACAAAAACAAGATTTATTGAATAAATTGTATGTTCAAGAGTCTCCCGTTCTTCAAGCTGATCGTGAAAATCTTCCTTTGGTTAAAAACTTTTATCAGCGTTGTTCTGGTTTTAAACACACCGAAATATTCAAAGACGAACAAGAAATGCTCAATGAATACAACTTTATTACAAATATGCTTAAATCAAAAGACTTACCTAAAATTGTTCTTGATAATCTTTTGTTAAACATGGCTCATAGTAAGCGTCATTTTTATGATCAATAAG
Source organism: Chloroflexota bacterium (assembly GCA_002722455.1). Classification (GTDB taxonomy): domain Bacteria; phylum Chloroflexota; class Dehalococcoidia; order Lucifugimonadales. The sequence continues at coordinate 78,614 of PBMB01000012.1, forward strand.
GGCTTATAACCTTTATTTTCTTTTTTATTTTTGATATAATGAATGCAATTAATCAACAATATTTAAGGTTATGACAATGGCTAAAGAATACATTTCATTTTCTAAACATGAACTTGCAAAACAATGGTTAGAGGAAGAAGACGGTGAAATTACTGCATCGATTGATGTACCTACGGGTGTGTTTAACGAACATGGTGATGAATTCATTGCCAAACTACATGCTTATTCCATTTGTGACCATTTTGTTCAACGAAGAAGAAAGAACAACCCTAGTGTTCTGCATTTTGAACTCGTATCATCAGAGGAAAATGATGGAGCTGTTGATGTTACAAAAGCGGTTCATGAAGCACAGAAAGCTAAACAAAAATCTTCTTGATTTAATAAACTAACAATAAAAAAGCGACTGTTTAGTCGCTTTTTTTAAACTTCAAAACTTTCACCACAACCACAACGTGATTTTTCATTCGGGTTAATGTATTCAAAACCTTCATTTAAACCATTTTTCACATAATCAATTGTTAATCCATTCATGAAAACCATAGCTTTATCGTCTATTACAATCGAATATCCATTTTTTTCAAATACATTATCGTGTTCTTCTGTTTTGTCTGCAAATTCTAAGGTGTAAGCATAACCATTACAGCCTGTTGTTTTCATTCCAAGCCTAATACCTATACCTTTCCCACGATCAGACAATGCTTTCAAAATCATTTCTTCTGCTTTTTTAGTTACTTCCACCATTGTTCGTTCCTTGTTTTTATAGATAAAATAGCACATTGTTTTTTTTTATCAAAAAAATGAGAGAACACATGTCTCTCATTATTAGACCTGAACAAACTTAATCTTCATTCAGTTTTTGATTTAACTCTAATGTTCTCATATAAGAAATATGGATTAATTCGTCATAATCACCTATTTCATTTTCCATGCCAAGTTCTGCGCTTGAATATTTAACATAGTATCTTTTATTTTGATCAAGCTCTAACATAAAACATTCATTATCTAAAGCTACGTCATACATTTCATTTAATGTGTCTTGATCTTTTTCTAAATACATCCACTCTACGTCAATTAACGTATTTAAAGTCGTTGCTTCTTTTTTAAACACCCAACATTTTTTTTCTGCATTAAATACGCCTTTAAATGGTAGAATTGTATTATTGTGTTTAACAATGATTTCTTTTGAAATATTATCTTTGTCTACTTCTGGTCTTTCTGTTTGTGCATTTTTCCAATCTGTTATTTTTGCTAGTTTTAACATTATATTACCCTCTTTTTGTGTGTAATATAATAATAGCAATTCTTGTTTTTAAAATAAATAGCTAAACATTAAAAAAGATTATGCAATCAAACTTACTCCCAGCATAATATTATACTTCAACCAGCAAAAAAATAGAGAATAATCTTTTGCTTGATGTTTTTTCATTCAATTGTTAATATCAAAAATTAATAAAAAAAGGATTTAGAATGAACATTTCAGAATTACCAAACACATTAACAGAAAATGATATTGATTTTACAAAATTTATTTTTGCGTCTCACGAACAGTGTGTCTATTTATTTGATAAAAATGGTGTTGTTTTTGAACCTTCTTTTAAATATATGGCAATAGAAGATAAAGAAGGAAAACCATATCTTGATAGTGCAAATGTCGTGATTAATCATGAAGGTTTAATGGAATACGAAAAATCTCCTTCAGAAAACTATATTGCTTGTCTTCTCAATTACGGGAACGAAGACAAAGATGTTTTTATTGCTTCAAGAGAAGAGTATAATATTATACCAACAGGAGATACCTTTGATAAATGGCGACAAGAGTTATTGATTATTGATATTGTTTCTGGTGATTCATTTAATAAACATGAAATGGTTTCATACTTTTTAGAAAAAGAAGAAATAGAAAAATATCCTAATAAAGATATTGAAAAATACAGAAATCAACTACTGATTATTCATCCTGAAACTTATTTTTACATCACTTTCAACAAGAACAAAAAAGAACAAGCTTTTAAATTCTGGGGTGGTGACACTATTATTTATTTTGATTCATTGGATATTAGCTTGTATTTTCCATTTATTCAATCTCTTATTGAGAGTGGTTATCAATGATTTTTTCCTTGATTAACTAAAGATTCAAACTATTGTTTATAAAATAGTCAATATGTCAGAAGTTTGATTTTTATCAATGAATGTTGTTTTTTTTCATAATAAATGGTTCTTTTTGAATTAAGGAGCTTGTAAATATTTTTTTTTGTTGTAATATTACGAACAAGGTTTAGAGTTAATACTCTATAGTTTAGATTTTGAAACAATAAAATTAAGGAGTTGTATTATGTCTACATTTTTTATTCCACAAGAAAATATGATGGGTAAAGGTTCTTTTAATGAAGCTATTGAATCCATTAAAGGTTTAGGTTACAAGAAAATGCTTGTTGTTACTGATAAAGTGCTTGTTGAAATTGGTCTTGTTAAGAAAGTTACAGATCAACTTAATGCAGAAGGCATTGAAACAGTTATTTATGACGGCACAAAACCAAATCCAACAGTAACAAACGTTGAAGAAGGTGTTGCGATGTTCCAAGCGAACGGTTGTGATTCAGTTATGACACTTGGTGGCGGTTCTCCACACGACTGTGGTAAAGGAATTGCTCTTGTTACTAAGAATGGCGGTAAAATTGAAGACTATGAAGGTCTAAATCAATCTAAATCACCACAAACTCCATTAATAGCTGTTAATACAACTGCGGGAACTGCTTCTGAAATGACACGCTTCTGTATTATTACTGATGAAATTCGACACATTAAAATGGCAATTGTTGACAAAAATGTCACTCCTTTACTATCTGTAAATGACTCTATTCTTATGATGGGACAACCTGCTAGTTTGACAGCAGCAACAGGTATGGACGCATTGACTCATGCTATTGAAGCCTATGTATCCACTGCAGCCACCCCAATGACTGACGCTCTTGCGCTTGAAGCAATTCGTTTAATCCAAGCGAACCTAAGAACAGCAGTAGAACATGGTGATAACGAAGAAGCTCGTGAAGCTATGGCATATGCTCAATTTATGGCAGGTTGTGCATTCAACAATGCCTCTCTTGGTTATGTTCATGCAATGGCACACCAACTAGGTGGCCTTCTAGATCTACCACACGGCATCTGTAATGCAGTTCTTTTACCACACGTTCAAGCCTATAATTCAGAAGTCGCAGGTGAACGCCTTGCTGTTATCGCACAAGCTATGGGTGTCGATACAACAGGAATGAGCACTGAAGAAGCTACAAAAGAAGCTATTAATGCGATCAATTCTCTTTCAAAAGATGTAGGCACACTTAAAACACTTACAGAACTAGGTGTTAAAGAAGAACATATCGTTCAACTTGCAACTAATGCACTTAAAGATGTATGTGGATTAACAAACCCTAAACAAGCAACTAATGAAGAAATTTGCCAGATCTTCCGTAATGCAATGTAATTAAAAACACAAATAAATATAAAGCCTCCAGTCGGAGGCTTTTTTATTGCTACTTGTTTTTTGTTTTGATATAATAAACATCTTGAAAAAACAAATATTAAAAAGAGAACACATGAAAATTACAGAATTATTTAATATTAAACGACCTATTATTGACAACACAAATGAAAATCATAAACATCTTCTAAATGACCTTGAAGAAGCGTTCCGTAATTCAGGATCTTTTTTTCATTTTGATCATTACTACTCATTTCAAAAAAATGAAGAATATTGTAATGCTATCTCTTTTAAAGAAATCTCTAAACTACACTTTGGTTCTGACGAAGATTCTGTATTCCGTATCATTCGATTTAAAGGTGAAGATATCGGATATATGCAAAAATCAGGTGATACTCGATACTGGTCATTAGGCTTTTTATCGGAAGAAAAACTAATGAAATTTGTTTTATTTCTTCATCATATTGATTCTCAATTCTGTGAATACAGTGGTATTAAACAATATCTAATCAAAGAAGACGAAGAACACCATTGTCAATATGTTAAACTTGAAGAAAAAGAGGGTGACGTATTCATTAAAAGCTTCAATACTTTTGGTGAATCGCTAGAAAAAAGTTCTAAACCTAAAATTGCACTTATTGAAGAAAATGGTGTATTAACAGAATGGAAAATTAAAGATCACAAAGAAGCTAACTTAGAAGGTCATTCTATTGTTGTTGAGCGAAATGGAATGGTTATTTATGTTTCGCCCAAAGAAATTAAATATAAAATTAATTAATATTCATTATTTAAATCAAAAGCTTCGTAAGAGGCTTTTTTTATTTTTAAATATCTTTTTATTTGATATAATGTCCTTACACACATAAGGAAAACAAAAAATGATTAAACTTGAATATTATGAGAAAGAAAAAAAACTTCTTGCTTACAATCAAGATAAAATTAATAATTCACTAGATAGCTATGAATTTATTGGCGAAATTGTTTTAAAAGACTTAACTGAAAATATCATTGAATTAGATGGACCCATCGCTAGACCTAGATATGGATTATTCTTATACCAAATGGCTTGTATGTTAATGAGTCAGAAAAATTGCTATCTTTGTTTACCAAGAGACACTGACATTAGAGATGCTGCATTAAAACCTTTTGTTAAAATATGGGAAAATCTAGGTAACAACATTAAATCTATCGAAATCCCCGAAGAATATAACGATGAATATTATGATTTTACAAATAAAGAAGAATACCCTTTCTTTTTTGAAGCTTTAAATATTAAGGAAACAGAAGCTTTTAAAAATAGCATTACGATTTGCAAACAACGTTCAGAATCTCTTGTTCCAAAAGACGTTTTAGAGAAATGGGACGATTATTTCAGGAATGCTTATGAAAACGACAGCAATAAATTTATCAATGAAGACAACCCAATGAGAAAACCTATTAAAATTGACGAATTTTTATCTTTTAAATTAAAAGAAAAGAAACAAAACAAAAAAAGATTTAGAATGTAATATACAAAAAACTCCCTTTCGGGAGTTTTTATTTTTTTAATCAATTAAGTTTAAAGTTAAATCGTCTTCTTCTAGGCAATAAAAATCTAAAACAGATTCAAATAAAGGATCATCGGTAGCTTGTCTAAATAACGTCATACAAGATATAAATTTGTAATAATCAGGATCTCCAAACATATCAAACAAAGGTCTTTCTGCTTCTAAAAGTATTTGTATCACTTCTATTAACCTTTCTCTTAAAATGTCATTATCATAATAAGCAGTGGCTTCTTCTAAAGTTGATATCGAATACTTTTCAGCTTCTAGGCTTTTTGATATTCCTTTTATTTGGGGGAACACAAACCACATCCAGTGGGATTCTTTTTGTTCATTTTTTAATTCTGCCACGACTGTATCCCATACAGCATTTTGAGCGTCAATAAATCTTTCTAAATCAAATCCCATGCTTTCACCTCATATTTAACAAATCATATTTTTCTCAATTATAGCAAAAATTAACAGTATGGCAATACTATATCAAATATATTTTTTTATTATTTTTAGAATTTCGACCTCACTCATATCTCCTAAATCATAACCTTCTGGAAGATAAACAACTTCTTTATGCGTGGCTAATTTTGCAAGTTTTTGTCCTGCTTCATCACCTTCACAAATCGGAATGAGTTTAACACCTAACATAAATAATTGTTCTTTTATATGTTCTACATCAGAGCCTAGCAATGCTAATGCTTGTAATCCTAATTTATGTAATCTACAGGCATCAAAAACACCTTCGCATAAAAACACCGTTTTTGTTTCAGGCGTTAATCTCTCCAAACCAAAAGCAGTTACTCTAACTGTACCGTGTTTTTTTGTTATGTAAGTATAATATCTTCTTTCAATATCAAGCAAATGACTTCCACGCTTTGGTTGTTCTGGGGTATAGCATTGGAAGCCTACAATTTCTCCGCTAAAACTATAAAGCATAAAATAAGCTTTACAGTGTTCCTCAGAAACATAGACAGAACTATATAATTCTGTATGAAGATGTCTTTCTTTTAAATGTTTAGTAATAGATAGCATATTGGTAGCCTCAAAAAAAATATACAATTGGGTTTGTATTTTTTTTAAAGTGGTTTTAACTCCACTCGCCACCAATATTTTTTGAGAAATGCGCAAGATATCGGAAACTTGCTCAATTGATAGGACAATTATAAGACAATTCACAAATGATTGTCAAGACGTATTTAATATATTTTATTATTAAAATTTCAAGTCTTTAAGTTGAAAAAACATTTATAATTTGTTGATTTTTTATACTCTTTTTGCTACTATACCTTTCTATTAACAGATAAAAAAAGGTTAAATATGAAAAAATTATTACTTCCTATTATTGGACTTTTCTTACTCTCTGGTTGTAATGAAAGTCCAGACAATTATGCAGAAAAAAAAGAAACACCTGTTGTTGAAGTTATTCAAGTAGTAGACCCTGACGAACCACAGTATACAGAAAATGATGTTTTTTCTTTTTATACCTCATGCCTTTTAACAGAAGGTATTAAAGAAGATGATTACTGTGAAGAAGTTTGTGCTGACGAATTTGATTATGATAGCTGTGATTTCGCTGAAGATACAATTTCTGACATCCTTTCTGCTGGTAAAGATCTTAAAAAAGAGAAAGCAAAACGTTATTCTCATAAAGTTGTAAAGAGTGAATCTACATGGTTTAAGAAAGGTAGTCCTAAATGTGGTAACAATAAATGCACTCAAACATATTACAAAACTATTTATTACAAAGATGGAAGCAGTTCAAAAAGTTATAAGACAGAGAGTTACACTAAAAAGAACATGAATAGTGCAACAAAGACCACAACTGGTTCTACAAGCACAACAACAAGTAAGTATTCTAGTAATTTAACTGCCACCAATCAAAAAGAAGATACTAGCAAAACAAAATCTAGTACAATTACAACTAATACAATAAATACAACAAGCACTACTGCAAGTAAGTATTCTAGTAATTTAACTGCTACTAAACCGAAAGAAGAAGTAAAAGAAGAAGTTGCTGAAGAGTCTAGCATTGGTGTTGGTGAAGTTGCTATTGGTGCTGCAGCAGTGGGAACAGCAGCAGCATTAACGACTAAAACCAAATCTAAATCAAAAACTGTTAAGAAGGATACAGGCTGGATAAAGTCTGGTTCTCCTTATTCTTGTGGATCATATTCACCTTCTGCTTCAAGCAAAACAAAAGGTAAGAAATTTAAACAAACACGCTCTTGCAAACAAAAAGAAATCCGAACTATCACTTACAGTGACGGTAGTGTTGAAAAGTCTTCAAGAGTTACTAGCGTAAGTCAATCAAAAGAGGCTACTGGCACAAAATTCAAACAAAAAAATAAGAAAAAGAAAAATAAAAAGAAAAAGTAAAAACAATAAAAAGCCGAACCATTCGGCTTTTTTTATTGTCTTATGCTTAATAATTTGATATATTAAAAAATCAAGATTGAGGACTTAAAATGAAAAATACCATTTTAGAAAACGAAAAAGAACTTAAAAATCTTTTTGAAAAAGCTATTGAATCTAAGAAAAAAGGATTAAAAAGACTAAGTTATATTTTTGATATGCTTTTTGTTTTTTTTAAGAGGAAAGAATGTATTGAAGGACAAAAGATTATGGATGCTGAACCTGTTTCTCTTTATGGTTGTTTTTATAAGACATTAGGCTCAAATTTAAAATTAAAAGACAAGACAAATAAACTTTATTCTTGTTTAATTGAATATTCAAATAGTGAAGACTATAATGATGACTTCAAAACATTTGTAAAACCAAAGAAAAAAATTCAATATTATTAAAAAAAACGGCTGTTAAGCCGTTTTTTTTATTTTAATCATTAACTAATAACTTATTCAAGAATATTATTGATTTTTGAAATAATGTTTTTTTTACATTTGATTGAGCCTCTTCAACACTTCTTTCTTCTTCTATTTCTAATAGATTTAAATCTTCTATAAGTAAATAATCCTCTTTTTTGTAAAGAGATTTCACAAATGGATAACCTATATTTTCGGAATCCATTTTTCTGTAATCTTCTATGCTGCTCATAGACTTTTCAACTCTATTATCACATGCAAAAATACTCTCTAGCCTATCCTCTTTAAGCACATATAAAATACAAACTCTATCAAAATCATAATAGCTTTCATATTTATCTTGATTATATCCCTCACATCTCCCTGATAAAAAATAAAATTCTGAGTCTTCTTTTATTTCTTCTATATATTTTATATATGATTCTTTGTAACTACATTTAAAATCATAAAGAATTTCTAACCCTTTTTCTGAGATCGCTTTTTTTACACTATCTTTAAATTTTAATTTAGAGTAAACTATTTTTTTATCTTCTGTAAAATTCAAAACAACGCCTGAATCCCCTTTTTTTATTTTTAATGGAAGACCAAACTTTATTCTTTCTTCATAAGTTTTATCTATTAAATCTTCTTCTGTAAAATTATTATTCCCTAAGTAAAACTTGTTTCTTTTGCTTGTTAAATGTTTATAATTTTTATTTTGAAAAACAACGCCTATTGTTTCTATTTCTCTTTCAGATTTTGAATTTTTTAACATATTTTCTATATCGAAAGCATATTCGGTTTTTCCAAACATCCAACTTATATTTGCAACAGAAACTAACTGCCATTCACTTAAATCTTCTTCTATATTCGAATTAAAGAACATGTTTGAAGCAATATATAAATTTTTCAAATCAAAATTCTTTAATTCAAAATTAATAAATTTATAATTTGCAAACATGTGTTCTGCCCTTACTAGATTTGAAACGTTCCATTTTGAAATGTCTACTTTAGCTTCTGAACAATAAAGCATATAAGAAGAATCAAAAATATTTTTTGTATCCCAATTGGATATATTGACATTAAACTCTTTATCTTTTATTTTTTCAAAATAATAATCATATTCTTCACTATCCATTTCATCGTTTTCTATTATTACTTCTTTATACCCATAATATGATAAAAAACTATCAATTGATTCTACTTTACTTGTAATCCAAGCTGATAAATCTAAATTTTCAATTGAAGCATGATAGAATGTATAACTTAACTCTGTTACATTTTGAGTATCCCACTTAGAAAAACCAAAATCAGTTTCTACGCCATTAAAGGTCATGTATAATGTTTCTACATTTTGAGTATCCCACTTTGACAAATCACAATCTACTTTTGCATAACAAAAAGCTCTACTTAGATCTCTAACATTTGTAACAATCCACATAGATATATCACTTTTTACTGTTGCTCTGTAAAAAGTTTCTTTCAGGCTTATAAAATTACTGGTATCCCATAAAGACAAATCTTCAGTTATTATTTTATTTTTAAATAAACCATCTACAACCATCACTTCCGTTACGTCTAAATATTTTAATGGTAGTTCTTCATTTACAATATTAAAAAGATCTTTTTCTAATACTGGATACACACCATTCAATTTTGGTATTAGATTTTCTATTTTTGAATCTAATTCTTCAAGTTTTTCATTTGAGATTTTTTTCAATAAATCATTTTTTGTTATTTTCTCTATCATTTTTTGTTATCCATTATTTTAAAAATTAATTCCATAGTTTTTAGTACAATCATTCTTGCCATTAAAATAAAAGGAAAATAACAACATAGTTTAAAGAAAGCATATAACATTAAACCAAAAGGTAACGTTAAGAAAGAGATTTCTAAAAAGAATCCTATTACAGAAAGCAAAAATGTCAAAAACAATAATATTATACCAGAAATAAAAAGACCTAACCCTTCATTGCTATAACCTATAAATTTCTTAAATTTTATATTGAAAGACATAAATAAATATGCAATCAAAGAAGGGATAATAAAGATTGACCATGATACCAACAATTCTTTAAAATTAGTGTATAAAAAATCAATTAATGTATTTAAATCTAATAATTTCAATGGAAAATATGATATTGCACCTAATATTATGAATGGAAATATTGGATCTAAAAATACCTTTGCATAATCATTTAATAATCTTGATCCTGACTTCATTTTGGGGTTTTGCCCTATTTTAATCAAAAAAACTCCTTCTTTATCATTTTGTTACTTTTCTATTTTATTATTTTATTTTTAAAAAATCAACTTTTTTATTAGACAAATATTACATTTTTCTGTATATTCGTAGTTGTTATAAACTATTTTTTGTTTTATTGTTGGTTTTTTATACTATAGTTTGAGTTATGTTAAGGGGTATTATTTTTTTTCAAAATAATCATTAAAATAATATGGTTTTATATGTTGTTTTTTATTATTTTTTTTGATATAATTCAATAAAATGTGATAAAGCAGTAAACATAAAGAAATAAATGAGAAAAAATTATGACTAGAAGTATACCATTAGATAGATTGCCTGAAGGATTTAAAAAGATTTCTTGCTGTGGAATTTATTCATTCTACAAAAACAAAAACACAAAAGGTATCATCTGGAAAAGGGACGATAAAGAAGTGTTTGTAAAGACTTTTGAGATGTCAGAAGCCCCTACTGAAGAAAAATTCATGTTTTGGCATGACCCTTCTTACTATGAAGATTTTATCAAAGAAAAATACTAATTATTCTGGATTAAAAAACACAATTACAAAGTCTCTCTTTTGGAGAGGCTTTTTTATCTAAAAATAGAACCTTAAAGGAATTAAAAATATGAAAACAGAACAAATTAATGATCTCAAATTTGATCCAAAAGAATTATTCAATCAACTAATGAACCTTATGGATCTTGAAGACAGGCCTTTCTTTTTTGAAGATACCAAAATTAATGAAGAATATTCTTATCGTGTATTCTGTTACAATATCCCTGGTTATATGCAATATCAACTACCATTTGCTCGTGAGACACGAGGTAGTATGTTCTTAATTAAGAACGACACAAAGGAATTTGTTTCTCTTGTTGTATTGCCTATGCCTAAGTTTTTTACCTATGGAGAACAGCCTGAAACCGAAAAGCTTGACCTATCAAAAGTAAAGCGATTCACTTTAAAAATTGATGGTAGTCTTGTTAGTTCTTATATTGATTTCAATGGCGATCTTGCATTTAAAACAAAACGTAGCCCTAGCCAAGATAGCTTTAATGAATTAATTGAGTCAGTACTTTATCCTGAATTAAAAGAAGAACTTAAAGAGCTTACAAAAACTCACACAGTAGATTGTGAACTTACCTCACCTACAAATCGTGTTATTCTCGAATATAAAGATACCAATCTTTCTGTTCTAAAGGTTCGCTCTCGTGAAACTGGATTATTTGAAGAAATCCATTCAGAAGAATTTAAAAATAAATATCCACATATCGCCAAAATCATTGTTGAAGAACTTGATATTGGATTGCTTGAGGGTCTTAGTAAGAAAAATAACAATATTGACTGTAAAGGTATTGAAGGTGGCGTTGTTGAGATGCCTGACGGCACACTTGCTAAAATTAAAACTCGATATTATCTAACACAAAATCGTTTTGCTAACTTACAAGACTTTAAAAAACGTAATCGTTTAATGGTTGAAGCTTGCATCGAAGAAACTTTTGACGAACTAAGAACGTTATTCTTCTATCGCAAACGTAGTGAAAACTATAATGCAGAAGGTATTGTTGCTGATATGGATAGTATTGAAAAGCAAGTTCGTGAGCTTTACAACCCTTTGTATTCTAAAATCATGGATTTTTATAATGAGAATAAAGAACTTTCATTGGAAGAATATACCGAAAAAGCAAAAGAAGAGAAAATGCATGAATATATGTCTCTTTTGATTCCACTCCATAAAGGTTTGAAAGTAAATATTAAAGCTTTCTTCCTTAAAAAATATGGGAATAAAATTCGAGCATAATTAACAATTAAAACAAAAGTCACTTTTCAAAATGGCTATTAGAATATAGAGAGGGGTTTTTTATTTTTGATCCTCTTGACCACGATAATTCTTACGAATATTCTGAACGACTATTGCAACGTTTATCCTTGTGGAACCCTTATCTTGTAATGCGATAAACATTGAATAACCTTATCAAGCCTGTTATAATTAACAGGCTTTTTTAATTTAGAGAACAAAAAAATGAAAACTCCTTTTGATAAAAAACTAATCTTACAACCTTTTTCTGACATTCATAACTATGACCGATCTTACATTCCGCCAATCACAGAAGCCGATTTAATTGTTTGTGCAGGTGATATGGATATTGGTTATAATATTAGTGATTGGGTTAAAAGAGTTGAAGATGTGCATCAAAAGCCTATGATTTGTGGATTAGGGAATCACGACTTTTGGAATACGTCTACTGCAAACATGACAGTTTCAGAATGGGTAGAACATTACCGTTCTTGCAATACTGATTTAACTCAGTTTATGTACAATGAAACAAAAATTATCGGTAATTATGCTATTATTGTTGCTACAATGTGGACTGATTTTCAGGGCGAAAATCCTATCTGTATCAGAGATTCTAAACTTGCAAAAGACTTTACAAGAATTCGAGTTAATAACGACAGTAACATTACAGCACAACAAATGCTTGTTTTGTATAAAGAGGCTCGTGATTACATTGTTCAAGAATTGGAAAAGCATAAAGATAAAAAATGTATTGTTGTAACTCATTATCCACCAACAATTTCCTGTAATATCACTTTTAATATTACTCCTGTCTCTTATTATTGGGTAGGATTTATGGAAGACGTAATGGAAAAATATCAACCTGCTGCTTGGATCTCTGGACACATGCACAACACCTTTATCAAAAAATTTGGTAACACACAATTTATTATGAACCCTGCGGGTAAAATTAAGAATAGTATTATTCAAAATCCAGATTTCGTTGATGGTCTGACTGTTGAAATATAATTTAATTTAAAACGTATATGATTTATTTATTCGAAAAACAAATTCTCTTAAAAAAAGAGAGCTTGAATGTGCCAATGGTCTCTATGTCGAAGTCATAAGAGAGCTTGATATTCTTGGCATCGCAGAATATGCGAAAGAAGAACGTGACGAATTTTTTTTAATATTTTATTGACATTTATTTTACTTAGTTGTATAATGCAATTAAGTAAAGTGAATAACTAATATCGAGGTGATTTATGGTTGATAGCAATGTAAAAAGTATGGTTGAAAGTGCAATTTCTCGTTTAGCAAGCAAAGAAAACAATGGTGAAGATTTGTCACTTGTTAGTTCTGGTGTTAACTTTAATCTTCATTTAGAAATCGAACGTGGTCGTGTTTGGGCTATGTCTGATTTAGATCAGACTAAAATGCGTGGTGAAAATGTCATTGATTATCTATCAAATGTAGACGCACAAGCAAAATAATTTTTTAATTTATTTGCAAAACAATTATAAATTTGATATAATTTTTATATCGAAATGAAACACAGAACCTTTATTCAAAAGGTTCTTTATTTTTTTAGGAGAAGAATTAAAATGGATAAAAAAAAATTATCTAATGAAGAACAGCTAACTGTATTAGCACTTCTTGAAGAAGGTTGGTCTTCAGCAGAGATTGAGATTCATATTCAAGCCAACAATGGTGTTGCTCTTGAAAACATTGAGTAAAAAATTATGAAGCTATTTTTTAAATCATTATTATTATTCGGAATTTTATTTGGAACATATTATGGAACATCTGTTTATATGTTTGAAAAACAAAGTAAACAGTTTGCTTCCGATCTTGTTTCTGCCATTAACGATAACAAACCAGAGCTTTTGGCACAATATAAAACAATGGAATATGATTTAAGGATGCTTGAAGATTTTAGCGACAGAGAATATAGAATGTTTAAAGAGACTCCATACAACTATCAAACACTTGTTGATAGTGCAGAGAATATAAGAAGTGTTAAAGTCGTTGAATTTACAGACAGTATTAAACATGATTTTATCTTTTTAACTGGTTTAAATTGTTATGATTTAATTTTTAATAATAATTTAATGACAAGAATGGTTATGTGTACTCAACAAATTATTGGCGAAGTTGAGGTTGCACTTGTTCAATCAAATAGTGCATAAGAAAACCGTGTATCCTACACGGCTTCTTTTTTTATAAATTTTCTACATTCTGTTAAGAAATTATAATATATTTTATTTTTTTCTTTTTCAATATCGTATTGTTTCATTTGATATTGAAATTTTGGACTTTTAATTTCGTTTTTTGCCCTCTCTATATTGTCAAATACAAATGATTTTAATTTGTAATAAGATATATCTATGTCTTTAACTAATAATTCTGGATTTTTATAATCTTTTTTTAATGCTGCTTTTATATCTGAAACAGATTCATCTCCCATTAATGATTCTATCAACGCTTCACCATAATTTATAATAAAATCACATTTTTTTTCTGCGGATTTATGTATTGGAAATGTTTTTTTTAATTTATAAAGATTTTTATTTTGTTGATAATAATTTATTCCTAAGAAGATCAAACAAAATAACGTTAATGTTGCTAATATTTTATTCAGCATTTTCATTCCTTTTATTATTTATATTATATGTTATCACTTGCACTAAAAGAGTCAAAAATTATTTTTTTACTTCAGAAACTTGCTCTAAATCTTCAAAAATGATACAATCATTTCAGTTTAAATAAAAGGTTAGCCGTTATGTATAAAAATGAATTACATTTATCAAATTATGGTTTTGAAACTTGTATTAACACTAATATTCAAATTCAAAATAATTCACTTATGGTTGTGTTATCTTTAAAAGCATGTGGTGAAACAGAAGTTGAAGAACTTTTTTCAATAACATTTTCAAGAAACAAAATTCTTTCAATAAAAACCAACTCTTTTCAAACACATACTTACAAACCGTCTTCTGAACAGATACAAGAAGAACTTTCTATTAATATTACAAAAAGTAAGTTTTTTGAATCTGTTGTTAAGATTCAATCTCAACCATTAGAAGATATTTGGGAAATTATAGACAATCAAGATAACCCAGAAGAAGTATTATTCAATAAATTATTTTCATAAAGGTTTATATTGTGAATATTGGAAATTTTTTTATTATTGTCTGTATTGTAATTTCATTAACTTGTTTTGGCTACTTTTGCATTGCTTTCTTTGTAAATTTATTCGCTAAAAATGAAGAAACACAAGAAGAACTTCAAAGACAACAAAAAGAGTATCAAAAGAGAATTTTTAATGCTCTTGTTGAAGGTAATTATGAATGGGTAGAGCACAGAAATTATTATCGTTTTTTTATTGATAATGAGGTTGAAGTTATCGGAATTATTTCTGTTGTGGACGCTTTTGGGATTAATTTCCGTGAAGACGTTAGGCGAGAACGTGAAAAAAGACAAAAACCAAAAGCAAAAGTTATATATTTAAATCAAAAGAAAGCTCGTTAAAACGAGCTTTCTTTTTTCTTAAACATTGGCGAATAGTGTGCTAAGTTGTCACAATGCAATAAACCTTTTACTAAATCACAATCTACTTCTCTGTTTCCATATTTAAAAGAGAAACTATTTCTTCCATTCATTTTTAATGTGCTTACTGTTTTTCCATTTATTTTTATTGTATTTGGTGATATCGTCAATGTAGTTCTGTAACCTTTTTTAACTCCATATTCTATCCAATCACCCTGAAAGTATTGTAATCTTTTATTTAACTCTACTTCTTTAAAGAAAAGCAAAGACATAATTAAAATAACAATCAATGTAACACCTGACAATCCCAAAACACTTAACATTAATGCTTTTTTATTATTCATTCCGTTTTTATTTACTTTTCCAAAATAAGAAACTTCCATTTTCTTACCCCCTATGTATTACAGTTTTATTTCTCTCTTAAATACAGGATTGTATGGTTGATCTGGATATTTACATTTTAATGTCTCTTGATCCGCTAGGTCGCATTTAATATTGTCATATCCTAATCTAAATTCTACACTCTTGCCATCTCTAGAAGCTGTATAATCAGTTGTAACTAATTTTTGATTATATACAACCCCAACATTAGAAAAAACTATAATATCTTTTGTGTAATCTGCCACATTATATTCAACCCATTCACCAATTTTTAAAAATTGCTTCATTTCTTGTTTCGTTATATCTGCCTGTTTTTCTACAAGCATATACATAATTGTAGCGCAGATTAAAAAAATTGTCGAAGCAATAATTTTTTGCACTTTTTTTGTGTCTTTGTTCTTCGCTTCTTGTTCTTCAGTATTAGTGGTGGCACTATTTTTTACTTGTACTGCCATGATATCTTCTCCAAAACATTAACAAATAAGTCATGTTTTTTTATTTTTGTCTTTTATAATAACATTCTTTTTTTTTATTTCAACATATGATAATCTTCTGTTCGTTTTAGTTATATTGAAAAATATGATTTTCATTCAAAAAGTAAAATTAATCAGCTTTTGATATAAAGGTTTTTGACAAAAGTTGACGTTTAAAACAATTTATAAAAAATGTGATTTGTTACCAAAAAAATATTAATTTTTGATATTTAATTTTTGCTTTAATTTGCTTAAATAAGGATTTTTTGCTATAATTACTTAAACAACAATCAAGGTATAGGTTAAAAATGTCTACACAAATCAATGAAATTGAAATCAAACATCAAGTTAATAAAAATGCTGCCTTTGGGCTTATTCAAGAAGGCATGAAACGTGGAGCAGTTGAAATATCTTACATTAACCAAGTCTATCTTTTTAACGAAAATGCAACCGCTTATTACAATCGTGAAAAAGGCGCATTTGATATCATTGTTAAGCACAAAAACAAAGAAGCCTCCTTTACTATTTTTGTTAAAGAAAAAGACAAGCTTGATGTCCTTAATAAAGAATTTAAAGAATCTTGTTTTATTTCTTGTAATAAATCGACATTCCGTGTCCGTTATCTAGACGGAAAACCTATTTTTACCTTTAAGCGAAAAATTGAAGGTATTGACGGTAATTTTGAATTTGAAGTGCCTTTTGCTGAAAATGGTCAAACACCTGACAAAGAAGCACTAAGCAAAGTTCTTTCTAAGATTAAAAGTCGTGTAGAAAAAATTCGTTACACTATTGCTCAAAAAAATAATCTTTTTTATGAAATTGATATGTATAAAGACGAAGATTTCATTACCCTTGAAATCGAATTTAAAACAATCGAAGAAATGGAAAATTTTGAGCCAAATTATTCTTTTATTCGTGATTGGACTGATGATTCAAGCAAAAAAAACAAAAATCTTGCAAAAGCAAAACTTTAACATATAAAAGCGTCAACAGGCGCTTTTTTTATTGAAAATATTATTTTTTTGTTTTATATTTCTGAATAAGGAGGAGATATATGAATAATTTTTATATCCAGAATCAATTGTTAAATAGAAATTTAAAAAGAGATGTTTCATTAATTCAAGAAGATTATTTTGAGTTAACACAGTATTCTGTTGTGTTTGTTGATACTATGGAAAGCGATAATTTTATAATAAGTGAGCTTGAAGGCTATTCTTTTCCTTGCAATATGAAATTTCAAACTGAAATAAAAGATACACTTATCTTCGCAAAATATTTTTATGAAGACATGAAAATAGATTTTGAAGTTTTATTTCTAGGTGAAATTATTGCAAGTTGGAAATATGATTTACAAAATAAAAAAGTTATAGATAAAAATATAAAAGAACCTATTCTGTTTTTTTCTCATTGTCTTGATTTCATTGACCAATTTGAAGCATGATTTTTTATTGACAAAAAAATTAATCATTTCATAATACTAAAAACTAAAAATGAAAAGGATAAAATATGTTTATAGTCATAGTAAATAAAAACAATATTACAGAAAAGTTTCTTACTTTCCAAGATAAAAAATTACAAGAAATACAATTTATGAGAGAATGCCAAGGTGTTGGTCATGAACCTACTGAATTGGATTTCTTGAATAAAATTCATAAATTCGAAAATGGCACGGTTCAAATGTTAGAAAAATAATTCAAAAAAATGAAATGATTTTTAAAGTTAATATATCTTATCGTAACCAGTATGTAATTAAGGAGGGATATATGGCTGTAAAATTAGATCTAACAACATTAACTGAACTTGAAATAGAACAAATTGAAAACTTTGACGCTACACCACTAGAAGAATTAAGTGAACCAGAGCCTCAATGGAAAAAAGACGTTGATTTAATAGAATCATTACTTTCTAATTAATTACAATTAAAACAATAACACTCTATCATAGAGTGTTTTTTATTGATTTTTATTTTTAAAATTATACTATTTTCAAAAAGGATACATTATGAATATTGAAAATTTTGAACCTAGCGTTGGTGCTGCCGTATCTACAATCTCTCAATCTGGATACCAAATCACAGATATTATTATTGTTTTCTTATTACAGGTTTTAATCTTTACTATTGGATATTATGTCTTCGAAAAAGACAAGAAAAAATCAACAACATAAGATAATGAAAGTCAACAAAAAGATTGATTTAAAAGTCTTATTTTGATACAATGACTCTTATAATAAATATAAGGGTATTGTGAGGATGAAAGTCAGTTTTTCAGAAAAAGAAGATAGTTATGATTATATATCAAACTTACAAAAAGACATTAAAAAAATTAACAGTCTTGAAATTAGCGATGAATTAAAAATTGAGCTAAGAGATAAATTAGCCAGTAAGTGCATTGTTGATCTTGAAAATCATAAATACAATATTGAAGCAATTAAAAAAGCTAGTTTTTTTGATATTATCAAAAAAATGAAAAGTATTATCACTTTTAGAGAAGATTTAGCTTCAAAAGGAGATTTTATTCAAGCATATAATGACAACTACATGTGTTTTTCATTCATTTCTATCTATTCTGAAATAATATTCAAATATATAGATAAATCAAATTTAAAAGAAATTGTTGGGATTTATTTTAAACGTTATTCTTGGATAAATCAAAAAGTTAATGAATATAATTTATCCCATGATGGCATTATAAACATAGAAGCTTATGAATATATCACGCTTGGTTTTTTAGAGGGAAGAGGTCTTTATGCAAGCATTCTCTCAAATGCAGAGCTTTTAAAAGAGTTATTTAATATTTCAGATGATAAATTAGAAGAGGTTATGAATGAAAAATAAAACGATATACGCCGATTTTTCAACAAAAAAAGTTTTGAAAAAAGATAATCTTATTGAGAATGTTGATTCTGATATTATTACTGAATTAGAAAGAAAAATTAAAACAATTAAAAACATGCAGCTTAGTGATTCTGTCAAAGATGCTATTATTAACAAAGAATTGGCTATATTTGAAAGCAAGCAAAATTTAGAACTTATGAAGCATGAACTCAAATTTGAAGTCAGTAAATCAGAAGAAGATCTTGTTAAGCATATCCGAAACATAACAACTCTACATTTTAATAACCTTTATGCTAGTAACTCTATTGAACTATACACTTCCTGCTCTGTCGTTCTAGATTTTCTAAAACAAAAATTTGTTGTTTTTGAGCAAAAAGATTCATTACAATTAGATATAAGACGTGGTTTTAATTCTGGCGGATGTGAAAGCTCTTTAAAAGGACTAAGAGATGAGCTTCAAAACATTAGAAATGGAAAAAAATCAATTACTTATGAGTCAATTCATTCACTATGTGCTGTTTCTAATGCTATATCTTCTACGATCTATATGATTTTAACAGATAAAAAAGCAAAAGACTTCTTTTTCAATGGTCTTTTTGATAATGTTGAAAATCCAGAGGATTTTATCTCAAAAGAAAACGAAAAGACTTTCGAAGACAACGTAAAAAAAATAAGAACAGCAGAAGAAATAGCAGCTATCTCAGAAATGGAACACGCTGAGAGAGTCCAAGCTGAAAAAGCAAGGACAGCGTTTGACTCCTTTGAAGAAAAGGATCTCCCATTATGATAAATAATAAAATGACTGTTGATTTTTCTTCTGGTAATGTAGATGAAGCTCTTAAATATAATCTTAGCGATGAATTAAAAAGAACATTTAAAAATATCAATTCTTTACCCATATCTGAAGAAGATAAAAAGGAAATGATTGAAAATGAAATAGCAATATACAAAAATAAACAAGGGATAACTTTAAATAGATTAACTGAAATTAATGAAGTTTTAAACATAAGAAATAAACTAATTTCCGATCTTTCTTTTATTTCAAGCTTGAAATATGAAGATATCTACTCTAACAATATTGTAAGTATTTATTCTATTTGTTGGCAATTAATTAGATTTTTTAACTGTAAGCATATTAATTTAACAAAAAACAATTATATTTGGACAAATCCAAAAACAACTTATAAATATGAACTTAAAATAGACAGTTCTTTTTCTTATGAAGGTTGTAAAAAATTATTAACCAAAATGGAGAGTGAAATTTCAAGTATTGATAATAAGTCAAAGACAACAGTTGAGTATTCAACCATAAATGAGATCTTTAATGTATCTTCATTGTTGAGTGCGGAGATACGCACTATATTGACAGATGAAAGATTATCTCTTTTCTTTTTTGGTGATATCGTTGAAGATTTAAAGAATGAAATGAAAACAGAGGAAAATAATAATGATTGAGGGTAATAACAAAATGTCAGCAGATTTTGCAAATAAAAAAGAAGAAATTGAAACTGAAGAAATTAAAGACATTGAAGTTAAAAGTGCTACTGAATTAGCCATTGAAAGAACAAAAGTATTAATTGAATTAAAAAAACAAATAGAATTAATTAACACGCTTGACATTCCAACAGAAGAAGCAAATTTACTAGTTCAAAGCTATGTAAGAAGTGCAGAAACACCAGAAGATTTTGCTCAAAAAGAAAAAGAATCAATAAAAGCTGTTTTTCAAGCTATCAATGAAATCTCTCGTTTAAAAAATGATGAAGATGATGAAGAAGAAAACGCTTTTGATCATAATCGTTTTTGTAAAATCTATGAGTCTGCTTGTTTTCTTCTTGGATTCTTATCAAACAAAAGAGATCTTTTGTCTGATGAACGTCAAGATATGTTAATTAGATTTGAAAACTTCATTAGTTCAAAAGATGTTGAAGAAGCAATTTTTGAATTTTCCTACCGAAATGATTGGGAGGAAACTTCTTATTTAACTAAAGTTATCTCTTTTGCAAATCAATTAAAAGGGCTTGCTGTATCTATTCTTAATGACAAAGAATTGAGTGATTCATTTTTTATCATTGAAGAATCCGAAGAATAATAAACGAAAAAGCACCTTTCTAAGTGCTTTTTTTTGACCTTTGTCAATTTTAAAAGATTTTAAACTTTTTTTACTTTTTCGCTTTTCTTACGCAAACGTTTTTGTTAGACTTGGATCTCATTTTTAAATACGCCAAAAGGAAAAACTATGTCAATCAAAACTGTTCTAGACGTTCAAGAAATTGCGCAATACCCAGAAAATGCAGAACGTGGAGTTCGAATCAAAACAAACACTGGTCATATCGTTGCTCGTGTCTGCGAAAAAATGGATATTTCAGTAGGCGATAGTATTACAGTCAACAGCCTTGTGGATATTGAAAACTCAGGCGATATCTTTGCCAGAGAACTACAAATCAATTAATAACCTAATTTACATTAAAATAAGTTAAAACAATAAGCCTTCGTTTTGAGGGCTTTTTTATTGAATAATAGATTCATTTATTGTATAATATCCCTATTAGAACTTTTGAGAAAAAAGAATATGATAGATTATCCAAATGAAGAATGGTTTAACGAAGCCAGAGAATATAATACACCAGATCAGATTTCTTGTCCTGCTTGTTATGATATCGAACAAGAAGAAGATATGTCTAACAAAACTTGTAAAATTTGTGGCGCAGAAGAACATGAGATTGGATACAGTCATTTAATTACGACTCATTTAATCTTAAATAAAATTGAAGTATTTAAAGAACTTAAAAATGATTATTTGATTGAAATTATTAATGATTTAAAAAAACAAACGTTTGATTGCCCTGAATGCTCAAGTATTGACGATGAACAATACACTTGCACAAGTTGTTGGGGAACAAAATATTCTGAGTTTCATTATCTTGTTATGGAACTTAACGAAAACAAAAATGAAAAAGAATTTGCTGAAAGATTATCTCAATTAGATTCGGAGTATTAATATGTTAAACAAAGAAAAATACAAAGCTTTTAAAAGTAATGCAGGATTAGCTTATGAAGAATACTCTTACTTTGTAGAGATTTCAGAAAATAAGTTTATTTGTGTCGGAACAAGAACCTATCGAAATGAAGGTTATTCGCTTGGGACAATTGTTACAACAACAGAAGATTATAATGAAATTGACTATGACAAAGTTATTCCAAAGAATGAATTAGAACCAACTACGGATTTTGAATTAACGTTGCGTGAAGAACTTATTGATTTTATTATTGAACAAGAACAGAAAATCAAAAAACTGGAAAAACAACTAGAATCATAGACTTTACTTTTAAAGTCGTATGCTTTATAATATATCAAATTTTAAAGAAAAGGTTAAGACAATGAGTGTTGAATCACATGAAATTTGTACCAAATACCCTCGAACGTATCATTTGTATTGGTCTAAGGGTGTAGGTTCAGATGATAAAATTAAAAAAGACTTAAGTAACTTCGAAGGTAAAGTCGTTGTTGTTACTGAAAAACTTGACGGTGAAAATACGACAATGTATCCACGTTATGATCTAACTGGAATGCATGCTCGTTCTTTTGACGGTGCTTTTGATTGGACTCGTGAATGGGTTCGTTCTGTTCAGATTGCTATTGTTGAACTGATTAAAGGCTATCGAGTTTGCGGTGAAAACATGACTGCCATTCATTCCATTACTTATGACGATCTGGTTAGCTTCTTTTATATCTTTTCTATTTGGGACGAAGAAACCAATATGTGCTTATCTTGGGAAGATACTGTAGCATTTGCCGAAAAATTAGATATTCCTACACCTAAAGTGCTTTATCATGGTGTTTGGGACGAAGAACTGTTCAAGCAAATGTTTGAAGATATGGATACAGAAAAGATGGAGGGTTATACTATTCGTCTTGCTGATAGCTTCCATTACGACGATTTTTCAAATTGTCTTGTTAAGGCTGTTCGTGAAGGTCACGTACAAACTGACGAACATTGGCGAAAAGATGCGAAACCTGCTTCATTATCAACAGATAAGCGAATAATGCCTTCTTTTATGGATAAAACGAAGTAATCAATATTAAGACCTTGCACCAGCAAGGTCTTTTTTTTCATAATTATTTGATTTAAAATTTAATGAATCGTTAAAAAAAACGTAGACAATTAAAAACGTAGACTTTTTTCAAAGTCTACGTTTTCCTTTATTTTAAGAGAAACTTTTTTCTGGAATCAGGTTAAAAGTAGGCTTTTCAATTATAGTATTTAAATTGGCTTTTGATAATGAAACATCAATAACTTCCAGATTATTTTCTTTTGCAAATTTTTTAATTAAATCTGATTTTGGAGTTCTTCTTTCTTCTTTGAAATATGCTTCTGCCGTTGAATAATTCTCAAAACCCAAAAATTTTGCAAAACTGTTTTTTGCTTTGTTTATTTTTTTTAGATTTAAAGAATGCTCGTTAAGCATATGGTTTTTGTAAACTGCAAAAGCTGATTCTAATTCTTCTATTGTATTGATATTAAACATTGAACGCATAAGTATATCCTCTTTAAAAACCTATAACAGCTCTCTCCGTTACTAATTAAGTTTTACGAATATCCACTTAGCTAGTTTTTTTGAATTGTTTACATATTGGCTATTTCAGGAGAGACCAAGCATGTCTGCTTTGTATTGTCCAATGAGTGGGATTTCTACTCAACGTCCAAATACATGTTTATATTATCAATTGTCTTGCATAAAATTAAGTGTTTTTTTTCATTGCTTTGTTTGAATGTTTTTAGTATAATAATGCTATTCTGGTTCTGAGGTTTAATAAATGAAAATAAAAAGATACTCTAAAAATAATCAACCTGTGTTTAACTGCAGTATCTCAAATCTTGAAATAAAAAAAGAGGATTCTTTTCGTGTAATATTTGGTTTTAATAACGACATTAGCAAACCCTATCATACGGGTATGACAAAAATTATTGCTTCATTTCCTTCTATTTTTGGTAAAAATCATGAAATGGTCTTTAATGAAAAACTAATGTCACAAGAAGAGTTTTTAGAGTATCGTCTACATTTGCCTTACCAAATAAGTAAAGGCAACTACTCTTTAAACAATCTTATTCAAGAAGTGGATATTCAATTTTACTCAAACAAAAGCAATATTGTATTTACTATCGTTTTAGAAGATGTCTTTCAATTGTTATGTAAAGAATTAAAATGTAATAACAATGAATCAGAAAACATTAAAACTACTGACTTCATTAACATGAATAAAAAGCTTATTGGTTCTGTAGATTATCATAAACATCTTCATAAAAATGAAGACTTTCTTAACAATGCAAGAGCAAATTTTGAAAGAGAAAAGGCTGACAAAAAAAACAATACCACATTTTTTTCAAAACCAGAGAAAACGTATCATGATAGTTTTGACAATGCTGATGATTATGTAAATGAAATCATGAACTTTAAAGAAATTCAAAAAGAATTGTCTTACAAGCCCATTTTAAACAACTTTAAACAACTATCATGTCTTCCTGACATTGATCTAATTTCTTTTGCTTTATTTCGAATGACTCGCAACAATAACGATATACTTCGATTTATAGCAGAGCACACAGCTTTTTGTTATGGGCTACAATTTCAAGAAATTAAGCTACAAGCGGCAACTTTTGCAGATAAAGATAACAAAAATAAGAATAAAAGTGATTTTTTACAAGAACTTTCTAAAATCGCCAAAAAACATGAAAACAAAAATGTTGTTTTTAATTTTGATAACTAACCTTAATTAGATACAAGTTTAAAGACAAAAAGAAAACCGTAGAAGCACTTACGGTTTTTTCCTTCTCCAAATCTTTTATTATCAAAATAAATAATAACAAAAATAAGATAAATGTTATTTGTTTTTGTTGTTATTTAATGTTTTATTTGCTATAATTTGTTTAACTTGAAAGCCATTAGAAAAAGGTATTCCAATGAAACAAGAAATACTAAAAAACAAAATGACTGTTAATGATATATACTATTTAGATTACATAGAAAGAACCATTCGAAACAACACTGCTAAAAATGCTGCCATGAAACTTGGGCTTCGATTCTTTGGACAGTCTATGCCAGAAGGCTCTAGTTTTGCAATCAAAGATCATGACAAATATTTAAATATTTCTTTTGTTTATGGAAAAATCTTTGTTTCCAAAATCCGTCATAAAAAAGTACAAAACCGAATTACAGAACGATCTGCAACTCCATTAAGATCAACTCTTCTAACTCGTTTAAAACCACTCACTCGCAATGATAATGAAGTTCATCAACTTCGATTAAGTTTTATAAATACTAATCGAAAAATTTTCCGAGAAGTTAAAGATACTATTTTGTTCATGAAAAAACAAGGTTCAGAGGTTGTTTTTAATTTTGACCAACAATCACAAAGAGTAAAACAATTTGCGTTACCTTTGTTGCACGACGAAAGTTCATTGATTAATGAATTGAATCTTGTATCGGACAATCCATTAGAACGTCTTTCTGAATGTCTTGATACTAGCGAAGGTCGAAACGCTATCGGTCATGCTATTGTTAAAAATCATTTGAATGAATACAAAAAACGCTCAAATGTCTTGCGTAAAACAGAAGGTTATTACTTAAACTCGAATAAAAAGGTTGAAAATTATGATTTTATTTAAAGGTTTTAAAAAGTTAAGTTGCAAACACTATAATCGAACAGAAGAAAGTGTCTGTGGTGTTATTTTCTGGACTTGTCCTGATTGTGGTGACGATAATTATCGAGATCGATAAAACAATAATCAAAAAGGTAACTTTATATGAGCGAAGTTTTAAAAATAACAAGTAATTTTGCAACCAATGCATTAAAGGAAATTGGTTATTTCATTCTTGATAATTTTTTTGGTGACTCTCTTGCTGATAGAGATTTTCGAGCGGCTTGTGGGCGTGAGCAAGATCTAAAATATCGCAAAGAAGTTAACAAAGATATTCAAATTGAAGTCGGACAAAAATGGCGTTATCCATTAGATTATGCTGACAAATATTGCTCTCCTGTTTTTATTACTGTTCTTGAAGTCAATGGTGATGAAATAAAAGGATTTCATAGCTATTCAGAAAAAGAAAATATTTACAACCAATCTCATTTTAAAGAAAAAATGATTTTGCCATTACGTTAAAATTAACCATACCATAAGAAAAACCGTAGAAACGGTCTACGGTTTTTTTTGTTATAATAACATTCCTATTAAATACATTCCTGCTGCTTTCTTTAATCTCGGCTTTTTATCTTCATGGATACTAGGGAAATCTTTTTGAGGTTCAAATGTTCTAAACCTAATTTCTCGTGCAAGCATTTTTTCTAGTTCATCTAATTCTCTTGACCTCTTATCCAAATCAACCTGTGGCTTTTGCTTTTTACTTAAATCTTCACCTTTAATTTCTTTTTTTAACTTGTTTATTAGAGATTGTTCTTGTTTATTAATTGCCAATATAGACTCTGTTGTTCTGTTTGAATCTTCTTTATGCTTAATATTTTTATCAAAAGATTTTTTCTCTTGTTCTTTTTCTTGTTTTTCTTCTTCTTTTTCTCTTGCTTTATCGAAGTCTATTTTCTTATTAGAAGACATTCTTACCATTGGTTCTTTATCTTCTTTTACGTTTTTTTCCATTAATAATTCTGTTATAGAATTCTTTTTTTCTTTATCTATAATATTTGTATTATTGTTTTTTGCTAAAGCTAATGACTTTACAAATTTTTTATAATCCTCTTCTGATTTATTTTTTATTTTTAACATTTTATTAATCTCTTCTCAATGTCGGAATTTTTTGTTTTGGTTTTTCATGAATACTTTGAAAATCTGGCTTCGGTTGTTGATTAATTCTCGCCTGTATTTCTTTTAATAATTCAGATTCTTGTTCATTTAAAGAAATATCTCCGTCTTTTGACTTCAATTGCTGTTCTTGTTGACTATCAGGCTGTTGCACTAAATCTCTTATAGAAGCGTTTGGCTCTCCAACTTTTTCTTTTAAGTCTACTATTAAAGATATTTCTTCTTCTGTAAAGCCAAGAGCTGCTAATTCTGGATCTAAGGATTCTTCATAAGTTAGAGTTTGTTCTTGATTTAAATCTTGTTCTAAATCATTATCAATTTCTTCCATTGTTAATTTTAGCTTTGAAGGTTCACCTTCTCTTTTTTCAAGAAGTTCTTGTTCTATATCCATTCCGATTAACTTCTCTTCAAATGATTCAGCTTGTTTTGACAATGAACGTTCTTGATTTCTTTGATAATGCCTAAAAGGAAATGAAATATTAGATTCTGCAATAATCTCTTTCATTTCTTTCATATCTAAACCACTAAACTTCAATCCTTTCATTTTAAATTCCTTAAAAAAAACTAATTTATTCTTATTGTATCACGATTTTTTTTCAATAAAAGATTGATTATTTTTTGTCTTGATATAAACTTTTTAAATAAAGGAAAAAGAGGCGTCTTTATTATGAGAAATTTAAAAAAAATTGAAGAAGATATGATATCTTTGTTTTCTAAAATTAAAGAATTAGATAAGACAATGAAAATTAACAAAGAAGAATTAAGAGTATTGAAATACTATTACAAAATTAATCTCGACAATCTTTATTTTATTAGCATCATTGTAAACAACAAAGAAAATGCATTTGTTGAAGACTTTGATTCTGAGTTGTCTTTTATTGAAAAATATATTTTAGACACAAAAGAACTTGTAAATAACGTGAGTTAGATTTTTGTATTCAATTCTAAATAATCAAAAAAATCTTCCGTAAAACATTTTGTTGTTTTATTAAATATGCTTTCGTTAAATTTCTTTGAACTCTTGATAAATTGAAATTAAAAGATTATCAATGTAATAAGAAAATGCACTGGTAATATCTCTCATTGCATATTCACCAAAGAAAGATTGTTTTAATAAATCTTTATCATAAGTATTTCTCTTTAATCCTTATTGACCTTCCATTATTAATTTTAACTTATTTAGTTTTTCTTCTAAATTCAAAATCAAACACCTTTTTCTAATTCTATTAAGTCCAAAAATTCGTCGTTAAATACTTTATTTTTTAAAAATCGTTCTTTTGCATTTGGAGATTCCAAGAAATATTTTATTCCCTCAAAAAAGTTTACATTTATTTTTTTAAGGGATTCGTTTATCTTTAAAATATCGAAATATTTATTTGCGTCACGTAAGGGGTTATCCAATTCTTCTAAAAAATTATTCATTATATTATCTTCTAATCTTTTTTTTGCTATCACACATTCCTTGTTCGCTTTTTCTTGATTAAAAGTTATCTTTGGAAATTTTGTATCCAAACTTATTAACCCTTTTTCATTTTCAAAGGTCTCACTGCTTAACTTTTCTTTATTTGGGTTTATATATAGTTTTAATTTTTTATCGTTTTCATCTATGTCATTGTTATAACCGTCCATTCTTTTCAATATATTAAAAAAGATTCTATTATTAAATTTTCCTGAAATTGAATGACCATAATCATGCTCTGACTCTAAAATCAGAACATTTTCATTTTTATACCCTTTTGTATTACTAAATATTTCACCAAAGCCTAATCTTTCAAAAGATGTTTTATTAGAATCTTTTCTTTTTTCTTTTAGCAAATTAAAAAAGGATATTAAACGTTTACTAGCAAATTTGAAATAATGTTCTAAAAATGAAGCGTTTAATATTTTTTCTATTTTTAGGTTTAACATTTCTAAATCGCCATAAATTTTTAGCATAAAAAGATACTCATCAAAAACAACATTTAACTCCTCCGTTGTTTCCAGTAATTTTTCTTCATTAGAGATAAATAAAAAATAAATTGGAAACGTAGATTTGTATTCTTCTTTTGTTTCAATGAGAAAATCAATTATTTCATTTTCTTCTAAATTTTTATACAGTATAAGCTCTAACGCCAACCTGTAATCAGCATAACCAAAAACAAATGCATTATCTATGTTTCTGTCGGAAAAAGATAATACATTACAATCTTTAATCTTAGATTTTATTTCGTTGTCTATCGATTCAGGTGATTCCGATCTTAAAATATCAAGACTAACGTTCAAATCTTTAATTTTACTTTTTAATGATTCACCTATGCCAATTTTAAACATTTGTAAGTTATAATCATAAAAATCGAACTCAACAAACCCTTCGGAAGTTAAATCTCTACCTTCACTTCTAAAATATAAAAATAATAAGTCATAAAGATCATCTAACTTCTTATTTATTTCTTTCTTTTTTTGTTCGCTCATTATTAGCCTTTAAATAATTATTTTAAATTGAATATTGTAATTCGATCATATCAAGAAAATTTTCTGTAAATATCTTTTCTTCTTTGTTGTAATAAAGTTCGATTGCGTTTTGTGTTTCTATAAATTTAATAAATACAGTAAAAAATCCTAAACCACGTTTCTTGATCGTCTTATTTAATTTCAATAGGTCAAAACATTGTTCTACATTTAAATCTTTTCTCATTCTAATACTTTCTAAATCTTCATTCAACAAATATTTATCAAATCTTTTTCTTACTATTTCTGATTCCATTTCTGCTTTATCAATATCAAATATTAAATCCGAGCAACTAGCAGAAGAACCAACAAGGTCTCCATTCTTTATGTCTTTATTTAAAAAACCTGTTTTTATTATTTTTCTTTTTTGATTTACATAAAACTTAATGTCTTTTTCTTCTGGTTTTCTAAATGATTCTATCTTTCTTAATATCGTTGACAAAAAATCCCTTTCAAACTTACAATCCCTAGAACTCAAAGCAAAAGAATCTGTATTCAAGACTATTGCATTTCTGTTTTTATACACTGTCATTTGTCCAAAGAGATTTGAAGATTTTAAACTACCAGCACCGAAGCTAGAATATATTACTGTATCTTCTTTTTCTTTCTTCATATGTCTTTTAGAGTTGAACTCTTTTAAACACTCTATTGAAGATTTGCAAGCTGATTCAAACTTCCAATTAAGATACGTATGTTCTAATAATTCTATTATTTTCATATTCAACATTGGTTGACCATAATAATATCTCCACATACTAGATCCTGATTGAAATACATACCCTTTTCTTTCATTTAACCCTAATATATAGTTAAATTTTTCTTTACTAATAAATAGAAAATAAATTGAAGGCGTTGCTGCTTCAAGGTGATCTGCTGATTCTTCAAAGAAATCTATTATTTCTTCTTCATCTAAAGATTTGTATAGCAATAATTCAAGCGCATATTTAAATATATTGTTGGTTGAATCTGTGCCATATAGATTTACATCATTTATCGAAATTCGGAGATAACATTTTTTTAATTTTTCTTTTATTATTTCGTTAAGTAATTCAGGTTTTTCACTTTTTACTTTCTCTAAGATAATATCTAAATTTTTAATTCTATGTATCAACATTTCTTCAATAGTATATTTAATCGAAAAAAGATTTATTGTGCTTTTTTTTAATTGAGACTTTTTGGTTTGTATTTTTTTACTTGTTTCCAATCGACGATCTTTTTCTACAATATACAACCCTAACAATTCATATATTTCATCTAATTTTTTATTTATATTAATACTAAGTTTGTTAGACATTCATTAAAACCTTCTTTTTTTCATTAATCAATAATTATAACATAAAAAATTAACAAAATTCAAGCTAAACAATTTGACATATTTTATTGTTTTATTCTTTTATTTTTGGTATAATAACAACACTAAAAATAACAAATATTTAAGTTTTTTATGATCGATACAAGTAACATTTACCAAATTTTAAAAAAGCATAATCTTAGGAATTGTGTTCCTTTTGATATTGAGCAATTGTCTGAAATACTTGGTGTTTCTTTTTCTTATAAACTGACTTATAAAGATAAAGTCCATGCTTTTTCAAATGAAGACAATACTGCTGTTATATCTTCATTACTTATTGAATCTCGATTACATTTGTATATTAAAGCCTATACGCTTTATTTTGCTGCGAATAACATTAAACAAAACGTTACTCTCCAAGACATGAAGAAAGACGCAAGATCACATCCAGATATCTACAAGGCTAATTGCTTTGCAGAATCGATATTAATGCCAGAACATTTAATTATTCAAGAAGGTAAACGTTTTATACCGAAAGAAAAGAAATGGTTTTTCTTTAAAAAGAAGATTAAACAATCAGACTTCATCGTTCTTATGGCAGAACGATTCAAAGTTGATGAATATATTATGGAAAATAGACTAAGGCAACTTAATATTTTAAAATGATTATTTTTATATAGTCAATGATATTTATTATACCTGTTTTTATTTTAATTTTTTTATCTTGATTTCTTTTTTTTCTTTGGTAAGATACTTGAAAAATCTAAAAGGAATTTAAATGATTACAAAAGACAAAAGTGAATTTATTAATTTTTTAGAAAAAATAAACGCTAGAGGTGAACCTTCAGAAGAACTATACATTAAACAAATTCAAAATTTTTATTTTGAAGCTCAAAAATTCAATATGAAAGCTCAATTTGAAAAAAAAGAGAATGCAATTGACGTTTTGGGGTTCTATAAAGGAGAGTTCGATATTATGTCGTTAGAGGAAGAGGGTTTTTCTTATATTTTACAAGTTGAATTAAGAAATCCTGACGCTCTTAATTTTGATACTATATCATTCATACAAAAAGCAATGACGAAAGCAAACATTGATAATGATTTTGTTGTTGCATTAACATATGAATATAATTATCAATCAATCGAATTCAATTGTTTAATAAATAGAGAAAATGCTTATTTCTATTTCAACAATGATGATGAAGTAGCAGAGCAAGCATTTTTTTCTAATCAATAAAATACAAAGAGGTAGACAATATGCTAACAAAAACAAAAACACAATCATTAGTGAAATCTGTTCGTTCTAAAATTAGTTCTATGTTATATCTAGCACATGCAAGGAGTGAAGCAGAATTGGTTATTCTTAAAAAAGGAAATACCATTTCCAGCAATGAAGATTGGATTATCAAAAGTGTATCAGAACAGTTTGTTGAAGAAGAAGGTTTTTATTTTGAATTAAAATATATAACAAATAATGAAGAGGAAGAAAAGTCTTTTAAAGTTTTTGGTGATGATGATTTGTTTTTCGATGTTGATAATATATTTTCTAAGTTATCATTTAAAGACAGAGATCTTTACAATAAAGAAAATTGTTACGCATAAAAATATAATAATCAAAAGGAAGCTACGATTGCTTCCTTTTTTTATTGAATTTTAAAATTGGAAATAATATAATTAAAATTATTAAACATTTATCGAGATATTTTATGAAAAAAGAATTAGACACAATTAAAGCACATTTAAAAATCGAAAAAGAACACGAATGTTTACCAGCTTATTTTATTTTTCATTTAGAAATCAATGATGTTGAATATAAATTCTATACTGATTTTACTGCCATTGTCGTTCGTTCTAAGTTTGGAACAGAAATTGATTATGAGGGTGAAGAAGAATCAATATTCGAACCTTTTATTTGTGATTGTGGCGTTTCTGGTTGTAATGGTATTTATGCCCCTATATCATCTCGTTTCATTGAGGAAGAAAATGTCGTTGAATGGATTGTTCCAAAAAATATGGGATATGATTTCTTAGATAAAGAGGTTTACCGTTTCTCTATGGAAGAGTATGAAAAAATGATTGTTAAAACACTTTATTTCATGGGTAACAATGACGCTGCCTTTATGGATAAACAAGAAGCGATTTTACATGCAGAAAATGGTGACGGCATGACACTAATGGAACTTCTTGACCATTGGGCTGTTGATAAAGAGCTTCGAAAAGTTTTTAATCATATTTATGAGATTAAAGAAAAATACCCTATGTCTTATTTTAAATAATTTAAAATACATTAAAATACATTATTGCTTTTAAAAGGTTAAATATGAGCACTGAAACAAGAGACGATATTCTCATTGAAGAAGACAATAAAGGGACTTTTAAAAAGAAGCTAGAAAAATGGATTAAAATCATTTCTACCAGTTTTAACATTTTTACATTTGAAGATTTTAAAAATATTTCTGGTGATGTTATTACACGAATCAATGAAAGACCTGTTTATTGTGCTATTCGAGAGTTACCCAATGCCTTAGATAAGTTTATTGAAAATCGTGACAACGTTGTTAATTATATCGTTGATATTTGTGATGTCAGTCCATTCCAAATGAAACCTTAAAAATGTTGAATCTTTTTGTGGATTGGTGTATCATTAATCCACACTATTTATGAAGGTATCATTATGACGATTTTAACACAACCCTATGGAAGCAAAGGCTGGCGAGTTGTCTTTGAACACGGACACAACGAAAGTTCTGAATTTATCGTTCAAGAAGTTGACGAAAACACTATTGACTGGACTGTTATTTCTCGTATTCCTACAAAGTTTTCTCAATACACACAACTAACAGCAGAAGATATGTCTAACGACTTAGAAAACTCTGAAAGTATGGCTTTTCATAATTTTAAAGCATTGGAAAATGAATATGGTTTTAGCCCTATGAGCACGTTTTCTGGTGTTGCTGATACTGATTTCTTAGATAATGTTTACACTCATTCTTGGCGAAATAAAACAGGTAAGGACGTTCCATTTTATAAAGTTATTCTTGGTTTTATTGAAATGCGAAGCTAATTTACGAACAACAAAGAAGAGGTCAGTTGACCTCTTTTTTTATCTTTTTAATTTTGAATATTGTATCCTTCGTCTAGATTGTAAAAATCAAAATCTAAAAGGAAATTTAGCCAATACTTGTTTTTTTTCATTCTTTTTGATACTATTGCTCTTCTGAAGAGAGGTTTATATATGAACATACAAACAAGCAAAGATTTAATTGATAATGGTTTTGTTATTCTTGAAAAAGAAAAGCTAGAAGAATACTCTTATGTTAATAGTTGTGAGAAACAAAAACTCATTGAATATGCAAAACTAAAGATTCGTAATCGACTAATGGATAACTACCTACCTGCTAATGGTCAACATTGGAAGTTAATTAAAGAAGACGACGACTTATACATATGTTGGGCTAGACCTGATATTCAGACAAAGGAATGGCTAAATGATAATGGATATCTTTGGATTGTAGACAAAACTATTCAAGATACTCCGAATCCAATTGAAGTTGAATTGGAGAGATATAGAAAAGGGTTATACTCAGATGAGATAATTAAAGACAAGAAACTTGCTCAAGAAATAATGCACCACGAAATCCTTTTAAATTCCTCGGACAACGAAAATCATTTTATGTTTGTATACCTGTTAGAAGAAGACATTATCGGATTTGTTAAGAAAACATATTTAAAAGTAGGTTTATTCAGAAAAAACCAATAACAAGAAAAGGCTTAGATCCTTCTAAGCCTTTTTCTTTAAATGTATCTGGATTTTCGCTTTAAATATTTCTTATCTCGTTTCTTTTCAAGATAAGAGTTAACGCCTAATGTAATTATCAAATTTTTTAACATAAGTTGTAACCTTTTATAGATTTAATGATATTATATTATAGTGTATTTATGCTCAATATTTAATAAAAAAATATTTTAAAAAAGTATTGACGTTAGAACAAATATTGCATATACTTATTTCAACTCTTCGAGAGAAGACTAGCTTTAGTGTCCACAATGACACATTATTAAAGCGAAGATTTTATACAGATTCATAAGTCTGTGTATTATCCAACGGTGGGGCTACCTGGATTCGAAAACATTTAACCCATAAAAATCGTTGGAGAATCAAATTATGAAAAAAATCAGCACTGTATTTATTATTAACCGTGAAACTAACCTTGCAACTGCAGACGTATTGAAAGGCAATGAATGGGTAGTAAATGGTGAAGGCTTGGCTACTGTGAAGTTTGATGGTAGTTCTTGTTTAATTAAGGACGGAGTTTTATTTCGTCGTTGGAACAGAAAGCTAACTAAAAAAGCAATGAAAAGTAAAAGTTTCGCTGCTCGTAAAGGTTTAGAATTCATTCCTGACGAAAGTATGTTTAGACCCGTTCCAGAAGGTGCAATAAAATGTAATGAAACTTTTGACGCAAAAACTCTACACTGGCCACATTGGGTTCCTGTAGGTGAAGATCCAGCAGATCTTTTACACGTTGAAGCTTTTGAAGCACTAAAAGCAGAAGGTAAAGTAGAAGACGGGACTTTTGAGATTTGTGGACCGAAAATTCGTTGCAACCCACACAACTTCGATAGCCACGTATTGCTTAAGCATGGTGACGTTGTTGTTGAAGTGGAAGATCGCAGCCTTGAAGGTATTCGTGCTTTCTTAGAAGGCTTTGACGGTGAAGGTCTTGTATTCCACCATCCTGATGGTCGCATGGCAAAGGTCCGATGCAAGGACCTTAACATTGCTTGGAATGAAGAAGCTGACCCACGAGATAAGCGATAACAAACAACCTTGGCAAGCAATAAAAAAGGCACTCTAAAGAGTGCCTTTTTTGTTTTATTTTAAATTATTTATTATTTTTGTTCCAAGTGTTTTTGATAAAAATAGCTTATCAGAAACGAATAAAATCCTCTAAGACCTTTTACTGGCAAATCTGTATTTATCTGTGTTACCTCATATTCATACTTATGATACGGCTCAGAAGGATGGTCAATCATAAATGCATGAGTATCATTCAACTCTTCATACATATCTTCTAATGTTTTTTCATCTTCAATGATTGACATCCATTCAATCTTCACTTTATCATTTGGTTCAATAAATTCTGCTAAACTTGGTAATGTCCAAGCATATGCTGAATAATTAAAATAAGCTTCTGTGTCATATATTTCTTCATTAACTTTAATTAGAACACTTATTGAGTGTGTCTCAGCCGTATCTTATTTTTTTTGCTAAAAAATGACTTTATGTTTTAGATTGTATAAAATATTTTTGTCTAAGACTAAGAGAAAAAAGATATATACAACACAAATGAACCACTTAAATCTTTAAAAAACTTAAATGAAGAAAAAGAAACACTTCAAACCAATATAAAAGAAATGTTTATATAGCAAAATTCATTAGACGAGTTGATTAAAAAAGTGCAAAAATTTAATTTAAAGATATCTTCTTTGAAAACGTGTATGTTTTTAAATTTTTTTAATTTAATTATATCGAAATAGTTTTCAAATAAAACAAAAACCGCCCAATTGGACGGTTTTTTGTTAGCCAAAAATGGCTAATTTTCTCGGATTCGTTGTTTTTGGCTATTTAAGTATTATCCACTATATTTTCATTTGTCTCAGCACAATATACTGATACATTAGAAGTGAAACCGTAGGCTCGATGAATCAACTTAATTGCTTCTTCACCTGTTTTTGCTTGAATAATACCAGCACTAGGATTACAGAAAGGGCGTTTAAAAGCCCAAGATTTCATTTGAGCAGTTTCTTCAAGTTTAGCAATCTTTTTCAATAAATTGTCTACACAGGAGTGATGACCATCTGTGCCTTGCTTCCATTTATAACCGCAAGTGCAACATTCGCACATTTCTTTTGACATAGTATATACCTTATTTGTTTTCTAATAAATTTGATTCGTGTTGCATTGAACCTGAGTTGCTTATTTTTAGGTTTAACGCTTCAGGACCTATTTCTGCTAGTGCAAGAACTACCATTTCAATATCAATTGAATAAGCTCGATTTGGCTCTAATACAAAGAAGTTTGGAACTTGATCTCTATCTTCAAATTGTTGTTTAATAATTGCCATACCCGAAGTCATATATTTTGATACTTCTGTTAAAAAATTTAAGTCTAACTCACCTTTATAAATACGTGAAAATTTTGAATAATCACGATCTTCTTGGAAAAAGAAAAGAAGTGTTTTATCGTAATCGACATCAATCAATAAATTACCGTCAATCTTGTAAGGATAATCATCTTCAGTAAATTTTTCTCGCAATGCGTTAAGGTCAATTTCTATATTTTCTGATTTCATAACCGTAACATCATTCGACCAACCCATTTTAAATCCTCTTTCTATATAACTAATGTCCTATTTTATCAAATTAAAGAAGGAAAAGCAACACAGAAATATCTTAATCTTTTTATTGTTTTTTGACTCTATGTATAGTATGATACCCTTATGTTTTTTGAAACAATAAGGCTAGAAAAATGTCCGACACTATGTATTTACTTGACTCTTTAAGAGTTGCCGAATCTTCTGAAAATAAGATTTATGAAATCCAAGATAAACTATCAAAGACCATTGAAGATTCCAAAGAATCTATTCTTCGTCTTCAAGAATCTGTCACTGAAAAGACAAATATTATTCATCAAGTTGAAAATATTGAAGATGAAATTTCAAGTGGTAATGAATTTTTGAAAGCACATCTTATTGTATTAATTGTTGCTGCTGTATTTTTCTTCTTCTTTTTAAAAGGAGAAGGTATATTAAATGTCAGCACTTATCTTCAATCTCTATCTGTTTTTGTTTTCTCTACTATTGTGCATTTTTCCATTGAATATAAAGGCAGCTTTAATGAATTAAAAAAAGCATCTAAAGATGCTTTATCTTCACGTTCTTATTTTAAAAGAACTAAAAATGTTAAGCAAACTGCAAACAATAGTATTAATGAATACGAAACTTACATTTCTCGTTATCAAGATATTTTAAATAAAGCAGAATCCGAAATTTACGAATTAGACGATTCTTTGTTTGAGATTCAAAGAGAAAAGACTAATCTAGTTGACGAATTATTCAGTAATAGTGAATGTATAGCCAGATTAAAACCAGAGTAATAACTCGATTATAGTTGAAAAAAAGAGCACTGCGTTGTGTTCTTTTGTTTACTTAACTGCTTAGTTTTGCTATAATTTAACCACATTAAAAAGAGTATAGGTAATCAAATGTCTAATTGTCAAAACAACTGCAATAATTGTTATTATCGTGGAAATGCCATTGGTTCTGGTCATCACGCAACTTGTAATTATCCAGATATGGATGAAAAAACAAAAATTGATATTTCTTTGTTATCAATGGCAAGTTTTACAAGTTTTAACGAAACTTTAAAAAGCCAATTTGGATTTACCACGAGCAATCATGCTGTTGTTAGTGGTTGGTTTTCTTTTCCATTAGATTTTGATCCTGTTTGGATTGAAGGTGAATGTAAGAACCATTCAAATATTAGAACACCAGAATTTATTTTAATGATGCAAAAGTGGAGACGTGTAAGCACTTTTGTTGCTACGATTACTGCATTGGTTGAGACTACTGAGGTAGAAATGAATGAAAGCTTTCAAGAAGTCTTAGACGCATTTGATAATTTAAAAAACAATGATATGCCAGAGGACATGAGTGTTCTTAGTCCAGAAGAAAAACAAAATGCATATTTAGGTTTTATTAAAAGACTTGATGAAATTGAAAGCATTTTTATGAACAATGGTGCAATAGACAAAATGAAAGAGCATAAATTCTCAGCTCCTTTATTTCAATAATAATACAAAAAAAGACACTCTCACAGAGTGTCTTTTTTCTTTATCTCATTGTTCTACGTCTTGTCGATTTTTTCTTTTGTTTAACAGTCGGTTTTTCATCTACAAAATCTTCATAAACTTCATCTAATTTTGCCAATTGTTCTTCATCTGCGTGTTCAATTGTTTGTTTAACACCGTCCACAATTGTAAATATTTCTTCACCACTGAAATCAGATAATACTGAATATGCTTTTTGTCTCGCCCCTAAATCTTCATGAACTTCAATAAATGTCATGTTTGCGAATCCATATTCTGTTGATTGACCATCTGACCAATCCATTACAAGCAAATCTTCCTTATTTGTTCTGAAATAGTTAACTATTTCATTTAATTTATCTTCATGTGATACTTCTGACATTTTATTCTCCTTATTTTGCCTTTCTTTAATTATATCATTCATTTATATTTTTAAAATAGTTGTTTTTATTTTTTGTTTAAAAAATAATTAATTGTAATGCAATCTTTATTTTGTTAATATACTTAGACATTCAAAAAAGAGATTATCATTTATGCAAGAGCAACTAGAGCAAGACGTTAACCGTATCTTAAAAGACAAACATAACATTACTCACCGTGTAAAAGTGTCTAATGTAACGACAGTAGGCGCACACAGACGTTGTTCTGTTGAAGTCGGTGAAGGTTGGGTATTTGACGGTATTATTTATGAAGAACTTGACGGGCATGGACAATTTGAATACAAACCTGAACATGTTGCTGAACTCATGGTTGATAAAATTAAACGTTATTTTAAATACGGAAAAAAATAGTGGTTTTATGAATAAAGAAAAATCGATTTTTGAAAACACTAAAACCAAAAATATTACTTCATTTGAAGAATGGTATGTTTGGTATAGCCAAAATACTGAAAATATTGAAAAATACGGTCAGACTCAATGCTTATTAAGTTCTAATGCAAATGTTTTTAAAGATATTTATGGCGAACAAGATTTCTGCACGTATGATTCTGCTAACCGACGACTTTGGGCTTGGAAGCAAGAACTTCCCTCTGGTTTTATTTGGTTAATCAGTGACAACAAAGAACGTGGAACAAGCTACGAAGTTTCAGAAGGTGTTGAATGGTTCGACATTCAAAATTTTATTGAAGACTTAAAAGAAGTGTTATTTAAGAAAAAACAAGGTTAAACATGGTTAAATTAAAAACAAAAGACATTATTGCTAAAATTGATGAGTTCTTTGAATCTGAATTTTTACCCGAAGAAAAATCAGATTGGAAAAGAGCTATGAAAAAAACAGCTACTTTTGACAATATCTCACAGCGAACACTTTTAGAATGCGGAAGAACAACAGATAAAATCATTACGCTTAATGGTAAATACAATTGGCGTGTTTACCGAGATAAAAAAGAAGAACAAGAAAACGTTTTTGTTATTGACGACGGTGAAGAAGTGTTATTGCTTTCTATTGGCAACCCACTTATCCCAATTAATAAAATTAAATTTGGTATTAATTTAAAAACGCCTTGTTTCAGTGACGATGTAAGTGTTGGTTTTGTTTTCTGGGTTAACGAAGAAGATTATCCTGACGAATCTCGTATTTCTGGTGATAGTATTGGTCACAATGCAATTATTGGACTTGAAGACGAAATGTTTAAATTGGGTTATTCTGTTGATTATGAAGCCGAAGGGGAAGGTGTTTTCTATAAATTCAAAGAAGGTTCAACATTTGAAGAAACTAAAGATCCTGACAATAGAATCTCTTTTACCGATTTTGAAGTTATTAAAGATATCTTAATCAATCGTTTTGGCATGACTCACGACCCTGAGTTAGATGAATATATTCATGTTAATTAATAAATATTGAGCATAATATTTGTTTGAATTTTTCTAAAATAATTAGTGACAAAAAGCCAATAAGTTGATATAATTCTTTACATTGATTAACCGACTACAAAGGTATTTATTATGCGTTAGATTATTAAACCACCATAATTCTCAGTTAAATCTTAATCAAAATTTTTTATTATCATTTAACTTAAAAGAGAGAATTATTATGTTTGAAGAACTAAATCACAAAGAAAAAGAAGTAACCCTTAAAGAGATCGCAAAAGTCATTTCTAGCCTGAGATTTCGTGTCAGAAATGGTGAAGATAGATTGCGAGAACTTCGTCGTAAGCGTGTTGACGTTGAATATGTAAACAAACAGAACGAAACAATTGTTAGCTATGCTCAATCTGTTTTACCATTAATGAAAGTATTTAAAATGGAAAAAGATCGACTTGTTTACCCTGACGGACACCGTTTAAGACTAGGAAAGGCTAGATTTGAATATCGAAGCAAGATTGAGAATCCTGATGCTGAATACAATGGAATTAGATTTGCTTTTTCAAGTGACACTAATTTGATTGAATATGCGTTTGAAGTTCTACCTTTATCTAACTTTGAAGGTAAGGTTAAAGAAGAAGCTCGAAAAGCTTATAACTTTTACCCTGAAAGAGATATTCAAAATCGAACCGATAAGTGGAAACTTCTTGATTATTTAAGAACTAAAGAACTTAGTGAAATTGAAGCGACTTCTGTTTATGGCATTAAGCCTGTTATTAAAGACTTTCGATTAGAGGAAGATATTAATACATTAAACAGAGAACTTTCTTACACTAAACAGTTGATAGGTGAGTTATCCAATACTTATTCAGCAATGGCTAGTCAAAATGATCTCTTTGACCTTGTTATGGAAGTGTTTAACAACTCTGAATTAAATGAAAAGGAAAAAGAAATTAAATTGAGTAGGTACCGTGGTCGTAAGAAACACTATTCAGATTACCCTGAAATATAAACGATAAAGCCGCTATGCGGCTTTTTCTTTACCAATTGTTTTTTGTTTGTTATAATCAAATGCACAAAAAATTAACAATATTAATTTGGAGGGAAAAATGACAATCGCAGAACTATTAAACAGTTGTTCCGTTAATGATCGACTTACAGACGATGACGGCAATTTTTGGACAATAAAAGAAACTTATGAAGAAAAAGGTGAGACTGTTACCATTTCTGTTCCTGATAAAGAAAATACCAAAAAATATGAGCTTTGGAGTATTGGTTTAGAAAAAGACGTTGTTATGCCAAACCTTCGAAAAGTTAAAGAAGAAAAAGAGGCATGAGCCTCTTTTTTATATATCATATTCTCCTGAATCTGTCCAACTACCACATTTTTCTTCCCAGTTAACCTTATAAGCTTCTGTTCTGCCGTCAGACCAAGTTCTGTATTTAAATCTTTCTCTCTCATACAGGTCACATCTCATTTGAGTATGATAACCACGATATTCCCAACTTGACCAAGAACCATAATAAGTGCTTGTAACAACGCTTTTCGTCCCTGTTGCACTTCTCGTATTATTCACGTTTATTGTTTTTGTTTGAGTTGCAGTTGATTTTGTTGTCGTTGTTCCATTAGCCCAATGATTATATGTAGTTTGTGTTCTTGTCTGGTTTTGTTTACATGTTTGAGTTTGAGTAAATGATTGACCATAATTCACCGTTGAAGGATCAGGACTATATGATCCGCAAGAATATTGTCCACCAGAATTTGACCAACTACTCCAAGAACCTTTGCTCGTATGAGTTACATAGTTCTTCGTCCCTGTTGCAGACCTTGATTCATTTTCATTAATTGTTTGGTTGCTTGTTTCTTTTGATTTATATGTTTTTGAACCATCAGCCCAATTATTATACACTGTTCTATTTCTTGTTTGATCTTGTTTACAACTACGAGTTTGAGTGAATGACTGACCATAATTCACTGTGCTTGTAGATGGTGAATAAGAACCACAAGAATAATGACCGCCTGTATCACTCCAACTACTCCAAGAACCATAGCTTGTTCCTGTTATGTAATTTTTAGTTCCCGTTGCACTTCTTGATTCATTTTCATTAATTGTTTTAGTGCTTGTTTCTGTTGATTTCACTGTCCTCGAACCATCAGCCCAATCATTGTATACTTTTCTACTTCTTATTTGATCTTGTTTACAACTACGTGTTTGAGTGAATGACTGACCATAATTCACTGTGCTTGTAGATGGTGAATAAGAACCACAAGAATAATGACCGCCTGTATCACTCCAACCACTCCAAGAACCATAACTTGTACCTGTTACATAATTCTTTGAACCTGTTGCAGTTCTTGATTCATTTTCATTTATAGTTTGATTTGAAGTTTCTGTTCTATTCAGGGTTTCCGTTCCGTCAGCCCATACATCATAAACATCTCTATTTCTTGTTTGATCTTGTTTGCAACTACGTGTTTGAGTAAATGATTGACCATAATTCACTGTGCTTGTAGATGGTGAATAAGAACCACAAGAATAATGACCATTTACATCTGTCCAACTTGACCACGGATCAGCTCTTTCTGTATCTTTAAAATTCTTAGTCCCAACTGCTGATTGAGATTCTTGTTCAGATATAGTTTGATTTTCTGTTTCTACTCTATTAAGTGTCTCATTT
Source organism: Chloroflexota bacterium (assembly GCA_002722455.1). Classification (GTDB taxonomy): domain Bacteria; phylum Chloroflexota; class Dehalococcoidia; order Lucifugimonadales. The sequence continues at coordinate 121,628 of PBMB01000012.1, forward strand.
CCATCAGTCCATACGTCATAAACATTTCTAGAACGTATCTGGTTTTGTAGACAATCACGAGTTTGAGTAAAAGAATCACCATAATTAATTGTGCTTGGCGAAGGTGTCCAAGTATCACAATCATAATGAGAACCTGTATCACTCCACGTTCCCCAAGAATCTGCTCTTTCTGACTCTATTATGTTTTTTGTGCCTGTTGCTGATTGTGATTCTTGTTCTGTTATTGTTTTCGTTTCTTTTTCAACACTATTAAGCGTTTCTGTTCCGTCTGCCCATACGTCATAAATGTTTCTTTCTCTTTCTTGGTCTTGTTTACAATTTCTTGTTTGAGTAAATATTGTTCCACTATCTATTGTATTTACATTTGGTGTCCAAGTATCACAATCATAATGAGTATTTGTATTAATCCAAGAAGTCCAATCACCAATACGTTGAGTATCTTTGAAATTCTTAGTACCTATTGCGTCTTGCGTATAGTTATTTGTAATTGTTTGACTTTCCGTTACTGTTCTTTCGTAAACTTCTGCACCTGTGTTATAGACCGTATAAATATCTTTGTTTCTTTCTTGATTTTGAGAGCAATCCATTGACTGTTCAAATGTTAAACCATAATCTATTGTGTTTACGTTAGGTGTCCAAGATGTGCAGTTGAACTCTGAACCTACGTTTTTCCACGGAGTAATATTCTTCTCTATTACACCAGATTTTTTAGCTATTGAATCCTCCACTCCTATTATTGCCATATAATCACCTGCAAATGATGTAGCAAAAATAGTTGAAAGACTTATCGCTATTAAACTTTTATTATAATCTTTCATATTTGTCCTTGTTTTTTGTTATTTTCTCCTTAATCACATCTATATCACAGTGTAATCTTTTTTTAATATGGTTTTTATTTAATATAATATCTTAATGCTATTATTTATTTATTTTAAAGGAAAAAAAATATAAAAAAAAATAAGATATTTGAAAAAAAAATGTTCTTTTTTTTTTATATTCTATATTTTTCCTTATTTAAAAAAGAAATGTCTTGATTCCTAGCAAACGTTTTCTTTTTTTGTGAAGTGTTTTTTTTACAATTAATAATTAATTAACCAAAAAACTATTATCCTTTATTTTTAGTCAATTCTTAGTTTCTTTTTGTGTTGATAAAATGTTATTTCTTTACATTCTTTATTTTTTTATTATAAAGTTCAATGTTTTGAACTATATTTGAAAGTTTTTATTTTTAGTTTATAATGTAAAACCTTCTTTTTTTGTTTTTGGTTATTACAAAAAAAGACAGGTACTAACCTGCCTTTATTTTAATTAATCTTCTTCTTTTTTTATAGGTTATATTACTGCCTTGCAACCTTACAACCTGTTTCAACTAGATAATCAAGAACATTTTTACCTACTTCAAAACCAATAAACATATCTACAATTTGTTCTTCAACCAAGTTATTTTTATCTTCGTCAAAAGAACTCATAATTGTTTTTTTTGCTTTAAGCATTTTTGACTCAAATGCTTTCTTAGATTCTTCTTGGTTTTCTTTAAATGTTTCTTTTAGTGAATCAAATTTTTCTCTTATTAAGTCATTTGCAGCAAATTGAAATTCTTCTCTCAATTCTTTGTTTTCTTCGATAGAAAACCAAGTATGGATTCCATCTTTATTTACTGGTGAAGCTTTCATTTCATATTCTGCTACTTCTACTCGCTTCGGACGTAAAATAATATGTGAGAAATCACCTGCGAAGCCGTGATTAAATTGACCGTGCAATGACTCATGAGCTTCAATCAATCTTGCTTTTGCTACTTCTGACAGTTCTACAACAAACACTGTTGTTTGTGCAGGATAACTTTCACCGTCTACTGTTACTCGCAATAGAGCTTCATTGTAGTTAGATTGAGATTCTTTTTCTTCATCTGTTAATTTTGATTCAATGATTCTTTTTTCAATGTGGTAAAATGCGTTAATGTAACCACCATTGCTATAAGCACTATTTATTTTTAAGATCAAAAAACCGTTTTCGTCATTTTCTTTTAAATCTGAAAAGAACTTTTCTTGTTCTTCTTCCATTTTCAGACGTTCTTCTGAACTTAATGATTCAATTTCTTCCTTCCCTTCTTCTTGCATCTCTTTGAATACTTTCAATACGTCTTCTGTCTTAATTTGTTCGCCTTCAAAATAAAAGCTTGCTTTTAAAGAAATACCAACTTCATTACCATTTTCCAAAATTTCAAATACGCAACGGTCTACATCAAAAAAATGACAAATTTCGAATTTGATATTTTCAGAGCCTAAAATCTCAACTTTATCGCCTTCAAAAATCATTATTCCGTCAGAATCTTTTACATTAATTGGTCGCATTTTAATTTCTCTTATTAATTTCAATGAAGATATTATAGCATAGTCAAAAACGAAAAAGAACCTCATAAGAGGTTCTTTTCTTAGATATTTTACATTAACTCTTTTTTTTAATCCTATCTAGTTAAACCTAGTCGGCAACTTAATGATAATCTTCTTTTTTTGTAAATATACCCATTTAACTTGTTGTTATTGAATTAAGAAAATTAGAACACATAAAACCGATAAAAAAAGAAGCAGTAGCTATAAAAGGCATTATATTCTTGGTTTTTGAAATAATAGGACTGCCATCAGGATATTTTACTTCTTTACCATTAATGTGAACAGATTTCTTTGTCATATTGATAACATGATAATCCGTTGTTATCGTAGCCTTACCATTACATGATACCGTTGAAACATTCATAATATTACCTTTTAATTTTTCATTTGATTTTTTTAATTATAGCATCTGTTACATAAAAAGAAAAGTCTTGAAACAAAAAAAACTAGGCAAGATGCCTAGTTCTTCAATTTTACCTTATTTTAAATTAAAATAAACTATCGTCTGTATTTAAGAAATGTTTCTTGGCAATCTTTGTACCAAACGTCATTATCATAATTTTCTATCTTAGTTGAATCGTTCTCAAAAGAACAACCATTTTTTTCTGCAAATTCGTCAAAGATTGACTGAATACCTTCAATATACTTTTCACATTCTTCTGGCGTTTTCACACTACCGTCTTCGAAAAGACCAAAAACTTGTGTTACTTTTCCATCTACAACTCGAATTCGTAATTCCATTTGAGCAAGACCCATTCGGGAACCAATGGCTGTTTTAAGAAAAGAAGGATCAGAGATGACAATTGGGTATGGAATAATACAACGTTTTTCATAATCTTCGTAAGTTTCACCGTTAATAATTAGTGGCAGTCTAATTGTTTGTAACATATGTTTTCCTTTTTTTATTTCCGACTATTTTAAACCTTTTTTGTATTTAATATCAAGCATTTTTTAATATTTTATTTTGTTGCTTTGTCTTGTTAGTTCTTGTATAATAATGCTATCAAACAAAAAAGTGAGAAAAGGACATGAAAAAACTTCAATCAATCTTATTTCAACCTGACACTAATATTTTCCAAGGTGTAATGACAATTGATACATTTGGTTTAGCTCAACTTGCTTCTATCTTTGCACGAGCTTACATTGAGACTGTTGAAGAAGAGGCAGAACTTGTTGATTTAGAAGAGTCTTGGGTTCAAGAACTTGCTGCGGCTACCACTTTTGAATACCGTGATTTAATAAATTTCTACAATCTTGGAGAAAATACAGTTAAAATGCAATTTGAACATGAAGGTCACGTTCTTGAAGTGGAAGAAGACGTTCCAGAACATATGATTGAAGAGTTCGGGACACTTGCACAACAACGACCAGAAGCTTTTCCACTAAAACACCTTATTCGATTCCTAACTGTCTTTAATTTCACTCATTTTATCGATCAAAAATCTGATGACGTTGAAATTGACTTTGACACAATTACCGAATTCCATATTCGTGATTATGTTAAACAAGAAGAAATCGTTATTGCTACTGCGGAACTATAACCATGATTGAAGCCAACTCAAAAACTGTTCTTGATATTCTTGTTGATGATTATAAGGTTGACAATGAAGGAGGAAATTTAGAATTGATGTTAATTCAAGACAATGATTCAAAATTGTTTTTTGCTATACCTAGCGAACAACTTGAAGGTATGGATATATATTCTCCATATACAAAACAAAGAGTCATGCTTAAAGGAGAGAACCCAGAAGCCTCAGAAAAAGAACGTTGGCTCAATGCCGTCAACAATGGCACAACAGAGCTTGGCTTTAAAGAATGGAAGTTGAATTGTAAAGGTTGATTATTCAACCTTTATTTTGTATAATACAACCAACAAAATTAAACTTAAAAGGTTTTTATGAAAATTACAATTTATAACATTGAAGAGTGCCTAAATAACTTCAGCGATCTGATAAATGAATATCGCCCTGATAAAATTACTGGCACTGAACTAGAAGAACTTTATGCTGAAACTCTTGGCTATGATTCTTTTGCAGAACTCGATCTTGTTATTTTTCAAAACTCTAACAAACTTGATATTATCAAAGAAGAAGACTTTGAAAAAGAACTGAACAAAAACAATGAACGTATTATTTGGGGATTAGAGTCTCAAACAGCTTCTTTATCAGAAGTAAACGATCAGACTTTTGATTTTTTCAAAATCGCTGTTGATAATGATATTCTTGAAACCTTTGAAATGAGAGAATTAACAGAAGAACATGTTAAGCATGTAACGGGAAAAAGTTTATTACTTAAAGCCTTTCCACCTTCTCCAAATCGTCATAGTCCAAATTATTTAGAAACTGAGGCTTCTTTACAATTCCTGAGACCTTTAATTGAACGATTAAATGAAAACAATACTGAATTATCAGAAGATACAATCAAAAAAATAATTGATTTGTTCCCAGAAGGTTATTTAGATACTTTTTCTGTTTTAAGTGATAAATATAAAACTCTATCTGTTTGTAAGTATGCTATTGATCATTCGCATCATAACCTATTACAATGTCCTGATTATAAAAATAATCAAGAACTTCAGATTTATGCGTTAAGAAAGAATGGTGACATAATTACGCATATTGAACAAAATGAAGAAAACACAAGAATCGCATTTGAAAGTAATATTCACTCTTTTAAACATTTTGATTCTGAATTTCAAACTCTAGAACGCTCAAAAGAGTATCTTAACACTCTTGGGTATGAATACTTAGCCAAGCTTAAAATACAATCAGAAGAGATTATTGAATTTGCTCTTGAATTAGACCAAAGATCTGCTGCTTATGTCAGTAATCATTTTGTTAAAAAAATGGATTTGAGAAAGCGTTATTATATTCATGGAAAACACGCATATAAAATTGATAAATACGAAAATTAAAACAGGAAAAATAATGAAATTACCAACTATTAGTGAACTGTATAAAGCTATTCCAGAAGATCATGAAATTGCGCAAACTTTAAAACCATTAATGGATTCTAAGTCTATTTTTGTTGCTTACTTTACTACCGATGAAGATTACTCAATTGCCAATTATGAAGAATTAAAGAAAACTGCTCCTTATCTTATTGTAAAAGACGTTTTAAACAGCACCTATATTATTGCTGCTCCTATTAACAGTGACGAACCTTACAAAGAATCTGCTGATTATTTAAGAGTATTTAAAAAAGATTTTGATATTCAAGGTCGTCAATTTGTTCAAGACAATATGCACAATTTCTTTATTGACGCTATTGAAGAAATGGAAAATGAAGGCTATTGCGAAGTTGGAGGGAATCAATTAATTGAAGGATCTCTTGAAACAACCAAGACATTTGCAATTCCACTTCTCTTTTCTTAATTAAAAACAATATTAAAAAGCTCCTTTCTAGGAGCTTTTTTTATTGTTGATAGTTTTTGCCTATTGAAATCATAATTCTAAACAATTTTACTTATTTAATATTTCTGAGAAAATGATAATAGAAACTATTAACAACAGGGGGTTTTTATGAAAAAAACAATAAGTTTTGCTATCGTTCATTTCTCTGTGGCTTTCTCTGTCACTTATTTGTTAACAGGAGATATTTTAATTGGTAGCTTGGTTGCACTTGTTGAACCTTGCGTCAACACTGTTGCATTTCATTTTCACGAACTATTTTGGAATAAGAAAGAGAATAAGAAAAATAAAAAAAGTGGCTCGAAAGCCACCTTATTATTTAATTAAAGATAAGTGTTGTAGAAACGTTCACTTAGAACAGGAACTTCTCTAAAATCAAGTCCTGACTTTTCTAACGCTTTCGTCAAATCAGCGTCAATTGTTCTTAGTTTTGCGCCAAATTCTTCAAAAGTGTAATACTTTTGCTCTTTAAACTCATAGATTTTATAATCAGCGACATCATGAATTTTTAATGTTTTCATTAAATTAAAAACATTTGATTCACCTTTTTCATTTCTATCTTGTATACCTCTTGCCTTCATGTAATCTTCTGTTTCTTTAATTGGTATAATTACTGGCTCACTTTGATTATATTTTTTCTGAATCTCGGTTTTGTTTTTCTCAAACCAATCCAAAATCACATTGAAATAATCGACAAGATCTAAACGCTCATAAAATTCTACCTCCAAAAAACCACCTAATGATGAAAACACTTTGGTCGCTTTGATATTATGTGCAAGCAATTCTTTATCGTTATAGAAATCATTGTTTGACTTAATGTAATTGACAACCATTGCTGACTCTAATGCTTCAACTGTCAATGATTCCAATTCTTTTATTTCTGTTTGAACAAACTCTTCTGTCAGTAGATTGTAATAACCTGTAATGATATGAGTTGTTTCTTCTAAGGCTTTTTCTGAAACATCATGTTCCAATTTCCATTTAACATTGTAATGTTTAACTTTTTCTTCCGCCTCTTCTTGATTCATTGGTGCTACCTTACTTTGCATTACCCAGTCAAAATCAAGGATTTCACATTCTTTTGTTGTCTCATTTTCTTTTGCAAAAAATGTAAAAATTGGTTGCCCACCCGTCAGTCTATCAGTGGTTAAATCTTTATGACCTTTGTGGATTAAAAATCTTTTTTTATCAAAAATAAGTTCCATAACATTACCTTATCTTGTTAGTTTATGGCTTTATTATAGCAATTTTGTGCATTGAAAACAACCGATTTGTTTTTATCTTTTATGTTGTTTTTTGTATTATTTGTTGCTATAATTTCTTTAATCTTAATAAACAACAAGGCTTTTTATTATGACATTTTATGGTCTACGGCTAAAACTTCAAAAAGAATTTTTTCAAAAGAAACATTTTTATTTTGAGCCAAGAAGAAATTTTTTTCTTACCACATTTGTTTCCTTTAACGCTTCGAGTTTAATTCTTGCTTCAATAAACCTTTTGACATTAATCATCGTTAGTTCATATTTTTTAACAAGCATGAACAACAATAACCTTTTTGTTCTATTATTCTGTTTCAATGGATTTCTTTTTACTAAGAATCTTAAAAAATCGTATGACAATATGAACTCAAAAGAAAAAAGCGTTGAAAGCTTTTTAAAATTATTTAAAACCTTCATTAATAATATGAGAAAAAACATCGCTGGTTCTTCATTTAATCAAGTTCTTTATGGAAATAAACAAATTGAAAAATTCCGAAATGAGATTCAAGAAGCGGATATTACAGAAGAAGAAAAATCCTTTTTAATTAATAAAATGGATATGTTTTGCGAAGAAATAAACAAAGAGTGTGAAGAATTTCAATCACAATTCATTAGTAATTTCTATGATGATAAAGAAGTCGTAAAAGAAATTTCAAAACATTATGAATATGATTTTTCAGATCGTTTCGCTGCAAAATAAATATTTCTTATATACTTGAAAATACTTTATTTAAACAATTAAACAATAAAAATTGTTTTAACTTCGACGAAAACTATAATTTTTGAGAAATGTATGATAAAATGGAAATGCTTTTCTTATCCAAAGGATATATTAGCATTTAATAACAAGTTCAATTAATTATTGGATATAGACAAATTAAACATAGACTATTGGAAACCAATTAATGAAAGATATTAGACAAGACAAAACAGAATCAAGTCTTTTTGATTTGCTTCAAAAATATAAAAACAACCGATTAAAATTTCCAGATTCTATCATTCGTAATAATGAATGGGGGTTTGATCAAAAATCTGCTTATGTAGAATCTATGCTTGTTGGTTTACATTTACCAACAATCTACTTTTTAGAAAGTATTGACGGCACTCGTTATTGTTTTGACGGATTTAATCGAATCCGAACGAAGTTTGATTTCTATGACGGCAAATTTGCATTGCAGAATCTTAAGTTTTTACCTGAATATAATGGATTATTGTTTGATAAATTGCCAGGGGTTAAACAATCACGATTTGAAGATTTAAAATTCAAAGTTGTTACTATTCAACCACCTTTCGATCTCGATTCTGTTTATGAATTACTTCAACGAGTTCATGGTGGTAGATATGTAGACAAAGAAACTTTTTTTTATGCAATTGAGAAAACAAAAGCCTTTTGATTAAGGCTTTTGTTTGTTATGGTTAAACCAATTCAAGTTTTTAATCGTGATAGCTCTACTGAACATGCTGAATTTGAAAACGAAAATGACCAATTTCTCTTTGACGATTTTTTAGGTGAGTTTTTCATTTAAAATGAGGCAGACGCTATTATTGTTATTAACTCTCTTGATGATATTCGAGGTTTATAATGGACAGATTCACAAAAACAGAAGGTGGAGTAACAAGTGTAGACGTTGTTGCTCTTGAAAAAGAAATGGCTAAAAACCCTACTCGTGTTATTGAAGAAATGAAAGCTAAATCACGAGAAGAGTTCAATAAAAAGTTTCCAGAAGCCAAACCATTAGGTAAATAATAATGTTAGACGATAAATTAATTAAAATCCCTGTTGAAACTGGAAGAGTTAAATCAATCAAAGACGTCACCAGTATGGAATTAAGAACAGGCGATCATTGTGGTGTTCTATTATTTGAAGAAAAAGAGCATTTGGTTTTCTTTGAATTAGCTTTTTGCGGCAAAAATTATTACATTGCCCATGTCTACAAAGACAAAGAAAGAGTATTTATAACAGAAAGCGACAAAATTAGTGAAACAAAGAAAGCAATTAAAGACTTTTTAACAAAGGTGTAAAATGAAGCTAGACGAAAACTATTACGATTTTAAAGCAGAAAGCAAAAACCAAATTATTGCTGCCATTTATCAACTTGAGTCTCATAACATTGATACTCGACAAATTGAAATCGAAGATTGGGAAGATCTGACACTGCGATTGTCTTTGGGATATGATTTATCGCAACATAATCCCACTTTGTTAAAAGCTTATGTCATGCCTGTTTATAAAGGTGAAAAAAGTTATAAAGCCTTTGAATTAGATAAAGTTTATATTGAAAATTGTGTTAGTTTTCAGCGATTCTCAGACCTTATTTCAATGACTCGAAAATTAAATTAATATCAAATAAAGCCTACTCCCAAGTAGGCTTTTTTTTGAGTATTTTCTACTATGTGTTTTGATATTTACATTAATAATATAATATTGGAACAAAAATAATGACAAAATTATGTCTGTAATTTTTTAAAGAAACCTTCCATTTTATAGATTTCAATATTCTCCCTAAGCTTTCTGAACCATATTTCGACTTCACGTTCAGAGAGCCAACCTTTTGTTTCTAAATAATTGTAAAGTTGAATTAATCCCTTTAAGTTAACAGAATCGTCAACTACATGCCATTCTTTGAAATGAATGGCGCAATCTTCTATTTCGTCTACGTACAAGACAAAATGGTCTTCGTCTCTTTTTGGTCTCTTAGAAGCCCTTTCTTTCCTTAAATTATTTAATTCCTCAAGAACATATTCATAACTTTTAGGTTCTATTCTTACTCCATTAGAATCTACATAATCAATATATTTAAAATAATCATATATTTTCTTATAAGCTACTGATTCAGGAAAGAAGTATTTGCCTACTGTTCCATATGGGAATTCGTCTTTTTTTAGATCAAACTTTTCTACGCCATTTTTTGTCTCTACTTCAATTTTAAAATTGTTTTCCTTATGCTCTTCATAATCTGGAAAAGCAATTTTCCCGAATGTAGCGATTGGACTATATCCGTTAATGTAGAACAATTTCTTATCATCTTTGTCAATAAATACATATCCGTATTCAAGAGGGACTTTATCTCTATATTCGCTTTCTTCATTATAATATTTTTTGAAATTTTTATGTTCTATATTTAGCACTACTTCTTTAAGATCTTTTCTTTCAAATAAATCTTTTATATTTCCCAACTTAGAACAAACTTCGCTGGTTGTCGTTACTATTGTTGTTGTTTCTTGATTTTCTCTTAATGATAATTTTATGTAGCCACCCATTTACACTCCAAAATTTAGCTCTATTTCTTCCCACATATCTTTATTTAATTTTAAATAAGGTTCTCTATCTTTATCATATTTTTTTAAATCTTCCAACCTATATTTGTTTAAATANTTAATTATTTTTTCAAGTTCATCTCTACCATGCTTTTTAAATAAAATAGACCATTTTTCATCTCTTAAACAAATATCTTGGAATGTAATTGATAAATCTTTTTCAAGAATATAATCTTGAAATAAATCCGATAACTCTAATTCATCTAATATTCCTATTAATTCTTTTTTAATTTTTTTATTTGTGTTTTTTGCATCATTTTTTAATATTACGCCTAAATATGAGTTTTCTATGTCTGTTTTTATTTTCTNCAAAAATAATTCTTTATTTTCTTTTAATTCTTTTTTAAATATTTCTTTTATCTTTTTTCCTAAAATAATATTCCCTAACATCAATTGTCTATTAAAAATATAATCTGGAACTGTTCTAAGCATTCTTTCGAACAATTGGTCTGTTTTTACTGTCATTAAAATTGATTGATTATTTTTATTTAATTTGTATTGATATTTTAGAACTTCAAATTGTTTTACTTCTTTTTCAGTTAGTGTTGGTATTAAATATTCAAGAAGTAGCACTTTGTCACTTATTACATCAATTATTTTTCCTGTATTTTCAANACTTGAAGATAACAAACATTCACCTTTATATTTTGGTATCAACATTGTTGATTTTTCTGTATTATATCTATATAACGTTAATAATTCTGAAATATTTAACAAGAATGTTTTATCTTTTTCTTTAACTGAATTTAATAAAGATAAAAACATTCTTGCTTTTTCCTCATTACTTTTTTTGCTTTTTTCAATCTTTTCCAAAAGTAAATATAGCAACACATAAGAAGATTCAATAGATTCAGTATTTTGTTTTAAACAATTCGTTATTACTTCAATTATTTTATCACCTTCACTTGTTTCTACTGACGATCTTATAAGAAATAATAAACCTTCAATTGATCTCAGTTCACACTCTAAGGATTCTCTTTTAAATATTTCGAATTCTCTTACTGCAANAGGAATGTAATTCTCAACAAATTTAAGAAAAAGTTCTCGTTCTTCTCTTTCTTCTGATTTTAAACCTTTTTTTATCACATTAGAAAATGATAATAATATAGACTTTTTCGTCACATCTCTTTTTTGTTCTAATTTCAAAAAAAAGTCTACAAATGTTTTTTCGTCCCAAAAACCTTTTTTGTAATTTTCAAAAGAAAATAAAACTTTCGTCTTCATATCTTCTCTAGATATATATCCCGAACTACTAAACAAAAAATTAATTCCTAATATCTGATTCATTATTTAGCAAACCTCATTTCAATATTATCATAGTCGTCTTGACTTAAATTGATATGAATATCTTCGAAATCACCGTCAAAAAAATCTCTCACTTTTTCTTTACAATCATTGTTAAAATATTCAAGGATTTCATTTATTCTTACACCTGTCCTTTCTAGAAAACCCAATAGTTGAATGTTTTCCGTATCAATATCAGACGAAGTTAATTCATCACCAGTAAAGTTTTTAAAACTAAAAAAACGGTCAATATTAAAGTCTTTTAATAATAAATAATTTTTTCTTACTATTTTTGAATTTAGATTTGAATCTACATAAATATATGAAGTTCCTTTTAAATCAAAAATTAATTTACCTCTTATGTATCTTGGATTTTTTTCAATTTCAGAGTCAAGAGCTTTTTTCATCATTTCATTAAGTTTTATTTTTGAATATCCAACTCTTGAAAAATAACGATCATCCATTTTTTCACTAAATAGATTTTTGAATAAAATATATTTCTCTACCTTATTAAAATCTTTTTTAAAGTCCAATTTATTTTCTTTTAAAAACTCGTTGTAAGCTTCTATTACTTCTTTTTCATTTGAATTTAACATCTTATATTCTAATGTTAGGAATACATCGATAATCGTTTCTATAGCTGATTGCATTTTATATTTATCTGGAAATAAATGTTCTATATTTTTACAATTAGTATATTCTGTCTCTTTTTGATAAATCTTATACATATACAAATCTTTAATATTTGCAAAAACTTCTCTATATTCCTTGCTCAGTGAATATTTAAGAAATGATACGAACTTACAGGTTTGTTCTTTTTTATCTACAATTTCGTTTATTTTAAATAAAAATGCTTTTAGTGTTTCTACGTCAAGAAAGAAATGATTGTTTGTTGATAAATGATCACCGATTATTTCATAAAAATCATTTTTTCTATCTGCATTTTTATCGTTAATAAATTTAGATAGTATTTCTGGATATGAAAACAAAAAGTATTGATGATAATCCTTATCTTCTTTTCTATCTAGATACAACTCTTTTGCCGTATACTTTAGAAACTTTGAAAGAAAAGATAAAAATCGTTCATTATTTTCATTATTAAGGGAAACAAAAAAAGTATAAAGAAATTTATTACCTAAATTACCATTTACATTTGATATCTTTCTATGGACAATAATAGTGTCTTCAAAGTTAAAGCGATTTGGCGTTTTACAATTTATTTTTGCAGCCGATAATGCCAAAGATTCCATCTCTTCTTTTTTCATTTTAGATACTGTTTTCTTAATGTAAGTTTCATTCTTACTAGAATCTTTCTTTAAAATAGATAAAAATTTTTCACTGTTTTGCATGATTTTTAAAACCTTCTTTATTTTTTCGTTTACAGTTTTTAATGTTTCTCTCATTTAAAAAAAACAGACTTATGAAAATTACAGTTAAAAAGACCATGAAAGCAAAGAAACCTGTTGGAACCACTGAATACTTTTCCACAAAAAAATAACTTGCTGAATGTAAACCTAAAGTCACAGAACCAAAAAGGAAAAGATATCTAGATGCTTTCAATAATTGTAAATTAGTCATTTAATAACCTTACTTTAATTTTTTCACATTATATCAAAAAAAATCTATTTATTAAATCTTTTTTTCATTTCTTTTTATTGATTTTCATTAATGGTTTTTATTTCTTGAGTTTGAAAGAATTGCAGAAGCCAAGATTGCTGATATTGAAAAAACGATAAATAGCATTTCTTAACTTATTTTTAAAAAACATTTAAAATTCACTTTCATAGTGGTTTTTTTCTTGTTTTTATGTTATTATTTTGCCATAAATCAGATTAATAAGACGAACGAACATGAACGAAACACTCCGAATTAAAAATGCTTTTCCACAAAAAAGATATCATAACTTTTTTATTGAATGTTTTAAATGTGGTGCAAATATTGAAACCATTGAATCATTATCTTCTGTATTTAAGGACAGAAAACCATTTCTTAGAAAAAATGGCATTGATCTAGAAAACATTATCAAAAACAAACCCTCTTTTGCAGAGTTCGAGATTTTAAATGATAAAGTTAATAAGCTTTTAATCGAACAAAATACAAAGAAAGTTTTAAATTCTTTAATTTCTCAAAAACACCGTCATTTGATCGATGAAAGAGTATTTAACTCATTAACTGAAATTCTTTCGAAAGGTTTTTCAAAAAAAGATATCAAAAAACGGGTTATTTGTAATATTGCTGCGTTAAAAAAAACTTCAGAACTCTATTATTCTTTGAAAAAAGAATTTTTGGGTGATTGGAATGCAGAATATTTTCTTTTAGAAATTGAAAAAAAATGTCTTGACGCTTCTGTTGTCTTAAATGAAGGCAACAAACTGGTTATTCAAGTAAACAACTTTAATACAATGAGAAGTCTTGGATCTTCTTTTTGGTGTGTTTCTCGTGAAAAACATTACTATAATAACTATACCAAAAATCACAATACTCTAAGTATTATACTCGATTTCAACCGTGAAGAATCAGATCCACTTTCGAAAATTGCGATTATTACTTCAATGAAAGGTAAAATTGTTGACGCTTATGATAAAAAAGACAAAAAAATTGATACAAAACCATTTTTATACTTACCATTGATTAATGTTAAAGATTTTGATTTTATTATTGATAATTACATTCAAATGGGGCAGATGGAAGAAGCTATTAAATTGTCTTATATTGAGGGATTTGAAAAAGAGTTAGCAAAAAATTGTAAACATGAATGCAATATCTCATATAAGACAAATAAAATCATTGAACTTCTTTATGAAAATTATTTGATTCAATATGCGAAATTAATTTTGGATTTCAACACAAATGAAAGAAAATATTTTATTCGAAGACTTTTTGAAATGAAAGGTTCTTCTTCTAAATATTATTCAAGCATAGCCCCTATTATTATTGAGATAATGAATGATTTTTCATTTAGAAGACTTTTTATAGAAGAAATAAAAGGGCTGTTAAAAACAACAGAATTTGAATATGTCGATTGTGATTTTTACAAACACTTTTATGGAACATATTTATTCTGCAGCTCCAACAAAGAAAAATCTGTCTTACATCTTGAAGAACTTGATGAGGCTTTTTGTCGTTTACACCCTCAAACTAAAATTGAATGTATCAAAAAATCTTATATTGAGGTTAGATTAGATCTAAGACGCTTTGATGTAAGAGAATACTGTAGTGGGTTTTTATTCGGGCTTGAAAATAAAGCAAAAGAGTTCGCTTCGGAATTTGAATCAAATGAAATAATATCTTCGATTAATAAGCCATTTAATAATAAAATATACAGAGAAAAAATGTTTAATTTATTTCTGAATTACAATGAAGAAAATTTACTTATTGGAATGGAACGTTACTTTAACGATATTAAGATTAGTTCCAAATTTAGATCTAGATTCAATGTAGATTCATTTTGGTTTCTATTGAAAAAAATAAAACAACACAACTTACCTATTGTAGATTTTACATGTTATCATCGAATTTTGGGATTGAAAGATAAAATAGACAACCATCATTTATTAATTAAAGATCTTAATGAGCACTTTGATAACTTTCCGTATGAAAAAGTAAAGGAAAATTTAAACGTTTTATACGCTGATAATGAATCATTACAAGATGCAAAAGATATTCTTGAATGGCAATTTTATAGAATTAAAGAATTAAATTTAAATCATTTACTTTACAAATACATGCACGTAATGAGTCAGCGTTCTGTTTTTTCTTTTAAAAATAAAATAATAGATAAAGAAAGCATTCAAAAGGTAAAAAAAGAAATTAAACAATTCAGAAAAGTTATTCCAGACTCTATGATTATGGATGTTAATGATTACTTTCATTGGCGAAACTTTTCTTTAAATGATTTTACAAGTTTAAACGGATTTCATTTCAGAAAAAACTCTTTATATTGTATTAATGATTTCGGAAAAATGTTTGATGAGAACTTTGTTTATAAAGAATCCTAACAACAATAAAAAAGGTAGTCAATGACTACCTTTTTCTTTATACACAAAAAACATCGAAACCGACTTTTTCCATTTGTTTTAAATCTTTCATTTCATAGTAAACACCAACTTCCTCTTTTGAAATATATACAACATCTGGGTTCATCGCATATATTTTTTTTAGAGTATCTGTTTTAGTCGCTAGTTTTCCAATAATTAAAAAACAATCTAGAATTTGTGGTTTTACAACTTTATCTTCAAATTTCTCTATTTCACCTACCGCAATAATCTTCAAACCAGAACTTTTTTTATTCAAGCTAAATGACATACCAGAAGCAGTAGTGCCATAAGAGATAGCATTCGTTGTTAAATCAATTTCACCTTGTTGTCGATCTTTCACATAATCTATCAAATAATTAAGAAATTGATTTGGTTTACTCGTAAAAATGTATTTTACATTAAAATCATTTTTTTCAAGTATATACTCTGTTCTTATTGATCTATTTACGTCTATTTTTATTTTATTATTTCCTTTTTTAAACAAAATATTTTCTTTTAAGTCTATTAATGATTCAAATAAATACTTCTGGACTTTATCAAAACCAGATTCTTTTTTCATATCTGAAAGCATTTTAACATAACCACTGAAATAATATTTATTTTCATTTACATATTTTTCTAAATTGTCTTCGCTTAAATAATGGAAGAAGGAACTTATTAAATCATTTGAGTTTTCTTTTTTCACCACTTTAAAAACAATATTTAAATAAGTGTTTACATAGATTTCATTCATATCTATTAAAGTCATTCCATTATTTAATATAAGCTTATTTGATTCCAGTTTTCTTCTTACCAATGCTTTTAATTCTTGAAGACCTAATTCAAAATAATGATTCCCCTCATTTAAATCGATTTCTTTTATTATCTTGTTTTCTTCTTTTGTGTTTTCGATAACGTATTCTTGATTGTATTCAAGTTTATCAAACAAAGATTTATGGTGTCTTTGAAAATGCTGACTTAATCGTAACGTGATATATAGGTTATAATCCGCTTTTACTGGTTGGACTTTACTTTGACTTATATTTTCAAGAGAGACATAACCAGAGCCTTTTAAGGGTGGATTGTTTGCTTTTTCTAATTCTGAATAGTGTCTGTAACCTAATAATTTTGAAAGTTCATTCTGAATAACAGATAATTCTAATTTTCTTGAAGTAGTTCTTTTGATATTTTTTGCGTCTAACTTAATTAAAGTCGCAAGATTACCGTGAGTATATTTTGGCATAATACATTTCCCTTATTTATTTAATATATTTAAAGTCTCCAAGAAAGTTTATTTGTTAAAATAAATATAATGTATATCTTTATTTTTTTTGAATGTATTTGCTTTGCTTGCCCCGAAATAATTCGTCTTGGATGGCACGAGAATACGGCTTCGTCGCAAAGACAATATCATTATTTCTTTTTTTAATCAATAAAAAAGTCGCAATGATTTGCGACTTAATATTATTATGTGCTTAGGTTTAATTCCAATATATCCCATTCTTCTTTTGTTAGAGATACTTGTTCTTCGTTAGAATCATTATATTCTTTTATTTTTTCAGGCATAAATTTATTAATAAAATCCACTATTTCTTTTCTTCGAACATTTCTATTTAATTTTTTGCCCACTGGGATATGAAGATCTTCTTTATTTAACTGTTCTATATTTAACAAATCTCTTGAAGTCCCTAGACCTTCATTTGCAAAAGTGTAGTTATATAAAAGATTAAAATCTCTATACAATATATAATTGTTTTTCAATATACTTTGATTTAATCCGTTCATTACAACAACTCTTTTGTCATAATTTTCTTCGAAATTGTTTTTTGATAGATTGTTTTCTATTGCATAATAATCTTTTATTCTTTTGGCTATCGCTTTCGACAATGAATTAAAAGAATTATAGAAATAATCTCTTGGAACTAAATTTTTATAAGTTTTTTTGTCGCCTAAACTTAACTTTATCAAATCAACAATATTTATGTTTTTAAATTCAACTTTTAACCCATATTCTTTTTTCAGAATTTTATATTCACTAATAAAACTGGAATACTCTGAATTAAAATTTAAATTATTTAAGTAATTATAATCCATTGATAAAAAACTGAATATTTTTTCTAATGAGCACTTGAAAATTAACGTATTTTCTAAAAACAAATTCTTCCTATCTAACACAGAATCTATTGTGTTTGTTTTTGAAAATGTCATTGAATACCATAAATCTTCAAAATTAAAGATCAAATATTTATAATTATCGTGTAGTTTTTTTATTGAATCTAAATCTATTAAAACATTCATTGGTTTTTTCAACTTTTTGTGTTCTATAGAATAAACAAAACAAGTTCCAAAAACAGGATCATAATTATTTTTAACTTCTTCAAATAAAAAATCACTTAATTCATTACTTCTAAGAGTAGAAATTATTTTAACCAAAGAATCCTGTTCTTTTTTTAATTTCTTTAAATTTTTATCGAGATCTTTTTTGTGTTCTATTTTATGAATTATCTTTTTGGAATAATCATTTTTTAAATAGCTAAATACAGGCAAAAAGAGTTCTAGATTGCTTATTTTAAGGTCAAATTCTTTTCTTTTTAAAGGTTGCAGAAACTCCCTTTCATAAAATATAATCCCACAACCATGCTTTTTACCTTCTTTTAGATAAGCTTTGAATATCTCGTCTATTGTTATTTCTCCACTAATACATTTATTATGGAGTATTTCAGACACCTCTTTTCTCATTGCAGGAGAGTTCATACTAAATAAATTGTGCAAATATTTTTTTTGTTGAACATTAAGGCTGTATTTATTGTCTCTTAATAAATAACTTATAATAAGTTCTGTTTTTATATTTTTTCTTTTTCCCATTGTTTAAACCTTATGAATTAATTCGAAGCTTTCATAATCTGATTGATTTAAATTCTGAAAGAAGCTTTCGTTTTTTATATCTTCAGCCATTTATTTTTCCAAATATTTTTTTGCATTATATCATACTCGATATTCGCATTCAACATTTTAAAACATTGTTTTATCTTTTGCTTCGTGTTATGATCTGTGAGTTAACTCAGGAGAATATATGTTTAACAGTATAGAAAAAGCGAATAAAGACCTTGTTATTGAAAAGAGTCGTGTTTCATTACAAGCTATTATTAATCACTACGGCTTCTCTGATTTAATTGAATTTAAAGATGATTTCCTCGGTGGCAACTGGAAAGGTTTTAACGATAAATCATATGGTGTGTTGGTTTTCATTGACAACAGCGATAAAGAGACAAAATCATTTGTTGAAATTAAAGAGTCATACAAAGAATCTGCTTATATGTCCAGTTTTAATTTACCAGAAGAAGTTAAAAACTGGCTTAATCTATATACTACTTTTAATGGTTTTCAACAACCAACATTAAAACCTTCAGAACTATCAAAAGCTTTATCTTATATGCATTCACAACCCAATAGTGAGAAACTATTAGAAGATTTTTATAGCAACATAGATAAAGATATTGACTCTTTTATGAAATATATCGCTAACTGTGGTACGTTTAAAGAATGTCCTTATGCTCTATACATTTATGGCAACGACAATCTTAAATATGTTCGCAATTTTAGTGATAAAAGAACAGCTTGGCAAATATACGAAGTCATTAAAGAAGGATCTCGTGTTGAACCTAGCAGCCTAGATTTTATTACAAGATTAAAGTTCCATATGGACGAAAGTTAAGAAATTACAAAAAACGGCAAAAGCCGTTTTTTTATCAACATCGTTGTATATTTAATAAGCTTATGATAAAATAACTCCAAGTTAAACAAAGAGTATACCACTATGATCAGAGCACACATTAAATCTTTTCAAGAATTATTCAATTTCTTTTCAAGCTATAAAGCATTAGAAGAAAACAACCTAGAAGTTGAAGTTTATATGGAAATCCCAGAACTTCCTTCTGTTTCTAGAAGTCTTGTTTTAAAAGTAGAACGAGCTTTTGAAGATTGGGTTTCACACCATCTAGATCTCTATGACATTGATGGAGAACCTTATTTAAACATTACGTTTTCATTTCCAAACAAGAGTATTGAAAAAAATCCTGATCGCAGAATGAACAATGTTGAGTCGATTATTATTCAAGATCTTAGATTAAAAACAGAACAAGTTTTTGAGCAAAAAAAAATTGTTATTTCAAAATTTGAATAAGAAGGTTTCCATTATGACATTTATTGAAAAAAATATTAAAGATTTTAAATAAAAGAAACTTGTATATGTTAATTAAAAGTATTCCACCTTATCGAGAGTGGCAAAAAAGTAAAGTTTAATTATATTGAAAAACCGTAGTTTTAACTGCGGTTTTTTTTGATTTTAATGCTTAATTTGTGTTATAATTTAGATATTGAAAATCTTAACGAGGATAGTCCTTTGACCAAAATTGTCATTAAATTAACAAAAGAATCTCGCAAACAGATTGCAGCTAATTTTGTTAATGATCGTTTCCGTGATAAAATTGAGAAACTTAATCAATCTGCGGATTCCTTAGCAGAAGACGTATTAGAACGTATCTATTGTGTTTACCCCAAGAATGAATTAGAGACTTTTGTTTCTGCCTGTGAAAGCATTGAACTTTCTGTTTCTGCCAATAATGAATATTATTCTGGTGTTGTTGCTAAACAATTTAAAGAAGGTCGAAATTCATTTAACAAGCAACTCTCAGAACCTATCTACACTAAAAACAAGTTCGTTTTTAATTATGAGGTTGAAAATGATTTTTCTAGACTTACAAATAATCAAGCAGACGATTCTAAAATTGCATACTCTCAATTAAAGACGACTCAATATAGTGAGTTAGCCCGTAACCACCTTAAAGAATACAATGAGCTGTATTCAGAGTGTTTTTCTCTTGAATCTCGTTGTTATGCGTTGCTTAAAAACATTAGAACTGTTGACAATTTATTGAAAAACTGGAGTGAAGCTTATAAGTATCTTCCAGACAATCTTGAAGTTGAAGAACCTAATGAAATGTCTCTTTCTGAAAAATTTGCTTTGCTGTAAGGATTTATAATGAACTTATCAAAAGAAATCAAACAAGATATTGCTTTTAATTATATGTTGAAAAAAGTCGGTGATTTGGATTCTCGATATACTGACATTTCAAATTCTACTTTTTTTTCTATTCGAGATCTGTTTCTTGAATCAAAAAATCTTTCTTTGAACGATTTGCAGACTTTTTATGATAAAGTAAAAACGTTGTCTCCTAAGTTTGTTGAGTTGTTTGTAAACAATGGTCTTAGCAATTCTTGTTATACCTACAATGATACTGTTAGACCTGACAAGCATAAAAACAAAATCATTTTTCATAAAATTCAGAGTGATATTTATAAAAAAGAAAGTTTTGACTATCAAATTGAAGCATTTCCATTAATTAACATTACTGGGTATGACAGTTTTATTAACGGCAATGAAAAATGCAAAGAGGTTATTGAAAAACACAATAATCAATTAAAAGATTTACAAGAAGAATGTCAAACACATTATGACAATTTGTATGAATTGATTCGAAATGTGCGAACACTAGATCGTATTCGCAAAAACTTCCCTGAAGTTGATTTGTATTTACCTGAAAAATATTTCAAAACTGTTGAAGACAAAAAGAAAGAAGAAAGTCTTCATGAAAAATTCGCTAAACTATGAAAAAAGCCGCTTCCAAGCGGCTTTTGTTGTATGTGTTTTTTTTATATGCTATAATTAATTACCAATGAATTAAAAGGTTTTGCTATGAAATACGATCAAGAACGAGCATACTACGACTTTCAGCGTCATTTAACAAAATGTGATCTGACATACCTTAAAACTGAAATTAAAGAAGACAAAGAAGACGGTTTAGGACTTTTAAGCACCTATGAAATTAATAAAGGTAATGAGGAAATCATTGCCGAAAATATTATGGACTTTATTTGCAACCAAGGCTATTCTGATTTAACACAAGATGATATTGAATGTATTTGTATTGCACTTACTAAAAAATTAATGGAAGATACTGATTTTCAGTATTCTTACTACAATTTATTTCGAAAGGTTTTAGATAAAGACTATATTTTATTTGTTCTAAATAAAGAACTCGCAGCTATCAATTCTTTTTTGTTTTCTATTGAATCCAATTCATTTTATTTATCTGATCTAGAAAAACAACTTATTCCATTGGAACATGAACTTGTTGAAAAAGCTATTATTGGACAACATATAGAACTTAGAACTTCAATTAAAGATTTTTTACATAGAGAGCGTCAGCATCAATTAGCAGAAGACGTCAATTATCCATTAGTTATTAAATATTGTGAAGAATACAGAAAATGTATTCAAAATCTTATTGAAAAAGAATAATTTTCTTAATTAAAAAATAATTAAAACGCCTATGAAGGCGTTTTTTTATATTTGAAATTTTATTTTTCATTCATAAACATTGATTAAAATTCAAAAAATAGTACCATCAAATTGAATTAATTTACAAAGAGAGGTGGCAAAATGAGCAAAGAGAGTGAAATCTGTGAAACTTGCTGCAGTATGGCAGGTGAAATAGGATTTGTTATCAGGAAAGGAGACGAGGTATCAAGTATTACTATTTCAAATGGTACGTACGAAAATATGAGAAATAGACTTCAAGAATATATTAGTATTGCACAAAATATAAATAATAATGTAATACTTGAAGAGATCTTTGACGAAAAAAACAATAAAATCAATGCTCGAATCTATTTTGAAGTAAGTGCAGAAAAAATTATCTTTGAACTAAAAACAAGACATTTAAATTTTTAAAATAATGTATAAAAAAGCCGTATTACCTATACGGCTTTTTTATCTTACCTAGAAAATGTTATAAAATCGTTCCATTCTTTTTTAAACAAACCTTCCTTTACGTTGGATAAATCATTCACTTCACTTTTTATTTTTTTCAAAAGCATTATTTTTTCATTCTGTAAATTCCTCAATTGCTTATGACGAGCGACCCATTTTTTATTTGATTTTATTGCATCTAATTTATAATCATTATCTAAATGCTTTACCATTGTTTTTAATTCAAAATATTGTTTAATAGATAAAGCCAAAATTAGAATTAAAATAACACTCATTACTGACCAAGGCAAACTTGAAAATAACAAGCCTGTTACACCCATAAACATTGTTATAGTTCCAACCACAAGAATGAATGAAAATATTCTATTCATGAAGATTAAAATATCGCCATAATCAATGTTTTCCCCTAAGTTCGTCATTTCAATGTTTGTAGTTCTTAACTTTCCTAATGTTTCTTTTATTGTCTTGATTTTTATTTCGTCATTTTCTTTTTCTGTTTTAATCTCCAAATCTGTTTTAAAAAACTTTCTCATATCAGATTTCGAGAATCCGTCTGCCCTTGCATATTCTTCTACAGCCGAATAAATTGAATCTATTTCAATTTTTGTAAGTTTAAAATCTTCTTCTCTTAAATCAAATTCAACTATTTTTTCTTTTAATTTAAGAGACAACCTCTCTATTTTCTCTTTTTTTTCAATTATATTTTTCTTTAATAACTTTATTTTTCCTATTGTTTTTCTTGTTCCTTGTATAAAAAGATAAACACCAATAACTGCTGAAAATATCGAACTAACATAAGATACATAGAAAAAAGATTCATCCATTACATATTGATTTTGTTCATTAGGTATATCTACAATTATAAATATTGCAATCGAAGCGAAAACTGACACTACATAAGAAAAAATAATACCTGTTATACCACCGACCAATGCTCCGAAAAAATAATTTACTAGCATTCCTTTACTTAAAATATTTTGATCAAGTGTTTTTTCTACGCCCCTTCTTAATTCTACTAGATCAGACCAAAGAGAATCTTCTAAACTTGGGCTTTCTATTTTGACATTACTTACTGTAAAATTAAGTAATACACCAAAAAGAATCATATTTGCTAAAACATTACATCCTGTCGATACAAAAGTGAGGAATAAAAATAAAGAAGCAATCGAAAAACAAAGGTCTGCTTTAAATATAGGAACAGAATTCCCTATATAAGATTCAGACTCTTCTATGTATTCTTTTATTTCTTTAATTTTTAAACTCTTTAGACATATCTCTTTCAACAGTGATTTATTTTCTTCTTTCATAAAAAAACCTTCAATTAATTGGTATTGTTGTACCATTTTGAAGGTTTTTTCTCAATCTTTGATTTTCTTTTTTTTTAAATATATTTCTTGTGTTCACTTGGTTAAAAACAGTTTCAGTTCACTAGATTTTTTTTAGTTCTTCTACTGCTGCTTCATATACTTCTAATAATGGTTGTAATTCCAATTTATTCTTATTAGATTCTTCCATTTTCTTCTTTACTCGCTTGACTTGCGATTCTAAATAAACAAGTTCTTTTTTCAAAGGACTAGACTTTTCGTTTGCTGCTTTCAATATTTTATTACTCATAATTAATTTTCTTTAGTTTGTTTTTCTGTATCATACAAAAAATCATCTGTTTTATCAATCTTTTTTTTCTTTAAATATATTAATCAAAGAATTATAAATGGTTCTTTTTTGTGGTTTTTTCATTTTGTTTATTTTTAATTAAAAAATATTATGTTATAATTTAAAACATAAAAAAACAAAATAAAGGTCGTAGAAAAATGAGAGAAATAAACAAATATTTCCAAGACAAAAAACTGGATATTGAATTAAGGGAAGATAGAATTGTCTCTTCTGTTGATGAAATAATTTTAACACCACAAGAATTTGATTACTTTAAAGAAAATATTATAAATATTTCAGAAAAGAAAATTGAAAATAGTATTGATAATCCTGACACTATTGAGATATTCTCTGCTATCGAAGACAAATATGATGAGCTACAATTAAATAAATTCATAATCAACAAAAATAAAAAATATGAAGTTGGTCAAGACGTTCAAAACGAAGTTGGTGAATATTTAGGTGTTTACCTAGAAAATCTGTCTGATTTTAACGTTGAAGATGAAAAAGAAAAAGAACGATTTAAAAAATCCCTATTATCAAGCGGTCCTTACGAAATCGCAAGAAGTAAGCTATCAGAAATGGATAGATTTGAAGTCTATGGTTATCGTAAAGCATACACAGACGACACAGGAAGCACAGAACAAATACTCACAAAAGATGTTACTGGTGATTTATCTTGGGTTAATGTCAATCAAGAAAATTATACATTCGAAAAAGTTAAGCAAAGAAGAAAACAAAATCGAAGAAAACCTTAAAAAATGAAGCCTTATGGCTTCATTTTTCTTTTTACTTTTTCTTTTGGTTGTTCGACATTCAACATGTCTTTTAAACAGTAAGAATCTGTTACCCTTACATTTTCTGGTCTAAATGACATTACACATTCACTATTTCCTTCAAAAGTATTTACATATTTTATAGCGTCATAGCCTTTTGATTCCAACCAATCTCTAACAAACATAAACTCTTTGTAATCTTGGTTAAACTCTTCTCCACCATATTCTTCATTTATTAAGTCTACAAAGGCTACGTCATTAAGATTGATATTATCTTCATAATAATCCATTAAATCGTTTTCTGTAAATCCTTCAATCTCTGCACCATTTTCTATTTCCGTCATTATTTCTTGAATGATATCAGATGGGTTCCAACGACCTAATCTATTTTCATTTAATTCAAGTGCTTTTGTATACTTTACTTCTGCCTCTATCATTACTGGATTTAGAAATTTACCTTTTACTTTATAGCCTGTTTCTTCTTCTAGCAATTTAAAATCAACATCTCTTTCTCCCAATACTTTACTTAATGTCACAGGAGATATTCCAACCATTTGCTTTGCGTCTTCAAGTATCTTTACAAATACTCGGTTTTCAGCAACCTTACGACCAGAATCTGTTCCTTCTATGTCTATTGCACCGTGAAAAGCACCATATTTTTCTACGTCATATTCCGTAAAGGTGTTTTCTTTACTAAACTCTCTATTGTTAGAAAATGTTGAATGATAAACCTTCATGATCTTCATTTCAGAGTTTTCTAGATCTTCTGTAATTTTACTTATTAGTTCGTTCATTTTAAACCCTTGTCTTTTTCTTTCATTTTACCATAAATAAAAAAAACAAAAATACCTTTCATTCTCTTTTTGATTTTGGTATAATTAATCATTGCAAAAAAAGGGCTTTTTGATGAGTAACAACCTAAAACTTCCACCACTTGATAAACATTATGGCGCATACATTTCAAGAAACAAAGACGCATTCGAAGAAAGCAAGAATGCCGTTGCTGAGTTAACTGCTTCTGTCGATAACCTTTCAGATAAAGCTTCTGACTCCGTTAATGATATTGTTGCAGAGTTCTTATTTGATTCAGATATTCTTACTGTCTTTGAAGACGATCACGGATTTCAATCGCTCACTAATTCTATCTATAGTCTTAAAGTTAATGCTTATCTTGATAATTTTGATTCTTTAATCGAAACGACTATCTCAGATCGAGTTGGTAACGATGAAGATTTTTGGTACTATGCAGAAGACGGTCTTTGGTCTGTTATTCGTCAACCTAATAATATTGACGTTGTTTTGATTATTGAAAAGAATCAGATATTACGTTCTTATGTTGTTGATCGAATGAAAAAGAAAATCTTTTTCTTTAATGTTACTTTTACGAATTGTTTTGCAAAAAGAACACTTTTTGTTTCGGAATGTAAAACGGGTGATATTTTCAAAAGCAGTGTATTCTGTCGATTCAATACCGAGTGTTATGATTCTAAATTGATTGCTATATTTGACATGAAAACAAACAAACTCGACTCCAATTTTGAAGACGCTTTATCTTTGAAATCCATTCTTTCTTCTGTCAATGAGATTTGCACAAGTATGAATTGCTTTGTAGATTTAACGAAATAATACTTTTAGGCACTAGGGATAGTGCCTTTTTGTTTTTTATATTGATTTTTTTTAACTTTAGGATATCTTTCTTTGGTCGATATGTAGCTAAGGAAAAAGGATAATTGATGAATTTAAATAAAAATAAAACAAAACTTTTGATTGGAATTGCAACTATAAGTGGCTTTCTTTTTCCCTCTTTCGCTATCAATCAATCTTTTGAATTAACCCCTGTCCCTATTTATACTGAAAATGAATTAATTTCTTGGATAAACAAAGATAGTCACCTTAAAAGATTAGAGACTGACGATTGCCAAATCGTTGAAGATATTGTTGCAAGAGCAACAAGGATAGATTTACCTTCTTATCAGTTTCTTTATGGTGATATGCTGATAAACTCTGTTTGTGTCGAACAAAATATTGAAACTGGTCTTTTCTACATTCGAGAATCTGCAAAACAAGGATTTAATCCTGCACTTTATAAACTCGCACAATTTTACTCAAAGCCTATTTATGTTCAGAAAAATGATCAACGAGCGATTGCACTGCTTGAAGAAGCTAGTTTTACAGGACATGTTGATTCTTCTATCCTATGGGCTGAATTATTACTCGAAGAACGTGGTAGCCCCATTGATTATCCCAAAGTTTTGAAGGATTTAAAAGAAAGTTTTTCGCAAAAGGATAAGCATCATAAAATCAAAGAACTCATAGAAAAAATAAAATTTAAAATACCTGAAAATAAACATTGATTTAATATTTTTATATTGATATGATTCCTTTATCGAAAATTAGAAAGGTATTGTTGAAATATGTTGCTTAGAAATTTTATTCTCTGTTTTCCAGTCGGATATGCATATGTTGTTGCTTCAGCTTTTACAGGTTACATGCTTTCATTAATGGACATTGTTAATCCTATGATTCTTATTCTATGTGCATTATATTTTGCTCTTACTCTTGATTTTGGTTTCACTTCGATTTACCGCAATCGAACAGGGAAATTCATTTTACCTAAAAACATTCATATTCCATTTATTGTTACGCTTGGTACATTTTCAATAGGTTATATCTCTGAATTTTATAGTATCACTGAATTTTTAATTATCCCTATTTTATTTATCGCTTGGAAAATTCAGAAATTTTACCAAGAGACTTTAAAACCAGAAGAATTAATCCAAATTAAATAAAGTTAAAAATATTTTAAAGAAAAAATGACAATTTTTTCTTTTAGCTATTGACAATAGTTTTAAAGTTTGTAATAATGTAAATATTGGCAGTGAGCGATTCGGTTACTTCTCAGATAATAGGCAATATACCGAGCGCATTTATTCTCCAATTTAGAATTACAGAATTTTTGGTAGTGAAGAAAACGGTTACTTCTTTGGTATAGAAAAAAAACACCGACTTCGATTGTTCTCCAAAATATTTGAAAGAAAGATTGGGTTTCTCCAATCTTTTTTTTATCATTATAGATTGACATTTTTTTTAATTTTAATTATAATGACCAATTAATAAGCAATTAAAGTAATTGCAACCAATAGAACCTAATTTAAGGAATAAACAATATGATTAATTCAACTGTAAAAAAACAGGCTGCTTCTCGTGGTCACAAAAATCACATGAACTCTAAATCTCACTCAATTGTAGATCCTATCGTACAATTAAGAACTGTTGCTGCGTCTGCATTCTTTGGTGAACCTATGTATTACCAACCAGAATCTAACACTACTGACCGTAGCTTTGTTGAAAAATCACATACTCCGCATAAACATGCTCAGTATCTTGATCATATCATGAATACTGAATTAACTATTCCTGAGTGGCATTCTCATTCTCCTGCAAAATTAATGGAAGTTGCTATTGACGAAGCTCTTGACTTCGATCCAGAGGCGACATTGAAAGAGGCTGTTCGTCTTCGTCGTGAAGAAAATATTCGAACTACTCCACAAGTTATTATGGTTCGTGCTGCGAATCATGAAAAAGTTCGTGGAACAGGTTTAATCCGTCAATATGCAAAAGGTATCCTTGCTCGAACAGATGAAGCTGCAGTTCAACTTGCTTATCAAATTCAAGTTTATGGTAAACCAATCCCTAATGCTCTTAAAAAAGCGTGGAAAGGTTTCCTTGAAACTCGTGATAAACTTCAAATTGCTAAATACCGTATGGAAAATCGTGCTTTTAAGACGCTTGACGTTGTAAACCTTGTTCATGCAAAAGGTGAAATCATCGATCAGTTAATGAAAGGTACATTGAAACTTGATGAAACTGATTCTTGGGAAGCGATGATCTCTAAAAATGGCTCAACAAAAAATAATTGGGAAAAAGCGATTGACTCTATGGGGCATATGGCTTTACTTCGTAATATCCGTAACTTCATTGAAAAAGGTGTATCAGAAGATCTTTACATAAAAAAACTAGTTGATACAGCAGCTAAGGGTAAGCAATTGCCTTTCCGTTACTACAATGCTCATACTCAAGTTAAAGGGATTGCTAGTGCTAGAATCCTTGACGCTATTGAAGAGTGTTTAGAGTTATCTCTTGGACACTTACCACAGTTCAATGGGCGTGTTATTAGTCTTGCTGATAACTCTGGTTCTGCACAAGGGAATCATAACTCGAAAATGGGTAGTGTTAAGACAAGCACTATTGGTAATTTAATGGCTGTTGTTACAGGTAAAATTGCTGATGATGGCTATATTGGCATTTTTGGTGATAATTTAGAAATTCTTCCTGTTCGTAAGAAAGATTCTATTCTATCACAAGTTAAAAAAGCTGATAAAATTGGCAACAATATTGGCATGGGAACAGAGAATGGAGTTTGGTTGTTTTTTGAAGAAGCGATTCGTGAGAAAAAACATTATGATCATATTTTTGTTTATTCTGATATGCAAGCAGGTCATGGTGGTCTTTACGGAATAAAGCCTGTTGAATATTCAGATTATATTTTTCCTAAAACTGGACGACATATAGATGTTCCTAAGCTGGTTAATAAATACCGTAAAGAGGTTAACCCTAATGTCATGGTATACCTTGTTCAAATTGCAGGTTATAAAGATACATTAGTGCCTGAGTTTTATGACCGCACTTATATTCTAGGTGGTTGGAGTGATAAACTTTTACACTTCGCAAATGAAATGAACCAAAACCGTAATGGTCAAGGAAATGGTCTTTAAAAACACTAATTGAATTAAAAAACCGTAGTTTTCACTACGGTTTTTTTTATCTTATTAAAATATTTATTTTATTATATTATTACTTTTCGCAAACTTGATTTGCAAATTTCATTGCTGTATAATTAACTTAAATAAAAACAGAAAGGTGATTTTATGTTTGCAATTTCTCATAGTGCTTTTGCTACAAAGCCATTAAGCAGCTCAACAATCTCTCAGCTTAAAAAACTGAAT
The DNA here is from genome assembly GCA_002722455.1 of Chloroflexota bacterium. Classification (GTDB taxonomy): domain Bacteria; phylum Chloroflexota; class Dehalococcoidia; order Lucifugimonadales. The sequence goes on from PBMB01000012.1 coordinate 151,572, forward strand.
GTTCAATATAGTTCAGAATGTGGTTGGACTATTGCACATGGTCGAGACGACAACGGTAAACTCATTATTTCAGTTCATGCAAAAGATATTTCAGAATTTTATCGCCATCTAGAACCTAATAGATTCATGGAATCAAAAATCGTAAAACTTAAACAACGTGGATTAACTGGTAAAGATCTAGAAAGAGCCATTCGACGAGAAAAAGACAAAGCAATTATTATGGGCGGTGTTGACTTCGGTTATGGCGATTACTAAAAGGTAAAAAAATGTTAGAACGAATTGGCAACATGAAACTTAGTATCGGGATTCGAGAAGAAATTGATAAAACGTTTGATCTTATTAAAAACGATATCTTTTCTACTTCTATTGTTTTTATGATTTCTGCTTATATTGCATTAAGTGTTCCATTTTCAATTAATAGTCTTGGATTAAATTTTTCAAGCACTTTTCAGATTTTATTTGGTGCTTTAGGAACAGTAATTGTTGAATTGCTTTTATTTTCTGCTTCATTTTATTTTATGAAAAACTCATTTAATATTAGTATGAATACTTATCATAAAGAAAATAATGAAGTAAACCATAAAATCAGAAAACTTTTTAACGTTGATATGAATTTGTATTATATGTGCTCTGCATTAACATTTTTCTTATCACTTATTGCTTTGTTTTATTTATACACTTCTGCCGATATTGTTAAGCAACAATTTTTATTTGAAAACATAAAACACAAATATACTGTATTTCAATGTTTAATCATTATTGTTTCTTACTATTTCTTTAATGAAATGAATAATAAACTACAAAAGAAACGATTAGAACTTATGTTAACAAAAAGCAGGTAACACCTGCTTTTTTATTGCCTTTTTTTCTTTGATTTGGTAAAATACTCTAAGTTAAAAAAAGAGAGTATTGTTTTATGTTTAAATTAATCAAACCATTTGATAAAGATATCAACAAAACTGAAAGACTCCTATTTATTGATATTGATAACACCTTTGGTGGCACGTTAGAACGTTTTTATCAAGACAATGAAGAAAACACTCAAAAATGGAAAGATTTTATAAAAGAGCATAATCTTTATCGTATTCATGCAAGAGATATTGCTTCTTTAAACCCTAATCAAATTAAACTTTTTGCTGAAATGGTTCGAGATACTAATTCAAAAGTTATTTCAATGTCTTCTTGGGGAAGCTTATCAAATCCAGAAGATAGTTTGAGAAGTATTAAAACTGTATTCGAGCATTTTGCTGATTTTCCGAAAGATTGGCTTATTGGTCTTGTCTCAGGAACAGGAGGAAACAGAGAGTCATTAACCGTTAGACCTTTTCTTAAAGAAGTTGACTTTAAAGGACAACATTTACTTATAGATGATATGTGGAAGTCGTTTTCAGATCCTAAAGTTTGTATTAAAGTTGACGGTAACATTGGTTTTTCTGTTTATGACTGCCTAGAGATTATCCGTAAATTTAAAATTAATGTAAATGATATTCAAAATGAAGAATTAAGACACATTATTCAACATAACTTGTAAGGAAATATTTATCATGAAATCAACAGATTTTTCTTGGAATCAATGTTCTTGTGGTTCCAAATTATTAAAAGAGTATGATCACATCGATTTGGTTTATCCTGTTAATCGAGAAAAAACAAAACACAATGCTTATTGTAATTCATCTCTTGGTGGTTGTGGACGAACTGTTTATGGAAAAGACATTGAAGAAGTAAACAAGCGTTGGAATGAAGGAATAACAGACGAAAAACTTTAATTAAAAAAGGCTCTCCCTAGAGCCTTTTTTATTTTTTTATTATTTATAAATAGTTGGATTCAATATTTCAATATTCTCATATTGATGATGTCTACGTTTCAAAAGAACAACCCAAGCTGCATCACCATCCTCTTCTTCCAATGCCTTATCAGCCATATCAATAGTTAAATCTGCCTTCTTTGCACTTTTGTAACTTTTTTCGATTTCTTGAACATATTCACTCATGAAAATATTAGAATCTTGCCATTTAACTTTGTCTTTCATTTCGCCAATTGATTCTAATTTCTTATTAAAATCTTCAAATGAAATACCAGAATGGTTTTCGAAAAAATCCTCAAAAGAATTAAATCTGCAGACTCTCTGATAATATCCATATTTCGGATCTAATCTATCTTCAATAATCTTTAATGCTGCTTTATGAAGACCTTCTTTAGACAATACTGTATAATGAATATCGTCGTGTTTTTCTTTTAAAATTAAAAGCAATGGGAATTTTGGGTTTCTCATTTTGTCCTCTTTTTCTCTTTTGTTAAAACGAATTTTTATTTTCTTACCAAAAATCTTCTTCTGATACTCTTTTATTCGGGTTTTCTACTTTGGCAGTCATTATATCACCAGTATGATTTTTCCAAAAATCTTTTGCTTCTTTGATTATTTCTCTGGTTCTATTTCATTTCTTTTCCTTATAAATTTTTCGCTGCCAAGAATACTGCACCTTCTTTTGTCATTTCGACAGTTGTATTATCAGCATTAATGTTTTTTACATCCGTATAATCAACAAAGAATAAATGTGGCTTACGACGAACAGCGTCATTGATTGCTTTGACGTTTAATCTTACCATTTTAGATAATGCAGACATGGAAACTGCTTCTTTCCTTCCTTTTAACACCCCTAAAATTCGATAAGCCCATTCTTTTTCAATTTCTGCACTTGAATCTTGATAAGCTTTCCATAATGAGTTTGTATATTGTCTTTGTTCACGGCTTTTCATTATTTTTCGACCTCAATATAACCTGTAATTGCACTATTGCTATTTTCAATAAGCTTCATTGTTTCTTCACTTACTTTAAGACGATCTTTTGAAATCACTCTTCTATAAAAATCTTCTGCCTCTCTTTCTGATAATACATTAACCCATGCTCGACCTTCTTCAATATCATAAGGACAATGCGATTTTGCCATTACCTCTTTCCAGTCGGACTTATCAATTCTTGAAACAGTAGTATGTTTTCTTGAAGTTACTCGATAACCAAGAGACATTAGCTTTTTTGCTTCTTCTTGTTCTTTTGACATAAATATTTAACCTTAATGCATTTCAGGGTAAAAGATTGAAGCATTTTCTTCTAATGCTTTTTGATTGAAAGGATCATCTTTTGATAGAACAAGGAAATATTCACAATCCGAGAAATCATTGTCATTACAACTTTCAGGCATTAAAAAACCTTCTTTTTTTTCAATGATTTTATTTTGTTTTTCCATATCAAAATAAGACGGTAAGACAGCTCGAATGTTTTTCGTTTCAAGTAAGTCAGCAACTTCTTTTCTTGTCCAACCGTCTAAAACTTGAAATCGTAATGCCAAGTTTGCTTTAAGAACTCTTTTCATTTTTTTGCCTTAAGTCGTTAATTTAAGTAATGACTTAATTATAGCAAATTTATAGATTGATTGAAAGTGATTATTTTTAAACTTTAACAGCCTTTTTTCCAGATATGTATTTTTTGTCTACTATAACAGCTATTGCAAATAAAGTGAATGATAATAGACCAAATACGAATGAATAGTCTGAGATACTTTCTAAACCAGGTAAGTTTATTTTAAAAGACATTACCGTGATTAAACCTAATATTAAACTTGTAAACCCTAATATAATTACTAATAGCATTTCCTTTGCTTGGTTATCTTCTTCCATAATTAAATCCTTTTATCGTTTTCTTATTGTCATTATACTACATAAATACAAAAATCATAAAAAACAAAAAGCGGAAAATGATAATGACCATCTTCCGCCAATAAATTAAACCAAAAAAATCAATGTCTTAAAAAGCAATTTCAATAAAAAAAAGACTAACTTCGAAGGAAATTAGTCCCATTTTTATTTCATTTTATTGTTTCAGTGGATTCTCATTAAAATCAACAAGCACCACCTCTTTTTCAGTTTTTTCAATTGTATTAATGTCTAGCAATTGTTCCAACATAACACCACGACATTCAACGTTTGTTTCGTGGTTACATTCAATCACTTTATCATAACCGTGAATGGTTAAATAAGCAGATCCATTGATAAAGTAAATAGTTCGAACATTACCAACAAGTTGCTCCGTAACAGCCTTACTATTTGAAATTAAACCTGAATCTGAACTGTTTGTTAATAATTTACTCATTGCGTTTGACAATTTAACATCCCAAGCAGATTTTTCGGTAGAAAAAATCTTAGTGTAAGCATAAGCTTCAATTTTACGGCTTGTTCCATTAATTGGAATAATAGGAGTCATCCACACATCTACATCACCAAAGATTCGGTAAGGAATAGGCTGAGTAGGCGTCCATTTATCAGATAAATTACCTAGTGAAGCTTTAACACTATCTAGTACAGCCATTTCGTTTTGAGATTCACTTTCAGGGTAATAAATGTAGCTTTTCAACGTAATGGGATCAATGAATAACATACCAGATAGAGATTTATTCTGTGAGCTGTCGCCTTCAAGACCAGTAAAATATGCCAATCCATTCAATGTGCCTTTTGCATCAATAAAAAACAATTCTGATTTATTATTATAAGAGGTCGCTTTAATCTTTATAGAAGAACCCCAAGATTCCCAATAACCTTTACGATATTCACCCCAATTATTAATATTTGTTATCAAAGTAGACTCGGCTGCGCTTGCCTCAATAAAACTAGGAATTTCGTCATTTTTATATCGAATTACTTCTTTCGTCTGTGGGTCAGTAACAACAACACCATCAGCCGCATAATTACCAATACCTGCAACACTCTTAACAATATAACTTACATAGTAAGGATATTCTTCTTCGTCTAACATCATAAAGCTATTTTGAATAATAAGAGAATTATCAAGTTCAGCATGAATGTGTCGGGCAAGGTTAGTGCCAAGATAACCGTCTTCTGTAATTTTAAATGAAATATCACTACCATCTTTATTTTTAACAACAAGTTTAGTAGGTGCATCAGGGTCGGACGCTTTAGTTACAGCATAACCAATTACATCATAATCATTGAAAAACCACTTAAAAGATCCATTCCAAGTTAAAGGAGTAACATAAACTTTTTCACCCTTTACAACTTGAATAATAGTTGAATTAAAATCTAGTTTATACATACTACTAATCATTGTGCCATCTTCTAATCGTCCATTTATTACTTTTGATTGTTTGTCACGAGCTATCTCAATAGGAACAAGTCGCTGTTCTTGTTCTTGAATTTCAGTAAACATAGGTTCGGATACTTCAATCGGTTGAAGCACACTTGAGATTTCTTTATGATTAAAAAAAGCGTGACCAGTATAAAAATTAACAATAAAAGCAAATACCCAAATCATAACGACATTTGAAATTTTTGCAGCATCATCACAAAACATAAAGGCACTAAATTGTATAGCTCCTGCCGAGATAGCAAAAATAAAAGCTGTTGATACCGTTGCTCCTAGTGGAATAATTGCCCACCAAGAAAAAGCAGCAAGAAAAAAACTTATAGAAACACTAGAAACAATGACTGCCTTGCGGATATTAGAATCAAGTGTTCTTTTATCCATAGTTGCAAAGTGAATTAAAATGTTAAAACATATCAAAACGATAAACCAATTTAAAAATAAACTCATAATGAAGTCTCTTATGTTATTTAGTGGAAAAGTATTCTTTTGAATACCTCATTAATTTGAATTGATTATATCTTTTATGGCATAGTTCTTCAAGCTTTTTTTTTATTTTTTTTCATTACTGTTTGAAATAATAAAAAATTAATGACACGTCTTTTACCTTGTGATACAATAAAATTTTTATTAATAAGGTTTATTTGTGTCAAATACAAAAATAGAAGATTATAAAACTGTTACTAAAATCATGTTCCAAGAGTATGTATCATATTTAAATAAGAAATTGAATATACATTCATATAATGATGCAATAGAATTATTTGTGCAATTCAAAGAAGATCAAATTATAAAAAATGGTAACTTAAAAGGGCTTGAGGTAAGCCGCAAAAAGTATATTGCATTACTATCTGCTTCTATTCATTATCGTGATTATGAAGAATACTCAATGACAGAAATTGAAAGTTCTTGGAATTTATATTGGAAAATTAAAGATTTAGGTCATATTTAAGTTGCTTTTTTTATGTTTTATTTGTTATAATGATTCTATCTTAAAACAATAGGACAATATAATAATAATGAAAGCATTATCTCATTTTCTACTTGGCACAGCTATTCTTGCTGCTTCAACTAATGTTATGGCAGAAGAAGAAAAAAAAGATTTTTTTGATATTAAATTCGGTGGTTGGTCATTTACTGATTCTGATCAAGATTTAAATGATAACCATAAAGGTATTGGATTAGACTACTACCGTTCTTTTTCAAAAAATGATCGTCACTATTTAGGTGCTTCTGTCTTTTATATGCGAGACGCTTATGACGAAAACAGTTACCAAATCGCTGCCGTATATAAATATTCCATTCCTGTTAATAATTTTATTGATAGCGTCGATTTAAACTTTGGTTTTGGTCTAAACAACCGAATCTATCAAGAAGATACATTTACAATAGATCCTAATGGTCATAAAGTTTATGATACTGATAGAGATACACGATTAGTATCAATTCCTTATGTTACAGTTAATTTTACACAAAATCTTCAAATGGATTTTACATATACTCCTGAAGATTGGGCTAATTCACTTACAGAACATAACGAAGTCTTCTTCTTCCGATTTGGATACCGTTATCATTAATTATAAGAAAGAAGCCATATCTCAGATATGGCTTTAATCATAATTTATAATTTATTTCTAAATTAAACATATAAGCTTGAAATCCCATTGCTCTTATTTTTGGTGCAAATTGAATGTCATTAAATTTTAGAAACTTTGGTTCATATTTTATTCCCATCAGAGGTGCTAATAATACGTCACCTATAAATAGACCACCGTTCATAATGTCATATTTATAACCAGTGACAACACCCAAACCAATCTGAAAATCGAAATCACCTGTTTCTCCGAAATCATGCTCCATACTTAACATATGAGACATATCGTAATAAGAATTTTTAAAATAAGAGTATCCGTATGTCATTGTTCCCTTTTTAAAACCAATTGCATACAATTCATTATCTTCATTGTAGTCAAATGGTGTACCTACTTCATCTGTAAAACCTGAATCTGAATGATCTGTATATAGATTAAATTCTGTCAATATTCTCCAATCACCTTGCATATTTGGTTTTTGAAATGCTGATTTTTCTTCTTTTTTTATATTTTCTTCTGCGAAAGACTGATTACTTATTGCAATTTGAGAAGTAATTAATAACGGCAAAAGAAGTGCTTTTTTGTTCATTTTTATTATAATCCCTTTAATATTATGTGTATATTCCCAAAAAGATTATTTCATAATTTTATTTTAAGTAAAGTGATTTTTGTCAATATTTTTTATTATTTCTGTTTGTTTTTTATTTTTAAGAAAAAAAAGAGCGAATGGTCGCTCTTTTTACTTATTATCTTTCTAAATCGTCAAGCATTTGTCGAATAGAACGTCTAGGGTATTCAAATCCTAATTGCTTTGCTCTGTGCATTTTATTAGAACGTGAATACATGTGTTTCCAGTTTTTTTCACCTTTATACACATATGCATTTAATTTTTCATCGAAACAAGAAACTGAATTAAGGTTCTTCGCTTTTGCTTTGTTCTTTCTTACTCTTTCTGCTCTTTTTGATTTAGCATAATTTTCTTCAAACATAAGTTTTTTCCTATAAATATTAGTGTGGTTCAGCAGCCGCAGTAATATTTAAGGTTGTTACTATAATAATGTATTTTATATTCAGCGTCAATCTTTTTTTCATATGCTACTCTTGTAATGTTATATTTTAGATGTAATATTATTGATATTGATCATACGGTCAATAATTTCGTATTGAATTTTAAAACAGACAAATTAAGGATAATTAAAAATATGAAACAAATAATTGCAGATCTTAAGGTTATTTTAAGCAACTCAGAAGGTCTTGAAGCAGCAGCTAAAGAACTTTCTAAATCTGAAAAAAGGCTAAGTAAAAAGGCAGCGACTAATGTACTAAGAGATGTTCAGGATTTCGAGGCGGGTGTTATTGATGAATCTCAACTTTCACTATACCTTATACAGCATGGTTTTAGAATACATTAATTTTAATTAACCAGAAAATAAACCTTCAAATGAAGGTTTATTTTCGTTTAATATATTAAAACCGATTTCTTTTTTTTAGTAAAAAACAATATTTTTTTATATTTTTGTTTGTTTAACATTCAACTTTTGCTATACTAAATTTAAGTTAATAAACAAAAGAGGTTTCATTATGTGTTTAATCAAAAAAGAATCTATTCTTTTTCTTTCAAAAATGGCAGAACGTAGAATAAATGAACAAATTATTCCACTTGACAAAGTTCATTTATACACAAATATTGTAAAACATTTCTCTGATATTCAACCGCTTAATATTGAAAATCTTTCTTCTACATTACAATATATAAAAGAGGAAGCATTCAAAGGTTATCCAGAACTACAATCAGAAATTTCTGCAGCTAAACGACTTATGGCTACACTTGAAAAATCATAATTCAGATAAAAAAGATAAACAAAACAAAAATCTCTTTTGCCTAAAGATATTTTTTCTTGCCTAAAAACTTTACATTTGATATAATCTCCATAATTTCACAGGAGAAAAAATGTCAGATTACAAACCAAAGCATAAATGGGAAGAAAAAGCCAAAGTTCAAGTTGAGAAACTTAATAACAATCTTGTATTTTTTCAGGTTTACATAGATGAGCTTTCTATTTATGGATCTGACGACTGTGGAAACATTGCTAGGGCTGAAAATCGTGCTTGGAATAAGTATAAAAAATATTTAAAATGTTTTCATGAAAATGCTACTCAATTTTATTGCCCTGATTGCAAAATATATTCACAGTTTAAAAACTCAGATGTTTTTTGTGATGTTAAAGATTGTTGCAATTATTTCTTTGATTACGGCAAACTTTCAGGTGTGGAATTTAAAAAGAAAGAAGTTTTCTTTGAACATAAACTTTGTATCAAACACTACTTAATGTTAAGTGAACGTGGTATACCTGATATTGAACAAATCAAACCTATCGTTCCATTACGACAAGCTGTTGAGAGGTGTATCCTTTCAGAAACAGATTCTTTTGAAAAGATTCGAGAGTTTAAAGATATTATTTTTTCTATCAAGAATGATATATCTGTGCTATTTTTAGATGTCCTAGAAGATTTAGGCATCAGAAATATCTCTAAGTTACTTGAACATGAGAAGTATAAGTTAAGTATTATTTTTGATCGTTCTATTTCATTAGCCATTATTGAAAAAAGACCAAAAGACAAAATTAAAAAAATGATTGAAATGAAATATATCGAAGAAAAAGAGAAAGATAAAATAAAAAAACAATTATGAATAACAATTATTAAATAGAAAAACAGGCATGAAGCCTGTTTTTTTTATTTGTTGTATTTTTCTTTTAATTTCAATGCTACATTAACAAGCATTATTAGGATTGGGACTTCTACCAAAGGACCTATCACTCCTGCAAAGGCTTGACCCGAATTTATACCAAACACTGCTATTGAAACTGCTATTGCTAATTCAAAATTGTTACCTGTCGCTGTAAATGCTATTGACGCATTCTTATCATAATCAATTCCCATTTTTTTTCCTACGAAGAAACTAATAAAGAACATTGCGACGAAATAGATAACTAATGGAATTGCTATCATTAACACATCAAATGGCAACTGTGTAATCATTTGGCCTTTCAAACTAAACATAAATACAATAGTTAGTAATAAAGCAATTAATGTCATAGGAGATATTTTAGGTAAGAATACATTTTCATACCAATCAGCATCCTTCTTTTTCTCTAATACTTTTCTACTTAAATAACCTGCTGCAAAAGGGATTCCTAAATACAACAACACATTTTTTGCTATATCTACAATTGATAGATCAATTTCCATTGAAGTGTAACCCAATTTTTCAGGTAAAACAGTTACAAATAACCAAGCCATAAAACTGTATGAAATTACTTGGAATATACTATTTAAAGCTACCAATGCAGCTCCATATTCTTTATGACCTTTTCCTAAATCATTCCAAACAAGAACCATAGCAACACATCTTGCAAGACCAATCATAATAACACCGATCATGTATTCTGGTTTATCTGATAGGAATGTTATTGCTAGGATAAACATTAAAATAGGTCCTACTACCCAGTTCATTAACAAGGATAAACTAATCGCCTTTTTATCTTTAAAAATCTCACCCAACAAATTGTATTTTACTTTTGCCAAAGGCGGATACATCATTAATATCAAACCTATTGCCAATGGTATGTTTGTTCCATTTATAGACAGAGATTCATTTATTTCATTTATATTTGGTATAATATTACCCAAAAAGACACCTATTCCCATTGCCAAAAATATCCACAATGTTAAGAATCGGTCTAAAAAACCTAATTTTTTCATTTTATATCTCCTAAAAAATATTTATCGTTCTTTGACGATTAACTCCCTACAAAATACTCTTTTATATTTTTTCGTCAATGCTTATTTCGTTAAATGTGGAATTATTTTTTTTAACAAACTTCTCTTGCAAAGACTAACCTTTCTTTGATATAATTATTTTAGGATTTAAAGCGCATGATAAATATTTCATAGCAACTACTTTAAACCGTGGTTATCCAAGCCAGCGAATTTCTCTGCACCTATTAGGTGGTCGGTAAAATTGGAACAACAACATTAATTCTATTAAACAAGTTTATCACTTTTTGTGGCTTGCTTAATGAGAAACAGAGAACATTACGTAAGCTAATTTTAAAGGTAATAAGCTATGTTTTTAAACAACAAAAAAGAATACAACGAATTTATTAAAGCTCTATTCAAACAGCTTAAGCAAGATCCAAATGTTAAGATTAAAGACAGTTGGAACTGGTTGGCTTCAAAGGGTGCTATCGCACTAGCAGAATCAAATGACATTGATACAAAAGGCAATTTCAATATCAATACTCTTTATGATCTATTCGACAAGGAACAAGATAAATCAAACATTACAGAAGAAGTGTTTAATCGTCTTTTGAAAGACGTTTTTTATCCATTTATTGAAGACAACATTGATTCTATTCAAGAAGGTGTAAAGATTGCTCTTGAAGACCACAATGACGATTTGTATGACATTTTAGAAAATACATTACACAAAAGAAACCCATTAGATTACGAAGACGCTTTTCTTTCTGAGAGTCTTAAATGTCAGCTCCATATTTTTGACCTTCACAAGTGTTCTTTATCAAAAGAAGACCTTTCCATGCTTTCTGCTTGGGGAGACAGCATTGAGAATATTGAAAATTATGAAATCTATGTCTCTCAGTACATTAAAGACATTTTTGATTTTAAAAAAAGATATCAATATCTTTGTTTTGTTGCTTTGACTGAAAGAGCGATTGATTTAGCGGTGGATTATTTCAATATGTTGATTCGCACTGTTCTTTCAGAAAGAGAACATACAGGTGAAATCATCAAGGTCACTGTTGAATATGCAAAGCTGTATCTTCACGACGAAAAAGAGTTTTTAATTCGAAACTTAAAAAACTAATTAAAAATAAAAGCCTCAGTCAAGAGGCTTTTTTTATTGATTCTTAAACTCTCATTTGCTATACTCTCTTTATGCCTGAATGAGCTAGGCGAGAGAGCGAAAGCACCAAATCATTCAAAACAAAACATTGTTTATGAAAAATTACTTTAACTTTTATTCATAAGCGTATGTTGCAGTCTCTCAAACAACATTTTAAAAAATGCTTATGAATTATACTTTAAGGTAATCAATTATGAACAACACTCTAAATTTAAACGAAGACAAATTCAAAGATATTACAGCCAATCTACTTGATTCTGTAACGAATCATCATGGTAAAATTACTCACTCTCAAATGTTGCAAATGCTATCACAAGCTATTTATAGCAAACCTTATGAAGAAATCGAAAAAACATTATTTGAGAAAAAATTAAAAGAAGTCCTTTTATTTGAGTGCAATGGCACATATTTTGTTTTCGTTGGTAAAAAATGTATTTTTATTTCTAATGAACATATTCCTACCGAAACTATTATCAAAAAAGTAAGAAAAGAAAAAGGAATGGCTGAGTTTAATGAAAAAATTGTTTCTCACCCAATCCCTTTTGTTCTTGACGGTAAATCAGTAAAAGATTATTCAGAAGACAATAATTTAACTGCTGAAGAAGAAGAGACTCTTAAACCAAAAACAAGCCAAGTTTTTAAAATAGCAAAACAGTTAGGTTACTTTGATAATAACCTTATTTCTGTCCTAGAAAATGCTGAAAAAATCTTTGTTAACGGTATGCTGTCTGCTTATCATCTTTCTGACGACATTTATGCAAAAGTTTCAGAAGAAGGTGAGGACGCTTGTATTTGGTTTCCAGAAATGAATATTGAAGATGAATATTTTGAGTTCTTTTTCACGTTAAAAGAATTAAGTGAAGCTGAATATAATTCTAAAGATAACATTTGGTATGTCACTCAAAAATATGACAATGAAGAAGTCATTCAAACCATTAAAGTAATTTAATTGATAATTTAAATTCCATTTTTTAAAGATAAGGCTTCAGTCTTATCTTTTTTTTATTGATTTTTCTTTTAATTATGATATTTATTATATTCGTTTATTTAAAAGGATTAAATGAATGGAATACAATCAAAAAATAGAGTATAATTATAAAAGATTAAAAAGTCTTTTAATGTATATAGTTATACCAAATCATTATTCTGAAAATTTTTGGACAGCTCGATGTATTGAATATCTTTGCACTGTTTATTCTCTTTTTGACAATCTTGAAGATACCCAGAAAAAAAACAATATAGACAAATTATTTCACCTAGCTGTTTTAGACTCTTACTCTAAAACCAATAATTTTGAGAGATTGAATTCTTTTGTCCTTAATTTGCCTGGATTTAACCCTAACTCTTTTGAACATTCTCCATCTGCATACGAAAAACTTGGTTATTTAAACATGCAGTTTCATGAGCATTTTGCTAACTTCCAAAGTTCTTTTATAAATGAAGATTTAAAGTTATCAACACTTAATGATTTTGGTTTACTTTATATTTTAAAAAAGTATGAAAAACATTTTCTTGAGCTTCCTACTGAGAATCTTTGTTTTAATAATGCTATTCTTAATCTAAAAAAACAAACGATTTGCATTATCTCTGATAATATCAATATACATCAGCATACCGTTAACTTTAAAGATAATTCAGTCAGCCGTGAGTTCTTTAAACTTAATGTTGAAAATAAAGACATAAATGGCAGATCGATGATAATGTCTAAAACACCAGACTGGATAAATCAAAATCTTTTTGCTGAAATTATGGAAAAACTTTCTTTTGACCAAATAGATAAACTTTCAAGAAAGGGTTTTGATTTACTTAATCTTACTGATAATATTGACGACCTCGTTGATCTTATCGATTTAAATTATTCTTCCTAACTCTTTATTTCGAATTTTATTTTTGATATAATATAGGCTTATTATTAGGAGTCTATTATTTATGGCAACTCGCTCTATTATTCGTATTAAAAATGGTGATTCTGTTTATTGTCACTGGGACGGTTATCCTTCTAACAACGGAAAACTTCTTTTAGGTCACTTTAACAAAACACGAAAAATTAAAAAATTATTAGATTTAGGTGATTTATCAAGCCTTGATAAAAGAATTAGACCGACAAAAGAACATTCCCATGACCAACCACAAAAAAATGTTACTGTCGCTTATCATCGAGATCGTGGAGAAGAATACAATCAATCGAATACTGACACTATGGGATATGTTGATTATATTTATGAATGGAATGGCTCTCGTTGGTTTGTTTATGGTGTAGACGGAGATAATCCTGTTTTATTAACAAAAAAAATTATAGAAGAAGTAGAATATTAAACTTATATGATTACAAAAAAAGAATATGAAGAATTAAAAAATATGGAAGGAGGTATTTCTTTCGAGAAAATGCCTTTTATCCACTTTGGATTTTACCTTTGGCGATTTAAAGACACTGATTATGATCTTAGCACACGAATAATGGCTTTTGAAGAATGTGTTATTCTTGCAAGATTTTCTGCATTTCGAGAAGTCTTTAAAAAACATGTTTCTGTTGAAGAATTTAATTTTTTCTTCAAACATAAACAAATTGAGTTTAATCTAGCTTCATTTGAACTTCCAAAATTATATTTAACTCCAGAAGATTTTGATAAATACGTTCAAGATCGATTTGAAGACGTCATGGATTATCTTGGTTTCAAAAACACAAGCCCTTTTAAATATCAATATGAAATGGTTAATGAACGTGGAAATCAATTAAAATCTATTATAACAAATAATTATTTTATCTATTTTAATAAAAAACAGCTACGCTGTGTTTTTAATGCTTACCTTGAATTAAACTCTAAAGCAAACAGACGTTCTGGCACTTCTCAATATCTTGCAAAAGATTATCTTCATTATTTATTTAAACAAATTGATGATAGTTTTTTACAAAAAATAGATAAAGAGAACTATGAGTTATATGAAGAATATAAAAACAATATTTCTGAAATCATATCAGAAGATATTTTTATCGAACTTTATAAAGATTCTTTATATTTCTATCCTGAACGTGATACATTAGTAGAATATTTCAACAGACTCAAAACAGTTAACTACAAAGAGCAAATAAAACTATTACCTTTTACAGAAGTAATGTTAACTTCTTATTTTGAAAACAGTAAACAAGACGAAGAAGGGTGTTTTGAATATGAAATATTCTCTTTTCTTGAAGATATTAAAAAATGTAATTCTTCACTTGCTTTAAAACAATTAGTGATGAAGTCAAGAAAAGCCTTTGTCTTTCACTACGATGACAATGAAACATTTGATTTCCTTTGTAACTCCTTTTCAGAAGAAGAAATGCAATCTGCTAATATTCAAATTAAATATAAAGATTGTATGAATTATAAAAAAACAAATATTACTATCATAGATAATCATATTTTGGATAGTAATGAAAAACATTTGTTAAACTGTCATGTTCATCCTATTGATAATCTGAAAATCGATTATATGTGTCATAATTATTCTTTAACAAAGAGGGGAACAAAAATTCAAATCGGTGAATCAAGCAACTCTAAAACACTAAAAATACTTCGTTTAATAAGAGAGAATCCACTCAACTATATAGATGAAGAAACAGGGCGTATTACCGATTATGGTTGGGGACTTATTGAAATTAACTTTAAAAATTAATTAATTTCATCTATTTTTAGGTATTTTTTCGTTTATTAAAAGGAAAAACTTTGTTTTTCCTTTTTTCTTATGCTATAATTGATATAGGAAATCTCTTTCTATATTTTCGTTGACTTTGACGATGTTGAAAGTTATAATCCAAGGAATTGTAAGGAGTAGTAGTGAAAAAAATAATAAGATATATAGGATCTAAGGAAAAGTTATTAGATTTTTTAAGTGAAACCATATTTAACGAATATAAAAACAAACAAATTAACTTTTTAGACGGATTTACTGGAACATCAGTTGTTTCAAAACATTGTCAGGAAAATTATGATTGGAATTTATTTCTTTCTGACATTTCAGATTACAGCGAAGTCATATCTTCTAGATTATTTATTTCTCTTTGCTCCCCAAAGGTTTTTTCGATTCTAAGAGAACTTCAAAAACTTGATAATCACGAATCATTAAGTGACGAAAAACTAGTTTTTTTCAATGAATTCTCTATCAAAGGTACTCCAAGAACTGTTTCTAAAGAAGCATTTTCAAATCAAGACGTTCTTTCAAGAATGTTCTTTACAGAAGAAGTAGGAAAGAAAATAGATTTAATGAGGACTCATATTTCAAATCTATTTAATTCTGGTGAAATCAACGAATATGACAAAAGATTGCTTTTAATGTTAGTGATTGCTTTTGCTGACAAAAATGCAAACACCACCTCTGTTTATGGTGCTTATCTTAAAAAACAAGACCGCCCGACTGTATATATCCCTGAAAGTTTTATTGATTTGTTAGAAGAAGAATACAAACAAAAACCTACTACTCCAAAAGGATTTTTCAAAGGTGACATAATAACAAATTTAAAAGAAATGCCAGAATTGGACGTTGCTTATTTTGATCCACCTTACAACACTCGTAAATATGAAAGTAATTATCATATTTTAAATTATATTAGTAGTCTAGACTTTAATATCTCTGAAATAAAAGAAGGTTCTAAAACAGGTCTTCCCAGCACTAAGACTAAAAATCTTTTTGGTTCTAAAAAAGGAACAAGAATTATATTTAAAGATTTAATAGAAACAGGAATGGAATCGTCTAAGAACATTTTTATTAGTTATTCTTCTGACGGTGAAATGACAAAAGAAGAAGTTTTTGATATTTGTTCTGATAATAACTTTGAAATTAATGTCTACACGAAAGATTATAAAAAGTTTAAAGCGAATAATATAGAAACAGCAAAATCATTGGACGAAATAATTTACCATATAAGGAGAAGGTAAAATGCTGAAATATGCAAAATTATTTGATTGGATAGGTGGAAAAAAATGGTTATCTACACAATTAAATCAACTTTTAAAAGACAATTTAAAAAAGAATAAAAAAATAAAATATTATTTAGAACCTTTTGCTGGTGGATTAGGTTCTGCTATCTTTTCACTTAAAACGTTAAAAGAACAAGGTATTGAAACTATTTATCTTAATGATATTAATTCTACTATTATTTCAATTTACAAAACAATAAAATTAGATTATAGCGATTTAATTGAGGAATATTGGAAACTTGAATTGGAATATCAAAAATATGTTCCAGAAGAAGCTATGGGACTTAAAAAGACAAAAGACAAAGAAATATTAAAGCCATTACTAGAACCTGCCAGAGATTATTATATGGCTCGTAGGGCAGAGTTTAATGAATGTAAGAAAAACGATCCTGCTTCTTTAAAAACTATGGCTTTGTTTTTATTTGTATCAAAACACTGTTTTAATGGTGTTTATCGTGAAAATTCAAAAGGCGGATACAACTCTCCTTTTAATTGGGAGCAAGGAATTGTAAAAAAAGAAGATATCATAGATAGATTCAAAGAACACCACGAAGTTTTTAATGATTTCAATATTGTTTTTGAAAACTTAAATGCTTTTGAGTTTATTGAAAAATACTTTTATCTTAATGAGGAAGCTTTGTTTTACTTTGATCCTCCATACTTAAATGAAAATATTGGCGAAAACAAATATAATGAAGACCATTTTGGATTGCCGCAACAAAAAACTTTATTAAATATCATATCTAGATTAAGAAATTCTATTTTTAGTAATCACTATTTAGATATTTTTAAATCATTTTGTGAGTCTGAAAAGTTTGATTTTATTACCATTGATAGATCAAACAAAATGTCTTCAAATAATGACACCAGAAAGAAAGCAGTCTCAGAAATACTCGCTTGGCGTTTTAAATAAGAAAATAGCTCGAAAGGAGCTATTTTTTTCTTATTAACTTATATTTTCTAAAGTATTTTATGTCTTTTCTTGTATTTTTTAGGAAATCACTTGAATCTAATCTAAAAGTCTCGTATAATTTAACTATTGATTCAAGTACAACTAAAAGGAGCTAGGTTTGGATTACTTCCAGAATGATCGATCTCGAACTTGTCGGATAAACAAGTAACAGGAGATCAAAAATGGCAAGAACATTCAGACACACGAACAAAGACAGCAAAATCCCACGTGGTTACATCGTTGCATACGAGTTTGACTTCGACTGGAATAACAAAGGTCGTAAAACAAACAAAATCAAAGGTGGTTCAATCATTGAAGGAAACGAACGCTACTACCAAAAAATTGTTTCAGGTTGCTACCAAAAAGGTGTGCCAAAAGCTTACCGCAAGCGTTTCAACAAGAGACAAAAGAACAAAATGAAGAAAGATTTGTTCAGAAAGGTTCGTGAAGACAGAGTGGATGAAATTGAAAGTGGTAAATACATCCGAAACGCTGGATACTACTACTACTAAAAACAAAAGAGAACTCATCGAGTTCTCTTTTTTATTTTTATTTTGATCGACATACTCCACAAGAAACTTGACCACCCCCTCCACTTCCACTTGAACAGCTTATTGCCCTATATGTGTATTCCCCCACCTTTTTAGGTCCGTCAGAGAAATAATAAGCCTGACGAGTGTAAAGTATTTGTGCATAATCCCAGTGTAGCCAAGAACCAGAAGCATTCATTATTATTCCATCGATTAAATGCCTACTACCTCTCTTGTAAGATCTACATTCTTCTTTTGATTTTGTTCCAACTTGGGTTCTACTTTCAGAAACGTTTGTAACTCTTGTTTCTTTTGAAGAAGATTTCAATTGTTTTGAACCATTTGAATATATTTTATAAACTCTCTTTGTCCTTTCTTGATTTTGTTTGCAACTTCTTGTTTGTGTAAACGATTTTCCTGATTCTATTGTTGCTGCGTCTGGACTCCAAACGCCACAAGAATAAACAGAACCCGTATTTTTCCAACTTGTATATTCAACTGTTGTTCCGTCCATTGTCACAATTTTATTTAAATCTTGCCAGATATCACCGAAATCAGCTTTGATATTATCAAAATCACCTACTGGTGCAGACATTTGATTTGACGCATTTATTTCTGTATTTGAACCTATCGTCGAACTCTCTAAAGAATCTGACATTGTTACCTTGTTCACTTCTAAGTCTTCTTTAAATTCAACTTCTTCTTTCATTTCCGTGTTTTTATCTACTGTCAATGTTCCCTTTATCACAGTGTCTTTCAATGATACTGGTTGTAATACATTTAAATCACCTTGACCTATAATGTCTCCATTTACATTCATATCTTCTTTTATAAAAATATTTTTTTCAAAAATAACCTCATCATTAAATGTTGATTCTCCATTAAAAATACTTTCTCCTTCTATATTAAATTCTTTTGATATATTTAATGTATCATTTACAATTGTATTTTCAGCTTTTACTATATTAGAAACATTTGCAACAATAACGTCCAACTCATCAATTTCTGCTTCGTCTATTGTTAAATTATTTGTATAAAGGTCTTTTACTCTGTAAACATTAGCCATGTTTTTTTCGACAACTTGATAAACTAAAGTTTGAACATTTGAAGGGTCGCTTTCATCTGTAAACACTGTATACCCACAAGGAGACTTTTCACTTGTATCAACTACATTGGTTCCATTCCAAGCAAAAATAGTGCATTTTTTATCCAACATAACATTATCAAATGTTCCTGTATCAGCTACAACATTTACCATTACTGGTTGTTTATCCAATGGATCACCTTCATTTTGATACATTCCTATTCCACAATCAGTATCCTCAAGCCTTTTCCATACACCTGTCCCATCTTTCTTCGTATTTACCCAACGTAAACAAGATAATGGTGACTGCCCCTTTGATTCTATAAAACTTAAATGATTTTTTATCATAGAATTAGAACCATCTAATCTAATATACTCATATCCACCAGAACGATTAATACTAAACTTAACACCACAATCAGAAACATTCTTCATGCACTCATTGAAAGCCAAATCCTTACCTGTTGATAATGAAGCTATTCCAAAAGAATGTATTCCTGCTATTTCTTGATTATTAGATATATTTAATCCTTGCAAGGCACGTTTTATTTCTGGATAATTATTTTCTACAGATTTTTTTGAATTAAAACCAAGAAACAAATCAAAGCTTTTTACATAATTATTATCATCCAATTTCATTTCTGCACTTATTTTAAAATCTGAACTTGTTCTTTTCCAAAGACCACATTCCAATAGATTTGTTTCTTTTTCTGTATTCATAACTGGATTCCATTTTCCTTCAGAACACGTTTTATTGTATTTAGCGAATAATTCACAAGAAACCCTCGCCCGTGTCTAGGGCGGGGATGAATTGTGTTTTTGTTTTCTTTTTTTTGATTCCAAATAACATTTTGTTGACTTTTTGTTAGAAATCAATATAATATTGTCAACATTTA
>PBMB01000013.1 GCA_002722455.1 Chloroflexota bacterium
GCTGCTGGCTCTTCTGCAACTTCGGCTGCTGGCTCTTCTGCAACTTCGGCTGCTGGCTCTTCTGTAACTTCAGCTTCTGGCTCTTCTGTAACTTCGACTACTGGCTCTTCTGCAACTTCGGCTGCTGGCTCTTCTGCAACAGTATTTTTACTTTTCTTATTGTGCTTGAATATAACATCTTTATATAGTTCTTCATTATTGCCTAAATTCAACATTCTTTTTAAAGAATTAGTAGGTTGAGCACCTTTGCTCATCCAACTATCAACTTTTTCTCTATCTACAACAAAAGTTGGTGGATCAGTACGAGGATTATAATGTCCTAAATCCTCAATAAATGATCCATCTCTACTCTCTCGAATATCTGCAACTACCACCCTAAAACTAGGTTGTTTTCTTGATCCAACTTTTTTAAATCTAATCCTTAACATAATTAAAATTCACCTTATTCAAATAATACGATCTCCGACAAATAAAAATTCAAGTCTTATTTATTATCCCACAACTGATAAATTCGCGCTACACATTAGGATTCTCTGATAATTATATAAAATTGTTATGACAAAATATATTTTGAACTCTTACATCCTCAAGAGAGACATGCTATACTTCAATTTCATATTAAAATAAATAAAACGCTGGAGATTATTTAGGAGAAGTAGATGCAAGTTATTTTTCTTCACGATGTAGATGGTGTTGCAGAAGGAGGAGATATTAAAGAAGTCAAAAATGGATTTGCACGTAATTATCTTTTACCAAAAAATCTTGCAATTCCAGTAACTAAAAATGCACTTGAAAAGTTAAATAAAATTAAAAAATCTGCAACTGAAGCTCGAATTAAACACGTTTCAGATATGGAGTCATTAGCAACTGCCATCCAAGATACTCGTCTTAATATTGAAATGCGTGCTGATAGTAATAATCAATTATATGGCTCAGTCAACAATTCTACAATTGCTGAAAATTTAACTACTTTACTAAATAGAGATTTTCGTCGTACTTGGATAACTTTAAGTGATCCAATCAGAAAACTAGGACTATTTACAATTCCTATAAGATTAACCCCAGATATAAGCACTTCAATTAATGTTCTTATCTATCCGGTAGGAATTTCTGCAGAAGATTTTGAAAATAGTATCTCATCAACTGAAGATTCTGAGGTAACTGAAGATCCTGAGATCACTGAAGATTCTGAGATCACTGAAGATTCTGAGGTAACTGAAGATCCTGAGATCACTGAAGATCCTGAGGTAACTGAAGATTCTATTAAAGAAAAATAATAGGTATAGTTAACTTACTAACTTTCAACATTTCTTGTAAAAGATTGGTTACTGTTCCTTAAATTAAATACTTGATGACAAAATAATTTATTGGATGGAGTTAATAATTGTACGCTGAGAAATTAATGCCCCACGATATTGATGCTGAAGAGGCAATTATTGGATCACTATTAATTGATGGTGAATCAATTAGTAAGATCACTCCAATTTTAAAAACAGAAGACTTTTACACTGAGCGCAATCGATGGTGTTTCAAGTCTGCTATATCTATTTTCAATCGAAATGAATCAATTAACCAAATCAGTATTTCTCATGAATTAGCAATAAATAATCTTTTAGAAAATGTTGGAGGCAATGCTTATTTAGCCCATTTAGTTCAATCTGTTCCAACTCCACTACATATAGAGCAATATGCTCAAATAGTACATAAAACTTCTTTAATGCGACAACTAATTAAAGCGGCAGATGATATAGCCAATATAGGTTATGAATCAGACACTAATACTGATGAATCTTTAAGAAAAGCTGAAGAAGTATTATTCAATGTCAAATCAGGACGTAGTTCAAGAAACTTCTTAGATTTAAAAGAAATCCTAGATACATATATGGAACAATCATCTGATGACCCTGAAACTGCTATATTACAACAATCTATTCCAACAGGATTCCCAGATATTGATAAGCTTTTAGGTGGTGGATTAAATCGATCAGACCTAGTAATTCTTGCTGCTCGTCCAAGTATGGGAAAAAGTACACTTGCCTTCAATCTAGCAAGATACGTTGCTGGTAACAATCAAACCGTCGGAATATTCAGTCTAGAAATGAGTATGCAACAAATTGCCATGAGACTCATATC
Organism: Chloroflexota bacterium; assembly: GCA_002722455.1. Lineage (GTDB taxonomy): Bacteria > Chloroflexota > Dehalococcoidia > Lucifugimonadales. The sequence continues at coordinate 2,134 of PBMB01000013.1, forward strand.
TGACCAAGCAAACATAAATAGTCACAAAATGCGACTTCGTACTCTTTCAGAAGAAGAAACTACTAGAGAGCTTGATGCAATAGGAACTCTTTCTGAGCTTCCTATTTTTATTGATGATACTCCCATCCAAAGCATTTTAGAAATGAGAGGAAAAGCACAAAGACTAAAAATGGAACAAGGCATTGATTTACTAATCGTCGACTATCTTCAGTTAATTAGTGGTAGCAATCGAACAGAAAACCGAGTGCAGGAAATGGGAGAAATTTCTCGCCAATTAAAAGCGCTTGCACGTGATTTAGAAATTCCTGTAATAGCTTGTTCTCAATTAAGTCGTGCTGTTGAACAGAGACCTTCTCATAGACCTATATTATCTGATCTTCGAGAAAGTGGAAGTATCGAACAAGAAGCAGATGTAGTGTTTTTTATATATCGTGAAGATGTGTATACTACCCAAGAAGAGTGGGAAAATTCTCATCCAATGGAAGCGTATCCAGAAAATATTGCTGAATTAATTTGTTCAAAACACCGTAATGGCCCAATTGGAACAATACCTCTGTATTTCCAACGAGACCTCACGAGATTTGAAAGTCTGAACAGTACTTAAATTTCTTAAACAAATTCAAGACATATCACAATCAATGAATATAACGAGTAACCAAACAAATATACCTAATGCTTTAATTGAATACATTATTAATGATATTCATGATGAAACAGATATAAAGTGTGTTTTACGATTGCTTTACTTAATTAGCTGTCAACCAAAATCAACTCCATGGATAACTTATCCAGATTTTATAAGAAATGAATTTATGTATAACTCACAATTGTCCAATAACACAGTAAAAATCCAAAAAACATCTACTTCTTTAAAAAAACATCTTTCTATGGGAACTTTACTATCTCTGATCAAAAAAGAATTAGTATTATCGCAAGTCATATTGATTAAAAATATGCCAACCCGTATATTAGCTTTAAACTTAAATTCAACAAAAGAAGTTTTGTCAAAATATGAAACAACAATTCAAAATTCAGCCCATATAACTGATGATATAAAAAAAACATTTAAAGAAATTGAAGAACAACTGCAAGTAACAAATGTATTTACGTTATATGAAAAAAATATAGGCCCCCTTAACCCAATGATCGTTGATAAATTAAAAGAGGCATCTACTATTTATCCACATAGATGGATAACTGATGCTTTTAATGAATCAGTTCGAAATAATAAAAAAACCTGGAACTATATTTCTGCAATATTAAAACAAAAAGCATATCCAGAAAATATACAAAATGGAAGAAATAATGGACAACTTATCGGAAATATTAAAAAAAATGCCCCAAAAAAATTCCTTGGGAACTAAATCTCAAACAACAACAAAACAACAAAATTCCTATCAATGTGAATCTTGTGACGGTTTAGGTTGGTACACCTATAACGTCCCTGTTGGACATGAAAATTTTGGGAAATTTATTAACTGTACATGTCAGTCTATTGATGTACAAAACAATTTAGATCGATTACTTAAAAAAAGTAATTTATCTCATGTTAGAAAATATAAATTTGAGACACTGGTGTCTGCAGATGTGTTTAATAATCAATCACATATTGATTTATTTACTACAGCATATAAAGAAGCTCATAACTATGCCAAAAACCCTGTAGGGTGGATAGTATTTACTGGTCCAAATGGATCAGGGAAAACTCATCTTGCTGCTGCTATAGGAAATCAACTAATTGATAAAGGTCAACCTGTCACTTTCTTTGATGTGCCAGAATTAATTGATTCATTCAAAAGATGGTTTAGTAATGAAAACAATGATTCTGATACAAATCACCCTTTCGAACAAATTAAAAATTCCCCACTACTAATTTTAGATGACTTTAAAACAGGATCAACTAATACATGGAGCGAAGAAAAATTAAAACAACTGATTAAATATCGTAGCAACCGTGACTTACCCACAATTTATACAATATCTGGTCCTTTGAACCAACTTGATCACTATATTTTGTCAAGAATCCAACAAAAAGAATCATGTAAAATACTCAATCTTCCTGCTCCAACAAATCATACATTCATTCAACAAAAATTAGGTAAAATAGATCAGTCCATGTTAAATAGAATGAATCTAAATAACTTCAATATTCAAGTCCCAAATGCAACTCAAAAACAAAAAACAAACATAAAATGGGCCCTCCAAGCAGCTAAAAACTTCACTAAAGATCCAGAAGGATGGTTAACTCTAATTGGAGATACTGGAGTTGGGAAAACTCATCTCGCAATTGCTATAGCAAATGATCAAATCCAAAAAGGTGTTCCTGTATTTTTCGCTTTTGTTCCAGAGTTACTCGATTACTTAAGATATACTTTTAGTCCAACAAACCCTACAACCTATGACGAAATATTTGAAAATGTAAAAACTTCAGAACTTCTAATTTTAGATGACTTAGGTAGAGAACATACGACTCCTTGGGCCGCTGATAAACTCTATCAAATTATCGTACATCGATATAATAGTCGTCTACCTACAGTGATAACTGCAATAAGTGATTTAAATCAAATTGAATCACCTATCTCATCACGTATAAAAGACCCATCAGTAAGTCAATTAATTGAAATAGATGCCCCAGATTATAGAAATAAAGAACGCATACACTAATTTGAACAACCTGGAAATAATTTTCTACTACAAGAGTTGTAGCGCGTACGGGATTCGAACCCGTGATCTCTGCCTTGAGAGGGCAGTGTCCTTGGCCACTAGACGAACGCGCCATACAAAAAAACTGGGGATATAGGAGTCGAACCTATGCTTGCAGAGCCAGAACCTGCCGTCCTACCACTAGACGAATCCCCATCATTATTCACAGCAATCTAAATAATATTTTATACCATTGAGGAATTAATTAATCTACCGTTAATCAATTCCTCAATTTATTTTTTTCTTTATAAATAAATCATTGAAAACTTCATATGCTGCTACATAAGGTGCTTTTTTATTATTATTAACTGCCTCTACAACAGCTGAAATTTCAACTAGATCTGTATTTTTATCTGATAAATAAGCAGTTATCATATTTCTCAAAATCATTTTAAATTCAGCAACTTTGTTACGCTCTTTTTTAAGTAAAATTTCTGATGAATTCATTTTTTTTTCTTTATACATCACAATTGATTTATATAAATCTTCTATCCCTCCTGAAGTCTGAGCTTGAGTTAAAATGACAGGAGGTTTCCAAGATGAATCATGAAAATTCATTATTACCTGAGATTTCACTACTTTTTGCATTTCTATGCTTCCTACTCTATCACTCTTATTAATTACATATATATCTCCAAGCTCCATCAACCCAGATTTCATAATCTGAACTGAATCACCAGATTCAGGTACTAGTGCAACAATTAAAATATCCGAAATACAAGCTAAATCAAATTCATTTTGACCTACACCAACAGATTCCACTAAAACAACCTCATAATCACAAGCTGCCAATAAACTAGTAACTACACCAACTAAAGGAGAAATTCCACCATCTGCTCTATAATTAGGAATACTCCTTACAAATATATTAGGATTTAAAAAACTATCTTGTAACCTTATACGGTCACCTAAAATTGCCCCCCCTGATTCTGGACTAGTTGGGTCGCATAAAATAACACCGATTTTTGTTTTTGCATCATCAAAATACTTCACTAATTCACTAATTAATGTACTTTTTCCTGCACCAGGAGGACCTGTAATTCCAATAGTATACGCCTTCCTTCTAATATCTAAATCTATTGATGAAAGAAATGATACAGCTTGGTTTGGGTCTTTCTCTAACAAAGAAATAACTTTAGGTAAAAGATGAGTTTCACCTTCCAATAATCTTTTAATTAATTCATCCATCTAATACCAATCTTATTTTTAAAAAGATTATTCGGATCCGCTTATTTCAAGAAAAGAAATCATTTCCAATGCAGCAATTCCTGCACTGAACCCCGCATTTCCTACAGTTTCTACTGAAGAATCAGATTCAATGTCATTTTTTTGTGATGAAAGTGGCTTATCAAGAAAACGACCATCTTCTCCACCAGAACGGGCATATGCTTGCTTTAAATTATCAACTGTCAAAACACCAAATATAATTGGAATCCCTGTATCAACTCCAACATCTGTAAGACCTCTTGAAACTGCTTGAGAAATATATTCATAATGATCTGTTTCTCCACGAATAACTGCTCCCAAGCATATTACTGCTGCATAGCCTCGGTTTGCCAAACGCTTAGCAGCTACTGGAATTTCAAATGACCCCGGAACCCAAAAAATGTCTACATTATCAATTATTGTAGGAGCTGTATTTAAAGCAAATTTTGCACCTTCCAATAAATTAGAAGTTATGGAAGAATTAAATCGTGAAACAATAATCCCTATTCGATGCTTTGAATTACCTAATCTATCAAGACTAGGATTATCATTATATTCAGTAATATCCATTAATCACTTTTTTTCTTATCTAACATGTGTCCAAGTTTTTTCTTTTTCGTTTCAAGATAGCTTATATTTTCTGGAATAGGATCTACAATTATAGGAACTCGTTCAGTAACAACTAATTCTCCATAACCACTTAATCCTGCAAGCTTACGTGGATTGTTGGTCATAATTCGCATTGATGTTACACCAACATCTTGAAGTATCTGAACACCCACACCATAATGTCGTAAATCTGGAGCAAATCCTAAATGTATATTTGCATCCACAGTATCAAGCCCATCATCCTGAAGGTGATATGCTTTTAATTTTTCATGGATACCTATACCTCTTCCTTCTTGTCTCATATACAGGAATACTCCCCTACCTTCTTTGCCAATCATCTCTAATGCTAAATTCAATTGTTCTCCACAATCACATCTTAAACTAGAAAAAACATCACTTGTAAGACATTCACTATGTACTCTAACGAGAGTAGATTCATCTGTTGTAACATCACCCATAACCAAAGCGACATGTTCATCCTTATCTACAATACTACGATATGAAATTGCCTCAAACTCTCCAAATATAGTCGGAATTCTTGCTTCAGCTACTCTCTCAATAATTTTTTCATGGTTTCTTCTATATTCAATAATTTGAGCAACTGTAACTATTCCAATAGAATGCTTTTTAGAAAATCGTTCCAATTCAGGTAACCTAGACATTGTTCCATCTTCAGACATTACCTCACATATAACTCCTGCAGGATACTTTCCTGCAATTGTTGCTAAATCAACAATTGCCTCAGTTTGACCTGCTCGAACAAGAACTCCGCCTTCACAATATTTAAGAGGGAAAATATGTCCTGGTCTAGCTAAATCTTCAGGTTTAGTTTCAGGATCAATTAGAGATTTAACTGTTGCGGCACGATCATGAACAGATATCCCTGTAGATACATCCTTTACTGCATCAACTGACACAGTAAATGCAGTAGTTAATCTAGCTGTATTCTCCTGAACCATCAATCCTAGCTGCAATTCTCTCAATCGTGAAGCCATCATTGGGACACAAATTAATCCCCTAGCCTCAGTTGCCATAAAATTAATAATTTCTGGGGTAACAAATTCAGCTGCAATACAAATATCGCCTTCATTTTCCCTATCTTCATCATCAACAATAATTACCATTTTCCCATTAGCAATATCTTCAATTGCCTGTTCTACTGTAATCAAATGAAAACTCCTATCCTATATATATCTATTACTAAATTACTCAACAAACTGTTTAACATATTTACCTAATATATCAGTCTCAATATTAACTGAATCTCCTGCTTTTCGTTTACCAAGAATTGTATGATCTCTAGTATATGGAATTAATGTAAAGGCAAATAATGTTCTAGTTGATTCAACCACAGTCAAACTAACTCCGTCAACAGCTACATATCCTTTCAAAACAATATATTGTCCTATCGATTCATCAACTTCTATTTTAACAATATCTGCTTCCCCATCTTTGACAATATGCTTAATTATCCCTATATCATCAACATGACCTTGAACAAAATGTCCTCCTAATCTACCACCTGCCTGGACAGATTTTTCTAAATTAATAAAATCTCCTTTCATTAATTTAGTCAAATTTGTCCTTCTCTTTGTTTCAGGAACAACTTCAACCGAGAACTGATCTTTTTTTATATCTACTACTGTAAGACATACGCCGTTTATAGCAACGCTATCACCTTTTTTAATATCGTGAACAAATCCCGTAACAGATACTTCAAGAAACGACTCTTTAAAAGAAGCTACTATCCCTATATTGTCAACTATTCCTGTAAACATATTTTATTAACTCATAATTTAGATTATTTATAACAGTCTGATAATACACCATGGGAATAAGCTTTTATCAAAACATCTTCTCCAATAGTAACAACTTGAATATTTTCTAATTTCATCACATCAGATAAATATTCTATGCCTTTTCCAGCTACTGCCGAAAAGGCATTTTCTCCCCCAATTATCTTTGGAGCAATAAAAACCTCTACTTTATCTACTAAACCAGTATCAAAAAATGTACCTAATAACTTTGGACCGCTTTCTACTAAAACTGTAATCATACCTAAATTAGATAGACGGGCTAACAAAATTTTTAGATCTACTCGTCCATTCTCATCTTCTGGAATGCTTTCTACATCAATTTCTTTCCCCCTAAATTTACTTTTTGTACTCGGGGCAAACCTTTCTGTAACAGCAAGAAGGGTTTCACCATGTTCAGAAAAAACAGCAGAGTCTAATGGTATTTGTCCCTTGCTATCAACCACAACTCGTAAGGGCTGTTTAAAATCATAAGTTGGAATCGACTTATCTCTAACTGATAGTCGAGGATTATCAGCTAGTACAGTACCAATTCCAGTTAGAATTACATCATTTTCTGAACGTAATTGATGCACATATTGTCTTGATTTTGTACCTGATATCCATTGTGAATCTCCTGTATAGGTGGCTATCTTACCATCCAATGTCATTGCATACTTTACCGTAACAAACGGCATTCCTTTAGTCACAAATTTTAAATAAGGAACTAATATTTCTCCAGATTGTTCCTTCCCTTCACCTATTAGTACTTTAATGCCTGCAAGTTTTAATCGATCAACTCCATCACCATTCACCTCAGGATTGGGATCTAATAGTGAAACATGAACCTCTTTTATACCTGATTTTATTATTTCTTGTGTACAAGGCGGTGTTCTACCTTGGTGGTTACAAGGCTCAAGAGTAGTATATAAAACACCTCCAGAAGATTTCTTGCCTGCTTTAACAATGGCTTCTCTCTCAGCATGCCAACCCCCAGGACCAGGACTCTGCGTCCACCCTTCACCAACTATCATGCCATCTTTTACAATCAGAGCACCAACTGGTGGATTTGGACTAGTATGACCCAATGCTTTCCTTGATAGAAGGACAGCTCTTTCCATAAAATTCATTGGAAACTCACATAAATTTAAAATTCGCTATACATTCTACTAGCAGTAGGTAAAGTCTGACCTTGGTATTTACTATTAAGATTTTCTGAACCATATAAATTTTCTGCAGGAGTAGATAATCTGGCAAAAGACAATTGTCCTATCTTCATCCCAGCATAAAGTGTAACAGGCAAATTTGCCACATTACTTAATTCTAATGTCAAACGACCTTGCCATCCTGGATCAACATAACCAGCAGTTGAATGAATCAATAATCCTACTCTACCTAAAGAACTTTTACCCTCTAGCCTAGATACTAAATCATCAGGAATCCCAATAAACTCTACAGTACTGCCTAAAACAAATTCATTTGGATGTAACATAAATGGTTCATCATCCTTAATTTCAAACATCTCTGTTAAATTTGACTGATCTTTACGAATATCAATATATGCTTGCCTTGAACCACGAAATAATAACAAATGACTATCTAGATGAACATCAACACTGGCAGGTTGAATACAATTATCACCTAATGGATCTATAACAATCCTATTCGACTCAATTTCTTTACGTATTGTCCTATCACTTAAAACCATAAATTTAATACACCCCCAAAACCTACAAAAATTTTAACAGGCAAATTACTCTCATGCAATATTATTGATAGTACCAACATGGTAAATCAACAAACTATGAAAAATCATTTTAACTTTTCAAAATTTCTTATCTTGCAGATTTCTTATTCCTATTTCTAATAGTTAGTTAAATACAATGAGATATAATATAATATCATCAATGACAGATAGTAAATACTGAAAAAGTATTTGAAAATAATTCCTATACCTCAATAATACATAAAATGTTTCGAATTAGATCAATAGTAATTGAAATGGCTGAAACGATACTGTTCGCCACATTTGCATTTCTGATTTTTAATACTATTTTTCAAAACTATAAGGTAGAAGGAAATAGTATGACTCCAAACATTAAACACGGTGAACATCTTTTAGTAAATCAATTAGCCTACATTAATTTAAAAGTCCCATTACAACACCAAATAATAGTTTCAAATAACCCTAGTAGAGGAGATATTGTAATCTTCAAAGCACCAAAAAATACTAAAAAAAATTTAATAAAAAGAGTAATTGGTCTTCCGGGAGATACTGTAGAAATAATTCATGGAAATGTTTTCGTTAATGGAACAAAATTAACAGAAACCTATACCCAAAGAAATTTAAATCTACATAACCCCAAGATAAAAGTATCTGAAAATAATTATTTCGTATTAGGAGATAATAGATCAGCTAGCAATGATTCTAGAGACTGGGGAACTGTCCCAATAAAAAATATTAGTGGTAAAGCATGGGTAACTTATTGGCCCTTCACAAGTTTTTCTATAGAAAAGCATGGATAACTTACTTTCTTTAAATTTCAAAATATTATTAAAAAACATAAATTCATCCAACCTAATCATTTTAAATAATATATACTTAATATGTACTTTTATCACATGGGCCGGTAGCTCAGCCCGGTAGAGCAACGGACTTTTAATCCGTGTGTCCAGGGTTCGAATCCCTGTCGGCCCACATTATTAAATTTTCAGTACTACTAAAATTTAAATTGAAACTAACATCATTAAATGCTAAAGAAAATAGACTCCTTTTTTTTACTTCATCTGCACATGCAGTTTCAGATGCAGGCTATCTACTTTATCCATCTCTCTTATTTTTAATTGCATTAGATTTTAATGGAAATTATGCTTTTCTTGGTATTGGCGCTACCCTTGTACTTTTGTCAGCAGGCATTTCAGGAACTATATCAGGCATACTTTCCGATAAAGTTAACACAAATTTATTATTTTCACTATTCAGTATAATTTCCGCAATAGGTGCAATTATTATATTTGCTTCCAATAACAACTACACCTTATTAATTGGTCTAATCATATTTGGAGCTGGAATTGGAATATACCATACAGTTGGCTTATCTGCTATTACACGAAATATCAAAAATCGAACTGAAGCTCTTGGAATTCATGGTACGACTGGTTTAATAGCAATAAGTATCTTACCAACTGTAACTACTACCATTGCTTCATGGAGTAATTGGAAAGTTCCTTTTTTATTTGCTAGTATACTATGTCTATCAATACTTTTATTAATCCCCTCTATACCTAAAGAATTCATACATCCAAAGCATTCAACAAACGAACCTCAAACTATTAAAACCATTTTTTCGACTTTAACTCACAAGAATTTATTCGGTTTATATGTAATTTGCATATTACGTGAATTTAGTTCGACTGGCCTCATGACATTTACAGCTAGTTCAATTGCATTTGTCGGAAATATTAACATATTTAGTACAAACACAATTACAAATACAGGATACTTAACAAGCATTGTTTTTTTATTTGCAGCTATTGGTAGCTACTTGGGAGGGAAACTTGGAGAAAAATTCCCATTAGAACAATTGCTAGGTGGCTTGACAATACTACTAATACCAGTGTTAATATTATTAGGTACAACAAAAGGAATTATATTTATATTACTCATGCCCCTATCCCACATGCTTTTATCTTCTGGATACCCATTACTTCAAACTTTGGTAGGACAATACTTGCCTGATAATATGCATGGAAAAGGCTTTGCAATTATCAATGGTTTAAGTGGCATCATTGGAGCAAGCGCAGGTTCTACAATAGGCACAGTAATACAATATTGGGGATTTAAATGGGCATTTCCAATATTATCAATCTTTTCCTTAATGGTATTACCAATAATCAAATTTATGTTATTTACAAATAAAAAAAGGTAGGTATAAATGGAATTCACCGATAAAGAACTAACATGTCAAGATTGTAATGAAAAATTCGTTTTTTCAGCAGATGATCAATCTTATCATGAACAAAAAGGATTCACTAATGAACCAAAACGATGTGCATCATGTCGTAGCGAACGTCGAAATCAACGTCGTGGCGGCGGAGGCGGAAGATTTGGTGGTGAACGCATACAACATCCCGTAGTATGTTCTGAATGTGGTCAGGATACAACTGTCCCTTTCAAGCCACGTGGAGATCGTCCTGTTTATTGTAGTGACTGTTTTAATAAACAACGTTCGTTCTAAAACACTAAAACTTAAAAATTGAATACTAAATAGCATAGACATTTTTTTATGCTATGCTAAAATTTCCCTTATATGTATGAAGCTAACGATATTTCCTTAAATGTGTTAGATCAAATTCCTATCCGAAAGGAAGGTTCTGCTTCTGATGCATTAAATGAAACAATTAATCTTGCTATGGTTTGTGAAAACCTTGGATATCAAAGATATTGGGTCGCTGAACACCATAATTCAAAATCATTCACAGGAAACAGTCCTGAAATACTTATTGGTGCAATTGCAGAAAAAACTAAGCATATCCGTGTAGGAAGTGGAGGAGTAATGCTAACCCATTATTCATCACTTAAAATTGCAGAGCAATTTCTGACACTTCAAGCGCTTTATCCAAATCGTATTGATTTAGGTGTTGGTCGTGCTCCTGGGAGTGACCAAAAAACAAGTACTGCATTATCATACCCTCGCAACCAAATAAACGCAGAATATTATCCTGCACAAGTAATTGATCTAATTAATTATGTGAATAATTCACTTACAGAAGATCATCCTTTTCAAGGGATCCAGGCATCTGCTGATTCTAATACTCCTTCTTCCTTAGATATTTGGTTATTAGGATCAAGTGACTACAGCGCACGTTTAGCAGCTACACTAGGACTACCATTTGCTTTTGCTGATTTCTTTGGAGATTTACCTCATGGACCAATAGTTTCAGACTTATATCGTCGTACTTTTAAACCATCAAAATATCTCAAAGCTCCTCTTCTAGTTGTTGCTGTACAAGTAATGTGCGCTGCTACAGAAGAAGAAGCTATTTACCTAGGATCAAGTAGAAATCTAAATAAAGCAGGTAGTGTAATGGGCTTACATCAAGCATTCATATCCCCTGAAGAAGCTACCAAGTATCCTCTAACTGAACAAGCAAAACAATTTATGAAAAGCTTCCGCAAAGGATATATCGATGGAAACCCTCAACAAGTGGCAAAAAAAATCCTTAATGTTGCTAATAAATATAAAACTAATGAAATAGCAATAGTAACTAATGCTTATTCTCACGAAGCCCGCGTGCAATCCTATACATTAATTGCTAATGAATTTAACTAATCCATCTTACAAAGCTAATAAAATGATTGCAGCTATAGCAAGAATCACACCGATTATCTTAGTTATCGTTACTTGTTCTCCTAAAACAAATAATCCTAAAACTACAACAACACAAAAACTCATTGCAAATATTGGAACTACAATAGATGCGGGACCTCGACTTAAAGCAGTGTAATATGAAATTATACTAACTCCAAGCATTAATCCTGTGGCAACTAATGCAGCATTGCTCCAATTCCATTGAATAAGAGAGGAAAAATCAGCTCGGATTATCAATGCATAAAAAGATCCGACTACTACTAAAATAAGATTCGTTATCACTACAGCAACAATTGGTTGCGTTTGTTTTAATCCAAATTTAAGAAGTACAGCAGTACATCCATATGCTAACATAGCAATTATTGCCCAAAGAATATAATTCATTCAACACTCCTTATGATATCTAACTATACCATTAAATTATCTGAATTAATGCATGCTGACTTAAAATGGAATGCTACAATATTCAAACCATATAATGTAAACTATAAAAAAATTAATACTCAGTAATAATTAAGGAGTATCTCATGACCATAGAAATACATGATGATCGATTTACTTCTATAGTCGATCAAACGGTTTCACTTAACGTTGTAGGATCTAATTTTGATTTTATAGAAGGCCCAATATGGAATCATATAGATAATCATTTAATTTTTAGTGATATGCCAGGGAATAAAATGCGTAAATGGACTTCTGAAAATGGAATTGAAATTTTTCGTGAGCCAAGTAATATGGCTAATGGAAATGCATATGACAATCAAGGACGATTAGTTACTTGTGAGCATGCAACAAGTCGAGTTACTCGAACTGAGAAAGATGGTACTATTAGTATCCTTGCATCCAAATATAATAACAAAGAATTAAATAGCCCGAATGACATAATTGTAAGTAGTAATAACACTATATATTTCACTGATCCTTCATTTGGGAGAATGGAATATTATGGTGTTCCGAGAGAACCTGAATTAGATTACCGTGGTGTGTATCGTATTGATCCTGATGGAACTCTCACTTTACTAGCCGATGATTTTGACCAACCAAATGGGTTATGTCTATCGATGGATGAATCAAAATTGTTTGTTAATGATACTATGCGCAATCATATACGTGTTTTCGATATTTCATCCAATGGATCTCTTATCAATGGAAATGTTTGGGCAACATTAAAAGGAACGGAAGATGGAGTCGCTGATGGAATGAAAATTGATAGTAATCAAAACCTATATTCTTGTGGTCCAGGTGGTATCCATGTATTTAATTCTGATTCTACATTACTTGGTATTATAAAAACTCCAGAACATGTTGCAAATTTCATATGGGGAGAAAAAGATTTAAAAACATTGTTTATCACTGCTTCCACTTCTCTATATTCTATCCCCGTAAAAACACCAGGATTACCAGCATTTTAAACTAATCCTCATTAATAATTACAAGAGCTTATTAATTGCACTTAAAACATTATCGATTTTCCCTGGAAGTTCAATTGGCTTTTGCATTAAACGAGGATTTACGTCATTCAACTGCCCTTCATGATAATTAACTTTAAATTCGGGGAATTTCAAACCGCTAGCTGTAGATAAAACAATCACTTTGTCCTTAGGAGATATCACGTCTTCATTAACTAATTTGATCATACATGCCAATGCAACTCCTGTTTGAGGACAACAAAACATACCATGTTTGTCTGCAAGTGCAGCAGCATGTGACAATTCATCTTCTGTAGCTTGTTCAACTATTCCATTAAACTCTCTTAATATTGGAAATGCACGATTATAACTAACTGGATTTCCAATCTGAATTGCTGTAGCAGCAGTAGACTGAGCCTCTACAGGTTGAAAAGTTTTGTATTGATTCCTAAAACTTTTATACAAAGGATTTGCATTTGCTGACTGAGCTGCAATTATACGAGGCAGTGATTTTATGAGACCAAGCATTTTCATCATCTTAAAACCAAGTCCAATCGCAGTAACATTACCCAAATTTCCACTAGGGACAATAATCCAATCTGGAACAACCCAATCATCTTGTTGAACTGTTTCTATACTTACAGTTTTTTGCCCTTCTATTCTAAGAGGATTAACTGAATTTGCTAAATAAAAATTTTTATTTAAACTTAATTCACTAATAATTCCCATACAACCATCAAAATCCGTATCTAAAGCAAGAGTGATAGCACCATTAGCAAGTGGTTGAATTAATTGAGGTGTAGAAACCTTGTTTTTTGGTAATAAAACAACTGCTGAAATACCTGCGGCTGCGCAATAAGAAGCTACAGATGCTGATGTATCTCCAGTCGAAGCACAAATTACCGCATGAATATTGGCTCCATTACTTATCATTTGCTTGACAGCTGAAACTAATACTGTCATTCCTAAATCTTTAAATGAACCAGTGTGACTATTACCGCATTGTTTAATCCATAAATCTTCTAAACCTATTGCATCACCAAAACGTTCTGCCCAAAATAAATTAGTACCACCCTCATATATTGACACTATATTTTCATCAGATATGTTCGGGTAAACCCACTCTTTCTTTCCCCAGACACCACTACCATATGGGTACCGAGTACGCATGTACCTGTCATCGAAAATATGCATCCACTCATCAGCAGTAGTTTTCTTTAATGCATTAATATCATGTTTTACTTCTAATAAATTATTACATCGAGGACATCTATAAACAATATCTGTTAATGAAAAAGTTTCATTACATTGCTCTGATATACACTTAAAATATGATTTGTATTGACCCATTTAATAACCTGCTTACAAAATTTTAAACTTCATTATAAGGGTAATCTATCAATACTATATCAAATTTAAATTATTAATATGCTACAATCACAACAAATTTATTATTAATTATTTTATGACCGAAAGAAAAATACATTAAAATGAAAAAATACAGGGCAGGAATTATTGGATTGGGAACTATGGGGATGCTCCTAAATATGGAACATCGCAGAATAGGTTTTTGGAAACCTGAAGATGCTATTAGGCCTACATCTGAATTAAATATTCACCATAAGACATATTTACATGAAATTGTTACAGATAAAGGTGCATCATCATTTGCTTCCTATGCTGATGCATTGCAAGACAGACCTGAATTTGAACTTGCAGCAGCAGCTGAAAGAGATCCAACAAGAAGAAATGCATTTATCGAAAGATATGGTGTAGATAATGTATATGATGATGCCGAAGAAATGCTGCGTAAAGAAAAACTTGAAATTGTTGCTATCCCAACTAACACAAAACCAAGAGCTGATTTAACTGTCCTTGCTGTTGA
>PBMB01000014.1 GCA_002722455.1 Chloroflexota bacterium
CAATCCTGTCAGGTAACCTTATTGCAAGTTCCTTCTCCTTACCACTTCTTTTTACCACTTCATGAACCCGACCTATCCAGTCAGTCATAATGCTTCTTCCCTCATCAATTTCATTCGGATGGAAAAAATATGGCATGTGATTAAGATGCAGCTCAAACCCATCTGCAGGATAATCAGTCATCGCTTCTTCGATTATTCCAAATCTCTCATCCTGGGATTCCTTATATTTCATATTTAATCCATCAAATCCAGGATAATCGGGGTCCAGATCCCCTGCAGCACCTATCTCAAGATGAGGATTATTCTTTCGAAAGTCTGAACACCTCATTGTTGCATGTTCTATTCCACCTCTCTGAACAAGTAGCGTGGGATAAAGTTTTATACCAAATAAATGGGCTCTTTCACATATAATCCTTAATGGATCATCTCCGCTTTCTATTAAATATTTGGCATTCTGATATGCTCGACGAAATGTTGCATGTTCCCAGACTTTCTGATTATGACCAAGGAGCTCTCCTGCTTTTGTATCATGCAACATTGTCCTTCCTTCTCCAAGGCAAAAGGATATTGCATCAATTGGGGTTCCAGCGAGTTCATCTACTAGTGCAATATATTCTTCTTTATACATTGGTGGCTCATACCTGTAGATATGTGGATGACGTCCATCATGATAATACATAATTTGTGGTTTACTCATTAAACAGCTCCTCTAATATGAATATATTACTTAAAATCACACCTTATAATACTGACTGACAATTTAATAAAAGTAGTAAATTTTTAAAATTCAATAATTCCACGCCCAAGAATTTCCCCTGCTTCTAATTCATGATATGCCTGATTTATATTTTCAAGTTTATATCTGTTTGAAACTAATTTATCAAGTGGGAATTTCCCTTCTTTGTACCAATTCAAAATTTTGGGAAAATCTTTTTTCGGGTCAGCAGCTCCATTACTCCCTCGATATTTACGTTGATAATATACAAAATGTGAGGGATCTATCGTAATTTCAGGTGGAGGATAACCAATAAGAATTGCAGTACCTCCATCATTTTTAACACCAACGCCACCTTCTTTAGTTACAGACAACAACTGCTCAGCTGTCGCTTTTACACCAATGGCATCAAAAGCATAATCGACTCCTCCGCTACTGATATCTAAAATTGCTTCTACTGTATTTACTTTTTTAGAATTAATTAAATGTGTAGCACCAAATTCTTTTGCAAAAACTAGTTTTTTATCGTGTAAATCAACAGCAATAATTGGATAAGCACCCAAAATTGATGCAGCACAAATAGCTGAAAGACCAACCCCTCCAGCTCCAAAAACTGCTACTGAATTTCCTGGTAAAACATTTGCTGTATTCATTACTGCCCCACAACCAGTAGCTACTGCACAACCTAAAATAGAAGTTACATCAGTAGGATAGTCCTTTGATATGGGAAACACATATCCCCCTCTAACTGTTACATGTTCTCCCCATGTATAAATAAAAACACCATGAACTAAATCTTTATTTATTGTCTGTAATGGAGACATAAAATGCTTACTTATATCGGATTTTTTTGTTTTAGCAGGTAATGGATTCATCCATGTGAGCACCACATGATCGCCCTCACGTACATGCGTTACATTTTTCCCCTTTTTCTCAACAATACCTGTTGCTTCATGTCCTAATACTAATGGCCTTTTTAATTTTGGATCACGCATTTGATGTAACTGAGAATGACATATACCAGTTGAGTGAAGTTTTATCAATACTTGATCTGGATCTGGGTCTGAAATACAAACTTCATCAATGACTAGCGCCCCACCTACTTTGAATTGAATAGCAGTTCTACTTTTCATTAAAAAGCTTATTTTACCGATTTTTTTTGTTTTTTTTCATTGATCGAACAATTAACCTTTGACGATCTATGTCAGTTAAAAATGCTTCCATAAATTTTTCTTCAAATTCTTCGATCAATTTATCAGGAGATGTACTTGTACTATCTAAAGTCATTTTTCTACGAAGTATTGAAGAATCAAATTGTTGTTCAAAGCTGTTTAGAACATGTTCTACATCTTTATCTTTTAAGAGTCCATGCTTGTGTGGATCTTTTTTCATCCTTTCACGGATTACTTCAGGAGAGCATTTTAATAATATTAAGACAGTTTCAGGTGCCATGACTGAAATAGTCTTTTCAATACGGCGTACATGCACTGCACGACCAGAATATGCTCCTTGATCACCATATCCATAATACAGTGGTCCATAAACTACTTCATCATAACAAAATCCTACCAAATTAAAATCAGGATCAGAGTAAAAGGAAGGTTGTAGATGATATTCCATATGATATCTTTGGTACTGCTCTTTCAGGTTCGGAGACAAATTAAGAATTTGCTGAAACTCTTCTTCTGTAAGCTCTCCATGTGCAAGATGCGGTATCTTCCAGTGATCATGCCAGCCATGGTCTCCACCAAATGTTTTTTTCCCCCATTCCCTTAATTTGTTAGCTAGAGTCGTAGTTCCGCTATATTCTCCTCCTATAAGTATTAAATTCATCAAACACTCCTAACTATTTTTAATTGTTTTAAGATTTCATTAACCATTAGCAGGTTCTTTCATTGTCTTTTTTAGTTCTTTAACTACATCAGCCATATGAGTATCATTTTCCCGAACTTGCTCCAGGTGATGCATTCGTTCGAGTGTAGCTGTTTTAATCATTTCAGTGCCATGCATACGGTCTAAGAAAAACCTTGCTTCTCCAGACAAAAAATCTTTTAAATCAGCTATTAGATGATTAGGATATCTCTCTGTAAAATTCATAGTAAACATTCTTCTCGCATCAGAACCACCCCAAGAAGAATGTTTTATCCTATGATTAAAAACAAGGACATCACCAGGGTTACTCTCAAGAGCAACTGCAGGGATTTGATCACCAGTCATTCCAAAGATATCTGAGGTTAGATGAGATTCTAATAAATCACCAAAAGACTCCTTATTACGATGACTGCCAGGAATGACTCTCAGTGCACCTGAGTTTTTTGTTACAGGATCAAGATAAAAGGCTAATTTTATTGATTTTACAGGTCGTTGATTATACCCATCAGAATGCCAAGAAGTATCACCAACATAGTAGTTACCAGAACCGGTAAAGTAGTTAAAATCTTCACCGCAAATGCTTGATGCTATGTCATGTATTCGATGATCATCTAGTAAAGAACTTAAGTATTTACTTTGATCAGGAAACTGAATCAAGGCAGATCTGTTGATCTTGTCATGAGTTCTTCCTGATTTTACCCAAATATCTTCAAATTCTTCAATAATTTTGTTAATACAGTCATTAAAAAGACCAGGAAAAGCTAAATATCCAAAAGTATCAAAAAAATCTAATTGATGCTGACTAAGCTTTTGTACTGTTTTCATTTTTTAGCACTCCTTATTCCTATTATTAACAAGTTACGTTTTTATAGTCACTATCAATTCAAAATAATTACTCATCCATTAACATAAATGACATAGACTCATGTAATTCTGTACGAGATCTGGAAGCAAGTTTTCTTCCATACTCACTTAGGGGTAAAAATTCATAAACTTCAGGATTATGTGCAACAAATGTTTCTGCATACGGAATACGTGCATGAACTGAATGTATATTCCCATCTAATGCAGATAACACTTTTCTAGTATCACCTTTTGAATGTATTTGAGACTTAAATTTATTCATAGCTCTCGTTTTCTTTTTAATCACGTCACTAATATCAATTATGGTTGTTGGAATTCTTATAGCAAGACTTTCTATCACATTAGTCCTGCCAGCAGTTGCATGATAAAAAATCTGAGGCATTTCACCAGTCACCCCACCTGTAGGTGCATATGGTTTACCTGGTCTCATACTAGATGCAGCCTCAATTGCTAGAAAAGTCATTTGAGTTGCAACTGCATGAGCAGGACTCGAATCATATGGCCAATGAGTAATAATTATATTAGGTTGCACCTCTCCAATCACATCTGCAATATCATTCACAATCCTTTTATCAACCACCGGAACATCGTCTGAATAACCTAAAAACCTGACATCATTTATTCCTAATTCCTCAGATGCATCGATTAATTCCTTTTTACGGTCATCGATTAAAGACTTCATATCAGGATCTACTCCTTTATCCCGAAAACTATCTAAAGCTTTTGTATGTAATGTCATGCCCGTAGCTGGAGTGAGCATACAGACTTTGTCACCTCTGGCGACATGTTTAGCTAAAGTACCACCAGCATACTGTATTAAGTCTTTTGGATGGCCTCCAACATTTAAAATGCTTAATTTCTCCATATCTACTACTTTCTTTAAAATTATTTAGTCCGATTTTTCAATATTACACACCATGTTCATTCAAGATGCAAATTTCAAATCTGACTTAACACATAATCATCATCAGCCCAATTCCATACTTCCTGATCCAGACCATTATCTATCCACCACTGGTAAGTCATTTTAAGGCCGTCATACATAGAATATTTTTGTGACCAGTCAAGATTATATCGAATTTTTTCTGTACTATAGATGAAACTATTCTTCCACATTCCATCAAAAACTTTTGAAAAACGTCTTTCTCCTAACTCCTTTAAAACCATCTGGTGATCACTAGAATTGAGATACACTAACTTTGTATCAACTTTCATTATCGATGCAATCATCTCAACATATGCATTAAACGTAACTGCTTCTGGTGCTGCTACATTGTATATCTGACCAATTGTAGAATCTTTTTCTGAAACAGCAATAAAAGCCGATGCAACATCATCAACATGAACCGTATGAGCCAGACTCTGTCCATCACCATGAACAATAATTTCTCTGCCCTGTGTTAATCGTGCAAATATACTAAATAATCTTGGTAGAAAAGTATCATACGGACCATAAATATATGGCGGCCTGATAATTGACACTGGAAAATCCGTTGATTTAAACATTTCAATCAATAAATCCTCACATAATATCTTATCTCTACAATAGTCATCTGCATCCTTTTTTCTATTAAGAGGAGATTCCTCATTAATTGGAAATATTTTGCTATCATCATATACAGCAACAGTGCTACAAAATATATATTTTTTCACTTTTCCATTAAAGATATTTGCTGTAGTACTAACTTCAGATGGATGGTAACCAGAAATATCAAAAACTACATCAAATTTAAGATTTTGGAGAACATTATTAACCTGATTTGAATCTGATCGATCGGCAAGAATTCTACTGACTCCAAAAGGAAGCTCTCTTGTTAACGTCTTCCCTCTGTTAAGAACTGTAACATTATTACCTTGTTCCAAGAGTAAAGATACTAACCGATGTCCTAAAAACTTGGATCCACCTAATACTAAAATATCCATTAATCTCTACTGTCTAAAATCCTAATTGTTTTTACTATTCTGTTTAGTTACTTCTTCTGCTGTTTGATATCTGCCAGTTTCATCTCCTCCAAGCCATCTATATGGACGAGGATAAAGAGATAAAGAACGATCTTTTAAAGGAAGCTTAACTGGAACATTCCCCAATTTTGCTGACAGAATCGTTGCAATTGCAACTTCAAGTGCCTGTCTTAAATCATGACCACTAATCCATAGTTTAGCACCAGTTTCAAGTGAATCAATTAATGATCTTATAGCTCCACCAAGATAACCAAATCCAAAGTTATCCCAATTGTTCTCGCTAAACTTCTCATCTTTTAAAATTCTTTTCCCATTCTTGTCAAAACCCTGATATATTTGAGGGTCATTCCAATCCCAACGTATCAAACTTGTATCCGTCCATACATCAACCCCTCTAAATGGGGTAGGGGTTCCAAAAATGTTTGTCTGTATACCGCTACTCATTTTCAAGTATCCACTGATAATAATTCCCTGATCTTCTTTTTGATTTAAAGCAGAATTTGCCATTTGATAGAGATGATCTCTTTTTGCAATATCTTTGATCGCCATCGTACCAGCATCTACAAGGTCTACAAGGTCTACATGAGTCCCCCAAGACATAACTTCTTCAATTTCTGAATTAGTAAATAATCTTAACAGAGATATATGCTGGGAACCTCCCCCAGAAATCTCTACACCCCAGCAATGGAGTGCCGCTCCTCTTACTTCACCATATACTCCCTCATTTATATATCGTGCTATATCTTGATTTTTACCTAACGCTCTGAATAAAGCACCACCGCCAAGAATCACTCCTTTTGATTCACAAATTGAAACTATTTCATCAGCATCTGATAACTTTGCAGCAATTGGTTTATCTGTAGAAATAGCTTTGACTCCTGCTTCTACACATTTGATAACAGCCTCTTTATAAAATTTCGTTGGTGTCACTATTGCTGCTATATCTGGAATTATGTCATTAAGTAAATCTTCAGCATCTTTGTATAGAGCTTTTACACCAAATCTTTCTCCAACAGCTTTTCTTCTTTCACTATTATATTCTGCAATCGCAACGATTTCGGTGTCTGGATAAATCGAATATGCTTCAGCATAAAGTTGCCCCAATCGACCACAACCTATTATTGCAACTTTGTATTTTTTGTTTACCATTTAAAACACCTTTCCCTGATCTATATAAATACTACCTTTATACTCAGAAATGTCTATCTGCTGACGATATTGTGTAGAATGAATTTTTCGCTCTTTAAAAATCTCTTTTTTAAGTATCTCAGATGAACTTAAATTACGTCCAACCAATCCTTCGCTTAATACACGACCATCCATTTTAAACGTATCATTAATTCCTATTAAATCAAGGACGGTAGGAGCAACATCTATATTTCCAGAAGGAATTTTTACTTCGATACCTTCATGAAAATCAGGTCCAAACCCTATTAATGTACAGTGCTGTTCTGAAAACCCCATAGAGCCATGTAGTCCATTCCCTTTCACACCACCAGAATTATATGCTACACCTGGTACTGAAAATTCATTCATTAAATTTTCCCATCTGAAAGACATAACAAGATCAGGTGATCGTTCACCTTCAAGCCCAGTAATCCCTAAATCAACGCTACCCTCTATATCACCAAATTTTGAGGAAGTTAGTAAATTACCACACCATGGCTGCTGTATCAAATAATCAATCAGAGTTTCAATTACTTTTACATCTGGAGGATTAATATAAAATAAAACTGATCCTCCATTAGGAGCAATTAATATTTGATCAATATCAGGTATTAAATGAACCATTTCTTTTTTAATATTATCAGCAATATTTACAGTATCTTTAATTGTCGAATATCCATGATCTGATACAAATAATATATTCATGTTTTTATTAGCATCTATATACCTAGATAATTTACCAATTTGATTATCTACAATAGATAATGCCTTATCAGACATTTGCCCACCAACCGGTGAAGCATGCTGAACAGTATCAGGATTATTAGACCAAAACATTGCAACAGATGGATCTAATTCATCTAATACATAACTTAATAATATTTCCATAGCCTTTTCCTGTCGATCTTCATCATATAGTGTTTTGGCTGGCCACTTTCCAAATCTGTCTTGAATGTCCTGTTCCAATGTATCTGGAATACAAAATTCTGGATGTATCACAATGCCATTGGGAGACTTATCATAATTGTGTAAATAAGCATTGCCTGTAGAACCAATATTAACTGCAGCAAATTTTAAACCATACTTGGCAATAATATTTACAATATTAGGTACTTTAAGGACAGGACCAATTTTTGCGGTAACTTCTTCTAATTCTGGCTGAAGAAGTGGTATAACTTCTGAAGGATCATAATCTCTGAGTACTACATAATTTCCAGCAAGTCCGTGTGTCCCCGGATTACATCCTGTCAGCATACTAACAGTATTTACCCTGGTTACTGTAGGGAAAACAGAATGATGCTCAGACCAAAATGTACCCCGACTTTTTAACTTTGAAAGATTAGGCATTTTTTCAGGAATTACTTGACTTAGCTGAAGTCCATCTATTCCAAATATAAGTACTTTACTCAAATCTTCCACTTTACTGATAAATTCACTTAGTATATTAAAGCCATTTCATTTTTCTTAATATTTGCTTTAACTCACTTATTTCTTCTTCATCTAATGGAAGGGTAGGCAATCTTGGTTGTCCAACATCTTGTCCCATAGCAGTCATACATGCTTTTAAATGCCTGTATCCACCTGATTTTAGATTTGATTTATCTCTCCACTTCATTAGCAGACTTTGATTGTCTAAAAGATTTTGAGCATCTTCATATCTGCATTCATCCAGTGCTTTCCATAAATCAAGGTCGTGCTGTGGATATGCAGTAGCAGACCACGTTATATATCCTATTCCTCCCATTTTGTGGCAAGCTATTGGATCTCCCCCATTGTTAATAACATTAAATATATGTGAAAAATCTTTCATCCGAGAATATTCTTCTAGAGTTGGGGTATTCCATTTAACCGCAAATACATGCTCAGCATCAGAAAGTCTAAGTAATGTTTCTGCAGTAATAGAAGGGGCTCCAAACCAGTGAGTGTTGTAAATCATGATTCCAATATCTATTGCATCAGATATATCAGAAAAAAATCTCACATAATCATCCTGGTTTGGATGATTATAGAATGGTAAATCTATTTGTAATGCCACTACACCGGCATCCTGTGCTTTTTTTGCATCTTCTATGGTATGAACAGTAGATCTGGTTTTTAATCCACAAGTAATTATTGCATCAGATCCAGCTGCATCTACAGTTGTTTTTATCACTTGTAGCCACTCTTCGTCTGTTAACGCAGCACACTCACCACCTGCAGCAGTTACTTTAAGAGGAGATATATTAGTTCCTAAGCCTTGTTCTACCCACCACTGTGTGATTTCACGAGTTCTTGAAAGATCTAGTTTTAAGTCATCATCAAAAGGAGTTGGAGTAGTTACAATAGTACCCTTAACCATTTCCTTTAATGTATTGCGGTCCATAATTTTTCCTTTCGGTCCATAATTGTTCTTTTCTATGTGTATATCTATAACAAATATCTATCCAGAAATCCAGTTTAACAATAAATCTCTTAGCAACAAAATATCTGGGAGTATATCGTAATCAAAAAACACTCTGAGAAATATTACTTCCATCATCAAAACAAATAAAAGATACATCCCCAAATTTAAAATCAGGAAAAAGGGAGATACAAGTATCAGGATTAGGATTTTAATTTTTCTCGATAGTTTAAACATCAAAATTGGAAAGGGAAATTATGTCGATACTTTAATCTGTATCCCACATACGAATTCTAGGGTCTACAACAACCAACATAATATCTGATATCAAGACACCTATCACTGTTAGTAATCCCAGTAAAAGAATGAGGAATCCACCAGTATACGTATCCTGACGTTGAACAGCTTGTAAAAGAAGTGGGCCTATCGTAGGGAGATTCAAAATGACTGAAACAATCACGCTTCCTCCGATTAAGCTAGGCAAAAGACTTCCTATACCACTAATCATTGGGTTAACAGCTACTCGTACAGGATATTTCATTATAACTCTCCAATAAGATAATCCTTTACCATGTGCTGTTACAACATATGGTTTTTGAAGTTCGTCAAGAAGATTATTCCTTAACACACGAATCAACCCAGCAGTACCAGACGTACCCAGTACAATAACAGGAATAATTAAATGTTGTAAGAGATCAAGGACTTTAGCAAAACTCCATGGCTTATATTCCATTTCTCCACTAAATAAACCTCCAACAGGCTGATTCAAATATGCAAAAAAGATAAACATAAGAACTACAGCAAGGAGAAAATCAGGCACAGAAATACCAATGAATCCAATAAAAGTAGTTGTATAATCTCCTATACTATTATGTCTAACAGCAGAGTATATTCCAATTGGAAAAGAAACTAAAAAAGTAAATAAAATAGTTACTCCTGTTAATATCATTGTCATCCAGAGTCTATCTTGAATGATTTCTGTAACCTTTACACTTTGTCCTGAAGATGTACCTCTCTTAAGAAAAGAATGTCCGAATTCAAGTTTAGGAAACCCTGATATCCACTTTAAGTACCGAATATAGTACGGTTGATCCATACCATAATACGCTCGTAAATATTCAGCTTGTGCAATAGTAGCCTCAGTACCACCTGCCCATGCTCCACCAGCCGATAATCCAAAAGATCCATCTCCGGTTTCAAGGTCCTGGATATATTTTGTTATCAAATCACCAGGTGGTAGTTGAATTACAGTAAATGACAGCATAGACATTACCACTAAGGTAAAAAACATTAAAACGAATCTTCTTAATATAAAGCCAATCATAACTAACCCCCAGATTAGTAATTAATCGTATACTCCACCTTCATGATGTCCCAAAAGACGTAACTGTCGTGGAGTCGCTTGAGCTAATATTTCCTTATTTAATCTAAAACCGTGTGGATAAGGAGGGAATTTTTGTGTAACCATTCGATTAGCATAAAACACCTGTAATAAATATCTATTATCTTTACTGGTACTTCGTGACCCACGATGCCAAATTTCACTCCTGAATATCACAACATCACCAGCATTACATAAAATACTCTGTGCCTCCTGGCCATTCCATGTAGTATCATCACCTGGTACTCGACCAGATTTATGACTTCCCGGGATAATTTTAGTTGGGCCTAATTCTTCAGTAACATCATCAAGATAATAAAAGGCAGTAGTTGCAAATATCGGTAATTTAACTCTTGAATCTGCTAAAACGTCAGCAGGAAGAGGTACTGGAACCCAATCAGAATGTAACTGTTGGTCAGGTCTGCCTTCACCCGTTATCCATGCAGTACTACCAATAATATGGCAATCTTCTCCATGCATTGCTTCTGCCAATTCTATAAGTGGTGAACGATCTATATATTTAAGGAAAATAGGACTACGGTTAAATGCAACTTTAATATGTTTCAGAAAAAACCCTCCACCTTGGAATTTCCCAAGAAGTTGACCACCTTCAGAAGTACTGTAACTATCTCTATTTTCTGCAATTGGCTCAGTCTCATCCATACATTTTCGTAATTCTGCAATCTCATCTGAATTCAATACACCAGGGAAATACAAATATCCATCGCGTTCCATTGCTTCTAGCTGACTTGCTAAATCTGTATATTCTTTAAGTTCAACTACCATGATTTAATTCCTCTTGAATTAATTATCCATCAGGCATTTTGTATCATAGATTTACGAAAATTGAAAGCTATAATTTCTGGCTCGACAGGAGCAACTGACAGATATTCACTTTCTTTAATCTTTGCAACTATTACATAAGGCCCGTCATCTGATAATGCTTTTACAAAAACTTTCTCTAAATCATCTTCGTTATCTACTGTAATTGTTTTCTTAATACCACATCCCTGGGCTATTTCTTCTAAATTTGTTTGGTAATGTGTATGGCTAAACTGTCTGCCAACCTGTCCCCACATCTCATTATCCCAAATTAAAACGATTAAATTTAAAGGATTTTCACGACCTATAGTAGCTAATGTCCCCATATTCATTAAAACAGAACCATCACCATCAAAAGATATGACTTTGTCACTGTAATTTAAGGCAATCCCTAAAGCAATTGAAGAACAAAGTCCCATAGAGCCATATGTGTAAAAATTCTTGTCTCTGTGCATTGCATGTCGCATTTCATCAGAGGTTGGTCCTAAATTTCCAACAATCACAACTTTTTCATCAACTATACTCATTAATTTCTGAATTGCATGATATCTGTTCATCTGTATTACCATCTATACTGTATTATGTAATTAACAACATATTGCATTATTTTGAACTCTTTCCACCATGTAATAATGGAGTTAAGCCGATGGCTAATGGCTGATGGGATGCATAACATAACTTCAGAGCACCAGTAACTTTATCTTCTAAACTAACATCTGAGTCCAGGATATATGTAGGAATATTTAAATTATCAAAAATTTGTGGTGTAACTTTACCCATCAGCACCTGTGCGATATTAAACTCACCAATATCACCTCTTAAATTAATTATCATAGGAATCGGAATTCTAGCCGGTATACATAAACTTGCTAACGCATTAACAGAATTACCAACTCCACTGGACTGCATATATACAGCTGACTTTGTACCACTAACATAAGATCCTACAGCAATTCCTATCGCCTCCTCTTCTCTGGAAGCAGGAATTACCGAAAAATACGAATCTTCCCGAAGTAAATTAATTAATATACTCAAACTTGAATCCGTAACACCAGTAATTAAAGAAATCTCAGACTCCTTTAATGAATCAGCGATTGTTTGAGCCCAATCACTCATAATTTATCTCCAAATTTTTTTTAAAAACATAATTCAGCTGTTCAGTTTAACAATTAATTAAAGGATAATCTAGATAAAGTTAAGTAAGTTAGTTTTTTGCAGTTTAGTTAGCATTAACTAATGACTAAACAGTGAGTAAAATCATTTATCAAGATATTAAACACCTTTAATTTTTATTCTTCCTAAAACACTTAGAAGTCTATCACTTGCATCTTTTAAATCTTTCTCATTTCCCTATCTATTCAGCATAGTCAACCTAATATTTCTCAAATTTTAGAACTTCATCAATAAATAAGCAATCTGCTTTTTAATAAATTTGAATATCTGAGTTAATGAATAAATTTGACAAAAGAACTGACAGAAGATACTTTGTTTAAATCATTAATGCTAAAAAAATGTCAGATTATATTATCAACAAGACTATCACGATACACAAAGATGATTTTGCATATATTTCTCATCCATCTATTTCAGTCCTAAATGATGGTAGATGGATAATTGCACTTAGTCATTCCGTTCGCAGAGATATTAATAATCCTCCGCTGCACCCACCCGAAGATCCTCTGTTTCGTAATTTATTAAGCAGGTCTGCTGATAAAGGGCAAACCTGGGAAAAACCTTACTTTGCACCAGATTTCGACTGGCATGGTGTTGAAACACCCGGAATTTCACAACTTAGTAACGGAACCCTCGTTCTCACTCAATTTCGTTATAAATGGTATCCACTGGGACTAGCAAAAAAACGTAGAGATGCTGGAGAATCAATTTCTATCAAACTGCCTGGTGACAGAGACTGGACCGAAGAGTTTACAAATTCTGAATGGGATGATGCTCTGTATTCCTGGGCACGTGGTTATGATGGTCTCTATTCTCATTATAGTACTGACAATGGTGATACTTTTAAAACAGTCAGAATTAATACTGAGCCTTATCATGGAGGTTTTACCAGAACAGGCGTTGTTGAACTTTCTGATGGGCGTATAATTTATCCAGTTACCGAACATATTTTCCCAAGAAATAAACACACATATTTTGTTACATCGAAAGACTATTGTCGCAACTGGGAAAAACCATCTCTCATTGTCGAATCTCCAGATCTTTTTTATCTTGAACCCCATATTGCCGAAGTAGGTAAAAATGAACTCTATTGTATTTTGAGATCAACTCACAATGGGAAAGAAGACTTTTATGCAGGCTACTTATATTCATGCAGATCACTCGACGGAGGTATAACCTGGACTATTCCTGAAGCAACTCCCATGTATGGCCATCCAGGACATTTGCTAGTTTTAAATGATGGCAGATTACTATGTACCTATGGACGAAGACATGCTCCCTTTGGCATACGTGCCTGTTTATCTGAAGATAATGGTAAAACATGGTTGATTGATAAAGAAATTATAATTAGAGACGATTTTCCTAACTATAACCTGGGATATCCTACAACTATAGAATATGAACCAGGAAAGCTCTTTGTCTGCTACTATGGCCAACAATCTGATGGAGTAACCTGTGTTCAGGGAACTTACGTAAGTATTACCAGTTAAATTTTAAAAAATTCATATCACTCGCCACCTAATACTGTTGCCAGTACCGATAATAGTATTTGATAAATGGTATACTAAAACCCAATTTTGACCAACCTAAAATAATTTATTTAGGAGCATAATTTGTCTATCTTCGAAACGTATTCAAATAAATTTGCCAAATCTTTAGAGGCATATCAAAGGGCAATCAGGGCAATTCCGACAGGAGGACACCTCTCAAGAGATGTTAAGCCATTTCCCGTCTCTGTTTATAAAGCTAACGGAATAATTAAGACAGACCTCGATGGTAATGAATTAATCGATTACATGGTAGGCTTCGGTGCACTTATCCTGGGTAATTCACATCCAGAGGTCACCGAACAGGTTGCTAAACAAGTTGCATCTGGTACACATATGGGCACACTTAATCCTCTTGAAACAGAATGGGCTGAAATGATAAAAAAATTAATTCCATCTGCAGAGCGGGTTCGCTTTACAGGTACTGGAACTGAATCAACCTTACTTGCAATGAGATTAGCACGTGCATATACAGAAAAAAATAAAATAGTAAAATTCAGAGAACATTTCCACGGCTGGCACGATTATGCCTCACCCGGTGCTGGTATTACTGAACAAACAGGTATTCCTCAGGACACACTGTCTTCAACTCTTGTAATTGAACCAGAGATTAATGCACTAAAACAGACACTGGAAACAAGAAATGATATTGCCGCAGTGATTCTTGAGCCTACCGGTGGACACTGGGCACAGTACCCCTTACAAAACCCATATTTCCTTTCTAATATCAGAGACCTCACCAAAAAACACAATGTCCTTATGATCATGGACGAAGTAATATGCGGATTCAGAATCTCTAAAGGTGGAGCTCAGTCAAAATTTTCAATAATGCCTGACCTTACAACAATGGCAAAAATAGTATCTGGTGGAATGCCCGGAGGAGCTGTAGCGGGTAGGGCAGATATCATGGAATTGTTATCTTTTGATCTGGAATCAGACAGAGTAGACCATCATGGAACATACAATGCTAACCCTGTCTCTGCTGCTGCTGGCACAGCAACTCTCAAAATTATAGACAGAGACCCTATAAATGAACGAGCTGACGAACTCGCTGTCAGATTAAAATCAGGCCTTAATGAACAGCTAACTAAATATGAAGTAGAAGGACATGTCCACGGAACTTCATCGATAGTACATATTCTTCTAGATGTAGAGTGCTCATGCGATGGGAATATGTGTACGCTAGATCATTCAGAAATCACCAGGTCAGCGAAAAAATATGGTCCTTCTATGAAAATAGCAATGCTCAACGAAGGAGTTGATATGATGGGTGGTATAGGATTTCTGCTATCTGCTGTTCACGATGAAAACATAATTGATTCTACTACAGAATCTTTTGGGAGAGCATTAAAAGCAATTAGGGATGAAGGTATAATAAACTAGTTTAATTCTTCTTTCAAAAATATATGCGAATGATAAGAACAATACTTTTACTAACTGTTTGCTTTCCTCTGATAGTAATGTGTTCTGGTTCAGCACCAGAAACTTCAGAACCTGATACATCCTGGGAAGAACCTCTATGGTCTGTTCATATTGAAGATTTACCATCTACTCCTTCTGCTGTAAAGACAGATATCTATATATTAAATTCACCGTGGGATACACGTATTTTTAATAATGATACCCCTGTGGAGTGTCCAAATCCTGCTGGTCTGCCGACTCAAATTCCTGACCGTCTTGAAAATGGTAAAGTTGACCAAAAAGCATGGGATGAAATATCTAATGTTAATACTATGCTGATTTTAAGTGACCTGGCTGCAGAAAAAGGAAGTAGGACGGCTGCTTCCTGTATTTTAGATCATTTATACTACTGGGCACAAAATAATGCTTTTATTGTCGATAAAGAATGCACAACAGGATCAGGTGAACACTGGATACATGGATACGACCGCTCAAATTTC